>JAVBLI010000016.1:0-400950 GCA_031553595.1 Thermoguttaceae bacterium | reverse complement strand
GAACTGGTCGAAATCCATATCCCCGGCCCGCGCACTTCCGTAATACATCAGCGGGCAAAAAATCATCTCCGCCAGCAGCGGCTCAGTGATACACTCCGCGACGACGCGCCGCGCCGAGAGCTGCTCGGCGGACGTGCCCATGTCGTTATAATCCACCAGCCGCGCGACGAGCTTCCGCAGGCCATCCACCTGCGAGGGAAAGTGCTTCTCTACTTCCGTTTCGAAAAACGTGAAGTTATTATTGAATCGCAGCGAAATACCGGGAAACTCGATCCGCGAGCCGAGCTGCGGCACCAGGCCCAACTCGTCCCACGAAAGCCGCAACTGCCGCAACAGCCGGTTCAGCGGCCCGCGTTTTTCGCCCTTGCGCGTAAAATTCGTCACCGCGTGCAGGCCCACATCATGATTCCGCCCGTTCTGCCGATAAAACGAGTTCAGCCCGCCCACCAGTGAGTGTTTCTCGAGGATGCAGACACGCTGATCGTAATGCGCCAGCCGACACCCGGCCGACAGCCCCGACATTCCCGCGCCGATAATAATCGTGTCATACATAAAATCCATCCGCCTTTATATGCTATCCGTAGCCGCCATCCGGTCCCACAATTCGTCCTGCGTGAGCACCTCTACCGAAACCTGCCGGGAAAAGGTTGCGTCGTTTTTCCTGATTTCAGACTCCAGTTTTTCTTTGCAAAAATTTAACGCCCTTTTTTGCAGTTCCAAGGTCGCCTTGCCCTCGCCGTAAACGGTTTCAATGGACGTGCAGACACCACTAAAAATAGTGGCATAATCAATAATCGTAAGGCCCGGCTGGTCCGATGACTTATCGACACAAACCATCGTTGAGCGGGGACGATCCTTGCAAACGACCGCTCCCTCAAGGATATGCTGCCCCTCCGTGCGAGGACACGTTTCCTTGTTCGGGCATTCTGTGTTACAGCAAGACGTTTTATTAAATCGGTGGTTTTTGAGGCTCACCGTAAAATTTTTTGATTGAAGCGCCATGCCATCCTTGTTGGAGATCACGCCCGGGATCACCAACATCATCTTTCTCAGCGGATGGCGTCCTTCCGTGAGAGCGCCGCCATCCGTGAATTTGACATGTAAAGGATAAGGCACTTCTTCATTGTTGTCGTCGGAGGCCTGCTGATATATCGGTCTGAAAAAATTGTTGTAATACTGCAGAGACAGCACATCACACATGCTTTTAAGGCGAATTCCATGCAACGTCAGCCAGGCAACCACCAGACCGATGATAAACGGAGCCAGGCTGAGGATGATGCTCCTGTAAGGCTCGACGGGAGGCGTGTAAGCAACTCCCACGATGGGGATGCCCAGCATGCATGTCAAACTCTGTTGCGGCGCTTTGTTATAAATGCCGGCCAACACATTAATCATTTTTTTCGACAGCATTGCATCCCCCGATCAAAAAACAACAGAGCCATGGAACATTGCGTCTCTGAATTACCGGTGTTATTTTTCCATGTCCACCATTTTCGGCGCCAGATACTCCACCGTGCTGTTCATGCTGGCCAGGGCCGTGTATTCCTCTTCCGGAATGTTCACGCGATAACGCCGACGCAGCTCCATCACGATATCCAGAAAGTCCATACTGTCCAGCTCCAACTGCTCGCGGAACGAGACGTCGTCTTTCAGGTCGCTGAGGTCTTCATCCGGCGCGATGTCTTCCAGAATTTCCAGCACGGCTTCGCGAATTTCTTCTTTCGTCATAAAAGTTCTCCTGTTATTTTTAAACTCCTGGATCAATCATCCATTATTTTATCGTCGTATTGATGCTGTAAGGTTTGTCGTCGACAACACCCCTGACAAAAATGTAATACGTTCCCGTTTTCGGTTTATCCACACTGATCGCGTTCTCCTTCGCTTTCGCCGACTTCCATCCGTACTCCGTCAGCGTGGGGAACAGTTTGTCGTCCGGCCCGTTGACATAAAGCTCCAGGATCGCGCCATCTTCCTTGGAAAGCGTCTTGACGGTCACCTGCTTGGCCTTGGCCGGGACGTCGATTTTGAAATACTCGCCCGGCTGGCGCGTCGTCGTTTTCACGGTCTGACCCTTGCGCATCGGGGTCACCGTTTCGGTTTTCCACTGGATGAAAAACCCCGGACATCCCGGCTCCACCTCTTCCACTTTGACGAGATAACGCCCCGCCTTGGGTGGCGTGTTGGGCGAAATAAACACGCGTTCGTTACAATTCGGGGCAATTCCCCGGGCCCAGTAGGTGTTGCTGTCGGGGTATTTCTCCTGCTCGGGGCCGTTGACGAAAACATCGAAACCATTTTTCTCGAACGGCGATTTCGTCCACAGGTTCAGAATCTCCGCATCGGCTTCGAGGTTGAAGTAAAAAAACTTGGAATTGTTCACCCCGTCGCCCGCCATCTTCACCTTCAGCTCCGTGTCCGGCTTCAGCTCCACCGCCTCTTGCGCCCGCGCGGTGATTTCGAATTCGCAGCCGTTACGCACTTTCGCAACAAAAACGGTATAAATGCCCACAGCCGGTTCCGTCCAGGACATCTTTTCGTTGCTGCTGGCCGACCGTTCGCGAAAATCGAACGCATCCTTCGTCGGAAGCTCTTTCTTCTCCGGCCCGTTGACATACAGATCCAGCCCGTTTTCTTCCACCTCGCTGGTTGTCCACAGCGTAAACAAAACCGTATCTTCCGGGACGCTGAATTTAAAATAACACCCGTCTTTGACCGTGCTGCCCTTCGCCTTTTCGTTATTTTTCAGGACAGTCGGCTTCTGCGCCATGGCCGGGACAGCCTGTGCCACACAAAGAAACATCGTAAAAACAGCGACAAAACACATACGCCTTTTCATGTAAGCCTCCTTGGGAAATGCTACACCCGGGACCGTCGAATTTTCCCACCTGTCCGCCGATCACCCTGCGGGAAATACGGCTTCTGATTCGGTTGTTTCGGGGATTCTAAAGTAGCATGGTATAAATGTGAAATGGGGATATTAACTTGGGCTCTCGTATCCCAAACGAATGATTGCGAATGTACCGCATCTCACTGGCATGTTGCAGTGACCTCGTAAGGTTTTCCGACACCGACATTTTTAATATAGATGTAATACTTGCCTTCCTTCGGGTTATCTACGATAATCGTGTCGACACCGCTCTTGGCGGACTTCCAGCGATACTCGTTCGTGGTGGGAAACGATTCGTCCTGCGGCCCGTTGACATAAAGATCGGTGATGTCGGAATTAACGATCGTGCTGGTGGCAATCTTCAATTCCTTCATACCCGCCGGGGCTTCGAAAACGATATACTCTCCCGGCTCGCGGGTTGTAAATTTTTTCGGCTCACCGTTCTGGAGTTCGGCGATTTTTTCCGCCTTCCACTGAATCGTGAAAGAAGAACAGCGGGCCGAGGTGTCGGCAGCTTTCACCCGATAACGCCCCGCTTTGGGGGGATTGTGCGGCGTGACGTAAATGTTTTCAAAACTGGAAGCGTTCGCCGATTTTCCCCAGTATGTATTTTTGTCGGGAAACGATTCCAGGTCGGGATTGCTGACATAAAGGTCGAGACCGTCGCCCTTGAATAGGGACGTCGTCCAGATACGCAGCATATCCATACCTTCGGGGACGTCGAAATAAAAAAATTTGGAGTTGTCCGCGCCGTCGTCGTCCATCGAAGCCTTGCTTTCTTCATCGTGTTTCAGCGCGGTTGCCGTCTGCGCCCTCGCGGTGATGTCGAAATCGCAGCCTTGCTGTACTTTGGTCAAATAAATCACATAATCGCCCGCAGACGGAGCCGTTAAAGCAAGTCGTTCCACGTTGCCAGCGGAAGCCGAGCGGTATTGGTATTTTTGGGTTGTGGGAAGGTCCTTCTGCTGCGGACCGTTCATATACAGGTCCATGCCGTCCCGTTTGTCCGCGCTGTAGGTCCACAGCGTAAACAAAATCGTACCTTCGGGAACAACGAATTTGAAATACTGCCCTGCTTCTTTCGTGCTGCTTTTCGCTTTTTCGTTATTTTTCAGGACGGTTACTTCCTGCGCTTCCGCCATTGGAGAAAACGCCAGGCCGAGAATCATTGCGCAAACGACGACAAAACAAATGTGAACTTTCATGACAAACTCCTGTTGTTGAGATTCCTGAAAAAAGTATATCACACTTCATACTTTTTCACGATTACCACCGAATTGATGCCGAGCATCCCGAACGAATTATTGAGTATGTACCGCACTTCCGGCAGCTCCCGCGGCGTGTTGAGCACCAGATTCGGCAGCGCACACTGCGGATCCAGCTCGTCGACGTTCGTGGCCGGGTGACATAAATGATCAACGAAAGCGGGCAGATTTCCCGCCAGCTCCAGCGCTCCGGACGCGCCCATGGCGTGGCCGATCAGGCTTTTCGTGCCGTTAAAATATGTGTTTTCGCAGCCCGCGAAGACCTCCCGCAGGGCGTTACACTCCTGGATGTCGCCGGCCCCCGTCCCCGTCGCGTGCAGGTTCACAATATTAATATCAGCCGGCGCGATCCCCGCCTTTTTCATCGCAAGACGCATACACTCGGCCTGCCGTTGGGGATTCGGCAGCACAAAATCCGTCGCGTCGCTGTTAATGGCATACCCCACGACTTCCGCGTAAATTTTCGCCCCGCGGGCCTGGGCGTCCGTCAGCCGCTCCAGCGTGAAGATGCATCCACCCTCCGAAATCACGATTCCGTTGCGGTTCACGTCCAGCGGCCGGGACGCTTTCGTCGGGTCTTCGTGCGTCGCCAGCGCGCCCTGGCTGTTAAAAGCCGCGAAAATCCCGAAGGTATGAATACTCTCCGAAACACCGCCACACAGCGCCAGGTCGCACTCCCCCAGCTGCAGCATCTGTGCCCCCTGAATCAGCCCGGCATTCCCCGCCGCGCACGCCGCCCCGAGGCAATAATGCGGCCCCGTAATGTGCATGTTCAGCGTGATTTCGCCCGCCGGATTGTTCGCCACCGTCCGCGGATTGTGGTGGTGCGTCCAGACGCTGGTATCATAATCGAATTTGCTGATCTCGTAAATCTCATTCTCGGTCTCGACATTCCCATGCTCGGTCGTGCCCACATACACCCCGACCCGGCTTTTGTCCACCGCCTCCCACGCAATCCCCGCGTCGGCCACCGCTTCCCGGGCGCAATAAATCCCCACACTCCCCGCCCGCGTTCCTCGGCGGAGATCCTTTTTCGTCTGATGCTTCAGCGCATTAAAATCACACACCCCCGCCAGCGTTTTCCCAAAATACCGAATTTCGTACTTGCGGATACCACTTTTACCCGCCAGCAGGGCCTTCCGATACTCGGCCAATGAATTTCCGTTCGGCGCCGTAAGCCCCACCCCGGTAATGACGATTCGCTCAAACATGGACACGCGAAAATCCCCCCATTTTCCTATACAATATAATATTACGTAAAAACACCTCCTCCAGTGTAACAGAACTGCAATTTTTTTCAAGTAACCGTCGGGCCAAACGCTTACGCAGAATATGCACAATTTTCGACAAACATTTTGAAAGAAAAATGTCCACCGAACTGGCCCGCCCTCCCCAGCCGCATCTTGCCTAACGCAAAGACCCAAAGACTCAAAGACACGAAGAATCGTCTCCGGCGGGCGCCACGCTTTGGCATGGCAAGGCGGAATACGATTTTTGTCATCTCGCGATTTTTGCGTGATAACAGCTCTCCCCGAAACCAGGGCAGGCTGAGATAAAAAGTTTTAAGTAAAGCACTAATTCAACCGAAACACGAGGTGTGGATGTGCCAAATATTCCGGTTTTTCGCATACTTCCTGGTTTTACAGTCATAACATTTACGCCATCGGAAACGGTAGCGAAATTAGATAAAATTTAACGCCATAAGCATGTTAAAATGCAACGACAGTGCGGATCATGACAATCACAACAGCAATGAGGAAGCGGCAAAAAAACGCGATAAAGTATTATTTTTCGTGCAGCACTGACAAAATTGTCAATTTTGAGGAAAATTCCATGAGGAAGAGAAAAAAGATCTTCAAACGAATCCTTCACCGCGCATTTATTGGGATGCTCGGCTTGGCGTTTTCGTTGACTTTTCAATCGGCCTATGCCGTGACCTTCAACTGGAACAACGCGGGAACGGGCGTCTGGACGAATGCTGCCAATTGGACACCGGCCAGCGGGCCTTCCGGCGTGCCGACGTCTGCGGATCGGGCCGACATCCGTACTGGCGGAACCGCCATCCTCGACGGGAACGCCGTGGGAAACGCCGCCGCGTTTTATCTTTACGACGGTAGCACCCTGGCCATCAGCGACAGTGCGAAACTGACAACCGCGGCGACGTATATTTTAAACAGCACGATGAATCTCAGCGGCAGCGCGCAGTATGCCGCCACGAGTTTTGGCTTTTCCAGCGGTGCGGTGGACATCAGCGACAGCGCGTCGTTATCGACGACGGGCATCACCTACTTCGGCAGCGGCGCTGGGAACACGGGCGTGATAACGCTTTCCGGCAGCGCCACCATCCATTCCGCCGCCTCCGTTTCGCCGAGTTATTTTTGTATCGGCTACAGCACCCAGGCCGGCCAGCCGATTACCGATGCCACGGGCACGATGATTCTCAACGACAACACTGCCGTTACCATTGCGGGCCAACTGACCATCGGCTACCGCACGACCGGAAACAATAGCCTTACCATGAACGGCAACTCCGTCATGAAAGTCGGCAACGCGCTGCGGCTGGCCGAGGGCGACGGCACGTACGGCGAATTGACCATCAACGACAACGCGCAATTCCTGCGAAGCGGATCGACAGCGGCCGCGAGTATCGCCTACGGGGAAAACTCGACCGCCGTGGTCACGATCAACGGCGGCGTTTTCGAGGCGACCTACAACAACGGCAACTTCGGCATTGGCTTCGGGAAGAACTCCCACGCGACATTCATTTTTAACGATGGCATCCTAACATCCAGCGCCCCCTTCATCGCCAACGGCGTGGATTCGGTCGGCATCGTCGAGATCAACGGCGGCTCCTGGACATCGGTCGGCACGACCAATATCGGCAGCGTTGGAACGGGAACGCTTACCGTTACTGGCGGAGACCTTCGCATGGATTATGTTACAGTCGGCGGTAACGGCAGCGATTTTACCCTCAATAACGCCACACTGCTGACGGGTAGCATCAGAACCAGTAAAGGCGGGACGTTCAGCATTGATGGGGCGACGATCCGTGCCAGGATAAACGAAACGGCCACTTTTATCAACGGATTTACTGAGGTACCGATTGGCGCCAGCGGAGTAATCTTCGACACGAATGGATTTAATATCGGCATCGCGTCTCCGCTGGCGGACGATGGTGCGCCCAGCGGCGATGTGACAAAAAACGGCACAGGCATCCTTTATTTCAATGCGGCCAACACCTACACCGGGACGACGAACGTGAATGCCGGGACGCTCGTCCTCAGGGAGCTAGGTACGATCGCCGAGTCGGAGGGCTTGCACCTCGCGGCAGGGGCGACCTTCAGCATCAGCAGCATCACCGCGACGCAGACCAGCGTCAAGAAAATCATCGGCGGCGGCAACGTTTCCCTTGGCAACAAAACGCTCGAGATATTCGAAGGCAATCTTTCCGGGGTGATTTCAGACAATACGAAAGGCAATATCCTGAAAAGCGGCACCGGCGAGCTCGTACTGGGCGGCGTCAACACCTACCGGGGCACGACGACCGTCGACGACGGGACACTGACACTCAACGCCGCCAACAGTATCGCGACCAGCAGCTATGTCTATCTCAACGACAGCGCGGTGATTAACGGCAACGCCGACCAGACGTTCCAGGGCCTGCTTTCCCGGATATATACGACGGTGGATATGCACGGCAACGCGATCACGATCGGGGCCGGGAGTGTTTTCGGCGCGATCAACAACGCCTCGTCGCTGACGAAAAATACCAATGGCACGCTCAACTTTTACTCCCAGCTGGCCTACACCGGCCCGACCAACATCAACGGCGGCACGCTGGCGCTGATCATCAACGACGCGATCAAAAACAGCAGCGTCATCAACCTCAATACCGGCACGCTTTCCGCCGCCTCCGATCAGACGTTCAAAGACATCCGGACCGCCGCGGGGACGACGCTTAACATGGGCGGAAACAACCTCAGCGCCTATGCCGGAACGGTTAACGGCTCAGCAACGGGTGTAAAAAATCTGACGAAAACCACCGCTGGCACCCTGACGTTCAACACGCCGCTGAGCATCACGGGCAACCTCATGGTCAGCGAAGGAACATTCAACGTCCACGGCCTGACGAACCCCGTCACGGTCGCCGGCGCCGCGACGTTCGCCAGCGGCACGACCTTCGGGCTGGGGAACCATCTGCAAGCCGACAGCGTCACGATCAGCAGCAACGTGACCTTCGACCTGCAATCCTACACGGGCCCGAATCCGGTGACCGTCATCACCTCTGCGCAGGATATCGTGGGAAATTTCAGCATCATCAAAATCGGCGGCGTCGAGTATTATCCCAACGGCCCGTCGATGCCCGACCTGTGGCATTTCATCAACAACATCATCGTCCAGAAAACCGACCCGAAGCACATGGTCGCGTCCATGGGCACGCTGGTCTGGAACAACACGCTGCCGGGGACGGCCCATGGTGCGTTTTACATCGAAGACGGCAGTTCGTTTACACTCGACGCCAATCTCGCGGACAACACGCTCGCCGAAGCGTGGTACACCAACGGGCAGGGCTATTTGTGGGACGGCAAAACACTGATGAAAACCGGCGGCGGCACACTCGTGCTCACCGGTAACAACACCTACACCGGCCAAACCCAGGTAACCGACGGCCGGCTCGCCATCACCGGCGCCTCGGCCGTGGGCGGCAGCTCCGACATCGCCGTCTCAACCGGCGCCGCGTTCGAATTGCAATTCACCACCGACGACACATTCGGCAAAGTGATTTCCGGCGGCGGCGATCTCATCAAAAGCGGCACGGGTACCGCCACCATATCCGTCGTAAATACTTATACCGGCGATACTTACGTCAACGGCGGCGTACTGCATTTAGCCGTCGCCGACGCCATCGCCACAAGCGGTAACGTAACCCTCAGCAACGGCAATTTGTCATCCGCGACCGACCAGACGCTGCACAATCTTTTTACCGCCAGCGGCACGGACGTCGACATGCGCGGCAACGGCCTAACCATCGACGGCGGCAGTCTCAGCGGCACGCTGACCGCCGCCAGCGCGCTGACGAAAAATAGCGTCAACGACCTGAACCTCAACCATCCCGACATGCTGGCGAATATCGCGACCGTGAATTTCAACGGCGGCACAACGACTTCGCTGGGCACCCAGACGTTCCAAACGCTCAACACCGGCGCCGGAGCCATGCTCGACATGAACGGCTACGACCTGACCGTCGAAGCCGGCACCCTCAGCGGCACGCACGACAACCTCGGCGTTTTCACGAAAACCACGGCCGGCACTGTGAATCTCGGCTCCGTCGACGCCCTGGCCAGCGCCTCCCTGGTCGATGTAATCGAAGGCGACATCCTGTCGACGCTCGACCAACAAGTCCAGAGCCTGCGTCTTGCGGTCGACACGCGTTTCGATGCGGGGGCGGGCGATCTGAACGTCGTCGGCGGATTTCTCACCGGCTTCGGCACCGCGGCCGGCCAAAACGTCACCATCGGCGATGGAACCGTCGTCGCGCCGGGAAACGATACTGAGATCGCCACGCTCTATGTCGAGGGCGACCTGGCCTTCGATGCCGGCAGCCGTTACAATATCAAACTCAACCCGCAAGGTGAACAAAGCGACCTGATCGTCGTCACCGGCTCGGCCGACCTCGGCGGCGCCACCGTGCAGCACATCGGTTACGACGGAGAATACGAGCAAATGAGCGAGTGGACCATCCTCACCGCCACCGATGGGCTGGGCGGAACGCGTTTCGATCCCTACGTGGTGACCAACTACGCGTTCCTCACCGGGGCCCTGATTTACGGGGCCGAGGCGGATTACGAATGGGTGAAACTCAAGCTGATGCGCAACGACGTGGATCTCGAAGATTACGCCGGAACGCCGAACCAAAAAGAAACTGCCCGCGGCCTGAACTGTCTCCGCAAATCCAAAAATCCGTTATACGGAAAGATCCTCGGGCTGACGACGCAATCCAACATTCCCGATATTTACGACCAGCTTTCCGGCGAAATTCACGCTTCGCTGCTGGGAATGCTGCAGGAATACGACCGCTCGTTCGCGCGGCTGCTGCGGCAGCGCATGTGGCAGCGGGAACGCTGGGACGACGGCTATCCGCTTTGGTTCGCCGCCGAGGGCTCCAACCTCAATGCGAGGGGCGATTACAACGCGGCAAGATCGCAGATTTCCGGCTACAACGCCACGCTCGGAGCGGAAAAATATGCCGACGGGTGGATGATGGGCACGGCGTTTCGTTATGCCGACAACGATCAGAAAGTTGTTCGCCGCCATTCGTTTGCCGACATCCACAGCTACGTGCTTGGCGTGTACGGCGCCCGACAATTCAACAACTGGCAGATCCTCATGGGCGGAACGTACGGATTACACGAGGCGAACACTACGCGGAACGTCGTCGAACCGTCGCTGGCGCAACGCCTCACCTCACGCTACCGCGCCCACAGCGCGATGGTGTTCACGGAAGTGGTCAACTATTGGTACGCCACCGAAACGACCCGCATCATGCCCGGCCTGGGCTTCGCGTGGAACACCGTGCACTCAGAGAATTTCACCGAAGCGGGCGGCGACGGCGCGCTGCGCAGCCGCAGCAATAACTTCGACAACCTCGCAACCACCCTCGGGCTGCACCTGCGACAACAATTCGGCATGGGATTCGCCCTGGAAGGCGACTTCTACTGGCAGCACATTTTCGGCCCGATCGACCCCGACGCGACACTGAATTTTCAGGGAGGATGCCCCTTCACCATCCTCGGCTCGGCCGTCAGCCGCGACGCGTTCGGAATGAACGTCACGCTCGTCGCCCAACTCACCGAACGGCTCAGCGTCCGCCCGTCCTACTTCGGATTTTACGGCACACACAGCGTCGCCCACTACGGAAATCTCCTCCTGGAGTACCAATTTTAGAGCACTCGCGGTTCTCTGTTCCCGCAAGAAACAAAAAACGCCTGCGGGTTTACGCAAGCGTCTCGAACAGGGGAACAGGGACTCGAACCCCAACTAAATGAACCAGAATCATTTGTGCTACCATTACACGATTCCCCTAATGGTGCATATATAATAGCGGCTTTTTCATTTCTGTCAAGTGGTGAGAAGGCGTTTTCTTGATTTTTCAGCACAACCGGCCTGGCCGATCCCCCCACCGGTTGATTTTTCACTGAATTGGATGTAAAATATCGGACGTAGAAATAGGTGATCTAATATTAATGGTCTTTTTTCTGATGAAGGCGGGGAGTTATGGTCGCGGCTGCCGCATTTTTAGTGCTTCGGGACGGATCGAAATGGGACGAGGTGTTTCGCCTGATGCCCCGACAGGTGTATTCCATCGGGCGTGCGCCGATCAACCACGTCATTATCAAGGACGATTTGTGTAGCCGGCTTCATGCCGAAGTCTTTTACAGCGAGCAGGAAAAATGCTGGATGGTGCGGGATTTGCAGAGCCGTAACGGCACGGCACTGAACGGCATGAAGATTGATGCGGACACCGACTCGCCACTGGATTCGCAGGACACGATTCAGATCGGGCGGACGCAACTGCTGTTTTTGCATGATCTGAATGAAATTCGGCCGTCGCCGCAGATGCCGGTGGGTGGGGGTGCGGTGACGTTTGCGTCATTCCCGGGGGTGAAGAAAGGGGACGGTTCGGGGATGCTGGACGACTCGCACGTGCTTTCCTCGGAGTCCGGCGAGGACACCATGATCACGTATCGGCGGGATAAGGCCCGGCTGCTGGAACGCCAGATGGTGGACGGCGATCAGAAAGCGGCCACCCAGCGTCTGCGGAGTTACGTCTCGAATCTGTGTCGGCTGGCGATGGAAATTAATAAGGACGTAAAGCGGCAGACGAAACTCGAGATGGCGCTGAAGTATCTGCTGGAACAGCTTTCGCTGGACACCGCGGGGATTCTGCTGCTGCCAGAAAAATTCGAGGGGACGCCGGACATCACCAAGCTGGAAGTCGTCTCGGCCATGTCCACTTCCGCGCACACGTACCAGATGGTTTCGGATTTTCTCGCGAAGACGGTGCTGGAAACAGGAGACGCGGTGCTGGCCCGGCACGTCATGGAAGACAGTATTCTCGGGCGGCGCGACAGTGCGGGGCGGATTGACGCCACGAGCGTGATTTGCGCGCCGATTCGCAGTCCGGAGCATCTCTGGGGGCTGATCCATCTGTATTCCACGGACCCGGCGCGGGTGCCGGACGAGTTGGATCTGGATTTCGCGCTGGGGGTGGCGGAGGTGCTGGCGGTAACGCTGGACAATTACCGGCAGCAGCAGAAACTGGCGGAGAGTCTGACGCGGGCCCGCAGTGAAAATGATGATCTGCGGAAACGCCTCGGCGTGCAGAGTGACATTATCGGGTCGAGTAAGGCCGTGGCGGAAATTACGGAGCAGATCATGCTCGCGGCGAATTCGAGAGCCACTGTGCTCATCCGGGGTGAAAGCGGCGTGGGGAAAGAACTCGTGGCCCGTGCGGTGCATTACTCCAGTGCGCGGAGTAAGAATCCGTTCATCTGCCTGAACTGTGCGGCCCTGGCGGAAGACCTGCTGGCCAGCGAGCTTTTCGGGCATGAAAAAGGAGCGTTCACCGGGGCCACGGAGCGGAAAATCGGGAAGTTTGAGGCCGCGGAGGGCGGGTCGTTGATGCTGGACGAAATCGGCGAGATGAGCATGAACATCCAGGCGAAATTCCTGCGGGTGCTGGAAGGGCACGCGTTCGAGCGGGTGGGCGGGAATAAGCCCGTGCGGGCGGATGTGCGGGTCATCGCCGCGACGAACCGTGATCTGGAGCAGGAGGTGATGGCCGGGCGTTTTCGGAAAGACCTGTTTTTCCGGCTGCGGGTGGTGGAGATTCTCGTGCCGCCGCTGCGTCAGCGCCGCGAAGATATTTTACAGTTGGCCGAGCATTTCTTCCAGATGTTCCGGGCCGAGACGGTGCGGAAGCTGGAAGGCTTCACGCCGGGGGCGCTGGAAAGGCTGATGGAATACGACTGGCCGGGAAATATCCGGGAGCTGAAAAACGTCGTCGAGCGCGCCGTGGTGCTGGCGAAGGGCGATAAAATTGACGCCGGGGACCTCGTTTTGTCGAATCTCATGGTTTCGTCGGATGTGGAGGCCGGCGGCTCGACGATTCTCATCGGCGGCGGCTCGCGGATGAATTTTTCGGAAGCGGCGCTAGCGGCGGCGATGGAATTTCAGCCGTATTCGCTGGAAGAAATGGAGGCGAAGCACATCGACAAAATGCTCCGCCACACGGATGGAAATAAAAGCCGCGCGGCCCAGATGCTGGGAATCGAGCGTACGACACTTGACAGAAAGATCAAAAAATACGGCCTGGACGGCGACGCGAATTAGAGCGGATTCAAGCCAAAAAAACAGCAGCCGGGAATGGAGCGAAGCGGAATGACCGGATAAGCACCGCTGAGTGCTTTTCCACTTCTATCCGGTCATTGCGCGTCATTGCATTCCGCTCCATTCCCGGCTGCTGTTTTTATCATGTCTCACCCGCGCGGATGAAATTTCCGGTGGATGGCCTTCAGCCGCTTCGAGTCCACGTGCGTGTAAATCTGCGTGGTGGAAATGTTCACGTGCCCGAGCATTTCCTGCACCTGGCGCAAGTCAGCCCCGTTCGTCAGCAGGTGCGTCGCGAAACTGTGCCGCAGCGAGTGCGGGCTGATGTCCGTCCGAACGCCGGAAATGATGGCGTATTTTTTGATCAGCTCCCACAGCCGGTGCCGCTGAAGCATCTTGCCGCGGTACGAAAGCAGCACCCACGGCGGCTCTTCGCCATGCACTTTTCCGAACTCCGCCAGCAGCGGCCGCTCATACAGAAAGTACTCCCGCAGCGCCTGCACCGCCTTCTCGCCGATGGGCACGATCCGCTGTTTATCGCCCTTTCCGGTGCACTTACAAAAATGCTCGTCCAGATGCAGATCCGCCATCCGCAGCGTACAAATCTCACTGGCCCGGCACCCCGTGGCGTACAGCAGCTCAAGAATCGCACTGTCGCGCCGCCAGCACCGGTTTTTTACACTCGGGGCCGTAAGCAGCCGCTCCACCTGTCCCGGCGAAAGCACTTTCGGCACCCGCTCCCAGAGCTTCTGGCTGCCCAAAAGCGCCGCCCTGCTCTGGTCGACGATTCCCTCCATCTGGAGATACTTGAAGAAAATTTTCAGCGTGACGATGTGCCGCGCGATGCTCGCCGGCGCGAGGTTCTGCTCGTGCAGCCACCCCACATACCCGGCCAGCTCCGAAATCCGCAGCGCCTGTAAATTCCGCTCGCCCAGCCAAAAATAAAACCGCTCCATGTCCCGGCCGTACGCGATAATCGTGTTTCGCGAAAGATGACATTCGCCCGAGCAGTACGCGAGAAACCCCTCCAGCCACGTAACTTTCGCGGGCTTCACATTCAATTGCCGCCGCCGCGGGGAGTGGGGGGAAAATTTTTCCATGCGCGTACCTCTTCTGGAATCGAGTGATTTTTATCTTAACTTGACCATTCTATTATACTTTATTTCCATCACGCGGCAAGCAAATTTATCCGCGAAAACCTCTGGGCACCGAAAACGCCGACCGCAAAATTCCGCCATTCACCGCATCCTGCCTTTCCGTCCTCCGTCAGCGTGATGCCTCGTAAAATATTTCCTGGAAAATCCCATAAAACCGAAAATTTATACTTGCATTCTGTAAATTCGTCAATTATAATGACCCCATCATTCGGAGAAATCGGAATGACACACATCACAAAATAAAACCATTTATCAGGTATTAAGAACAGCCTCCGCGGAAACTTATTCGCGCGGCGGTATGAAGAAAAGCCTGTCATGGAAAGACCCGGGTGGACGCACTCCACCGGCCGCGGTCTTTTCGTGGCAGGCTTTTTTTTCGTTTTTACACCCTCGCCGTTTTCTCTTACGTCACGGAAGACACGTCATGAAAATCACACGCCGCACCTTTATCCGCATCCAAAAAAAACTCGGCCGGAAACAGAACGTCCTGAAAATCGCGTCCGAAACGGGCACGCGGCTGGAGATCATCAGCGCCATCGCGGACGGCTGGACGCCGGTGTTTCCGAAACCCGGCAGGCCCCGGCAGAATACGCCGGAGAACGCGGCACCGCAAGTGAGTGCCTTTCCCGCTGGTGAAATGTACCATCAGCACGCGGATCAGTCCCCGCAGCGGTGCCCGGAGTGCGGCCGACTGGTTTATCTTCCGTGTCTGGAGTGTAAATTGCATCGCCGCATGAAGCTCGGCCCGCGTTTACACCTGCACGCCCCGAACGATTCGGCCCTGGCACTGGATCTGAAGCCGGAGTGGCAGCAGCGTTATGAAAAAATTCATCGCGAGAAAATCGCTCGCCGTCAGCGCGAATTGGAGCAGGAAGATCTGCTGGAAAAAACCTCGCCCCGGCCCGAGCTGGCATTATCCGCCATCACCGCCCCACTGCCGTTTTAGTCGAAGATCCTGAAGCACACCTCGGAGTTACATCATGAAAAATATCACCGCCATGATGCTGGCGTCCCTTATTTTCTGGGGGATGGCGTCATCGGAATCGCATGCCCTGCAGGAAACATCGCCGCCTGAATCACCCCAGACGGAAGTGCCGCATTACATGCCAATCAACTCGGCCGGGTGTGTCGGCGGACAGTGCCCCATGCCTGAATCACGCACCTCGCCGCGCCCGAATCCGGCGGTCGTACGCATCATCGTCGTCAACGAACGTTCTCGCAGTTACGGCTCCGGGACACTCGTTCGCGACGACGCAAGTTATTATTTCATACTGACTTGCGCTCACCTTTTCGATAAAACGTCGCCGCAGCGAATCATGATTCTCTTCCCGGATAATCGGACTTTTGACGTTCAGTTGCGGGCCATCGACCGGACGTGGGATCTCGCGATTCTTCAGAACGAAGCGCGTTTGCCGCAGAGGGATGGAGAATTGCCGCTGGAAATAAGCGTCCCCCTGGGCCAGTCGGCGCCACAGGTCGGCGAGACGCTTTTTTACGCCGGTTACGGAAGCAGCGGGCAGTATCAGGTGTGCCGGGGAAAGGTGGAAGGGTATTGCGCCGTACAGAGTGGCATGCCCGCGGAAATGCTCGTCATCACCGGCAGCGCACGGCAGGGCGACTCAGGCGGCCCCATCCTGAACACACGTGGCGAACTGGTCGGCGTGCTCTGGGGCACAGACTCCCGGACGGTATGTGGGACATATAACGGCAGAATTTATCATTTCGTCCGCGTCGCGCAACAGGAAAATCGCCTTTTAGGGCCGTTTACCAGGGAAAAGAATCCGGGAAACATGTCCGTGATACCGCAAAACACGCCACCGGCGCCGGATACATTTCCCTCCTCGACCGACAAAAAACCTCCACTTTCGGAGATCCTCGATCAACTCTTCACGCATTATCCGGATGTCGTCAGGCAATTCATGCAGGGGGATTTAGTCGGCGCAAGTGCCGCTGCTGAAAGAGGTTACGGTGATTCGGATAACGCTGCAAAACCGGCCGGAGGTGGTTCCGGCGTGGCGGCTGTCACCGATGAAATCGCGCTGAAGATGGAAAAGAAGTTAATGGATATGGCGGGGAATCTTGTCAAACAGCACTCGCAGGGAATCCTTTCAGGCCTGATTTCCGCCGTGATTTATTCGCTTTCCTATTCCGTCCCGCCGGCCGCGGTCATCATGTTCGTCGCCCACCAGGTCGCGCGGATGTATTTCAAGCGACGCAAGGAAAACGAACCCACCGACGACGAAGAAGACGCTGAAAAATAAACTTACCCGCTCCATGAAGGGAACATCATCATGTATATACGAGACCGGATCAAGGAACTTCGTCGCGTGGAAGCGAGGGAGCTGATGCCGAATGCTAAAAATTGGCGAACGCACCCGGAGTCGCAAAAAAATGCACTCCGCGGCATCCTGGCCGAAGTCGGTTTTGCGGATGCGCTGCTGGCCAGGGAATTACCCGACGGGCGTTTAGCGCTGATCGACGGCCATCTTCGCGCGGAAACCACACCCGACCAGAAGGTGCCCGTCCTGGTGCTGGACGTGAACGAAGAAGAGGCCGATAAGTTGCTGGCCACGCTGGACCCGCTGGCGATGATGGCCGGTAAAAATGACGCGCTGTACGGCGAGTTGATCAGCATGGTGCAGACCGAAAACACATCCGTGCAGTCGCTGCTTGACACCGTGTTGGCCAGCCATGGAGAAAATCTCTCTGCCGCACTAGCGGAGTTAGGCTCGTCGCAACTCACGATTTCGGAAGGGTTTACGTCAGGTTTACCACACGATGAAGGCGCATTCTCTGCGGATAAAACGCGACAAAACGGAGCCTCCGGGAGCGATTCGCCCCCAGCCGGTTATCGTGGATCGCAGAATGACCGGGAGGTGAACGTCCCCGAGCTGTTCCAGGTTGTCGTATCGTGCGAGGGCGAAGACCATCAGCGGGAAACATACGAGACCTTGACCGCGTCCGGCTATGTTTGCCGCTTAATCACGCTGTAAATGCCGTTAGGGAAAGAACTTATGACGCACATGAATATTTCGGTCACGTGCCCGGTTCATGATTCGTTCCGGGTGAAGCAGGTCAGTGGGCTTTTCGACGTTCCCTTGGCGGAGAAGATGCGGCAGTCGTTTTCCGTCGAGGTGCCGGACCTCGGGGGCGACTGGAAAATCGGCCTCATCGTCGGCCCATCCGGCAGCGGTAAAAGCACCGTCGCGCGGGAGATTTTCGGGGAAGCACTGTATAAAGAAACGGTTTGGCCTCATGAAAATGCCGTCATCGACGCGTTCCCACAGTCGCTTTCCATCCGTGAAATCACGGGGATGCTGACCGCTGTCGGGTTCAGCTCGCCGCCGAGTTGGGTGAAGCCGTACCATGTCCTGAGTAACGGGGAGCGATTCCGCTGCGACCTGGCGATGTCCCTTGTACAGGGGAAAAATGGCGACATCGTCGCGTTCGACGAATTCACCAGCGTCGTCGATCGAAATGTCGCACGCGTCGCGTCGGCGGCGATCGCGAAAGGAATCCGGCAAAATCACATCCGCCGTCGCTTCGTGGCCGTTACGTGCCATTATGACGTAACACGCTGGCTGGAACCCTCCTGGGTCATTGATATGGCGTCGTCGACGCTGTCACGGAGGCGTCTTCGGCGACCGGGAATCCAGCTTGAAATCGTTCGTTGCACACACGACGCGTGGCGGATATTTGCGCGCCATCATTATCTGAGCGGGCAGTTGCCGCCGGGCTGCCGAACATATATGGCCCTGTGGAACCGCGAGCCGGTAACGTTTTGCGCCGTCATTCCCATGGTGTGTCGAAAGGGACACTGGCGATTCAGCCGGGTCGTGACACTGCCGGATTTTCAGGGAATCGGAATCGGAATGCGTGTGGTCGAGGCCATCGCCGAAATGTATGTGGCGGATGGGCAGCGGATAAATATCACCGGCAGTCACCCCGCCGTCATCGCGCATTGCAGAAAATCGCCATCATGGCGAACCGTCAACGTAAGTCCGTTGAAATCACGTGCCGCCAGATCGGTCGTGCCCGGCTATCGAGGTTCGGAAGGACGCGTCGTCGTATCGTTCGAGTTTCGCGTAAATAACGACAGTACCTAGACTTACGTCGTCGATTTCGCCGTCATGAAAAGGAAACACATATGAGTAAAGCACCTGTGCTGGACTGGAAAAAACAAAAAGTCGTGCTCGCGATCATTTCCATCGGTTGCTCACTACGGACCGCGGCGAGATACATCGGCTGCACTCCACGATGCATTCACCAGACGGCTCGCAACGACCCAAAATTCGCGGAAGCACTCAGTCAGGCGGAGAACAACGCCGAAATCGAATTCATGAAATGCGTTCACAGTGCGGCCCAGCAGGAGCGTTATTGGAAAGCGGCGACCTGGATGCTGGAACGCCTGAACCCCGAAGATTTCGGCCGCAAGATGCCCGACGCGCTGCCACCGGCGGAGGTTGCGAAGATTATCACGCGACTGGCGGAAATCGTCGTCGAGGAAGTCAAACATCCGGCGGTCAGAAAAAAGATTCTGAGCCGCGTGGAGGAAATGATAAAAAATTACACGACTAAAGATGCGGGAAATTCAAGTTCGACATGACGTATCACGAGTACCTACAAGACTTTACGCACAGCCGCCTGGAGACGCTCGTGTGGCCCGGAGTGCTCGCGGCGTTTCGCAAAACATTCGCACCGCAGCACGGCGCGATGAGGCGATTTGTCACGGGGAATACGCAGCACCCTCACCTTGAGACACCCACACTGATGTCCTGGTGCTACCGTTATCTCCCCCGACATTTCACTCGTCCGCCGTCGCGGATGCACGTGTGGCTGATGCGATACCTCGACACCATGCGAAACGGCAGCGGCATAAAGCTAAACGTGCTCGGCCCGCGCGGCGGTGCGAAATCCACGATCGGCACCCTGGCATTTCCCTTGCGTGAGGCGCTGGAAGGGCGCGCGAAATACATTTGGATCGTCTCCGACACCATCCCCCAGGCACGCGCTCACCTCGAAAATATTTACACGGCGGTGCGAAATAACAGAGATTTGCGTGGCGTGTATCCCATGATATTTACAGGACTTAAGTCGGATATGAAGTACTCGGCCGATGTGCTTGAGTTTCGAAATGGCACGCGATTGGAAGCGTTAAGTACTGGTCAGAAAATCCGCGGCAGACGTCATGGTGAAAGGCGCCCCGAGCTAATCCTGTGCGACGATTTGCAGAACGACTGGCATGCACGCTCGAAGACGCAGCGCACAAACAGCCATGAATGGTTTTTCAGCTCGCTCATGAAAGCTGGGACAAAAAAAACGAATACGATTCACCTTGCCACAGCGCTTCATCCCGAGGCACTGGCGATGGAGCTGTACAAAACAGCCGGGTGGAAGTCGCGCATTTTCCGATCCATCATCCAGTTTCCGCGAAATATGGAACTCTGGAGTCAGTGGGAGAGTATTTACGCCGACGTCGAAAGTAAGGATGCAAAAATTCGCGCACGCGTTTTTTATCGCACCCATCAGGCCGAGATGGACGAGGGCGCCGTCGTGCTCTGGGAATCCGAGGAAGACCTTTACACCTTGATGTGTCTGCGGGCCGAGGGGGGCCATGCGGCATTCGAACGTGAGAAGCAAAATTCACCCGTCGATCCCCGACTGTGCGAGTGGGACGAGACGTATTTCGACGACACACGCATTTGGTTTAACGAATTTCCCTCCAAAACCGCCGCACGTGTCATGGCCCTCGATCCCAGCAAGGGAAAAGACGCAAACCGTGGTGATTATTCGGCTTACGTCATGCTCGCCGTCGACATGCAGGGGAACATGTATGCCGACGCGGTCATGCTTCGCTGTCCCGTTGAGCGGCTGATCGCCGAGGGAGTTGCGCTTTACCAGCAATTTCGCCCGGACGCGTTCGGCGTGGAAGGAAACCAGTTCCAGGATTTGCTCGCCGACCTGTTCAATCAGGAATTTCGCACCCGCGCGATTCCCGTCCCAACCCCGTGGCTGATTCACAATCACGTCGCCAAGGAGATACGGATTCGGCGGCTGGGACAGTATCTCGCGTCACGCAAAATCCGTTTTCGTGACGATTCATCAGGGGCTAAAATGCTCGTCGAGCAACTCCGGCAGTTTCCTGTCGGCGATCACGACGATGGCCCCGACGCCCTGGAAATGGCGATTCGCCTGCTGAATGATAAACTCGGCTGGGAACGTTTTCACGACGGCCTGGGTGATCGATTACCGATTTAAGATCCAATTACGAAATTTACCAAAAGGAGAATCACGTGAGTATTTCGCGATTATTGAAGGAAGCCAGCGAGGCTTATCAGGCGATGGCCGACGTCGATCCCAAAGAATATTTATATGACGACGAGGAGCGCTGGTTCGACGTAAGTACGGATGACAAAGGCATTTGCGACGCCATTCAAAACGAGGAGAGCTTACGCGAAATCCGCGATTCCTGCCGCCATTTGGCCACTACGAATGAATTTGCGATCAACGGGCACGAAAATCGAATCAGTTTCATCGTCGGTTGCGGACACGCGTATCGTGTCGAGGTGCGTGCAGGGCAAAACGTCTCGGCCGACACGATTTCACGCATGCAAAAATGGCTGGACGAATTTTTGATGGAGAGCCGCTGGCGGGAGCGTCAACAGGAAATCGTGCGACGCAAAGACCGTGACGGCGAGGCGTTCATTCGCTTTTTTTGCGACTCCGAAGGGCGTACACACCTGAGATTCGTAGAACCCGACCAGGTCCGCACACCCTCACTGCATACGAACTCCAGCGCCCGGACGGAATTATTTCACGACCGCCTGGGAATCCGAACCGACGCGCGGGACGTGGAAAACACGTATGGTTTTTGGATTGACGACGAGCTGATTCCGGCATGTGAAATCCAGCATCGCAAGGCGAATGTCGACTTCAATGTCCGCCGCGGCATCCCGCTTTTTTATCCCGTCCGCAAAAATTTACGTCGCGCTGAAAAACTTTTGCGGAACATGAGCATCGTCGCCGAAATCCAATCGGCCATCGCCATCATTCGAAAACACAACGGCGCAACCCGTTCAGGAATCGAGAGTTACGTCGCATCATCCGCCGACCGCACCTATCCCGCCGGCAATCCCTCCACAGGGAGCGGCCCGAAATACTTCCGCAACTATTCTCCGGGAACGATCCTCGACACGTCCGCGGGCGTGGATTATCAGTTTCCAGCAGCCACTGTCGACGCGGCCAGGTATGTGACTATTCTCCAGGCCGAACTGCGTGCAATCGCCAGTCGTCTGGTCATGCCGGAATTTATGCTCACCAGCGACGCAAGCAACGCGAACTACGCCTCGACAATGATCGCCGAGGGCCCTGCCGTGCGGATGTTCGAGCGTCTTCAACACGAATTGCTGCGTGAAGACCATTTCGTCATGCGACGTGTGATGCAACATGCCGTGCAAGCGGGCGCATTCACGCAGGATAACATTTCCCAGACCTTCGTTCGGATCACGCCCCCGACGCTCAGCGTCCGTGACCGTCTCCGCGAAACGCAGGCGGATCGCATTCTGGTGGAGCTTGGCGCCATGTCCGTGCAAACGATGGCCCAACGGCACGGCTTGGATTTCACCAACGGATAACCTCACCTCCGGCAGGAAATATTTTCATCTGAAATTTTTTTAAGTAGCTTATTTTTAACGAGTTACGTCCATTTGCAAAAACATTTTCCCATCATCGTGCCACCCTCTTGTTATGATTTCATCACACAATCCCAAACGCAAATCATGCTATTTTACGATCGGAGGTAAATTCATGCCAACGAACACCACGGACGCGAGGCTTGGCGTTCAACATCAGGCCCACACTTCCATTTCTCACAACGCGCAGATGGAATCGGTCGAGAGTACACTTCGCGAGCTGCTTCAAAGTGTTCTGCGAAAAGGATATTTCGGCAGTGCCGGAATCCATTTCGTGATCCAGGACGGTATCATCCAGAACATCCGGTCGCAAACCGAGCGAATGAAAAAATGCGGAAACAAATGCGAATAACCATCAATCAATTTTTACGTAAACCATTGGTTTTCAAGGAGTTATCTATGGAAGACAATCATCTTGTGATACAGGAATACGTTCATTCGAAGGATGCCGCGATGCAGGTCGACCGGCGTCAGGGCATCATTCGTGGCGTGAAAGTGCTGGGGCTGGCATCTCGCAACGGGCGTGTCTATCCACTGGAGACGCTCAAAGAGGCCGCGATCTGCTATGAGGGGGCGAAGGTAAACGTCAATCATCCGAAAGGCGACCCCGCATCGCCGCGGGATTATCAGGATCGTCTGGGTGATATCCGCAACGTGGCGGTTCGCGACAGCGACGGTCTTTTTGCCGATCTGTATTTCAACCCGCGGCACGTTCTTGCCGAGCAGTTGATCTGGGACGCCGAACATTCGCCGCAAAATGTGGGTTTTTCCCACAATGTCCGCGCGGTGACCGAGCGTGTGGACGGCAAGACGATCGTGCGAAAAATCCTCAGCGTCAACAGCGTGGACCTGGTGGCCGACCCCGCGACGACCGCCGGGCTCTTCGAATCCATGCATGTCACCGCCCGTCAGGACGCATTACAGGAGGAAATTGCAGCGTTAAAAACGCAGCTCGCCGCGATGACGGAACAAGTGCGAAATTTGACACCGGCATCCGTCACTGCTCCCGTGTTCCCCACGCCGTGCAGTCGAGAGCAGCGGCCCGAAATATCCCAGCCCGCCAGTGTCCGGGATTTCGTCCGTTCCATTACCAAATAACATCGTAACCTCCCTTGTATAGTCATTCCCAATCATCGTCACATTTTACCCACGGAGAAATATCATGAGTTCCAATTTTCGATGGCGCTGGGGCGAAACGAATCCCGTCATTGCCAACGTCGATTCTAACACCACGATTTCCATCGGCGACCTACTCTGGATGGACCCCTCGGCGAAAACCGTAAAGCCAGCCTCCGCCATGACTTATAGCGGATCGGCAGCCAACGGACAAACGCAACTGACATCCCGCTTTATCGGCGTCGCCATGCAGGCGAGTCCCGCCGGGAGCGACGCCCCGATTCGGATCGCGACGTCCGGCACGTTCCAATTCGACAAATACGGCGCAAACGTCCGCCTGGGCAATTTGGTCGGCGCCACCAACGGCGGGGCTGGCAACAAGCTCAGCGACCAGGCCGTCACGCGTGTCACCGATAAAGCGGGCGCGATCGGCCGCGTCACCCATATCCACAACGTGGAGGCAGGCTCGGTGTACGTTTCCATTCTCTCGACAGTCGTTCACGGCGGCGTCAGCGGTACTGTCATGGAGTACGGCTCCGGCTCCTCAAATTAAGTCTGGCACACAAGTTACGTCAATTGCAATCCCTGATCATCTCCCACTACCCAATCCGGAAAGGAAGCAATATGAAAACCATTTATTATCGTGAACTCAAACGCCGATTCGAGCTCGACGGCGCGAAAAAAACGACCGAGCATCTCGTCGAGGCGCTGAAAACGAAAGAACTGAAGCCTGAGGATTTCAGCTTCCGCGACTTGGCCGAGGCGTCCATTCCCGACGGTGCGGAGTGGGTGCGGACGCTTGACCCGCGTGTCGGCGACTCCATCATCGAAAGCGAAGCCGTCGACACCAGTGCCTTCCTGAACATTTCGGGGCAAATCATTCTCGCGAAAATTCTGGATTCGTACCGCCACGAATCGTTCGTCGCCTCCCGCCTGGTCGAGACCATCCCCTCGCGTCTGGCGAAGGAGCGGATCCCAGGAATCGGAAAAATCGAATCGAAGGCCATGGAAATTCACGAGGGCATGAAGTATCCGAACGTCGGTTTCGGCGAGGAGTATGTCGACACGCCTGAGACGACCAAGCACGGCCTGATCGTCCCCGTCACCCGCGAGGCGATCTTTTTCGACCAGACCGGATTGATCCTACGGCGCGCGTCGGAGGTCGGTGAAATCCTCGGCATGGATCGCGAGAAACGCATTCTGAAAATGGTTCTGGGCATCACGAATACCTACTCCCGCAACGGTGCAAGTCACAATACATACTACACTTCCGGCGATGCCGCCGCGCCATGGGTGAATAAACTCGCGGGGAATGTTCTCGAGGATTGGAGCAACGTCGACACCGCCGAGCAACTCTTCGCCGACATGCTCGACCTGAATTCGCAGGAGCCGATCCTGATGAAATCGAACACGGTGCTGGTCATGCCCGGGAAGCGTTACACCGCCTCGCGGATTTTCAGCACGAACGAAGTTTCGTGGACTTCCAACAACGGCGTCCGCACGACGACGACCAATAATCCGCTGCAGAATTACCATGTCCTGGACAGCGCTTTCGCCTACCGGCTGCTGCTTTCCGAAGGCGTTTCGGCGCCCAACGCCCAGAATTACTGGTTCGTCGGCGACTTCAAAAAAGCCTTCGCGTACATGGAAAACTGGCCGATCACTGTCACCCGCTCCTCGCGTTTCAGTGAGGCCGATTTTTCACAGGACATCCTGATCCGCTTCAAAGCCAGCGAACGCGGCACTCCCGCCGTGCTCGATCCCCGCTGCGTGATCTGCTGCACCGGCTAATTTTCAACTCCCCCGGCAGGCGCGGCAGATACGCGTCGCGCCTGCCATTTTTTCAAATCGTCATCCCATTCCTCCAACCACAAGTACCAATTATGTCATTATCCATTCCTCCCAAAGCCGTCCTTTTGCAGCACAACTACGACCCCAACGCCCACGCGGCGCTGGAACGAAAGACGGTTTACGAAACCAATAGCACCGACACTATCGTGAACGTAACTCTCGACACCAACACGCTTTACACATTCACCACCGCGCTTTCATCCCTGGCCATCAACGCGACAGCCGCATTCCAATACGGCGGCATCAACTTTTTCACCGGCGGCTCGGCACCCGTTTTCTCGGCGCCAGCAACGTGGCTTTTCAATGGCGACGACTGCACGTATGACAACATTTTTATTCCGACCTTCAACGCCTACTACCGTCTTGGAGTCGAAAAAGTCGGCGACACAGTTCTCTGCGATGTACATAAATACCTCACACTGACACCCAAGGTAGATTAAACGGGTAGCACGCCCATTACGGCACCCATTCATACCCACCCTTCACCCTTACCACCCCAATTCCCATGCGATACATTTTATTCGACTCCCAGCACATCCAGGCCGTTAAACACATCACGCACGCCGGGCAGCGGATCAGCAACCCGCCCGACGCGCTGGTCGACGAACTCCAGCTCGGATATCCGTATGATGTGACAAATTCCCCGAATCTCGACGACAATATGCAGCTGAACGTATCCCACGAATACATCCTTGACAACAGTGTCATCCGCGACTCCTGGACCATTCTCGACGAAACAACGAATGCATAAAGAGGTACAAAATGCCAAAACGTAAAGACGCAAGTTGGGCTATTTTCTATACTTACGACAATCGCACTGGTGCCCCGATCACGGGTGAGAGCGCCGCCACGATGAATGTTTACATTTCCCGGGACGGGGGCGAGTTCTCCCGAATTTCCTCACCCGGCATCCAGGCCGTGGACGCCTCGAACCTTCCGGGATTTTATCGCCTGGCACTGACATCAAACGAAACCGACGCCAATCATATCCTTTTACGCTTCGCATCCAGCACGGCCAATACCGCGATCGATGCCTGCGAAAAATATTTCGAAACCTACGCTGTCGCTGCAGACATCCCGGAAATCCCGAGCATTTCGTCGCCTCCTTCCGCAGCGCAAATCGCCGACGCCGTCCTGACGCGGAGCGTGACGCATGTGGAATCCGCCGCGCCGCTGCACTGCCTGTGCACGATCATCCTCGCCCATCTCGAAAGCCGGGTCACCGAAAACAAATGGCTCATTCACCGCACGGACGGCAGCACGCAACATGCCGCGCTGGAGGTGAGTACAAGCGCGGACGCCGAGGCCGTCACGGGGGTGAATTCATGAACCAGTCTGCTTTTTTCGACCTGTTCCGCAAGCTCTTGGGATGGAAATGCAGTGCTTTCAAAGCAACGGACCCGCCGGGCAAGGGCGACGTAAGTTGTTTTGCTGGCGAGGTTTACAACGCAACCGCCGTGGCAGGATGCACCTATTCACCCGCCAGCGGCGGCGCCCATCTATCCGTTTTCCAGAACCCCCGACCAGATCACGCAAAGGTGTAACATGACACAAGCACGCGATATTTACGGAAATGTTTTCACACACGGCAGCATCACCCTCATGGCCCGCCTGCCTGGCAATCGCGCGACGCTCTTGACCCCGGCGGACATCCGCGAGATTCGTATGAGTGTCCTCCTCCTGGACGCATATGCGCCGGAAAAATCGACCTTTCTCCGCGGATATCGAGACATACCCGTCTCGGCCATCGAGGTTATGTTCCCGACACTTCAAATTGACGCGCGCTGGCAATCCGATGAGGAAGGCTATAATTTTCTGCATACGCTGACAAATGAAAACGGCAGAATTTTTACCCAACCGAACCGTCATTACCTGGTCATTTACAAACTCACGCCGGCAGCGGATGCTGAAAAACACGCGGTAATCACGCTACGTTTCCGTCTTTACGCGATTTAATCCGCCGCCAGAACATGCATCCCCGAAGGAGAAACCATGCACGAAGATTATCTGAACCAACTGCGAACGATCCGCTCTCAGACACTGGCAATCATCGAAGAGATAACGAAGTCACCGAAGCCGACTTACGCGATCGACGGGCAATCCGTCTCCTGGGAGACCTACCTGAAGCAGCTCCAGAGCACCGTAAGCTGGTGTAACACGCAGCTCGCGTCCGAAAGTCCATGCGAGATCCGCACCCAGGCTGGGACGTAAAGTATTTCCTCGCAACGATTTACGTCATTCCAATCAAAATAACCGAAGAAATTACTACCGGAGGAAAGGTATGAAACCATTTTCGCCCGAGGAAGATTTTCCCATCATTACCGATAAGACGGAAGCGATTCGCATTTCCCGTCCCCAGAGTGAAGCGAGTTTTCTCATTCCGTTCGCCCTGCGGCGAAAGGCGCGGGCAACCCAAAGGCAGGGCGATTCGGAAAGCCATAAGTGGGAATCCGCGTGGATTTTCGCCGATGATTTTCACGATCCGCATGACAAAAAGCAAACGAGGCCGGAACAGCCGACTGTCGGCGATCAGATCCACGACTCCGCCGGCGACACGTGGACAATCCTTCGCGTGAATTACCTGCAGGCGATTCGGTGCTGGGAATGCGAAACCCAGGATCTCCGCCTCCGTCACGGCCTGGACACCTGGCTGGATTTGTTTACCGCCAAGTGGTCTCTCGACGTAAGTGGCGTACCGCAAGTGAGTTACGTCATTTCAAAATCAGGAATAAACGCGAAAGTCGTTCCGATGAAAACCACCCGTAATGAAAAAATATTTGCGCCGCGGTACGAAATATTTTTCGAATCATGGATCACTCCGAGCGCTGAAGACTGTTTCGTCACACCGGATCACCGTCGGCTGCGCATCCTGGAATTCCACCCGGCTTCCGCCTCCCAAACGATTTCAAAATGCCTGGCCGAGGAAATCCCCGGGGAAAGGAAACTATCATGAACGCCGAATCACTTTTTCGAAGTGTCTGGCAAAACACGCCGGCACTACAGGAAATACTGAGCGTAACGCGGATCAGCACCGGAATGTCACCAGGCAAAATCCTGCCGTTTATGGTGCTACTGGAAACACATTCCGGGTCGCGAAAGCCCACGAACATGGGGATGCGTCAGCACGTCAGCACCATGAAGATCACCTACCACGCCCCCACACGCGACGCGCTGACACGTCTGGCGGATGCGCTGGAGACATATTTTTCCGGCATCCTTCACGCCGTCACGCCAAACCCCGAGCGAGGGGATACGACGCAATTCACCGCCCGGCGTGTTTCCGACAAAAGGACGTGCGTCCATCACGATCACTGGCTTCTGGAAACGGAAATGGAGTTGACGATCAACGCCCGCTGAATTCCCCGCATTCACCTTTTCTCCCAACCTCATCAAAAGGAGATGTTATGTCATTTTCACAAAAGACGACCATACATGCCGAGCTCGGCTGGCTCCGCGAATCGACTGCCGCGAACATGCATCAGACCCAGCGAGGGGCGCTGCGAAAAACGCTGGAGTTCATTTCCACAACGGAAAATACGGACTCCGCCGCGAACGAAATGACGGTCTGGTCTGAAAAAAATCTTACCATTCCCGCCGGGGGCATCCACACGCTGGATCTGCTAGCGCTTCCCTGCCCTGTTTTTGACGATTACATACCGCTGCGTTTCACGGCGATCGGCGCGCTTTTCCTCGTGAATCACTCTCCTTCCGCCACGCTGATTCTCGGCAGCGGCGACCAAAGTGCCTGGGCGGGATTTTTCGGCGGCGCCACCCACAGCATTCACATTCCGGCAGAAGGTTTTTTTTGCGTCAGCGCCCCGAACGCACTCTGGGCTGTCACCGCGGAATCAGGCCTGCTGAAAATTCATAATCCTCACCCCACGCAAGCCGTTTATGATTTAGCGCTGTGCGGAAAAAAATACGCCCCGGCAGAGGATGAAACCGAAGGTTCCTCCAGCTCCGGCAGCGGTTCCGCATGATATCCGGCCACGTGCCATTTATGCTTTTTTCCACCTGATCATTCCGAAAGAGAAAATCATGACACAGCAGATCACACCATCCCCTGCCCACTCGGTTTCTTTTTTCGAGCTGGGCGGATCGCCGACGGAAGTCTTTACCCCGGAAGGGTTTAAGGCGACACGCAAATTTCTCGTCGCGTGGGATGACCGGGACGCGTTCGCGCAAGACGTCATGGGAGGGGCGTCCGAATACGATTACACGAACTCCACGTTTTACCCGAATCGTCCGCAGGTCATTCCCGTGCGGCTGACGTTTAAGCCCGTGGATGATCATGCCGTGGTGCGGAAAACGATACCCGCCATGCATGACGCGGTGAACTCTTACGCCGGTTCCTGGGCCCTGGCCACGGTGGAATATGACACGCTCAGCACGCAGGACGTGGACTCCGTGACCGTCACCGGAGGCACCCGCCTCTCTTACCGTCTCACACACGAAACACGTGAAGTGGAACTCCCGGCGGATGGGTGGAAATGGGCCGGCACGATGGAAAACCTTCCGGCGGACGTGTTCCTTTTACGCCGGATTCCGCAGACGCTGCACACACTGACGTGGAGCTTGGTGGTGTCTCCGCCGTGGATCGCGATTCAGGAAATGCAGGGGAAAATTAACCGCGATGAATTTCTCGACTGTCCGCCCGGCACGCTCCTGCTGGAAGGTGTCAGCGCGAACAAGCTTTACCGCTCCACCCTGGAAAAAGGCGCGTCCGATTTTACATGGCAGATCGTTTACGCCTTCCGCCAGCAGTGCATCCATTTCGGTGGCGGCACGTACGGATGGAATCACGCCTTCCGCGGAAACGCCGGCATGTGGGCCGTCCCCGAAAATAACGGCGCCCGTCTTTATGAAAACGCGGATTTCGCCCGGCTTTTCCGATCTGAGTAAAAAAGGAGATTCCAAAAAAACCATGAGCACGCAAGCATTTAGCCCCGCCGCGCTTTACGCACGCACGGTCTGTATTAATCTTCTGGAACGGCCCCAGCGCTGGGAAATCTTTCAGGCCGGGTTACCGGAATGCCTGAAAAATCGCGTGCAGCGTTACCCCGGCATCCGCGGCGAAAATTTCGAAATGCCGAAATGGTGGGGTGGTCACTCCGGCGCTTACGGGTGTTATCTCGCACACCGGCGGCTGCTGGAAGAGTGCCTGAATGACGGGACGCCGAGTGTGCTGGTGTTTCAGGATGACGCGGAATTCGTGCCGGATTTTGCGCAGCGCGCCGCACAGTTTCACGCCCATCTCCCGGTAGATGCCCAGTGGATTTTTTATGGCGGGCAGCATCTGCGAAAAGAAATCATGCCGCCCGAAAAAATAAATGAGCACGTTTACATTCCGCATAACGTAAATCGCCTGCACGCGTTCGCGCTGCGGGGCCCAGACGTGATGCGGCTTTTGCACCGTTATTTATGCGAAACGGAATGGACAGGCCGATTTAATACGGATCACCGCCTGGGCGAGATTCAGATGGCGCGGGCGGCGCACGTGTACTGCCCCGCGCGCTGGCTGGTACATCAGCGGCCCGGCCATTCCGATCTGGAACGCTGCTGGAAAGACCACCCCCGCTGGATGGACGCGAGGGATATTCCGTAGGGTATACCTGAAATTTCGTTTAACTAAAACTTTTGCTCATTTCTTCATTTTTTTATTTTTCCTGCCGCCCAGACGGCCAGCTTTTCACGAAAAATTTTCGCGTTATGCCGAATGTCCACGGGAAATGACGGATGGAAGAGTACTGTTTTAATGTCCCGCGTCAGGGGATGTTCACCGGAAATCGCCAACAGTTCACGCTCAAGCGCCTCCATGCGTTTTTTATCCCCGCACACCGCACGGTCTTTCGGCTCCACGATCATCACCGGCCGGATCTTTCCGTGCATCTCCACCCCCACCAGCGCCGAGCGCGCCACATCCGCGTGTCTGTTAAAAATCGCTTCCGTGGGAATGGAAAAAAACGTTTCCTCGCCGGTCACCACGCAGTGGGCCATCCGTCCGCAGAACCAGAAACGGTCTTGCGCGTCCAGGTACCCCACGTCTCCCATGCGGTGCCAGATTGCGCCAGATTCTGTGTCCGCGATTTTCGCCAGCGCGTTTATTTCCGTATGCGTCACATACTCGCGCGTGACTTGCGGGCCGCTGACGATTAACTCGCCGATTTCGCCCGCCGGCACATCTTCCGCCTCAGCCAGCGTGGGAATGGCACCATCCGTAATGCGGATGACCCGCCATGAAATGCCGGAAAAACGCCGGCCCACGCACACGCCCTGCCCCGCCTCGCTTTTTTCGGCGGTTTCGCAGAGCACTTCCGTCGCGCTGATGCTGGCCACGGGCAGCGCCTCCGTGGCGCCGTACGGCGTGTGAATTTCCCCTTCCGGGTTTATGATTTCCTTCACCGCCCGCAGTACCGGCGCCTGCACGGGCGCGCCCGCGGAAAGGATCATTTTAATTTCGGCCAGCCGGGCATGATGCGCGTGGCACCAGGCGCTGACCACTTTCCAGATGGCGGGCGAGCCGAAAGACTGGGAGACGTTCCAGTCGCGCACCGCTTCCATGATATTTTTCGGATCCACGCTTCCCGGCCGGCTGGGATCCATGTCCGGAATGACGGCCGTGGAGCCCATGGCGCAATTAAAAAGCCCGAACATCGGAAAGCCCGGCAGGTCCACCTGTCCCGGCTGGATGCCGTATTTTTCCGAGATCTGCTGCACTTGTGCGTTAAACGTGCGGTGCTGATAAAGCACGCCTTTCGGCGGGCCGGTACTTCCGGTGGTGAAAATAATGGCCGCCGGGTCATCCTCCGTGACTTCCTCCATGAACGGCCCCGAATACCGCTTTTTCCGGATTCCAGCGAGTGTCGGCCCCCCCCAGAACCACCGCCAGCCCACGGTCAGATTAAATTCCACCGCCGGGAATCGCAGACGCATCATCCGCCACAGGGCCTGCACCGCCGAAATGGCGAAAAACCCCTCCGGCCGCGCGTCTTCCAGGCACGTAAACAGATTCCCCTTTCCCATTCCAGGGTCAATTAAAATCATCACCGCCCCGGATTTCAGGCACCCGAATACGGACGAAACGAAATCCACGCCCGGGCGGACTAAAAGCGCAATCCGCGTGCCTCGCCGCACCCCCATCTCCCGCAGTGCGTGCGCGATCCGGTCACTGTCTTCATCCAGCTCCCGAAACGTGACCGTTTTATACTGGCGTTTTCCATTCTTATAACCCAGCGGCTGGGCCACCGCCACCTGATCCGGCTGCGACTGGGCGAATCGCCGGAGATGATACGCGACATTACTCATTCAAAACCCCATTAAAAAAGCCCTGCGGAGACATATTTCCCACGCAGGGCTTCACATAAACCCATTTACTTTCACGATTTACACCGAAACACGGCATGCGTGCCGACGATTACAGACTCGCGTCCGGATTCGAGAACCGCAGCCCCGCGCCGTCATGATAATTCGCGTATTCCGTGATAATCGCGCCTTCATCGCCACCCATAAGGAAATGCCACGCTTCCGGCACGCCGAGATGACGAATATCGCCCAGCTTCAAAAATTCGGCCTTCGTGCAGTGCGTCTTGCCGCGCTGACTGGCGGGAATTTCCTTCTCGATTCCGTTGGGCACATCCCCTTCACCGAAATTATAAGCGGAACCGTAACGCACCTGCCAGGACTCCATTTTCGCGGGATGCTCGGTCTTAATGTGCTTGTGTTCCGGGATCATCTGGCCAGGCAGCAGGTAAATTTCATGGCCGAAATAACCGTTTTTCTCGTCATTCAGCCAGAAAATGCCGCCCATGCCGGCGTTCGCGAAATCGCCCAGGCCACAGTCGATCACCCAGAATTCAGGTGTTTCGAGCTGATAATAAATCGGATATTTATGGTAACGGAACATTTCGTAAAACGCTTCTTTCGCGCGATCTTCCAGAAATTTTCCGTCTTTGTCGTAAAAATACTCATTCGGGTAACGTTTCATTCCATTTGCCTCCTTCGAAACGGGTCTTCTTCTTCCACCATTGCGCCTCTGGGCTTCCGCACTCGACGCTCCCAGCGCCGCAGCGCCGGCAGCCATTACCGAGGTGGTCAGCAGCGTTCGGCGATTCATCTGTTTCATGGACTTTCTCCTTCATTCATTACGGAACCTGAAGCATCACGTATCTCCATGACGCTTTTCATCCCCGGGCAGCGGATCCCCGCCATCACCGGCAATTAAATCCATTATCCTTTATTCGCCGCTGAAAAGCAAGAGGTGGGATTTTATTTCCCCCGAAATTTTGCTGCCATAAAAGTTTTTCCAAGAAAGGTGTTCTTAAGGGGCGTTCCTGAGGAGGCATTCTTTCACCGCTCATGTATCCGGCAGTGTCCGTCCATGAGCGAAAAATGGGATAATCAGACACGCACTGGCCGAGCGCATCCGTCAAATAAAACGTTTAATGCTCAATTATTTTTAGAATCCGGGTCATAATATGACGGTATTTTTTCCGAAATCGGGATATTTTCGTGTTATTTTGCAAATATTTTAATAAAAAAAGGGAAAAATATTTATTTCTGATTTAAAATGGGCAGTTCTTGACTTATAATATATAATGAATAGAAGATTTTTTATAGTTTTTCATTCTGGGCGTGCGGAAATTTTTTGTATTTGGCGTGTGGAGATCCGCCGACCACGGTGTACGTTTTTATGTCGCAGGAAATTATCCAGATTCCGTTTTATGAAACACTCTCCTCGCCGGTGGGGGGTGGACAGTATGCGCCTGCCTCGCGGAAATCCCGTTCCGCGGTGCCTTCCGCCACGCGGCCTTTTGTGGTGGGAGAGGAAAATAAGCCACTTTCGCTGATTTCCTACGAAATTTTACAGAACATCTCCCAGCCGCTGCCGGTTTATCTGTTCGCGGCGGCCGGTTCCGGGAAGTCGCATTTTGTGGAGGGGCTTTTCGTTACGTGGCGGGTACTTCACCCACGTTTGCGCGGCGAGTTGCTCAGTGCCCATGATTTCTTCTCGCGGCTAAAGGAGGCCATGCAGACGCAGACCATGCAGGAGTTCCAGCGGGTGTTTTATAAGCTGGATTTCCTGGTGCTGGAAGATTTTCACCAGATGGCGACCATGCCGTTTGCGCAGCAGGAGCTGATTCGGGTGCTGGACAAGCTCCGTGGCCGGCAGGCGCGGGTGATGGTGACGTCTTCGGTGGCGCTGAAGCACGTGGATGTGGACAGCAAGCTGGCGTCCCGGCTGAGTGAAGGCGTGAGTTTTCAGGTGCAGCCCCCGGGGATGCAGACGCGGCTGGCGATTCTCGACTTGCCTGAGAACCAGAAAATCGGCCCGTTATCGGAAGAGGCCCGGCTGAGTCTGGCGGAGTATGCCCAGCAGGGGCAGAGCACGGTTTATGACATGCTTGGCGTGCTGCGGCAGCTGGAACTGAAACGGCGTGCGGAAAAGCGGCGGAAAATCATGCCGGAAGATGTGGAAGCGCATTATCAGCAGAAGGCGGCGGAGCATGCCCTGAGTATTTCGAAAATCGCGAAGGCCGTGGGGCGGTATTATAAGGTGAAACTGGCGGACATGCGGAGTAAGTCCCGCCGCGCGACGCTCGTGACGGCGCGGGATGTGGTGTATTATTTGACGAGAAAACTGACGGAGCACACGCTGGCGGAAATTGGGGAATATTTTGCCGGACGGGATCATGCCACCATTTTACACGGGATCAAGCATGCGGAAGCGGAGTTAAAAACGGATCCCCAGTGGCGTCACGCGGTGGAATTTTTGATGGAAGAATTACGCCCGGCGGGTGAAATACCCGTGCCGCGTAATGGTCGGGGGAGAAAAAAAGGATGATTTTGTTCGGGATGGAGATCCCGGGCGAGCTTTTCTTGAATCTTTTCTTGGATGGATGCTTGGCGGAATGATTCTTTCCGTCGGCGATAATGGATTTTTTCGTGGAAGGCGGGAAGGAAAATTTCCGTGCCGTGATGAGAGTACGGACGGACATCCGCCGGTGACGGGTGAGTGGGCGGAAAGTCGTTTATAAAGCGTGAAATGGAGATGAAAAATGACCGAAACACAGCGGAAAGCGGTGATAAAAAATATTCGAAAAGACCTGAAGGCGGCGGCGGATGAAGCCACCCGTGAGGTAAGCTTCCGATTTTTTAAGGAAGAAATTAACCCGTACGGAGTGAAGTCGGCCGACGTGAAAAAAATCGCGAAAACCCACTTTTCGGAGGTGAAAAACGCCCCGAAAGCGGACGTCTTCGCGCTGTGTGAGGAGCTTTGGTGCTCGGGCCGGCTGGAGGAAGGGTACATCGCGTCCGACTGGGCGTTTCATGTGCATGGGGATTATGAGCCGACGGATTTCGCGATTTTTGAAGCGTGGGTGGAAAAATACGTGAAAAATTGGGCGTTTTGTGACACCCTCTGTAATCATGCCGTGGGAACGCTGCTGGAAATGTATCCGGCCCTTCTACCCGAACTGAAGCGCTGGGCGGTGTCTGAAAACCGCTGGGTGCGGCGGGCGGCGGCGGTCTCCCTGATCGTCCCCGCACAGAACGGGCTTTTCCTGCCGGAAGTTTTCGAACTGGCGGAAATCCTGCTGCTGGATGAGGATGACATGGTGCGAAAGGGGTACGGCTGGATGCTGAAAGTCGCCAGTCAGGCGCATTTACAGCCCGTGTTTCGTTTCGTGATGAAGCATAAAAAACAGATGCCTCGCACATCGCTGCGGTACGCGATCGAAAAAATGCCCGCGGACCTGAAAGCGGAAGCGATGAAAAAATAATGATTTGGTTCAGTGATCGGTGATCGGCACCGAAATTTGTAAAGGAGATAAATTTATGCCCAGGTATCACAGAAAAAGCTGGTTTTCATGGAAAATGGCGGGATACGTCCTCGGCGGCTCACTGGTGGTGGCGATTCTGCTGGCGGTGTGCTTCCAGGGAGTGATCCGCGCGGAATTCAAGAATTGGAAGATCCGGAAGCTGGAGGATGAACTGAGCGTGGTCGTGGAGTCGAAAACCCAGTTGCTGGTGAGAGAAGAGGAGGAACGCAACGGCGTCGCGGAGGTCGTCCTTCTTCACGAACTGCACAAAATGATCGAAACATACCGCGCTCAGGAAGAAGAGCTGCGTGGGCAGATTGAGGCGTTAAGGAAATAAGCGGCATTATTCCGGCTGATTCGCGCGAAAATAAATCACGATTTCCTCGCACTGGCCTTTTTTAAGCTGGATGCCCGCGCCGTGCGGGGTGGCGTGGACGGGCGTTTCGATTTTCGCGTCTCCCTCCATCATGTGGCACGCGATTTCCGGCGTTTTGGCGAACGGCGGACAGAACGCCACATGCACGGCGGTGCGGGCCTGGCCAGGTGTAAAGCGGGTGCGTAAAAGGCCCTCCAGCGTGTCCCCGTGCTCATCCGAAGTGCGAGAAAGCTGCTGCGTCACTCCCGGCGGCAGCGGGCATTCCTCCGCTTCTTCTTCCTCACCGTCTTCATCATTCTCTTCGTCTTCGGGCGTCTCCACCGCTGTGCCCACGTCCTCCACACACACAGCGTCTTTTGCGCCACGCCCTGTCGGCTGGGCAGCGACGCTGCTTTCCGTCTGCGTGGGGGCAAGTTTTTCCGACTCCGCGTCCCCTGCCGATTTTTCCTGGACTTTCCGTTCATCGAAAACCAGTGGCAGCGTGAAAACCGCCAGCGCGATGACGGCCGTCGGGAAACTCAGCCGCCAGAAAAGCTGCCCCAAGTACGGCGTGCCCGGAATAAGAATCGCCATGCGGATCAGCAGCAGCAGCACCACCATGGCCAGCGCCCAGGCCAGAAAAATGCCCAGCCGGGGCGTCAGCGGACGCGGCAGGGGCTTTCGCCGCGGCGGCGTCCCGGAAGGTTCCTCGAGCAGGGAAGTTGCCAGCACGCCAAGCGTTACGAGTGTCGTCAGGGTGGTGAAAAAACTGGAGAGGAAGAGCCAGCCCGTGCCCAGGGGCGTGGTGAACATCCCGTCCATGCGGCGTACCCAGAGGATCGTCGCGGCACCGGCCAGAAGAATCGTCCACAAAATCCCCCACGCCAGCGCGAGCCGCTTTCGCATTCGCGCTCCATCAGCGCGTTTCGCGGGGGAGAATTCGGAAAAATTTTTCGCCATAAATTTTCACCAAAATAAACAAAAAATACAGATGTGGCACAATCCTATTATACCCATTTTCCCGGAAATTGCTATTTCCTCACGAGAAAAAAATTTTCATAAAAAAAAACGGTTTCCCCTCTTGCATTTCGAGGAGAAATATTGCATACTAGTCATACATGGACGCGAGAGAGAGCATGGAAGCTTTTTTTCTGGATTTTAGAGACGCCCTTTCCCTAAAGTCTTGAAATTACAGTATTTAGGTCAAACGACGGAGGAGTCAAATTTTGCCTGAATACTGTTTTTTTATGCGCGCACACGACATGTTTTACACATCCCCGGCACGCGCGCACTTCTTGATTCGGTGACATCTTTTCCACATGCCGGGGTACGCTGCTTTTTTCACTTTTTTAAGAAATTCATCCGCCAGCGTGTTTTTTAACTGAATGAGAGCTGAATGCGAACGGAATGAGAACGCGGCTCTGCCAGGCACTCTCACCCTTCCGGCAGCGACGGGCGTTCTTTCGGATACAGATCCTGCCGACGGATGAGAAACATCATCAGCCACATCCCGGTCACGAATCCGCCCACGTGTGCCCACCAAGCCACGCCGTTCTGGTAAGCGCCGCCGCTCACCAGCAGCCCGGACGCCACCTGCCCGACGAACCAGAGCATCAGCAGGATGAATGCCGGCAATTCGATGTCCGTGAAATAAACCAAGAGAAAAACGAGCGTTTTGACGCGCACCGCCGGGTGAAGCACCGTAAACGCTCCCAGCACCGCCGCCACCGCTCCGCTGGCCCCCACCACCGGCACCAGACTCCCCGGCATCACACTCCAGTGCGCCAGGGCCGCGAGAAGCCCGCCGCCAAGGTAAAACAGCAGAAAACATGTGTGCCCAAGATAATCTTCCAGATACCGGCCGAAAAGCCACAAAAACCACATGTTCCCCAGCAGGTGCATCCATCCGCCATGCATAAACATGTACGAAAACCACGAAAACATGGTCTCCCGCGGCTGATACGGCACGACCAGCACCCGCTCCACCGTAAATTCCCGCCCGTCCGGCGCCGCAAAATGCTGCTCCACCGGCAGTTTTAACGGCTCACCCGTCATCAGTTGCGCCACCCGGCAAGGCAAAAAGCCATACTCGAACGCCACGCGCTGCCGGGCCGCCTGCGGAAGCTGCTGAAACTGAATGAAAATCCAAATATTCAGCAGCACCAGTCCCCATGTGATTACGGGAAATCGCAAAAGCCGCAAATCGCTGATCGAGAATGGCAGAAACATGGCGAGGCCCCTTCAAAAGCCGCTGGCTGCTCCTTTTTATTCCGGTTTTATTCCGGATTCAGGACGATCCCCTTAATCTGGCCTTCCGCCACCACTTCATCATTCACCAGGGCTTCAAAAGACAGCACCAGCATGACGTTCGCCCGGAGCTTCATCACTTTATCCACCAGCACCAGCCGATCACCTGGCCGGACCACACCGCGAAACTTCACCGCATCCAGCCCGCCAAACCCGATAAAACCTTTACTATACATCTTCATCTTCGTGGCGAAATAACTCGCCAACTGCGCAGCCGCCTCGCAGATAATCACGCCCGGCATCAACGGATAATCGGGCATGTGCCCGCGCACCCAGAAAGCGTTTTCCGTCACATCCTGGTACCCGACACACACCATTTCCTCCGCATCCTCATAAACGATCGCCGTCAACTGCTCCATCTCGAAACGCTGCGGATTCATGCGGCGAATTTCGTCAATATCCGCAACGATATGGTTCATATCCACTTTCGACAAATCGATCAGGGAGCATTTTTTCGCCATGATTTACCTCTGAGATGAAACGTTTCATATTTAAAACAAAATAAAAAGAAACCCACGCGCGACTGAAAACGCCACGGGGTTTCTTCGTGAAAATAATGGTGAAACCCGAAAAATCAGGTTCTGACCAGACGGCGTTTCGCGCGGCGCGCCTGGGCGCTGGCGGGACGCTTACCGTGATTCGCTTTTTTGACGACATGCTGCGGCTTGGACATGAACTTCTCCTTAAATGATAATTATTTCATTTCATGAAACCTGAAAAATCACTAAACACGAAACAAAATTATAATGCCTCCGCCGTTTTTTTCAAGGAGGGGGAGGAAAATGAGGAATGAGGAATAAAGAAATGAGCAACTGTAATGATTGAAGAACGCTTGCGCCATTTCTTTATTTCTTTATTTCTTTATTTATAATTTCACTTTGCCGGTTTCGCGTTCAGGATGGTGGCGGTCGGACGCGACAAGTCCGTAATGACGGGCCCAGTCACCAGGGAGGTGGCGTTTCCCGCCAGATCCACGGCGTCAACCCGCACAAAAATCTTCCCTGGCAGGTTTTCCGGAATGCTCCACGTGTGCACCCCGTCATTCGGCACCGCCTGCGACGTAATTGCCCGCCACTTTCCATCCAGGCTCTCCGACCACGAAAGCACCACGCACTGCGGCCCAAAATTCTGGTCCGCCGCGTCCCAGCGCACCTCCAGCTCCCCAAAATCCGCCAGCAGACGCACACTCTGGATGACCAGCTGCGGCGGTGTGCGGTCAAAGGTCACCTGCATCTGGGGCAAGCTCCCCGCCACTGGGCGGTCACTGCCGACACCCGCACCGTTGAGAACCACAATTTGCAGGCCGTAATCGCCCTCCGCCTTCAGATCCACAGGAATCGGGCTCTCTCGGTCTTTATCTTCCGCAAGGAAATTCCAGCTCTGCCCGCCGTCCAGTGTCCCCCATAATTCCACGCGTCCGACGCCCGACGAACCGACATTCGAGACGTCATACTCCACTTCCACTCGCGGGTTATTCGTGTACTGAATGTGCGACTCATGCGATTTCGCGGAGTTAATGGGGCCTTCCAGCGAGGCAAAAATATTCGCCGCGAAGGAATTTTCCGGCGAATCCTCCCCTGACGGCGCCTTTTCAGGCGTTTTCGCTGGCGTCATCTCTGGGATTCTCCCAGCCGATAACGATTCCGATTCCGGATCCGAAACGCCGGGAAGCGCCGATAAATCGATCATTTCTCCCGCCGCGGACATCCCGTCCAGCGTATTATCCGTCAGCGCAAAACTTTCCGGCAGCGTTCCCGCACCGGGCACATTCCCCGCAGCCCCCGTGGTTTTCATACTTTCCGCCGCTCCGCTTCCTAGGGCGTTTCCGTCTGCCGTCACGGGTTTCGCCGCCTCCCGCTGAATCGGCTCCGGACGCTGAATCCGATAAACCGGCAGCATCCGCTCGCTATTCGCGTAAACCGCATCCATCTGCGCAACCGAAAACGGTACGCTGTCACGGAAACTTTCCCCGGCTGTTGCGCCCACCGTCCGCCCACTTCCGGAAGCGCCGCCGAGCACCGGACCGCTGTTACTGTCCGGACTCCACTGCGGCCGCTGAATCGGCTGCCTGACCACGGAATGTCCGGTAAGTGAGGCTCCAGCAGCCCCACCTGCAGGGCTTCCATTCCCCGCAAAACTCCCGCCTCCCGGCACCGTGACGCCCGGCGTATTCGCTTTTTTCACTTCTTTCACCACCACCTGCGTCACCGGCGCAGCCGAGGGATGTTCCCGCTCCCGCGCGTCCAACATTCGGAACGAAAACCAATATTCCCCGTCATTCGCCACTTTTATCGTAAACGTCTGCGTCTCAGGCTGCGTAATCTGCGGCGTCCCGGCCTTCTGATATAATTGCCACGTTTTTCCACGGTCACGGGAGGCGTAAAGCCGGATTTCTTTGGCCGCGCTGGTGTTCTGCGGCGTCATCAGATTCTGGTAAGAAAGCAGAAACGTTCTCTCATCCAGCTCAAACGGCGTTATCGGCGCCCCAGCGGCCTCCGGGGAAATGCCTGCCGCGTAAATCATTTTCATCACGACCTGCTGCGCCGAGTCATTCGCCGTTAAAGACTCCGCCGTGGGTGGAGAAAACGGGTCTTCCGGCATTTCCTGCAGCTGCGTCCCCACGGGCGTCCAGTTTTGTCCTCCGCCGGATGCGCCAGACGTGGGCTGCGAGGAATTTTGTGTGGATGCTTTTTTGTCCTTTTTGTTTTTAGAAAGCGGATTTTCCCAATTCGCGGGGTTTAGACGGTTCAGGAAAGTTTCCGATTTCCCAGGAGACTCCGCCTGTGCCAGATAAAGCGGGGCAGTCGGTGTTTCTTGTGCAAAAACATTGTCCCCCCACATCCCCCCATGACCGGCCAAAACCAGCAGAACGCTTCCCAATAATGGAACTTTTTTCTTCATCGCCGCCATCTCCGCTGAGAAGGATATATATAATGGTCAAATGCGTTAAAAATACATATTCACTTTCCAATTATCGGTGTTTCTTCCTTGTGTATGATGAAAAATTGCATGAATCCGCACATTCAGGCCATTTTACTCAATTATACCAATTTGAAAAATCGGAAAAATTTATTTAATCCTCAAGATCAGCGACAATTCTGGCCGATAAAGTAAGAGGAATGGAATATAAGTTTTTTTCTTGATTCATAACCATCACCAGGAGGAGTGGCTGATGACCGATTCGCGACAAAACAGTCAGGCGGATAATCGCCGAAAGCGTGTGGAAAAGAAGCGACAGGAAGCGGAATTAATAGGGGAAATGCTTTTCGGCTCCCTCCCCAGCATCCCCCAGATGATGTACGACGAAAAAAACGCCGTGACGGAATCGGCACGCCAGGAAAATCAGTACGTGAATCTCGGTCAGCACTTGGCCTCTCCGGAAAACCGGACGTGGGGGCCGGACGCGAGCACTGCGGAGGTAAAAATTTCCCAGCCTGTTTATGCCCGGAGCCCGAAAACCGAAGTGCGCCGTGACGCCATGGAAACGCTGGAAGATTTTCCTGAGTTGGCGAGTATGAAGAATGATGAAATTCCAACAAAAAACGATTCGCCGCAGGCACTTTCCGAAAAAGAAGGATTTATCGCCATGGAAAAAGTGGTTTTAGAAAAAAACGCGGAAAATTCGCCAGCGCCGCTGGGAGCTCCGGAAAGTATGCTGGAAAAAAACGTACTTACGGGTGAAAAAGACGAAAACATCCGTTTCGGCAGCGCCACCCTCACCTCTTCCATTCTCAGCGCGGCCGCCGAGCCGTCTGAAAGAAACGTGTTTCATAAATACGCGTTACAGATCACATCCATCGGCGCGTCCGTCCTGATTATTTTCGTGATGGCGTTCGTCTTGCGTGTTCGTGAGGCCGGCGATTCGTCTGTGGCCGAGACGCCGAAACATTCGGCGGTGGATCATGTGGCGGGGCATTCCCACAGCCATCCTACCCCCGTAACCGACAGAAAATACGAAAACGTGAACCGCCCGTCTGTGAATTTCCCGCAGGCCGCCGGTTATTCGCCGGAAAACGTGCAGGTGGTCACGGCCGCACCCGCTGCCGGCGATAATGATCTGTATTTTGACGCCGACCTGGCGTACACCGGCCAGTATGTGGAAACCGCCGCCAGTTACGGGGCCGAAATCCCCGTGTACGACGCCAGCATGGCCGCCCTGCCCTCCCGTGTGAATTCCCCCCAGGCTTCTTCCGTGCCGTCTTACGTAACCACACCCGTGCCGCCGCAGCCGCATTACACAAGACAGTACGAGAATTCGTACCAGGATCAGTTCGCGGCAGGTGCCCGGACGCTGGATTACAGCCCGACGGACGAGCTGCCGCCGTACTATAACCCGTCCCTGGGCGGAACCGTGAATCCCCCGGCCATGGAAGAAAACGTGTACGCTTCTTATGACGCGTATGAAAAAATGGTGGCGGGAAAAGCGGAAATGCCGGCCCAGCGCACCGCAGCGAGTCAGCAGCCGTCTTATGTGCCGCGGAAGTTAGCGCCGCCTCCCCGTTCCTCACGGAACTCGCAGGCCCCGAATACCATGACCGCCGCCGTGCCCGCCGCGGATGCATACGCCCCCCTGGAATACCCGAACCCCACGCCCATGAGCGTGGCGGACGTGTCCCCGTCTTTCGGAGCCAGCGTCACGCATGGCGGCGATTATCCGACTTTTGACCCGAGTTACGCTCCTACTCACCCGGCCAGCGGCACCCAGGTCACCCCGTCTGGCGGAAATATCCCCGTCACCGAAAATTACATCGGGAACTGGTAAGCAGTAAATTCCGCGTTATCCACCGCGAAATCCGTCACACAACCCGGATCGCCGAAACAAAGACAGCCGAATAACACACGCCAGCGGGCTTTTATTCCGTATCCCGTTTCTCTGGCACGTGTTTCAGGCTGTTTTATTTTTTCTTACCGCACCCCTTCCCATTTTGGCGAAATGGGATAAAATGTGTAATCTCTTTCTTCACCGGATGAAACTGTGGGGTGCCGTAACCCCGTCGCCCCGGCCATGAACGCCCGGGAGGTGCAGGAAGAATGAGGTTTTCACGTGGTATTTTACCGCACCTTGCTGCGTTTTGCCGCGAGAGGATAACGAAAACCGCCGATTCTGTTTAATATTTAATTGTATGGAAGGAACAAAATATGGCGCATTATAATGGCCCGAAAGCACGAATTAACCGCCGTCTGGGAGCCCAGATTTATGAGAACACCGGCGTTTTACGCTCCACCAGCAAGCGCAATACCCCCCCAGGTATGGCCCGTCCCCGCGGCCGGAAATCCGTGTACGGCGAGTCGCTGGCCGAGAAGCAGAAGATTAAGTATTTTTACGGAATCAGTGAGCGTCAGCTCCGCAAAATGTACGCCACCAGCAAGCGTCAAAAGGGAAACACTGGTGATAACCTGAAAGTGCTCTGCGAGCGCCGTCTGGATAACGTGGTTCGCCGCGCGGGTTTCTGCCGCACGCGTCCGCAGGCCCGTCAGGGAATCGCGCACGGTCATTTCCTGGTGAACGGCGTCCCGACGAACGTGGCTTCTTTCCTCGTGCGTCCCGGGGATGTGGTCACCGTCCGCAAAAATGAAAAACTTCAGGAAATGTATAAGTTGACGTGGGCCGAAATCGGCACCCCGGCCGACTTGGGCTGGATCGTCGCCGACGGAAACAGCCTGACGCTGACGGTCACCAGTTATCCGCTTCCGGAAGATTTCACCGCTCCGGTGGACAAAATCGGACTCGTCATCGAGTTCCTGGCCCGGTAAGCAAAAATCCGGCATCCGAAACACAGAAAGGCGGGAAGCGATTCCCGTCTTTTTTTATTTTAAAGAGAAATATGGAATGCGCGGAAAGGCAGAATATGCGGAATTAAAAACTTCCACGCTGGCATTTTTTGCCAGACCGACTATAATATACATATTATTCCTCATTCCTGATTCCTAATCACGCATTCCCCATGGCCAAGCGCACTTCCACTTCCACATCCTCTTTCCCGGCGCTGGCCTGGCTGGCAAAGCCCGACGAATTTCCGCTGAACCCCGTCTGCGCCGTTTTCGGAGACGAATCGTTTCTCCGCAGGGAAATACTTCACGCGCTCCGCACGCGGGTCATGGGGGCGGACGCCGAGCAGGATTTTTCTTACACGTCTTTTGACGGCAGTACCGTCACGTGGAGCGGTGTGGTGGAGGAGCTTTCCACGTTCTCCATGTTCGGACCTCAGCAGCGGCTAGTGGTGGTCACCGGGGCGGACGATTTCGTGTCAAAGAATAAAGACATTCTGGAGGCGTACATTCCCCAGCCGGTCTCCACGGGCATTCTGGTTCTGGAAATGAACACGTGTGCGTCCAACACGCGCGTGTACAAACTTCTGGAGGAGCACGGGACGCTGGTCGACTGCCGGACGCCGGGGGATGCGGAAATCACGGCGTGGATTCAGATCCGTGCGCGGAATCATCACGGCTTTCAGATCGCGCCGGACGCCACGCGGACGCTGCTGGAGCAGGTGGGCGGCGAGATGGGCCTGCTGGATCAGGAGCTGCAAAAACTCAGTCTCACGGCGGACAAAGAGAAGCCAGTGCAGGCCGCGGACATCCGTAAACTTTCCGGCTCATGGCGTCAGCAGCAGGCGTGGGATCTGGTGGATTACGTGCTGGACGGGAAATCGCCGGAAGCCATGCAGTGTCTGGAACGGCTTTTGGCCGCGGGTGAAGCGCCGATTATGCTCGTGGCCGCCATGTCCGCCAGTCTCCGCCGCCTGGCCACCGCCACACGTCTGATTCTCTCCGCCGAAAAGGAAGGCCGGAAACTTTCCGTGGATGAGGCCCTGAAAACCGCCGGCGTGAATCCGTATTTTCTTCAAAAAACACGCTCCCAGCTTCAGCGGCTGGGCCGTCACCGCGGCGAAATGCTTTTACCCCTGCTGGTGGAACTGGATTTCGACCTGAAAGGCGATTCTCCGCTGGATGCCCGGCTGCTGATGGAACGCTTCATTCTCCGGCTGGCCGCGCCGATGAAAAAATGATGATGACAGATAGAGCAGTTATCATGTTAATGCATTCAAAAAACAACAGCCGGGAACGAAGCGTAGCGTGAGTGACCGGATCGAAGTGGGGGAAATTTCGGCGATTCTATCCTGTCGCTCTCGTTACGCTACGCTTCACTTCGTTCCAGGCTGTTGTTTTTTGTGAAACCATAAATTTAGTAGATGCTCTAGTATGCCTGCCATGGCATGTTTATCGGATAAAGTTGGTGAAGACGAATTCCTCTCGTTTGGGCATCGGCACACCGGCCGCCTCGCCAGCTTTTTTGCATTGCAGGAAGTAGGCCATGTTGTGGGCCAGAACGCGCATGGTTCGCAAGCCTTCTGCGTCTTGCAGGACTTCCGCTGGAGTGTCGCCGTGGACCATGTTCCAGTAGCTGGAGGAGATGATGGGCATCTCGTGCAGCGTGAAGAATTTGTTGATCTGATCGAACGTGGCCGTCGTCCCGGCGCGGCGTGCGGAAACCACGGCGGCAGCGGGCTTTAAGTAAAATGTCTGGTTGCCGTTGCCGGCCAGGTCGGAGATGAAGGCCCGCGCCATGAAACACGCCAGCGCCCCATTCGCGGCGGCATAATACACCGGCGACCCGAAAACGAAACCGTCCGCAGCGGCAGCGATCTCGCGGAACGCATTCACGGTGTCGTTGTTCATCAAGCACCTGCCGGTGCTTTCGCATTTGTGACAGCCCAGGCACCCAGCGATGGGCTTGTTGCCGATCCAGAAAATTTCGCTCTCGACTCCCGCGTCGTTCAGCGCATTGGACACTTCCATCAACGCCTGGTGGGTACAGCCTTTCTGATTCGGACTGCCATTGACCAAAAGAACTTTCATTGTTTACCTTTCTTTTTGAGAGTTAATTGTCGTTTTCTATAAAAGCGAATGCAACGAAACAACTAATGAACGACCGCTTTGGACAACGTGTTGAGAATGATCGTCCCGCACAGGATCAAACCGATCCCCACGATTCCTGGAAGATCGATTCGTTCGCGAAAAAGGAACGTTCCGATCAGGGTGATCAGCACGATCCCGACGCCTCCCCAAATGGCATAGGCGACACCGACAGGAAGTCGGGACATGGCAAGGGACAAAAAATAAAAGGCGAACATATAGCTTGCCATGCTGCCGATGGTCGGCCAAAGACGCGTCATTTGCTCCGAGTGCTTCAATAATGTCGTTCCGAAAATTTCGCCGACGATGGCCAAAAATAACATCGCATACGCTGCCCAAAGTGACATGCGACACCTTCCTTTATCAGTGGGTTTCCCCTCAACGTCGAGGTTTTCTAAAAATCGTGGTTTACAGTTCCGTTGCTTCATTCATTTTCGTAATTCCTTCGAATGTATTCCCGAAAATGGCGGTTGTAGCAAGCCGCGTTTTCCAGCAACGCGGATCGCTGAGTTTCGTCCAGCCTTCTCATCGCGTCATTCTCCGCTTTTCCAATGGAAGGAATGATCCCTTCGGCGTATTTTTTGCCTTGCCTGGTCAGGTGGATAAACTTATTCCGCCTGTCCGCCTCCGATTCGACCAGCGTGATGAGGCCCTGTTTGAGAAATCCTGTAATAATGGCGTTGACCGTTTGCTTGGGGAGAAACGTCACTTCGCAAATCAGCTTCTGCGTGCATGTTTTCGGGTTGTCGAAAATGACATTCAGGGCAAACAAACTGCCGTACGACATTCCGACTGCTTTGGCGTACTCGCCGTAAGCACTCGTCAGTTCACGCCATATGCGGTAGTATTCGAAGACCTGCTCCGCAACCGTATCTTTGCCCATATTCTCCCCCGATTTCCGGTCGGATCAGAACCAACCCTGGTATTTTTATGCCTTATTTCATTTAGTCCCTATACAGACAGTCTTATATCGGACTATTTTATTCGAAAGTTGTTATTTTGTCAAGGGGGGTTTTGACTTATATCAATGAAAACCTGTCCATCCGAATGTATTCCACCTGCCGGGGTACACCTTGAAACGCGGGCTGAAATGGCGTAAAATAATGTTTAATTATCCGTGAGCACGTCTGTGTTCATTCCACACTCCTTTTCCGCGCGTTACCGCCGGAAGTGTCAACCAAAATCGCAGGTGAGTTTATGTCAGAACCGATTTCGATCAATTTACGTCACGTCGCGCGCGGCATGTCCATTCCGTTACGTCAGGTGCAGGCTGTGGTGCAGCTCCTGGAGGAGGGGAACACCGTGCCGTTTATCACCCGTTACCGGAAAGATGAAACCGGGGGAATGGATGAAGTGCAGGTGCGGCTGATTCAGGCGAAACTAGCGAAACTCCAGCAACTGGCGGAGCGGAAGCAGACGATTTTGCGTTCCGTGGAAAATCAGGGAAAGCTGACGCCGGAATTTGAGGAGAAGATTCGCCAGGCGGGGACGCTGAAGCGGCTGGAGGATTTATACCTTCCGTATAAGCCGAAGAAGCAGACGCTGGCCACGGCGGCGCGGAATAAGGGGCTGGAGCCGCTGGCGAATGAAATTCTCACCGGCACGTGCACGGATTTAGAGGCGCGGGCTGCGGAATTCGTGAATGCGGAAGGCGGGCCGGAAACGGTGGCGGAGGCGCTGGCCGGGGCCGGGCACATTATCGCGGAGCAGTTCAGCGAGAATCCCGAGTTGCGCCAGCAGTTGCGTGACGTGATGCAGCGCAGCGCGAAAATCGTCACCACGAAAATTGAAGCTGACGCGAAAACGAAAACGGACGTGCCGGCGGAAGATGAAAATAAATCGGAAACGCTGACGGCGGAAGAGCCGGAAGAGGAAACGGCGGACGCGCTGACTGCGGAGGAAGCCGTGGCGGATGACGGTGAAGAAACGCCAGCAGAAGCGGTGGAAGTCGCGGCAGAAAATGAGGAATCCGCCCAGGAAACGGATGCGGAAACGCTGACGGCGGAGACGGAAACTGAAGCCGCGGTGGAAGCACAGCCGGCCAAAAATGCGGAAAACACCCCCGCGCCGGCGGTGAAAGTGGACGTGAAAACGGAGCCGAAAAAGTCGCAAAAAGAACGTATGAAAGATCAGAAGGCCGCGAAACGCCTGAAGGAGCTGGAGCGGAAACAGAAGGCGTTTCAGGATTATTTCACTTTCGAGGAGGCGGTGCGAAAGATGCCGCCGCACCGGGTGCTGGCGATTAATCGCGGGGAGCAGGCGAAGGTGCTGCGGGTGAAGGTGGAGGCGGACGGCGCTGCGCTGAGTGCCGCAGCCGAGAAAACGCTCCTGCCCGAATCTCACGCGCAACTGGCGTTTCTGAAAAATTGTGTGAAAGACGCCCTGAACCGGCTCTTGGTGCCGGCCCTGGAGCGCGAAGTGCGCCGGGAGCTGACAGAGCACGCCGAGAATCACGCGGTGGAGGTTTTCGCAAAAAATCTCCGGAACCTGCTTTTACAGTCGCCCGTGCATGACCGGAAAGTGCTGGCCGTGGATCCCGGTTTTAAGAACGGCTGTAAACTCGCGGCGCTGGATCAGTTTGGAAACGTCCTGACGCACGACGTAATCTCTATCATCGGAAAAACGGAACGCCAGGAGGAAGCGAAAAAAGCGGCCCTAGACATGATCCGGAAATTTCAACTTTCCGTCATCGCGATCGGAAACGGCACGGCTTGCCGGGAAGCGGAATCTTTCTTCGCGAAACTCATTACGGATGAACTCGCGGGCGAAAACGTGGAATATGTGATCGTGAATGAAGCTGGCGCGAGTGTGTACTCGGCCAGCGTGCTGGGGCGCGAAGAATTCCCGGATTATGACGCCGTGCTGCGCGGCGCGATTTCCATCGGCCGGCGGCTCCAGGATCCGCTGAGTGAGCTGGTGAAAATTGACCCCGCGAATATCGGCGTGGGCCTGTATCAGCATGACGTGAAGGCGAAACACCTGAAAGAATCGCTGGAGGGCGTGGTCGAGTCGTGCGTGAACTTCGTGGGCGTGGATGTGAACATGGCCAGCCCTGCACTGCTGCGTTTCGTGTCCGGGCTGAATCAGCTTCACGCGCGAAAGATTTACGAGTATCGCCGCGCGAATGGGCCGTTCCGAAACCGCACGCAGCTTAAAAATGTGCCGGGAATCGGGGACGCGACGTTCGTGCAGTCGGCCGGCTTCCTGAAAATTTCGCGTGGCGATAACCCGCTGGACACCACGTGGATTCACCCGGAAAGTTATGCGCTGGCGGAAAAGATTCTGGAGAAGCTGGGTGTGGAGCCTCGCGAGGTGAAAAACGGTTCCGCGGAGCTGGCGGCGAAAGTGGCGGCGCTGGATGTGCCGGCCCTGGCGAAAGAACTGGACACGGGTGAGCTGAAACTGAAAGACATCCTCGCGCAGCTTGTGCGTCCCGGGCGCGACCCCCGCGAAGAGCTGCCCGCGCCGGTGTTCAAGAAAGGCGTGCTGAAGCTGGAAGATCTCGCGCCGGGCATGGAGCTGACGGGCACGGTGCTGAACGTGGTGGATTTCGGGGCGTTCGTGGATATCGGCCTGCATGACAGCGGGCTGGTGCATGTGAGCCAGTTGGCGGATAAGTACGTGCGCGAGCCGCATGAGGTGGTGGCGGTGGGGGATGTGGTGAAAGTGTGGGTGGTCGGCGTGGATAAAGACCGGCACCGCGTTTCGCTGACCATGATTGACCCCAGTGGCGCACCGGCGGAAAGCGGAAAGCGTGCCCCCGCGACGGACGTGAAAAACGCGGAGGCGGATGAAAAAGACGGCGGCAAGAAAAAACGCCCGCGCCGCCGGCGTGGACGCGGAAAGCGTGGCGAGGAAGCGGCGGCGGTGAAAAAGCAGCCCGCGGCGGCCGGCGGAGACATGTCCTCGCCCATCGCACCGCTGCCCGTGGGATTACGGCTGGTCAGTGAAGCCCCGGCGGATTTCGTACCGCACAGTGAAAAGCCGGCACGTGAAAAATCCGAGCGCGGTGGAGCGCGGCGCGGGGAAGGCCGAAAACGGGACACGGATTCCGGAAACGGTGGCGGTGAAAGACCCGCTGGGCAGGAACGGCGTGGCCAGCGCAGTGAGCGTTCTGAGCGCGGCGACCGTTCTGAGCGTGAAAACCGTGGGGAGCGGGAATATCGTGGAGACCGTGGTGACCGCGCGGCCGGTTCCCGTAAGAATATGGAAAAATACCAGTATAAAAAGGAAGCCCCGAAAACCGTGGCCCCGATTTCGGACGCCATGAAGAAGGGGAAAGAGCCGCTGCGTTCTTTCGGCGACCTGGCGCAATTTTTCGGAGATGACGCGGTGAAAGAGGAGGAGTGATTTTCTTACTTTCCGTGTCCGGCGCCGGGGGCATTTGACGTAACAGGCAGGAACTCGCCCCCGCCGCCCCTGTACTCAACGTGCCTCATGTCCCAATTTACCTCGCCCCACGAGCGCCGCGCGGTGTTATGCCCCGCCTCGCCGGGGCGATTTTTATTCCGCGGACAGTTTATTCCTGTTTTCCCATGTTTTCCGCGTTTTCCACACACGCGACTTTCCCGCGTTATGCCGGGAAGACATTTTTTGACGAAACACGCAACCTAAATCTTTCAATTTACGTATTTTTAAAGCCATTTCGTGTAAACTTATACCGATTACGCAACGGATAATGAAAGTGGCTGGCAGTGGCGGGGCGAAACACGTGGGATGAGCAGGCAATTTTGATTTCGACCGACGATTATATCCCTTTTCATGGATGCGAGCATACTCACATGGATTCCTTAACTAAATATCATTCCCTCACCGCGCACTGCCCCGTCATCCTGCCGTCCCTGCTGGCCTGCGATTTCGCGAATCTGGAGCGTGAAATCCGCAGTGTGGAGGAAGCCGGGGCGCAGGCACTGCACCTGGACATCATGGATGGCCATTTCGTCCCGAATATCAGTATCGGCATCCCCGTGGTGGAATGTGTGCGGAAGATCACGGACCTGGTGCTGGACGTTCACCTAATGCTCTCCTTTCCGGAGGCGTATGTGGAGGCGTTTCGGAAGGCCGGCGCGGACGGAATCACGTTTCATGTCGAGGCGATCATGGATCAGGTGGTGCCAGGAAAGAATTTCGCACGAAACGGGTGCCAAAAATCGGACATCCCCAGCGGCGATCACCCGGCAGTGCGGCGAACGACCGAAGTTTTAGGCAAAATACACAGTTTAGGGGCGGCCGCGGGGCTTTCGATCATCCCGCCAACGAACGTGGAGGTACTTGCACACTGGACGGAAGTATGCGATAATGTGTTAATTATGAGCGTCATGCCGGGATTCGGCGGGCAGTCTTTTGACCGCTCGGCGCTGGACAAACTCCGGTGGCTGCGCCATAACGCCTCCCCCAAAACGCTTCGCAGCGTGGACGGCGGCGTCAATGAAACCACGCTCCCTGAATGTATTTTCGCCGGCGCGACCGGCCTGATCATGGGAACCGCGGTTTTTAAAAATCCCGATCGTCAGCAGCAGATGAAAACACTCCAGAAAATGATGGAAAATGTGTAATTTCGGCTGTTTTTAGAATACGTCGGCAGGGTATGCCCGCGTGGAGAGATTTTTCCACCGAGAATCGTACATACCCGCTGACAGGCAAGGTATGAAAAGGTTTATATGCGACAATCATGGATGTTTTCTTTCCGCAGCTCGGTGGAAAACGAGGAGGGTGAGTTGAAAATACTGATCATTCGTCCCGGGGCCACGAGTTACGACCACGAAAGATGTATTCAGGGTGATTTGAATGTCCGCCTGACGGAAGAAGGCCGAAATGAAGTGCGGCTGTTGGCGGATGAACTTCGGGCGGAGCGAATGAGCTTCATTTATACTTCGCCCTGTGAGCCGGCTTTAGAGACGGCGGAAATTATCGCGCGGGCGCTGAATGTGCCGCGAAAACGAGTTGACGGATTAAAAAACCAGAATCAGGGCCTCTGGCAGGGCATGCGGGTCGACGATCTTCGCCGGCTTCAGCCCCGGGTATACCGGCAGTGGGCGGAATCGCCGCTTTCAGTGTGTCCGCCGGAGGGAGAAACACTGCTGTCCGTGCGCAAACGCGTGGAGGAAGTGATCTCCTCCATCCTGAAACGGCACCGCAGCGGGACCATCGGAATCGTCGTCGGCGAGCCCACCGCCAGTCTCGTCCGCTGTTACCTCAAGCATGAAGACGCCCACCACCTGTGGGATTTCATCGGCGTACACGGCGACTGGGAAGAAGTGGAAGTCACACAGGATCTGCTGGCCAAGACCTGAAAAACAGTTTTCCTCATTCCAAAAAAAAGCCTCCCGGAGCGTATCCAGGAGGCTTTTTTCGGTTTCACACCACGGCTTGCTCAACCGGGCGGAAAATCTCGTCCATTACAGCTGCTTGTTCAGCTCCTCGGCCTTTTTCCGCATCATGAACAGGCTGTCATTTTTCAGAAGTTCGGTGAGAATTTCCTTCGCCCGCTTTTTCTGCTCGTCCGAACCGAGTTTCGCAAGCGTCGCGGCGAAGAAGAACGCCGTGTCGGGGTTCAACTGACCGTTGGCAAGCTGCGTGGACTGCTGCAGCAACTGCCCGGCCTGCTGGTAATCGCCTTTATGATACAGCACCCATGCGGCGGTCGCGGAGGCGGCCGGGTTCTTCTCGAAAGAGCGGAGGTTCATCAGGGCGTACTCTTCGGCTTTCTTCAGTTTTTCATCGTTCCCTTGGGCACACATGGCCAGGGCCAGGCCGTTGACGGCGTTAAAGTTACTGCTGGAAATGTCGAACGCCTTCTTGAAGTTCGTTTCGGCAGTCACATAATCATCCTGGAACAGCGCGATCTGACCCCGCAGCAGCTGGGCATCCAGCGAAGCGCCGTCGAGTTTCAGGGCCGCGTCGGCCTGCACGACCGCCGCCGGAACCTGATTCAGCTGCATCAGCCACTGGGCCGCCACCAGACGCACGGCGATGTCCGAGCTGGCAACTTTAATCGCCTTTTCCATGTATTCTTTCGCGTTCGCCTTGTCGTCTTTCTGCTGATACATCATCGCCACGCGGGCTTCCGGCTGCAGCGCCTTGGGCTCCAGCTTCTTCAGCTGCGCAAACGCGGTAAGGGCTTCCGCCACGTTCCCGTCCTGGAAATACGCCAGGCCCAGCAGGTTCCAGGCAGGCTGAAGTTTCGGATCCGCCTTCAGGAGATTCGTCAGCAGGGTGATCGCCTGCTTATAATTCTCGCGAGCAAAAGAAACCTCGGCGGTTCCCATGTAAATGTCACGGCTCATGTTCTGCTTCCGCTTCTCATTTCCCGTGAATTTCTGCAAAATGCCCCCCGCCTGGCGGTAAAGCAACTCCGCTTCCGTGATATTACCCTGCTGCAGGTTCATCCGCCCGAGGGAAATATACGCTTCCGGATCCGTGGGATACTTCACCACGGTGCGCTCGACCAACTGACGCGCCGCGCGAGCCTGGTTCTGCTGAGAGAAAATCGCGGCCAGAAGAAGCGGCGCTGGCGGCAGTTCCGGGTTTTTCGAACACTCCGTTTCCAACTTCGCGACGGCATCATCGATTTTGCCGCCCGTGAGCAATTCCTGAATCGCCGTTCGCACCGCCTCCGAAAGCTGCTCGTCCACACCGCCCACATCCTGCGCCATGGCACGGCCGGAAAATCCAAGCACCGCCACGAGGACAAGAGAAAAAACAAAAATCATACGACTTGAGAAACGATTTTTCATCGAAACCTCACTTTTCTGCAAAAAATGTTCATGAACACCATGATTCCGCGCCAAAACAGCGGGACCACCCCCCCCATTCGCCGCCAATCAAAATGATATTCGACCGATTAACCTGAATTATCCCTACTTTCATGCGGCATAATGCACATAAAAGTTATAAACATCCAATTCACTTTCTTTAAAATTACACTATTTAGCAACTTTTGACAAGGGAAATTTTGACATTAGTCAAATATTTACGTAAAATTTACGCTATTTTTTGACGAAAATCCAATTTTTCTTCTTTTTTTCCATAAAACAGCCAAAAAAGTCGCCGACAGCCCTAGTCTATTCCACCTAATCTCACTTCACTTTACCCAAATCCTCCACCCACATGCGGATGATCTGCGAGAAATCCGCTTCCGTTAAATCGGCCGACGAAACAAATCGCTGCGCAACAATTACATAAACGGCATCCCCATGCCGCAGCGCACGAACACTGGCCACGCACGGAAAATCGAGGTAAAAGAAATCGACATCCTCTCCCGTCAGCACATGGGGTCCGTACGTTTCCGATGCCTGTGAAACGTCACAATTTTCATAATTCTCCGCATAAGAATTCACGATTTCCCGTGTCACCTGCTCCAGCTCAAAAGCCCCCGGCAGGCGCGTAAAAGTAATGAAGCCGTTTTCGTCCGGCGCGTACAGGGTGAGTACATCGCCCGCCCCCTCCGCGTCCTCCTCCAGTTCCCAGCCCTCCGGATAATGGACACAAAAACCATTTTTCTCATATTTTTTCAACATTTTTCCATTCCTTCCGAGAATAAATCGCTCCGCCACCGGCCGCCCGCCACCACCATACCATTCTTTAATACCGTAATTATACCGCCGTGCTCACCTTTCGCAAGTGGAAACACGGAAAACGTGTTATCGAACACAAAAAAACACCTCAAAACTCCGCGAAACACACAAAATGCTCTGGCGGCGATTTTTATTTTTTGTTAGAGTAAATCAGCGATGGTCTTTTTTTATTTTACCGCCGAAAAAATTTCCCCATTTTATCCGCGCCGCAATCCGTGACAAAATTTCGTATTCCCCACTGCCTGCCTGCCGCCCCGGTGCTTTTTGCGTCCGTGTGCCTGTGTTTATGCAGCGGGTGCCACATCTGGCGGAGTGTTGGCGTTTCGTCCACCGCGACGATTGCCAGCCGGCAGTACGTCCAGGAGGCGGCCGAGTCGCTGCACCGTAACGACGAAAACGAGGCGAGTCAAAAACTGCTGCTGGCACTGAAAACGAATCCCGGGAACACGGAGGCACGTGTTATGCTGGCGGACGTGCTCTGGGATGCGGACCGGCGGGCGGAGGCCATCCGCGAGCTGAAACAGGTGGCCGACTCAGAAGACGCGGCCCCCGAAACGTACATTAAGCTGGCGCGGATGTATTTCGAAACCGGCGAACTGGGAATGTCTCAAAAATACCTCTCCACCGGCCTCCGGCGCGACACAGCCCAGTCAGACGCGTGGGTGCTCCAGGGGCAGATTTACGCCGCCCGGAACCGCCATGAAAACGCCATGACAGCCTTTCACCAGGCCATTCATCATGACCCGGAAAATTGGCGGGCCCATATTTATCTTGCGGATCTGTATCTCGTCCTGAGTAAACCGCAGCGGGCGCTGGAGACAGCGCAATTCGTGCGGCATAAATTTCCGCCGGATCAGGAGCCGACGGAGGTGCTGTACTGCGAGGGACTAGCGATGTACCATCTTCACCGGTTTTCAGACGCTGTGGAAACGCTGGCGTTGGCGGAGGCCCGAAATCCGCGGGACGTCCGCATCATCTCCACGCTGGCAGACGCCCAGCGGCGCGCGGGAATGAACGGAGAAGCGGCCCTAACCGCCGCGCGCGGACTGGCCATCGCGCCGAATAACTCGCTGTGCCGGCAGGTGGCCGAGACAGTAACCCCTCCCTCTTTCATGCGGGTTCATCCCCAGGTCGGTGCCCAGACACCGCCGCATTAACGCAGTTACTTAATCCGCAAGAACAGCAGCCGGGAGCGGAGCGTTAGCGCAGAGACCGGATTGAAGTGGGGAAAATTCCGGCAATTTTATCCGGTCTCTTCGCGTCACTGCGTTCCTCTGCGCTCCCGGCTGCTGTTTCATGAACACATGAACCTAATAACCGCATTAACGCGGACACCCTGCTGGGAGCACGCGTTTTTTTGCATTACGTATTTCTGAAATTCCGACAAAATGCCCGAAAACCGGTGGTGTGAAAACGGTTTTTGAGAAATATCTACTTTTTTTGTATAAAATGGCCTAAACCGCTCTTGCAAAATTTCCCATGATACCCATAATATGCAGTTCATGGTAAAAATTTAGTGTAAGGAATGTTCGGGTAAGAATGACGCCGCGAGACAGAGTAATAAATACCGTTTTTCATCGCGTATCCACGCCGATTCCCACGCTGCTGAGCATCCCGCAGGATGTGTATGCGGCGCGGCGGGAGGAGTGTGATGAGCTGCGCACGCGTTTTGCCAGCGACCTGGATTTTCTTGATCACCGCTTTTCCTTAAAGAGCGCGGCAGACGAAAACGCCCTGTTTTTCACGGACGCGTGGGGATGTTTCTGGCAAAAAGAGGCGGGGGGAGAATGGCTGGCGGAAACGGATGCGCCGCCGCTGAGTAATGTCCGTGAGCTGGACGCGGTGGCGCTGCCGGAAATGCCGGTGACGAAAAAAATGGCGGAAAAAGTCACGGCCCGCTGTGACGGAAACCCGCGTTTCACGGTGGTGCAGACGGCCATCCGCCCTTTCCGGCGGCTGCAGGCGCTTTTAGGCCGGGAGCAGGCGCTGGCGGCGATTCATCAGGATACCCCCGCGCTGCGCCGGTTCTTAAAACGCCTGCACGTGTATTATCTGGAACAGTTGCGGATGTGGTGCGCCACGGACGCGGACGCGGTGTGTCTGGGGGATGACTGGGCGGATGAAGAGGGCCTGCTTTTCCCGGCAGACGCCTGGACGGAGCTGTTTCTGCCCATGACGGCGGAATACTGCGAAATGTTGCGTGAGAATGATAAATTCGCGTATTTTACCGGGGCCGGGAACATTCAGCACCTGGTTCCGCATTTAATCGTCGCGGGCGTGGATGTGGTGCGGTATGACAGCCGGGCCATGAGCGCGGAGAATCTGGCGTATTATCATGGCGGGAAGGTGGCGTTTCATGTGATGCTGGACACGGAACTGACCGTGGACGGGAACGTGAAGGAAATTTCGGACCGCGTGATGGCCATCCGCCGCTGTCTGGGCGAAATGGGCGGGATGATCGCGGAATGCCGAATGGCGGCAGGCGCCCCGCTGCGGAATGTTTCCGGCGCCATGCTAAATTTTCGCCGCCGGATGCCGGTCGAATTCTGATTTTTTCCCCGGCGCTTTCCGGGTGGCTTTTTTTTCTCTTGGGGAATGAGTATACTGAAGGAAAGGGCAGCGGGGCCGTACTCATTTTTTGGCTAAAACATCAGGAGGAAAATCATGCATTACGTTCTGGCGTATGATCTGGGCACGGGCGGGAATAAAGCGTCTCTTTTTGACGCGGACGGCGTGCTCATCGCGGCGGTTTTTGAGCCGTATGAAACGGTGTATCCTCAGCCAGGGTTTTATGAACAGCGGCCTGAGGACTGGTGGCATGCCACGGTGGCGTCCACGCGAAAACTGCTGAAAATTTCGGGCGTGGATCCGCACGCCATTCTTTCGCTGGCGATTTCCGGACACAGCCTGGGGACGGTGCCGCTGGGGAAGACGCCGGTGCCGGGCGAGTATCAGGAGGCGTGCCTGCTGCGCGCGTCCACGCCGATCTGGTCCGATAAACGCGCGGTGGCGGAGGTGGAGGCGTTTTTTGAAAAAATTGACCCCGAGCACTGGTACATGACCACCGGAAACGGATTTCCCGCCGCGCATTACACGGCGTTCAAAATTCTCTGGTATAAGAAGCATGAGCCGGAGATGTTCCGGAAAATCGATAAAGTCATCGGGACGAAAGATTACATTAATTTCCGGCTGACGGGGCGCGTGGCCACGGACTTCAGTTACGCGTCCGGGTGCGGGGTTTATAATCTGAAAAACTGGGCGTATGAAAGAGAATTTTTGAACGCGGCAGACCTTCCCGCGGAAATGTTCCCGGAAATCGTGCCGTCCACGGAGATTCTCGGGACGCTCACGCCGGCGGCGGCGGTGGAGCTGGGCCTGCCGGTGACGGTGCGCGTGGCGGCCGGGGGCGTGGATAATTCATGCATGGCGCTGGGGGCGAAAAATACGCAGGCCGGGCGGCTTTACGCGTCTCTGGGGTCTTCTTCATGGATCGCCGTCTCCGACAAAAAACCGCTTCTGGACCCGGTCACCCGGCCGTACGTTTTCACGCACGTCATTCCGGGGATGTTCACCTCGGCCGTCGGCGTCTTCTCCACCGGCACCACGTTCCGCTGGCTGAGAGACGAATTTTGCCGCCATGAAATGACTCAGGCCAGGGAAGCGGAAGCGTCCGGGGGAGGAGCCGGCGAAAACGGAAGCTTTAACGTTTATGAATGGATGATCGAAAATGCCCTGACATCCCCGCTGGGCGCGAACGGCCTGATGCTGAACCCGAGTTTCGCGGGCGGCTCGTCCCTGGATCCCAGTCCGCACATGCGCGGGGCGCTGGTGGGAATGGATCTCAGCCACACGCTTTCGGACGTGCTCCGCGCGGGCATGGAAGGCATCTCGCTGAACATGCGGGCGGCGCTGGATGCGCTGCGAAAACTCAGCACGCTGGGAGATTCCATGGTCGTGGTTGGCGGCGGCAGCCTCAGTGACGCGTGGTGCCGGATGTATGCGGACACCCTGCGGATTTCGCTGGAAAAAACGAATGTCGGCCAGAGTGCCGCCTCCCTGGGCGCGGCGGCGCTGGCAGCGATCTCCGTGGGCCTGTGGGAGGATTTCTCGCAGGTGGATCGCGTCCATCATAGCGAAACGCTCATTCATCCGCAGGAGGAAAACGCGGCAAAATATGATGTGCTGGCGAAAAAATTCCAGAAATTGACCCGGCTGCTGGCCGAATTCGCGGAGTAAGAGATGCATTTTTCGAAAAACCATCCGCTTTTTCACCGGGGTATTTTATTCACCCCAGAGAACATAGCAAGCACAGAGATATACGGAATGAAAATATCTCTCTGTGATCCCGGTGCTCTCTGTGGTGATTTCCTGAGTTCTCAGCGGTGAATAAAGCACGGGCAGGACGAAAGTAAAAATTTTCCGGGATTTCCTTCCTTGACACTTGAAATGCCGGCGGGGTTTCTATTATAATAGGAGCGTGTCATGCCGTGCGCTGCGCGGGTGAAAAGCGGAATCTCGTGGAAGGCGGGATTCATATTAAGAAAGAAATAAGGAGTGAATCACATGAAAAAGTTTGCGCATTTCGGAGCCGTCAGTCCCCAAAAGATGGAGGGCATGGGGTACATCGAGTCGATTAAATGCTGGGCCACGGATCCGTCTGTCGACCCGAACATGATCGAGTGGCTGTATTTCGAGACGGAATCGCCGATGTTCGAAACGGCGGTGGCGAAGGGCGGGCACATCGCGTACCAGGTGGATGATGTGGAGGGCATGCTGGCAGGCAAGGCGTGCGTGTTCGGGCCGCAGGAGGTGGCACCGGGGATTAAAATCGCGTTTTTCGTGGACGAAAACGGCGTGCTGACGGAATACGCCCAGATGGGGTAAAAGCGGGGCACGCAAATGTGGAAGCCGCGGACTTTTCTGCCATTTACGGGGAAGTTCGCGGTTTTTTGATTTTCGACATCCGCTCTTGACAAAAAAAACCTACTATATATAATGGGCGAGGTGCTTTGGATGGAGTCGGCTTCCGGCTTCGAATTTAAGATGCGATTATCTATAAAATGAGAGAGTTTCCATGACGTCTGATGGTTTCAGCGCCTATAAAGAACGGCTTTTGTTGCTTCGCGCCCGGCTTCTCGGCGATCTTACGCAGATTGAGGAGTTGACGATCCGCAGTAATCGTGCGGACTCCGGAGAACTTTCCACGGCCCCCAGCCACATGGCGGACTGCGGGAGTGATAATTCGGAACAGGAAATTACATTACACCTGATGGAGAATACCGCAGAAACGCTGGAAAGCATCGACGCGGCCCTGGAGCGAATCGAGGAAGGCACATATAACATTTGCGAAGTTTGCGGTGTGAAAATCCCCAAAAAACGCTTGCAAGCCATTCCGTACGCCACCATGTGTGTTAAATGTGCGGATAAGGAATTTGATGAATAAGGGTGTGTTTTGAAAGTACCGGCAAATCGCTATTTTCTTTTTTTTGCGGTGCTGATTTTCGGGCTGACGGCTGACCTCTGGACAAAATTCGAGGTTTTCCGCCAGCTGGGAATGCCGGGCCAAAATCCAACTTACTGGCTGATCCGGGATGTGTTCGGGTTTCAGACGAGTCTGAACCAGGGAGCGCTGTTCGGGATGGGGCAAGGGTACGGATTTCTTTTTTGTGGCATCGCGGTCGTGGCGCTGATTCTCGTTTTTGTCTGGCTTTTTGTGCTGGAAATGGCAAAAAGCCGGCTCTGGACCATCGCCCTGGGTATGATCTGTGCTGGCGTGCTAGGAAATATGTATGACCGCCTGGGAATGCACGGCCTGCTCTGGCATTACGCGCATGAAGGCCGGCATGAGGTCGGGGAGCAGGTTTTCGCCGTCCGTGACTGGATTCTGGTGATGCTGGGCTCCTACCCGTGGCCGAATTTTAATATTGCGGACGCCCTGCTGGTGTGCGGCGCGGGGCTGGTGTGCCTGGCAGTGTTTTTCATGCCGGACCCGGCAAAAAAAGAGATCACGGATCAATGAAAATTGTTATTGGCTGCGTAATGTGAATTTTCATACGGCGGCTCGCGTGCGAAAATGATCCGTTATCCTTTTCAATTATCCGTTGAAGCCGCGAATCCTCTCTTGTGACCGGCCGAAATAAGCGTTATAATAAGGACGTTCTGCGTTTCTTACCGTTTTTTTCTTGATAAACAGGGTGAAAATAGTTATGTTAAGGTATCTCACGGCGGGCGAGTCGCACGGAAAGGGACTGTTGGCGCTGGTGGACGGTTTTCCGGCGGGATTACAGGTGGATGAGGCGGTGATAAACGCCGAGTTGCGGCGCCGGCAGGGGGGGTATGGCCGTGGTGGGCGACAGGCGATCGAGACGGACACCGTGGAAATTCTTTCCGGCGTGTGGGGGAATCTGACGCTGGGCAGTCCCATCGCGCTGTGGGTGAAGAATAAAGATTATCGCCTGCCGGAACTGACGGATCTGGAAAGCCCCCGGCCGGGCCATGGGGATCTGAGCGGCTCGCGGAAATATCTGTCTTCTATGCGCGGGATCTTGGAGCGTGCCAGTGCGCGGGAAACGGCGGCGCGGGTGGCGGCTGGGGCGCTTGCCCGACAGTTGCTGACGGCGTTGGGCGTGGAGGTTTTCGGTTTCGTGACGCGCATCGGGAGTGCGGAAATTCCGGTTTCGCAGCGGGCGGAGGAGCTTTTTTCGCTGATGGAAGCCGGGGTGACGGGCGAAGACGTGGATGCGGAGGATGCGCAGGAAAACGCATCGGACGCTGGAAATGTGCCGGAAAATATGTCCCCGGCCCAGAGGCTGCGGAACATGCGGGATGCCAGTGCGCTGTTTTCGCTGGGGGAAGCGGAGGAGGATGCGCGGGCGAAAGCGGCGATTGACGCGGCCCATGAAGACGGGGACACGCTGGGCGGCGTCATGGAGGTGCGCGTCACGGGGCTGCCTTTCGGACTGGGAACGCACGCGCAGTGGGACTTGAAGCTGGACGGGCTGCTGGCGCAGGCGGTCATGGCGGTGCAGGCGGTGAAGGGCGTGGAAATCGGGCTGGGGTTTAAGTCAGCCGAGCTGCCCGGCTCGCAGGTGCATGACCTGGTTTTTTACGACCGTTGGGCGGAAGAGTCGCGGACGTGCGGTTTCGAGCGGCCCACGAATCACGCCGGCGGACTGGAAGCTGGCATGACGAATACGAAACCGTTGGTCGTTCGGGCGGCCATGAAGCCCATCGCGACGCTCAAGAAGCCGCTGGAATCCGTGAATCTGCGGACGTTCCAGCGCCAGGCGGCCTCTTGGGAACGCAGTGACACTTGCGCGGTGTCGGCGGCCAGCGTCGTCGTGGAAAATGTCGTGGCGTTCACGCTGGCGCAGATGATCGTCGAAAAATTCGGCGGCGACTCGCTGGAAGAAATTCAGGCGCGCTGGACGCTGTATCAGATTATGGTTCAAGACATGAATAATGCTGAATGTTAAATGCTAAATGCTTAATGGCTGGCGCGATGTTAAATCCCTCCAGAAATAATACATTTAGCATTTAGCATTCAGCATTCAGCATTTGCTTATGCGTTTTATCCGGATCACTCTTTTCGTTCTCATGGGCGTCCTGCCGCTGTGTACGCTGCTGGCGTGGGGAACGTATCGGCATACGAACGCATATCAGGATTCTTTGCGGGCGAAAATGGAGGAGGAGCTTGGCCGGCCGGTGGCGGTCGAGCGGTTCCGGTTTCTTCGGCCGAACAAAATGCGGCTGGAGGGCGTGAAAATCTTTGACGGCTCGGGGTCTGAAACCCAGTCACCGCAGACACCGCCACTGATGGAAATGCCGTGGATACTGGTGCTTCAGTCCACGGACTGGGAAAAGGATGACCCCGTGCGGCAGATGGAGCTCGTGCTGCCGGAGCTGACGCTGGACCCGCGGTGCCTGGAGCCGTTATGGCGGTTTCATCAGCGAACGCTGGAACGGAGTGACCGGCAGAGCCCGGCAGAGCTGCGCGTGACGGTGACGGGCCCCGTGCGTGTGCGCGGCGGAGAAACGCTGGAACTCATGGACGCCAAACTCTGGATGCGGCCCGCGGAAGACGGAACGGGACATGAAACGGACATCTCCTTCCGGTTTTCGGAGGCGGGCCCGGATGCCCCGGCGGCGCAGTGGACGCTGGTGCGAATGAACCTTCGCCACGGTGCACAGGAAACCGGTGCGCCCATTATCGCCACGATCAAAACGGGGGAGAACGGCCTGCCGACACAATTACTGGCCTCCCTCTTCCCCCCACTGCTGCATTTGGGAGACGAAAGCCGATTTTATGGAAAAATCGTTCTCCAGCAGATGTTCACGGGATGGAGCGGCGCGTTTCAGGGCGAATTTACCCAGGTGGATTTGTCGCGATATTTTAAGCAGATCGGGCAGACGGCGATGATGCTGGGCACCGGGACGCTGAAGCTGGACGCGGCGGAGTTTTACAGCGGGCAGCTGGTGCGGGCAGAGGGACGGTTTTCGGCGCGCAACGGCCGGGTTTATCGGGATCTGCTTGACCGGATCATTCCGCTGACCGGACTGACCACGCGCGGTATTCCGCTGGAAATGTCCCCGCTGGTGATGTTCTCGCAATTCGTGTTCGACTTCTCGTATGAAGATGGGAAAATTCAGATCGCAGGGGCGTGTGAGGGAGTCGGGCCGGGCGTGTATCTGGTGGGGCGGAACGGGCCGATTCTGTGTGAGCCGCAGGCGGGAAAGAAGCCGATTTCCGCGGCGCTGCTGGGGGAATTGCTGCGGTAAACAAAAAGTCGCAGGATGTCGAAGCACCCTGCGACGTTCTCGTTTTTTGCGTTGCCGAATCGGTTACCGGTAAAAGGCCGACTTCTGTTCCAGCAGCTCCAGTTCCTTGGAATCGCTGGTCACCTGGGCGCGAACGGAATGCTTTCCGGCATACACCCCGCGGGCCTCGACCGTAAAGATCCGTTTCGCCCCGGCCTGTAACGGCTGTGAATCGAAACGCACCACCCCGTTTCCGCATGCCGCAGCCCCCGGTGCCTGACGCGGTTCCAGCCCCTCCGAGAAGAAAAACTGTACCACGGCGTCATAAATCGCCTCACTGCCGGTGTTCGTCACGTGAATCTGATATTCGCCCGATTCCGTCATCAGTAGCGGCTTTTCCGGCACCACCAACTCGATTTTCATGTTCGCCATCGCCTGGCACAGCACCGGAATGTCCAGGCTCGCCGGCGTGGTGTATTTCGACTCGGCCGTCAGGTTCATGGTCACTTCCCCCTGAAGCGTCGGACGTAAAGTCACCGAAAATTCGCGTGTCTCCCCAGGGGAAATGCCGCCGAGATCCCACTCCACCCGCCCGCGCTGCATCCCCGGCTTCTTGTCCTGCGAAACCAGCTCCAAATTATTCGGAAACTCCAGCTTCATCCGCGCGTCGGTCGTCTCCGCCGTCCCGAGGTTCGAAACATACAGGCGGTAAATGGACTCCACGCCCACATACTGCGGCGGAATGGGCGCGATTTTCAGTTTCAGATCCGAAAACTGAATCTTCACGGATTTCTCGGCCATCACTTCCGTCCCGGACTCTGTGGTCACCCGCACACGGAAATTCGTACTTCCCGGCTGTTTCGCCAAAAACTGTACCGAATGCGCACGCACTTCGCCTGCCGGAATATCACCCACATTTTGCGCAATAGCCGTGCCGGATTCGTCGCCGTCTGAAAGAACGAAAAATCGTGTGCTCTCTGCCGTGCAATTCCCCACATTATAAATCTTGAGCATAAAGGATTCCGGCCGACCGAGAATCGCGGTCTCTTTGCCGATCAGCTCCAGCTCCAGTTTCGGCTCCTCCACGGTCACCCGCCGGAGCGTCGACGACTGCTGACTCTTCCACGTCACGTCCAAATCAAACGCACGTTTTTCCTTCGGAATGACCGTGATCAGGAGTTTCTCGTGTTTATTGACGCGAACATCTCCGATACTCCACTCGCCCAGCGAAAGCTCCTGGTCCGTCATTTTCTTCAACTCAAAACTCCCCACCGTGCCGGAAGCGTGAACGACATCCACCCAACGCGGGATTTTAATATTCACACAAATATCCTCGGCAACAAAATCGCCGCTATTTTTAATGTCAATTTCGTACGTGACTTTCGTGCCGACCGCGATTTTGGGCGGCCCCTGGGTGTTAATTTCGATAATCGGGCGCTCACGGATCATTCGATTCTTATCCGGAGAAATCGCGCGCACCGCCGTCTCCTCACCCTCCACGACATTCACATTCGTGCGAAAAGGCGTTTCCGGCTCCACCCCGAAGAGATCCTTCACCTCGCCGCCGCCGATTTGCCGCTCCACCGCCTGGACGCTCGCCGGGGTGTCCACCGCGGTAAATAAGTCGCTTCGCGGCGACTCCTGCCTTTCCGGCATAAAGCTCCGCGTCTCAAAATCGTTTTCCGTTCTCGGTTTCATTCCTTGAGATTTCAGCATGACTTCCGTCCCGATGTGCGAACGCTGCATCACCTCATCCGGCAGCGGCGGCAGCGGATTTTCGCCAAAATCGACGGTTTTTTCGACTGTTTCCAGCCGGGTGTGCTCCGCGCGGAGGAAATCCCGGTCCAGAACGTCCCATGTCGGCGATGATAAACGTTGCGCCGGATCGCCCAGTGAACGCGCGCCCACTTCCTGCGTGGTGAGCGTCAGTTGCGGCGTTTCTTTCACCGGGACGCCGTTTATCGTGCGGTCTGGCGACTCTCCCGGCAGCGGGGCAACGGCTTTCGGCTCCGCCGCGTCCAGCTTCATGGAGGTCGTCGTGTTACGCGCAGCGGAAGTTTCCACAGCCGGAACTGTTGTCGGCCGAATATTCACTTCCACCGCACCGTAAGATGGGGTAATTGGCGGGGCCTGGTCGAAATTTTCCGTGTACTCCATCGGAAGCTCCTCTTCCAAGAACTCCTCCTCCAGAATCACCTCGCCTTCCTCCTGAGCCGCCTTTTCGGATTCCGTTCGTTTTTTCCACGGCGGGAAAACGCCTTTCGACTCCCCGGAAGAACTTCGCGTATTCGTCTTTTTCGACTGGCTGGCCGAGGCCTGATCCGCCGACTTCGGCCCCTTATCCCGCGAGAAAATTTCTCCCAGCAACCCTCCCGACCTTCCATCCGGATTGGACCCGGCTTTCGCAGCTTCCACGAGCGAAAATGAACACGTCACGCTGCAAAATACCACAAAAATCATTATCCACGGGAGAATATTTCTTTTTGTTTTCATTGGACGAACCGCCTTATCTGACTTCTGCATCCACTTTTCGCTGTACATTATATCTGGAAAATGGATTTCATACCGAAAAATGCGAAAATTACACTTCTTATCATATTTTCGGTTATTTGCATTGAGTGTGTTAAGCAAATTGTAACGTTTCTGCCGGTTTTTGCAGAATATTTTCCACCCCGCAGGCGTTTCATGGCGGCATTTCGTTTTTTAAGACAAATTTTCCCACAAAAAATAAAAAAAGATACGAACGTTTTGCGCCCGTATCTTTTCGAAAAAAGTTTACCATGCCGGATGAAAACGTCTGTATTCAGAACATTCCCACCGGGGCATATGTCGATTTATTTCGTCTTCCATTTGCCGGTGGCCAGCAGGAAGTCAATCGCCGAGGCGTCGGCCTGGGTGACACTACCGGTGCTCTTGGCAACCGCTTCGACAAAGTCGAAATCGGAAATCGTACGCTTCGTCGTCGCGTCGCCGCTGGTCAAGCTGGCCCAGTTGGAGCCGGCCTGGAGGAGGTCGCCCATGGCCGAGTCGTAAATCTTGGCCGTGTTGGTGCCGCCCGCGGTCGCGACGATATCCACCGTCTTGAACCCGAAGATCTGGTTATAATAATCTTCGCTGTACATATTCGTGTACTCGGCATACGAAACTACCGTATCGTCGGCGATAGTGTCGTACAGCGTGGCTTTATTATTCGTGCCGTGGATCGCGTAAACATAGGTGTTCGCAAATCCGCAGACGCTGTTATAATAATCCAGGCCATACATTTCGGTCGACAGACCGCGTGCCACCACCCGGTTTTCGCCTTCCGCGTCGTACAACTTGGCCACGTTGTTCCCACCTTCGCCAGCATAGGCGTTGATGATCTGGAACCCGCTGACAGAGGTCGAGTAGGCCTGACCGTACATCGTGGCCTGCTGCCGGCTGAGCACCAGCGTATCGTCGCCTTCGGAGCCGTAAACCGTCACCGAGTCGGTGCCGCCGTACGTCTTCAGGGCGCTGATCTTCGCGAAGCCCGCCATCGTGACGTTATACGTCCCCTGGCTGTCCGTCATCGTCGCGGAATTCGGCGACACCACGATCATGTCGTCGCCCTGCGTGTCGTGCAGCACGGCATTCGAATTGCTGCCATGAATGGCGGCGTTGGTGAAACCGTTGAGCTCCTGGCTGAGAAGCAGGGAGTTGAGGGTAATCTTTCCTTCGTCGACCACGACCGTGTCGTTGGCACCGGTGCCGTAGAGGGCCAGCGACGCCTTGCCGGTAGTGTCGTTGGCGATGATGTTCTCAAAGCCATACAGACGCGTCACGGTCAATTTCGAGGCGTTGGTCACGGTCATGTTTTCCCCTTCCACCCGAACGACGTCGCCCGCGAGGATCGAGTTCACCGTGGCCGTGTCGTAACCACCCTGCCCGGCATACACCGAGACGATCGCCATCGACATATCCAGATTCCTCACATACGTGCTGTACGCAGCATCCCGGCCTTCGCGGTACTGCTCGGTCATCTTCACTTCGCGGAAGCCGCCGACGATGGTGTCGGTGTAGACGTCGTTACGGTACGAGCCGTAAATGTCCACGCGATCCGCCCCGCCGTTGCCGTCGACCGTGATGGCATTGACACCCACGATGTTGATGGCCAGGCCCGGCATCGCGATGTATCCCTGGTTGGGCCAGAGGTACATGCTTTCGGACTGACTGCCGCCGACGAAGTGGAAGGAGTCGCCTCCGGTGGACATGCCGTCGAAGGTCACCAGGTCGTAGTCCGCAACGTTGTACACCCTGGTTCCGGTGCTGGTCGTGACTTCGAACTGCTTGTAGTCGTTGATCACGCGGAAGACGAACGCGTCGTTCGCCGCTTCGCTGCCGTTGATGATCAGCGTGCGCGACGTGGATGCCGGCTTGCGGGCGATCGTGACTTTGTAGTCTTCGACTTCACCCGTCGAGCAGTATCCGGTCGGCGCCAGGCCGCCATTCGCGCTGAGACGGAAGCGGGACCACGTTTCGCCCTCGTAGGTCGTCCGCGGCACAAGGATCGAAATGTCGACCGTAACCACGTTGTTGGTCGGATCGCTCGGATTGCGCCGGATCGTGTAGGAATTCAGGATCTGGTCGCCGCCGTCATCCCAACTGCCGTTGTGGTTGAAGTCGATCCACGCGTCGAGCTTCGCTTCGTCGACACCGTCGGGCAGCGTCACCGTTACCTTGATGGTCGCCATCGAGCCGGGCACGAACGACGCGGGCAGAACCACACCGTCGTTGTCCTTCAGCCCCAGCGCGTTGTCGGAAGTCACCGGCTGGCCATTGCGAATCAGCGGGAATCCGTCTTCTTCGGAGTCGATCAGTTTGCCCAGGATGTAGCCGGACTTGGCGTTATGACGCGCCCCGTTGTCGGCGATCTTCGTGGGATACTTGTTGCTGTCGGCTTCGCCGAAGTCCATTTCGCCGTCGTCGTTGAGGATCGTGATTACCGCACGGCCGTCGCGGATAATGACATTTCCGCCTTCGATCTGCTGCAGGATCAGGGCGAACATTTCGTCCTCCTCGATCGTCGTATCGCCGTAAATGACGATTTCGATATACTCGGTCAACCGGCCGACGACCTGCGTGGCAACGAAGATTTGATAGGCGCCCGTCTTCTCTTCATGGGCACGCCAGACGATCATGTCTTCGGAAATCATCGGGGTGCTGTCGCTGCGGTCGTCCTGCGTGATGTTCCGGGAAATGGTTCCCGTGCCGATCTCGTAGAAGAAGATGTCCCACGCAAAGCCGCTGCTGGAGGTCAATGATATCGCTTCCCCACGCCACGCGATGCGATTGCCGAAAATGACCGGAGTCGTATCCTGCTCCGGGCTGTTGGTGATGTTCGTCACCCGCAGACCCGTATTCAAATCGCAATAGAAAATATCCTTGGTAAGCGAAACACGGTCGTACGCTTCCCACACCACGATTCCATTGGAAATCTGCGGGTTGATGTTCCCGTAGGAACCGGTGGACCGCAGCAGTTGCGAGGAAGGCGACTGGCCAATGATAAAGTAGTAAATATTCTCCTCTTTCGTCGTCATGTTCTTGGACTGGAAGACGATAATTCCGTTGTCCAGCTCCGGCCTCGTTTCGTCGGCGTTGCCGCCCGGCGTTACCTGTGCCGCAATCACGCCGTCGTAATACCACACCTTCGTCGTGTTGTCGATCTTGGACGTCACCGTCCAGACCGCATGCAGGACACCCGCGTCGGACGTGTTGATCCGAATCGAGTCCACGTTCACGGTCGCGATGTCGGTCGACTGGTAAATTTGGCGCGTATTGGCAATCGGATCTCCGTTGATGTTGGTGGTCATCAGGAACGTCTGCTTCACGCCGTTGGCTTGCGTCCGCTGCTGCTCCCAGATCACGTTACCGTCGGAAATCCGCGCGTTGATGTTGTTGTAGGTATTGTCCGTCAACTGAACCATGACGTTCGTTTCCAGATTATACGCGAACAACTGATAATACATCACGGTCAAACCGTTTACTTTGTACGGCATCTCCTTCGACCATACGATCCAGTCGCCGGAGATGTCGGCATAGTTGTTGTTCACCTGGTTGCCGGAGCTCCAGATGTCGCTGCCCACGGTGTGGTCGTAAACAAACACCTCACTGGGCTGCTTCACGCCGTCGACCTGGTCTGTTTTGACATACACGATACGGTTGCCCGAAATACGCGCTTCATAGTTGTTGTAGTGCGTCGAATTCGTGATCTGCGTCGTGTTCCATTCGCCGGCGGGCGTTCCCTGCGGCGTTCCGATGAACTTGTAATAACCGCTGGCGGCACGGTAGTCGGCCATGATCCAGTTGTTCTGGTTCGTCAGGTCGCCGGTAGTTGTGAACAACGAACCATCGGCCAGCACAACCTGAACTCCCGGGATGTAATAGCCGACCGGCTTGCCGTTATTCGCGCCCGCGACCGCCTGGCCGGCGTAGATCGGACGCGTGTCGTCCAGATTGCCGTTCTCGTCGCAGTAATAGCCCACCACGACATCGCTGGTGATGTATGGCCCGGTCTGATACCAGAAGCCGTACTCCGCGCCGTACGAACCGGTAAGCTCCACGCCGACGCGGATGATCTTCTCGCCCGAGTTGCCTTCGGTGATTTCCGTGCTGAGGATGTAAACCTCCCCCTTACGGAAGGCACCGAAATTCAGCCCCGAACGCTGCTCGTCGCCGCTGAGAACGACGTGGTAATACCCACTTCGCAGTTCGTCAGCGGGAAGGCTGTGCGAAGACTGAATCGCGATCTTGCCCTCAAGCGACGCGATATTCAGGTCGTAAACCCCCGCGGAAAGGCGGATATTGCCCACTTCCGCACGGGCGGTGTTAGCGCCCAGCGCGCTGTTGATCGCCGTCACGATGGCCGTGGCCAGGGTGTTGGCCGTGTCGTCCGTCGAGTTGTAGTAAATGGCGGTATTGGATAAGTAGTTCGGCGTCTGACTCTGCGAGGTGTCGACGAATTCGAACGTCACCTTCCGCTGCGTCCCGCCGGCTGTGCCGATGGTCAGCGTAAACGTGCTGTGGTCGTCGACCATATCCAGCACCTTGAGCGTCATCGTGTCCGTCGTGCTGATCGGCGCCGTGCGATTCGGCGTCGTCTGCACCCACATATTGCCGTCGAACACTTCCATACAGATGTCGTACTCGCCGGCAAACAGGCCCGTAAACTCGAAATATCCAAGTTCGTTGACGGTCGTCGACGGATCGTCGAACATCGCATACGTCCACTGCTCGCCCACATCCCATTTACCGTTGTCGTTATCGTCGATGAAGACGCGGATATTCTTGTTGATATACTTGCCTTCTTCGTAAATATCATACATCGCCAGGCCGGGCTCGCGACCGCCGGGCAATCCGGTCGACGGATCGAAGCGGTACGCGTGGCAGCCTTTCATGCTGTAAGTCGTCTTGGCCAGGAGGCGATCCGCATCGGCCTGGGAGCTGACGCTGCCAACCGAAATGAACGTTCCGGTTCCGGAATAGAAGCCGGCAATGGCTGGCTGCCCGCCGTAACCCGTCCACCCCGTTTCGCCCGCGGCCGGTGCCGACGCCCAGTTCAACTGGGTATACTGCATCGCCACGATGTCGCCGCCGGTGGTGTTTTCAATGTACAACACATACGTGTTGAGCTTCGTCTCCGCGGCAGCGGTGCCGTTGGCCGGGACGTTCGACCACGTAACCATGAAGAAACGGTTGCCGTTGGTCGCCACGCCACGCTCGTAGCTGACGGTGCCGCGGTACTGCGTATTGTTGTCGGACCAGAAGACCGCAATCGTCGGCACTTTCGGATCCTGCCCGATCGTCAGCGGCCCGACGGCCGAGCCGAAACAGACGTAGCCGTCGGTCGAAATGTAGATTTCACGGTAGCTATTGCCGAAGTATTCGAACTCGAATCCCAGCGATGTCCGCGTCGAAATATCATTGCCCTTGCCCAGCGTATACGGATTGGAAGGCGCGGGGATGCTGAACAGCGGCGGAGTCGTCGCGATCTGCTGATCCCACAAGCCGTTGGCGTTAAGGTCGTTGAACACATAACCGCTGATTTTACCGTTGCCCAACTCGAGCGAGACTTTGTAGTCTTCCACTTCGCCGAAACCGCCATAGCCCGTCGGACCCAACTCCGCCTCGCTGCTGCTGAGACGGAAGCGGGCGTAGGTGTCGCCGGCATACGCGTCGATCGGAATGTACACGTTGAATTTCAGCACTTGCGTATAGGAACTAGGATCGTAATCGTCATGGGTCGTGATGTCGAAGCCCCAGACGTTTCCGGCCGTTTTCGTCGGATCCTTCGCGTCTTTATCGTAAATAACCGCGTCGCTGGCGTCGAAGACGCCGTTGCGATTGTAGTCGATCCAGCCGTAAAGGTAACCGGTATTGCCCGTCACTTCGACCGTAACCGTCGCCATGCGACCGGGCACCAGACGCGTGAAGGACACGCCGCTTTCGTCGTTGTAGGCGCCGTTGAGGTCGTCGCCGTCGGCGTTGACACTGGGCTGGCCGTCGATTTCATGGTCGACGCCGACATACAGCGGGTCGCCGTTGTCGATACCCAGATAGTAGCCGCCTTCGCCCAGCCAGATGCGGTGATGGGCGCCGTCGGGGCCCATCGTGCCGTAGCTGTTCGGCGCGTCGCCCCAGTCCATGGGTTCGCCGACGATGTAGATCAGGTAGTCTTCCACTTCGCCGTCCTTCGCTTCGCCGATGGGGCCGATTCCCGCCTCGGTGGTGATCCGCACGCGGGCATAGGTCGCACCTTCCAGCGCGTTGAGCGGAACCGTGCCGTCCAGGCCCGACTTGGCATAGTCGGCGGCCGTCGGACGGTTCTGCCCGTCCTGCGTGGGCACGTAATCCAGAAGCACCGGCACCCAAGTGCCGTCGCCAAGATAGTCCATCCAGACGCTGATATAAACCGTCGTACCGGCTGGGTAACCTGCCAGATTGCGCTGGACGTTGAACGTCATGTGAATATCCTGACTGGCAACCAGCGTCCCGAAGACCACGCCGTTTTCGTCCGCCGCGTCTTTCTTATTGTCGCCGTCGGCATTGATCGACCACTGCGGTTCACGCTCGGTGTCGGGCAGGTTCCGGTTGTACTCGCCGAGGTATGGGCCGATGAATCTCCCGTTGGCATCGTAATCGATGATGTGCCGCGCGGGGTTCAGCAGGCCGGTACCCGGGTCGATGTCGTAACGCCGCGGCGCGTCGCCGTAGTCGTGATATTGACGGACGACCCGGACGGCGTAGTCTTCCACTTCCCCATCTGTGGCCTCGCCGCGGAAGTCGACGCCCGAGCCTTCGAGCTTGTAGGTCGTCAGGCGGAAACGCGCGAACGTGTCGACGAAATCGACGCCGTCGGCAAGCACGCCGTCCGGAACCCAAATCTCGATGATATTGTCACCTGCCTTGACCGGATAATCGATCAGGGCATAGTCCAGGCCGTTGTCCCAGCCGCCGTCGCCCGCGAAATCAATCCACGCGTTGACGTAACCCACCGTGCCGTCCGCTTTCACGAAACGATCGTCGGCCGTCACATTGACGGTAATCTTCACCGTGCTGCCCATCTTCATCTGCGTGTCGTAGGGCAGGAAAACGCCGTCGTCGTACGTGTCGCCGGTGGCATCTTTATTCTGCCGGGCATCGGATTCACTGGAGATATTCGGCCCGAGATGGAACCCCGGCACGATGATATGACACGCGCCGTTGTTGCTGGCCAGCGACGGATATGTCGGGTCGGGCGCGTCGCCCCAGTCCATGCCGGAAATGTAAACCCAGAACTGTGTCGTGCCGCTGAACAGCGCATCCAGCTGCGCGTTGCCGTTCGGACGGTTCGCCTGCAATTCGTTGCCGGCCAAGTCGCAGATGAAGCTCTGCGGATCGGTCGCCTGACTGTTGGACAGCACGATCTGATAACGCACGCCCGGACGCCACGTTCCCGTGACGGGGTACAGCGAAATCAGGTCGGTCACGCGGTCGTAGTCGAAAATGTAGTCGACGCCGGAGCGCAACAGGACGGCATCGTCGGGATTGAAATCCGTGTTGCTGGGCCACTGATAAATCTGGACGGAAGCGGCCGTCACCATCGCGTCGTTAATGCCCACGCCGTTGTCGTACAACTGAATCTTGAAGCTGTCTTCCTTGAAGACCTTCAGCGCCACGTCGCCCAAAAGCGGATCCATATCGGCGGAGCCGTTGTCGTTCGGCGTCTTCAACTCGGCCCAAGGCCCCTCGAAGTCGACCCGGTCGACCGCGCCGATATCCTTGAAGGAAGTCATGCCGCCGCCGACGTAAATGCTCGTGCCCGGATCGTCCGTACGCGTCTGGCCGTAAATGTCCAGAATCGGCGCGATGATCGGCGACGCCTCGATGCCGAGTGTCGCCCGGAGGTTCGCAAACGCCACCCGATCTTCCAGGCTGTCCCGCGCGGCATCAATAATCTTCGAACCGCGGACAGGATAGAAATTCAACGTATTCGGGCTGACAAACAGCGGTTCCATGGCACCGACGAGAATATAACTCTCGCCGACGTACCCGTGCATCAGGTTGCGGCTGAAGGCGTTGTGGCCGATCACGGTGTAATTCCACGATCCACCTTCGACGTTGATGCCGATGGTGTTGTTGGCGATCACGTTGTTCAAGAGCGTCGGGGCCATGTTCGCGCCGACATGAATACCGGTCGAGCCGCCCACGGCGCCGGTCCCCCAAATGGTGTTGTTGGCCACATGGGAGAACAGACGGGCGCCGAGATAGGAACCGGAGCCGTCGTCGCCGTTCATGTAAATTCCGGCATTTCCGGAGAACGCAATGATGTTGTTGATGACCGCGACGCCGGAAACCAGGTTGCCGCTGTTTCGCGTCGTCAGGTTCGCAACCGTTCCCGGGTGCGGATAATTTTCCATCATGTCGCGCTCGCCGGTAATGATCTGGATACCGTTTTCCTTCGAATACGCAATCATGTTCGAGTTGAGGTAAATCAACCCCTGGCCGTAACTGGTGTTCTGGTCGCCCATGGACGTGAACTCCGTGCCCAGGAATATGCCCATCGCGTTGAGCTGATACGACGCGTTGGTGTCGTCGTTGTGCTTGATCATTTCAAACAGCGATGCGCCGAATATCTTGATCTGCGCAGCGCCGACCAGGTTAACGACCGCCGTGCCGCCGTCGCCCTGAATATAAGCACGCACATTGAACTTCTGCAGATGCCCGGAAACGTAAATGCTGTAGGCTTTGTTCACTGCCGAGACGATTTTCTGCGCGATCTCCGCCTGCGACTCGGTGCCGTAATAGAAGATCGGAATCGCGCCGGCGGCGGTATAGCCATTGGCACCGACAACATTATCCGACTCCGACCACAGCACGAACTGGAACTGCACCTCCTGCGTACCGTCGCTGATGGTGAAGATGTCCAGATGCGCGATCTGCGAACCTTGCGTCGCCTGCAACGACAACTCCTGCGCGAAGCGCTCGTTCGTGTCGAACGCACGCATCAGGTCGACCTTCAGCGGCTCGGTGCTGGAAATGTACCCGAAGTCCGAAGCGCGGCGGATCTGCAACTGATACTCGCCGCTCTTGACCGCATCCGCTGGCACCTGGCCGACGAACTGGTAGAGCGCTTCGATAAACGACGCCATCTGCGTCACTTCGCCGGTATCCGGGTCTTCCTGATCCACGGTCGTCGTCCCGCTGGGACTGCCCGTATACATCACGCCACGTTCGCGGAAGCCGATGATGATGTCATCGACATACGCACCCTCATACCGGTTACCCTGGCCCTGCATCATCGCCGTCAGCCGGGTGGGATCCTGCCCCTGCGGATCGAAATAATAAGGCGCGTAGGTCGAATAGTACGACCAGTTGCGCCGATATTCGCTACCGTCGGTGGGATACACATGCGCGTCGTTCATCAATTTGTTGGTAAACGGCAGCGGTCCGCCCGACATCAGCACGCGGCTGTCGTCGCCCACGGAACCGATGATATTCACCTTCGTCCCCTCGCCGGCCTTATACTTGCTGGAAGTATAAATGTTCAGTCGGTTGAGCGTTTCCGTCGTCATAACGCCGTTGATGATCGTCACGAAATCCACGTTAGACGACAACTGGCCGGGCGTGTAGACCAGGGAAACCACTCCGTCCTTCAGAACCACTTCGAAAAGATAGCCCGCGGCGGGATAATCGGCATTGAGCGCATCCCGCAGCGCAATCGCCACTTCCCAAGTCGTGGCATTCTCGGCAACCGTAACGATTTTCACGTACGGAATCCACGTCGGGTCCTGCGCCCCGTCGAGCAGCCCAGGAGCGTCGACGGCTTCATTGCCGCGCTGGATGATATAACGGATTTCGTCGTTCAGCGCCACGCCGTCCTCGACGTTCATGATGAACGTGTCGTTGGTACGCAGCACGTTCGTCGCGCCGGGGGCGCCCAGATTCAGTCGGTAGGAATTGTAGCAGTTTTCCATCGCCAGCGCGATCGCCCGCGCGAACTCCTCAGCCGAGGACGCGAACGTCAGCGGCCGACTCACGCCGCCGACCAGGCCGGAGCTGCGAATCGGGAACGCTTCGGGATTCAGCAGCGTGTCGCCGCCGGATTTCCAGGTGTGGTTGACGACCGGGCCGCCAATGTTCGCGACCACGTAGTTGGAACCCTTGATCATCAGGCAGTCGCCGGTGGCGTAGGCCGTCAGGCCGACCAGGGCGCCGCCGTTGACGCTGTCGGCGATGTACATCGCGAGGATGCTGACCAGGTCCTGAGAATCGAAATCGCGGTCGCCGTCAATGTCGCCCGCAATGCCGTTACGGGTGTTGGTGACCTGGTCGATCCGAATACCTGTCATGCCCGGGGGAACGACGCCAGCCCGCGTCATCAGGTAGTACGTAACCGAGTTGCCATAACGGTCGGCCACCGTGAAACTATAACCATGGCCGGCCGTCCACAGCGTAGCATTGGTCAACTGGAACGGCGTGAACTGGATTCGCTCGGTCGTTTCCATCGCCAACGTATTCGTCTGATCCTTCTGGGCTTCGCCGTCGACGGACGGAATGCTGTTGCCGATGACCGTCCCCGAAGATACCATGACGTTCGCCGCGCCGCTGATGAAGATGTTCTGCTCGTCGATGATCGTGTCTTCCACGGTCACGTCGCTGGCATCGATCCCGGTCAGCAGGCTGGCGGCAATCGACTGACGAATCAGGTCGGCAACCACCACCGAGGACATCGTCGAACGGATAGGAATCACATAACTGGTTCCCGGCAGCGTCCCCGAAACAGTCTGCGTCGCCCCGTCCTTCGCGAAGATGAAGTTGGCGCGTGTACCGTTTTTGTCGACGATGCTGATGTAGTCATTCGTCTTGAGCTGCGTGCCGGCCGCACCGGGCAGCAGCACTTTGTGACCCATGAGGAACTCGAAGTCCTGGAAATCGGTGGGCGCAATGACGTTGTCGTTCGTACCGATGGTGAAGGTGTCGCCGCTGGACATCCGGTAACCGGGCAACGTGTACAGCCAGTCGCCGACGGTCGCGGTGTCGCCGACGCCGACGATGCCGGAAGTCGAGAAGACGAAACGCAGTTTGATATTGTTCAGCCCCGCGTAGGCGGCGAGGTTGATGGTGCACTGGTACCAGCCGCCGCCGTTGTCGACCAACTGGACGCCCGCGTCGTTGTTGGAAGCCAGCAGCGTCCATCCCGGACTTGCGATCTGGTTGGTATAGGTCAGCTTCTGGGGATTGGTCAGAATCGCCTCATAGCCGATCTTGTCTTCCGGGGAGCCGTAATTATAGACCGCCGGGTCGGTGGACATGATATACACGCGGAAGGTGTCGGCGAAAATAGCGCCTTCGGTTTCGAGGAAATAGTTGAAGGTCATGAACGGCTGATCGCCCGCGGAATAGCCCTGGAGACTGAATTCGTCGGTAACCAGCGAACCGCTGTTGCCGCCGGGCGTTTCGTAAGTCATGAACACGTCGGGGTTGGTGCCGGAATAGTTGACGTAAACGTCGCCGTAACCGTTAACCGTCGGGCCCGCGGAGGTATCCATGCCGTAATACATGCTCAAGCCGCCGGCCACCTGGTCGTTACGCGTGTTGGTATACGTCGGGTTGACGCCGTGCCCCTCGTCCGTACCGCGGTTGGTCGTCGTCGACCACAGGTTGAAGTCGATCGGCGAGAAGCTCAGACCGGTAACGCCGGCGCCCACGTAAATGGCGTATTTCCCGTTGTAAAACACGTTCTGGAAGTTACCCTGCGTGTCGAAACAGTACATGTAACCGTCCTCGGCGATGCCGAAGAGGAAGTTTCGATACGCGCCGTTTTCGACGTGCTGCGGGCCGTTGGACAGCGAGGTGAAGGCGATCGCCTGTCCGTCGGCACCCACAAGCCGCTTGATAAATTCCGTTTCGATGGGACGGTTGTCCTTGAGCTGAATCTGGCGGTACACGCCATCCGGCGGATCGCCGTAAGGATAAAAGTTGTAGTTGCCCACGGTCTGGGCGCCCGCTTCGGCTCGGAGGCCGGTGATGTGATACAGACCACCTTGATTGTCGACGGCATAAAGTTCGTCGGCCGACTCACCGCCGTGCAGCCACGCCAGGCCGGTGATGTCGCCGCCTGTACCCGCACCCACGGTAACGATCTGGTCGGGATGGCGGGTCTGGATGGTGAATCCGAGGAAGTTGATGCGATCGTACGCCGCGGTGGGAATGAGGGCGACGCCGTTGCCGTCCAGGTTGGCGCGGAAGAACGCGTTGGGATCGGACGCCAGCCAATTGTTAATCGCCGCGCCAAAGGCGGCCGCCATTTCGGTGAAGGTGTAGGCGGCGCCGAAGCGGACACGATAATTGCCGGTCGCCACGCCGTCGACGGCGATGTCGCCGTTGAAATCAACGTTCGGCGTCAGGCCACGCGTTCCACGGCTTCCGTTGGCCATGATGTGCGGCTGCTGCGGCGACAATAATCCGCTTCCGTTGTTCATATTGCCGGACGTGTCGTTGGTGTCGCGGTTGAGCAGGCCCGCCTGGAACGGATTGAAGGTCGTCACGCCGTCCAGCGTGGAAGTCACGGTGAAGGCATTCAGCGCCGCCACGATCGTCGCCGCGGTGTGCAGCGCCGGATCGTACGTGATCACCAGATTGCCGGGAAGCAGGCGGTCGGTCACCGGATCGCGGGTTTCCGTATAGTCGATCCCCACGGCGCCGATTCCCGTCTGCATGACGAAACTGATGGTCACGCCATTGAAGAACCCGGCCGAGTGCTCGGCGGCATCGGCACCGGGCAGGTTGGGATCCATGCCGGAAATGTAGAAATCGTTGTTGATACCGCTGGAAATGATCTGCGTCGTTGCGGCACGCGACAGGACATTGACGGTCACGGGTGTGACGCCGCTGATGGTGATGCGGTCGCCGACCGTGCGGTTGTAAATGCTGGCGTTGCCGGCCCCGTCGAACTGTTCGCCGTCACGGTGCGCGTAAGACGCCAGGATCCTGCCCACCAGGGCGGGATGGTTGTTAATGGCGTTGACGATCGCCTCGCCCAACACCTGCATCGCCTGGAGGTAGTTGCCGGTGGCATGCATGGGATCAAAATAAATCCGCGTATTGCCCGGAGCCACGCCGGCGTCGCCGAGTTTGGCGATTCCCGGAATGTCCGTCCCGTCGCCGACGTAATTCGTGGCGATATTGTCGGCGCTGTACAGCGGCAGCGTACTGGTCGTACGGCCGGAAATCATGATCAGCTGCGGCTCCGTGCTGAAGCCGTACGCGTTGATGTCCTGCTGGTTGTTCTCGTTCACGTCCCAGTAGCCCATACTGGCCGTCTGGCCGAGATTGGACCCGTTGATCGCCGTCACCAACGCGGCCGCGATCAACTGCTGCGCACTCTGCTGCTGTTCCGGCGGCAGGGTCGTGATGCGGAAAATGTTCCCCACATCCACCGGCACCGCGTTGGCGTTGAGCAACTGCGTGTCGCGCTCGACAGCCGACGAACCATCGATGAATTCATACAACGCCACACGATTCAAATCCTCGTTGAAGATCGAGAACATGAAGTGGTCGTTGCCGTCGCCGAAGTAATATGTCTGCAACCAGTCGGCGATCCCCATGTAAGTGTTGGTGATCGGATCCAGAACGGTGTACGGAATGACCAGCGTCGAGTCGGAATCGAATTCGAACACGTAGGTCTGATTGTCCATCGTAATGGTAAACGTGTCGCCGTCGCGAACGGCATTCGGGCCCACAACGCCCCACGGATCCAGCGCCAGATCGTACCCGGAGTCGAATTCGAAGTTCACCGCGAACTGATTGTTATCCATGTCGCTGTAACGAACCGTGACGATCGAGCCATCGTGGATGTCGCCGGGGTTCAGGAAGCTGTTGTCCGTGTTCCGGATGAACTGCGTATCCGTGGCGTTCTCGAACATGAAGATAGGCGAGGTGTACAACTGGGCCAACGGCATGGGATTCGTCGGCACGCGGTCCTGATTCACGTCCTCCACGGGATAGGCCACGGCGTTACCGTTGTCGTCGAACGCCCAGAGGAGGTTGCGCGTGGGCGTGCCCGCCAGGGAGGCCGGCGTGTATCCCACGGCGTAAAATCCGCGGTTCAGACGCGAGGTGCCGTAGACGACGCCCTGGCCGGAAACCAGTGCCTCGATGGTGACCACATGACCGGGAGCGTCCACCGTTCCCGTCGGCGCATTGGCGGGCAGACGCGCGTCCAGCCCGGCATTATGATCCTGCAGATGGATGCGCGCGTCGGCAAGGCTCAGCTCGATAAACTGCGGCTCGGTCTTGATGCCACCGCCGGCGTCGAGGTTCGGCATCGTGAACATACGGCCGTCGTTACGCATGTAAATATCGCCGTAATAAAGCTGGCCAAGCGTGTTCGCCGTACTCGTCCAGTCGACCATGCTCTGGCCGGTGAACGGGTTAACGGAGATCAAATCGTTGCCCTGGCAGATATACATCACCACGTCGGAGAGGGAGTAGGCCTCGGGCCGAACGTTGAGGGAGTTCTGCTTCGCGGCAGGGGAATCGGTCGTCGGCAGCGCAGGGTCGCCGAGATGGTCTTCCACAATGCGGATGAGCGACTCCACCGGCTCCGCGCGAATGAGGCTGTTATTGACGATGGCCGGGACTCTGCCCGCCAGAGCCACCGCAATATAATAGCTCCCCACGGGAAGGTAAATCGGGCCGATGGTCGCGTCGTTGGTGCCGTAACTACCGTTTTTCAGCGACGCAACACCCGTCGTGGCAGCCATGTCGTCGACCAGATTCGACCCGGAACCGCTGAGCACCAATTGGCCCGTCGCGGCGTCGAACACCCAGATGTCCACGTCCGGACGGCCCATGCCGTCGGCGTAGTCGATATCGAATTCGATGGGATAACGCGTCACCGCAGCGTCGGTCACACCGGGGATCATTTGCAAGCCCGGAATGTTCACATCGAACTGATACCAGTCGACGTCGGCGACGTCGCTGATCGAACCCGTGACCGTAATCGTCGAACGGTTGGTTTCCAGGACGTTGCCGATCTTCTGGGCGGTGCCGATCGTGTCGTTGCGAATGCCGTTGGCCAGGTCGATGTCGGCCACTTCGTTCGTCAGCGGCGAATTGACCGGCATGCCCTTGACGGTGATGCCATTGACCGCGTAACGGATGTCGGCATAGGAAATCATCGAGCCGGCGATTTCCTGCTTCTCCTGCAGACGCACCTGAATCTGATAACGGCCGCCGGTCTGGCCGGCATTGAGGTTGGTGGTCGGCTCGATGTAATCCGGCACGTTGCTGGTAACCCGCAGATAATAGAGGTACTGCGAACCGCCCAGCGCCCCCGGCAGAACGACCCGCATTCCGGCGTCCTTGAGGTTGATGGCATAGTAGTCGCGGCACTCAAGCGTCCAGTCGTCCGTTTCCATACTCGCGGCATTGTCTTCGGCGAGGATATACTTCAGCGCTTCCTCGGTGAGACCCTCCCAGAGTTTGGTTTCGCGCACCTTGAGCTTGTCGGCGGCCGACAGCGCGGAATACGACGCGGCAACCGGCACACCGGCAGCGGTGCACATGGCTTTGAACACGTCGGGACGCATGGCGAGCAAGTCGATAACGCCGTTTTCCACAGCCGCCGGGGTGTTAGCAGCCGTGAAGTTGGCGTACCGGAAAATCTTTTCCATCGCCTCAAGCTGCGCGCCCCACGCGGCGGTATTCTGGATAGCAAGCCGCTGCGCCTGGCTCAGGCCGGCATAGGTCGTCCCGCCGGGCATCGTGGTGCCGAACGCCTGGTTCCACATCGTCCCCAGTAGCGTGGTATTGGTTTCCAACTGTTTCGCGATACTGATTTCCAGCGCTGGCAGGAGATTGGGGTTGCGGAACGCTTTCTTCACCAGATCAGCCTGTTTCTTCCACTCGGCGGTTTTCTGGATGGCCAGTACCTGCGGCGCGGTCAGGGTGGCGTACGTCGTGCCCGCGGGCATCGCCGTGCCATACGCCTCGGTCCACATGGCTCGGAGAATCACGGCGTTCGCGTTCATCCGATTCACCACGCCGGCGTTGACCGCCTCGGTGCTCTCAGCCTTCGAATAGCCGGAAAGACGCTCGTTTTCATTCACGGAATAAACGCTCGTGGCAATGATGTTGCCCTGGGAATCAATGAGCTCGATTTTCGTATCCAGGTTGTAATCCGTTTCGTCGATGTCGATCCATATTTCCTGGCCCGGCGTCGCACGGAAAGCGTAAACGTCCACATCCGAACGCCGCCCGGTCTGGATGCTGCCGTGAATTTCGAATCCCAAGCGAAGGTTTTCGTCGCCGGAATTGATATTCCCGGCCAGGGCGCCGATGTACTGGGCCGTGGAGGTTTTATCGTTCAGCGCGACCGTCGTCGAAGCGGATTCGATTTCGATGACGGTTTCCACGTTGCGGTCGTTGCTGTAACTGTCGAACAGGATGCCGCGCCAGTCGCCAGAGGTTCCCGTGGAGGTGCTCTTGGAGTTGTTGGTATTGTAATAAATACGCCCGTTGAGGTCGCGGCCCGCCCCGACGGTATCGTCGCTGAGGGAGGTCATGATGACGGGGTAGTTGGGCATTCCGATCACCTGCAGACGGCCGCCGATACGGTCGTCGATGTCGGCAGGCGAACCGGTGGCGCTGATCCCGGCATTGGCGCCGGAGAACTTCACGACCAGGCTGCCCTCGGACGAACTCTTCAGCCGCAGACCGCCGTAAGTGTGGAAGTTGGGAATCGTGATTTCATTGAAGACCACATGCGTGATGTCGGTGTCGTCCCACGTGCATTCGGTGGTCAGCGTTTCGCCGCGGATGATCATGCCGTTGATGTCGTTGTTCTTCATGCGGTTTTCGCGCACCAGCGGCCCGGAGTTGTCGGCATACTGCGAATAAATCGGCTTGTATGTCTGACTCTGATCATTCACTTCGTCGTCAAGCTTGATGGTCTGCGTCGCGGCCAGCGATCCGGTGGCCCGACCGGGGTCCTGATTGAGGGAGGCCCACATCGAGTTGGCGTTGATGCTGATCACCGCGCCGTTGTTGTCGAGGAACTGGTTATTGACGATGATCGGCTGCGCGTTCATGATGTTAATGACCGCGTTGCCGGCGATGCCGTACCCCAGACGGTTTGAAAAACCGGCGTTGGCATCGTTGCCTTCGAACACCGAGTTGGTCACGCGCAGAAACGCCTGGCGGGCTTCGATCGTGTTGAAATTATGGTACTCACCGCCGGTCGCGGCCGTACCGCCGGCATACATGAACCGGACGTGGTCGAAATAGCCGGAAGCATCGGGCTGGAGGTAAATGCCGCCCCAGTCGCCGGGATTCTGCACGACCGCCTGTTTGTTGTTGTTGAGGTCGAAAACGCCGCCGGCACCGTAACGGTCGTCGTAAACGGACGTTATGATGATCGGTTTCGTGGCGCTGGCTTCGGCGATAATATGTGCGCCGGTTTGGACGTCGATCATCGCCCCGGCGACCTTAAGGATGACGCCGGCATCGATATGCAGACCACCGTCGGGCCGGGCCGTGACGACTTGCACCGGCGCCTGCTGGGGGTTGCCCGTTTCGTAAAATTCGACCAGGGCACCAGTCGTGTTGCCGGCGATGGTCAGGTTTTCGGTCAGGATGTGCACGATATCGTAATCGTCGAAGCGCGCCGTGACACTCAGCTTTTCCGCCGCCTTGCCGGCCGCGGTCGTGATGCGGATCTGGATGCCGTTGAGGGTGTTGGTATGGGTCGTAACTACCCCGGCGGCGTCGGTGACACTCGTGGTAAAGATGTTGCCGCGGATGTGCGGGCCCACACGGTTGTAGTCCGCCGTGTAATAGGAGTTGTTGGTGGGCAGGCTCATGTTCGAGCTGTCGTGGAACGTGGACTCCTTGAAGCTGTTCGGGTCGGCAGACATGGCCGCTCGGGCGTTGTTGACCATGAGGTTGTAGACCAGGGTCGGACGGGCTTCCTGCATGTAAAGGGCCTCGTACGCGGTGCCGGAACGGAAGGAGGTGAGCGACTCGCCGCCTTCGTCAACCCGGCCGCCACCGAAACGGATGTCGGCAAACGCCACGGTGTTGAGGAAAATGCCCTCGTTTTCGAGGATGACGCGGTCCGCCTTCGTTCGGTCGGCATTGTATTCGTAGTCCACCTTGTTGCGGAACACGATGCCGCCCCAGTCGCCCAGCTCCGGCGTCTGCTTCGTGAGCTTGTCGCTGTCGACGCCGGTCGCCTCGTCGTTATAAGACGTGAAGTACACCGGATGGTACGGCGTGCCCAGAACCTGCAGCGAAGCATGGCTGAGGTCCGTACCCAGGTCGCGCGAGCCGACTTCGATATTCGCCTGGCGCAGCTTGAAGACCACGCCGGCGTCGATCGTCACGTTCACGCCCTGCGGCACGATGAACGTGTTGCCGTCGGAGAGTTTGTCCGTCGTATTTTTCCAGCCGATTTCGTAGGCTTTGTTGTCGGTCAGGGTGCCGTCCTGGGCGGTTCTTACCGAGCCGTCGTAAGCCCCGGCGCTGTCGTTGGCAAAATTGTTGCCCAGGATGCGCAGTGCGGAGCCGGAATTTTCCGCCGTGACCAGGAACGAAGCCTTTTTCAGCGCGGAATCCAGCGTCGTCGTAGCGGTTTGCGTGCCGACCTGCGCGCCAGCGGCCATTCCCACCACCGTACGCCCGTCTTTGTCGACATAAACCGTATTGCTCATCTTGCGGACGTCGAACCACGTGTTGTACACACCGCCGGCGATGCCGTCCTGATCGCCGTCGAGCAGGTTGCCGCCGGTGCCGTTGCTGTTTTTGATGTCCTTAATGCCGTTGCCGTTGTTGACGGGCATGTAATTCAGACGCAGCTGATACGCGCCTTCCGTCCGGCCGTACATCCCGGAGTTGGCGATCGTCGGATCGTAGCTGTCGTTGCCGACGGAACTTACGCCGATGTAATACGTGCCGGCCTCGAGGTCCAGCTCCATGAACGGGTCGTTGCTGAAATAGTCGTCGTTGCGGGCGATGACGTTGCCCTTGGCGTCGAAAAGGATCAGCACCGCGTTGAGATTGCTGACGAGGCGCTCGGCGACGATTTCGGCCGAGAATTTCCCCGCGGTGTTCAGCGTGAATTTGTGCAGGTCGATGTCCATGCCGTCCAGCCGGTAGAGGTACTGGCCGTGCGTGATATCGTTGTTGCCGGGGTAGGCGGCATTGACGTCGGTGCCGGAATTATAGTAGCCATCGCCGTAGGAGTTGACACCCGCGCCATCGCCCATGATGGTTCCGGCGTCGAGGTCGTAGGTGTGGCCGAAGCCGAGGTTGTGCATGATTTCATGCATCATGACAGAGGTGAATCCAGTGCCGAGCTGGCCGTCGGCCGAGTCGCCGAAGTCGGCCAGGTCGAGCACGGCCGTCATGCCGCCGCCAAGACCCGCCACGCCGCCGGGGCCGCTTTCGCCGCCGAGAACCGCCAGGTCCGCCACCCAAATATCCAGCGCCGCAATGTTCGGCGAAGAACCGTCGGGCATCACGCCCACTTCGACGAACTGAATGCCCATGTACTGGCTGAGCATCGCCAGAATCTGCCGCGACGCTTCTTTCTGGAGCGGGGTGATGAAGTTGTAAAAACCGTTTTTATACACCGGGAAATGATAATAGATCAGCGTGATTCCGGGCGTCAGGTCGGCCGGCGTCAGCGGCGACTGGGGGAAGTCCCAGCCCATGATATGCTGCTCGGCGTCGATGGCCGCGTCGCCGGTGGGATGCAGACGGTGGCCGGGTTCGTCGTTGCCGCCGGGCCAAACGGAATTGTAATCGGTATACGGATAGTTCACACCCGCGATGTTGCCCCGGAACGGGCTGATGGTGCCGTTGATGACCAGCGACTGGCCTTGGCCGCCGGCGGTGCGATTGCCGAAGGTCGTCCAATTCGTCGCATCCGCGAAACTGTCGGCCGTATCTCCCACTTCCGTGACCGGAGCCGCTGTTTCGTATTCACGGTATTCCTCGCCCAAGCGCAGGCGGAACGAGCCTTCGCCGTACTGGGACAGGTCTTTATCGAACTTCAAAACGACTTTGCCCACGCGGGCCTTGTCGTCCCACGTGTAAATCGCGGAAATGGGGTAAATGACGACATCGTCGTTCGTGTCGGCGGTGTCTTTGGTGAAAATCAGCTGGTAATAAGCTGTGTTTTCCGCTGAAACTTTGTCCAACTGATCGTTATTGAAATAGACGTCGACCTGGTCGCGGTACTGAATCACCTGGCCGCCGACCTCCACTGTGGGCATGGGGATAACCGTCGTAACGACCGGGCCGAGATCCAGCTCGAACTCGAACACGTCGTCTTTGCCGTCGTCATTGAATTCATTGGCTCCGAACGGCGTGCCGTAAATGTTCGCCAGAACGACTTCCTCGCCCACCTGCTTGCCGTGGATGCGGATCTGGTACTGATCGTTGACCAGCGTTTCGGCGAAACGGATGACGACTTCGTTCTGGTTGTCGCAGACGCCGATATAGCCGATCGGGACCTGATATTCGTCGTTGACGAATTCGCCGTCGTTACCGGCCCGCCACACGGTAATGGCGCCGAGCGTGGCGGGGTCGATTCTCTGGCCGAAAGTGAAGCGGAGGGTGAGTTCCGTGGGGCCGATGGTGAGGATGTCGCCGTTGTCGATGCGGTTGTTGGTGCTGGGGAAGACGGCCATGAGGCTCGGGCCGCCGGCAACGCCCTCGGTGCCGTGGATGGTCAGCGACCAGTCGACGAAAATACCGGTGTCGCCCGTCAAACGGTCGCGGACGATCAACTGCCACTGGCCGCCGGAAGACTCGCCCCAGCAGCGGACGGTGCTGAACGTCCATTCGTTATACCCATCGGACAAGCCCATGTACCACGCGATGTCCGTGTTGTGCACCTCGGCCAGGTACGACTCCGTGCCCGCGGGCGAAACCAGGATGATTTCCAGGTCGCCGGTGTTCATGTGAGGGATGTTCACCTTCACTTCGACCTGCTCGATGAAACCGATTTCCCGGCCCATTTCAATCGCGGAAACAATTCCCCCGGCATTGTTGTCCGGAATGGTCTGGTTGATCATCACCGTGCCCGAATAAAGCGCCGCCGTGGGAGCGACGGTCGACCAGGTTCGGGCCGCCTGAACCGCCGCGGCGGCGTCGATCAGACCGAAACCGTATTTCGGGTTCACCCAGTTGCCGGCCCCGTTCGTCACCCACTCCGCATCGGTGGGGTCGGTTTTCACAGCCGTTTCCTGAAGAATGTACTGCACGTCGCGGTACGTCAGACTCGGGTTCGCCTCGAGCATCAGCGCGATCACGCCGGACACGATCGGCGTCGCAGCGGACGTACCGTTGAACTGCTTCGTGTAGTTTCCATCCATGTAATCGTTGTACGAGCCGCCGGCGTTGTAGCCGACTGCGCCGGTGCGATCGGTGGTGGTCACGCCCAACTGCTCACCGTTGGTATCTTCGCCGCTTGCGGGGGCGGAAATGAAAATACACGCGCCACGGCTGGAATACCACGTCTGCGCGCCGTACTGGTCGGTCGCCGCGACGGCGATGGTATAAATGGAGTTGGCGTACCCGTTATAGTTGGCGTCGCCGCCCTCCTGCAATTCGTTGCCGGCGGCGAAAACGTAAATACAGCCCAAACCATCGCGTCCGTCGTAAATACCTGCCTCGATCGCCAGCTGAATCAGCGGACCAGGCCCGCTGGGAATCCCGTAAGACTGAAGGCCCGGGCCCCAACTGTTGCTGAAAATATCGATGACGTCGATGTTATTGCCCAGTGCGTTGGCACTGGAAACTTCGTTGGAGTATCCGCCGATGAGGCGAATCGCCGCGTATTCTGCGTTATAAGCGACGCCGACCCCGCCCAGGCCGTTGCCCGCAGACGCCAGCGCCAGACCGGCCACGGCCGTCCCGTGGTTGTCATCCACGTTCCCCGGTGACGGGTCGTTGTCTCCGCCGATATAGTCCCAGCTGTAAACCTGCAAATACCTGCCGCTCAAGTCTTCATGGCGGAATTCCACGCCGCCGTCGATGATCGTGATCGTCACGCCCGCACCGGTGGCATAGTCCCATGCGTCGACAACGTTGATGTCGGAGGTCGCGTCGGGGAAGCCGGCGAGATTGCCGTTGTTTTGAAGATGCCACTGGTCGGCAAACAGCGGGTCGTCGGGGGCCGCGAAGGTCTGGATGTCCAGGGCCAGCAGCGGATAGAAGAATTCCACTTCCGGCATCGCGTTGAGACGGGCCGTGGCGTCGCGCCAGCTGGTGTCGGTGGAGAATTCCCAGACGAACGCGTCACGCATGAAACCGGTTCGGCCGAGGTTGTCCGCCCCGATCATATGGGCCAGCGCCGTCGAATCGCTGTCGCTTTTCAGGCCGATAATCCAGCCGTCCACCGACGCCAGCTCCTTGTCGGTGTATCGGGACAAGTTCGACACGGAAGAAATCGCGCTCTCCAGCGTATAGGCACGCAACGCTTCGAGAAACTCCGTCGAACTGGGCGAAACGCTGAGCATCACCCGATCTTCAAACTGCTCCATCCGCAGCCCGCGGTGCTCCGAAGTTTCGGGCTTTCCTTTCGCTGCCCGCCGACGACTGTCTCGCGAAAAAACCGATGCTGAAAGGCGACACAGATTGCTCCAAATACCCATGGAAACTTCTCCTTCAAATATTTATGTGTTGTGCGGACGACACGTGCGACGCGCGCCCTGGACATTTTTATCGGCTGTTTATTCTAAATATTGCATCTATCTTGATAGAGACGATAAGCATCAGGGCATCTCGGCTGAATTCAGGATAAATAGGTAAAGGGGGAGACAATGCCTTTATTTCTGCGCACTATTCTCCTGTTAATAAATAATTCATCACATTTTATATTATTAAACCCTAAACTCCCCCGAATTGCAAGCAAAAAAAACGTGTCAAGGTCAATTTCCCATCTTTTTTTGGCGAAAAAAAGAAATTTTCCCTATTTTCCACATAATCCGCAAACTTAAATCACTGATATGCAGATTCAATTTTCTAAAACACGCGAAAATGGTGCCTGTATGAAAAATGCATGAAATATATGCGGTTTTACGCAGAATGATCTGTTTTTTTCGGCGCACTCGGCAAAAACGTCCCGCGGAGAAAAGAATTGCGGCGCACAAAAGCGCCAGTAAAATGGGCGTTCTGGTGCAGCTGGAGTATAGCCGCAAGAACAGCAGCCGGGAATGGATCGTAGCGGAATGACCGCATTAGTAGCGAGAAAAATTTCGGCGATTCTATCCGGTCTTTTCGCGTCACTGCGTTCCGCTACGCTCCCGGCTGTTGTTCTTGTCTCATTCTGGATGACCGACACAAAAAAAGAGAGCCGTGCAAGACGACTCTCTTGGAAAACGTTGCGAGATCACTCGCGGCTCATGCCGATTCCGATTTAGCTGAAGAGCACAATCAGACCGGCGGCGACGACGGAGACCATGCTCATCAGTTTGATGAGAATGTTCAGCGAGGGGCCCGTGGTATCTTTGAAGGGGTCGCCCACGGTGTCGCCGACGACGGCGGCTTTGTGCGCTTCCGAACCTTTACCGCCCAGCACACCGGTTTCGATGTACTTCTTCGCGTTATCCCACGCACCACCGGCGTTGGCCATGTAAACGGCCACGCAGAAGCCCGTGGTCAGCGTACCGACCATCAGGCCGATGACGCCCGTGACGCCGAGGCAGAGACCGACGAGAATCGGCATCACCAGTCCCAGCATCGACGGCGCGATCATTTCGCGCTGGGCCGCCTGGGTGGAAATGGCCACCGGACGACGATAGTCGGGCTTCACTTTATAATCCATGATGCCCGGGTTTTCGCGGAACTGGCGACGCACTTCCTCGACCATGCCGGAAGCCGCGCGGCCGACGGCCATCATCGTCATCGCGCCGAACACGAACACGCTCATCGCACCCATGAAGATGCCGACGATGACTTTCGGGTTCAGCAGGTTACAGGTATAGTAGTTCATCCAGTCCATCATGTTCGCGGACTTGACCTCGGCCATGCCGGGACGATGTTTGTTTTCGGCTTTGTCGCGGGCCATTTCTTCGGTCGTGGGAATGAACGGGCACGTGGCGGCGACTTCAGGCGTAATGAACGCCGGGCCGGCTTTGGTGTCCAGCCCCGCCCACGCCTCGTTCGAATTCTTCCACGTATACTGTGAACCCGGATAAATCGGAGCTTCGTCGTTCGGGTTGTTCGCCTGGCTGGGCATCACCATGAACGTATGCGGGAACCACTCGCGGCCTTCCGCCTTATAAGCGGCTTTCACGGTCGCGGTCTCTTCCTTGCCGTCGTAATACACGACCAGCTTCGGGGAAACCTTGTAATAACCAGGCAGGTTAGCTTCGTTCTTCTCGATTTTCACAATTTCCGAAGCACCCCAGCGTTCCAGACCCACGCGGACTTCTTCCACGTAGGCGGACAGCAGGGCCAGGGCGGTGAGAGCCGCGGAACCGATCGCGAAACCTTTGCCCGTGGCGGCCGTGGTGTTACCCAGCGAGTCCAGGGCGTCGGTGCGCTGACGCACTTCCGGCGGAAGATCCGACATTTCGGCGTTGCCACCGGCGTTGTCGGCGATCGGGCCGTAAGCGTCCGTGGCAAGCGTCACACCCAGCGTGCTGAGCATACCCACCGCCGCGATGCCGACGCCGTAAAGGCCCAGCGAGAAAATACGAACGTTCGTGAAATCGAACCACGTCGCGAACGCGAACGACAGCATCGTCGCGATACCGACGATCACGACCGGGAACCACGTGCTGAACATGCCTTCCGCGATACCGGCGATGATGACCGTCGCGGGGCCTGTTTTGCCCTGATTGGCGATATTTTTTGTCGGCGCGTATTCGTAAGAAGTGCGATACTCGGTCCACTTGCCGATCAGCCAGCCGGCCAGAAGGCCTGTCACGACGGACAGACCCACGCCGCGGGCGACGGTGAAATTCGGGAAGTTCATCATGAAGTACCCCAGAATCACAGCCACGATGGCGATGACGATCGACGGGCCGTCGACGCCGCGACCCAGCGCCTTCAACAGCGTGCCCTGGTCGGCGTTTTCGTCGGTTTTCACAAGGAACACGCCCACGATCGACAGGATGATGCCGACCGCCGCCATGAGGATGGGCAGGAACAGCGCGTTGAGCTGCCACGTCTGCGGGGCGCCCATGGCCGCGAATGCCGCCACGCCCAGTGCCGCCGTGGAGAGAATCGAACCGCAGTAGGATTCGTAAAGGTCCGCACCCATACCGGCTACGTCACCGACGTTGTCGCCGACGTTGTCCGCAATCGTCGCGGGGTTACGCTTGTCGTCTTCCGGAATCCCGGCTTCGACCTTACCGACAAGGTCGGCACCGACGTCCGCGGCTTTCGTGTAAATACCACCGCCGACACGCGCGAACAGCGCCTGCGACGAAGCACCCATACCGAAGCACAGCATCACGACCGTGATCTCGGTCAGCGACATGTTCCAGGCCATGGTGCCGGGAAGCAGCGGGAAAACCCAGTACAGGGCACCGAACCACAGCACGATGTCCAGCAGACCGAGACCGACGACCGTCAGACCCATGACCGCACCGGAACGGAACGCGACCTGGAGGCCCTGATTGAGGGACTTCATCGCGCCGGCCGCCGTACGGGAGGACGCCCACGTGGCGGTTTTCATGCCGCACCAGCCGGCCAGACCGGAGAAGAAACCACCGGTGAGGAAGGCCCACGGGACGATTTTGTTCTGCACTTCCAGCCCGAAAGCCAGGTACATCAGGAAGGCCCAGATAATAACGAAGAAGAACGCGACGACTTTATACTGCTGCCAGAGATACGCGTCGGCACCTTCACGCACCGCCGCGGCGATTTCGACCATCTCTTTATTGCCTTCGTCGGCCTGCATCATCGTCACGTAAAACTTACGGGCGAAAATCAGCGCCGAAATCGACCCGGCCAGTGCCAGGATCCAGTAAAAACCATAGATGCCAGTGAAAGGCTCGTTTTTCGCGAACAGACCGCCTTCTTTGCTCTCTTCACCGGCTTCTTTCACCGCGGCAGCCTCGGCCGTTTCCTTTTCCACCTCAAGCACCGCAGGCGTATCGACCGCCGGAGCAATCGTCGTCGCCGGAGTCACAGCCGGCGCAGCCGGTTCGTCGACCACCGGAGCCAGCGCCGGAAGCTCGGAGACGGTGATATCTTCGAACACCGCATCCGGAAGCGTATCCAGCAGCAGGGCATCCTCAGCAGGCACCGCGGGGAGCTCGAGCGTCTCGGCCGGGGCCGGGGTTTCGGGAGCTGCTTCGACTGCCGGGGCTTCTTCCGCAGCCGGGGCCGGAGCTTCGGGAGCCGCTTCCACTGCCGGAGCGTCTTCCGCTGCCGGAGCCGGGGTTTCGGGAGCCGCTTCCACTGCCGGAGCGTCTTCCGCAGCCGGAGCCGGGGTTTCGGGAGCCGCTTCCACTGCCGGAGCGTCTTCCGCAGCCGGGGCCGGGGCTTCGGGAGCCGCTTCGACTGCCGGGGTTTCTTCCGCAGCCGGAGCCGGGGTTTCGACGGCCGCTTCCACTGCCGGGGCGTCTTCCGTGGAAGCCGCCGCTTCCTGCGCAAACGTCATGCCACCGGCAACAAACGCCGCCATCGCGACCGTCGCCAGGACACAACCACGAAGGAGGACCAAAAAGGTACCGATCTTCTTCATAATATTAATGTCTCCTAAAATTAAATAACGTTGGGAAAATGGAATTTCCTGATGAAGAAGCCGGGCCAACGCGCTTCCCGTTCTTCGTCTCTATAAAACAATCCGACAATTTAAGCGTAATATTATTGTATAATGGGAAAACCTGTTCGAATGTCGTCCTGCCGCAGTGGCGCATACAAACACCGGCGGAAGAATAACACAAGTTTCTCCCATTATTAGGTATAAGTCTATCGAATTGCAACAAAACTACAAGCAGGGGGGAGCGTATTTTTTAGAAAAGCGAATAATAACAGAAAAAACTGGCTCATCCACTCCCAAGCAGAACTTCAGCCGATGTTCCGGTGCTTCATCGACGGGACCGAAAGAGGCTAAAGCGGTTATAAATGAATCTGTCCGCAAGAACAGCAGCCGGGAATGGAGCGGAGCGGAATGACCGGATCGAATCGCCGAAGTTTTTCCCACTTCGATCCGGTCTCTGCGCTAACGCTCCGCTCCCGGCCGATTTTCTTGTGCGTAAATTATTTTAATACCTGCTCTAACTGGCCATTACCGCACAAAGCACGCGAACATATGCCCCGGCTCGCCCTCCAGCACCGGCGTCTCCACCCGGCAGCGCTCGAACGCCAGGGGGCACCGCGGACAAAACGCACACCCGGCGGGTAACTCCGCGAGATTCGGCGGCTGACCGGGAATCGGCGTCAACCTCACCCCGTCCGGCTCATCCAACCGCGGCATGGACGCAATCAGTCCACGCGTGTACGGGTGCCTCGGGGCCGCGAAAAGCGTCTCGGCGTCCGTCTGCTCCACGATTTTCCCCGCGTACATCACCAGCACGCGACGGCAACTGTCGGCGATCACCCCCAGGTCATGCGTGATGAGCGTGATCGCCATACCGTTTTCCGCCTGCAATTGTCGCAGCAGATCAAGAATCTGAGCCTGGATCGTCACATCCAGCGCCGTGGTCGGCTCGTCCGCAATCAGCAGTTCCGGGCGGCACGAAATGGCCATCGCGATCACCACCCGCTGCCGCATTCCGCCGGACATCTGGTACGGATAATCGTCGATCCGCCGCTGGGGATTCGGAATGCCCACGCTGCGGAGCACGTCCATGGCATGGTCGCGGGCGTCTTTGCGCGAGAGTTTCAGATGCCGGCGCGTGATTTCGGTCAATTGTTGGGCCACGGTCAAAAACGGATTCAGAGACGTCATCGGATCCTGAAAGACCATCGCGATGCGGTTTCCGCGAATGTCGGCCATCTGGGCCCGAGAAAGTTTCAGCAGGTCGTGCCCGTCGAAAATCGCCTCGCCATCTGCAATTCGCCCCGGCGGATCCGGCACCAGACCCATCAGCGCGAGATTCGTCACCGACTTCCCAGAACCCGATTCGCCCACGATTCCCAGCGTTTCGCCCTGCTCCAGCCGAAATGAAACATCATCCACGGCCCGAACTTCCTCCACGGACTGTCCGCGAAAACGCTTTTCCTGCCGGAAACGGACTTTCAGATGACGGACTTCCAGAACGGGCGGAGGGTCGGACATGAGGGATGGGGGGTAGGGAGTAGGGGATGAGGGATAGAAAATGAGGAATGAGAAATAAGGAATGATTGAACGCTTGCACAATTTCACATTCTTTTATTTTTCATTCCCCATCCCCCATTCCTCATCCCCGCAATTTTACGACTGCGGCTCCGTTATCACGCGAACGGCGTTTGGCCTGGCAGATACTGGCGGTAATTGCCGTCTTCGTCCGGAACGTTTTCCGGAATGCCGTTCGGGCTAAATTCCGTCGGGGTGAAGTCCTGCTGGGAGTTCATCATCTGCTCCCAACTGATTTTCTTGCCCGTGTATGCGGTTTCTCGGCCGAGAATCCCCAGCATGGTGCTCTGCGCGCCGGTGTGACAGTCATTCTTGCCGGCACCGCTACGGATGGAGGCGTACATCGCTTCGTGCTCCTGGACGTACATGTTTCCGCCGTTGCCGCGGAATTTCCAGACCTGCTTGCCGTCCAGATCGTAAATCGCACGCTCGTCCAGCACATGGGCGTAACCCTTCGTGCCCATGATATAATCGCGCGTTTCGCTGTGGCATCCGTTAATCTGCCGACTGGCGGCGTACAGCTTCCGGCCGTTGCCGAAATCGAAAGTCGAGTAAATCTGGTCGTAAATGTCGCCCGTTTTCGGATTATTCCGCACGGTGCGGGCGCCGATACTCCACGCGTCCACGGGAGGAACGTCGGCGAAAGCCCAGATGCCCTTATCCAGACTGTGCACGGCCTGTTCCACGTTATGGTCGCCGGAAAGCCAGCGGAAATTATACCAGTCGCGGTTCTGGTACATCATTTCCGTATCGTCGGGCTGGCGGGCCTTGTGCCATAACTCGCCGGTGAGGTACGTCACATGCGCGGAGACCACGTCGCCGATGGCGCCGTCATGAATGCGTTTCATGGTTTCCTGGATGCTTTTTTCGTAGCGCCAGCAGAGACCGCAAATGGCGGTGAGATTTTTTTGCTCGACCATTTTCCCCACTTCGATCACTTTGCGGATGCCGGTCGGGTCGGTGGCCACGGGCTTTTCGAAGAACATGTGCTTCCCGGCTTCCACCGCCGCCTGCATGTGCATGGGGCGATAATACGGCGTGCTGCACAGCAGAACCACGTCGCACATGTCGATCACGTTTTTGTATCCCTCGAAACCGACGAACGTCGTGTCGGCGGTCAGCGGGGCGCGGTCACCGAAACGGTTGACCAGCTGGTCGCGGCAATTGGCCGCGCGATCTTCAAAAATGTCGGAAATGGCGACGATTTTGGTGTTCGGGTCGGCGGAGAGCGAATCGTTCGCCGCGCCGGTTCCCCGGCCACCGCAGCCCACCAGACCGATTTTCAGCACGTCCGAGCCTTCGTTCGCGTGCGCAGAACGGGCCACCGACAGCCCTCCCAGCGCCACACTGGCGGCGGCACCGGCTTTCACAAAATTACGGCGGGTAATGTTTAATGTCATTTGATTTCTCCTTCGAGTTCTCCGAATTCAAACGCATGGAATAAATCCCACGCACCGTTTTGCTTAAATATTGACGCCGACCGAATTCCTTTACTTTCCGTTACTCAGCGGCGGACAATGATAATACGACTGCAAATACAAAATCGCGGCCACCGTGCAATAAAGCCGGCCGCACTCCAACTCTTCATGACTGGCCATCGGATAATACCAGCTCCCCAGCTCGGCGCGGTCTTTTTCCTGCTGCTCGATATACATTTCACGAAGTTTTTCGTTCCAGGCCTCCCAGCCTTCCGGATCCACATCGCGCACGAGCAGTGCCGTCAGGAAGTTGGACATTCCGTCGTCAACGCTCGGCTCCTTGCTCATGAGCGTAACGCACACATCCTCCAGGACAGCCTGCTCCTTATCCGATAATTTCGTGCCCGTCAGGCGCAGGCCCAACAGGCAATTCCGCACCGAGGTGAGCATTTTCGGCGAAAGCTGCCGTGACGTCCAGGGCGTGGCGCTACTTCTACCGGTATAGGCATCGTTTAAGCGATAATCCACCACCCCCAATTGCATCCGACAGTATCCGGCCGCTTTTTCATTGGCCAGGATAATTCGGCGAAGGTCGCCCACCTGGACATCCTTCGCGGCTTTTAATGCCAGCAGATTCCAGACGGTCGCCTCGTCCCCACTCGAGTACATCGAGGTCGGATACGCGTAAGTCCCCAGCGTGGACTCGCGGCTGGGCCAACCACCGTCCGAAATATTCTGGCGATTCAGCACGTGATTGATCAGGCAGACCGCAAACTTGCCGTATGGCACCGCGTCGCTGGGTTTCGAGTCTTTCACCAGGCCATATGCCTCGCAAACCGCGGCCGTCGACCACGCGTGCGCGTGAAGGTACGGCGTCGAACTTTCCGCCAGGCACAACTCCGTCCAGTTCCCCTTGTTCGCCGGCGCACAAAACGCACGCACCTGCGTCGTGGTCATGTTCCGGGTAGGCGCCACCGGCAGCGCGACGCTGGATAAATAGTTCAGTCCTTCCATGGTCGGCTGACGCAATTTCCCTGTTTTCGGCGAATTCCCCCCCCCCAGCAGCCCCAAAAGCGCCAGGGCCGTGGCGGAAGTCGGGGCCGTCATCGTGCCAGGGTTTTTGCTGCTTTTCCGCAGCTTTCCCGGAGCGAGAAACGCGTGATTATAATTCCAGAACTTCGCGGTGCTCTGGTTCTTGCCCAGCCACTGCACGCCCTTGTCGGCCGCCTCTTCCGTCTCGTCCGTCCCGCCATAATATTTCAAATACGACTTCCGCGCCGACTCGTCCTTCGTGATCGGCTTGCGCAGCTTCATGCCCTTGCCTTCCTCCATCAGCGTCGCAAGCAGCACGCCGTTGCGCGCACCGCCAGCATCCCGGGTAATCTCACGCGACGGCGCCGCAATTCCCGCAGCCCCTCCCGTGCCCGGAAGCACTGTGCCCATGTCCTCGACCAGCGGAATATCCTCCCGCCCGGGAACCGTCAGGGTATCGAATAGCCCACCGGCTGCGTAGCGGAGCATCTCCGGCGTAACGTTCACCGACTCCCGGGAAGTCGTCGTTTTCGGGGGATCCTTCACCGGTTCCGCCGGTGGATCCTCATCCGTCGCGTCTTCCGACGTATCCGCGGCAGTATCCGTGGCGTCTGTTTTTCCTGTGTCGTCAGATTCATCTGTCACACCACCATCCGGCGGCGTATTCATGGCGTCTTCGATTTGCTGCGTGTGCTTTACGGGATCATATTCCTCCTGTTTTCCTGATCCGCCGTTTTCGGATTTGGGCTGCACGGGGGCGGGGGCCGAGGCAATTTTCCCTTTCCCTGAACCGTTCTGCTCATTTTTCCCCGGATCTGACTGCATGACGAATACCAGAAACAGGATCAAAAAGATCACCACCGTCGCCAGAATGGCGATTAAGACCGTGGAGTCCTTTTTCCTTTTTCGGGCCGGGGCCCAGGATGCTCCGCCGCCAGCCGCGGGGACGGGCTGCACCATCTGCGGAGGGGCCGCCCTGCCGCCCACCTCCTGAACCGGTACCGCCGCGGGGGGAGCTGCCGCGGGCGTTCCCACCGCCACTCCGCCGACCGGAACCACCACCGCTTTCACCATCACCGCCGCCTCATTCTTGGACAGCTCTTCCCGCAATTTTTCGTCGTAAGCCGCACGCTTCGCGTCATCCAGAAGCGTTACACGTGCCGCCGAAAGCTCATTCAAAATCGTCTGCGACATTTCCGAGTACTTACTCGTCTGAAACGTCCGCACATGCGCCATCTGACGGTCCGCGGCATTCGAAATCACGTCTTTATCCGACTCAAAAAGCCCGATTCCCAGTATCCGATAATGATTTGCCGGCTGTTCTGACGGCGGAATGCCAAGCCATTTACGATACGGATCAAATTCATTTTTCATGGGACGCAACTCCGAAAACCGACGGATTCCACTTACTTACACTTTTTTTACATTCCAACTAATCAGGCCGACAAGACGCTCTCCATCTTGCATTTTACCGGCAAGCGCAACGAAAGTAAAGTAGTCGACAAGACTTTCTCCCGGTTATAACACAAAAAAATCAAAAGAAAGTGAAAAAGCACCTATAAAAACGGTTCATCCGGTAAACGCACTCCGGAGATTGCGGGCCGAAAAAAAGCGTCGCGGGATTACCAGAACACCCCAGAGTACGCAGAAATTACAGAGCCGCAATCGTAAGATTGCGGAATGGATTTTGCCAGCCGCGAAACCTGTGCTTATTGCTTTTTTCCCGCAATCTTACGATGGCGGCTCTGCCACCTTTACGCGTGCACCGATCCCCGCACTGCTCCGGCAGCGGAGTCAATCATCCAGATTAAACTTCTTCTGCAGCAGCGCCAGCGTGTTCATCGCACGCTTTCCACGACCATCCGCCGTGATCAGGCCTGCATTCGGATAATCGTGCGCGTTGTAATCCCGGAAAACAGGCCACGCCACACCGCAGACCAGCGGTTTCGCCAGCGCCAGCGGCAAGACCGTCGCGGCAAAGAAATTCTGCTGCCGGATGTTCCACCCCTGCCAGATCGGCGGCGTCTGCACCGCGGCCTTCAAATCCCGCGTACACGCACTGGGCACCCGAAACGAAAGATACAGCGGAATCCGGAACTGCGACCACGCGTCAATCAGCCGCGACCACTCCACCAGCGGACGGTCATACGTCGCGCGATCCTGATATCCCACATTAAATTCCAGCATCAGCGAGGACGGCCCGAACCGGGAGCGAATCAAAATCTCCGCGCACGTCATAGGCGTCATCAGCGCATCCGGCATCTCCGAAACGCCGATCGGCGGCGGCAAAAACGCGTCTCCCCACGGCTGGTCGATCGCCGTGGCAATCTTCGCCGTGGGATGAAATTCCCGAATCCACGTCATCACCCGGGCCGTCAGCTCCAACTGCTGAATCGGCGAAAGCCCCAGCGCGAAATGCGTGTTCACGCGCGACGTGGCAATCCACGTTTTAATCTTATTCCGGAATCGCTTCACCACCCGCTCCACATGCTCCCGCACCTGAAAACAGATGGCCGTCATGTCTCCCTGATTCCGCATGATCATCTCCGGCAGCGCCGGCGCGGAAAAATCAAGAATCGGCCCCGCGGTCATGTGATAACCATTACTGTAACCCCAGTCGACCTGCTTCTGAATTTTATCCAGCTCTTCCGGATCTTCCTGAATACGCTTCCAGCTCAGGGCGATCGTGACAATATTAAACGTCTCCAGAAAGAGGCCCTTCACCTCTTTTTCCAGCAGAGCCGTGCCCAACCGGGCGCCGATGTATTTCGGGGGCACCGCTTCAATCGCATGCACCGCCGTCCCCGATTCCGAAACATCCAGATCCGCTTCCTCGTCATCCAGCACCGAACACGCCCCGGCCGAATCCACCTCATCCGTGGAAAACCGCTCCTGCTCCTGAATCGCGTTCAGGGAATGCTGAGCCTGAATCGCCGCGTGACGCAGCGCAAGCACGCGATCCACATACTGCTGCGAAAGCATCAGGGCCGCTTTCGAGGAAAGCTGCATGGAAATGTTCGCCGCCTGATCCACCTGTTCGAAGGGGGCATTTTCCTGCGTGGAAAGACACGCCGCCTGGTGCATCCGTCGCCCCGCTTCATAAATAACCTTCCAGAAATCCTCACTGACCGCCAGCCCGGCCACCTCCCAGTCCGACGCCTGATTTCGTACCGAAACACACAGCCCGCGGGCCAATTCCACCGAAAGATAATACGGCTGCTCGCGCCGCGCCAGCGTGCCCGTGGAAATCAGCTGATGCCCGACTTCCGGGATGGTCCACGGACAATTAAGCCGAATGGATTCTCGCCCCGGGGGATTTAACGTCAGAATATTATCCTCCAGACGGGCGTCGGCAGGGCGGGGAGTACGGTCCAAACCGTAAATATACGCAGCCGTGAGCATCACGGGCGTGAACGAATTCGGCGGGCAGATCAGGCGGATGGAGTCCATTATTCAATAAAATACGTCATTATACGTTATTAAAAAAATACATATCATTTTATATTATACATCAGATTTAAAACTTTTCAATTAAAATTTCCCCTGAATAATCATAAATACACGCAGATTTTCCATCTTTTTTGTTTTGTCTCGAATTTTAACATAACTTTCCGGAAAAATCAAACTTTTCGCACAAAATCATTTCCGAGTTTTTTGCATTTTTGCTCTTTTCACGGACACGAAAATATTCTAGGATACCGCGTACAAATAAGTAACGCCTTCAGGGCATCCCTGCGGGCCACCAGCCGGTTTATCCCCCGCCACTGCGTGTCATCATCCCTTATTCCATGAAAACGTCCCCATGCAGAAGCCGACGCTCGTATCCTTCCTGACCATCTGCGTGTCCCTCTGTGGGCTCATGACGGGCTGCGGCTCAACGAAAACTTCGAATACTTCCCGTACAGGCACGGAACAGCTCGTGATTTCAGACGCCATGGATCGCGCGGTCAGCCAGGTGGACTTCCGGGCGCTGGCGGGCCGACGGGTTTATTTTGACACGAAGTATCTGAAAGTGGTGGACTCCGATTACCTCATCAGTCTCGTGCGGCAGCACGCCCTGGCCAGCGGCTGTCAGGTGGAGGATGATAAGGAAAAAGTGGAGTATATCGTCGAAATTCGCGGCGGAGCGGCCGGAACGGATCAGCACGATCTGCTTTTCGGCGTGCCGGAAACATCCCTGCCCTTTACCGTGCCTGGAATGAATATCAGCGTGCTGCCGGAAGTTTCTCTGGCTAAGAAAACCACCCAAAAAGCGGTGGTGAAAGTCGGACTTTTCGCGTATAACGTGAAAACAGGCCGGCCGGTCTGGCAGTCCGGAAACCTGGTGGCTCACAGCCGCGCGCGAAATACGTGGGTGCTGGGAGTCGGGCCCGTTCAGGACGGCGAAATTTATAAACGCAGCTCCATCGCGGGCATGGAAATGGACATTCCGCTGGCGAGAACAGCTGGAAATGATTCCATTCCGGTGGGCGAGCAGGCATTTTTTACGGAACCGCCGGAGAAAGAGATTCAGGTGGCGGAGACGAAAACAGAAACACCGGCAGAGACAACGGCCGTGGCAGGAACCGCTGGAGCCGCAGCACCCGCCCCAGCGCCAGCTTCCGCCGTGGCGGCCGTCCCGCCACCCGCAGTCCCTGTGTCACCGGCTGCGTTACCGTCCACATTACCCGCCGCGCCGACATCCGCACCTGCGTATGTGGCCCCGCAAGTCGGCTCCCAGAACCATTATTTACCAGGCTCCGGGAACTGAACCGCGATTTCCGTTTCCCAGCAGCCCGCGGCATCCCCCTGCACGAACCAGTTCGGCACCACCGCCACGGACTGATGCACCAACTCGAAACCGCCTTCCGAATTACTAACCGTCTCCACGGGGTACGTCCACACCCGGGCCGGGCGGGAAAGCGTCACGCGGACGTCCAGTTTCAGCCATTCATCCACCAGCCCCAGGAGCTGGGCGTCCACCAGATCCAGCCGGGTGCCCAGATGGCCGAGATTCCGCCGTGCGGGCACTTCCGTGGCGTTTTTCGCAGCCGTGGCGGTGTCCATTTCTTCGATTCCCGTCAGGATTTCCGCATAAAAATACCGGTCGTCACAGTTCGCCGGCATCCCGGCAAAATGGAATTCACTGCCGAAATGGAACACCGCGTCCTGCGGAAGATGCTGAAGCTGATAATGAACGCGAAAACCGGGCTCCCCGGCCTGCGTGCGGAACGTCTTTACGATTCTTATTTCATGCGTCTCTCCGTTCACGGCCACCGCCTCGCCGCTGCGCGAGAAGGTGATTTCACACGCCGTTTCCGTCTCCGTGGCCTTCACCGAGTACGGTTTCCCCGCGAAATCCTCTCCCGGCAGCGCATTCCCCAGAAATAAATCCTCGAGCGTCGTGCCCGGCGGAAAAAACAGGTCCGTCATGCTTTTCCGCAGATACCCATCATACTGGAGACGGTTCTGCAGCCCTTCCTGCTTAAACACCACACGGTCATGGATGCTGGCGAAATCCCCGTCATGCTCCGGGCGGTGAAGAAGGATTTTCCGGTGATACGCCTCCTCCCGGCGGGCGAGCGTGGCCAGGAGGTTATGCGGGACGCGGGGAATGTCCAGTTCATACAGCGTTCCGCCGCGGTGCGGGGAAAGCCAGGCGGTCATTTCGCCGTTCATAACGCGGAGTTCCGGGTGCAGGTCAAAATCAAAATCCCCGATTTCCACCGAAATGGCCGGCAGCGTGCCGTCAAGTTTTCGCTGAATTTCATCCAGGCGGGTGTCCGCGGCGATTAAATGGCTGTAAACGGCGTCGCGCAGCACGGGGAGATAAACGCCGCCGAAAGCGCCGTGCCAGTAACTGCAATTACACTGGCCGCGGTAAAGATCCGCACGCGCCGCGTCCAGCGTCTGGAGCATTTCCGGCGTGTTCCGCTTTTCTTTCAGGACGCGCGTCTCCAACTCCGCCAGCCGGCAGCTGACGTACATCATCCGGGCGTACATTTCATTCGTTTCCGGATACTTCACCTTAAAATTTCGCCAGTTCGCGCCGGAAAGAAAGCCGCGCAGCCGCTGCCAGAGAGGGTCATCTTTCTGGAGGTCCTTCACGGCCGACTCATATTCCATCAGCCGGTGCGCGGGCAGCACCCACTCCGTCATTTCGCGGTAACTGCACTCTGGAACATAAAGCTTCTGCAGCGGCTTCACCTCATCATACGCCTCCGCCAGCGTGACCACGCGAATGTCTTTTGCGTTTTCCACCAGGGCGTCAAAAAATGTTTCCAGCCAGCCGTTTTTATACACATGCGTGTGCGTGCCGGGCCATGTGCCGAATTTTTCGCCGTCATCCCCGAAAACAAGAATTGCGTGCGGATGCGTCTTCCGGATTTTTTTGCAGTACTCCACCGTCTCTTTCGGCTCATGAAACGGAATCCAGTACCGCATTTTTTCGCTGCCCGGAAAAACGCCCATCATCGCGCCGTTATCCTCCGTGGCCACGTACCCGAAAAGCTGATCTTCCGTCAGCCCGGCCTTCTTCATGTGAAAATCATCCACCACGGTATACTCGATTCCCGCGGCCGCCAGATCCTGCACAAAAGACGCCTCCCACACCCGCTCCGGCATCCACATCCCGCGGACTTTCCCGCCGAGCCGCATTTCCAGCCACCGCGTGAACCGCTGAATCTGCCCGATTCGGTCGCGCGACGGAAGCATCCCGAGAATGGCTTCATAATACGTACCGCCCAGAATTTCCACCCGTCCGGCCGCCACCAGTTCCGCCAGCCGGTCCAGATATTCCGGGTGATGCGTCTCCAGCCAGTCCGTCAGGCACCCGCTGTTATGCAACGAAATTTTCAGGGACTCATACTTCGGCTCCGAAAAAACATCCAGAAACGGTAAATAACTGTCCTGGTACGCCTGCTCGATGGTCCAGCCGAAATTTCCCACCGGCTGATGATTATGAATCGCCAGCACGAAACGGACGGGGGCATGAGACATGGGTGTGTTCCTTTGATATTTGGGTGAAGAAAAGATTTTTTTGTTAAGGTTTTTATACCTCTTCTATTTTAAACTCCCCGCACGTTTTCGCAAGTGGGGCGCTGGCGGCGACTGACGATGCGCGGTATAATGGCGTTTTCCGCACAAAACACATGCCCTTTCCCCACCTTTTTAATCCAAAAAACACACACCGCCATGAAATCCCCCTGTTTCACACGCCGTTTTTCGCGGTTTTTTGATTTTCTCCTGATAACAGGCGTGATTTTTGCCGCGGCGCTAACATTTCATCAGCCGTTACTGGCCGGGGAGGACGTCCGGTTTTCGTATCCTCCCGGACTGACGGCGGCGGACGTGGAAAAAGCCGCTTCCGGAATTACGGACGCGGATGTCCTGTGGAAAATGGAAAAAATCGCTGGCGAGGAATTTCTCGGACGGGAATACGGAACGCCTCACGGCCGCGCGGCGGCGGAATATCTCGCGGCGGAGCTGAAATCTTACGGTTACGCGGAAACGCAGGCCGAAAACACGTCATTTTTGCAGGAAATCCCGCGGGAAGCGTACCCTGAAAAAGGGGCCGGTCAGAATGTCCTGGCGGTGCTGCCGGGCAGTGATCCGGAGCTGGCGGAAAAATACATTATTCTCTGTGCGCATTATGATCATCTGGGGTTCCGGGACGTGCCGATTCCGAAAGAAACGGACACCTGGACACGGCGGCTGAAGCGTGCGGTTCTCCCGACGGCGGATGCAGGGACGGAAAAATCGCAGACGCGGCGCGTCATTTATTACGGTGCGGATGATAACGCCAGCAGCGTGACAATTTTACTGGAGGTGGCCAGAGCCCTGAAACGCCTCCCCGTGGCGCCAAAACGCTCCATCCTCTTTTTATTCGCGGACGGCGAGGAAAAATTCATCCTCGGCTCACGTTACTGGGCAGAGAACCCCACGATTCCGCTGAAGAATGTGGAACTGGTCATGAATTTCGACTTAAACGGCTGCATGAACAAAAAATCCCAGCTTTACATTTTCGGCACGCGCACCGGTGAACATCTGGAGGCCTGGTTCCTGGCGGGGAATGCGGCGGGCGAAAAAAAACCTGTGAAAGGCGAAAAAAATGTGGCGAATAAAAAATCAGACGTGGAAACACCGCTGGAACTGGTGTTTCCGTGGAGCGTGATGCCGCGCAGTGATCATGCCGCGTTTTTGCCGTACGAGATCCCGGCATGCATGACCGCCACCGGAATCACGCAGACGTACCACACCCCCCAAGACACCGTGGACTCCGTAAACATCCCCGGCATCCGCCGCATTTCGCAATTCTTCACGCGCATCGTCACGCAAATGGCGTGTGCGGACGAAAACATCACCGTGTTTCGCCCGCAGTGGCATACGGAAAAATGCCCCGTGACGGATGACGCTGCCGGTTTTTTCTCCGACATAAACAAAATCTGGTGAAAACCCCAGCGAAAACAGACAAAAACCGTTTTCCGCGGGTGTTTTCAGACGGTTTCGCCGAAATGTCCCTTTTCGCCGGGCCGGTTTTTCGTTATAATGGGTGGACGACAGTCATTTCTTCCATTTTTTTACTTCACTCCATTTTATGAAGGCGTTTCCCATGCGATTCTTCGGCGCGCAACTTTCCGGTAATCGGCAGCGGTTTTCCACATTCTTCGTGTTCTGCATAATGTTTTGCACGACCATCGCGGCGATCACGCTGACGGGGTGTGAGCAGAAGCCGAAAGTGAATAAAAAGAATGCACAGACATACTTTAAGGCAGCCCAGCAGTACGATAACGCTGGGAAATATGACAAAGCGCTGGAGAATTATAATAACGCCATCAAGGAAAACCCGGAATACACGAAAGCGTACATGAACCGCGCATACCTGCATGAAAATCAGGGCCGGATGGATAAAGCGATTCAGGATTATAAAAAGGTTTTGAAGCTGGACAAGACGAATGTGGACGCCGCGGACACGCTGGCCCGAATTTATCGGGACCGTGGGGAGCAAGCGACCTCCGAGGAATATGAGCGTGAAGCCTCGAAACGCCGGGAGTCGGCCAGGTCCCAGATTCGGGATAATGCGGATCAGATAAAAAATGATAAAGACAAAAGTAAAAGTCAAAAGAACAAGAGTAAAACAAAGAAAAAGTAATCATTCGCCGCCGCGGGAAACGGAAGAGAACACAAAAAATGCGGGAATCATTACCCCCTGGCGAGCTGATCTTTCTCGGCACCGGCACGTCACACGGCGTGCCCATGATCGGGTGTGAATGTGCCGTCTGCACCAGCAAAAATGCAAAAAATAACCGCACGCGCAGTTCCATCATCCTCGGCCTGCCGGACGGAAACCTTTTAATTGATACCGCGCCGGATCTGCGGACGCAATTTCTCCGGGAAAAGCTGCGTTACGCCCACGCCGTTCTGTATACGCACGCCCACAGCGATCATCTGCTGGGGCTGGACGACACGCGTATTTTTTCACTATATCTGGACTGGGCGCCGATTTCCGTTTTTTGCGAGGCGTCCGTGGAAGCCGAAATCCGCGGGCGTTTCGCTTACATTTTCGACCCGGAAGTGCAGGAATACCCCGCCGGCGGCATCCCGAAACTGGATATGCACCGCATCACGCCCGGCGTGCCGTTTTCGGTGCTCGGGGCGGAAATCCTGCCGCTGCGTTTCGGGCACGGGCGGGCCGACATTCTCGGATTCCGGATCGGCAACCTGGCGTACTGCACCGATGTAAAATTCATTCCGCCGGAAACCCTCCCTCATTTATACGGCCTGGATACCCTCATTCTCGGCTGCCTGCGTTACCGTCCGCACATCACGCACATGAACGTTGAGGAGGCCCTGGCCGTGGTCGAGGAACTTAAGCCCCGCCGCACCTTTTTCACCCACCTGTGTCACGACCTGGAGCACACCGCCTTTTCGCGCGAACTGCCCGAAAACGTCGCGCCCGCGTATGACGGCTTGCGCCTTAATGCGGAATGAGGAATTAGGAATTACGCAAGCGTACTACCAGCTTATCTCCAAAACACATTCCTCATTCCTCCTTCCTCATTCCTAATTTCCATGAAAATAAACGTCCCTCCCGCCGTCAACCGTGCCCTGGGCCTGCTGGGCTCCGCGTTTTATTACCGGTACATGTCCACGCTGGACGCCCGGTACTGGACGGCTACGCCCGCCGCGGATCCGAAAAGCTGCTGGGTGGACCGCCCGTATATTTACGCGTTTTGGCACGAGTACATCCTGCTGCCGGTGGGATTTTTCGGGAACTGCAAGGTGGCCACCATCACTTCCGAGCACCGGGACGCGGAGCTCATCACGCAGCTTTCGGAGTTTATGGGCTTCAAGATTTTTCGCGGCTCCAGCACCCGCGGCGGCACGAAAGCGCTGCGGGAGTTGCTGAAAATCGGCGAAAGCGGTTATCACCTGACGATGATGCCGGACGGGCCGAAAGGGCCGCGGCGGAGCATGTCCACGGGCACGATTTACCTCGCCTCCAAGCTCGGCATGCCGCTGGTGCCCACAGGCATGGGTTTCGACCGTCCCTGGCGCGCCGGTTCCTGGGACCGTTTCGCCCTCCCCCGGCCATACTCCCGCGCGAGGCTCATTTTCCCCGAACCGATTTTTATCCCGCCGAAACTGAAGCAGGACGGTCTGGAGCATTACGCCCGCCTGGTCGAGAACGCTCTGATCCTCGCCACGCAGGAGGCCGAAACGTGGGCCGCCACCGGTGACGTGCGCGACGGCGAGATGGAACTGAATCACACACCGAAACGCCTGAGAAAGTATATCGTGAATGCGAAATGCGAAATGCGAAATGCATAATGATGCATGTATATCCCGTGCCCGTTTTATAATACTATTCCCTATTTCGCATTACGCATTAGCGCATTTTATCAATTATTTGGACACAAGAACAGCAGCCGGGAGCGGAGCGTTAGCGCAGAGACCGGATTGAAGTGGAGAAAACCCCGACGATTCTATCCGGTCTCTGCGCGTCACTGTGTTCCGCTGCGCTCCCGGCTGCTGTTTTTTGTCCAACGAAATTTCAAAACTGGTTTAATATGGAAAAGCCCAAAACGCATTCATCGACTCCCGAGCCGCCGCGGGTGGAAATCCTGACGCTGGGCTGGAACGTGGCACTGGGGCGTCCGCCGCGAGTGGAGGTGTGTGACCTGCCCGTGACGTTCACGCCGCCGGTGGCGCTGACGGTACGGATCATGCCGCCGGGGATACGGGTGCGGAGTTTTTATTTCGGGGATCCGGACGTTTTATGCCGTGTGACGGAAAAGAAAAAACGGCCTGTGCCCGCCCCTTCCGGGAAACCGTTTTCGTCCGCCGACATCCCTGGAGATTCTTCGCAAGACGCCGTTTCCGCGGCGCTTGCCGCCCTGCTGGCCCCCGCGACGCATGTGGTGGAGCCGGAACCGCTGACGCCGGAAATGGGATTTCTTTCGCAGATGTCCGAAATTTTCACGCAGGGCGCGGCCGGCACGATGAGTGTGGCGGAAAACCTGCCGCTTTTCGGGCTGGGGCCTGGGGCGACTGCGGATGAAACGCCGGAAGTGCCGCCGGTGAGTGCGGATTTTGTGGGAATTCTTCCGGAAACGCCGGGGGTGCTGCACACGCCGGAACCCCACGCGCCGCAAGCGCCGCCGGAGGTTTTTCCGGATGTGCAGACGGTCGCGCAGCCAGAGCCCGTGCTGGAAACGGAGCCGGAAGTTGCTGCGGCGGTGATGCCGGATGATCTGCTGCCCGACGGGCTTTCGCTAGATGAGGAATTCCCCGGCGGGGACGCGAATCCCGCCGAAAACACGCTTCCGCCGTGGAGTCTGGGCGAAGCGCAGGAAGAAACGCCGAAGGAGGAAACTTCTGGAGAATTAGTCGAAGAATTTCCAGACGAAATACCGGCCGATGACGAGGAAACGGAAGAGGACGCCGCCGCGCCCGCATACCCGCCGGTACGGATCCAGCCGCCGCGTGACCTGATTAAGCTCGAAGACCGACTGCGCTATCTTTTGCAGCCGCCGCTGACCCAGCTTTACTCGGACAATAACCTGCATTTTCCGTTCGAGCCGTTCCATTACCAGTGGGAGGGCGTGTCCTTCCTGTACTCGCGGACGGCGGCGATCCTGGCCGACGAAATGGGCCTGGGCAAAACCATGCAGGCCATCACCACCATTCGGCTGCTGCTGCGAAGCGGCGACCTGCGGAACGTCCTTCTCATCTGTCCGAAACCGCTGGTGACGAACTGGAAACGCGAATTCGAGGTCTGGGCGCCGGAAATTCCGCTCATGATTATCGAGGGCGACCAGGCCCGCCGCGCGTGGCAATGGCAACTGATGGACGTCCCGGTGAAAATCGCGAATTACGAACTGCTGAACCGCGACCGCGAGTTTTTCGCCCCGCAGGACATGCCGCCCGTGCCTTTCGATCTGGTGATTCTCGACGAGTCGCAGCGGATCAAAAACCAGAACAGCGCCACCTCCGTCGCCGCCCGTGCCATCTCCCGCGGCCGGAACTGGGCGCTGACCGGCACGCCGATCGAAAATTCCACCGACGATTTAATCGGCATCTTCGAATTCCTCTCCCCGGGCTACCTGAATCATGAGATGAAACCGTCGGCCATGAGCCGCGCCATCGGCGATTATGTGCTGCGGCGGACGAAAGACCTGGTGCTGAAGGACATGCCGCCACGGCTGTACCGGGACGCCGACCTGAGTATGTCGCCGGAGCAGGAAAGCACATACAAGATGGCCGAGTCCCAGGGAGCCCTGCGACTAACCGAAATGGGCGATTCCGCCAGCATTCAGCACGTTTTCGAGCTCGTGCTGCGGCTGAAACAGATCTGCAATTTCGACCCCTGCACCGGCGAAAGCCCGAAACTTCAGCGGCTGGAGGCCGACCTGGAAGAAGTCGCCGCCAGCGGACGCAAGGCAATCGTGTTCAGCCAGTGGACCGAAACCATCTTCCGGCTGCGAAAATCCCTCGAGCGTTTCGGCCCGCTGGAATACCACGGCAAAATCCCCTCCGCCAAGCGCGACGGCGTGATCGAGGAATTCCGCCACTCGTCCGACAAACACGTGCTGCTGATGAGTTACGGCGCGGGGAGCGTCGGCCTGAACCTGCAATTCTGCAATTACGTCTTTCTTTTCGACCGCTGGTGGAACCCCGCCGTGGAGGATCAGGCCATCAACCGCGCCCATCGAATCGGCGTCAACGGCGCCGTCACGATCACCCGCTTCCTCATGCAGGGCACGATCGAAGAGCGGATCGACCGGGTTTTACAGGAAAAACGCGAACTTTTCGAGGCCATCATCTGCGGCGCCGAAGCCCCGCGGCAAAAACTCGGCCTCACCCAAAACGAACTTTTCGGCCTGTTTAACCTCAAGAGCCCGAAAGGGCCGATCAAGCTGGGAGGGTGAGCGGGACATAGGATGTCCCACATCCCGGTGCTTCTTTTTTCGCAAAATTTCTTCATCCTGCCACCGGGGGGGATTCCCAAAAGGGGCGTTTTCGGCTAAAATTCATCATCTGAATGCGAGATTGTTTTTTCATTTATCCGTGGAAATATAATTTTTTGGAGAAGAAATCATGGCAAAAGGCAAGAAAAAAGCGGAACCGGTGTTTCTCGTTTGCACGACCTGCGGCGATTATAATTACGTCCTGCGTCGGAAGCCGGGCAGCGAAAAGCTGAATATCAAAAAATTCTGTGCGAAATGCCGGAAGCACGCCGATCATAAAGAAAAGAAAAAGTAAATCGACTTTTTCGCCCCTTTTAGTCGGGCTCGGCCTGTATTTCGCTCCCACGCGCCTGCGCTTTTAAAAACGCTGGCGCGTTGTGTGGTGCGCGGATGGATTTTATGGCTGGCCCGTTCTCTATTCATGTTCACGTGAATCCCGCGCGCAAAGAATGTCTGTGACATTTCGCATGCGCATTTTTCTCTGCGCAGGGGATTCACTTCGGAAAGGGTGAATCATGTCGAAACGGAAACTCAGACGGTGGCGTTTCCAGGCGGGAGACCGTGACCAGGCCCGGATTAACGAGCTTGCGCGTTTCGCCCGGATTCCGCATGTGCTGGCCAAATTGCTTGTAGCCCGGGGCGTGGACCATCCGAACGACGTCGCGCGGCATCTCGATCCGCGGCTGAATCATCTTTTTGAGCCGAATCTGCTGCCCGGGTGTGCGCGGGCAGCCCAGATGATCCATGAAGCGGTGCTGGCCGGGAAGAAATTCGCAATTTACGGCGATTACGACGTGGACGGCATGACTTCCACGGCGATTCTCATGAAGTATCTGAAGCTCGCCGGGGCGAATGCGCGGTTTTATATTCCGAACCGCATGGATGACGGGTATGGGCTCAAAGCCGATTCGATTCAGGAGCTGCACCGCAAAGGAACGGAAGTCCTGGTGACGGTGGACTGCGGCGTGACGGCGGTGGAGGAAGTGGCGCTGGCGAAATCGCTGGGCATGACCGTCATCATCACGGATCATCACCAGCCGGCCGAGCATCTCCCGGCGGCGGACGCGATCGTGCACCCGGATTTGTTTTCGCACCCCGATTTTGCGGGAAATCCGTGTTTTCAGCCAATTGCCTCGGACGATTTTCTGAAAATGAACGCCGTGCATGACCCGAATAACCGGGACGTCCACGCGGTGCGGGAGCCGATTTTGGATCGTCCGTATCCGTTCGGATGTTTGAGTGGCGCGGGGGTGGCGTTTAAGCTGGCGTGGGCGATTTGCCAGCGTGCGGCGGGCGGAGTGAAGGTTGGAGCACGGCGGCAGGCCTTTATTCTCCAGGCCCTCACCCTGGCGGCCATCGGCACCGTGGCGGACGTCGTACCGCTGCGGGAGGAGAACCGCGTCATCGTTTTTCAGGGCCTGTTTTACCTGCGGAAGGAGCCGTCCGTGGGGCTGGAGGCGCTTTTGAAGGTGGCCGGGATTTTCGACCGGAACCGGTTTGAGGCCGATGATGTGGGCTTCCGGCTGGGCCCTCGGCTGAACGCGGCCGGGCGGCTGGAGCAGGCCCGTTTCGGCGTGGATCTGCTGACCACGGAAGATGCCGAGCAGGCCCAGGAGCTGGCGAAATATCTGGATCAGCTGAACGAAGACCGCAAGTCCCTGGAACGCAGTACGCTGCTGGTGGCCACGAAGCAGATCAAGGCGATTTACGGGGCCGAGCTGAAGCAGAATGTTTCGGACGACTCGGGCGAGAAGTTCGCGGTCGCGCCGCCGGCGCTGGTGCTGGCCGACCATGATTGGCACCGCGGCGTGATTGGCATCGTGGCCGGGAAGCTGGCGGAGCGGTATAATTGCCCGGCGATCATGATTTCGCTCAACAAAACGGGCGCCACGGAAGACGGCGGCCGGCGGATCGGCACGGGCTCCGCGCGGGGAATCGTGGGGAATGGTTTTAATTTGCGGGATGCACTGTACGAATGCCGCGAGTTGCTGGAGAGTTTCGGCGGGCATGCTGGCGCGGCTGGGCTGCGCATCGCGGAGGAAAATATCGAAATGTTTCGGGAGGCGTTCGCCGAGGTGGTGACCTCCCAACTGACGCTGGAAGAGCGGGTCGGCGAGCTGTGGATCGACACGGAGGAGATGCTCGCGGTGCTGACGCCGCCGGTGGTGCGAGAGCTGTACCGCCTGGCGCCCTTCGGCCACGAAAACCCCGCGCCGCTGTTTAGCACCTCGGGCGTAACGCTCAAGGATCCGCCCAAGCCGCTGGGTAAGCAGACGTATGACGGCGACCCGAACCGCCCCGTGAGTCTCGAGCTTTTCGTCGAACAGATGGCCCGGCGATACCGCGTCGTGGCATTCGGTTTCGGCGAGCAGCTGGCCGAGTTTCAGCGGGTTTTCGAGGAAAAATCCCCCATCGACATCGCGTTTAACGCAAAATTAAACGAATATCACGGCAGCGTCAAAGTCGATATCCATCTCATCGACTGGCGGCTTACGGAAGAGGCGTAAGGCGTCTCAGGGCCGCGGCGTGCATGCCGGGCGGCCCTGTTCTTATAATAATAATCGTCTGAATTTGTTATTTTTCTATCATTTCCTCTTGATTTTCGCGAACGTCTCGACTAAAATATACTTATTAAAGTCTCTGTATACTATATATTTAGTGAAATTCTGCATAAAAGGACGAAAATGACTACCGCATCTCGATTTTTCCTGGGAATGGCACTCGTCGCGACGATTCTTTTGGGCATGCACACGCCGACATTCGGACAGACGATAAAGAATGGTAGTTTTGAAGTTTTAGCAGAAGGTTTCAATCGTGATGGTAACGGGTATATCCTTCACGGACCGAGTGACGATTTAATTGACAACAAGGATGCCAAGAATCATGCGGGAATCCTCGCCTGGCGCTACAATCCGACAGGCGTTTCGCGCGGCTACGGACTTTCCAGCGCTAGCAATCCTTTTGCCAGCGGGACGCCCATTCCGGACGGTAACCTTGTCGCGTTCATACAGAAAGACGGCTCGCTGACGACGACGGTTTCTGATCTGACGATCGGTGAAACGTATGTCCTGAGCTATTATTACAATGCCCGCACCAGTGGTGGTGACAAAACGGCTATTATTTCCTCGACCATTGATGGGGCGGTTTTTCAGCCGCAGACAAACCTCAACGGGCTCAATTGGGCGTCGTATGGAAAAGCCTCGAATATTACCGGCAAACCACTGGGCACGGAATATTATTATTTCTCGCAATCATTCATCGCCACGGCAAACGAAATGGATCTGGTGATCAACTCCCATATCAGTGGTAATCTCGACCAGACATTACTGTTGGACAACGTAACGGTTCGTCAATTCGGGACGGGGACGGGTTGGGGCATGAAAAAGCTTTGGACGGGCGATGCCGATTCGGGGATTATCAGCGGTGCGAAGTATACGCACGCGCTGAGTTTCAGACGAAGTACTCCCGGTGCCGCTTTTGAAATAAACGACCTCCTCTTTACCCAGATTCACAGGCTGACGACAAACGTAAAAGCAGGGTCGTATTCCGTTTCCGCCGCCAACGACTGGGATGGAACGGGAATAAGCAGCACCATGGTTGCTGGCACGACGGAGGCTCCGCTGAATGTCGGCAGCCGCACCCTGGCAGGCGAATTCATCTATAACGTTTCAAACATTACGCTCGACGGCCTGATCCCCGGCATGTTCTACGAAACGACCCTTTTCACCAACTCCTTCGGCGGGCAGCGCTACGCCATGCTCACGGCCAACGGCGACGCCATCGACTTTAACGCCTACGCTTTTTCGACGACCAGCACCGGCACGCACGGCGGTACTATCACCTGGACCGGCAAGGCGGCGGAGACTGCCGGTGGCGGACAAATCAAAATCGATGTTTCCAATTACGACGGCGGCAACGCCCTGCACATCCACGGTGTGGCGGTTCGTGCGATACCGCAGACGGTCAATGGGCTGCTGATGGCCACCGGATTCAGCGGCGGGCTCAACGGCGCGAACTTCGGCGGAGAGATCGTCGGCACGACGCTGGATTATCATAACGCGTTTAACCAAAACGCCGTGTGGGTCCATCGCGGCGAGGGAGCCCCGGCGGCCAGCGTGGCCGGGTATGCCGTTTTGCAGGCGGATTCCGGTATCGGGATGGCATTTCCTGTCGACGAGTCCCTGATTTGTCATGCCGTGCAGCTGTCGGTGGATGTGTATTTGGAGTCGGGAGCGAAATTGGGCGTCGGCTTCTTCGACAGCACGGTCGGTGGGGGCGGGGATGATCCCGTGACCGCCGGGTTCTCGGGCATCACGCTGGCCAACGACGGGACAAATCGTACCCTCGGGTTTTACGACGACGCAAAAACAGCCCAGACGGAATCCGACCTGGACGTTTCGGCATTATTGACCAGCAGCGCCTGGCATAACGTGCTGGTGGAAGTTTGGATGCTGGGCGACGGCATGGCATCGCTGGAGAGCCTTTGGATCGATGGGATCGCGGTCGACCTCGACGGCATGTACGGCAGCACATTTTCCTCGACGGCGATGCTCGGTTTCGCCGCGATGGGAGCAGGTGGCGACACCAGGCTGGACAATATTATTCTCAACGACGTGGGCCCGGTGCCGGAGCCTGCGACGTGGGCAATGCTGGCGATGGGCCTGCTGGCGATGGGGGTGTACCGCCGGCGTCGCATGCGGTAAAACAGCCGGCTGTCGGGGTCACGGAATCATTTTTTCACTGCGGAATGCGTATTCATAACAGAGGTGGAACATGAAAAAAACACATACGATTCACGTTTTCCTTACGCGATGGCTGCTGGCCGGGGCAATGCTGGCGATTAGTTGCTGCGGCTCTGCCTGGGGGCAGACGATCACGAATGGCAGTTTCGAAACCGACATCTTAAGCCGGTTGGGCAGCAATGGTTATATCATCGGGCCAAACGTCACTGCTAACACAACGTGGCCGGTTGTCATTCCCGGCTGGACGTACACCTCCGGCGACACTCCGGCTCATGGCTATGGCCTTTCCGACAAGACGAATCGTCCGACATTCAGCGCAAACTCCATCATCCCCGACGGCAACTGGGTCGCGTTCTTGCAGAGCAACGGCTCGCTGACGACGACGATTTCCGACCTGATCGTGGGCGAGAAATACGTCTTGGGCTATTATTATAACGCCCGCGTTTCCTCTGGAACCGCCGAAATCAAGACGGAATTGGGCGGCGTGGTGTTTCAACCGCAGACGTTGACCAGGGGGATTCAGACGGAGTATCATTATTTCGAGCAGGCATTCGTCGCCTCCGCCACGAGCATGGATTTTGTGGTGCACTCTTTCGCGAACGACGACAGGACGCTGCTGCTGGACAATGTCACGGTTCGCGAATGGACGCAGCCGGTGGGCTGGCAGGTGAAGCAGAGCTGGACCAGCGACGCCGATTCTGGAATCGTCGAGGGCGCGAAATATACCCACGCGCTGAATTTCAACGGCAAGTCGGAGGCTACGATCAACGGCGTGGTTTTCCAAAATCTCGCCAGCGGCAAGGATATCCCAAGCTCAAGCCTCGTTCGGGAAGCAGGTCCTTGGGCTGCGGGGGATATGAACCATCTCTTCCCCGGAAACTCTAACTCTTTCGCCCTGGGAACCACGTTCCTCCACGCTTTCAACAACGACCAGACCGACCATGTCGTGCTCACCGGCCTGCTCCCCGGCATGCAGTACGAGATGACGATCTTCACCAACTCGTTCGGCAGCGAGAATCGTTGGGCCAGCCTGACGGCCAACGGCGATTCGCATGTCTATAACTCCTTCGCGTTTACGCCGCTGGCGCCCAACTACGAGGGCGGGACTTTCACGTGGATCGGCGACGCGGTCGTCGACAACACCACTGCACCGATCTATAATTTAGGTGGTAAAATCGCGTTGACGATCAAAAATCTGAACAACAACATCCACATCAGCGGCGTGGCGGCGCGGGCGTTGCCGACGGCGGATGTGATCATGGGGACAGCCTTCTCCGGCCTCAACGGTGCCGATTATGGCAAGGCGGTCGTCAGCAACACACTCCGGATGGATTACGCCAACATTTTCGAAGGCAAGGGAAACTATAACGATACGTGGCAGGTCCGTGGTTCAGTGCGAGGCAACAATCTCATCACGGTGGTTGGGAACCTCCAGTTGGGGGCAAATTCCGGCCTGGCGATGGAATTCGATGCCGGGGCGCTGGCCGGGAACCTCGTGAATGTTTCGGTCGATGTCCTCATGGGCAGTAATTTCCGAATGAACAACGAGGACTACTTCGCCCGCGGAATCGGAGTCGGGTTCTTCGACGATGAGTTCGGCAGCGGCGGCAGTGATTTCGTAAGCCGGGGGTTTTCCGGAATCGTTATCCGCAATGATGGAAGCGTGGTGTTCTACAATAACCCGACCGGCGGAGACAATCCCGACGAGATTTACGTTTCGGACGCGGTCAATTGGGGCGGCACCACAGGTTTCGTGCAGAACGAATGGTACAATCTGGCGATGCAGTTCGCGATTCTCGACGACGAGACCGCCATCCTCACGGGGCTTTCGATCGGCGACGCGCCGGAGGGGTATTACTCCGCTTTGTATGGTAAGGCGTTTTCCTCGCTGGACCTGATCGGATTTTCCTCCAGCGGCAGCGACGGGTTCAACTATTTCGATAATCTCATCGTTCTCAACGGCGGCGGGGCGGCGGGGGCTACGCCGGAACCCGCGACGTGGGTGCTGATGGCGATAGGCCTGATGGAGCTGGCCGCGACCCGAAGATGGAGAGCACGCGGTGAAGCGGCCTGAAACGCGACGTTTTTTTCTCGGATATAACACGAATGGTCTGGCGCACCACGCACTGCCGGATGCCTGTCGGCTGCTGCAATCCGCCGGGTATGAGGGCGTCGCGGTGACGCTGGACCATGATCTTTTAATGCGGACGGAAACCGACGATTTCGTCTTCCGCACGCCGCCGACAGAGATCGCGAGGACGGTGAAATCGCACGGCCTGCGCTGCGTCGTGGAGACCGGCGCACGCTTTCTGCTGGATTATGATCGGAAGCACAAGCCGGATTTTTTCAGTGCCGACGACTTTCCGGATAAAACCCATCTGCGCAAAAAATATTATTATCGCGCGATCGAGCTGGCGGCGGAGACGCAAAGCACGTGCGTTTCGATCTGGACCGGCATGCCGTCAAGAGATCTGATGTCTCCGCATCAGCGTTATGACGCGGACATGCGTGAAGCGCTGCTGCCGATTTTCTTTCACCCGCTGCTTCCGGTGCTGGAATACGCACGGCGGCTGGGGGTGAAGGTGGCGCTGGAGCCGGAGCCGGGAATGTTCGTCGAGACGGCGGAGGAATACAGCGAGTTGCTTGCGGAGCTGGAAAAACTGGACACCCAGGCCGCGGCGGAGCTTTATTTAACGCTGGACACCGGGCACATGGTGTGTAACGGCGAGCCGATCGTGGAGACGTTCTTGCGGTACAAGGATCGGCTGGTGAACGTGCATCTGGATGACGCGGTCTGGGGAACACACGAGCATCTGGAACTGGGCTGGGGCGAGTTGAATTTTCGGCACTTGGAGGCGGCCTTGGACGCAGCGAAATTTTCAGGCGGCGTGTGTGTAGAACTGAGCCGGCATTCGCACGAAGCGCCGGCGGTGGTGCGGCGAACGCGGGATTTTATTCGGAAAGAATGGAACATATGAAAACGTATCTGGTTACGGGCGGCGCGGGGTTTATCGGGTCGCATATCGTCGGGCGGCTGGTGGCGGAGGCGGAAGTGAACGTCCGCGTGCTGGACAATTTTTGCACTGGCTTTCGACAGAATCTTTCGCCGTGGCTGGAAGACGGATGCGTGGAGCTGGTGGAAGGCAGCCTGACAGACACGGCAGCGGCGGCGCGAGCCGTGAAGGGTGTGGACGTGATTTTCCATGAGGCGGCCCTGGCGTCCGTGCCCCTGAGTGTGGAGCATCCCATGCGCGTGCATGACGCGTGCGTGACTGGAACGGTGCAGCTTCTGGACGCGGCCCGGGATGCCGGCGTGCGGCGGGTGGTGTATGCGGCGTCCAGCAGTGCATACGGAGACGTGGGGGCGCCGGTGAAAACGGAAGCCGATTTGCCCGCCCCGATTTCCCCGTACGGAGCGGCGAAGCTCGCGGCGGAGCTTTACGTCGAGGCGTTCGCGGCCACGTACGGCCTGGAGACCGTCCGGCTGCGTTACTTTAACGTTTTCGGTCCGCGGCAAGACCCGAAAAGCCCGTACTCTGCCGTCATTCCGCTTTTCATCACGGCCATGAAAGCGAAGAAGGCCCCCACGATTTTTGGGGACGGAGAGCAGTCCCGCGATTTTACGTTCGTCTCGAATATCGTGGACGCGAACCTCCTCGCCGCCCACGCTCCCGCGGCGGATGTTTCCGGAAAAGTCTTTAATATCGCCAACGGTGAATCTTACAGCCTGCTGACGCTCATCGCCACGCTGAACGAAATCCTCGGCACGGACATCGCGCCCATGCATGCGCCGCCGCGGGTGGGGGATATCCGTGAAAGCCGGGCGGACATCACGCTGGCACGCACGCTGCTGAAATATGCGCCGCGCGTGGGGCTGCTGGAGGGGCTGCGCGAGACGGCAGCGCAGTATTAGAGATCTATCGAAATTAGTTTACTCACAAGAACAGCAGCCGGGAATGAAGCGAAGCGCAATGACCGGATCGAAGTGGGGGAACGCTCGGCGGTGCTTATCCGGTCTCTTCGCGTCACTGCGTTCCGCTGCGCTCCCGGCTGCTGTTCTTGCGGATACACCAACTTAATAACGGCGCTACGTATAATATTCCTCGAAAAGCAGGGCGGCCAGCGAGTAAAAAACGAAGACGGGAATCCAGGCCGCGACCATCGGGGTGACGGCGCCTTCACGCCCCAGAAGCGTCGTGAAAGACGGGATCAGCATATACAGACACGACATCCCCACCAGCATCCCGGTAATGAAAAGTTTCGAGCGAAAACGCCCGGAAAGCAGCAGCGGCAGGCACGTCATCAGCAGCGCCACATCCAGCAGCGGCTGAAGAATCCGGCTGTGCATTTCCACCCGCAGATTCAACTGCCGATCCACACTGGGCGAGGCGATTTTCCGCCGCAGGTCGGGCAGCGAAATCGGCACAAACGAATTCCCCTGCTTATACAGCCCGGACGGCATCACATCCGTGCAGAAAAAAATCGCGTCCGTCGGAATCCACGGCTGATCTTCCGTTAACAGCAGCAATTTCATTCGCGGGACGGGGTTCACGGAATTTTTTCCATTTTCCGTTATTTTAGGATTCTGGCCGCCACCGGATTTTGACGCCGACTTTTGCCGCTCCGCCGCCGGCACACTCCGCACGGGCAGGTAAATCGGATCTGCCAGGAGCATTCTTTTTATTTCCGCAAAATGCTCGACTTCCGTCATTAAATAACCGGCCGGGTGCGATTCCGACTCCGGATACCACTGCCCAGCGGCGGCGGAAACCGTGAAACTCCGCTCCGCCAGTGGCGGCGGCACCACCACACGCGGCGCACGGATCCATTTCTGCCGGAGGTCCAGCGATTCTCCCTGAATTTCCACGCCCGTGAATAAATCCCGCTGGGTAAACGCCACCCGTGCTTCCTCCGAAAAATTATTCGAATTCGCCCCCGGCCAGGCATAACACCCGGGCAAGAAACACTCATTCAGCACCGTGGAACAGATCACCAAAAAAATACCGGTATACAAAAACGGAATCGCCACCCGCCAGCGCGAAAACCCGCTGGTCAAAATGGGAATGACCTCTCCGCCGCGCGTCGTGAGATTACTCCCCTTTTCCAGCGTGTAAAGCGCTTGGGCAGCCCCCAGCAAAATGGGAATTCCGCCGAGGAGACGAAACACATGTGAAATATGAATCGTGTAATATTTTGCCAGAATTTCCAGCGTGCCCGCCGTCCCTTTATCCTGGAACAGTTTTGAAACATCATCGATTTTCGGGAAAAAGTCGAATACAAGAAAAAGACTTCCGCCGATAAACAGACACAGCATGAAATACCATAAAAAACGCCCGGCGAAATACCGGTCGACGCGCGTAAAATACGGAATGGTGTCCACGTGTGCTCTCCCTGCGAAAATGACGAATATTCTTTCCACATTTTACACGCTTTACGCACTCTCCGCCAGAGGGATTTCCTTTTTTGCCGAAATCTGATAAGATGACGGATGATTTCATCCGCGGCGCGCCTGTCGTCAGCCGAAATCAGATGAAAAGGATTTTACATATAACTCCGGGGACTTTCCGATGTGGCTTTTTTCGTGGTGCCTGAACGCCGGTTATCTGCTGCTGATGCTGCTGCTGTCACCGTGGCTGATTTTCCGCGCCGTCACCACCGGGCGTTACCGGGAGGGGTTTTCGGAAAAATTTCTCGGCCGAGTGCCTTTTTTCCCGGGAAATAATGCGTCTGCAGCGCATAAAACGCAAAAACGCGTATGGGTTCATGCCGTCAGTGTAGGGGAAGTGCAGCTTGCGGGGACGCTCCTGAAAGCGCTTCGGGCGAGGTTCCCGGATTTCGCGTATGCCGTCTCCACCACTTCAAAAACCGGCATGGAGCTGGCCCGAAAGAAATTCCCAGAGCTCACGGTGTTTTACTGCCCGCTGGATTTCACGTGGAGTGTGGATAACGCGTTTCGCCGCCTCCGCCCGGACGTCCTGATTCTGGTGGAGCTGGAGCTGTGGCCGAACCTGCTTTTCACCGCGAGAAAACGGGGTGTACCGGTGGTGGTGGTGAACGCCCGGCTTGGCGAAAAAAGCTTCCGCGGTTACCGCCGTCTGGGATTCCTCACCCGCTCCATGATCCGGACGCTGACGCACATTCTCGCGCAGGATCCTGCCACCGCCGAGCGTTTTCGCGCTTTGGGGGCGGAGGACGCGCAGGTGACGGAAGTCGGGTCCATGAAATATGATGGGGCCGTCACCGACCGGCGAAATCCGCGGACACAGGCCCTGGCGGGGCTGTGGGGTGTAAAGCCAGATGACGTGATTTTCCTGGCCGGCAGCACGCAGGCACCGGAGGAAAAATTGGCGCTAAACGCTTTCCACACACTCAAAGACGATTTTCCGCACCTGCGTCTGATTCTCGTGCCGAGGCATCCGGAGCGTTTCCCGGAAGTGGCGGAGTTGCTGGAAAACGGCTGTCTTCCGTGGGACCGCCGCTCCGCGTTTTCCGACAAAAATCCGCCCGCGCCGCCGCATGAAAACGAAAATCACACACCGGCCCGCATCCTTCTGGTGGACACCGTCGGCGAGCTGGGCGCCTTTTGGGGGCTGGCGGAAATCGGTTTTGTCGGCGGGAGTATGGGCACGCGGGGCGGGCAGAACATGATTGAGGCCGCCGCGTACGGCTCCGCGGTGTGTTTTGGGCCGAATACGTGGAATTTTCGGGACATCGTGGCCGCCATGCTCGCCCATCATGCCGCTGTGGTGGTGGAAGATGGGGAAGACATGACCGATTTCGTCCGCCGCTGCATGACGGACACGAAATTCGCGGACACACTGCGAAAAAACGTAACGGAACTCATCCATTCCCAGCTCGGCGCGACCGAAAAAACCGTAAATCTGCTGGCTGAACGTGTTTTTTCGGAAACCGCAGCGCCGCAGGGGTGAGATTTTGGAAAAGACGTGGCGTTCCCGAGGGGACTTTACCTTTCTAATAAAATCAAACAAAAATTGAAAATTCTCAAAATTCCCCGCTTCGAGGGGTTTTATTTCGCACGGCCGTGCGGTATAATTGAAGTGAGTAGTGATTCGTATGGAAAAAATGTTCCCTTAAAGGCTCCGATTTATGAGTTCCGCCGCCGAAAATAATGCCCAGAAAAAGATTCTGATTATTGATGATGACCAGGAAATCGTGGAGTCCATGCAGATTACGCTGGAGGCGAAAGGCTACCGGGTTTTTTGTGGCAGTGACGGAAATCAGGGCCTGACGCTGACAGAGCGGGAGTCGCCCGATCTGGTCATTCTGGACATGATGATGCCCAAGCGCAGCGGGTTTCTGGTGCTGGAAAAGCTCCGCCGCACGCTGCGGGTGCCGGTGCGGATCATCATGATCACCGCGAACGAAGGAAACCGCCACCAGACGTACGCCGAAACGCTCGGCGTCGACGATTATATCCGAAAACCTTTCCCCATGGATCGTCTTTTGGAAAGCGTACATCGCCTCATCGGCCCGGCGAAGTGAATTTAATGCGAAATGCTAAATGAGGCGCGCCAGGCGAATCTCTGAAGTAAAATCCACATCCCATCCCCACGCCATGCCTTTTCCACCGCTTGAACATCTGAAACGCGACATCTGCCTCATCGGCGAGCGTCTTTATCAGCGGGGGTTCGCGGCGGGGAATGATGGAAATCTCAGTTGTCGTGTCAGTGAAACGGAGATTCTATGCACGCCGACGATGATTTGTAAGGGGTTCATGACGCCGGAGGATTTATGCACCGTGGATCTGGACGGAAATCCGCTCACCGGCACGCGCGGCATCACCAGCGAAATCCGGCTGCACCTGGCGATTTATCGGGCTAGGCCGGACGTTCAGGCGGTGGTGCACTGCCATCCGCCGTATGCCACCGCGTTCGGCATGGCGCGCGAGCCGATTCCGACATTTGCGCTGCCGGAGGTAGAGATGCAGCTCGGTGAGGTTCCAGTGGCGAAGTATGCCGTGCCGGGGGGGCAGGCGTTCGCGGATTCGGTGCTGCCATACGTGAAAAAGTCGCAGGTCGTCGTGCTGGCTAATCACGGCACCGTCAGTTGGGGCGACACCATCGAGCGGGCGTTTTGGAAGACGGAGCTGCTGGATTCCTACTGCCGAAAATTGCTGATCGCGAAGATGATCGGAAACGTGGGGTACATCGCGCAGGCGGAGGCGGCGGAGATTTTGCTGCGAAAAGAGCAGGCGGGGCTTCCCGACCCGCGTTATTCCATGCCCGAACCATGGTGGGGAAACGCGGTTTTCCACGAATACTGGGCGGACGCCGGGCTGGCGTGCCGGGGATTTTCGCCGCCCGGTTTCGGCGAAAAGAAAAACGCTTCGGAAAACCCGTGAAACCCGGAAAAAATCCTCCGCCCCCCTTGGCGCGGCCGGCGTTTTTCATATAATACCTGTTAATCAGATGATGATCATCATCGTTGCCGGGGAATTAGCTCAGTTGGCAGAGCGAATGGCTGGCAGCCATTAGGTCAGCGGTTCGACCCCGCTATTCTCCACCTCAAAACGCTTGCATTCCGTGCAGGCGTTTTTTGTTTCTTGCGCGGCGAAAAATTCTGCCCGAAAACTGCCCGAATCTTGAAAAAACATTGAAAACCGGCCCGCGCCGTGGTATGATATTTAATAGGACACGTGTGTTTCCTGACCGTTTCCTCGCCGCTTCGTTTTCCAGCACGTTTCATCTGTTCCCGGAGTCTTTCATGATTGACATGCTGCTGCGTCATTTTTTTAACAAGAAATCTGAATCGCCGAAAAGTGGCGAAAAACGGTTTAGCCGCAAGCTGCGGGTGGAATCGCTGGAGGAGCGGGCGCTGCTTTCCGTTTCCCCCACGGACTTCCCGGCGACGCCGGCGATGTATGCCGAGCTGAATCTTTTGCCAGCCGTGCCGGCTTATCAGTCCGCCGAAATCGCCACTGTCGAACTGCGCTACAACGAATTCTGGTTCAGCCTCGGCGGCACGAAGATGGGTTATTTAGCGGATGTTTCGCAGAAAGAAATCGACACCATCCTTGCCAATCCCGAGTATTTTCTGTCGGCCGTGACGCCGTTCGATGCCGAGAAAACCAACGCTGGCGATACCCAACTCTGCTGGGCCGCCACATCCGCGAACATGCTGGCCTACGCCGGCTGGGGGGAGCATGCGGGATTCGAGAACGAAGACGCCATTTTCGACTGCTTCCGCGAAGCCTTCGACGACGGCGCGGGCACTGCGTATGAAGCGAATCAATGGTTCATCGCCGGCGACGGAAACAGCAACGGCGGCTTTTTTTCGGATTACCCTTACGTCGCCGTGGCGGGAAATGAAAACATGAACACCGCGGCCGGCGTTTTACGTGCCGGGAACCGCCTGGCAACCGGCGGCGCAGTCGGCCTGACCCTCGGCTGGCACACCGATCCCGACACGCGTCCCCCGGAAGCAGGCCATCTGATCACCCTGTGGGGCTTCACCTACGACACAAGCATTCCCACATCCGACTACGGACACATTCTCTCGCTGCTGGTGAGCGACTCCGACGACGACTCCGGCAGCGGGGCCGACGCGCCGAACCTGCTGAAAGAAATCTCCGTCGTTTGGGCCCCGGATTACGGCCATTACCAATTGGTGGGTTATGGCAACGACACCGGATACCTCGAAAGTTACACCTGGCTGGCGGCCTACACCTCCGTACCGCCGGTGCCGATGCCGGACCTGGAACCGATGCCGTTCTTTGCCAACGAGACCGAGGCGATCATCGTAACCACCAATTCAATCACTGGATCCAGCGACCGCAGCAAGGTGTTCGACACGACGGTGATCTACACGACGGACGATGTGTTCATCCATTTCGCGTTTCAGAATGTGGGCTCCCTCAACGTGACGGCCTCCAACCTCGTGAGGTTCACCCTGCGCAACAACGACACGTCAACCACGTATCTGCAAGACTTCGATTACACGAATATCTTAGGGGCAAACAAGTATCAAATCTATTCCAATTACAATGTCGGCGCCAATTTCGGCTCCCTGGCCGCGGGTAATTACACCCTGACGCTGACCCTCGACACGCTCAACGCCGTCGACGAATCGAACGAGGCGAACAACGTTTGCGTCAAAAACTTCACCATCGCCAACGTCCCGCCGCCCACGCCGTACAACGCCTACGAAAAGAATCTCGTCGACTCCCAGGGCCTGGGCGACTACGCCTTCTGGACGGAGATCGACGGCGAAATGCGGTTAACGGAAATTCGGGCGGGCGATGCCGTCTTGAGCGGATCGCTCAACCTCTCCAACTGTACCGCTTTGGAAAATCTTGATTGCAGCTCCAACCAGCTGACCTCGCTGGAAGTCTCTGCATGTACCGAGCTGACTACGCTAAAGTGCAGCTTCAACCAGCTCACCGCGCTGGATCTCTCCCTCTGCACGGCATTGACGGAACTGGAATGCGATTCCAATTATTTAACTTTCGTGTCGCTTCGCCTGCCGGATACCGACATGATGTCCTGCAAATACGCACCGCAATCTGCCCTCGCGATCCCGGACGGCCTCCCGAAGCGTTTCGACGGACTGGCGGCGCAGCACGGCGCGCAGGGCGAAACGACGACGTATACGTGGTACTATGGCATGAATGATGCGGAGATTACCGAAGGCATCACGAACATCGACGGCGTGTTCACGTTCGCCAAATCGTTGGCCGGGATGCCGGTTTATTGCATCATGACGAACACGTGTTTTCCGGAGATGGAGTTGCGGACGACTTTCGCGAGGATTGCCGCGGCAGTTCCCGTCACGGGGGTGATCACGTCCGCGCCCGGCGCCGCCACGATGTCGGCCATCCACGAATGGCAGCGTTTCTGGGCGGAGTTTTGGGCCGAGGGAATCAACGACGGGACGCAGATCGTGCTGGCTTACGACGCCGATCTCTTCGTGCCGATGACCGACGACGGCGGCGCGATCCAGTACCAGGCCTCCGCGGGCGTCACACTAACCTTCGGCGACGCGGTGTTTCATGCGGCAACCGGGCTAACGGAAGTGATGGTCACGATCCATTTCGACGACACATTTTTATGGTCGCAAATGTCGATGCGGCTGGGGGCGATCGCCTTAACACCCGCTACGACCACCGCTTCCGGCAACAAACCGGGAGTGCCGGCAAGTGAAATTTTCCGCGATGCCGCCGTGAAAAATTGGCTGACGATCAACGAGGATAATATCGCCGCGAATGTGTGGGCCGTACCGTACGACCTCAACGACGACGGCAAAATCAACATCTACGACCTCATCCAGTTCGCGAAGACCTATGGCGGAAGCACGGAGCAGCACCCTGCCTCCGACTTCAACGGCGACGGCAAAATCAACATCTATGATCTCATCCAGTTTGCGAAACAGTACGGTACCGGTGTGCTGGACGCCAACCGAACCATCGCGATTCCCCGCATGGCGACGGTGGCCGACACGCACCTCGAAGCAGCATCCGACTCGCTGCCTGCCGAGATCGCGGTCATGTTCGGCATTTCCACAACACCCGAAACGCCCATAGTGGTGACGCCGGAAGTCGCACCGCAGCCAGCACTTACAACGAATCAGCCGTCGGGCGTGATTCGCACACCGCTTCCGCAGCCGAAACCGGCCGTCACACGCGACGCATACCATCTCGTCTGGTCGGACTACGATCCTCCCCGTGAAGCTCAGCAGCCGAGTATCGCACTGCCGCCAGTCCCCTCCGCCGCTTCCCCAAATCAAACGGCCCACGAATCCATTTTCGCCGAAGCACGTGCCGAAGAATCGCCCGCCACGAACATCAACGCCATCCATCGGCCCGCGCTGGAGCATTTTCAAAACTTGTTTCGTCGTAAAAAAAGGCTTATCTGAACCATGGCTACAAATCCGAATAATCCAGTGAGCGTGGTGATCGTCGGGGCCGGTTTTGCCGGACTCTCGGCGGCGAAGTATTTGGCCCGACAGAAATACGTGGAGGTCACGCTCATCGACCGCAACAATTACCACACGTTCCAGCCGCTTCTGTATCAGGTCGCGGCGGCGGAGCTGGACTGCGAGGAGGTGGCGAATCCCGTTCGCGGGCTTTTTCGGCACTGGCCCACCATCCGCGCCATGATGCTGGACGTGCAGGGTGCGGATCTCGAAAAACACGTGCTTCACGCCGACGGCCAGCAAATCCAGTATGATTACCTCCTCCTGGCCACCGGAAGTGTCACGAATTTTTTTGGAACGCCCGGTGCCGAGCAAAACGCGTTCGTCCTCAAAACGCTCGAGGACGCCGTCACGCTGCGGAATCATCTCCTGCGGTGTTTCGAGCAGGCGTCTCTTTCCCACGACGAGGCGCAGCGGCAGCAATTAACCCACGTGGTCGTGGTCGGTGGCGGGGCAAACGGCGTGGAGTATGTCGGGGCACTGGCGGAACTGCTCCGCACGCCGTTGGGGCGGGATTTTCCGGAACTGAAAAACGCCGCCGCGAGCGTCACGCTGCTGGAGGCCGCCGACCATCTGCTGACGGGTTTTCCCCCGCGGCTTCAGGAATACGCACACCAGCGTCTGGAGCGAATGGGCGTCACTGTGAAACTTAACGCGCAAGTCGCGGAGGTGACGCCGGAGGCCGTGCGGCTGGCCGACGGAACGCTCATCCCCAGCCGAATCGTCGTCTGGACGGCCGGCGTGCGCGGAAATGAGCTGCCCGCGAAAATGAATTTACCGCTGGCTCGCGGCGGACGGGTCGACGTGCTGCCCACGCTGCAAACGAAAACCTTCCCCGAAATTTTCGTCGCCGGCGATCTGAGCATGCCCGAGGGACAGAATCTTCCGATGGTCGCGCCCAACGCCATTCAGCAGGGGCATCACGCGGCCGAAAACATTCTGCGGCTGACGCGCGGGGAAACGCCGACGCCGTTCGCGTACTTCGATAAAGGCTCGCTGGCCGTCATCGGACGCGGAAAAGCCGTCGCCCGCCTCGGAAAACGCGGCTTCACCGGCTTCATCGCCTGGCTGCTGTGGCTCGGCGTGCACCTCACGTACCTCATCGGCTTCCACAATCGCCTCATGGTCATGATCAACTGGGCATGGGATTACCTTTTCGCCGAACGTTCCGTGCGACTCATCCTCCCGCGCGAACCCGGCGACAGCGAACATCCTCCGGAATCATGATAAAAACCAGGGAACCACCATGCGGATCATTTCCCATGAACACAAACCGCATCTCCGCCGCCGTTTTCATCATTTTTACACTCGCCGGTCTGGCCGCCTCCGCCGAAACCGCGGAAACTGCCCGCCCAATGGAATATCTCGACCGCGGCCTGGTCCGGCTGCCGACACCGATCACACCGCTATTTTGAAACGCAAAAAAGGCCTCGTCAAAGCCCCTGCGTTCATCACCGTGTTCGACGGACAGACGGGTGCCAAGCGGGAGACGATTCTGTTCTGGCCGCCGATCGGGCCTGAGTCCGAAATGCGAGAAACCTGGGGCGACGACTGGGGCCATCGCTCGAATTCAATCAAAGGCGCGGTGCTTTATCATAAAGAACACGGATCGCTGGTGGTATTCTCGCGAGGGATTTACACGCGCGTCGCCATGCTGGCGCATGCGTTTCGCGGCGGAAAACTCGAGTCCGTGTGGACCTTCGACTCCGACGACCCCAGCGGCAAATATCTCGGCTATCGCGCCATGGGCAACCACAGCGTGGCGGTGGGCGATATCGACGGCGAAGGCGGTCGGCTGCTGACCGCCTGGCATTTCGGGGCCTCCACCCTCCACGCCACGAAAAACGACGCCAACCTCGTGGCCGATATTCTCGGCGACTGGCGCGAGGAAGTCATTCTCCGCCGTAGCGACAACCGGGCCCTGCTCGTGTTCTCGACCTGGCTGCCCACCGCGCGAAAGAATTACACGTTCATGCACGACCCGGTTTACCGCATGAATGTCGCCGTGCAAAATGTCGGGTACAATCAGCCGGCCCACGTGGGCTATTATTTCGCCGACGGAATGCCCCGGCCGAACATCCGCCTGATCCGCTGCGCCAACACCGCAAACGGCGACGCGAAATAAACCGCGAGTCTATCCACAAAAAAAGCGGTGTCCGAAAACACCGCTTTCATTAAATTCACGTCCACGTAACCTTACGCATTTTTCTCTTTCTTCTGGAATTTCACCAAAGGCTCTTTTCCGGGCAGAATTTCGATTTCGCAACCCAGCGCCTTGATTTTCTCCTCGGCCGACTTGCTGAACCGATGCGCGACGAACTTGAGCTTCTTCTCCAAATCGCCATCGCCGAGAATCTTCAGCACGTCGTAACGATACTTCAGCACGCCCTTCTCTTTGAGCGTTTCGGGGGACACCGTTTCGCCTTCTTCGAAGCACGCGGAAATCAGTTCCAGGTTCACGATCGCCACTTTCTGAGCGTCCGCGTTATTGAAACCGCGTTTCGGAATGCGACGCACCAACGGCATCTGACCGCCCTCGAAAATCACGTTCGACGACGAACCGTTACGGCTGCCGAAACCCTTATGACCGCGACCGGCCGTCTTGCCCTGCCCCGTACCTTTACCACGGCCGAGACGCTTGGGCTTCCGATTTTTCACGATTCCAGTATTTACGCTGGCAATGTTCATATCTCTCTCCTTAATATTCTGCCTGAGACTCTGGCGGAGTTCCGCAGCCGCCGACACCCGGTCGTGGCCACTCGCCTCAGCGGGTTAAATTAGTTCAACGTAACCTGACGCAAGCGTTCGACTTCCTGCTTCGAGCGGATCTGCTCCAGCGCGTTAAGCGTCGCTTTGACGAGGTTCAGCGGGTTGTTCGACGAAAAACTTTTCGTCAGGATGTCTTCAATGCCGCAGGCTTCGCAGACGGCACGCACCGCGGCGCCGGCGATGATACCGGTTCCGGGACGGGCGGGGACGAGCACAACGCGAGCCGTGCCGAAACGTCCGTGCACTTCGTGCGGGATCGTTTTGCCATCCATCGTGACATTCATCATGCTGCGTTTACCGTCTTTGGTGGCTTTTTCCACGGCCGGCGGAACTTCATTCGCCTTGCCGTAACCGCATCCAACGCGACCGTTTCCATCGCCGACGACCACCAGGGCCGCGAAGCTGAAACGGCGACCGCCCTTCACCACGGCCGCACAACGACGCACCTTGACGACTTTTTCCTGAAACTGAGAACCGCCTTCATTAATATCGTTCGACATGTATTTTTCCTCTTGTGGGATCAAGTCGGGACGGCGAAACTTCATTCACGCGGGTTTCGCCGCTCCGGGTTTTGATTCGTTACTCCTGGGGGGCGTCTTTCTTCCCGCCCAGATCCAGACCGGCTTCACGCGCGGCATCCGCCAGGGCGGCCACCCGACCGTGATACTTATAATGACGACGATCCAGCGTGACAGCCGTCACGCCCTTCTCCAGCGCCCGCTTCGCAATCGCCTCGCCGACGACCTTCGCGGCGGCAATGTTTCCACCATATTTCAGGGCCGCGGAAAGGTCTTTGTCCCGGGAACTCGCGAAAGCAAGCGTCGTGCCCGTGACGTCATCAATGATCTGCACACTGATGTTCTTCAGGCTGCGATTGACAGCCATGCGCGGGCGCGTCGAGTTTTTCTTGATGCGGTTCGAGACACGCCAAGCACGGCGCTGACGCTGTTTTGAGTTGATTTTACTCTGTTCCATTGTCTTATTCTCTGGTTAGCCGATGAAAAGCTTTCACCGGAATTTTATTCTCATCGAAGCGATCACGCACACGCGTTATTTCGCCATGACCTTACCCTGCTTACGACGGACGTTCTCGCCCTGATAACGGATGCCCTTGCCCTTGTACGGCTCCGGCGGACGCTTCGCACGCACAGCGGCGGCAAACTGCGTCACCTGCTGCTTGTCGATGCCCTGAATCAGCACGTGCGTCTGGTCGGGGCACGTCACTTTCAGTCCTTCCGGAATCGGGAACTGCAATTCGTTCGCCATCCCGACGCGGCACTGCAACTGATTGTTCTGGATCGCGGCCACATAACCGACACCCACCAGTTCCAGCCGCATTTCATAGCCCGCCGTGACTCCAATGATCATGTTATTGATCATCGCACGGGTCATGCCATGAAACGCACGGCTCTGCCGCTCGTCGTTGATGCGGGAAACCACGATCTGATTTTTCTCGTCCACGGCCACCGTGATCCGCGGGGCGATCGGGAATTCCAGCTTGCCCTTCGGCCCTTCGATCACGATCAAGCTTTCCGAAATCGTCGGTTTCACACCGGCGGGAACCGCAATCGGCTTATTTCCAATACGCGACATTGTATTCTACCTTCATCTTAAAAGTTGTTTTATTTTCCGGTTCCACACGCATTTCAGCCACAAATTTGCAGGCGAAACGCGTGTACCGTTTGGTGTATCGTTCACCACACTTCGCACAGGACTTCGCCGCCGAGGTTGCGCTGGCGCGCTTCCCGGTCGCTGAGAAGGCCGTGGCTGGTGCTGAGGATCGTGATGCCCAGACCGTTCAGGACGGGCTTCAGATTCTCGGCACCGGCATACACGCGGCGTCCCGGCTTGCTGACGCGCTTCAGGTGGCGAATGACGCGCTCGCCATTCGGACCATATTTGAGCTGAATGCGCAGCACCGGGATCATCGCTCCCTTGCGGCGGCTGTTCACATTCTCCTGCTCAACTACTTCGTAGTCCCAGATGTAACCTTCCCGCTTGAGGACCTCTGCAAGATTCTTCTTGACATTGGACACGGGGAGATCGACAAATGGACGCTCGACACGCACCGAGTTGCGAATACGCGTCAACATATCTGCGATGGGATCAGTCATCATAGCTTTTTTTCCCCTTTACCAACTCGCTTTTTTAACGCCCGGAATTTTGCCCTGGTCTGCTAACTTACGGAAGCAGATACGACAAATCCCGAATTTACGATAGACAGCCCGCGGCCTGCCACACAAGAGACAGCGGTTTTCGCGACGGGTCGAAAACTTGGGCGTCCGACTTGCTTTAGCAATCTTTGACTTGCTCGCCATTTTTTCTGCTCCCTTTATTACTCTGCTTTGAACGGCATGCCGAACAGTTTCAGCAGAAGCCGCGCTTCATCATCACTTGTAGCACTGGTGACGATCGTGATCGTCATACCCTGCGGACGCGTGAACTTGTCAGGGTTCAGCTCCGGGAATACCAGTTGCTCGGAAAGTCCCATGTTGTAGTTGCCACGTTTGTCGAATCCTTTGGGATTCAGACCGCGGAAGTCGCGGACGCGCGGCAGCGCCAGGCTGATGAGACGATCCAGAAATTCATACATCCGCTGGTGACGCATCGTCACTTTGCAGCCGATCTTCATCCCTTCACGCAGGCGGAAACCCGCGATGGACTTCCTCGCGGCAGTGACCACGGGCTTCTGCCCCGTAATCTGCGTTAACGCATCCACCGCGTCGTCCATGTGCTTCTTCTCGTTGATCGCCGAGCCGACGCCCATGTTGACGATGATCTTTTCGATCTTCGGCAGTGCCATCGGGTTGTCCCGGCCAAGCTGTTTCGCCAGCTCGGGGAGAATCTCACTCCTATATTTTTCCTGAAGTCTTGGAATCATTCTTATTCATTCTCCTGCACAGTTGGATTGTGCAACGTGCCTCACTGAACTCTTATTTCTTTTCCGCTTTTGCTTTTTTGGGAGGTGAAATCTGCCCCATCGAGGCATTACACTTCTTGCAAAAACGTTCTTTGCTTCCGTCGGACAGGAACCGGGCGCCGACGCGAGTCGGCTGGCTGCAACTGTCGCAAATCACCTGCACGTTCGAAACATCCATGGGCATGTCCACTTCCAGAACGCCGCCCTGCGGGTTGCGCTTGTTGGGACGAACGTGTTTTTTGACCGTATTGACGCCCTGAATAATGGCCTTGCCGGCTTCGTGATCAATGTCGACCACTTTCGTCGTCTTGCCTTTGTTGGGCCCGCTGATTACTTTGACTTTATCGCCTTTACGAATACGCATCAGACCACCTCACTGGCGAGGCTCACGATTTTCATGAAACCACGCTCGCGGAGTTCACGAGCCACGGCACCGAAAATACGCGTCCCACGCGGATTATTGTCTTTGTCGATAAGCACCACGGCGTTCGAATCGAAACGAACATAACTGCCGTCCTCGCGACGTGCGGGATATTTTGTCCGCACGATAACAGCGCGGCAAATGCCACCCTTCTTCATGTCACTGCCGGGGATCACACTCTTGATGCTGCAGACGATGATGTCGCCCAGGCCGGCCGTGCGACGACTCGTCCCACCCAAGACCTTGACGCACATCAGTTCCTTTGCACCCGTGTTGTCGGCTACATTGAGCCGGGTTTGCATCTGGATCATTATGACACCTTACTTTATTCAAAATTACAATTAATGATTCTTCAAAACGGTTCGCGTCTTGCCGACACGCAAAGTGCAGGCATTCGTCACCGGTTTTATTCTTCCGTTTGCGCCTGCGCCTTCGCAGCGACGCGCATGGCGGTCACATCGACCAGACGGCTCTTGGCCACAACCCGGACGAAATCCCAGCGCTTCCGCTTCGAACGCGGAGGGGCCTCGACGATTTCCACCGTGTCGCCGAGCTTCGACTCGTTGTTTTCGTCGTGGACGATACAGACGGTCTTCTGGCGGATGAACTTGCCATATTTCGGATGCTGCACCAGACGGGCCATCTCGACCCGACGGGTTTTATCCATCTTATCGCTGGTGACAACACCAATGACTACTTTTTTTGGCATGATCCTGGTTTCCTTCTCTTACAATTCTCGGAAAGATTATTTGGCTTCTTCCAATTGACGCTCGCGGAGGATCGTCTTGATCTGGGCGATCAGCTTCCGCTTCTTCAGCAGCTCGCTGGGCGCGTTCAGACGCTCGCTCTGAGCCTGGAGACGAAGCTCGAAAAGGCTCTTGATCGTCGCGTCCAGGTCGAACTGGAGCTGTTCACTACTTTTTTCTCGAAGCTGCAACGCTTTCATGATTATACCTCGATAAAGTTCGGATAACGCTACTTTACTTTAATTTTCTGCGGATCATGCGGACGCGCAACGGCATCTTGTGAGCCAAACGCGCCAGACACAGGCGAACCGCTTCTTCCGTGGCACCACCGACCTCGTAAAGGATCGTGCCCGGCTTGACCACCGCGGCCCAAAAGTCCGGCTCGCCTTTCCCCTTACCCATTCGGGTTTCCAGCGGAATCGACGTTACGGGCTTATCCGGGAAAATACGTATATACAATTTTCCCTGGCCACGCAAATACTGCTGCGCGGCAATACGCCCCGCTTCGATCGTTTTGGCAGGAATCCAACCACCCTGTGTAGCCTGAAGACCGTACTCACCAAAGACGACCCGGCTACCGCGCGTGGCGTTACCTCTTATACGACCTCTTTGTGTTTTTCGATGTTTTATTCGTTTCGGCATCAACGCCATCGGTCTTGTCCTCGCTAAAAGAGCCTTGATTTATCCACACCTGGATTCCGATGTGTCCCTGAGCAATCATGGCTTCATGGAATCCGTAGTCAATATTTGCGTGAAGGGTGGAAAGCGGGATACTCCCCTCGATCGCCTTCTCGCGACGCGACATTTCCGCTCCGCCCAGACGGCCGGAAAGCTGAATTTTGATACCTTTCGCACCGCCGGTATCCGGGTGCATGGCGTTTTCGATCGCGTTCTTCATCGCACGACGGAAACTGCCACGTTTGGCCAACTGTTCCGCGATGTCTTCCGCCACCAGCTGGGCATCGATCACCGGGTTTCTTACTTCCTTCACCTCCAGCGCCACGCGACGACCGATCAGGTTCTGCAGGTCGACCTGGAGTTCTTCGAGCATCTTCCCGCCAGGACGCGTCAGGGCGCCAGCTCGGCCGGAATAAAGGATGACTCGCACTTCGTCGCGGGTCCGCTCAATTTCGATCTTCGAAATTTTCGGATACATCATGCGATCGTCTTTTTTCGACGATTTTCCGTCGTCCCCGGTCTTGAGGACCGTCACCTTACGCTTCTTGATGAAATCCCGGATTTTCTGGTCTTCCACCAGCAGCTCCGCGAATTCCTTTTTCGATGCGTACCAACGGCTCTTCCATCCGAGAAATACACCCGTACGATACGCAACTGGATTAACTTTTTGTCCCATATGATACTTTCCAATTTAAAGGGTGTTATTCCAACGTAATCCGAATGTGAGACATCCGCTTTTTGATGACCGAGGCCGAGCCGCGCGCTTTCGGGCGAAAACGCTTGATCATCGGGCCGCCATCAACACATAATTTTGTGATTTTCAGTTCGTCGACATCCGTCGCACGCTTGTCGACCGCGTTTCCACGCGCGCTTAAAATGATCTTCTCAAGCATCCGGGCACCACGATTGGGCTGATACTTCAGAATTTCCAAAGCTTCGTCCGCGTATTTCCCACGCACCAGGTCTGCCATGTAGCGTAACTTGCGGGGGCTGATGCGGGCGTATTTGTATACTGCTGTGTACATCGCTTATCCTTATTCTAACTCTGAGGGAGACGTCCTTTGCAGGCCGCCTCGCCGCCCAACCAAATTTATCGTTTGCCTTTGCCGCCGTGGCCGCGGAAAATTCGCGTGGGTGCGAATTCGCCCAGCTTGTGGCCGACCATTTCTTCCGTCACGAAAACGTTCGCGAAAATTTTGCCGTTGTGCACCTGGAAAGTGAACGACACGAATTCCGGAATGATCGTGCAAGCGCGAGCCCAAGTCTTGATCGGGTCTTTCGAGCCGGCATCAATCTGCTTCATGACTTTTTCGTAAAGTTTAGGGTCCACATAAGGACCTTTTTTTGTTGAACGTCCCATTTGTCCCTACCTTTATTTGTTTAATTTTAACTGTCCATAACGTCGTGACTTGCGGCGGCGAATGATCGCCTTGTTCGAAGCCTTGTGACGTTTACGCGTCGAACCGCCCTTGGTCGGCTTGCCCTGCGGGGTCACCGGATGACGGCCGCCCTTGGTACGGCCTTCACCACCACCGTGCGGGTGATCGACCGGGTTCATCGCAGCACCGCGGACGTGCGGACGACGCCCCATCCAGCGCATCCGGCCGGCTTTGCCGATGACAATGTTCATGTGATCCGAGTTGCCGACCACGCCGATGACGGCACGGCAACTGCTGGGGATGCGGCGGATTTCACCGCTGGGCAGCGTGATCTGGGCCCAGTCGGCGTCACGGGCCATGAGCGTCGCGCTGGCGCCGGCGGAGCGGCACATGCACGCCCCTTTGCCGGGCTGCATTTCGATGTTATGAATCACCGTCGAAAGCGGAATCGAGCTCAGCGGCATACAGTTTCCAACTTCCGGAGCCACCGCCTGACCACTGAGGACGGTCATGCCTACTTTGAGGCCGTTTGGCGCCAGAATATAACGCTTTTCGCCGTCCGCGTAGAACAGCAGCGCGATGTTCGCAGTGCGGTTCGGGTCGTACTGAATGGAGTTCACCGTGGCAGGGACACCGTCCTTGTTACGACGGAAGTCGATCAGACGGTAAGCCTGTTTGTGGCCGCCGCCGCGATGACGCACCGTGATTTTGCCCTGGTTATTACGTCCGCTGCAGCGAATCTGAGGCTGCAGGAGGGACTTCTCCGGCTTCGCGCCTTTGGTCAGATCAGCGAAATCGCTGACCGACGCGCCGCGACGGCCGGGAGAGGTGGGCTTGTATTTTTTAATTCCCATGATTTTTTCCTATTTTCTGTCGTATTCTTATCGGAGGCCGGAATAGCCACTGATTTTGCACAACTACGATGATTTTGTCGATTAAAAGAAGTCGATCCGGTGTTCTTCATGAAGGAAGACGATCGCCTTCTTCCAGGCCCGGGTTTTGTAAGCCTTCTGCTTGTAACGGCGGGGCTTGCCTTTGCGATTCTGCGTGTTAACGCGGGCGACCTTCACGTTAAAGAGGGCTTCCACGGCTTCGCGGATATCGTCTTTCGTCGCGTCTTTGTGAACTTCGAACGCATATGCGTTTTCGGTCAGGGCACGGCGTTTTTTCGACTCTTTGCTCGTCTCGACCCGCTGGGCCTGGCGAACGCCTTTTTCCGTGATCAGCGGACGAATAATTACTTGATAAGGCTCAAGCACAAGGCCAACACTTTTGATTTCAGCCATGATTACGCCCTTTCTGTCTCGGTGGTTTCTACTTTCTGGGAAGCGATTTTGCCACGCAGGGCATCCAGAGCCGCCTTCGTCATGACGATCTTCTTCGGCAGCAGCACTTCCAGCGCGTTGATATCGGACACGGGCAGAACCGTCACTTCCGGAATGTTCCGGCTGCTCTTGTAAACGTTCACATCATAACCGGGGATCGTGAACAGCACGCGCGTTTCGGCAAGATTCAGGGCGTTGAGCATCGTCGCGAACTGCTTCGTTTTCGGGGCGTCGAAATTCACGTCATTGAGAATAATGACCGAATCGGACTCCAGCTTCGTCCGTAGCGCCATCCGCATGGCCATCTGCATCGCTTTGCGGGGCATCTTCAGACGCCAGTCGCGGGGCTGCTTGGCATGAATGTGACCACCGCCGCGGCGAACACCGCTGCGTTTGGAACCAGCACGCGCGTTACCGGTGCCCTTCTGGCGATACATCTTTTTCGTCGTTCCGGAAACTTCGCTGCGTGTCTTCGTTTTCGCGGTACCCTGACGCATGTTGGACTGGTACATCACCACCGCGTCGTGAAGCAACTGCTTACTGACATGGGCCGCGATCTCCTCGGGGTCGATCTCGTAAATACCAACCCGTGTGCCGGCAGTGTTAAATACGGGTAAATGCAACATAATTTTTTCGTTTCTATGAAAAACCGAACTTTCTAACCGGACGCTCCCTGTCGTAACAGGCGGAACATCCCCGCGGACCACGGATACGGCTATATTTTATCGCAGTGCCGTCAAGCAACTGCCAATATACGGTCCGTTACTCCCACCCCTGCATTATCGGGAGGGGATATAAAAAGCCGTTACCCTATTCGGGTACGGCCTGATATTATTCATTCGAGACAAGCTCACCGCTGAATTTGCGAGGACGGGGCAGCATGTTCGTCGGACGGACGGTCACGTACGAGCCGTTCGGTCCGGGTACCGCGCCTTTAATCAGCACGATGTTATTGACGACATCGAATTTCACGATCGCGACGTTGCGCTGCGTGACCTGCTTATTGCCGTACTGACCGGGCATTTTCTTGCCCTTCAGAACACGTGCCGGATAAGCACTGCAACCCGTACCGCCCATATGACGATGGCATTTCTTCACGCCGTGCGACGCACGCTGACCGGCGAAATTATGACGCATCATCGTTCCCGCGTAACCACGCCCTTTGCTGACGGAAGTCACGTCGACCGCCGAGACGCCTTCGAAAACGCTTGCGTCTAGCTTCTGGCCAACACTAAACCCCTCCACGGACACGCGGAATTCCTTGATAAAAGCTTTCGGTTCACAATCAGCTTTCGCAGCAGACTCAACACCAGCAGCAACTCTGGCTTTCTGACGCTTGCTGTCGATATTCGCGACATGACCGCGCACGGAGCGCGAGGCAGACCGACGAGACTTGTCGCCGAAACCGATCTGAACCGCTTCGTAACCGTCGCGATCCAGCGTCTTGAGCTGAAGAACATCGCACGGCCCCAGCTGAAGCACCGTCACCGGCACCACTTTTCCAGAGGTCTCGTAAACCTGGGTCATTCCGACTTTACGTCCGAGCAATCCAATTCCCATTGTCAATCACCTTTCTGTCGCTCCCCGGAAGATCTCCACCTTCTACCAGACGTGGGTCTTATCCGGAAACACTCGACCTTTACCTTGCTTTTCGATTATTCGCTTTTATCAAGCTCAGCTTTTCTTTTTGCGATCCGCGAACCTCTGCTTTGTTTTCAGGCAGTAGAAAAAAGCTTCGATTCCTCGTGCGGCACTCGCCTTTTCGGCTTTCGCCATTCTTCGCTCCGCCGAAGCAGAACGTGTTCAGCTCTTGAGAGCCATCAACCGCGGCCCGTGGCCTTAATCTTAATCTCGACACCGGCCGGCAAGCTGAGCTTGTTCAGGGCGTCGATCGTCTTTTTGGTGACGTCAAGAATGTCGATCAGGCGTTTGTGCGTCCGAATCTCGAACTGCTGACGCGCCTTCTTATCGACGTGCGGGCCGGACAAAACCGTGTAGCGCTCAATGCGTGTTGGAAGCGGAATCGGACCACGAACGATTGAGCCGGTGCGTTTCGCAGTATCCACAATCTCCGCCGCACTCTGATCGATCACGGCATGATCGTAGGCTTCCATACGAATTCTGACAAATTGATTTGACTGTCCAGACACACGCGCCTCCATTCCGATTCCAAATTTCCAAAGAGCCTTTTGAACTCCCAGGCGTTCTTCTAACACCCAAGATTCGCAAGATTATAACCGAGATCACTGATCTGTAAACGGGGGGGCAAGAGGAATTTTCAGGATTTTTTAAGATTTTTCGAGAATTTCTTCATGAGAAATAAATGGATCCTTAAAAATACCTCTTTTCACATGCCCATCGCCTTCAGTTCCTGGATGCGTTTTTTGCACCGCTCGATCTCTCCCCTATTATTATAAGCCTTGTAGACTTCCATCAGCTGCTCATAATATGCGGTGTGATTTTTCAGATCTTTGTCCTTTTTCACCAGATCCATGAGCATTTTCCCGGCGGTCTGGAAATAATTGCGCCGCTGCTTTTCGTCTTCAGTGGCCAGGGCTTTCTGGAGGAACGTTTCCCCCAAGGCGCTTTCAGCGATAAAATAGTCGGGGGAAATCCGAACGGCGGTGCGAAAATCCGCGGCCGCCTCTTCCAGCGAGGCGTTTTCCTGGTAAAATCGGCCACGCGCGTAATGCACGAAAGGATCGTTGGGCGTCAGCTCCAGTGCCATGTCGAAATCCCGCAGCGCAAACTCCTTTTCCCCCAGCGCCGCCCACGCCAGGGCCATCTGGAAATAGCTCTGCTGCTTCAGGTGCTCCTCCTCTTCGGCAGGCAGGCCCGGCGAGATATTTGCCAGTGCCGCCAGGAAATCACGAATCGCTTCGGATTTACTGTTATAAATATCCCGTTTCATGATGCCGAGATACAGAAGGGCCTTCACGCATTTCGGATCGCGCTGAATGATGGCGTTAAGCTGGGCCAGGGCCAGGTCGCATGCCTTTTCCTCCCACCGCGTGGTGAAACGCAGGCGGGCCTGCTCGGCTAGCAGTTCCGAATCTTCCGGCGATTTTTCCAGGAGTTTTTTCAGGGCCGTGGAGGCGACCTGATATTTTTCGCGCGTCATGGTTTCACACGCACCGCACACCAGATAAATCACCTCCATCCGCCGGACTTCCTCGGCCCGCGGATCGTTCTGCTTCTCCATCCGCTGCAAAAGCTGGTCGCAAATCTGCACGGCGCGGGGAAAATCGCGGTATTCCTCGCACATATTCGCGCAGTCCAGGAGCGTTTCGACCACCGCTTCATAATCGGGCTCCACGCGGGTGTATTTCTGGAAATCTTCGTACGCGAGCTGGAAATTCTGGGTGTTTTCGTAGGCGATCGCCCGCAGGATGTATGCTTTCGGCTGCGGATTCTCCGTCGCCAAGTATTTCGTATAAAGCGGAATGGCAGCCTCCCAGTTCTTTGTCTCCGATAATTGATTCGCCTCCGCAAAAAGTGCGTCCGGAGTACGTGTCTCCACCGCAGCGGGCGGTTTTACTCCCAGCTTTACCTCAGGCTTCACTTCAGGCGAAACACCCGGTTCTTGCGGCACGGGGTTTTCAGAAACCGCTTCCGGAGTTTCCTCGCTCCCGGCTGGCGTCTGCGCACCCTCCACCGGCGCCGGTGGCGAGACCGGCATTTTTTGCCCCGCCAGGTTCATGTGAATATCATCATCCGCCGACGCATGCCCCCTCACCGCGGCGGCTTCATTCCCAGCGGCAGTATCCGGCGTGTGTTCCGACGTTTTTCCAGACAGCCCAGCGGCACCATTCCCCTGCTGCGCAGCGTGCGTCTCCGCATGGACAGGCTCCGCCGCCCCGGCGCTGGCGATCCCCGCCGTCCCGGTATTTCCAGACTCCACAGGCACATTTTCAGCAGCAGTTTCCTTTCGCACCATGGGTGGCCCGGACGGATGACGTCTGGGCGGGATGTCCTGCCAGGGCCCGCTTTCAGCGTACCCGGCCACATGCCGCGTGTCCTCGCTGAGCAGGAACGGCAAAAGGATCGCCACGATCAGCGCCAACATCGCCAGCACCGCCACCAGGCCCACCTCCACGCGGTATTTCCATATTCCCGCCAACTTATCCGGCATCTCCTCCGGGTGTTCCAGCGCACGGACGAACGCCGCGCAGGAGTCGAAACGCTCTTTGCGGTTCTTGGCCAGGCCTTTCAGCAGGGCGGCATTCGTGTAATCCGGAACCCCCTCGACCGGCGCCGGCGTTTTATTCAGAATCTGAAATCCCAGCACCTGAACGTCACTGGCCACGAAAGGCAGCCGGCCGCTTAAAAGCTCGTACGCCACCACGGCCAGCGAAAACTGATCCGTCTGCGCGTCCTGATACTCACCGCTCCACTGCTCCGGGGACATGTAAGGCAGCGTGCCGGACGTGCTGATCTGCGTCATCGTGGAACGCGTCATACTCGTGTGCAGGTCCGCCACCAGCCCGAAATCGATTAGCTGAACGCCATCGCTTTTGTCCCGGCTGACCATGATATTCTGCGGCTTCACGTCCCGGTGAAGAATTTTCTTGGAATGCGAATAATCCAGCGCATCCGCGATCGGCGCCAGAAGCCGCGTCAGCTCGGAAAGCGGAAAATTGCCGTGCTGCGTGACGTAATTATCGTGGTACGCCTGGAGGGTGATGCCGTCAATGAATTTCATGACGATAAAATGGCCATAAACCGGATCCTCCTTCATGGCGTACATCGGGCAGATGTGCTGATGCTGGAGGCTGTGGATTTTCTGGAACATATCCTCGATCCGCTTCATTTCCAGTTCGGCGTTCTGAATGTCCGGCGCGACGACTTTAATCACCACGTGGCGGAGAAATTTCCCGTTACTTAACTCATCCGCCTTCCAGATTTCCCCCATGCCGCCCCGGCCCAGACGCACGCGGAGGATGTAACTGTCCGAAAGTTTATCCCCAGGAGATAACCGCTGGAGATTTCTCCCCGTGTTCCGCCCTGACGACCCGGAATCCGCGCTTAAATCGATCGTCTCGCGAAAATTTTTCTCGAACTCGCTCATATTTTTTCCTGGAAAACTTATCTTTCGAAAACTCGAAATGTGGTGTGGAACTATTCTCGTGCGTACGAAAATAGCCCGCAGGGTTTATCTTAATAATATACATTTTACCTTTTATATCCCGTCATGCAAGTAAAAGTCCACGAAATTTTCCCGTTATTATGACATTTTTACCGGGAATGCTTGCCGTCCGTGGCGAGATAAAGTATACTTGAACCATAACGTCCCCCGTCTGCAATTTTTTTCTATCCGCCGTAAGTTTTCATGTCCGAAAATCTTTCGCACGACAAAACGCCAGAATCACTGCCTCCGATCATCCTGGACCGGGAGTCGCTGGAGGGAAAACGCATCCGTTTCGTGGGGTATTTCGGGAGTATGTCGCAGCGGGCCATCGCGCGGCTGGTGCGCGAATACGGGGTGCGGGTGGCCACTTCTCCTTTGGACCCGGTGGACTGGATCATTCTCGGAGACCGGCGAAATCCGTTAACGGCGGAAACGGAAGCGGAAACCGCCGAGAAAGACTGGCTGGCGCCGGAAATTCGGGACGCGGTGGATGAGGGGCGGATCCGCCTGGCCACGGAAAGTCAGCTTTTGCAGCAGCTTTTTCCGGCAGAAAATCAAAAATCGCTCACGTCTTTATATACGCCGCTGATGCTGGCGGAGCTTCTGGGCGTGACGCCTCGCGCCATTCGCCGATGGATGATGGAGGGGTTCATTTCCCCGGCCCGGACCGTAAAACGCCTGCCGTACTTTGACCTTCAGGAGGTCTTCTCGGCCCAGCGGCTGGCCAGTCTGCTGAACCGCGGTGTTTCTGCCGGGCGGCTGGAGCGCCAGCTGAAGCTGCTGCGCCAGTTAAGCCCCCACTTTCTGGAGGAGATGGCGGAATCCGAGTTTATCGTGGACGGACAAAAATTGTACATCCGTCATGGCGAAAAAATTCTGGAGCCCACCGGCCAGTTCCGCCTGGATTTTCCGGATGCAGAACCCGAAATCGCCTCCACGGACGGTGAAACCGGCGAGATTTCGGATGCCCTTTCCCCCGCGGAGATGGAATTACTCCGAACACAGGAAGACGTACTGCGATTTCTGGAGCATTCGCCGTCCGGGAGTTATCTGGATGCGGTTCTGGCGGCCCATCATCAGGATTTACTCGCGGAAACATGGCGGAAACAGGCGGCACTGGACGCCGTGTGCTCCGGGGAGGAATTTTCACACACTGGGGAAGAAAACTCGCTGGACATGTTCCGAAAAGCAGCCATGATGCTGGCGGATTCCGGGGAAAACGAGAAGCTGGAGCGGGCGGAAGAGATTTACCGCACGATTCTGCTGGCCACGGAGCCCCGTGCGGACGACTGTTTCGAACTGGGGGACATCCTTTACCGCCTGAATGACCTTTCCGCGGCGCGGGAACGGTTTTCCATGGCCGTGGAGCTGGAAGAGGATTTCGTGGAGGCGCGGGTGAGTCTGGGGTGCGTCCTAGAAGAAATGGGGCACACCGAGCTGGCCGTTTCGGCTCTGGAGGGAGCGATTGCGCATCATCCGGATTACGCGGACGCGTATTATCATCTGGCGAAAGTGCTGGACGGGCACGGCCGAGAGACGTACGCGGAGGACTGCCGCCAGCGGTTTCTGACACTCGTGGATCCGCACTGCCCCACGGCGGAAGAAATGAGAAATAAAAAAATGAAGGAATAAAGAAATAAAAAAATGAGAAATTTTGGGGAAAGTGCTCAAATTACCTTCTTATCGCCATCCCCCAGTCATCCCGAAATAAATAAACATTTCTTTATTTCTCATTTCTTTATTTTTTTATTTCTCATTCCCTCACAGTTCCTGCCGCAATTTCGCCAGATTCAGTCCCGCCTCCTGGCACGTGCGGGTAAGCACCCACTCAAAATACCACCACTGATTCTGCGGCTTTTTGTATGCATAATTGAATGCGGACAGCAGGAACTGCTCCGGGATTTTTCCCCGCCGCACCAGCGCGAAAGCGTCATCCACGAATTGCCGGGAGTCGTCCGTGGGGCACCGCAGCAGGGCTTTTACTTTCGCGGGGGTTAATTCCGTCACCCCCTGCGCGCAACATTCGGGGGGCACCGCCGGGAACATGACGAAACCTGCGAAAACCATGCAAAGAATGAGGCACAGGCGAAATTTACCGCGGACGGGAAGTTTTTCTTTCAGGGACATTAGACGCGGCTCCGACAGGAAATGAGGGGAATCGGCGGGCGATTTTTCTGGACATAACCGTAAAAACGTGTTATACTGATAATGAATATTTCTCCGAATGTCAAGACGAATTCCCCGCCGCGGAGGCGGACGGACGTCTTTATTTTAATTGAAAATCAAAAAATGTCCCGTTTCCCCATGTCAAAAGTCCGGCGAGCACGCTCTCATCCCCATTTTTCGTTATTTTTTACGTTTTTGGGGACGGCGATTTTCGTGTTCTTTCTTCTTACAGCCGCGCGAAACGCCCCGGCCGGGGAAAATACACCCGGTGTTCCGGCGGCCGCTGATGCGGATTACCCTGCCCTTTTCACGCTTTTAGACAGTGAACGTTATCTGGATCGCGAAAAAGCCCGAATCACCCTGATTCTGCATGCGGAAACGCCGGTTACGCAGCCGGGACTGGCCCGCGCCATCCGGGAAAAACTCCGGCATCCGGGCGTTTCTTATGAAGTGCAGCACACCTTGACGCAAGTTCTGAAAACGCTCCCGGCGGAGTTTCGGGAAGCCCCGTCGGCGAGAAATGTGGAAAATCCGGTAACAAAAGAGGCGGAAAATGCAAAAATTGCGGATATGACGCAAAAATTGCTGTCCGCGGATGCCGGCGCGCGGCTTTTTGCGCAGCGGGAACTGGCGGAACTGGCACGAAAGCCGGAAACGGCCCAGCGGACGTACCAGGTCATGTTCGCGGAAATTCTGAAAAAAACGGGTACGGCCGGGGATGAAATCGCGCTGCTGGAGCTGGCCATGCGTGCCCGTCAGACGTGGCTGCTGATGCCGGACACGCCGGAAAACACACCGAAAATGACGGAAGCGCAAATTGCCGGGTGGCTGCGGACGGTTGCGCCGGAAATGCGTGAGGTGGAAATACATGCGCTGCAACAGTCGGAAAAAGAGAAAAAAAACGTGCTGGAGGCGAGAAATCAGCCGATTTTGGCGCCGCATGAATCCCCTTTTTCTTTTCAGCCGCCCGCGCCGCGAGCGGAAGCACAAAATGCAGAAAATCCGCCACGTTTCGCCCCATTACGCATGATTGAGCCCGGCCAGAATTTGCAAAAAAAGCCGGCCGGCGCCGTTTTTCAGAGTGATCTGAATGAAAAAGAAAAAACGCAGGACCTGGCGCACTGGAACGCCGTCCGCTGCCTGGAAGACGCGCTGGCATGCCAAAAATACGCGCCGGAAGTACACCGAAAATTGCAGGAGCTGGCGAAAAATGAGCGTGTTTCGCCAGATGGAAAAGCCGTCATCGCGTACCTGCAGAGCCTGTCCGTGCCCACCATCGCGGCGGAGTTCTGGAGAGACCGGACGCTGAGTTCCGCCCAGATTCTGGAAATCGGCGTGCCGCAAAAAAGTGGGCAGATGCTTTCCGAAACGCATTTTGAAAATTTGGACGGCACGACCGTCGAGTGCGTCAAAGGAAATTATCTTAAACCGGGGAAATACCGTCTTGACCGGGCCATCCCGCACCCCCAATTTCCGGACGCGTACTTCCACCTCGTGGATATTTCCTCCCCGCGGCGGCAGCTGGCGTACCCGATTTTACTGGAGGAAAGCGGTGAAAATCGCTGGACGGAAATCGTATTGCGGACGCTCACGCCCCGGCTGGAGAAAAAAGAGTGCCTCAGCGCGGCGGAGCTCGTGATGCTGGCACGTATAAAGCCGGAAGTGGCGGTTCCGCTGGCGGGGCGTTTTCTGGCGGAGGTGGACGCGGACGACTTGCGCGAAATGGATGAATTGCTGCAACTTACGTACTCCGTCCAGTTCCGGGGCCAAAAAATTACGCATCACGCCCTGCTCTGCTTCCTCGTGGGACAAAGCGGCACGAAAAATGACGCGAAAATTCTGTTATCCGCCATCCGGAACCATAAATCGCTGGCCTGCGGCGAGTCGCAGCAGTACGCCATGGGGTACGTGGCGGCGCTGGCCCTGGCGCAGCGCGACCCGTGGGACGGCGTGGACGACTGGCTTTTATCCCTGCTGGAAGTGGAGGAGCCGCTGGTATTTTCGGGTGAACGCATGACGTTTTCAGATCCCATGCAGCTTTCCATTCCGCTGGGTGGGGCGGACAAGTCCCGTCAGATGAGTTTAACGCAGCAGGTGCCCACGGTGGGCGCCACGGCGGCCGGGCTGTGGATGAAGCGGCATGAAATGGATCCGAAAGACGCCGGGCTGACGCCACTGGCGTACACGCTGCTGGAAAATTGCGGCGTCCAAGCGTTTTGCGCAGCGCCGAATGGGGATTTAAAAGCGATTTTAAAATGCCGGAAAAGCCTGCCATAATTTCTGTCGCGCCTCTTGTGTCTTTTGCGTGGAGGGATTAAAATGAACGTGGAGAGTACGATTATACGGAAAATGCCATTTTTTCCGCCGCCGCGTTTTTTATGAAGAATGGATTTCTCATGGATAACCGATCACCGCAGGATGCAGGAATGAGTTTTTTTGAGCAGATGCTGGCCATCCTTACGCGGACGGAATCTCCTGTGGAGGGGCTGCTGTCCCGGGGCATTCACCTGGCCTTACAGGATGAGCTGGAGCAGGCACTGAAGCTCTTTACGGAGGCGTGCCAGCAGGAGCCGGAGTTTTTCCTTGCGTGGCTGGTGCGTGGATACACGGAATTATCCCTGCTGATGTATGAAGACGCGGAACAGTCGTTTCTGCGGGCGCGGGAGCTGGATCCGAAAAACGTGGAAGTCCGTTACTGGCTGGCTCACACCCATTTCCTTGGTGATTTGGTGGAGGAGGCGATCGGCGAGCTGAAAGAGCTGATCTCTGATAATCCTGATTTTCTGGACGCGTATTATGATTGCGGCGTGGCGCTTCAGGTCTGCGGCCGGTATGATGACGCGCTGGAGGTTTTTCATCAGCGGCTGGCCATTTCCCCCGATTTCGACACCCTGCTGATGACCGCCATGACGTACGAGTTCCAGCATGATTTCCTGAACGCTGAGCAATATTATGCCCTGGCGGCAGGGCTGGAGCCGGAAAATATGATGGTCGTGGAGGCGCACGGGGCCACGTGCCTGGAGCTGGGCCGGCTGGAAGATGCGATGCGCGATTTCGAGCGGGCGCTGGAGATGGATCCGGAGAGCCCGGACGCGCTTTACGGGCGTGGGCGGACGTATTTCCTGATGGAAAAGATGCCGGAAGCGATGCGAGATTTGCAGAAAGTTGTGGAGCTGGACCCGGAAAGCGCTCTGGCGTGGAGCATGCTGGGGCAATTAATGCTTTACCAGGAGGATTTCGTCGCCGCCATGGGGTTCTTTAATAAAGCCCTGGAGACGGACCCGGACATCCTCGTTTACGGCTTCCGCGGCCAGGCGAAGCTCGGCATGGACGATTATGAGGGCGCCGCGGCGGATTTCACCCTCGCGATCGATTTTGAGCCCGAAGAGGCGTTTTATTATCAGGAGCGTGGCACGTGCCTGTTTTTCCTCGGGCGTGCGGAGGAAGCGCTGCATGATTTCCAGACCGCACAGCAGTTGGATCCTGAATGGGACGGGTACGAGCTGCGGGGGCTGGCGAATTCGGAATTAATGAATTTCGAGGAGGCCATCCAGGATCTCACGCGGGCGATTGAAATGATGCCGGCGGAAATCGACCTTTACCTTTATCGCGCGGAGGCGTACTGCGGGCTTTCGAAAACGGCGGAGGCTGCGGCAGACATCCGGAAGGCGCGGGAGCTGGCGGATGCCGACGGCGACCAAGAACTGGTCACGCAGTGCGACCGTTTTTTAACAGAAATACAAAAAGCGGAGGCGTAATCGCCGTTTCAGGTGAAAACCCCGGCGTTTTTCGCTCTCGTGTTTTTCAGTGTCACTGAGTTTTACTTTTCAAATACGGACAGGAGGGTTATCATGGTAAGTTTATGGAGAAAAGCGGGGGGATTCGGGCCGGCGATTTCCGGCATGTTATTCCTGCTTCTGTGTGTTTCGCCGGCGGGGGCGCAGTTCCACATGGATCTGGGGCCCATTCACATCCACACGGATGGGGACGGCGGCGCGAAGGTCGACGTAACCCGCTTCATCGGCGTGGACACCACGGAAGGTTCCGAGGTGCATGTGGGCCCGCTGCATGTCGGTGACGCGGAAGACGGCCCGACGCTCTGGCAGGAAGTGACGCAGGACGTGACGAATTACCTGGCGGAAGAAGCCGCGAAGCCCGAGAAAGATTCGCTGGAGACGGTCGCCACGGGATTCGAGAAATCGGAGGCGAAAAGCCTCACGGAAGCGTTCTGGCTGCTGAATATCAGCCTGCGTGCGAAGAATGACGCGGGGGTGGCGAACGGCGTGCAGGCCGTCAAAAAATGGGATGACGCCGGCCAGGGCCCCACGGCCGCGGAACTGACGGAAATTTACGCGTACGCCATGAGCGAATGTGCGTACCCGAAACTCGCCCGGCTGCTGTGCGAAAACTTCCCCGACCGCTGCCTAGCCTCCGCGACGGGTATGCCTTCCGGGATGCTGGAAACGGTGAAGCGGACGGAAGGTTTCACGGATGAGCAAATGACCGCCTGGATTTACTCTCGGCTGGATGGTGCGCTGCAAAGCGCGAAGGAAACGCTGGAATTAGCGAATATCGCGGCGGCCCTGACCGAAAGTGCCGCCAGTACCTCCCCGGATAAAGTGTCCGTCATGGGGATGGTCGAGGTGACGCCCGGTGCGCCGCCGCAACCGAAAAATCCGTATGTTCTGGCGGCGGAATTTTATCGCAAAGCGTTGGAAATCCCGCTCACCGAGCACGAAATAAGCTGGCTGAACCGGGCTTTTGTCGTGGCCAGGACGCCCGAGCGGATTCAGTTTAATTATCACGATAACACACTGGTGCGCATGGCCGAGTGTTACCGGAATGCCGGCGACGCGGAAACCGCGCAGAAAGTCACGCAGGAGCTGAACGATTACCGCAGTAAAAACGGTATTTGACGCACTGCCTGTTTAGCGGCTTATCACATTCACCCCGTTTGGCCCGACGCGCTGACACGGCTAAACGGGGTGATTTTCTAATTTACCATCCACCATTAACTATTAACCATTGCCCATTTCCATGCTGACGCTTGATAATGTTTATCGCGCCTCGTACGTGCTGAAAGATGTGCTGCGGAGAACGGATCTGATCCACGCGCCGCTAATCGTGCCCGAGAGTAATATTTATCTGAAGACCGAAAACCTGCAAATTACTGGGTCTTTCAAGGTTCGCGGGGCGTATTACCGCATTTCACAGCTGACGGACGCGGAAAAAGAGCGCGGCGTGGTGGCCTGTTCCGCGGGGAATCATGCGCAGGGAGTGGCCATGGCCGCCACCCAGAACGGCATCCCGGCCATCATCTGCCTGCCCGATAACGCCCCGATTTCGAAGGTGGAAGCCACGAAGGCGTACGGCGCGGACGTGTGCCTGGTCGAGGGTGTGTACGACGACGCGTATCAGCGGGCCCTGGAAATGCGGGACGAGTTCGGGTACACGTTCATCCACCCCTTTAACGACGAAAACGTCATAGCCGGCCAGGGCACCATCGGGCAGGAGCTACTGGAACAATTGCCGCGGATGGACGCCGTGATCGTGCCCGTCGGCGGCGGCGGACTGGCAGCGGGCGTGGCGTACACCATCAAAACGCTCAATCCTCGCGTGAAAGTTTACGGTGTCCAGGCTGCCGGGGCCGCGAGCATGCTGAAATCCATCATGAACCACAAAATCCAGCGGCTGGACTCCGTCTCGACCATCGCCGACGGAATCGCCGTCAAAGAACCCGGCGAGCTGACTTTCGCGCTGTGCAACGATTACCTCGACGAAATCGTTTCCGTCACGGATGACGAAATTTCCTCCGCCATCCTCACGCTCATCGAGCAGCAGAAACTGATCGCGGAGGGGGCCGGGGCCGTGGCGGTCGCGGCGGCCATGTTCCATAAAGTCCCCGTGAGAGGGAAAAACGTCGTGTGTCTGGTCTCCGGCGGGAACATCGACGTGACCATCCTCTCCCGCGTCATTAAGCGAGGCCTGCTGAAATCCGGCCGTTCCTGCGCCCTGAATATCGAGCTCGTCGACAAGCCCGGCCAGCTCAAAGGCGTCTCCCAAATCGTCGCGGACCTCGGCGGAAACGTCATTTCCGTCCTGCACGAACGTACCAGCGAAAATTCCGACATTAACGGCTGTTACCTGAAAATCGACCTGGAAACACGGAATTTCGAGCACATCGAAACGATTCGCCGCGCGCTGGAAGAGGCGGGGTATAAGCTGTGTTAGGACAAATCTATCAACGATGCATCCGCAAGAACAGCAGCCGGGAGCGCAGCGGAACGCAGTGACGCGAAGAGACCGGATAGAACCGCCGGGGCTTATCCCACTTCGATCCGGTCTCTGCGCTGACGCTCCGCTCCCCGCTGCTGTTCTTGTCTCCTTACTTCCGCCACCCGGCCGTGAAGTTATAAAGAATCATCGCGGCGCCGATAAAAATCAGGCACCACCCGGCAGTCGGCGAGGAGTTAAATTCGCAGGGCACTTTCTCATACACCTGGGCCGCCTGGTCGACCAGCTCCGAGTTTTGGAATTTGAACACGAACTTTTCGATAAAAAAGCACTGTGCTCCGAGGAGGATGAGAAAGAATCCGAGTGCGTACAAAAAGCTTTTGATCATGGGCCCCGTCTCACTAAAAAATCTATTTTCCGATGTCCGAATACATATCGGCGGCGCCGAAAAGCGACTTTAGTACGTCTCCGGATTTTTTCGAAAAAATTCCCAAAAAAAGTCTTTTAACGCCGGTTATTTCATTTAAATCGCTTATTCCGGATGTTTTTTGCTTCAAAAAATGGCAAACTTTAACGGTTATTCGTGTCGCGTCAAGAAGGCCATGCATGTTCTCCTAAAATTCTTGCGGAATTCCGTGAAAAAAACTTGAAAGTATGTAAATATCGGGTAAATTATCACTATACGGACGAATGAACGCCAAATTTTATTCGCCGTGGCGGAAAGTGACATCACCCTGCTGAAACGTGCAAACGCGGGCGGTGTCAGGGAAGACGCCGCTTTTTTTGCAACCACCCAGGCGACCCACCGAAGGGCTCGGCTTACCAGACGGTCTGCCGCACAAGCCGCATGGTGATTCGCCAAGCCAAACATAAAACGACAAGCGAGCAGGAAGATGATCGAAGTGAAACGAATACCGCCGGAAGAATTGGATGCGCTGCTGCGAAACGCGGAATTGCGAAATGAACTGGAGCCGTATTACGACGAATCCATTTCCCAGGTGGAATCGAGTCAACTTCCCATCACCCAGGAGAACGAGTACCTGGCGTCCATGCTGGCGTGGGAAACGGCCCCGAGCCTCCCGATTTATCAGTGGTTTACGCCGCCGCTGAAACCGATTTCGCACCGCGGCATGACCGCCGCCGTGTTGCGCGAGGAACTGTGGAATCTGATCCATCACCTTTACACGAAGCAAATCGTGCTGGACTTCACGGATCATCTGTCCGACGAAGAGCTTTATCTGCTGATTTGCCACGAAATTCTTCCCTGCCGCGAGAAAATGATCGAACGCCGCAACGGTTATCTGCACTGGGACTGTGCCGGGATCAACGAAAATCAGGAAATCTGGCTCACGTATTACGCCACGGAAGAGGAGCGGGACGCGTGGGAAGATGTAAATGAAAAGATGGCTCCGCCGCACGAGGCGACGCCGTTTCCGCGTGATCTGCCCCATGACCCGAATTAGAGCGATTATCGGGTTAATGTATTCACGAAACAGCAGCGCAATGACCGGATTCGAAGTGGAAACGCACTCCATTTCTATCCGGTCATTGCGTTTCAGTCCATTCCCGGCTGCTGTTCTTGTCGTAGCGATCCCTTGCTAAACATCCGATAAAACAAAAAGGGAGCCGAAATCAGCTCCCTTTTTTGATGCATGTCGCGAGACGTTTTTATTCCAGCGGCAGGCCGCCTTGGGTGGACTGCGGCTTGTAAATCGGCGAATGACGATAATACACTTCCAGCGTCATGACGGACAGGGCCGTTTTGTACAGCCGACCGCCTTTATCCGTGCCGTGGTCGCCGCCACCTTCGCCATACCAACTGCCGAATTCGTGGCTCGCCTTGTCCGAAATCTGCGTATCCACCAGCTGGTTACGCATTCTATCGTTCCATGTACGCCATTCCTGCCCTTCGTAATGGTGCAGCACCTGAGTGGCGTAATAATTGAAGTACATATCGCCTCCGGACGGGCCTCGGCCGGAGAGGAACTGCACCCCTTTTTGCAGGGCGGGATTCTCCTTGCTCCATCCGTAATACATCCGGCACAGCAGGCCGATGGCCGTGCACGCAGGGTGGTTGCCATCCTGATTTTCATAGCCGTATTGGGCTCCACCGTCCACCTGCACGGAATCCAGGAATCGCATGGCCTTCTGGGCCGAGGTGGCCGGGACCTTCAGGTACGCCATGTAACCGCTTTTCAGGGCCATCATCTGCCAGCCCACAACCGAGGTGTCACCCTTCTGCTTGGGCTGATAACGCCAGCCGCCGCCGCCCTGATCCTGCGCCTCGACGATGAAGTCGATGGCTTTCTGGGCCGGGATGCGCAACACATTGTCGCGGGTCATTCCGTAGGCTTCCGTCAGGCAGATCGCCGCCAGACCATGGGAATACATCGTGCCGGACTCCATTTCCTTCAGGTGGAAACTGCCGTTGGGCTGCTGGCGTCCGAGGAGGTAATGCAGGCCGCGATACACGACTTTTTTATACTCGCCGGAGCCCTGTTTGTGCGTGATGCCGCACCCCAGGAAGGGGAGGATGCCCATGGCCGTGGCCCCGTTGACCGCCTGGTGATACGCACCGGGGTTCTTGCATTTTCCCTGACACGTCGGTGCACCGCGGTGATCGTAATTCCAGCCGCCGTTGGCATACTGATGCCGGGCGATCCACTGCAGGCCGCGGGCGACGGCTAACTCGCTAGCCGAGGTCGCACCTCGGGAAATGGCACCTTCTTTAGCCTTACGTCGACCAGATAAACCCGAACCGCTGAAGCTCCCCAGCGTGGAGCCGATATCCGAAGGCGTCATATTCCCGACACCCACTGGGTCAACTTCCACAATCGCCGGCATCGGCTCGTCCGACTCAACCGCAATCTCGTCCGAAACGTCGGTCACTTCCACCACTTCGTCGACGACATCCTGATCGGGATCGATTTCCTCGATGTTGATATCGACTTCATCCACTTCCTCTTCCTTATCCTCCTCCACTTCCGGGGTGGCGGTATAGTCGGCAATCTGCACCGGTACGACCGTCGAAACCGTCATCAGCGCCAACGTTAACAACAACACCGTGTGCACGATCATACTGACCAGCCAACTCGGCGTCTGGAGAAGAATCTGGCTGAAACCGCCGCCTTCTTCGTGCAGTTCTTCCTCTTGCGGGGAATTGGATTTCGCTTCATTCTGGGACATAATTTCACCCTCAAACGAAAAGAGCTATCTAAAATAAAAATAAAATCCGCATAATACTTAAACGATCACACCTTAATATATATTCTACCTAATCTTCATACGTTTTACAAGAATTCCCTCGTCAATATTTTGAAAATATTTATTTTTCTCCAAAAAAACAGCAGCCGGGCATTATTTTCCCCCGGCTGCTGCGATTTTAACCCGCAATTTAATGTGCTTTATTTTATTTCACGCCACAACACCGCATGCTAAAGCGACGTCGTGTGGAACTGCTGAGTCATTTCAAGCCAAACGTCCGGGCTCATGAAATCGTTGGTGCCCGTCGGATGCAGATATTTCTGCTGTTCTTCGATCCAGGCTTTGAACGCCGCCGAGGTATACAGCATGAAATAATCCCGTTCGAAATCCTCACCCACATACTCGAAATAACGTACCGCATAATAAACACCGGAGTTGGACTGGCCAAACCAGACGGAGTAATTTTGAAAATTGTTGTTGGAGATATCTTTCAAAACGGCTTCGGGAACGTTTTGGTTCAGCCGCAAAAATTCCTTGACATGTTCCTCGCGGGTCTGGTCGAGCTCCTCGATCGTCAGGCGTTTCTCTTTCGGCGATTCGGTCTCGACGGCGGTGGCTTTGGTCGCAGCCGCTTTTTTCACCAATTCCTCATCGGACAGCGGCTTCGCCATGGGCCCCACCCGCACGCCAGGGGTTTCTTTGACCGGCTGGTCGTCCCCCTCTTCCGTCGTGGAGTCGCCCATGCCGCTCTTGATTCCGCGGGACAGCGCCCCGGCGATATCCTCTTTCAGCTCCTGCGAAAGATACGCGTCACTCTCCGTGTCTTCCGCATTCGCCGCCCCGCCGACACCGGCAGGGACATAATCCGTCGGCAGCTCGGGCAGTTGCTCCATTTCGTCGGCGTCAGCCACCGGGGAAGCGGCCGCGCGACCCGTCGTCGTGCTCATCGACATCGACGGCACCTGACGCTCCCGCGCACTGCGAGGCATGTCGATTTCCAGCAATTGCCGCTGCTGACGAATCAGTTCGTCAAGCTCCGCGCCCGACTCATCGTCGTCGAAATCCAGCAGCGAAGACATCACGCTTTTCGGCCGTTTTTCATCCTTCGGGGCCATCGCGGAGTAGGCGGCCGGGCCGTTGGCGAACCCGTTCATCGCCATGTCGACGTCCATATTCCCCAGATTGCCGATGATTACCAGCGAACACAGGCGTTTTCTGACAGGCCGGGGTGCCGAGGCGGCCTCCGTCGAGGACGTCGACGCGGATTCCGTGTCGCCATGCGGCGTGCAGCCCATCATCGAAAACACGCAAAAAGCCAGCACAAGTGAGAAAAAGATGGAATTTTTACGCATTTTAACCCTCGATTAACCTAAAGTTCTGATCGCCAAGATCCACATATCCGGTTCAGCCACCGTCCCGCCCTCCGCCATGGGAATGAACGCATTCGGTGAGAATCACTAATATTAAATATTATGTCGGTTATATTTGTGATGAACTTTTATCTTTAAATCGCTTTAGGTTAAAATGGCGCAAAACACGCTAAACGCGGAGTGTGGGGGGAGACACGGATGTGTAAAGACAGGAAAAATAAAGAAATCGTAACGGCGACAATTCTGTCAGCTTTCCGCCAATTCGCCGAAAAGTGTAAAGGCACTGGTCTGCACGATTTTCACTTTTTGCAGCGTGCCCGCAAAATCAGCTCGGCCGTCGAAAACCACGATTCGGTCGCAGGGCGTTCGGCCTGTGAGCTGGACGGGCGTATCTCCCTCGCCTTCCCCGGCCGACATTTCAGTGGAGTCGTCGGAATCATCTGCGTTTTGGCCGAAAATCGGCAGTTTTTTGGCGTTTTTACTCGGCCCTTCCACCAGAATTTCCACCTCCTGGCCAAAAATCGCCCGATTATCCTCCTCGCTGATGCGGTTCTGCAGAGCCAGCAGCTCGTTATTTCGCCGCCGTTTGACGGCCTCCAACACATCATCCGCAAACAATTCGTACGCTTTCGTTCCCTCACGCGGGCTGAACTTAAAGATGAAGCTGTTCTTAAACCTCGCATCTTGTGTAAGTTGCATGGTCTGCTGAAAATCCTCCTCCGTTTCGCCGCAAAATCCCACAATAAAATCGCTCGTGATGGACGCGCCGGGGACTTTTTCACGAATTTCGTCCAGCATTTCACGGTATCGCGCGACGGTGTACCCACGGTTCATGCGTTTCAGGACGGCGTCGGAGCCGCTCTGGGCCGGAACGTGAAAATAAGGCATCACGTGTGGCAAATCACGCACCGCGTCCAGCAGATCCGGCGTCATACTGGTCGGGTGGCTGGTCACGAAACGGATGCGGGCCAGGCTGGAACGCTCGGCAATTTTTTCCACATTTTCCAGCAAATCCGAGAGCCGGCCTCCCTTTTCGTCGCGATATTTACTGACGGTCTGGCCGATCAGCATCACCTCCCGGCAGCCCTGCGAAACAAGCTGCTCCACCTCCGCCAGAATTTCGTGCATCGACCGGCTCTGCTCCGGCCCCCGCACCCGCGGGACGATACAGTACGTACAAAATTGATCGCACCCGAACATCACCCGCACCATGGCCTGGTACGGCGTCTCCCGCGCCGGCAGGTCGCGCATGGGGTCAAAAAAGTCGAAACTGTCCTCCACCTCATGTCGATCTCGGCCCCGGCGATCCAAACTCCGCTCGATAAGATGCGTCTCACCCGCCCGGATGCGTGAAATCATCTCGGGAATGAGCGCGATTTGGCCCGGCCCGACCACAAAATCCACGTGCGGCGCCCGTGCAAAAATCTGTTCGCCGTCTTTCTGGGCCATGCACCCCATGACGCCGAAGATTTTTTGCGGGTAATATTTTTTTACGTTTTTCAGCCGCCCCAGCGCACTGTAAATTTTGTCTTCCGCGTGCTGTCGAATACTGCACGTATTATAAAGCAGGATGTCTGCCAGTTTCGGATGCTCCACTGGCTGATACCCCTCCCGCAGGAGCGCGGCCACGATTAACTCGGAGTCCAGAACATTCATCTGGCAGCCGACGGTTTCGACGTAAAAAGTAATAGGCATAAAAGTGAACGAGTGAACAAGTGAGCGAGTGAAAGAGTGTTCCGCTGCCGGCATTTCCGGCAGGAGAGAATCCGTTTTGCGTTTTCCGGATTTTTTGTGGCAGTTCGCCTGTGTCACTCATTCACTTGCTCACTTGCTCACTCGCTCACTCGCTCACTCTTTCATCAGAAATCGAAGCGCAGGGTGCCCATTCCGGTGTGGATGATGGAGTCACCCCAGTTACAATTATAATTGGCCATGAAAGAAATGCAACCGCCGATGGTAATTTTTGCACCAAGCCCCACGTTCAGCCAGTCGTCGCCGAGCCCGCGGCCGGTAACCATGACGAAATCGCTGCCATCTCCGTTTTCTCCGCCGTTTATAAAAGCGGTCATGCCGGCGGGGTACTCATCCATGAATTCATAAATGTACGTCAGATTCAGGGAGAGCTGAATCCATCCGCCCCAGTCGAATCGGCTGCGTGCCCCGAGATACAGGCGCAGGGACTCGTAATTCATGCTGGCTTTTTGCAGGGCCAAGAGCCCCGTGCCGTTTTCCTGAAAGGCGTCTGTGCCGATTTCGTGATACTGGAGGGCGAAAAACTGATTCGTCCGCAGGAATGACAGCAAGTCGGTGTTCCAGCCTTTTTCGATATAAACGCCCCACTGGGTGCCGTCAAAGTTTCCGGTGTATTTTTCTTCGAGGACGGCCCTGGCGGTTTCGTAATCGTTAAACACGTAATTGCCCAGCACCATGGTATACCCGCCGAGCAGGAAGCTGTTCCATTTCGCGTACGCGCCGATGGTGTGATCCTGGGTATCCACGGTCGTCGAGCCGAGATCCATGGCAGATTCCAGCGAGGATTTTCCGAGGGAGTAATAAGCGCCGAAATTCGCGCACCCCAGGGCGGAAAACTCCAGGCCCAGCACGCCGCCGTAAAGATCGTAATCGTAACCGGTGTACGTGTATGTGCCTGTTTTTCCCGCTCCGCCGTATCCCGCGCCCCAGATGGTGAGACACTTACGGTTCATGCCGGGCGTGGCGAGTTGGTCGAGGATGGTCTGATTCAGGACGTCCATCCGTTGCATCTGGGCGTTCAGGACGGAGGCGAAAGACGCGCCGGTAAGCAGATCGGCGGCCCGGCGGGTTTCGGCGTCTGTCAGTGCCAGCGCGATGACGGCTCGCGCTTCGGCGCTGGCGCTGAGGAGCGTTTCCGCCTGACGCGCGTTTCCGCCGGCGGCGATTAACTGGTCTGAAATGACGTCCGCGAAAGAAACGCACGGAGTTAGCGCCGCCATGACTGCGAAAAGCAGGAAAACACGCGGAATGCGAAAACCGCCGCGCATACGCTTCCCGTGGAAACGCTGGAGCAGGCCGTGAAGGATGCGCTGTTTCATAAAAACCCCGTGTACCGCCAATGACAAAATTATCAATTATCCATTATCAATTATCAATTCAGCATGCCGTCAGTCCAGTCCCAGCGTTCCGGGGGCGGGGATACCGATTCTCCGTGCCACGTTTCCACGTTTTCCGAACCGCGGCTCAAGCGAGAAAAATACGCCCGTGTTACTGGACGGCGCATCATACGAAACGCCCAGTGTCCAGAGCATGGACTCGCCCACACGCGTGACGGAGAACGATTCGCCGAGATTTCCTTTACCGGAAACGTCGAACGCCGCCTGGAAGGTGGAGACCCATCTTTCAGACATCCAGTAATTGTACCCCACGCGCATCACCACATTATCCACCGGCCCGGATAAAAAGTGCATGCTGGTGAAGAAGGAGCCGCTGCCGGGGCGATCCAGGATCATTCCCACATCCACCACACGGAGTCCATCCTGGAAAAAGTCGAAAAAGCCGGACGAGAAAAACGTCAGGCGGTCGCCGGCATGATACCGGAAATCGTAATCCAGCATGCCCAGCACGTTTCCGAAATTGTCGCGGTCACTGTCCGGGTACACGTTCAGATTCATGTCGAACGTGATCCAGTCCACGATTCGCTGCTGGCCGGGCATGCCTCGCTTCGTCTGCCAGCGGTGATGCATGCCGAAACGCAGCAGCACCAGATCGTCGGCCATTTCCGTACTGGGGGATGTCACCCACCCGCCGAGATTACTGCGGATGGCATAACTGCGGGCGTCATACTTCCACGGAATCAAGCCGCCGAAATTCGTCGCGGCCATGTGATGCCGGAAGTCCAGCACGGAGCGGTCGTCGAGCATGTCGTACGGCACCAGCCGGTCGGCGGAAATGCTTGCCGCGGAGTAAGACGCTTCCAGGTCGAACTCCACTTTATGCATGATGCCGTTCACGTTCAGCAGTTTACTCTGGAATTCGTAAAACCGCCACATGGGGAGGCTTGCGCGAATGCCCACCTGACCGTACGCACGTTCCGCGTTATCGCCGTTCAGGTCTTCACCCCACGCGGCCAGCTCGCCCAGCACGTACGGCACGATTTTCACGGCCCCGGCCTGGAACGGATACGAAATTTCATGTCGCGTGGAGATGCGGTACCCTTCGCGCGGCTGGCGATTTCCATTCTCATCCGTTTCCCAGTCGAGGTAATTGTAAATGGCCGCGTCGTTGGGGTCCGTCGGCATTTTGTCGGGATACATGTGGACGTAACCTACTTGCGAGTACGAGCTCCACGTCAGGGTGTCGCGCAACAGCGGCTGGCCGATCCAGTAAAATTCCGCCTGTGGCGTGCGCTGCGTCTGGGTGTGAAAATCATTCGTCCGCAGATCGGTCCACACACTCCAGGAGCGGTTCAGCGTTTCCTGTCGAACTTCCAGTTGCGTCGCGCGATCCGCTTCCGTGTACCAGGAATTCTGGAAATATCCCTGCTGGAAATTGCGGTCGCTCATGACGCCGATTTGCGCTTTGAGTTCCATGCCGTTTCCGAAGAAATTCCGGTGTTTGCCGGTGATCTGATAACGCCATTTCTCTTCGGGCTGAAGGTGTCGGCGCCCCAGACCGAGATTATCCTCGCCGTTGTCATAAATCCCCCAGAAATCGATGTACCCTCTCCCCGGCCCGGAGAACCACCCGAGCTTCACTTCTTCATCGTTACGGCGGTCCCAACTGAACTTCGTGCCGAAGCCCGGCCCGCGTTCCGTGTAATAACTCCCCCAGAGATCCCAGTCAGTGCCGGTCCAGGGGCGTTTGATGCCGAAAAGCCGATACGCGTCCACGCCGATGATCGGCTGGAAACCGAAAATGGAGTCCTGCCGCAAGGATAATTTGTTAATAATGGTCGTCGGGCGCTCCAGCGGAATCGCGAATCGGTGCCAGTAAAAAATGGGCACATCCCCCACACGCACCACCGCCCCCTCCCCGGTCAGCTCGTTCGGCCCTTCCATCACCGGCTCGCCCGTACGCGGATCCATGATCGGTAATCCCGTCCGCGGATCCACTTTCGGCCGCTGCTGGCTGCGGAGCATGACGCTGTCCATCTGGAAGCGGTAAAGCGGGTCGCCCATGCGGCTGGTGGTTACGTATGTGTCGCGCGCGACATACATTCCGTCCATCGGCACGCGAATTTCCTTCGCCCGTAGACGCAGCAGGCCGTCTGTTTTCGGGTGCGTGGCGAAAACTTCCGCTTCTTTGATGATGCCGCGTTTTGTGAAAACGTCGAAATACATCCGCTGGGCGTGGATTTCGCGGTCGCCCTGGCGGAAAATGATGTTCCCTTCCAGGTACAGCTCCTGCGGCATGTTTTCTTTCGTGAATCGGCTTCCCTGCATGCCGGACGCCTGCATACCGGGCGGAAACCAGAACACCACGCGGTCGGCGGAAATGTCGATGGTTCCCAATTTTTCGGCACCGGGACGGTTCATGATTTTGTCCACGCCTGGAATACTGTCGGCGGCCAGATTGTCGGCGCCTTCAATTATAATATTGACGCCGCCGTCGATGATGCCGATCCACTGCTGGTTTTTGGTGTCCAGGTTCAGTTGCACGGGCACGTCGCTGCGCGGGGCCACGGTCAGGCTCGGCACACCCAGCGGCGCGGCATTCGGATCCAGCGCCGAAACGTCCCCCTGCAAAAGGCGTGCCGCGGAAAGTGTTTCCGGCGTCACCCGCCCGGAAGGATAAAGCCCGCCGAAACCCGTCATCTCCTCTCCCGTCGGCGGAATGAGCACCGCCGCAGGCTCGCGCGTTGGCCGGCCTTCACGCTCCACGCCAAAATCGGGCGAGGGGGCCAGAATGGAAGCGTCACCGGAACCAGAAGCGAAACCAGAATCGGCACGCGGCGTGTCTTCCACCGTCGGCGTGATGCCCGTGGGCTGCCTATTTTCCATCGCCGAGACGCTTTCCATCGGCGTAATGTCCGCGGAACCGTCGCCGAAAAATCCCTCCAGCGGCGGTAATTCCATGGTGTCCGCCGGGGGCGTCCACTGCGTGAGAATGCGGTTTATGTCTCCGAAAACGTGGGCTGTGCCACGGTCGTAAAGCGCCCGCACCCCTTCCGGCCCAGCGGCTTGAAGTTCCATCTCCGTCTCATGCTCGGCCTGGGTGCCCGCCTTCACAGACACATCATTCAGGGTGAAAAGCTTGCCGTGCCACGTTTTCGCCTTCACGCGGGAAGTGGCCCGGGGTGTGGCGAGCGTAACGTCCGTCTCCCCCTCCAGGTACATCAGCACGCGATACGTGGGCAGCAGCGGCTCTCCATTTTCCGCATAAATCCCATTTTCCGCCAGCATGGCCGCATCTGCAGCATGGCCCGCCGGCGTCAGAATCTCCACCTCCCCCAGCTCCACGGCGTTCTCCAGCGAAACGTGTTGATCCTTCCAGAGCACCATTTTCTCCGCCCGGAACACATCCCGCCCCTGCCGTAAAACGCAGTTCCCCTCCAGCACGTACACCCGGTATGAGCCGACCATGAAGGTGGTGCTTTTTTCGGCCGAAGCGGAAATTTTCGCCACCGCCGAGGCACGTGGGAAGGTCATTTTCGCGTCATCCGTCAGCGTGGGCACGGCATACGCCGCCCCCTGAACCCGTTTCCATACATCCTGTTCCACGGGAGTTTCGATAATTTGCGGCGGCTGCGAAGATTTCGGTAACGGCTCGGCACCCTGATCCCACGCTCCGCCAGCCCATTCTTCCTCCGAAAGATGCTGGGGAAGTGAAAAAATCGAGGTTTCAGACGTTGCCGGCCACGCGGAAATCTGGGCGCACACGGTGTGCGGAAATGAAAAAAACGTGATAATAGTCAGAAATACACCCGTTAGCCCCAGACACACGGACGCCCGGCGGAAACGTCCGGAAAGACGCCCGAAAATCAGAGCCGCGACTGAAAGTACGAAATTTTCACGCATAAGCAGGGGGAGTATAGGTAAATCCCGCTTTTTTGGCAAGAGAAATAACAGAGAAAACAGGCGTTTCAGGAAGAAATTAAGAGAATTCCAAAGAAAATTGCGAAAAAGATTAAAGAATGATAACGTGACATTTACAGGACAAAAATTCTTTTAGACACCAGAACAGCAGCCTGGAGCGAAGCGTTAGCGCAGAGACCGGATTGAAGTGGAAAAAATTCCGACGATTCTATCCGATCTCTGCGCGTCACTGCGTTCCGCTGCGCTCCCGGCTGCTGTTTTTTCCCTCTTGCGCGATCATTCCGCATTCACATTTTTCAGTACATTTTCCCGATTCACCGGCGCGATGACGCCATTTTCGGTGATGATGCCGTGAATGAGGCGGGCGGGAGTGACGTCAAACGCCGGGTTATAAACGTCCACGCCATCCGGGGCGGTCTGTCGGCCGAAACCGTGGGTGATCTCGCGCGGGTCGCGTTCTTCGATGGGGATTTCCGTACCGTTCTGGATGGCCAGGTCGAAGGTGCTGGAGGGTGCCGCGACGTAAAAGGGGATTCCGTGGGCGGCCGCCAGACACGCCACGCCGTACGTGCCGATTTTATTCGCGGCGTCCCCGTTACTGGCGATTCGATCCGCGCCGACGACCACCGCCTGCACCCGCCCCTCCTGCATGACTTTCGCGGCCATGTTATCACAAATAAGCGTGACGGGAATGTTCCGCTGGACGAGTTCCCACGCCGTCAGACGGGCGCCTTGCAACAGCGGGCGCGTTTCGTCGGCGTACACATGCACGTTTTTGCCTTCCGCCACGGCAGCGTAAATCACCGCCAGAGCCGTTCCGTCACCGCCCGTGGCCAGTGCCCCCGCGTTACAGTGGGTCAGCACGCCGATATCCGTCCCCAGCAGGGCCGCCCCGTGCCTCCCGATCGCCGCGCACAGCCGCCGGTCTTCCTCATGGATGGTTTTCGCCTCCGCCAGGAACATTTCCGCCGCTTTTTGCCCGGAAAACCCCTCCGCGGGCATTTCCGCCTGAATCCGATCCGCGACTTTCGCCATGCGATCCAGCGCCCAGAACAGGTTCACGGCCGTGGGCCGACTGGTACGCAAATACGCGATAACCTCCGCCGTGCGCGCCAAAAACGCGTCCTTCCCGGCATCCAGCACATCCTGCACACCCACACACACGCCGTACGCCGCGGAAACGCCGATCGCCGGAGCCCCACGGACACGCAGTTTCTGAATGGCTTCATAAATCCGCGTCAGGTCGCCCTGCCCGAAATCCAGCACCGTCAGCTCCCCCGGCAGCAGCGTCTGATCGATCAGATGCAAAATCCCCTGCGTGTCTCCCGACCAGCGAATAGCCTCCGTTTTTTCCATCATATGTAAACTCCTTCCAGGGTATGCTTCCGCGTGCATTTTCATGGAAAACGGGATGTCCCCCACCAAAAACGCAAAATGCGTGCTCTTCGTTCAAATTCCAGTCCTCATTCTATATAAAAAAACCTTCTCTCACAAGTTGGCAGCGGGAGAAATACAGGAAATACGCAAGAAAAGGACGCCTTCTTATTCTTCTCATCTTAACAATTGGGATGATTTTATACCGATTATGACTTTTTTGTCGGTTTTTACCAAACATCCTTGGGGGAAAAAGCGATAATATAAAATGTCATAAGCGTTCTATTCGGAATATTTTATCCGTACGGAGCGTTTCATGGTGGTTTTTTTTCTCTTAACCGGGAAATGATCGCGTTATCGTGATTTGGATGTGTGTCCGAGTGTCAGAGGAAGTGTGTGGTGCTTCGTTCCTCGACGATTGGGAGTCAAGATGCAGGACACGCTCCATTTCACGATTTTTTTATGCGCGGAAGGAAAGTGTACCGCGTGCAGAATTTGCGAGACATTTCCGCGTTTTTTATAAAAAATCTTCCGGGACAACTTGGAATTTTATCCTAAATGGGTTAATATATCTTTATAAAGGTATCTTGTGCCTGCGAAAACTGAAAAAACGCGGGCATATCATGGGGGAATGGATACCGACTCTCGGAATTCCATTAGCGTGTGCTTTTTTTATAAGGAGAAAGAACGTGAAGAATCGTGGTTTTCAGTTTAATGCCATCTGCGTATGCGGTGCGTGCGTCATGACGGGGGTACTGGCCAGCATGCTCACCGGGTGGGCGCTGTTCGGGCAGATGCGGACTGCCGAAACCGCTCCGGCACTGGAGATGCGTGAGATTCCCGTGGCGCGGGCCTCCGGCTGCGACCGGGCGGAGACGTACGTGACGTGTGCCGGGGTGGTGGACATGGGCGTGGAAGCGGTCTTCGTGCTGGATTCCTTAACGGGCCAGCTTTTCGCGGGCGTGCTCTCCAAAAATGTGGGCGTGAACGCGTTCCAGGCCAAATATCAGGGAAACGTAAAATCGGACTTCGCGGCCGTCGTCACAAAATATAATAACGACCTGGCCAAAATCGCCTCCCGCACCACCAAATCGCGCACCGGTAACGCCGCCACTTCGATCGCTGCCAACCAGCAGGCGATTCAGGTGCCGCAGGAGCCGAAATTCATCATGACCACGGGTATGCACGACCAGACCGGCCGCGGGTCGAACATCATGCCGTCCGTCAGTGCGCTTTATGTGACGGAAGTGAACACCGGGCTGATGCTGGTGTACATGCTGCCGTGGAGCAAGACGGCCCATGCCAGCAACAAGCCGTATGTTGACGCGGCGAAGCTCATGTTTTACGAGCGCGTGGTCACGCCGATGGTCGCGGAGCAGGAGCTGTAAATGAACGTGGTATTAAATGGTCAGCCGCATGATTTCCCCGAGTCGGTGCGGACGGTGGCGGACATGCTTCACGCGCTGGGGCTGGCGGATAAATTCGTGGCCGTGGAGGTGAATAAGCAGCTTGTGCCGAAAGCCGAGCACGCAGCGTGTGCGCTGCGGGAAGGCGATCTGGTGGAGGCCGTCACCTTCGTCGGCGGTGGGTAAAGGAAATTGATAATTGATAATTGATAATTGATAATTGACGCAAGCGAACCACATGCCGTAAATTTTATACTACGCAGTCAATTATCAATTATCAATTTTATTGCTCCGCCGGTTAGATTTTCCAAGCGAGAAAGGTAAACACAATGACAACGCTGTTAAAAATCGGTTCCCATGAATTCAGCAGTCGGCTGCTGGTCGGCACCGGAAAATACGCCACGTACGCGCTGATGCGAGAGGCCCTGGAGGTCTCCGCCACACAGTGTGTCACCGTGGCCGTCCGCCGGGAACGGCTTTTCGATCAGGACGGAAAGAATATCCTGGATTTTATTGATCTGAAGAAGTACACCATCCTGCCGAACACCGCGGGGTGTTTCACGGCGGAGGACGCGGTGCGGGTGGCCCGGCTGGGACGCGAAATCCTCACGCAGGCGGGAAATCCCGGCGCGAACTGGGTGAAGCTGGAAGTTTTGGGTGACACGAAAACGCTCCTGCCCGACCCGGTGGCCACCCTGGAAGCCACGAAGCAACTGGTGGCGGACGGTTTTGACGTGCTGGTTTACACCACGGACGACCCCATCACAGCGCGGCGGCTGAAAGATGCCGGCGCGGTGAGCGTCATGCCTGCCGGCAGCCCGATCGGTTCCGGACAGGGCATCCTGAACCCGAATAACATCCGCATCTGCATGGAATATTTAAAGGAGAATGATCCGGATTACCCGGTGATCGTGGACGCGGGGGTGGGAGCGGCCAGTGATGTCGCGCAGGCCATGGAGCTGGGCGCGGATGGTGTGCTGCTGAACACGGCGATCGCCCACGCGCAAGCCCCGGTGCGGATGGCCGCCGCCATGAAAAACGCGTGCCTGGCCGGGCGGGATTCCTTCCTTGCGGGCCGCATTCCGCGGAAACTTTACGCCACCGCCAGCAGCCCCATGGACGGGCGAATCGGATGAGGAAAATGAGGAATAAGGAATTAGGAATGAGGAATCGGGTATTCTTCATCATGCTTGCTGTGTTTGGTGCCGTTCTGTTCCCCGCGGCGGGTTTCGGCCAGTCGCTGCAGGAAATGTCGCCGTATGACGTGACGCTCGCGCTGGCGGTAGCGCCCGGTGCGGACGCGGCGCTGCTGGCGGACGATTTACAGCGCGACCTGGCCCAGCAAATCGCCAGCCAGATCGGTGGAGCGTGGAATGTGAAATTCTTTGAGCCCCCCACGGCCCTGGCGGCCGACATGCTTAAAAACCTGGATGCGATGGCGTATCAAAAGTTGCCGGAAGCGCTGCGTAAGGAGGGGGATAAGGTTTATTTCCTCGTCGTCAGCGCGGCGGATGGAGGGTATATCGTGGCGGCGAGGGAGCTGGACGTTCCGCTTCAGACGCTTTCCCCGGTCATGACGGCGGAGGTGCCGGCGGCCGGGAAACTGGGCTCCGGTGTCTTTTCCATCATGCTGCAAACTTTCTCGGCCGTGGCGACCATCGACCAGCTGGAGGGCGAGCGTGCCGTGCTGCGCGTGCGTGCCTCGCGCATTCCCACGCCGGAGCCGGACATCCTGATGCTCAAGCCGGGCATGGTCGGCCTGCCGGTGGTGCGGATTAATAATAATCGTGGCGTGGCGCAGAAAATCAGCCCGGTGGCCTGGACGTATTTTGTGGTCGAAGGCGTGCACAACCAGCTCGTGGACGGCTTTTTGGAAACCGGAATTCGTTCTCCACTGACGGGTCGGCGGCGTGGCCGGCGAGAGGAAGTGATTCTTGCCGTGAACCCCACGCTGCGCAGCACCACGCTGCGGCTCACGTCGCGCGACGAGAAGGATAAGCCGCTGGCGGGTTACGCGGTTTATACCCTGGGGACGACTTCCGTGGGCGGGGCGTCTTCGCAGGCCGCCGCGGCAATGGCGGTGCTTCAGGAGCAGCAGAAGCCGGCGGATTCCCTGGACAAAAAGAGCGGAAAGCGGCTGAATCTCGTCGGCCGGACGGACTGGAAGGGCGAAATCGTCATCCCGCCACAGGTGGAATCGCCGCTGGCGGTGGTCATCATCAAAAGCGGCACGTCCATCCTCGCGAAACTGCCACTGGTGCCCGGGCAGGAGCCGCTGATGACGGTGGAAGTGCCGGATCAGGACGCGCTGATGGCGGCGGAAGGGGCGATCGTCGGGCTTCAGGAGGAGCTGGTGGATATGGTCGCCAGCCGTCAGTTATTAATCGCTCGCGCGATGGCCCGCCTGGACGACGGCGATCTGGAAGCGGCCGAAGCGCTGCGTGAAGAAATCCGCAATCTGCCCCTGGCCAGCGATTTCGAAATGAAAATCCGCGACCAGCACACGCTTTACAGCGCGTCGAACGATAAAGTCCAGAAGCAGATCGACCAGATGTTCACGCATGCGTATGTGCTCTTGACGAAATTTTACCCCCCGACTGCCACCGACGAACTGGAACGGTCACTCCAGGCGGCGAAAAAGTCGGCTAAATCGGCGAAAAAACCGGCCAAGAAGCCTGCGAAGAAAAAAGTCGCCGTGGAGGAAGATGACGAATAGCGGGTTCGAATTTTCGAAAAACCCGGCGTTTTTTGGGTTTATCCACTTGACGCGGCGCATTCCGTGAGGGATAATAAAGAAGTGTGTGAGAAGGTTCATTTTCTGCGGGTTTTTATCCGGGGATATCTTTTATTTACAAGGGGAAATCTATGAAACAATTCGTTCTGTGTGCTTTCGTGGTTCTGGCGCTTTGTGTGGCGGGTTGCAGCAACAAGCCGAAGCCGATTACGGCGCCGGCGCTGAACGCTGCGACGGCCGGGGCCGAGGCCATGAAGCTGTATGATAAGGATGGCGACGGAAAAATCAGCGGAGCCGAGCTCGACGCGACTCCGGCGCTGAAAGCGAGCTTAAAGTGGCTGGACAAAAACGGCGACGGTGGGATCAGCGCCGACGAAATCGCGAATGAGGTCAAAGCGTGGCAGGCCGGCAAAGTGGGTCTGTGCACCCCGATGTTCAGCATCACGTATGGCGGCAAGCCGGTCAAGAGCGGCGAAATCACGCTCACGCCCGAGCCCTTCATGGGCAGTGGATACCATCCCGCCACGGCGAAGATTCAGGACGGCTCCTGCTCCCCGTCCTGCGACGCTTCCGTGAACCCCGAAGGGTTGCCCGGCATGCCGTGGGGATTTTACACGATTACGTTCTCCAACGTGCCCAATGCCCCGGATAAGATGGGTGTCGAGGTTTCCAACATGAATACCGACGCGTCCGACAACGGCTCCTACAAACTTGAGCTGCGGGTGAAGAAATAAACCGCCGCGCGCCGACGCGACATTCGCCCGGCATGCAGGCCTTCCTAACAGAAATAACGCGGAACATCCGGTTCTTTGATCGCCGGATTTTTCGCGTTTTTTCGTCACCAAGGCGCGAAAAGCCAGCCATCCGCCGCTGCCCTCGCCGCCGCCCGCCTTCCTTTTCTTCGGTTTTCTGGTAAAATCAAATCGTGTTTTGATTTCGCGTTCACGTAAATCATTCGTGCATCACCGCCACCAAAAGGGGTTCATCTTGGCCGATCCGCAATCCACCACCAAAGCAGCGCTAGGGTTCCTGACCGTCATGAATGACGCGTCGCGCGGGCTTTTCGGTGGTTATCTGATCCTAAACCCCGCCGGCCGCCCCGTGGAATTTCACTGCACGGCCCCGGTGCGACCGAACCGCGCCCAGCAAATCCTGTACGGCCCGACCCTGGAGCCGTTTCTATACGGCGAGCAAATCGCGAAAACGCTCATCGAAAAGTCGAAAATCCTGCCCCGCGCAGTATGCGTAGACCTGTGGAGCATCATGTGCGTGCGGCCGCTGATCGACGTCCCGGTGCTGTATGTAAACGGTGCCGAAACACAGACGTCTCGCCAGCCGACGGGCGAGAACGCGTTTTCCTGGCGAAATCACGTCCTCCGCAGCACCACCGATCACCCGGCCGACATTCCCGCGATGCAAAAAAGCCTGGCCGAACTTCTGATCGATTTCAATCTCCTCGAGCCCTTCGACCGCATCCGCGAAGCGATCACGGAAGCGCAAAAAGCGTGCTAGAGCATCTATCCAATTAATTGACTCACAAGACCAGCAGCCGGGAACGCAGTGACGCGCAGAGACCGGATAGAATCGTCGGAATTTTCCCCATTTCGATCCGGTCATTCTGCTTCGCTCCATTCCCGGCTGCTGTTTCACACTGCCTCCGCAATCTCCCATTACGACTCTGTATCCCTCAAACTTCGATTTTCCCGAAATCGCAGTCTTTTTTCAGTGCGAATTTTAATCGCCGCAAATATTCGTGCTGGGGGATGAGCCGCAGGCCGAACTGTTTCAGGTGCGGGTTTTCGAGCTGCACGTCAAAGAGCGTAAATCCCTGCTTCCGGAGATGGGCGACGGTCTGTGCCAGAGCGACTTTCGAGGCATCCGTCACCGTGTGAAATTTCGACTCCCCGGCAAAAAAACCGCCCAGCGCGACGCCGTAAAGCCCGCCGACGAGCCGATCGGCCTGCCAAACCTCCACGCTGTGGGCGATTCCCATTTCATGTAACCGGCAATATTCACGGATCAGCGGCGGCGTAATCCATGTCCCCGACCACCGCTGGCCGCGCGGGGCGGAAGCGCAAGTGCGAATGACGGCTTCAAAATCCACATCCGAGGTCACGCGGAACTTCCGGCTGCGCAAAGTTTGCCGCAACCTTCCGGGGACATGAAAATCGTCCAGGTCAAAAACCGCGCGTTCATGCGGACTCCACCAGAGTATGCCGGGGAGGTTTTCGTTGGGCCAGGGAAAAATGCCGTGAGAGTACGCATCCACCAGCATTTCCGCGTTCAGATCCCGACTCGCGGCCAACAACCCATCTTCGTCCGCGTTTTTCGGGTGGGGGAAACAGGAATTTCGCATGAATTCGTGCGTGGGTACCATAAAATATTCACCGCAAGAGAAAAATTTTGGAAAAACGGGCGTGAAACGTAATTTTTTGGGGAAAATCGGGGAAAATTCGCGAAAAGATTCGCAGGGCCTTTGACAAGTTGCCCGATGTTATAGTATAATGGATTTTAGCTTTCGCATGAAGAGAGTACCTGAGGGGGTGTGCGAAATAATCTTAATATTTATGTCTGGGGACCTCTTTTTGCGAACTTTTTTCATCGCAGAAACGTAATACCGACGGGCAAAATATACCAAAATCGATGGCGTGTGTGCGTCATCACCATTTCATATTTTCATCCATTTATATCAAGGAGATGGTATCATGAAACGTTTCTCGATTCGCCAGGGCTTCACCCTGGTCGAGCTGCTGGTGGTTATCGCCATCCTCGCGGTTCTGATTACGCTGCTTTTGCCGGCAGTGAACCAGGCGCGTGAAGCAGCCCGGCGCCTGACGTGCCAGACGAAGATCAAAGATCTTATCCTGGCTTGCAACTTGTACGAAAGCAAGTACAAGCGACTGCCTCCGTCTTGCCATGTGTTGCGGACTTCCGGTTCCAGCAGCACCTACAAAAAAGACGGTTACAGTTTTCTGGTTGACTGCCTGCCCGAAATGGAGCAGGAAGCGCTTTACAAGCGTATGAACATCAACGAACAATTAACGACGACCGAAACGACGAATTCCACGGCGGGCCCGATCAACTGCCCGGTCGAGTCGCTGGCTCGGTCACTGCCGATGTTCCGCTGCCCCAGTACGGGCACCTCGTCTTTTGTTGACGAAAACGCCGACCCACGGCAGGCCATCACCAACTACAAAGCGGTGAGCGCCTCCACGAAGGAGTCGTATGAAGTCAGCTCCAAAGAGGGCACGTCCACGGCGGTCGAAGTTTACAAAGGCAGCGGTGTCACGTCCAAATCGTCCGACGGCGTCATGTATGTCGGTTCCAGGACGTCGCTGGGCTCGATTTCCGACGGCACGACGAACACCTTCGCGGTCGTTGAATCCGAAGAGCAGTTCTACTCCCGTTGGAATGTCGGCCAGGAGTGCGGCGTGTATACGTGCGACGACGAGCTGAAATTCCAGAAGGCCACCACAGAAATCACCTATGTGCATCCCGACAAGTACGTGGCCAACCTGTATGGCCAGGATTCCCAGGTTGTGAAAAAGACGAACCTCAACCGCAACTGGTCGCAGAGCGAATACCCGTGGGAAACGTTCAGCAAAACCCAGCTCGGCACCCCGGACACTAGTGCCGGCAAACCCGATGCGAAGTTTAAGAAGGGCGCCGGATCCAGCCATGGTGGAATCACCATGCACGGTTATGTCGGCGGTGCGGCGGACGGAGTTTCCTCCCAGATCGACGCCGCGGCTTACTTCTTCCTCACCACGCGTGCCAACGGCGACCCGTCGCCGTCGCTGCTGGAAGCTACCTAATCTGATGCTTGCCTGATCCGCGGCATGCGGGTCGGCGAACAAAAAAGCCTCGCTTTTCAGCGGGGCTTTTTTTAATTGATAATTGTCAATTCCTCATAAATCGCGAGGTACGCATCCGCCATTTTCTCCGCCGTCAGATTTTGCAGGGCAAATGCACGGGCGGCGGAAGTTTGGCAGGTGGCGGCTTCGGAATGCTCGAGCAGGCGACTGGACTCACTGGCAATCTGGAGCGTTTCTCCATACGGGGGCACAAAACGCGCCGTTCCGGGCGGAAGGATTTCATGAATCCCCTCCGTTTCCGTGGCGACGATCGGCACGCCCGCCAGTGCCGCCTGAATCAGCGAAACGCTGCTGCCGAAAACCGACTGCGGCGCCCAGAGAAGATCCAGGTGGGGCAAAATATCCGCCACGTCCTGGCGTTCCGCGAGAAAGTGCACGATTTCGCTGCGTTCATACTGGCGCGCGAAGGTTTCCAGCCGCCCGCGCTGGGGGAACACCCGCCCGTTATTCCCGTCTGCGGGCACGAGCGTCCGCCGCTGGATTTCGGCGTCATTTCCGAGGAATAACAGGTGCGATTCCGGGTAAATCCGCACGATGGAGTCCACGGACCAGACGGCCCATTTCCACCGCTTTTCCGGTCGAATCGGCCCCACGCACCCCACCAGCACCGCCGACTCCGGCAGCTTCAGTGTTTTCCTCAGCTCCCGCCGCGCCGCGGCCCGCGTTTCCGGTGTCTGCGGCGGAAAATCCCCCGGCTCCACACCATCCGGCACCACCCGCCAATTTCCCGCCACGCCGATTTTTTCATAAAACGCCCGCACCGCCGTGTTATTCGCCGCCAGCACATCCGCGTCCACCAGCCCTGCCGGATACACCCCCGCCCAGTCATAAAACGGATCCGTCCGGCGAACCGTGCTGACGATTTTCGCACCCCACGCCGCACCGATTTTCTTCATCCGCGCGGTCATGCACAGCGGGAAGGCCGCGGGCGTTTCCCAGCAGTGAATGATGCCGGGCCGAAACGGCGCCACGATTTTTTTCAGCCGCCGGTCATGAAAGGGTGAAAATCTTCCTCGCGCCACGCATTCATGCACCACGGCTCCCATTTCGGTCAGTTTTCGGACCGCCGCAGGGGGCATCACGGACAGAACACAGACATGCACCTCCACGCCGCGCAGCCGCAACCGCCGCACGAGTGTCATGAGCTGGTGCGTTTCGCCGGAGGTGGTCAGAGAGGGAATAACATATAAAACACGGAACATACGCACATTTTACCAGAGAAGCGGAGGATGGGAAGGGCGTGGGGAAATGCGTAATGCTAAATGGTGAATGGTTAATGAGAAATGACGGGCACGCGTCTTGAAAAAAATGACTCGGCCGTTAAAATAAAGAAATGGAGTATTACAGAACATTTTTTACAGGGAAATGGGTGCGGGCAGCGGAGGCGTTTTTCCTGCTGGCGGGGGTCATTTTCTGTATGGAGCGGGCAGCCAGGGCGTGGGATCTGGATGCACGGTTTTTCGGACTTCTGCTGGGCGCGGCGGGCGGACTGGCCGGGGCGTGTGTGGCAGGGACGTTATTTGCCGTGCTGAAACGCTCCCTGCGGAAAATGGTTAACGGCGTGCCGGATGAAAAATCCTCAGCGGAAAGTCCCGCAAGTCCCGCGTGCCGGCGGACATGGTGTGCGTTTTTTGCTTCCGCCGCCACTCGTGTCGCGTCTGTAACCGCTTCCGTGACCGCAAGCGTCGCGGCCTGGGTGCTGACCGGCATGCTCGCGGCATACTTTCTTGGCGCGTTTTTCGATTGGGAATATTTCTCCGCCACACAGGCCGCTCTAAACGGGCAAGAAAAAACAGCGAGGCCGACTTTTTTTCTGGTGAGCGTCTTCACCGCAGTCGCGATTCTCGCCGTGTTTATCCTGCGGATTTATGGAATCATGCACCGGCAGCGCCCGGTGCTTGCGTTACTGCGTTTCACCGTCACGGGCGGAACGCTCCTGCTGATGCTGGGCGGAATTTATGCCGGAATGACCTCTCTGGCCCGTCCGAACACCCACTGGCGGCCCGTGGAACTCGAGAGCGGCATTTACATTTACGCGAATGACACCGTTTATAATCTGTCCCCTCTGAATATTTACTCCTCCCGCATGCGCGGCTTTACGCATACCGGCATCTGCCTGGTGACCCGCACGCCGGAGGAGGTGAACGCGCGGCGGGCGGCACGGGGGTGGAAGCCGCTGCGTTTCGAAAAACTGGATCACGGGTATTACATAAATGACGTAAATCTGGATGTCCGTGACCGGGACGGACTGGCGAATCACGGCAGCCGGACGTCTCTGTCCGACATTTCTTTTCCGTTCGACCTGGCGGGGTTTAATCATTATCTGGCCGGGCGCAGTACGAATGACCGTCTGAAGCCCGCGGTAACACTGGCGCATGTGGATGTGCCGAATCCGGAGGAAGCGTGGCAGGACGTGATCCGTTTTCGCGACGACTTTAATGAAAAATACCCGGACGGCTTCATTTACAGCCCCGTGCCGTACCGCGCGAAGTACATGGCCCTTTATAACTGTAACACCGTCATCGCGGCCGTCGCCGGCGAAACGCTTCACCAGGGCGATAAATATGATTTCATCACCGCCATTCCGCTGTGTTTCGGGAGACAGACCGCCGCGGACGGAAAACGCATGCTGGATGAATTCATGGCTGAGGATCGGACGCAGGAGGTTTTTCAGCAGCGAAATATCATGGAAAAAGGGGGTTCCATCCCACAGCCGTTCCATTATCGGCTTCTGCACAAAAACGGCTGGCTGCACCGCCTGACAGGGGACATCCGGGAACCGTAAGCCCGCACGCGCAGCCCCGTGAGAAAATGCTGAAAAAACCGGACTTTCTTGAGGTTTTTTTCCGCTGCGGAGCCTTCGTTGCTTGACATTTCGGCATGAAACAATTACCATAAGAGGAATGTAAAGTCTGTTTTAACCAGAACGTGGGGGAGTGTTCGCGTGACAGCGTATTTCGGTGAATTTTTCTGTAAAAAAACGTGGCGGAGCGTCCTGCCCGGATGCCTGCTGACGGCGGTCTGTATGCTTTTCTGGGGGAATACTCCGCTGCGGGCGCAGGAGGCGGCGAAAGAATACACGCCGAAAAGTCCGGAAGTGCAGAAGTTGCTTAAAAGCGGCATCCAGTACCTGGAGGAGAACGTTCACGGCGACAACCAAAAGCGCTGCGGCAGCGCCGCGATTGCGGGTCTGGCAATTTATAAATATACCGGCGAGCACGATCACCCCGCATTCACGGGAATCGTCCAGAGCATCCAGGCCGTGGTCGGCGATTCCATGAAGAAAAAGGATTACAAAACCTGTGACATTGATAATTACAGCCTGGGGATTTCGCTGATTTTTCTGACGGAAGTCATGCCCGAGAAGCACGAAAAGCTGCGGGATTATTTGCAGGAACTGTTATACTCCCGGATGCGCGAGTACGGCGGCTGGGGATACATGACGGGGCATCTGACGAAAACGGCGGACACCTCCATGACGCAGTACGGGTGCCTCAGTCTCTGGACGCTGCAGCAGGCCGGCCGGCCCATCCGAAAATCCTTCCTCGACAAAACATGCGACTGGCTCTTGCGCACCCAGGATCCCAGCGGGGCGTTCGGGTATCAGGGAACCATCGGCAGCACCTCCACGTATGATCTCGTGCCGCAGACCGGCATCCGCCTCAGCATGGTCGCGGCCGCCATGGGAAGTCTGTACATCTGCTCGGATGTTCTGGAGCTGGAAAAAGGGATGAAAAGTGACAGCGAGGATGAATTCGCCGAGCTGGCCCTGGTTCTTGACGAAAAGAAGAAGCGGGAGAAAGCCTTCGTCCCCGCGGTACCCCGGCGGCAATTTGCGAAAGCCATCGCGGCGGGGGATGCCTGGTTTGCGGAAAATTTCGCCATCCCGATGAAGGCGGAACAGCAGTACAATTACTATTATCTTTACGCCCTGGAGCGGTACATGAGTTTCCGCGAGTTGGCCCAGCGGACGGAGGAGATTTCGCCCCCGTGGTATAATCTGGGGGTGGAGTGGCTCATGAAAAAGCAGGCGGCCAACGGAAGCTGGGCCGGTGCCGAGGAAGTCGTTTCTGACACGGCGTTCGCGGTGCTGTTTCTGCTGCGCTCCACGAAACAGAGTATCGAAAAGGCGAAAGATTTCGGCCCCGGCGTCCTGATTTCCGGGCGTGGGCTGCCGAAAAACCTGGATAACATACAGTTGCGGGGCGGGAAAGTGGTGCAAAAGGTGGATACGGGCCTGGCCGGGGATCTGTTGGATTCGCTGGGCGACCCGACGAACGAAAATTTCGAATCCGCCGTGGCGGCCCTGGCCGAAATGCCTGCGGAGCTCGCGCAGTCGGCGGTTTCCAAACATGCCGCGGAACTGAAAAAGCTCGTTTCGAATCCGGATCCCGAGGCGCGGCAGGCGGCGGTGCGGGCGCTGGGAAAATCGAATCATCTGGACTGCGTGCCCGTGCTGATTTACGCCCTGACCGACCCGGATCCGATGATCGCCCTGGCGGCCAACGACGGCCTGAAAAACCTCAGCCGCCGCCTGACAGATTTCGGCCTGAAAGAAGGTTTCACCGAAGCGCAGCGCGAATTGGCCATTCAGAAATGGAAGCAGTGGTATTTGTCGCTGCGCCCGAACGCGGTATTTGAGGAGTATTGAAAAACATGGTAAAAGATCCTCCCGTCCGCCAACAGAATCGTAACCTGCTGAAAACGTCGCGGTACGATGAAGCATCCAGTCTGCTGATTTCGCTGCTGATCCTGGTGGGAATCGTCGTCGCGGTGCTGCTGCTGTTCTGGCTAACGTTCAGCATTTTCCGCACGACGGTCGCCATTCCCGTGGAATTCGCGAATCTTTCGGATGACAGTTCCATGGACGACGGCATCCAGTTGGATCAGCCCATGGCCGATCAGCTCGGAATCGTGGATGCCGAAGAGCCGCTGCAGGAGAGTACGCTGGAGGCGATTTCCGACGCGGTGACGATGATGGAAAACGTCCGCCTTACGTCGGATGTGCAGGGCAAGGGCGGCAGTACGGGGCGTGGCTCCGGCACCGGTGGCCGACAGTGGGAATTAAGTTTTGATCAGGGGAACACGCTCAACACCTACGCCCGGCAGTTGGATTTCTTCGGAATCGAGATGGCCGTGCCCGAAAAAGGCGACGAACTGACTTACGTCACCGGCTTTTCGAGCTCCTCCCCCTCCGTGCGGCGTGGGAAGACCACCGACGAAAAACGCTCTTACCTCACGTGGACCAAAGGCGGTCTCCAGGCGGCGGACGTCGAGCTGCTGTCGCACGCCGGCGTGAAGGCGTCCGGGAAGCTGATCCTCAAATTCCTGCCCACGAAGACGGAACAGGCCATGCTGAAACTGGAGACGAATCACGCCGGTGATCGGGCGCCTCGCATCCGAGCCACCACCTTCGGCATCAAAACCGCGCCCGGCGGCTACGAGTTTTTCATCATGAAGCAGACGTACAGAAATTAAGACCGGCAATGAAACGCACCGATTAACGGGATAGCGGCGGGCTACAAGCTATAAGATGTAAGTTTCAAGCTCGCCGATTGCGATTCCGCCCTGATATGTGCTGGCCGAATGGTGGTCATGACGTTTGAAGGGTTTGCCGCTTGCAGCCCGCCGCCATCAGAACAAATCAAAAACTATTTTAAACATACCAGTCCAAATCAATTTTCAGGAAAAAAGCATGTTATCAACGCTTACGGGAATTTTAGGAATCATCATTTACGTCTCGCTGGCACTGGTGGCCCTCTGGGGCGCGTACTGCGTGATCGTGGTGTGGCGGCGGGCGGCTCAGGTGCGTTTCCGCACGGAGGAGGAGCAGGATGAATTCCTTGACGAAATCGAGGGACCACTGCTGGAGAAAAAATTCGACGAAGTCGTCGAGCTTTGCGACAACGATGTGCGGGCGCTGCCGCAGCTGATTCTCATGGCCGTGGAGAACCGCGAGCTTGGTTTCGCGAAAGTTCGGGGCATGCTCATCGAGCGTTTCCAGCGGGACGTGCTTTCCGACTTGGAATACCGCCTCAGTTGGGTGAACACCGTCATCAAGTCAGCCCCGATGCTCGGTCTTTTCGGCACCGTGACGGGTATGATGGGGGCTTTCGATCAGCTCGCGAATCCCACCGGCGGCGCCACGTCCGTGGATCCGGGGGCAATGGCCGGGAACATTTCCATGGCCCTGATCACCACGGCGCTGGGTTTGGCGATCGCCGTACCGCTGATCATCGCCTGCACGCAGATCAACGTCCGCATCCGCAAAATGGAAGACCTGATGGCCAGCGGCATGGCCCGTTTCCTGGAATACTTCCGGGATGTCGTGCCGCGGAAATAATGCGAAGTACGTAATGCGAAATGAAGAAAAAGGAATATTTTTATGGTGACTGATCCTGCGACCATGGAACCGGAAGAGGACGGCTTTAAGCCCCGGCCCATCCGCGACGATTCAGAGATGGACATCACGCCGATGATCGATATCGTATTCCTGCTGCTGATTTATTTCCTCGTGTGCTCCTCGCAGCAGATGCAGAGCGTGCTGCTTCCGCCCGCGATTTACGGCACGGCGGTCAGCGACGTGAAATCGCTAACGTTCATGGTCGAATACAATCCAGGTGCGCTGCCGACCGTCTCCCAGATGGACGGCTCGCGGAAAAACACCTTTTCGTCGACACCCGAACTGCAAACTTCATCGATCATCCAGTCCGTGACCGAGGCGAAGCGCAAAGGCGTGATGGACGTGCTACTGAAAATCGATAAAGACCTGAAGCAGAAAGACCTGGAGGAAATCCGCCGTGCGGTCTCGGAGGTGGAAGGCGTGAAATTGTATATGGCCGTGGACGACTCGAAAAAGAAAGAAGATTAGGGCGGGCGCGTATGGCCAGGATGATCGAATGTCCGAAATGCAAGCATTCCCAGGAGCTGAACCCGGCGGCGCTGGATAAACAGGGGCGTTTTGCATGCGAGAACTGCGGGACGAAAATTCACGTCAAGCGCAAGGCGACGGCGTCCACCCTGGCGGATGTCGTCGAGGATGCAGACGAGGAAACGGCGCCGGAGACCGTGGCGTTCAAGCAGGGGACGCGCATCGACGAGGAAATGGACCTGACGCCGATGGTGGACGTGACGTTCCTGCTGCTGATTTTCTTCATGGTGACGGCTTCTTTCGCGATGCAGAAATCGCTGGACCTGCCCACGACCTCGCCGGAATCCAGCCAGGAGGCCCGCTCGATCATGGACGTCGAGCGCGACAATGATAATATTATTATCCGCATCGACGAGGATAATACGATCTGGGTGAACGATTCCGTCGCGCCCAGCGATCAGGAAATGATCGCGCAACTGCGGGAAACACGTGGCGCGGACGGAGCGGGGCCGTCGAAACTGATGATCTTTTATCACCCCGAATCGCAGGTGCAGCAGACCGTGCGGGCCCATGATGCCGGCACGGCGGTGGGGATGGAGTCCATCGAGTGGCGGATGGTGGACAGTGAATTTTAACGTGCAGCGAGAGGAAATCATGGAAAAGTCCCCCAAAAAAATCTGGAACATCCTTTCCTTCGGCGAAGTGCTGTGGGACATGCTGCCCGGCGGGAAAAAGTTCGGCGGGGCGCCCGCGAATTTCGCGTTTCACTGTAAGCAGCTCGGCGCGGAGGTGCGGCTTTTATCGTGCGTCGGGCGGGACGCGCTGGGTGAGGAAATTCTGGAACACTGCGCGCAGCTCGGCCTGGATACGGAGTTCGTGCGTACGGATGACGCGGCACGGACGGGCGTGGTAACCGTCACACTAGATGTGGCGGGGCAGCCTCGCTATAAAATCGAGGAAAACGTGGCGTGGGATTTTCTTCAGGCCGGGCGCGATGAAACGGCGTGGGCGGCGGCGGCTGACGCGATGTGTTTCGGGAGTCTCGCGGCCCGCTCGGAGATAAATCGCCGGACACTTCACATGCTGGTGGAACACATGAAGCCCGAGGCGCTGCGGGTGCTGGATTTAAATATGCGCGACCCGTTCTGCTCGCTGGAAAATATTGATTTCGTGCTCCGCCGTGCGAATGTGCTGAAGCTGAACGATGAGGAGCTGGACCGCGTGACGGACATGCTCGGGCTGACTCCGGGCGGCGTGGAAGCGCGGCTGCGCGAGTTGGGCCAACGATATGATTTACGGCTGATGATCCTCACCTGCGGCGCGGCTGGAAGCTGGCTGGTGACGGAAGCGGAAGCGGTGTTCACGCCGAGTGTGGAGGTGAAGGTGGTGGACACGGTCGGCGCCGGAGATGCGTTCACGGCGGCCACGGTGCTCGGTTTTTTGGATCAATTGCTGCTGCCGGAAGTCGCGGATCGCGCGACCCGGCTGGCGGCGTTTGTGTGTACCCGGGCGGGAGGAACGCCCGTGGGAAATGAGGAATTAGGAATGAAAAATGAGGAATGAGCCGCATGTGGAGCGCAGCGTAACTTGTGGACCTGGCGGCGTTTTCGAGTTTATTTAAGAGAAAGGTGAGTCTATGAAATATTCCATATTTTTTATTGTGTGCGTGGCACTGTTCGTGGTGGCCGGGCTGAGCGTTTCGCTCTGGGTGGATTATGTGCACGCGGAGGAGGCGGCGAAAGATATTTTTGACGGGAAAACGCTGGACGGCTGGCAGGTGCTGAAATGTGAGGCGGAAGTCGTGGACGGGTGCATGCTGATGAAGGCCGGGAATGGCGTGGTGGCCACGGAGAAGCAGTACGCGGATTACGTGCTGGAGCTGGAGTGGAAGGCGCTGGCGGATGATAACTGGGACTCCGGGATTTATATTCGCTGCCCGCTGCCGGCGGAAGATCGGCCGTGGCCTGAACGGTATCAGGTGAACCTGCGGAAAGGCGAGGAAGGCGCGCTTCCGGGCGTGGCGTCCACGATAACGGACCTGTGTAAAGCAGGCGAGTGGAATCATTTTAAGCTCACAGTGAAAGGCAGCACCGCCAGCTTGGTCATTAACGGCGAGAATGCGTGGACGTATGATCAGATTCAGCAGCCGGAAGGGTATATTTGCCTCCAGGCGGAAGTGCCCATGGGCGGGCAGTTCCTGTTCCGGAACATTCGGCTGCAAGAGCTGGAGTGAAAATAGGGAATGGGGGATGGGGCTGCGAAGTTCCAGCATTATAGAAAATTGAAAGGGTGATCATGATTCGCCCGACCGCATTTTTTGCACTTCCTTCGTTTTCCATATCCCACCCCCCATATCCCATATCCTTGCCGAAAAAAACCAGCGATGAATGACCCGCGAGAAAATCCGCACCGTGAGTACCGTCCGCTGGTGGCGCTTTTCGCGGCGCTGGCGGCGGGGGTAACGCTGGACCGGTACATGGTTTCACGCGAGTCGGTGCGGCGGGTGTGGACGGACGCGCCGGTGGAGTACGGAATGTTCTGGCACACGCACGGCATGACGCTCTGGTGGGCGGCGTTCTTTGTGGCCGTGGCGGCGTGGTGGTGGCTGTTTCGCAGTGGGCGGCTGCGCTGCGCGACGGTCGCAATTCTTGTGTGTGTGGCGGCGGCCGGCGGAGTCTGGCACCATCTTTACTGGAATTATTATCCCGCTTCCGAAATCGGTTTTCATGTGCTGGAAGATGGCCTGACGCTCTCGCAGGTGGAGGCGGAAGTGGTGCGTCCGCCGCGAAAAACGGTGCTGCTGCCGGATTCCGTGCTGGCGAAAATGGTGCCGGGCGCGGCGGGTGAAACAGAACATCATGACGCGGGCACCTCCGGGCAAGACGCGAGGAAGTCGGCGGATTTTCTGGTGTCCACGCAGCTTGACGTGCGGGTGCGGCGGGTGCGTGAAGGCCGGAATTGGCGTGCGGCGTCCGGGAATCTCGCGGTGCGGGTGTCCGGGGTGCTGGAAGACGTGCATGCCGGGGACCGTGTGATTCTTTCCGGGAAGCTCGTGCGTCCGTCGCCGCCCATGAACCCCGGCGGTTTCGCGGCGGATGTGTATTACCGGAATGAGCGGGTGCTGGCGATTTTACGTGTGCCGTCCGCGGGAAACGTGGAAGTGGTGCGGCGGCCGGACGTATGGGGGCTTTTCCGCACGGTGGAGTTCTTGCGGGATGCCGGGCGTACGCAGCTTGAGAAGCATCTCACGACGGAGCAGGTGCCGCTTGCGCAGGCGCTGATTCTTGGGTGCCGGGAGGAAATTTCGCAGGAGGATAACCAGATTCTCATGGAGACGGGCACGATTCACCTGCTGGCGATTTCCGGTCTGCATGTGGGTATTCTCGGCGGTGGCTTTTTTTTGATCCTGCGGCTGTTGGGCTTTCGTCGCGGCACGATTTCCGTGATGGTCATCACCACCGTTATTCTTTACGTCCTGATTACCGGCGCGCGGCCGCCGGCGGTCAGGGCGGGGATTCTGGTGTGCGTCGGCGTGCTGGCGTTTTCCCAGTTCCGGCACGCGTCCCAGATGAACACGCTGGCCGCGGCGGGAATCGCGGTGCTGTGTTATAATCCCACGGCTTTTTTCGCCACCGGTACGCAGCTTTCCTTTCTCGCGGTGGCGGCGCTGGTGAACACGCCGGTGATGGAACTGAATCTTTTGCAGGGTGAAAGTGGTGGGCGCGGCCGTGCTGGACGTGACGGAGGGCGCAAGCGAAAACGTGCCGTGTGGGAAATTTGGCTGGTGAATCCGCGCGACTGGCGGACACTCACTGGCGCACTGGCGGCTTCCTGGGGTGTGAAACTCTGGAACATGTTTTACGCCAGCGTGGTGATGATGCTCGTGCTCGCGCCGCTGATCGCCGCGCGGTTTCATGTGGTGGCGGTGATCGGAATTCTGCTGAATCTGCTTTTGTGGGTGCCACTTTTCGTGACGATGATGGCCGGGGCGGGCGTGCTGGTGCTGAGCTGGATTCTGCCGCCGGTGGGCAGCGTACTGGGGATGCTCTGTTCGGGCGGGCTGGCGGTGATGCAATGGATGATCGCGGCAGGGTCCGGCGTGCGGCATCACTGTTTCTGGATTCCCGGCTTTCCCGTCTGGTGGATGGTGGTGTTTTACCTGATGCTGACGGCCACGCAATTTCCGCAGCTTGCGCGGCTGAAAATTTCTCCGCGTGTGAAGTGGGGCGTCATGGCGACGTGGGTGGCGATGGGTATTTTCGTTTCCGGCATGCTCGGCGGCGGTGAGAATGGCACACATTTCGCAGGCACCGGCGTTTCACCGGAGCAGATGCGGCACGCGGCACAAGAAACGCACCCTGCGGGTGAGATGCGGTGCTCCTTCATTTCCGTTGGGCACGGGCTGGCCATTCTCTTAGAGCTCCCGGACGGCGGGCGGTTTTTGTATGATGCCGGGCAGTTTTCCACGCCCGCGTACCCCGTGCGCACGATTTCGGAGTATCTCTGGAACCGGGGCGTCACGCGGCTGGACGGCCTGTTTCTCTCGCACCCGGACATGGATCATTTTAACGCCGTGCCAGGAATTCTGGAGCGGTTTCCGGTGGCGCGGGTGTATGTGCCGCCGCAGATGTTTCAGGATGTGGAGCGTGCGCGGGCTGAAAACGCCGTGCATTTACTCGCATCCATGAATTCTCAAAAAACAGAAACCGCCGCCGTAAACAGGGACACCGAAAAAATGGACGTGGAGCGTTTTTTTGAAGACCACAAAAAACGCGAAACGCCGGATCGGGTGATGCTCGCGCGGCTTTACGCCGATTTAAAGCGGCGCGGCGTGCCGATTACGGAAATTCATGCCGGGCCTCGGGTGGAGCTGATGCCCCAGTGTGCGGTGGACGTGCTTCATCCGCCGGCGGACGCTGCCCCTGAAAATAGTAATGCCGGGAGTCTGGTGCTTCTGGTGCGGTACGGCGAGTTCCGTTTCCTGATCACGGGGGATCTTGGGCCGCCGGGGACGCGGGAGATGCTCGCGACGGTGCAGCCGCTGGAGCGGTGTGATGTCATGCTTTCGCCGCATCATGGCGGGCGGACGTGTAACACCCCGGAGCTGGCGTTCTGGGCACGTCCCACCCGCGTGGTGATCGCCGAGTCGGCCGCGTATCCTCAGGAGTACACCGTTAAACTTTACGAGAATTTCGGCGCGGAAGTGTTCCACACCGGAAAAATCGGCGCCGTGATTTTCGTCATCCAGGACGGAAAGCTGCGCGTTTTGCGGCGGGATGACACCTTTCCAAAAAAAATCACTCAGACAGCAGAAAGTGGGGTATAAAACGGCGGTAAAAGATGGTAGAATAAATGCTAAATGCTAAATGCTGAGTGCTGAATGGCTGGCGAAATGTAAAACCCGCCTGAAACATGGTCATTCACACGATCTGCTGTTAAATATTTAGCATTAAGCATTTCGCATTTAGCATTCGCATGTCCGATTCCCCCACATACCATTCCTCGATTTTTGACCCGGCGGCACTCGCCCGGCTGGAGAATCTCACGCTGCGTGCGCGTGCGATTCTCGGCAGCCGCGCGATGGGGGAGCATACCAGCAAAATGCGGGGCTTCTCAGCGGAGTTCGCGGATCATCGGCCGTGGGAGCCGGGGGACGACCCAAAATTTCTCGACTGGCGGGTGTATGCGCGGACAGGCCGGCGGTTCCTAAAACGCTTTACGGAGGACGCGAATCAGACGTATTATTTCCTGCTGGCGAAGACGCCGGGGATGATGCGGACGGGCGAGTTGCCGGGCGAGCCGCCGCTGCTGACGAAATGTGCGTATGGCGAGTGCCTGGGCGCGATGCTCGGTTTTTTGGCCACGCGCCAGAAAGACCGTTTCGGCGTCTCCGTTTTTTCGCGAAATGAAATGTTTACGCGAGAGCCGACCACCGGCGAGGCGCATTTTTTTAAATGCCTGGATTTTCTGGAACATATACCTGACGAAACTTTCGGAAAATCGGACACACAACAGAAAAATCCGCCGAAAACGCAGCAAAAGTGGGACACGAAAACGTTTCTCGAAAAAACCGTCGCGGGCTTTCACCGCCGGGGCGTGATTTTCCTGGCCGGCGATTTTTTTGACGTGGCATCATTCGCGGATCTGCTGCCCGTGCTGAAACGCGTCCGTGCCGAGCGTTATGAAGTGGCGGTCTTCCACACGTTGGCCCCGGACGAAATCGCGTTCCCGTTCACCGCCGCCACGCGTTTCGTTTCGCTGGAAAACACGCGGCTTTCGCTCACCGCGCGCGAGGGGGAAGCCCTGCGGCGTGCGTACCTCGAACGTTTCACGCACTGGCAGGCCGAGATAAAAACCGGCTGCGAAAACCTGGGCATTTTTTATCAGCTCGCGCGAACCGACCAGCCGCTGGATCAGCCCATGACCGAATTTCTAAAACGCTTCTGACATTCATCCCTCCATCCACCATCCACAAACCCCATTCCCGCCATGAACACATTCACACGCAAAAACGTTTACGCCATCCTGATCATGATTTCTCTCGGGCTGATCGCCGGGCGGATTCTTTCGGCGGAAAATATCAATTTCCGCGAACTGCAGAATTGGCGTCAAAAGCAGATTTCGAAAACGCTGGAAGAAAAAGAGAAGCAGTTCCGCGCGAAGCCCGCACCGGCGGACGCGATGGAGGCCCGGGAACGTGAGGTGGAATTTGCCGCCGCGCAGGAAAAACGCAAGTCGGCCCTGGAGCGTGACGCGACGCTTTCCTTCCCGTTTTTCTCGGCGAACGATCGCAGTCGGTGGTGTACGCTCCGCGCGCTGGTCGAGCCGGAAATGCGTGTGGAGGGGGCGCCCTACGCGATCGATAAGTCGGCCTGGCAAAAAGGTTACGACACAATCGACATGGTGAAACACGACGGCCATTATTATTCCAGCAAGCCGCCGCTGTTCCCGACGATGGTCGCGGGCGTATACTGGGGCATTCATAAGCTGGGGTTTTCGATGGCCGACCATCCTTTCGGCGTGGTGCGGGCGACCCTGCTGCTGGTGAATGTGCCAATGATGTTCGTGTTCCTGCTTTCCATGGCGGGGCTTGCGGAACGCTTGGGCCGCGGTGACTGGGACCGCGTTTTCGTGGTGGGCGCCGCGTGTTTCTGTACCTTCCTCTCCACGTTCTGCGTGACGCTTAATAACCACCTGCCCGCGGTGATGAGCGTCAGTGTCGCGCTTTATTTCGCCGTGAAAATGATCCTTGACGGGCGGTTTCGTTACACCGACGCCCTGATGATCGGGCTTTTCGGCGCCTTCGCGGCAGTGAACGAACTGCCGGCGGCGAGTTTCATGGCGGCGATTACGCTGGCGGTGATGATTTACTTCCCATGGAAGGAAAACGCCGGAAAATCGCTGGGCCTGACCGCATGTCTCGCCGCGGGCGCGCTGGCCGTTGGCGCCGGGTTCTTCGGTACCAATTACATCGCCCACGGTACGTATCAGCCGCCGTATGCGAAACGCCACAAGACGGATGCCGAGAACAGCTGGTATTTCTTCGAGTACGAAGACATGAACGGCCGCGTGCGGCAGAGTTACTGGCAGGATCCGCAGGGCATGGACGTCGGCGAGCCGTCCGTGGCCCGATACGCGAAACACTGCCTCGTGGGCCATCACGGCATCTTTTCGCTGACGCCCATCTGGCTGCTGATGATCCCCGGCCTCGTGCTCTGGGCCTTCCGCGGCACCACCGGCGAAGAAGATCAAGACAAAAAACTCCGCTTCCAGCTTTTGGCACTGATGATCGCGGCGCTAACCGTGCTGGTGTGCGTCTTTTACATCACTCGCCCGCTGCACGACCGCAATTACGGTGGAAACACTTCCGGCCTCCGCTGGTGCTTCTGGCTCGCCCCCCTGTGGCTGTGTGCCATGCTCCCGGCCTTGGAAAAAATGGAGCATTACGCCCTACTCCGCTGGACGGCCCTCGCCCTGCTGGCCTTCTCCGCCCTCTCCGTCGCCTACCCCACCTGGAACCCCTGGACCCAGCCGTGGATTTACACTGTATTCGGCTTTTAGGTAATGGACAATTGACAAAGGACAAGGGACAATTACGCAAGCGTCGCGCAAAGTCCCTCCTTGTCCATCGTCCATTGTCCATTGTCCACCGTCCCTTGTCCATTGTCCATCGTCCATTGCCCATGAAGCGTTTTTTCCTCCCCACGATCCTGTTTCTCTCCGCCGCGATGGTGGGCTGGGCGATTTCGTTCAGTTCGCAGCCGATGGCGGACTTCACGTTCTGTAACGGCGACGAAATCAAAACAGTGGACCCGTCCCAGGCGTCCGGGCAGCCGGAAGGCCGGATTATCTCCGCGATTTTCGAGGGCCTGTGCAATCACCATCCCGAAACCCTCGCCCCCACGCCCGGCGTGGCCACCCACTGGGAGCTCTCGCCCGACGGCTGCACATACACATTCCACCTGCGGAAAAACGCCCTCTGGAGCGACGGCACGCCGGTCACCGCGGCCGACTTCACGTGGTCCATGCGGCGATTCCTCCACCCCGAGACCGCCGCCGAGTACGCGTTCGAAATGTGGTATATCCGCAACGCGAAAAAGTTCACCATCCAGAGCGAGCTGCAGCTCGGCGACCCCGTGGAAATCGAGCTTCACGAAAAGCTGCCCGGCGCCAGGCCGTTCGCGGAAGGCAAAATCATCCACGGCATGCTGCTGGAAAAAGACACATCCACGCCGCTTGCGCCGGTGTACGTGGTGGAAGCGGACGGCGTGCGGCACGTGTTTCGGCAGAGCATGAACGTGGAGGAAAAGCCCGTCGTGTGGCACGGCGAGCCGACGCAGACATGCAAGTGGGTGCTTTTCGACTTTCGCCACGTGGGAATTTCGCAGCCCGACGAATTCACCGTGGCGTTCCAGCTCGACCACCCCGTGCCATACTTTCTCACGCTGCTGGCCTTTTACCCCATGGCGCCCGTCAACCGCGAATGCCTCGAGACGTACGGCTCGCCGCAATGGACGAAGCCCGCGAATATCGTCACCAACGGCGCCTTCACGCTCGAGTCCCGGCGGATACGCGATCGTGTGCGGCTGCGGAAAAATCCGAAATACTGGGATGCCGCGAACGTGCACTGCGAAACGGTCGACGCCCTGGCAGTGAAATTCACGACCACGGCTCTGAATCTTTATATGACCGGCCAAAGCGACTGGATCACCACCGTGCCGTTGGATGTGGTGCCCGAACTCCGCAAGCGCCCCGACTGGCAGGGCAAGCCGTACCTCGGGACGTATTATTATTCCATCAACACAAGCGACGTCCACGGCGACGCGCGGGTGGCGAGGGCGCTTGCCGATTCCCGTGTCCGCCGGGCGCTGAGCATGGCCATCGACCGCGAAGAGCTGACCGAGAAAGTCCTTCAGGGCGGCGAGCTTCCGTCTTATAATGTGGTGTGCAGCCGGATTTCCGAAAGCATTCCGTACCATCCCGCGATGATGGAGCGTTATAACCCCGCCAAGGCGCGCGAGTTGCTGGCCGAGGCCGGCTACCCTGGCGGACGCGATTTCCCCGAGTTGACGCTGATGTATAACACGTCCGAGGCACACCGCATCATCGCGGAACTCGTACAGGCTCATCTCTTCCGGAATCTCGGCATCCGCCTGCGGCTCCAGAATCAGGAGTGGGCCGAGTTCCAGACGAAGCGAACCAAAGGTGATTTTCATCTCGCGCGGGCGGGCTGGGTGGCCGATTATGTCGACCCGCTGTCGTTCCTGCTGATGTTCACCTCCGACAGTCCGCAGAACGACCCGAAATGGAAGAATCCGCAATTCGACGCGCTGGTGCACCAGGCGATGTTCGAGTCCAACACCGCCAAACGCCTCGCGCTGCTGCACGACGCGGAGCAGATCATGCTCGACGAAGTGCCGATCATTCCGATTTACGTGAACGTCTCGAAGCAGATGATAAACCCTCGCGTCACCGGCTGGCACGCCAACCTGCTGGACATGCACCCGCTGAAAGACATTCGCGTGAAGAAATGACTGAGGTTCAAAAACAACAGCCCGAAGCGTAAGCGGGGGAAATGCTGCGAAAAAGTATGGTGTACCATTCGCCAGTGTATCCCTCGCTTACGCTTTGGGCTGCTGTTTTAAATTTTTACTTCATCTCGTCGCGCACCCGGCAGAAGGCGGCGACGACGGTTTCGAGTTCTTCGCGGGTGTGGGCGGCGCAGACTTGCGTGCGGATGCGAGCTTTGCCGCGTGGGACCACGGGGAAGGAGAAGCCGACGACGTAAACGCCCCGCTCCAGCATCCGGGCGGCCATCTCGCTAGCGGTGCGCTCGTCGTAAAGCATGACGGGCACGATCGGGTGCGTACCGGGGATGATGTCGAATTTTGCGTCGGTTAAAAGTTGCCGATAATACGCGGTGTTGGCGGCCAGTGTGTCGCGCAGGGACGTGTCGGCTTCGAGTAATTCAAGCGTTTTGAGCGTGGCGGCGACGACGGCCGGCGCGACGGTGTTCGAGAACAGGTATGGACGGCTGCGCTGCCGCAGAAGCGAGACGATTTCTTTTTGCCCGCTGGTGTACCCGCCGGACGCGCCGCCGAGTGCTTTGCCGAATGTCCCCGTGAGGATGTCTACCCGGCCCGCCACGCCGCAGTGCTCGGGTGTGCCTTTTCCATGAGCGCCGACAAAACCCACCGCGTGCGAGTCGTCCACCATCACCAGCGCATTATACTTGTCAGCCAGTTCGCATACGCCAGCCAGGTTCGCGATCGTGCCGTCCATGGAAAAGACGCCGTCGGTGGCGATGAGCTTCACGCGGGCACCGTCGGCATCCGCAGCCTTCAACTGGGCCTCGAGATCGGCCATGTCGTTATTCTTGTAGCGGAAGCGTTTCGCTTTGGAAAGCCGCACGCCGTCGATGATGCTGGCGTGATTCAGTTCGTCGCTGATGACGGCGTCCTCGGCGGTGAGGAGCGTTTCGAAAAGCCCGCCGTTGGCGTCGAAACACGAGGAATACAGGATCGTGTCGTCCGTACCGAGAAAACGCGAGACGGCGGCCTCCAGTTCCTTGTGCCCGTCCTGCGTGCCGCAAATGAAACGGACGGACGCCATTCCGAAACCGTGCGTGTCATACGAATTCTTCGCCGCGGCGACGATTTGCGGATGATTCGCCAGCCCGAGGTAATTGTTCGCGCACATGTTAATGACCCGCCGGCCATCCCGCGTGCCAATCTCCGGGCCCTGCGGCGTAACGATCACCCGCTCCTCTTTCCACAGCCCCGCGTCCCGGATTTCGGTCAACTGCGATTCGTAAATCGCGATGATTTCTTTCTTGGTCATGTCATTAATCCCCATACGTTAAATAAATCACAAAGAAAAAAGGTGAAGCACCTTTCCACCGAAAAGCGTTTCACCTTAAAATTGCTCACGGCTTCAAGCTCGCGGTTTATATTTTTTTCACCACAATCGAAACGTTCTGGCCACCGAAACCGAAGCTGTTCGTCAGCGCGTAACGGATGTCGCCCACTTCCCGCGCGACGTTCGGCACGTAATCCAGATCGCAGTTCGGATCCTGCACTTCGTAATTGATCGTCGGCGGCACGACGCCATCCCGTAACGCATACAGGCAGTACACCATTTCGCTGGCACCGGCGGCGGCGATCATGTGGCCGATCATGCTTTTGGTGCTGGAAATCGGGACTTTATAGGCATAATCGCCGAAAACTTTTTTGATGGCCAGCGTCTCCACTTTATCGTTGACCGCGGTGCTCGTGCCGTGGGCGTTAATGTATCCGATGTCCGTGGGGGTACAGCCAGCATCCGCCAGCGCCATGTTAATACATGCGATCGCGCCCCGGCCTTCCGGATGCGTGTCCGTAATACGAAATGCGTCGGCCGAGGAACCGTAACCGGCGATTTCGCCGTAAATCTTCGCGCCGCGATTCTTCGCACGCTCATACTCCTCCAGAATCACGATGACCGCACCCTCGCCGAGCACGAATCCGTCGCGTTTTCCGTCGAACGGCCGGCTGGCGGCTTTCGGATTTTCGTTGTTCGTACTCAGGGCCGTTAAAAGATTGAAGCCCATGACGCCCATGGGATGAATCATGCTGTGCGTGCCGCCGGAGATCATGACGTCGCACTCGCCGCTGCGGATCATTTCGGTGGCCTCGCCCACGGCCTGGACACTTGCGGCACAGGCGGTGAGGCAGTTCACATTCGGACCCTGCGCGTTAAACATGGCCGCCAGATGCGCGGCCGGCATGTTCGGCTCCTGCTCGAATTCACTTTCGGCGTTATAATCACGCAGGCCATCCTCGATAAACTTCAGCAGGGAGAAATTTTGCCCGTCCCGACACGCCTCGGTCATCATGCGGGCGAAACGCGGGAAATCCTGCTGGCCTTCGCCACTGCCGGTATACACGCCGAAACGCACCGGATCCAGCGGCGAGTCGAGAATTCCGGAATCCCGCACCGCCTTCTTCCCGGCACCGACCGCGAACTGCGTGTGCAGCCCCTGATTCGCCCAGCGGCGGACATCCTCGCCGACTTCCGAAACGTCCCAATTTTTCACTTCCGCGGCAATTTGCGTCGGGAAACTCGATGCATCAAAACGCGTGATCCGGTCCACCGCCGACTCGCCCGCCAACAGACGCTTCCATACTACGTCCATGTCCGAGCCCAAAGGCGTAACCCCACCAATTCCCGTTACCACGACACGCCGTTTCATGACGTTTTTCCTCCACGATTAATGCTCTGACCGTACCCGTGTTTCAATCATTCCTTACCCGGCGGCGCCCACACCCCGGTATGACGCCGTCACGGGCAGCTAATATCCCGCAAACATTCCGGCTCCTTGATCCGATTCCCTGCCTCGTCGACTCCGACTTCATAAGCCCGGAAGCTGTGCATCATGTGGCGGTAATCGCTGAGCTTATAAAATTCCCTCTTCGCCAACTCGCCTTCCACATACGCGAACATCATCTGGAATTCCGCGTAAAGCACGTCGCCGACATGCGCGGTGGCGGAAATTTGCGCCCCCTGCTCATTATAATAGTCCACCTCGACACGGTAAATCAGCGAGTCACCAGGGTGCACAAGCTGATGAAAAACCGCTTTATTGAGCTTCGCCAGCACGACGCGCTCCTGGAAATTATTATATTCACAGATCAGCAGCCCGCCCGTCTGCGCCACCCCCTCCACAATCAGTGAATGCGGCATGATCGGATAGTATTTAAAATGATCGTGCAGATGCTCCTCCGCAAGACTCACATTTTTCACCGCCGCGGCACGCTTCCCACGCACAAATTCCGTATAACGATCAATCCAGTACCAACGCATGAACTTTCCACTTAAATAATCTTAATCCGCGCTAACCCAAATCTTCCGTGAGCCTCAAAAAAAACATCACCATTGCAAGATTCCGTCTGCGCATTCCCGCGGCGCAAATAGAATCCCGGCCATGGTTTCCCGACACACCCGTGGAATGACCGCCCGCAGCGAAAACCGAATTTCCAGTAGCAGGCGGACATTCATCCGGGGAACGCTTTAGCTCAATTTCGACTGCACAAAACGGCACATGTCCGCAACCGTCAGCCGACTGGCGAATTCCTGAACCACGGGGTTCTTTTCGAATTCCGTCAGATCCACGAACGGCAGGCGTTTCCGCAGCTCGGCCAGCCCTTCCTCATTCACCCGGCTGTTCTGCACGTACGGGGAATTGTTGCTCAGGATGTCTTCAGGGAACAGGTCGCCGCGCTCCACTTTAATATTAAACGCTTTTTCAAGGCGGAACACGATATCAAGAAAGTCGATGGATTCCGCACCCAGATCGCCGACCAGCGTGGCCTCTTCCGTAACCATGTCGTCGTCCACGCCCAGCGCTTCCACCAACGTTTCCTGTACTTTTTCAAATACTTCCGGATTGATTGACATTTTGTTTCTCCAAAAATTCACATTAAATTCAAAAGCCCGTTACCCCCACGTTTCAGCAGGATCTGGCTCACAAAAAAACGATATTTCGACGCAATATACGAAACGCTCTTCACTGGGTGACGATTTCGTATAATCTTTTTAATTCGTCCACCACCCACACGTCTTTCCAGGCCATGCTCGGGTGCGTGTCCGCGATATTTTGATGTCGCATGGTCAGGCGACCGCTCAGGGCCACGCGTCCGTCCACCTTTCCCTCCGCCTTCACTTTCGTCAGGCCCGGCTCACGGCTGAGGATGGACACCTCAATTTCCAATTTCTCTCCCGGTACCACGAAATGGATATATTTCACATTCCGGGCTTCCTCCAGGGTCACGAGGCTGTCTTTATAATTATCCGTCATGCGAATTAACCAGGCTGCTGACTGCGTCATCGCCTCCAGCATCAACACGCCCGGCATCACCGCGAATCCAGGAAAATGATCCGCCAAGTATTCTTCCGCCACGGATGAATTTTTAATGGTGGAGATGGACTCCCCGGGTTTAAGGTCAATAATTCTGTCAATCAGCGAAAAACGCATAATTCCCTGTCCTTCTGTTTCGCAGTTCCACCCGTCCGCAGGGGGCCACACGATCAAGTACGATTATTCACATGAATGGCGAGGGCATAATTCCCCAGAATTCCCGGTCATGCGGGAGTTAGACTCACCCCATCACGGTATATTTATCTATTTTATGAGCGTTCAGTATAATCGAATATTGGAGTTCTGACAAGGCATATGGGCCGATAAAACCTCCAAGCCGGCAGGGATTTCCGTATTTTTTGCAGATAAAAAACAAATATATTGAAAGGATGGGCAGATAACACAAAAAAAACGAATTATGCCGCATTGCGGGGCAGTCCCACAGAAAAACCGCTTCGCGATCACTCCTCCACTTCATCTTCCGGCATTTTTTTCGTACGCATCGGTTCCCGTCGCCCCCGCCGCTCAAGCATGGTGACTTCCGTCATCGCCATCAGGCGCCGCACGTTATCATCCGTCTCCACGAGCACTTGCCGCGCGAGAATTTCCTGCCCGATCACTTTCCCCAGCGTGCCGTCCGCACATTTCACCCGCGCCCCGACCGGCGGCATTTCCTTCAAAATTTCCTCGTAAACCGGATACTCATACCGCAGGCAGCACTTCAGCCGCCCGCAGCGCCCGGAAATTTTGGACGGATCCAGCGTGGCTTTCTGCACTTTCGCCATTTTCATCGAAACCGGCGGCATGATCGTCAGGTACGTATTACAGCACACCTCTTTCCCGCAGTCGCCGAAGTCCGCCAGCAGTTTCGCCTCGTCACGCACGCCGATCTGCCGCATTTCGATCCGAATCTGAAACTCCCCGGCCAGCATTTTCACCAGTTCCCTGAAATCCACCCGGCCATCCGCCAGATAATACACGATAATCCGCTCACCACCGAAAATATGCTCGATATCCACCAGGTGCATGGGCAGCCCCAGCTTCGCGATACACTGCAGGCAGATGCCGAACTCCTCCGCCTCATGCTGGTGAATGCGGTGATACTCGTTCGCGTCATCCGCCGTCATCAGACGCACAATTCCCCCCCGCGGCGACTCTTCCGTCACGTGTTCATTCGCCGCTTCATTCATTTCCGAGAGCACCTGGCCGATTTCCAACCCGCGGTCCGTGCGCAGAATGACGTAATCGCCGTGCAACAATCCCTGCTGGGAGTTATTCCAGGTGAAAATCCCCTGAAACCGCATGGTTCCGTAACGCACTAAGTATTCCGTCATATCCCCCACACCACTCAAATTTTCTGTTCACCGCTTGGCCACGAGCCGCATTTCCCGAAGGGTAATCGGCGGACGACCAGGAAACCTCGACCGTTCCCTGTAAAAAACTTACCTCTGCGTAAACCGCAGCATGTTCAGCCGAATCCGCTTATTCGCCTCCGCCGCCTTCATCGCCTGCCGTTTATCATGTTTCTGCCGGCCCTGCCCGATTCCCAGCAGCACTTTCGCCATGCCTTTCTGGAAATAAATCCGCAGGGGGATGAGGGTCAAGCCTTTTTCCGCCGCCCGCGCCGCGAATTTCTTGATTTCACTGCGGTGCAGCAGCAGCTTCCTCGGCCGTTTCGGCTGGTGATTCATCCGATTCGCCTCCAGATACTCCTGAATGTCCGCGCCGATAAGCCACACCTCGCCGTTCGTCACTTTCGCGTACGCCTCACTCAGCGAGCACCGCCCCTCGCGCAGACTTTTCACCTCACTGCCCACGAGCACGATTCCGCACTCCAGGGTCTCCAGGATTTCGTAATCATGCCGGGCTTTCCGGTTTTCGCTGACGATTTTTTCGTCCGGATTCGCGTTTTTTTTCTTTTTCTCTTTTTTCGCCATACTTGATATTATTTTACTCAAAATCGCGGGAGGATGCAAGTGTGGATAAATGAGCCACAAGTGCAGCGCAGCGTAACTTGCGGAACGCGGCGCTGCTCGAAAAACATAAAATGTGACACACACCATAAAACGGGATTCCACCCATCCGCAAGTTGCGCTGCGTTTCACATGCGGCTCATTCAGCGCCCCAGCTCCAGCGTGTACCACAGACTCGGATCATCCTGAAACGAAAACGGCGGCCCGGCCGTAAGCGTCACGTCTCCGACTTCCCGGTCATAAAGGGCCCACGCCACGCCCAGACGCGGGTACTCGTCCGGATAAAAACCCGTCAGGGCTTTCGCACCAAGGTGCAGCATCATGGAGTATCCGTCCGCCAGCGTTTTTACACTCAGGGATACGCTACCGCGGGGAACTTCGTTCGGGTGCTCTTTCGCGCGGTTAATCGGCAGCGGCAGCGCCACCGGCGTTTCACCATTTTTCCCCGCGCCGCCGGGCATGAGAATGAAGCGGTGACAGAATTTCGTCGCCCGGTGCACGTTCCGCACATCCCGCGTGTCCAGCCACAGCTCCAGACGATCACTCATCTGCGGCTGATGCTCCCGGCACCACACCGGCTGCTTTTTCCCGCGCACCATGAACTGAAACGCCAGACCTTCCGCACACCACGCACCACGCACCTCCAGCGGAACTCCCGCGCCCGCCTTCCCCGTCCGCGGCCCGTCCAGCACGCTGAAATCTGGAAACACACACGCCTCCGGCAGGGCAGTTTTTTTCATCACATCATCCACACGCGCACACGGGATCGCCACGCGAAACAGGAATCGGCCGGGAATCGTCGGGCGGGATGTACTCATTTTTTATGGATGGGTGTTTTATGGATTTTTACTTTTATCTTACGGAACGGAGCTGAAAGATGAAAGCCCGCTGCCTGCTTACCGCAGCTCTCACGGCGACTCGAATTTCTTCAGCGCCTCGCCTACATTCCGGTCATGCGCAACCACAATCGCCGTGTCTCCCACGGAAAAACGGTAATCAGCTCCCGGCACACACATCTGCCCCGCGTGCACCGCCGCAAGCACCACGCAGTGCGGAGAAAGTTTCGCGTCTTTCAGCGGAACACTTAAAATAATGGAATCTTCCTGCGCTTCCACCTCCAGCAGGCGGATGCCGGAACCGAGGATGCCGTCATTAAAAATGACCGCGCCGGTGTTCAGGAAATTCATCACTTCCAGGGCCGCCTCTTCTCGCGGGCTGACGGAATAATCGATTCCCAGTTTTTTCACCACGTTTCCGTAATCCGAGCGGTTAATAATCGAGAGCACCTCTTTCGCACCCAGCTCTTTCGCCTCCACGCAGGTCATGAGGTTATTTTCGTCGTTCCCGGTGCACGCCACGAAAACGTCCGTCTGCCGCACGAATTCTTCCTGCACGTCCCGCTTCTGGGCGTCCGCGTTCAGGATTTCCACCGACCGGTCGAGCATCGTGCCCAACTGCCGACAGCGCTCCATGTTCGCTTCCAGAATCTGGATGCGGTGCGTCTTCTGGAGCATCCTGGCCAGGTGGCATCCCGTCTCGCCGCCACCGACGATAATAATATCTTTCGGCCGGGGTTTTTCCGCCTCCAGATCTTTCCGCACGCGGTTCACATCGGTCTGCGAGCCGATCAGCGTCAGATGATCATCCGCCTGCAGCACATCCTCGGCCGAGACGATATAATTTTTCCCGCCGCGCCGCAACGTCCCCACCCGCACACCGCTGGGAAACCCGAGATTTTTAATCGCTTTCCCCACACTTTTCGCACTGGCCGGGATGGCGAACTCCAGCAACACGATTCCCCCACTGGAAGTGTCTTCCAGATTCAGCACGCCGGTATACTGGTCAATCATCCGCGCCAGCCGCAGGGCCGTAAGCTGCTCCAGACTCAGAAAGCGGTCAATATTAAAATGCCCGCGGTAATCGAACGTGCTGAAATTATGAAACATCGGCGAAAACACCCGCGCGATGGTCCGCCGCGCGCCCATGGCTTTCGCGAGACTGGCCGCCAGGATGTTCGTTTCATCCGAATCCGTCAGCGCCAGGCAAAGATCCGCGTTCATGATGTCCGCTTTAAACAGCGTGGCCGCGTGCGAGACGGAACCTTCGATAATCAGCGCATCCGTGCTGTCCTGCAACTGCTGCACCACGGCCGGGTTACGCTCGACGATCGTCACATCATGGCGGTGCTTGTAAAGCGTCATCGCCACCGACGTCCCGACCGTCCCCGCTCCAAGAATCACGATTCGCATACGAAGTTCCCATCCTAAAAAATCACCGTCATCAGCACGAACACCGCGGCCAGGAATCCGGTAATCCACAGGCTGATGCGAATGCCGGCGGGAATGATCACACGCATCTGCTCATGCCGCGAGCCGGCATACACAAAACTCGTCGCCGCAATCAGCGGAATGGCATACAAAAAATCCAGCGCCTGCGCCATCGCGAAAGGGAGAAGCATGTTTTTTTCCTTTACTTTTTCACTGCGTCTTTCGGAACGCTCTGGGCGGCATCCTTCACGGCATTCTTCGCCGGCCCCTGCTCCCGCTGCGCCTTTTTCTTTTCATCCTCCTCTTCCTCTTCTTCCGGCACCGGCCCCGCATACGCGTCCAGCACCACGAAAAGGTTCAGCAGCCCGGCCGCCACTGTAAAAATCGTCCCCAGCTCGAAACTCCGGTTCAGATACTCTCGGATATTCCCCGCCGTGGGCAGATCCGAATCATGGATGAGGATTTCCGCACCGCCGTCCGTCTCCCGGGCCACCTTCTTCACCACCGGCGGCGCCATCAAACCGCCAAGAATCGGGGACTCCCCCGTCCTGTCCAGCATGTACTGAACCAGCGCCGGCGCTGCGGGCAGCCCGATCCACATCTGAGCGAAATAATAATACCGCTCCTCACCGCGCGCCATGGTAAAATACACCACCCGGCATGGACCGAATTTCTTCGAACTGCCCAGGTACGCACCCAAAAGGAACAGTCCACCCACACACAGCGCGAAAAGCACGCCCTTCGCGATCCGCCCCTGATAAAAATGGCCTAAACCCGGAAACACAAAAGATAACAGCATGGCTGCATACGGATCCTTCAGATCCACAGGCGCAGCTGAGGCGGTGGCGGTGTTTTTCAATTTTTCGTTCCCTGTTTCATTTTGCATGAAGTTCATTTTAATCCGTATTATTATACATCAACTTTTCCCCCGCCGCAAGACCTCCGAATCCCTGGCGTGCTGGGAGGATAAACTTCTCGCCCGGTGAGCAGGGGCCGTTTTATCGCACGCTCTGGTATTTTTTACACCGTTTTATATAATGGTATTTATGTAATCAAAAAAATATGACGCACAGGATAATCAAGGCGCCTTTCGCCGCGCCGCCATAAAATGAGTGATCTCCCCCCAAAAAAACGTGCCCCACGAAATCGTACGTGTACCTGCACTCCGGATGAGGTGGCAGCAGCCCGGGCGGAGCTTCTCCGTCTGCCCGCGGCATTACCGACTTCCGTGGAAGCGCTGACGGACCAGATCATCTGGGGCGATTTTTTTCAGGTCGCCCCTCATATCCCCCACAAAATCGCGGCCCTGGCCGTGGTGGATCCGCCGTATAATTTAACCAAAAATTACCACGGAAAAATTTTCCATCAGCGCGACGCCCAGGCATATCAGATGTGGTTTGAGCGGATGATGGATGTCATGATTCCCGTCCTGAAACCTGACGCCACGGTGTATGTGTGCAGCGACTGGCGGACGTCCATGCTCATTTCGCCGATTCTCGAGCGTTTTTTCTTCGTGCAAAACCGGATTGCGTGGGAGCGGGAGAAAGGCCGGGGTGCGCAAGGAAACTGGAAAAATAACACGGAAGACATCTGGTTTTGCACGCTCCGCGGAACATATTATTTTGATGTCGAGGCGGTGAAAATGAAGCGCCGGGTGCTGGCGCCGTACCGTGGGAAGGCCGGGGAGCCGAAAGACTGGCAGTCTGGCGAAAATGGAAAGAATTTCCGACTGACGCACCCGTCCAATTTCTGGTCGGACATCACCGTTCCTTTCTGGTCCATGCCGGAAAACACGGAGCACCCCACGCAAAAGCCCGAAAAATTGATCGCGAAACTTCTCCTGGCCAGCTCCCGCCCTGGCGATTTGATTTTCGATCCCTTTTTAGGCAGCGGAACCACCGCGGTGGTGGCGAAAAAGCTCGGCCGGCATTTTTTAGGTGTGGAACAGAACGATTTATACTGCGCGCTGGCGAAAAAACGCCTCCGGGCCGCGGCGCAGGATACGAGCATTCAGGGGTATCAGGACGGTGTGTTCTGGGAGCGGAACAGCAGGCCAGGGCCATAATCAGCGAAAAGCATGCAAAATACAGCGATTATTCCACCCACTTAAATGCACCGGGAGTGTACTTTAATTCCGGTCGGCCCTGATTCCAGGTAATAAGCACCACATCAAACCGCACGGGAATCGTATCTGAGACGCCGTTCTGCCGCATCCACAGCCGCGCGGTGCGTGTGACGTGCAACTTCTTTTTGTAGCGGATGGTAGAGCCCGCGCCGCCGTAAATGGGGGAGAAATAACTCCGTGCCCGCACCTCGATGAAAATCAGCGTGTCCTCGTCTTTCGCGATGATGTCCAGCTCGCCCTGCACCCGCTGATTCAGTTTCGGCGTCTTCAGGATCTCATTTCGCCCGAGAATTTTGAATTTCAGAACATTTTCCACGTACCATGCCGCCAGATTTTCTCCCGCCCGCCCGAGATTTTCCGGCTTTTCTTCACATAAATCCGCCGGAAACACCAACGGCTCCAGTTCCGGAAACCCGCGCAAACGACGAATTGTTTTTTGTATGAATCCAAGCAGCATTTCACCTCGCGTTGATGGATGTGGGACATGGGATGTAGGATGTGGACGCAAGCGTCGTGCAAGACTGCTCAGCAGACACGAATCGAAAGTATTATCCGATTCACCACATCCTATCCCCCATATCCCATCCCCATTTTTACTTAAACATTTCCTTCGCCAGCAGCTCACCGATCTGCACGGCATTCGTCGCGGCACCCTTCCGCAGGTTGTCGCTGACACACCAGAACACCAGGCCGTTCGGGCAGGAAGCGTCTTCGCGAATACGTCCGATAAACGTATCATCGCTGCCGGAGCAGATGCACGGCATGGGATAAACGCCTTTATCCAGGTCGTCCATCACCACCAGCCCGGGCGTGGCCTTCCACAGCGCCATCGCTTCCGCAACAGTGATTTTCTTCTCCGTCTCGACCATCACCACTTCACTGTGGCAGTTCGAAACCGGCACGCGGACACACGTCGCGCTGATCTGCATCGTCGGGGCGCTAAGCATTTTCCGCGTTTCGAGGATCATTTTCACTTCCTCCGAGGTGTACCCCGGGAAGGTGTCACGGTGTTTCTGCGAGCCGATCTGCGGAATCACGTTAAACGCAATTTTGTGGGCGAACACTTCATTTTTGAATTCCTTGCCTTCCAGATCGGCTTTCGTGCTGCCGATGAGGTCACGCGTGCCGCCGACGCCCGCACCGCTGGTGGCCTGATAAGTGCACACATTCACGCGAAGCACTTTGCCAGCTGCGTGCAGCGGCTGAAGGGCCTGCACCATCTGCGTCGTCGAGCAGTTCGGGCTGGAAATGATGCCCTTATGCTTCATGATGTCGCCGGGGTTCACTTCCGGAATCACCAGCGGCACATCATCCCGCATGCGGAACGTTCCGCTTTCGTCCACGACCACACATCCCCGCTTCACCGCTTCCGGCACAATCACCGCCGCGATGTCGTCCGGCGTGCTGCTGATGACCAGATCCACGCCGTCAAACGCTTCGGGGCACGTCTCCTCGACCGTAATCTCCCGACCGTTAAACATCAGTTTTTTGCCCGCGGAATTTTTGGACGCTAAAAATTTCACGTCTTTCGTCGGGAAATTGCGCTTTTCCAGCAATTCTCGGATCAGGGTACCCACGGCGCCGGTAGCGCCGACAACGGCGGTCATCTTAAACATGAGACGAACTCCTTATATATATAAAGGAACAGAGGACGGGCGACAGACAAAAACGTTTCCGCCGCCGCGAAAAAATTTCAGCGACATTATAGCAGAACTACGTATTCTGTAAAGTCGGGATGCCGTGCAATAAGGGGGGGGGATGAATACTTTTTGTCAGATTTATCTGTTTCATTTCGCGAACGAAAATTTGTCGACGGCGTTTTTTCGCCTACCCAGCCGCGGGAATGTTAAAGTTTGACGGTTACAAAAAGTCTGCCTCTCGAAAAACACAAAAAACCGTAAGAAAAACCGGTTGTAACGAAAGTCACTGGAGTCAGGATTCGGTTATTTCCGATGGTAGTACCGGCTAGGACGATTTTATTGAGAAAAGGGCTCATAACGAACGTCCTGATGGTAGCCAGATTAGTGATTAGGCAGGAATGACGCTCAAGCACGACCGATCGGCCGAATGAACTTGAGAAAAACATTTCCAACTAAATTTTCCGGGTTATTATCAAACGTCGAGATGGATCCCGACTCGCGTATAAAAACTCAACTGGAGGTAAAAGGAATGCGACAGTTAATTTATGGAATGGCGATTGCTTTAGCCGTGACATTCTCGCCGATGTTGGCGAACGCGGGCAATCAGAAAATGGTGGAATCCGTGGCGAACATGCTTCAGGCCAGCGACCTGGCCGAGGGGTGCGATATCGGATTGAAGTATCAGAACAACACCGTCTGGCTGACGGGTACGGTTCCGTCCGAGGCGAAACGCGTGGCGATCGAAGCCTGTGTTTTCCACGTCAAGGGTGTGGACAAAGTGGTGAACGAGCTGGAAGTGGCCGAGAAGGCCGCGGAGCCCGAACAGGTGGCGTCCGCTCCGATTCAGGACGGCGAGGTGCAGGCGGCCGGTTATCAGCGGAGCATTCTCCGCGAGCGTCCGATGGCGCAGCGTCCGGCGATGACGATGCCGCAGACGACGGTCGGCATGCAGACGGCCAATCGTCCGACGGGGATTCCGCAGGGTGCGCAGATCATTTCCGACGAAGTGGTTTCCGTGGAGCCGATGAGTGGTCTGAGTTCCCCGACGCTGCCCGCGATGGCGACGCCGGCCCCGGCTGTGGGAAGCAACTATCCGGTGAATGCCATGATGGTGCCCAGCCAGCCGATCACGATGACGCCCCCGATGCAGCCCGTGAATTACTCGATGGCGAACACCGCGCCGGTTCAGTACCAGACGGCTTCCACGCCGCTGCCGATGAACTCGCCGGCATACGCCACGAAACGTCACGGTGGCCCCAGCATGCGGTACGACCAGCCTCATCTGCCCCGTCATGCGTGGCCGTCCAACGCGTCTTACCCGAACACCGCCGCCGTGCAGTACCCCAAACGGTACAGCGCCAAAGCGTGGCCCTTCATCGGCCCTTTCTATCCGTACCCGCAAGTGCCGGACGGATGGCGGAAAGTCACCCTCGAGTGGCATGACGGTTACTGGCACGTCGACTTCGACGATGGCAGCACCAAAGGCCCCTGCCACGGACTGTTCCGCATGACCCCCTAATTATCAATTAGGAATAACGAATGAGGAATGAGAAATTCGATAAGGGTTTCTCATTCCTTTTGCATTTAGAGCGGCTAACAAATGTAAGTCACTCACAAGAACAGCAGCCGGGAGCGTAGCGGAACACAGTGACGCGCAGAGACCGGATAGACTCGCTGGGATTTTTCCCACTTCTGATCCGGTCTCTGCGCTAACGCTACGCTCCCGGCTGCTGTTCTTGTGAGTGAATGAATTTGATGGATACTCTATTCGCTGTCCTGGGAATTTGCTTTTTCCGCCTGGATGGAGCGTATAATGTTTGCGCGTAAGACGAACGCACAGCGGAACGCTGTGATCGCCAGCAGAGTAACCGGCAGGATGTATACTATTATTAACCCCAGAATTTGCTGCATCATTGGCTGCGAATCAAGACGCACAACATTCTCAAGACCTATGAGTATGGCAGGGCTGAAAACAGGCGTCAGGCAATTTCCCAGCATAACGAACCAACAGAGCGTCATCACAATTCGCCGAAAATAACGCGGGAGTCCTTGACTCGCAAGCAAAATACAAGCACAAAATACGACATGATGGAAATCACACTCAGCACGAGATAATAACCCATGACGAAGTTCGCCCACCCCCGATAACTACAGCGAAGGTGATTCGAGAGAACGACGAACAAGTCCGCGTTAACCAGAAGCATGATGATGCTCCCCAGTATGACGAACCAACAGGCGGAGGAGTGATCTTTCATTCATTTTCTCCTTGGAGGGTGGTCACCAGGTTTATGTATTCACGAAACAGCAGCCGGGAATGGAGCGAAGTGAAATGACTGGATAGAGGTGGGGGATGTTCGACTATTTTAATCAGCCGTCAGAAAATGGCGAGTAAGTTTCCACTTCTGATCCGGTCATTCCGCTTCGCTCCGTTCCCGGCTGCTGTTCTTGTGGCAGCGACGATTCTGGGTATGCTCAGCATTTCTCCCTCTCCCGGTCACGAAACTCCATGGCGGAGAGGCCCGTGCTGCGCTGAAAGGATTTCGCGAAATGGATGTAAGAGGTGAAGCCGGCCGCGTCGGCGATTTCCGCGACTTTCTGGTCGGTGCTTAACAGCAAGTAGCGGGCGTGCTCCATACGGATGCGGAAAATTTCATCGGAAACGCTGTGCCCGACATGCGTTTTGAAGAGTCGGCTGAGCCAGTCCCGGCTGACGCCCAGGTGGCGGATGACGTCATTCGCGTTAATCGGCCGGGTGGAATTCATGATGATGAAATAAAGCGCCTCGGCCACCAGCGGATGCGAGGCCCGCACCACGGCAGTGCTTTTTCGCGAGACGATTCCCAGCGGCGGCACAATTACCGGTTTTTGCGGAACGGCCTCCCCGTTCATCATTCGGTGGAGCATGGCGGCCGCTTGCCGCGCGATCTGCGTCATGCCGGTGTCCACGCTGGAAAGCGGCACCCGCGAAAACTGGCAGAGCGTTTCATTATTTCCCACGCCCAGCACGGCCAGGTCTTCCGGCACGCGCCGCCCCGCCGCCTCACACGCGTTAAAGAGAAACGTCGCCCGATGATCGCTCTGGCTCAGCACGCCCAGCGGTGACGGCAGCCGTGCGATCATTTTCGCGAGTTGCTGCGTGGTGTGCACTTTTTTGACACTCTGGCGCCAGTCCAGCAGGTGAAACGTGCCGCCGCGGCTTTCCACCGCCTTCTGAAACGCATGCTGCCGCCCGGAGATCGAAACCTGATCCGAGCAGCGAAAAAACGCGAGATCTTTAATGCCCAGCGAGAAAAAATACTCCGCCGCCATCCGCCCGCACTTTTCATGATCCGGCGCCGTTCCCGGCCAATAATCCACCTCGTCCGCGTTAATGGAAACCACCGGCACGCGCTGACGCTGCACCCAGTCCATCAGATCCGGGCGGGAATCCAGGTAATGCGTGATGATGCCGTCCCCCTGCCAGTGAACGGGCTCGGAGCCGTAATACGCCACGGTCATGTCCAGCTCCCACCCCGCCTCGTGGGCGAACTGCGTAATTCCCTGGTGGTAAAGCGGATCGTTATACGCAAGCGCGGAGAGCACGCGCAGCCGCGGCTTGGACGGGGGAAGTGATTTTCGCTCGAGCATGGGAGGGAATGTGGGGGTGGCGGGGATGGTCGATAAATAACGAGAACGAATCCACATTCTATTATATCCATTTTACGTTACGCCGCAAGACCGGGAAGCGGAGATGGAACGAGAGGGCGGCGAATGGATGTCACTTGAAAGATCGGCGAGGTGGTTTATAATGGTAAGGATAGAAAATGGCAAGACATAACCTTTTGCCGTCTGAGAACAGATATGAAAAAACACACATCTTTCGGAAAAATGACATTCGCGTACCTTCTGCTGACGGCGGGAGCTGCCGGGGTGGTGCTCTGGTCGGCCAGCGGCGCCGGCACCGCGGCGGATGACGCGAACTCCCAGGCGGTTACGGGAAAACAGAATCGGGCGCAGAAGCTGCCCGTGACTTTCGAGCCGGGCAGGCAGGATCCGCAGACGGACGAAATCGTGGACACCGGGCCGAACGTGCGCTGGGCCGTGCGAATCGGCTCGCCGACGTATGCCGCCCCGGTGGTGACGCACGGAAAAGTGCTGATCGGCACGCTGAATAACGCGGAGCACGACCCGCGCCGCGGCGGCGACCGCAGCGTGCTGCTGTGTTTCGACGAAAAAACCGGGAAATTTCTCTGGCAGCTTCCCCTGCCGAAAGATTCTCAGCTGCCATATTTTGACTCGTTTTGTGTGGGGATTTCGGCCGCGCCGACGATCGTCGGGGATCGCGCGTTCCTGACCACCGGGCGAAACGAGGTGCTGTGCCTGGACATAAACGGCATGGAAAATGGAAATACCGGCCCGTTCCGCGACGAAGCGCAGCTTTACACCCTCGCGCGGGACACGCAGCCGCCACTGAGCGTGGCCGACACGGACGCCGACATCATCTGGCGCTACGATATGCTCAAGGAACTCAGCGCCCAGGCCCACGACACGAATAACTGCGACATTCTTTATTATGACGGCCTGCTGATCGTCTGCACCGCCAACGGTACCGACAGCCGACACTCGCACGTCATTTACCCCGACGCGCCGTCCCTGATTATCATGGACGCCCAGCGCGGCGTCCCCCTGGCCAAAGACGATTTCCAAATCGGGAATAATGTGGTGCACGGGCAGTGGTGCTCGCCGGGAATGGCAAAGGTCGGCGGGCGGAACATGACCTTTTACGGCGGCGGAAACGGTGTGCTGTACGCCCTGGAAGCCCCGTCGCGCGAAGAACTCCTGCGGCGTTACCGTGAGAACGGCGAGCAGCCCGTGCCCCTGAAAGCCCTGTGGACGTTTCACGGCGATCCGCGGGCGCAGGCCGTGCCGAAAGAAGACGTGCCGCCGCTGGTAATCGGATTCCACAGCGAAACGTATGTGTGCCAGCAGCCGCCGATTTTTGATGATCTGCAGAACGCCGAGCGAATTTTCATGCTCTTCGGATACGAATCCTGGAACGGCAAAAAGCCCTCCCGCTCCTGGCTGGCATGCATCGACGCGCAGACCGGAAAGATGCGCTGGGGTACCGGAAACATCCTCGGCGGAGTCATCGCGCCGCCCAGCACGGATGGTGATCTGATTTACGTCGCGGACCGCCGGGGCGTCCTGCACGCGTACGATACGAAAACCGGGGATGAAGTCTGGAACCAGCTGCTGGGAGGAGAAATCTGGGCGAAACCGCTGGTGGCCGACGGGAAAATTTACCTCGGCACCGACCGCCGCCGCTTTTACACGCTTCGCGCGGGCCGTAAGCCGGAAATTCTCTCCGAAATCCTCATGCCCGCCCGCATGTTCGCCCCCGCCACCGCCGCCGGAAACACCCTCTACATCCCCGGCGAAGGCTTTTTATACGCCGTGGAAGGGGAGTGAATCATTGAAATGAGAAATGAGGAATAAAGAAATGAGAAATTTGTAATGCTTGAACGTACGTTCTTTTTTTATTTCTCATTTCAAATTATTCCAGCTTCCACGCTTTCAGCCAGCGAATGTCACCGCGCTGGAGCTGGAACTCGTTTTCCAACTGGCGGGCGAAGTCCGGTAAGTGGGCCGCGCCGTAAAAAATCGCGATTTTCTGCTTCCCCGCGTCCATCTGCTCCCGGAGAATCCGCACGACTTTCGCGTTCCGGTCAGTGAGGATGGCCGATCCGTCCTTGCCTTCAATCGGGGCGATCGACTGATTCAAATCACCCATTTCCGTCGCCATCATCCGTTTCAGAGTCAGGCTTTTATTTTGGCCGAACGCCAATTCCCGCAGATTTTGCGCATCCGCCAAAACCTGTTTCGCGTCCTGCCGGGCATTTTGATTTCCGATCGCGTACCCCACCGTCCGCAGGTACATCGTCAGGAAACTCTCCTGCCGCGCCTTCATGGCATCCGAAAATTCCTGCGGCGTCATGTCCGCATGAACCATATTTTCGGGCGAATAATCAATGTAGTGCAACTGAAACTCCAAATTCATGGCCCTCGCCATTGAATACTGCAACAGCGAAATAATACTCCCGTTTCGTTCTGCCACGCCGCCCGGACGCGTACCCTCTTCCGCGACGACTTCATACAGCACGACATCATAATTTTTGAAATTCGTATTCAATTCTTCGTAATATGCCTTTTCGCCGAGATGAATCGCCCCGATGAGCGTCACTTCCAGGTTTTCATTTTCCGAACGGTAAGTCACCATGGAAGTCTCCAAGGCGGTGTCCTGGCCGAGGTCATTTTTCTGGATTCGAACAAAAATCTCCGTATCTGCGGATTTCTTCTTTTTCGTCGTATCGGCGAGGCCATTTTCCACTGCGGGGCTGTCCGCAGCTACACCCTTTTGCGCTTCTTCCGTTTTTTGCACCCATCCAGCCTGACAATTCTCGGACGCATTTTCCTGATCCGCATAAATTAAAATGGCGGAGGAGCCGAGCAGCAAAAAAACTGGCGTCAATATGGAACAAATAGATAAAATACCGCGTCTCATATTCACAACCTTTCCGATTTTTAGGATTTTTTCGAGGAAACACTGCCGTTTCGCCGATTATTATAATAAAGATTATCGACTTTTATACAGAATCTACCGATTATATAGTTGAATCCCGGAAAAAATTTTATGCCAGCTACATTCGCATGCGGAACGAGCGAAGCAGGCACGCCCTGATTTCGTGTCCCATTCCCCATGTTCGCGGCAATGTTATTTCAATGATAATCGGCGGCGCATGTTTTGCCAAGCCGAGCGACGCAAATTTTAGTGAAAAACAAAAATTTTTACCTTTTGTCGGGCGGGGTTTTGAAGGATTTCAACCCGCGCAGTCAGCCGGGAAAAGAAATAAAGGATTATCGCTCATGAAACCATTCGAGTGGGGAGGCCGATGAATACGAAAAACAACGCCTCCAGCGAGCAGCAAATATCGGTCAATTGTCAGGTCAGTGACGATTTCAAGCAGTGGATGTCGCAGCTTGGCGGCAGTCTGATCGTCTCGACGTACCAGGCCGGGAAGCTGGCGTTTATCGGGTGGGACGGTCGGCAGGTGACGCTCAACATGCGGAATTTCGACAAACCGCTGGGGGTGGCGTACCACAACGACCAGCTTCTGGTGGCCTCGCGCCGTGAAATCACGCTGTTCACGAATTCCAAGGTTTTGGCCTACGAATTCGACCCTCAAAATCATGGCGAGTATGATGCGTGCTATCTCCCCCGCACAACCTGGTATACCGGCGAGTTGAACATCCACGACGTGCTTTTCGATTCCATGGGCGTTCTAATTGTCAACACCCGCTTTTCCTGCCTCGCCCGGCCGAGCTTCCGCTTCCACTTCGCGCCGGTCTGGAATCCGCCTTTCGTAACGGATATCGTTCCGGAAGACCGCTGTCATCTCAACGGCGTGGCCCTGGTCGACGGCGTGGCAAGTTACGCAACCATGCTGGGAAAAACCGACACCGCCGGCGGATGGCGTGCCAACAAAGCCAAGGGCGGCCTGCTGATGGACATCCGCACCAATGAAATCGTCCTCGACGGTTTATGCATGCCCCACTCACCGCGTTATTACCGCCAGACCCTCTGGTTTTTGAATTCCGGCGCCGGTGAATTGTGGGTCGCGAACCCCAATAATTGGGAAACGAAAATCGTTTCCGTCCTGCCAGGCTACCTTCGCGGACTGGATTTTTTCGGGAATTACGCCATTATAGGTTTATCTAAAATACGCGAACGACATATTTTTGGTAATTTACCACTCCAAAACAAGAACCAAAAGCTGCTTTGCGGCGTAGCAGTTGTGAATGTTTTGACAGGTAAAACGGAAGGTATTTTTGAATTTACCGAGGGCTGCGAGGAGATTTACGACGTGCGGGTGCTGCCCAATGCGCGTCGGGCAGCCATCCTCACCACCGCCAATCCGGCGTGCCACGAGGCGATTACCACCGAGCGGTCCTCCTGGTGGCTTCGGCCGGAAAATGAAATTCGAGATTGAAAAATGGGCTTGCCGTCCTCAGTTCCCCTTGCGGGCGACGGGGCAGCGAGACTATAATATATATAAGAGAAAAATAATATCCGTAACCGGATCGTGAACTGTACCGGGAACAGGTTTTCGCCTGCTTTGCGGTATGATTGTATCCGCCGTTCGATCTATTATGATCTATACGGCGATACGAATTCCCTGGTTCACGACACGGGGTTTCACATTAAACCATGTAAGGAATAGTAAGATGTCACTGTTTGCAACGTCTAATCTGAAGAAGATGATTTCAGGGCTTGGGAACATGCTTGGAGGCGCAAAAAAAGCAACCAGAAAAACGGAGAAACTGGCGAAGCGGCTTGCGGTCGACACGCTGGAGGATCGCATCATGCTTTCGGTTTCGCCGACCACGTGGTACGATGTACGGGTGAACACCAGCATCAGCGACTACCAGTCGACCGAGACCAACGGCTCTGCCCTGGCCGCCAACAACGACGGCGACATGGTGGCCGTCTGGACGCGTGGCGATTATGTGCTGATCGCCAATGAAAACAGCGAAAAATACTATCTTCCCGGTTATTACATTGACCGTTCCGGCACGCAGATCGTGCAGAGAGCCGGCGAGACCGAGGCGGAGTATAAAAGCCGTCTGAAGTCCACCGCCGCGGCGTATTACATTGAGCAATACGACACGACCATCGACGTGCGTCTCATCGACATCGACACCGGCGGATACATCGACCCGGAAACCGGCGCGGTCATGATCGACTATAATATTTATGCCCGTTATCTGACCGACGAGGTGCAGCGGATTACGCTCCCGGTGGATGTCGTCCAGAACGCGGACGGCTCGGCCAAAGCCGGCGTCGGGCGTCTTTCTCTCACACTCGGCGGATCATGCCAGCAGAAGATCACGTTTAATTCCACGCCTATCACCCCGTATGGCGACGGCATGACCAACGCCAACATCAACCTCACCCAGGTGCGGTTTTCCTTTGGCGGCCAGTTCACCGACTTCCATTACATCGAATCTCTCGGCGCGGCGGAAAACGCACGGCTGCTGCAAATCGCCCTGCAGGACCTCGGCGCCAATGCCGGTAGCGCGTTGGCCAACGCCCAGGTGACAGCCACCAATCCCCGCGAGTTTACCGTGGAATTCGGCCCGGCCGGCGTGGCCCAGGAACTGATCACCGCTGAAATTGTCAGCCTCAGCGTGAATGCCACGTTCCTCCCGTCCGTGGATATCGAGATGGTGCGCAACGCGTTTACCATTTCCAACATCGCGGTGCATCCCACCGACCCGGCAATTACCGCCGCGCAGATCAAAACGCAGATCGAGCTCTTCCGCCAGTATTACGGCACAGGCCCGGTTTTCTTCCCATCTCCCGACCAGATTAGCCTGACCATCGGGCCGGCGCAGATGCCGCTGATGATCCGCGCCGCCGTGCCGGAAGTCAATGTCGTTCCGGTGCAGGGCGTCACGGTCAACGGCGAGGCGGTGCTGGCGTTCGACATCACGTTCGTCAACTCTTCCGGCAAGCAGGATCAGCCGCTGGTGATCGTCAGTTCGGTGATGGACTCCCAGAAAAACGAATACACCGCGTCCCCCGAGGTCACGGTGACGACGATCAAGGAGTGCAGCCCCGAATTCCAGGTCAACGAATTCGAGGGTTACGATCCGTATTCCGGTTTACCGCTGTTCAAAGCGCAGTTTGCGCCGTCGGTGGCGATGGATGCGGACGGCGAGTTCGTCATCACGTGGACCAGCGACGCCGATCCGTCGAAAACGCCCGGCAGCACGTCCGACGTTTATGCCCGCCGCTATCAGCCACAATCCTGGAAAAATCCGACCGGGCAGTCCGCCGATTTCGTCCAGTCCGTCAAGGCGCTGGGCGATTCCTTCCGTGTCAACTCCTTCACGACCAACGCGCAGTGGCAGTCCGACGTAGCGATTGACGAGGACGGTAATTTCGTCATCGTCTGGGCCCAGACGGGGCAGGAAGTCAGTTATTTCAATGGAATTTACGCCCAGCGTTTCAACAGCGACGGGGTGGCCGTGGGTTCCACGTTCCGTGTCGACCGCGAGTTGACGGGCGAAGCCGTGTATCCCACCGTGGCCATGAACGACGACGGGTATTTCGGTATCGCGTGGGTGTGGGTCGATAATGCCCAGGCGGCGATGAACACCTATTATCGTATGGGCATCGAGGAACAGCAGGGGGCCTTGTCTCCCGGCGCCGTTTATTACTCCATTTACGAACCGGAAGGAAACACGCTGCTTCTGGGTACCGACGACGCGGGAAGCCCAGGATTTAATAACGGGGACAACGGCATTTATCTTTTCGACATGCCCCAGGCGCTGGGCGGATGGGCGCCGTCAATCGATTTCACGACGGGCTATGTCGTCGACGACGCGCAGGTTTACCGCACCTATTATGCGATTTCCGTCTGTGCCACGAAAGATACGGACACCCATTTGGGGGTGACCACCACCGGTGTTTACGCGAAGATGTACGGCATCGACCGTCCCATCTCCGGAGACGGATTCGGCGACGCGACACGCACCGTTATTTTGGACGAATTCCGTGTCAACAGCGCTTCGTTCGACATCACGTCCGACACCCTGTGGTGCGGCGGGCAGTACGACGGTAAAATCGGGATGGACGCCGACGGCGATTTTGTGGTCGCGTATTACGGTTACGGCCCGGACACTAACGAAAACATCTGGCCCCGCAACCCCACGGCGCTGCAGCGGGCCCAATACATGAGCCTCTTCGCCAAAGAGATCAGCGCGACCAAAAATGCCGACCTTCGGGCCTTCTTCAACCCCGTGGCCGACGCGGAATACGCCGCCGATTATTTCGAAACATTCACCTACGGTCCGCTTGATCCGGCCGGTCCGGACGAAGACGGTTATTATGTCGTGCTCTACGGCGCCGACGGCCTGGTCAAAGCCCGTTCGAACGGCGATGTGGACAGCATGATCAACGGCATCATGGCCTACGCCCAGTCCGTCGGGGCCTCCGATGAGCAGCTCGGCCGGCTCCGCACGGCGCTGAACAAAGTCTTCCGTTCGCTCCGCGGCGAAGCCAACGGCGTGATGTTTACGATGCTCGACGCGCTGAAAAATACCGACCAATACGTCCCCGGCATCGGCGGCACGACCATCCTTTCGTCGGACAACGTCGGTAACGCGACCCGTGACGGGGCGAACTCGATGTATTATCTGTATTTCGATCACAGCCCGTGGCGTGTCTGGACCCAGATGACGATGCGCGTCGGCACGCCGTGGGGAGCCGTCGACGTCACGTTCAATCCGGTTTACGACATGAACGACGACGGAACGTACGTCATGACGGCCAACGGCCAGTACGTGCTGATCGTCAACGAAACGGCTGAGGCGATCGAAAAAGCGCTGGCCAATGCGCTGTGCACCGGCTACATGTGGCCCGAAGCCTACGACTATGACGGCCCGGTGGAAGTGCGCTGGGTCATGCCGGCCGAAATCCAGTTGCGCCAGGGCACCGAATGGCGGCTCTATCCCGAGGCCACGGGAATCGAAGCGTACGACGTCATCTTCGAAATCCAGTTCCAGGGCGACGTCCACGACACCGACGTGGCGCTTGCCCAGCGGCGGGGAACCGTCCTGCTGGTCGAAGAGCAGCGGCTGGTCTTCCCGACCCGCGGTGGAAACATCACCCCCGGGTACATCGGCATCAGCATCGGCGGAAATACCACCGGCCAGGGCCTGCAGATTTATATCAGCGACCAAATGATCATCAACCCCAACGACGCCGGATGGACGACGCTGGCAACCACCATCGCGCAGCTTCTCGGCGGATGGGGCTACGCCAACGTAACCGTCGAGCACGAGTACGATCCCTTGACCGGCGAACATTCGTATTCCGTCTTCTTCCCCGCGAACATCGGGGAGGATATTCCGATGATCGAATTCCACTGGGAGTTCAACAACGGGCGCGGCGGCGAGAACCAGCCAGAGCTGTTCCCCGAGTATCGTTTTGCCCGTGCGACGGAGGTGACCAAAGGCCGAACGCTGAACAACGTCTATTACGATATCGACGAATTCGTTATTGGCAACTCCGGTACAGACCAGGCGTATGTCAATATCGCCATGACGCCGGACGGCGATTTCGGCCTGCTCTGGACGCAGTACGAGCAGTACACCCGGGGATACTATACGGAAAGCACCGCCTACCTGGCCAACACGAATATTTTCCACCGCGTGTTCAAGGAATCGACCGACACCGCCGGCCCGCGCGTGACCGGTATCGCAACCCTCGACGGCAAGCTCATCAGCGAAGGCAAGCAGATTTCGTCTTCCGACTTCGGCGATTCGAATACGATCGTCGTCACGTTTGACGAGGAAATGCGAAATTACGACAACATCCGCAAAGATCAGGCGGCTTCCGTCCTGGCCCGTTATTGGGAGCAGAGCGTGACGAACCCCGCCAACTGGGCTCTGCTGTTCGACGGAGTGGAAATCTCCGGCGCGATTGAAAAGATCACGTTCGGCAACAACGAAAGCATGAACTACACCGGCGAGGGCGGTTCGAACAAATGGGAAGCCGTCATCACGTTCAACTCGGCGATCGTCGACGTGGACATGCTCAAGGACGGTGCCTACACGCTTATCGCCCGTAACTCCATGACCGACGTCAACGGCAACCCGCTGGGCCGTACCGGCTTCGAGCCCAACGGCGACGATTGGCAGCGAGATTTCTATCTCTTCACCGCCGACAAAACGCCGTCGCTGGTGAACGATCCGAACGACCCGCTGATCACTGGCGACGTTCCCGTTCCGGTGGACGGCTACTTTGCCGAGGTGTCCAACAACAACAACACGAACTGGTCGCCCACGGCCATCGCCTCCAGCCATGAAGGCGACACCGTGACGGTCTGGACGAGTTTTTATCGCGACGCGGCCGGTAACATCCTGAAAGACAGCTACGGGAACACGATTTACGATATTTACGCCCGCATCGACTACATGAAGTGGTCGTCGGAAGACGGTGACCGCAGCACGGACGAACAGGGCTCGAAAGTCATCCGCGTTACCGACCAGATCGACCAATACAACGCGGCGATCAAGGCCGGCCAAAAGTTCCGAGCCACGAAAGTCGAATTCGCGTCGGTGGCTCTCTCCGGAACGGGAATCGACATCTATCGTGAAGACGGATTTTACGGCACAACCGATTTCGTCGTCACGTGGTCGCAGAAAGACCTCACCTCGGCCGGCAAGGATGACTGGAACGTTTACGCGCGTCTTTACTCCCTCAACGGCCAGCCGAAGAGCGTCCTGATCAACGAAAAAGCGGATAGCAACGCTTTCCGCGTCAACGACGAGACCGCCGGCACGCAGCGCTACAGCTCTGTGGCGATGTCGCCCGCCGGGGACTTCGTCATTACATGGCAAAGCAACGGCAACAAGCAGGACGACAGCGGTTACGGCGTCTTCGCCAAACGCTACAACGCCTTGGGCCTGTCCGTCGGCGGGGAAAGCGAAGTGCAATCCCTGAACTTCTCCGGAACGGCGATCGGCACCTTCACCCTGCGGCTTTACGACAACACCGCGCCCAACGGCAGCTATTACGAAACCGATTCGATCTATTTCGATGGCAACGTCTACAACCTAATGAAAGGCTTTACGCTGCCCAACGGGACGAAACAGGCGTCCCTGGCGAAGATCCTCAACAACATGGCCCTGAAGATCACCGACAAAACCTCGATCGCGTACGGCATCCAATACGACGTGGAATCCGGCAGCCTGGGCTCGCTGAAAATCACTTCCAAGGGCAACGCCGCGAAGATCGACCTCCCGCAGCTGACGGTGCATTACGGCGCCGACATGGTGCTGGGCGCCGGCAGCTCCGTGTATGTCACGACGCTGCAGGAAGGCGTCACGGCCGAATTTCTCGTCAACGAAACGACCGAGAACAACCAGATGTACGCCTCCGTCGCGATGGATTACAGCGGAAACTTCGTCATTTCCTGGACGTCCTACGGCCAGAAAGTTGCCGGCATCAGCAAAGACAACGCCGCCTCGTCCGACATCTACGCCCGCTATTTCTCCAGTAACGAAAAACTTTACGGCGAGGCCCTGGAATCGGGGCTCATCCAGACGGATGTCAATTACAACATCGATATCGGCACCGCGAATCCCGACACATACCTTGCGGACAGACTTGAAACGGGTGTATGCCGCATTACCGCCAATGGCGGCACCGGAACCGGTACGATGCTGATGTCCGGGAAGCATATCCTGACGGCAGCGCATGTGGTCGCCGGGCTCACGGCGGAACAAATCGGGGTTTTCTTCACCGACGCGGAAGGCACCACGGTGGAAGGTGTGACGGTTCTCAACGTGACCGTTCATCCCGGCTGGGTTTATGGGTACTGCGAGAACGATATCGCCATTATCGAGTTGGCCGACCGGATTCCGGAAAGCCGCATCAGCCGCTACGACATCCAACGTACCGGCAATGAAATCGGCAAAGAATTCACGGTCTACGGCTATGGTCAAACCGGAAACGGCACGACCGGGCCCATCGACATGAACACCGATTTTCACAAGTATTACGGCACCAACGCCTTCGACGGCACGCTCGGCCAGCTCAACGCCTACAATCCCCTGCTTTATGTGGGGGATAAAGTGCTGATCGCCGACTACGACGACGGCACCGCGGCCAACGACTCGCTCGGGCGCGCGGGTGTCAGAACCGACACGGGCACCGGCCCCATGGAAGTATGCCCGACGGAAGGCGACTCGGGAGGCCCCGCATTCATCAAACTGGGAAATACGAGCGTGATCGCCGGTGTGGTCAGTGCCGCCATCACCCTTGGGCCGGAAATCCACCCGGTGAACGATTACATGTACGGCCAGGTATCCACCTACACGCGGGTTTCCTCCTTCGCGGACTGGATCGACGCGACCCTTGCCGGAGCCGGCGGCGGCGGCGAATTCCTCGTCAACCGAACCGATGAAGGTTCGACGGTTGACTCCAGCGTATTCACCGACGGAATCCAGAAATGGTCCGATGTGGCGATCGACGCCAGCGGCGATTTCGTCATCACCTGGACGTCTTCCGCCACGAACAGCTATCTCAGCCAGGAGATGAACGACGTTTACGCTCGTCGGTTCACCTATAATTCGCTGTATCTTTCGGGTGAAGTCGCCGCGGTCGCGGATCCCTTCCGGGTGAACACCACCACGGAGGGCAATCAGCAGTTGTCCAAAGTCGCGATGGATGCCGACGGCGATTTCGTCATCGTCTGGGAAGACCATATCAGCAGCTCGCAGCCCAACGACGGCGTCATCATCATGGCTCAGCGTTACTTCGCCACCGAGAAACTCAACGCCTTGTCGAAGCCCAACGGCGCCAACGGAAACGAATTCCAGGTCGGTGAACCGCAGGGCGGCCAGCAGCATTTCCCGGCCGTGGCCGTCAGCGCCGCCGGCGATATTTTCACCGCCTGGCAGGATACCACCGGCACGGGCATCAACACCAAGGGCCAGGTTTACTCCCTCAACTTTTATCAGACGGTCGACAAGACCGCGCCGATCGTTGCCGCCGTGTTCATCGAATATATCGGCACCGATGGTGAAACGTACTTCGCGCAGGTGCGGAAAGACAATCAGGTCGATGGCCAGATCCTGCGGTACCTTGTCGTGTTCGACGAACAGATGATGGGCCAGAACGCGAACGAAAACCGCTCGAACAGTGTCACGTCGCTGAGCAACTGGAGTCTGCGGCTCGGCGCCGAGACTAAGTACGGGGCGATCGAAAGCGTCACCCTGTTTAACAGCACGGATCTGACCGACGGTTATAAATCCGGCGATGCGACCAACGTCGACGAACATTATCCCACGGGGGTGAGCCAGAAAAACGCTTTCTGGGTCACGCTCAACGCGGATGTGATTCAGGACATGATCTCCGGCGCTTACACGCTTGTGCTCAAGGGCCGGGTGGAGGATATTTTCGGCAACAATCTGGATTCGAATCTGGACGGAAAGGCAGACAACGACGACTATACGATTCGTCTTGAAGTATCCAACCCCGAAGCCGACCGGAAAGCCGGGAAAGACAACGAGCAAACCGGCGAAACGGTGAACACGAAACAGGCCGGGGACCAATCGGATCCGGCGATCGCCACGGATGAGAAAGGCAATTACATCGTCGTCTGGACAAAGGCCATCTATGCGGATCCGACCACCGTTCCGGAGTTCAAATCGGGTGCGGACGCCTCGATCGGCACACAAATCTGGGGCCGCTATTACAACAGCAACGGCCAGCCCCAGGGCGACGAATTCGTCATTTCCGACAGCCCGGGCATTTACCATAAAGATCCGTCGGTCGCCATGTCGGCAAGCGGTACCTTCGTGGTTACCTGGACGGACACCGGCGTCGACACCAACCAAAATGGCATCGCCGACCCGCAGGAACTGCTTACCGAGAACGTTTATTTCCGCGTTTTCGAGACCTGGAACGTTCCGCTGACGGGCGAGCTGCCGGTGACGAAGCGCATCGTCAATACGGACAACGGCGGCAAGCACCACCTTTCCTCCGTCGCCATGGATGCGTCCGGCGGCAGTTTCGTGGTGGTCTGGGCCAACGACGACAACGTCACCACCGGAAACGTTGCGGATCGCAACGGCATCTGGTATCAGTATTACAACATCAACGGCTACACGGTCAAAACCGTGGGTGTTAACGAAGTGGTCAACGTTCCCGACAAATACATCCAGACCAACCCGTCCGTCGCGTGTGACGCCAACGGCAACTTCACGGTGGCGTGGCAGGGGATGGCCGCCGGGGTCAGCAGTTATAACGTCTACGCCCGCCAGTTCGTAAAATCCGGCACCGGGACGACCGCGAAATTCACGTCCGGTAGTACCTTCCAGGTGAATACCCAGCATTACTCCAACATGCAGAGCAATCCCTCGATTTCGATGGATGTCAACGGCTATTTCATCATTGGATGGCAAAGCTACCTCACGCCCGGCGACGGTAACGAATACGGCATCGTCCACAAGGTCTACGCCCCCAACGGCAAAGCCCTGACCGGCGAAGTGCAGACCAACGTAACCGTGTTCAAGAGCCAGATCAGTCCTTCCGTCGGACTCAAGCGTTTCTACACGGAAACGGAAGAGGCCAAACTGGAAGCGAATCCTGCGGACGTACACCTTTATTATTATATCTCCTGGACCTCCTATCGGCAGGAGCAGCGGGTGTATAACGAAGACGGCGTATACGGCCAGTACTTCACCTACACGCTGGGTCAGTCGGATCCGGTCGGCACGGGAGAAGAGTCGCTCAACTTGTACCAGCGATGGGATGAAAATCAGACCGCCGCGATGGTGGACATTTACGGCAATCGCCGCGTGGTTTGGACGGGGCCGGATTCCGAGTCCCAGGAAAACAACGAAGACGGTTCCTTGAAGGTCGCGCCCGCCGGAAGCAAGCCTTATACCGACATTTACCAGATCGGCAAGCAGCTGACAAAAACCACGACGACCGGCACTAACTACACCGTCAGCTACACCTCTAGCGGTTCCGTGGCGTACAAGAGTATCCCCGTTTCGTCGGGCACGGCGACGCCGGTGCTGAATGTCGGCGGAACGGGCTCCGTGACGTCCACCAGCACGACGCAGACGATCGTCGTCGACGCCAACACCCGCAACGAATTTTCCTTCACGGCCACCAACGGCAAGCCGACGCTCGTTCTCAACGGGACGACGCTGGCCGTCAACGACGGGGTGACGAAATTCGTGGTCAACGCGTCCAGCATCGGCAGCGGTTATATTTCCGCGATCGTGAAGGGCCTGGGACAGGTCGGCGACTCGGTGGAGGTCAGCGGTTCGGACATCATCATCAAGAGCGGTGGCTACCAACTGACGCTGAAGAATTGCACCGACGTCCAGTTCGACGGCCTCGGCTCGGCGGCCGCCACAATCAAGACCTCCGGTAATGGCGACGCCGTGACGGCTTCCGGGCAGAACGTTTCCATGCGGCTGGCCGACGGCCGAACCGTAACCCTTCACGGGTGCAGCAGCGTCACTGCCACCGGCGCGGCCGGCGACGTCATCAACCTCACCGGCACCACCGGCGTGGACACGCTGAACATTTCCCACACATCCACCGTGATGACCGGCGAAAACTACAGCATCACCGCGAAGTCTTTCGGCCTGCAAAACATCCACGGCTACAACAACAACGACACCGCGGTGCTGAAAAACAACGCTGCGAAAGCGACGCTGGATATGGTGGGCTACGCGCTGACCTACAGCTTCACCGGCTCGACGATCAACCTCTCGGGGTTCGCGAATGTGGACGTTCAGGCAACCGGCACGAACATGGTCACCGCCAACATCACGACCGTGGCCGGCGATGCGGTGCGGACGGACGGCAGCGCGGTAACCATTACCAATGAAACGCGCGGCTTCACCCGCAAACTCACCGGGATGCAGAACGTGAACATGACCTCCGGCGGCGACGACACGGTGATCCTGGTCGGCACGCTGTCCAATGACACGCTGACCGCCACGCCCGTCGAGACGACCTTCTCCGGCACCAACTTCAAGCACACGCTGAAGGGATTCGCCGACATCACGGTCATCGGCATGGGCGGCGGCGACACCGCCAACCTGTACGACTCCGTGGGCGACGACACGTTCACCGCGAAGCCCGACTCCGCTGTGCTCACCGGAACCTACATCGACACGCAAACCGGCAAAGAACGCGTCTACCGTGTGGAAGTGCAGGGTTTCGGCACCGTCAAGGCTCACGCCACGGCGGGTGGCAACGACACGGCCCTGCTCTACGACTCCGCTGGTAACGACACCTACACCGCCTACGGCGATTACGCCACGATGGTCGGCACCGGATTTTCCAATGCCGCTTACGGTTTCGGAACGATTCAGGCCTTCAGCACCGGTGGCACGGACACCGCGAACTTCGTGGGCACGGCCGGCGACGACGAATTCATCCTCAAGCCGAACTTCGGCAAGATGCTGGTGACCGACGCCAAAGGCAACCAGAAAATCAACACCGCCACTGGGTTCGCGAATATCAACGTGGACGGCCAGGGCGGCAACGATCAGGTCTCGGCCTACGACTCCGTCGGCGACGATGTGTTCACCCTCAGCCCCGGCAAGCTGGAAGCCAGCGGCAACGGATTCCGTTACACCGCGAAGAATGTCGAAACGATCAACGTCAACCACACCGAAGGCGGTAACGACACGCTGACGGCCAGCGGCTCCTCCGCCGCCGAAACCGTCATCCTCCGTCCGAAGTCCATGACCATGGTCTCCGCCAACGGATACGTCACCACCGCGACCGGTTTCAGCCGAATGGAAGTCTCGGGGGGCAACGACACCAAAGACGTGGTCCTGCTTTACGACTCCCGCGGCAACGACGTTCTGACCAGCTGGTTCGACGAATCCTCGCTGAACATCATGAACATCACCACGATGGAAGGCGACGGATTCTTCAATCAGGTTTCCGGATTCAAGAACATCAAAGCCTACTCCACGGCGGGCGGCGAAGACACGGCGATCATCCTCGATTCCTCGCGGGCCGACGTGTATGATTACGTCAACGGCACCCTGCTGGCCAACACGGCCGACTACAACGTCAGCCGCTCCCTCATCAATTTCGACCACATGACGGTCATCCGCACCAAGAGCAGCAAGGCCGACACACGGACGGAAGCGGCGAAAGCGGCGGATATCGTCTTCGAGGGTAACTGGGACTGAGATTCCGTGTGACGGATTTTTCCGGTAAAAAAAACGAAAACCCCCGGCAAGTTTTTTGTCGTGGGTTTTTTTTGTAATGATCGGTGCATTAAAATTTACACCCGCAGCATACGATTTCAGTCCGCCTGTCGCTTCCGCCGGGTGCGGTCTTTTCGCTGGTCGCGCGACTTGGAGGTCTCCCACGACGAAAGCTTGCAGAGGTCATTCTTTCCCAATTTACTCTCCGGGCAAATCTGCAAAATGTAACTCTTGCCGCCTTCCTCCGCCAGCGTGGCGGGGATCATGCCCTCCACATCTTCCGGCGGAAGCGATTCCGGCTTCAGCTCTTCCTCCGGCGGCGTGTCAGCCGGGACGGCTTCCATCCCGGGAATGGTGTATTCCTTCAGTTTCCGTAACGCCAGCCCGCGCAAAAGATTATAATGGCGTGCCTCGCCACGTTCACCCACCCACCGCGGCCCTTTCACCAGCAGCATCCGGTCAAAATGATCCCAGTCCTGGCGAAACCACTCCAGGATTTTTTTCATGGACGCCACCGCGCGGAACGTCAGCGTATGAAATTTCCAGTTTCCGAGAATATCCTGCCCCAGCCCGCCGAAAATCCGCACGGGCAGCTTCATCTCATCCACGATTTCGATCAGCGCGTTCACCTTTTTCGCCACGCATTCCGCGACCGAAATTTCCACGTCCGGCCTGAGAATCCCCAGCAGCACGCCCGGCACGCCGCCGCCGGTGCCCACATCCAGCACCTGCTCCTCCGGCGCCAGAAACTCGGAAATCGCCAGCGTGTCCAGGATGTCCCGCGTGACGAATTTTTCGTAAGTCGTATGCCGCGTGAGGTTCAGTTTCTGGTTCCACGCCCACTGAAGCTCGCAAAAACGCTCGAGTTGAAGCACCATCGGCTCCGGAATCTCGATTTCGTATTTCGCCAGCGTTTCCTGCAAAGATCCTTCCGGGCGAGGAGTGTTCAGAATTTCCGTCATATAAACCGCCGTTCTGTTTTATGTCAAAAAACCAAAAATTTACCACGTTTTCTCTATTTTACCAGTAACGGGTTTAAAAAAAACGGGGGGAGGAGAAAACTGGCGGGGGGAAACTCGCCGTACGTTGCGTCCCGGCGTGATTCTGTTATAATGACAGAAATGTACCATAAGATTTATAAAACGCTCTGTGACCTGAAACGGAGCGTTTCCCCGCCGTCCACGGGAGAGAGCCATGTTTTTTCGCCGCCACAGCCTGCTTTTTCCGCTGTTTTTTCTTCACGTGATGATTATCGCTGGCGGAAATGCGTGTGTGTGCCGTGCCGAGGAAGACGCGACCGGGGAAAAGGCCGTGAAATGGCTTACGGACGCCGCCCGGCAGCGGGCGCTGCAAAATCCGGTGAGCATGGTCACGTGGGATCACGCGCCGGTGGAGCAGACCCTGGCGAAATTCACGCGGAATGCGAAGCTCGCGCTGGCGGTGGACTGCCGGGTGAATCCGGAGCTGGAGGTGAACCGGACGTGCCAGAACGCTTCCATTCCGGTGGTCATTCAGGACATGCTCACCTCCCTGGAAGACCCGGCCCGGCTCATGCCTTCCCCCGCCGAGGCGTACGCCGTTTCGCAGGTGGGAAATGTGCTTTACGTGGGCCCGGCCGAGTACACACGGAAATTGCAGACGCTTCTGACGCTCCAGGAGGAGAAGATTCCGGCGAAAGCAAAAAAAGCGTGGGAGAAAAAAACGCCGCTTTCCTGGGCGGAGCTCGCCGAGCCGCGGGACATCCTGCAAAAAATCGCGAAAAATTACAGCGTGAAAATCACGAATTTAAAAACCGTGCCCCATGACCTCTGGCCCGAAACCCGGCTTCCGGAGCTGACGCTCACGGAACAGTTGACGCTCATCCTCGGGCAGTTCGGCCTGACTTACGATTTTTCATCCGAGGACGCTTCCGGAAAGACGGTGGAAATTCGGCCGCTGAAACTTTCGGAAATCGCGATTCGCCGGGTGTATGCGAAAAGCCGGGAGCCACTGCTGACGGAGGTGAAGAAAAAGTTTCCAGAAACGGAAGTCGCCGAGGAAAGCGGAAAACTTTCCGTGCTTGGAGCGGTGGAAGTGCACCGTTTTTTGCAGGCCGGAGATCCGAAAACCGTGGCACTGAATGTGGGCGGCTTTCCGAAAGACTTGGCATCCGAAAAGGCACAGGCGGCACTGGAAAACGTCACGTTCACCGCGAAATTTCAGGGCGCCTTCCTGGCGCTGATGGAGCAGTTTTGTGAAAAAAACCAGCTGACGCTCGTGGCGGATCGTGACGCCCTGACCGCGGCGGGAGTGAACCCGGACATCCAGATCCGGATGGAAGTGGAGAAACTCCGTCTGGAGGAATTATTACGTGAACTGGCGAAAATCGCGAAGTGCGACGTGGAAATCGACGGAAATCGTATCCGTGTTTTCCCTCAGTAACCGCCACCCGTACGGCCGGTGCCGCCGCGGTGCCCGGCGTTTTACGAAAGTCAATAAAAAAACGTTTTTTTAATATTCAGGGAACCCCCAATTATGAGCCTCACCGTTATCGGCACCGGCAGCGCCCTGCCCTCGCGCGTCTTCACGAATGAAGACCTCTCCCAGTTCGTGGAAATCGATGATGAATGGATTCGCACGCGGACGGGCATTCACCAGCGAAACGTGCTCACCGGGGATGAAACGCTCACGGAGCTTTCCGTGCAGGCCGCGCGGCGGGCGCTGGAAAACGCGGGGACGGACGCCTCGGAGCTGGATTACGTAATTTGCTCCACCCTCGGCGGCGATTTCATCACCCCCAGTCTGGCGTGCATGGTGCAGGCGGGAACCGGCGCCCGCTGCCCGGCTTTTGACATTAACGCGGCGTGCAGCGGTTTTGTTTACGGGCTGGACGTGGCCGCGGGGCTGCTTTCCAGCGGGAAGGCGAAAAAAATCCTGCTGGTGTGCGCTGACGCCCTGAGCCGGATCATTCACTGGAATGACCGTAAGACGTGCGTGCTTTTCGGGGACGGCACCGCGGCGGTGGTACTGGAGCCGGGGGATGATCTGCTGGGAATCCGCCTCACTTCGGAAGGGGACAGCGAAACGTTGAACGCCCCGTTCCCCCGCGGCAACTTCCCGCTACGCACGCCGGGAGAACCCGCTTATCTTCACATGAACGGCCAGAAAGTGTATAAATTCGCGGTCACGGCCATCACGGAAGGCATCAGCCGGATGCTGGAGGAAACAGGCCTGACATGTGCGGACGTGGATCACGTCCTGCTGCACCAGGCGAATATCCGGATCATCGAGGCGGCCCAGAAAAAGCTCAACATTCCCGCCGAGAAATACCTCACGAACATCTCCGATTACGGAAACACTTCTTCCGTGTCCATCCCGCTGATGATGGACCTCAATAACCGCGAAAACCGCTTTTCGCCGGGAGATATTCTCGTCCTGTGCGGTTTCGGCGGCGGCCTGACCACCGGCACCGCGGTTCTCCGCTGGAAAATGAAAAATGAGAAATAAAGAAATGAAATGAGCCACAAGTGGAGTGCAGCGTAACTTGCGGATACATGGAAGCGTGAGAAAAGCGTTATTTCAGAAGGGATTTTGCATCACGCCAGCCATTTCTTTATTTCTTTATTTCTTTATTTTTCCATTTCCGAAACCCGTCTCCACGCAGCAGCGCGTCAAATTTCTCATGCAGCTCACGCGTGGCGGTCACGAAATACGAGTGGCCGTCCACGCAAAACGCGGCGCCGGTGATGTCCGTCAGCACGCCCCCGGCCTCCGTCACCAGTAGCGCCCCGGCAGCCATGTCCCACGGATTCGTGTAAAAATTCCAAGAGGCGTCAAAACGCCCCGCGGCCACGTACGCCATGTTCATCGCCGTGGAGCCGGTCCGCCGAATGGCCTGGCACGCGTTTAAGATGTTCATGAACCCGATCACGTCCGGCGCATCATACCCCGCGGCAGGCGGAAATCCGACTCCCACCAGGCTCTCTTCCGGCTCACGGGCCGTGGTGACGTGAATCGGCCGGCCGTTCAAAAACGCACCGCCACCCAGCACCGCCGTGTAACACTCCTCAACCGGAGGCGCATAAATCGCCGCCGCCAGCAGTTCTCCCCCGCACTCCAGCGCCAGGGACACGCAAAAATGCGGCATGCCGTGCACGTAATTCGTGGTGCCATCCAGCGGGTCCACGATCCAGCGGAACCGCCCCGCCGCCGCGCGATGCGCATCCGCCCCCGGCATGACCTCCTCCCCCAGCAGCGCATGCTCCGGGAACGCGTTCAGCACCAGCTCCTTCACTTTCGCCTGCGCCGCCACATCCGCTTCCGTCACCAGATCCGCCCGGCCTTTCTCCTTCACGTGAAATTTCCCCACGTACTCCATCAGCACCGCCCCGGCCTGACGCGCCGCATCCTCCGCCACCGCACCGTACACCCGCAATTCTTCCGCATTCCACGTTTTCGTCATTCCGCATTCCCTCCGTTTTCGTCCCGCGTTTTCCGTGTTTTTCGCCTTCCCAGACGGCGTACCCCCACCACGAAAAACCACCCGGCAGACCCCCACGCCAGCCCCATCAGATTATCCAGCATGTCCCACGGATCCATGCACCGCCCCGTAAAATTTTGCAGAACTTCCGTCCCCACGGCATACGCCGCCAGCAGCACCGCCACCAGCCACGGACGCCGCCACCGGCACGCCCACGCCAGCACCGCCAGCAGCAGAAACGTCAGCACGTGCGGACTCAGATGCAGCCCGAATCCGTCATTCACAGCCTCCTCTTCCAGCTGCACGGGCATCCAGTCAAATGGATTTTTCACCAGCAGCACGAACGTCAGAAAAGCCGTGTAAAGCCAAAAGATAACACGAACCGCGTACCGCATGAAAGAACCTGCCCAGGATTTCGCCGGGAAACACGCCGCCGGCGCGGGTTACTCCCGAAATTTCGCGATCAGCGCCGCGGACGCCTGCCCGCGCGCATTCACACTTAAATGAATAAAACACTCCCCGGCGGGTACGTCCGGACGCGTCACCACATGCAGCGCACATCCGTCCAGCGGCGTTTCATGATTCAGGACCGGGAACAGATGCCCGTGCTCCAGCGCCGCCAGCCCCGCGATGATTTCCACCACACCGCCACCCGCGCCGAGATTTCCGGTGTGACCTTTCGCCGCCACCACCGGCACCGGCACGCTGCGTCCGCCGAAAACTTCCTGAATCGCCGCCGCTTCCGCCGCGTCCACTTCCGGCACACCCAGCCCATGCGCGAAAATAAATCCGATTTCCTCCGCCGCGTAACCCGATTTTTGCAGCACGCCCCGCAGCGCATTCACCATGCTCCGCCGAAAATCCGGCACCAGGCACCGCGCGTCCAGATCCGCCGTGTGCGTCCCCGCCATACTGTCACTGGCCGCCACGAATTCCGCCAGAATTTTCGCCCCGCGTGCCTGCGCACTGGCCAGCGACTCAGTAATCACCACGCCCGCCGCTTCCCCCAGCACCTGTCCGGTCTGATTTTTATCGAAAGGCCGGGACGCCTCCGCAGCCGGGAGATTTTCATCCGCCAGCCGCTCCGAAATCAGCACCTGCCACGTCCGCGGCACCTGTAACCGCGTCCCCGTGGCGCCCGTCACCATCTGTTGCGCCATGCCTCGCCGAATGGTCGCCGCCGCATACTTCAGCGCCGCGTTCGCCGACGATTCCCCCATGGTCATGGAATTATTCGGCCCAAGAAGCTGATTATAAATCGAAATGTGACAGCCGGGCATGTTCGTCAGCCAGATCAGCAGCCACAGCGGCGTCACCTGTGGAAGTCCCTTCTCGCCTAGCCACTGCGTGTGCAACTCCCCGTTTTCCATGCACGCCAAAAATGCCGGCGCCGTGGAACGCGGATCCGAAACCATGTGGTCACTGCCGAACATCACGCCCATTTCGCCCCGCGAGGCCCCGTCATACACGATTCCCGCGTCTGCCAGCGCTTTTTGCGCCGCCGCCACCGCCATGAGCGTTTCCCGGCACATTACTTTCGCATTTTTTCGAATATTCCGCTGCAATTCTTTCGGCAAATCACCAAAATCCCCCACCGCCCCGGTAAATTGCGTGCACGGCGCCCCGAAACGGAGGGATTTCAGGCCATACGCCTCCCCGTCAAGCGGCACCACCGCGCTGCGGCTGGCACACAACTGCTCCCACAATTCCTCTTTTGTGTCCCCAAGCGGGCTCACCAGCCCCGTACCGGTTATTACGACTCTGCAATCACTCATATTCAAAAAATATTTTTTATTCAATTATATAATTACGGCATTTTCTGCCGCACTGCCACACGCATCCACCCGTCGCGCGAAACCTTCACCCATGACATTTTACCACATCGTGACGAAAAATCAAGCCGAATCGATAAGCGAAACAGATGCTCTTTCTTTTACGGCTGACAAAAATAAATTTCCAGCAGCCGGCCGATAATCTGGCACCCCCGGTCATTCGCATGGACGCTATCCCCCATAAACCATCCGTACGTTTTTCCGCTGTCCAAAATATACTGATACCACGGGGCGGTCATGTCAAAAAACGCGCATTTTTCCTCTTCCGCCACCTTTTTCAGGTGAAATCGGAACGGATCTTTTTCCTCATCCAGCGCGTACTGCCAGTTTTTGATGTGCGGGTCATGCGTGGCCCCGAAAACCGGCGTGATCAGCAGCACCTCCAGCTCCGGCAGTTTCTCTCGGCACTGACGCACCACCCGCCTGACCGCCTCCCAGTCCCCGCGATTCGAAATCCCGCCGATAATCAATAAATCCGGCTGATGGCGAATTACGTACTCCTCCACGCGATTTTCGTCCTGATAATACGTACATCCCGTGGAACTCCGCAGCGACGCGATTTTCCGCACCTCACATTTCGGATACGCACGCTCCAGCAGCAACTCGAAATCGGACGCGCTGGTGTTCCCCATGATGCTGTCCCCCAGCAGCACCATCCGCAGGGCCGGCCCGTTTTTCAGCCGTTCCAGCGTCCGCGGCAGATACTGAAACCGCCCCGCGTCCGGCTCAAACGTAATTTCGTCCATTCCAGCGTAAATTTTGTCGATTTTCTCCAGCCGCGTTAATCCGGCATAAATATCCGGCACACGCCCGTTTAACAGAATCCCGCCCACACGCGTCACGCCGGCGCCCGCCGTCTGCAGCGAAAATGTATGTTCCATTGCGGCGTCAAGATGCTCAGCCAGCGAAATCGCCCGCATTTTCAGCATTTCTTCCGGTTCCGGCGCGGGAATTTTCACCCACGGCCCGCCATCCACCGAAAACTCACACGCCGCCGTGTCCGGCCCCACCACATCCATCAGGCCGACTTCCGCGCCCGTAAACTTCATCTCCAACGTTTCCCCCGGCTTCTGTGTCACCAGCAGATGTCGAAACGGCGGCAGCGGGCTTTCCTGCCCTGCCTGCCAGCCCGCCGAAAACACCGCCTGCTCATACGCGATAATCCGCCCCTCATCCTGCGTGTCCGGGTAAAGCGGCGCGGGCAGCGTTTTCCGCACCACCTCCGCCGGCGTGGCGTGCACCGTCATCAGGGCGTCCGCGAATTCCTCCGCCGCCTGCGCATAAATTTCCGCTCCCGCGTCCGTGGGATTCACGCCATCCCGCAAAAATTCCTCCTGCGAAATCTCCCCCGCGAGAATTTTTTCCGCCGCGTATTTCGCCAGATTCACGGACGGCACCCCGTAATAATCCGCCACCGCCTCACACCACCGGACATAATCCGGCGTCCGCCCCGCCCGGTATGCCTCCATCATTTCCGGCGTCAGCGTGTAAACGATCGCCGTGCTGTGCGTGTCACGGTACTTGAGAATCTGCCGCAGCATGCCCTCCAGCTGCCGCCGCACATGCGTTTCATCCGTAAAGCGGTCGCCGGCCGCGAAATCCAGAATCGCCAGATGGCCGCTGCAAATCACCTCCCCGAAAACCGCCTGCCCACCAGACGTGCGGTACTGCGCGAACCAGCTCCCGCCGGGCTGCGGATGCCGGGTTTCGATGATCGTCGCGTCCGGGTAATGCTTCCGAAACTGCCGACACATAACGGACGGATACCGCAAGTCGCGATTTTTCAGTCCTTCCCCGTCCATCACCGCGTCTCCGATGAAAAACAGGTACTGGTTCCCGACGATATTTTTATCAAAAAAATACTGACTGTTCGGGATACCGCCGCGGAGGGCGTAAAAATCGTCGGCCTCCGCCGCGCGAAGATTGGCAGCGGACACGAAAAAAATTAAAAAACACGCAAGCGATAATAAGGCGGGGCTGCGTTTCATGATTTTCTTTCTTTTCATCATCCGAATTTTCATCACCCGAACATCGCGTCCACGTACTCATCCGCGTCAAACAGCGCCAGGTCTTCCGCCTTTTCGCCCACGCCGACGTACTTCACGGGCAGCGCCATCTGCTGACGGATGGCCACCGCCACGCCGCCTTTCGCCGTCCCGTCCAGTTTCGCGAGAATCAGGCCCGTGCAGTGAACGGACTCCGAAAAATGTTTCGCCTGGCTGATCCCGTTCTGGCCGGTGGTCGCGTCCAGCACCAGCAGGATTTCGTGCGGCGCGTCGGGCACGACTTTCCCGATCACGCGGTGAATCTTTTCCAGCTCCCGCATCAGATTCTGCTGCGTCTGGAGTCGGCCCGCAGTATCCACGATACACACATCCGCGCCGTTTTTAACCGCCGTCTCCACCGCGCGGTGCGCCACGCTGGCCGGGTCCGAATTCGGATTTCCGGTCACGATTTCCGCACCCAGCCGCTGGGCCCAGACGGTGAGCTGCTCGACCGCTGCCGCGCGGAACGTGTCCGCCGCGCCCAAGAGTACCGTCTTTCCCTGATCGCGGAACATCTGGCCGAGCTTCGCGATGCTCGTGGTCTTTCCGCTTCCGTTGACGCCACAGACCATGATCACCGTCGGCTTCTCGGCCCGCAGCACGATCGGCGAGGCGTCCTGGCGCATGAGGGATTTCAGGTCGACTTTAATGTGTTCCAGCACTTCCTGCATGTGCACCACGCGCCCGCGGAACTCGGTGCGGATACCGTCCACGGTTTTCTGGGCCGCCTGCACGCCCATGTCCGTGCGGATGAGAGATGCGAAAAGCTCCTCCAAAAACGTGTCGTCCACCAGCCGCCCTTCCTTCTTGAAAAGGTCGCGGATGTCTGTGTTCAAAAGCTGCTGCGTGCGTTTGAGCCCGCGCTTGAAAAGATCGAATATTCCCATGATGATCGTTGTGTTTTATTTAAATGGATGGAAGCGGTAGTGTTGTGGTAAATCGTCTGGAGTGGAACGAGGAGAGAACAGGTGAACAGGAGGGTATGCCGCTCGCCAGTCACCTATTCACCCGCTCACCTTTTATCCTGTCCAGAATCGCGTTGACGAAACCGCCGGAGTTTTTATTGCCGTACTCTTTCGCGATTTCGATCGCCTCGTTGATGGCCAGGGCCGGGGGAGTGTCGGTGTAAAGCAGTTCGAAGATGCCCAGGCGCAGCACGTTTCGGTCGGTGGGGGCAAGCCGTTCCAGGGACCAGTTTTCCGACGCGCCGCGGATCAGATCGTCGATTTCCTGTCGGTGCTGAAAGACGCCCCGCACCAATTCGCGCGCGAACTCGATCTGCGGCTGGTCGCCACGGACGCGCTCGTGGATCATGTCCTCCGGGATTTTTTCGGTGGGGTTCACCTCGTCGACATACAGAATCTGGAACGCGACCACCCGCGCACGGCGATTTTTCGGCATTTTTATTGTCCCTTACATTTTCAAATTTTTAATTCACCACCGAGAGCACAGGGGACACAGAGAAAAAGGAATGAGAAAAATCTCTCTGTGTCCGCTGCGCTCTCGGCGGTGAATTTTTTCGTTTTTAAATTTTGTCGATCTGTGAATACAAATCGAGAATTTCCAGCAACGCTTCCGCGCAGTCGGCGCCTTTGTTGCCCATGTGCGGCGCGGCGGTTTTGTCTTTCGAACCGGGCTCGCCGCCGCTGCGGGCGATGGCCTGTTCCACGGTGTTGCACGTCAGCACGCCAAACATGATCGGCACGTGATGCGCCACGCTGAGCTTCGCAAACTGGTCGCTGATCGTGCGGTTAATATGCTGGTCGTGCGTCGTTTCGCCGCGGATGACGGCCCCCAGCGCAATCGCCCCCACATACCGCTTTTTCAGCAGCAATTTCTCCAGCGTCAGCGGAAGCTCGAACGCCCCCGGCACCCAGAACACATCCACCTGCGCCTCCGGCACGCCCGCCTCCGCGAGCTTCGCCAGCGCCCCGTCCAAAAGCCGTCCGGTGATCGTGCGGTTGAACTTCGCCACGATGATCGCCAGCGGAGCCTGCTTGATGGATTCGATATTTATGTTGCCTTCGTAAATCATGGGATTTGGGATTTGTGGATTGTGGTTTGGAGTCAGGAAATTCCCGCCAGGAATTCCGCGTTGGTTTTGGTTTTTCGCAAGCGATTGGTGAGCATTTCCATCGCGTCGATGGGGTTGAGCTCGCTCAGCAGGCGGCGGAGCTTGCACACCTGCGCGAACTCCTCGGGCGGCATGAGCATTTCGTCCCGACGGGTGCCGCTGGCGTTGAGATCGATGGACGGCCAGACGCGCAGCTCGACGAGTTTTTTGTCCAGCACGATTTCCAGGTTGCCGGTGCCTTTGAATTCCTCGAAAATGACGTCGTCCATCTGGCTGCCGGTTTCGATCAGGGCGGTGGCGATGATGGTCAGCGAGCCGCCTTCTTCCACGCAGCGGGCGTTGCCGAAAAAGCGCTTCGGCTCTTGCAGCGCGTTGGCGTCGACGCCGCCGGTGAGCGTTTTGCCACTGGTTTCGCACTCGGCATTATACGCTCTGGCCAGGCGGGTGATGGAATCCAGCAGAATGACCACGTTCTGGCCGCACTCCACCATGCGTTTCGCTTTTTCCATAACCATCTGCGAAATCTGGATGTGCCGACCCGGCGTTTCGTCGAACGTCGAGCTGATCACCTCGCAGTTGGCACACTTCAGGGCCCGCTCCATGTCCGTCACTTCTTCCGGACGCTCGTCGATGAGAAGCATGAAAATGTAAATGTCGGGGAAGTTTTTCAGGGCCGATTTCGCGATTTTTTGCAGCAAAATGGTTTTCCCCGCACGTGGCGGACTGACAATCAGGCCGCGCTGGCCAAAACCGATGGGGATCATCATGTCGGTCACCCGCGTCTCCACTTCCTCGGGGGCCGACTCCAGTGTCAGCCGCTGGGTGGGATGCGTGGGGGTCAGCTCATCAAAACGCTTTTTCCGCAAATTCTCATTCGGGTCGCGGAAGTTAATGGCCTCGACCCGCAAGAGCGCGAAATACCGCTCATTCTCTTTCGGCGGACGAATCTGCCCGGAAATGACGTTACCGTTTTGCAGGCCGAACCGCCGGATCTGGCTGGGCGAAACGTAAATATCGTCGGGGCACGAAATGTAATTGGTCGCCATGCTGCGGAGAAACCCGAAACCGTCGGGGAGGATTTCGAGGGTTCCCTCGCCGTACAGCAGGCCGTTAAGCTTCACTTTTTCCCGCAAAATTCGGAAGACAAGATCCTGGCGCCGGGCGGCTTCTTCCTCAGCGTTTTCCAGATTTTCCATGGTTTCGGAATCGGCCAGATGATACTTCCGGGCCTCGGAAATCAGTTCCTGGACGGAGAGTTTTTGCAGTGCCGCCAGGGTATGGTCGCCCAAAGAAGCGGCCATGCGCAGCACCTCGTCCACTTCCGGACGCTCGCCGCGCCCGGCGGACATTTCATCGGCCAGCTCTTCCGCCAGGGAAAGCGGCTCGTCTTTCGCCCCGAAACGCCCTCGCGAATAACCGCCGGACTCGTACCGCCGAGTGCCGGGACGGTAATTCTCCCGCTCCCGCTGTCCCCGTGCATCCTGCCCTTCACGCCTCTGACGCGGCGGGCCGAAATCCGCCCCTTCCGAAAATTCGGGCCCGGACGCCGCCTGCGAATCCTGTTGCGGATCCGAGGCGTTTTCGGAATAAGCCGTTTTGAAAGAACTCGGCCAGCGCGACGAAGACGCCGCCGGGCCACGGTTCGGGTACGGACGCGTCCGCGGATACCCGCTCCGGTCTCCACGGTCGGAATGCTCGGCAGGCCGGTCTGCGGGGGATTTTCGAGCGTTTCGGACGTTTCCTTCGCGATGACGAAAACCGGAAGTCGTTCCCGGTTGGTTTTCCGTGTTTTCACGCTGCGAAAAAGAATCCGTCGTCGCTGGGCCGGACGCGGGGGACGTGTTTTGGGAATACTCGGCGGAAGGCGTTTCGGAAGGCCCCTGGGCGGGCGTTTCCCGGGGGAAATCCCCCTGAGGACGGGCGTCGGCAGGGGTACGGCGCGACATCATCGCCGCCGGGGGAACGCGCGAAATGCCCTGAATTCCCCGCGGTTGCACGGAATCCCGTGGCGCCACACTGCGCAGCGGCTTACGACGTGCGTCACTGGAAGAAAAAATGTCGGAAATTTCCTGGGCCGGGTCCTGCGGATCCGCTTCGGTGGCAGGAGAATCGGAAGGCGGGCCGGGAGGGGAACTTTCATTCGAAGAAACGTGCGGCGCTGAAGGTCGGCGGGGCGCACCCTGAGAATCTGGATTCTCGGCGGACATGAGTAAACTCCTCTGAAGGCATAAAAATGATGAGCTAAAAAGCGGAGAGCGCGAAAAGCTCCCGCAGGCAGGATGATTGCGGCAGGCATACGAAAAGTTAGTTTATCTCCCTCAATTACCGACAATCAATTCAATTATACCTGATGATTCAGACGCATACAAGGAGGAAAGATGAAAAAAACAGAAAACGGACAAAAACACCCCGCCGCGTTAAAATTCACGGTTTTTTCCTGTTTCACGATGTATTTTATGAAAGATTTTAACAAAATAACACGTGTTTTCGGGAGAAAATGATTGACTTTCATGACGCCATCCACTAAAATGAGAACATCTCAGGCCATTTGCGCTAAACATAAGAAAAAACGGAGGATTCGATGAGCCGATTTCAAGATTTTGATGACCAGGACACTTATAATTTCCAGATGCCCAGCGATCCGCCGCCGCGGCCGGCAGCGAATCCGTATGCGTCGCCGACTCACATGGGCGAAACAGCGGAACGCGAGCTCGCCAACGTGGACGTCACCGCAACGAAAACCTCTTTTTCCTCGGTGGTCGGCCGGGCGTGGCATGTGTTTTCTGCCAATATGTCAGCCTGCATCGGCGGAATGTTCCTTGCCGGTGTTATCATGTTCCTTTTTTCCCTCGTCTTCCAAGCAATATTTGGGATGCTGCTGCTGGGCTCGGTGTCCGTCGTCGAACCCCAAGTGATCCAAATGGAGCAAGGCATGGAAATGCATGCGTTTCAGGCGGACGAGGGCGGCGAAATGGACCAGGAAGATTTTCAGCGTCTGATGTCCGGCAGTTCCGCCAGACCAAACGCGGGAACGATCATGGGGCTCGGTATTATGGGAACCATCTTCTTTCTGCTGTATCTGCTTTTCCCGATGTGGATTTTCACGGGCATGGTGCGGTTTTTTAACGCGATCATTCGTCATAACGAGGTGAATTATGCGTTGATTTTTTCCGGCGGAAACGCGCTGGTGCGAATGCTCCTATATTACCTGCTGGTGGTGATCGTGATTGTGGTGGCGGTTATCGGCTTGCTGTTGGTGGTGGTGCTTCCCATCTCGATCGTGGCGGCGACGATTAACTCTCCGGCGCTAGTCATTATTGGTGCCGGAGTCGTGTATGCCATCATACTGCTGATGAGCATTTACGCGATTCCCGGGTTCTGGCTGCTGGCCGACCGGGTTATGGGCGTGGGTGAAGCGCTGAGCCAGTCGTTCCGCATGGGCCGCGCAAATCTGTGGACGATGATCCTGCTGGCGCTGTGGTACCTGTTGCTGGCGATTCCGGGCGTTATGCTGGCTTTTCTGGGCATGGGGATCGGATACGCGGTCGGCGCTGCGATGCTGATCTTCGGGTTGTGCATGGTGGGATATTTCGTGTGGATGGTCGCCATTTCGTCATACATATGCGTGTGCTGGTGCGTCTTCTGCATGCAGGCGTCGGGCGAGGGCGCGCCGCAGAGTGAATGGCTGTAATTCCGAGAGCTTTTCATGAGTCGTTTCGATTCTTTTGATGATGATTTTTCACTGCGCTCGCCGTCAGACGCACTGCCACGGCCGGCGGCGGAGGCAGTGAATCCGTACGCGGCGCCGGCGTATGTCGCGCATGAGGACACGGCGTTCGGGGTGGCGGCGGGCAGGCCGGAGGTGCCGGTGGTCACGCCCGTGAGCTTCCCGGAGGTCGTCCGCCAGACCTGGCTGGTGTATCGAAGGAATAAATGGGCCTCATTCATCTCCATCGTCGGGGCGTTCCTCATGATGCTGGTATTTATCATGATGCTGATCATCGTGATGAGCATGTTTATGGCCAGCACGGGGACTCCCGCGGATCCATTATACTTCGTCGTGTACGGCATCGGGATGTACATCGGGGCGTTGGCGGCGAATTTGTGGTGTCTGGGCGGACTGTTCCGGATGCTGACGGGCATTGCGCGGGGAGAAAGTCGGCGGCGTTGGCATCTGTTTACGGTCGGGGACGTTTTTTTAACGCTGGTGGTTTATTGGCTTTTGCTACTTTTGATGGTGGCGCCGTTGGTTGCTTTACTGGCGTTGCTGCCGGATTTACTTGGGACGCGGATGGTCAGCGGGCCGGACACCGTTCAGATTATCAGCGGATGCGGAATTGGCGTGCTGCTGTTTTTGACGTACCTGTTCGCCGGGCCAGGGATGTGGATGATTCTGGATCGGCGGATGGGGCCGTTGCGGGCACTGGGGTTCGGGGCGCGGATGATCGGGGCGAATGTCGTCACGCTGATCCTCTTGCTGCTGTGGTGCGGGCTGCTGCTGGCCGTGGGAATCATGGCGTATTCCGTCGGCTTTTTTATTCTCATCGGGTTCGACTTCATGCTGTTGCTTGGATCCCTGGCACTGAGTTTCGGCTTTCTTTTCTTTATCCTGCCGCTGTTGTGGCTGACGTTCATCGTGTTTTTCATGCAGGCGTCCGGGGAGAAATTCGGGCTGCAGAATGATGTGTTCTGACGGAGCGTCGCCCATGATGAAAAACCCGTACGCTTCGCCGGAATTTGTGGTGGAAGAGGATTCGCCGCGGGGGGATGTCCCGGTGGTGATGCGGGTGCGTTTCGGGGATGTCGTCCGGGCGGCGTGGAAGGTTTACTCCGTGAATAAACGGCCGTGCTTTGACACGGTCTTCACGGGGGTGATCCTGACGGCGATCCTTTTGGCGGCCTTCTGGAGCGGATTCGCGCGGCAGATGGATCGCTGGCGGGAAGCGGAAACGGCTTGGCCGGTCGTCACGGCGGTGATCGGGGTGGTGGTGATAAGCATCGTCACGAGTAGCGTGATGGGCAGCGTTATGTTGCGGGCGCTGACGCGGCTGATGCGGGGAAAAAATGAGCAGGAACCGTTTGTTTTCGCCTCGGCCCAGACGCCACCCAGCGCGGTGTTGTATGCCGGGCTGCTGGTGATCGGGTGGGCGGTGTTGATGGCTGCGGTGTATTATGGAACGAACGCTATTTTCGGATATGTAGTTCGTGAGGTTATTGAAGTGAGAATCATGGAAAATTATGTAGAAGAATTGAGATTCAAGAAAATGGCTCGTCCGTTGGGGTTTTACCTTTTTTCGGGAACTGCCGGGGTACTCGTCACGCTGGCGTGGCTGACACTCACCGGGCCGGGGGTTTGGCTGACGGTGGAGAAGAAAATCGGCCCGTTCCGCGCACTGGCTGTTTCCGCTCGCATGATCGGATATAATATAAAATGCGTCCTGCTGCTGTGGCTGTGGAGTGCCGTGGCACTGGCGGCGGGGGTGGCGGCGCTGGGAATCGGCATTTGCTGGGCACTGCCGTTTGTGTGCATGATGTACGTCACCTTTTGTATGATGGCGGCGGGGGAACGTGTGTGATTCGGGGTTTGTGGATTGGGGTCTGTGAATAAGGAATGTGGGATGAGGAATATTCTTGTGACGGGCGGGGCCGGGTTTATCGGCGCGAACTTTGTGCGGCAGTGGCTGACGGCGAAAGATGCACCGGCGGATCGAAAAGTCACGGTGCTGGATAAGCTCACGTACGCGGGGAATTACGATTCGCTGGCGGACCTGGAAGCCACCGGGCGGTTCGTGTTCGTGCAGGCGGACATCTGTGATAAAGCGGCGGTGCAGGCGGCGTTTGAAAAATCGCGGCCGGAGGCAGTCGTGCATTTCGCGGCGGAGTCGCACGTGGACCGCTCGATTGACGGGCCGGAAACGTTCGTGATGACGAACGTCATGGGCACGTTTCAGTTGCTGGAGGCCGCGCGGCGGTATGGGAAAACGCTGGCGGACGCGGAGAAAAACGCGTTTCGGTTTTTGCATGTTTCCACGGATGAGGTGTTCGGCTCGCTGGGCGAAACGGGGAAGTTCACGGAGCGGACGCCGTATGACCCGCGGTCGCCGTACTCGGCAAGTAAGGCCGGCAGCGATCATCTCGCGCGGGCGTACTTTCACACGTACGGCCTGCCCGTGCTGCTGACGAATTGCTCGAATAATTACGGCCCTTTCCAGTTTCCGGAGAAGCTCATCCCACTGATGACCCTGAATTGCGTGGAGGGGAAGCCGCTGCCAATTTACGGGGACGGCATGAACGTTCGCGACTGGATTTTCGTCGAGGATCACTGCGCGGCCATTCGCCGGGTGCTGGAAAAAGGCGTGCCGGGCGAGTCGTATAATATCGGCGGGGACTGTGAGAAGCCGAACGTCGAAATCGTGAAGACCGTGTGCCGACTGGTGGATGAACTTCGCCCTGGATTACCTCATGGGCCGTGCGAATCGCTGATCACGTACGTCGCCGACCGCCCCGGACACGACCGGCGTTACGCCATGGATAATGCGAAGATGGAGCGGGAATTGGGCTGGTCGCCGAGCGTCGATTTTGAAACCGGCTTGCGGCGAACCGTGAAATGGTATCTCGAAAACCAGACGTGGTGCGACCGGATTACCTCCGGAGTGTATCAGCGCCAGCGGCTGGGAAATGGTTAATGGTGAATGGTTAATTGAAAATTGACGATTCATGTTTCGTGTGTTTTTTCAGGACAGAAAATTAAGGAGAATTGTGATGAAACGTCGTGAATTTTTGGCGGTGGCGGGTGCGGGAACGGTGGCGGCGGCGGGGCTGTCTGCGGAGATGTTTGCGCAGGAAGAGCAGCGACAGCGGCGTCTCGGCGACCGGCGGGAGCGTCCGGCGCAGGGGTTCGTGGAGGTGCAGAAGTTCCTGATGGACTCCCCGGAAAAGGTGAAGGCCCTGACGGATTTCGCGCGAGAAACGCTCATGCCGGAATTGAAAAAGATGAACGTCGGGCCGTTCGGCATGGCGGTCGCGGAGCCGGGCATGAATGGAAAAGACGCCGATTCAGCCCAGCGTGAGTTGTTTTTCTTCATCCCGTACGCGTCGCTGTTCCAGGCCATGATCGTGCGGGACGCGCTGGGCGGAAACACGTCGGTCGGAGAAAAATACATGGCGTATAAGAAGGATTTCACCTCGAAAAACCCGGGCTTCACGAGCCTCGAAAGCACGCTGCTGAAGAACTTCAAGATGATGCCGAAAGTGGAAGTGCCCTCGCTGGCCGAGGAGCGGATTTTGCAGCTGCGGTATTATCGCAGCTTCGACTGGGAGCGGAATGTGCGGAAAATCAGCATGTTCGAGGAAGGCGGCGAGCTGGAGCTGTTCCGGCGTTTCGGGCTGGCCCCGGTGTTTTTCGGCGACGCGGTTTTCGGTGCGTTTCTGCCGAACATGACGTACATGCTCAGTTTCGAAAATCAGGAAAAGAAAGACGCCGCGTGGAAGCTGTTCGTGGATTCACCCGAGTGGAAAAAACTCTCCGGCGACCCGCTTTACGCCGACACCGCGACGGACATCATCAATCATAACCTGCGTCCGTGCGATGGCTCCGAGATTTAAGGCATGAAGCGTTTATCGCGAATCCTCTTTTGTACGATCCTCACCGCGGTCTGCGCTTATGGTTTTCATGGCGCCGCCGCGGCGGAGGAAACGTCGCCTCTGGATAAATCGCTGCCCGTGCGCGGGTTGTTTGTCGATGCGCCGAACCGGCAAAATGTCGACCGGTTCTGCAAGTTCATCGACGAAGCACTCGCGCCGCATGGCGTCAACACACTGATTTTGGCCGTCAATTATAATTACCGTTTCGCGAGCCGCCCGGAAATGGCCAATCCGAATGCCATCGGCAAGGAGGACGTGCAAAAGATCACTGCGGCCTGCCGAAAGCATGGCATCCACGTGTTTCCGCTGATCAACCTGCTCGGGCATCAGTCGTGGGCGGAGCACACGGGGACACTGCTGCGCGTGTATCCGGAGTTTAGCGAGACGCCGGATATCAAGGCGCAGAAAGTCGAGTGGCCGAACGCCGACGGATATTATTGCCTCAGCTACTGCCCGCTGCACCCGGATGTGCACGGCGTGGTTTTCCCGCTGGTCGACGAAGTGCTGGCCGATTTCGAGGCAAAGGATTTTCATGCCGGGATGGATGAGGTGTTTTACATCGGGCACCCGAGCTGTCCGCGATGCGCGGATAAAGACCAGGCCAAGCTGTTCGCCGACGAGGTGCGGGCGATTCGCGATCACGTGGCGAAGTCCGGCGCGAAGCTCTGGATTTGGGGTGACCGCTTGATCGACGGCAATGAAACCGGGCTGGGCGAATGGGAGGCGTCGACCAACGGCACAGCGCCGGCGATCGACATGGTTCCGAAAGATATCGTCGTCTGCGACTGGCATTACCCACGCACGCAGACAACGGCGCCGCTGTTTGCAGGCCGGGGAATCGACGTGGTATCGTGCTTCTGGAATCAGCCGCAGGTGGCCGCCGACACGGTCGACGCGGTGCGGATGTACCGGAAAATCAGCGGCCCGAAGATGGCCGGCCATTACCGCGGCGTCATGCAAACCATCTGGTCGGGCAACGACCGCCTGCTCGAGGATTATTACAATCCGGAGCTCGACGAAAACGGCCAGAGCGGCGCGGCGTCGCTGAAACGAATGTTTAAAGCAATTAAAAATTGATAATTGACAATTGATAATTAACTGCGAGGTGCAAACTTTTCCGGTAAGCACCTCGCTTGCAAATTATCAATTTTCAATTATCAATTGTATTCATTTCACCACAAAGTTCACCATCTTGCCGGGCACGATGATTTTCTTGACGATGGTCTTGCCGTCGAGCCACGGGAGGACGTGAGGGTCGGCCAGCGCCGCCGCTTCCATGACCGCCGCGTCGACGTCGGCCGGGAGCATGATCCGCGCGCGGATTTTACCATTGACCTGCACGGGGATTTCCACGTGCGCCTCGGCGATCGCGGCCTCATCGTACTGCGGGAACGGCTCATACGCCAGCGTGTCGGCATGGCCCAGAAGCTGCCACAACTCCTCGGCAAAATGCGGCACATACGGCGAAAGCATCAGCACGAATGTTTCCATCGCGACTTTCGGACGCACGCTCTGCCCGGTGAAAAAGTTTACGAACTCCATCATCCGCGCGATGCCCGTATTGAATTGCATGTGGTGCAGGTCGTGCGTCACGGCCTTGAGCGTTTTGTGCAGCACGCGGTTCTGTTCTTCAGTGGGCGGCACATCCTGCACGGAGTCGGCCAGCCGCAGCTCTTCGTCTTTATCGTCCACCACCAGTCGCCACGCGCGGTCAAGGAAATTCCGCACGCCGCTGACGCCCTCGACGCTCCACGGCTTAACGGCTTCCAGTGGGCCCATGAACATTTCGTAAAGCCGCAGCGAGTCGGCCCCGAAATCCGCGACCACCGCGTCCGGGTTAATCACGTTCCCGCGGCTCTTGGACATTTTGAACGCCCGGCTGTCGATTCGGATTGTCGGGTTCTTTTTGAGCACGAAACCCTCGCCTCGCTTCTCGACGTCCGTCGGCATGAGATTCACGCGTGTGAGTGCTTTCTGCTCATCCTCCGAAAGCGGCTTCACCACCTCGGCGCTGAGCCACGCGCCGTCCGGCGTTTTGAAGCCCACATACTCCATCTCGCCGAGAATCATGCCCTGATTCACCAGCTTCTGAAACGGCTCGACGGTCGTGACATACCCGCGGTCGTAAAGCACCTTGTGCCAGAAGCGGGCGTAGAGCAGGTGCAGCACCGCGTGCTCGGCCCCGCCGATGTAAAGGTCCACGGGCATCCATGCCTTTTCGATTTCCGGCGCCACGAGTTGCTCGGCATTTCGCGGATCCAGAAATCGCAGGTAATACCAGCATGAACCCGCCCACTGCGGCATGGTGTTCGTCTCGCGCTTATACCGCTTGCCTTCCAGCGTGACGTAAAGCCATTCGTCGGGTGCGTTCTCCAGCGGCGGCTCCGGCACCTCCAGCGGCGGGAACACGAATTGCTCCATCTGCGGTAAATCCAGCGGCAGGTCGGCGGACTCCAGCGCCCGCAGCTTGCCGGTGCGCTTGCCGTTCGCGTCCAGCTCGTGCAGAATCGGGAACGGCTCGCCCCAGATGTGCTGCCGACTGAAAAGCCAGTCGCGAAGTTTGTAATTCACCGCCTGACGCCCGATTCCAGAGTCGGCGAGCATGGCGACGATTTGCTGCTTGAACGCGGCGGTCGTCAGGCCGTTGTATTCGCCGCTGTTGACCGCCACGCCATCCACCGTGAACGCTTCCTCGGCGGCCAAAAGCTTCCGGCGCGATTCTTCGTCCACACCGTTTTCGCCCACCACGGGGTCTACCACCGGGATGATCGGCAGCGCGTACTTTTTCGCGAAATCGAAGTCCCGCGTATCATGCGCCGGCACGGCCATGATCGCCCCCGTGCCGTAATTGGCCAGCACGTAATCCGCAATCCAGATGGGAATCTGCTTGCCATTCACCGGATTCACGGCGTAAGAGCCCGAAAACACGCCGGTTTTATCTTTCGCCAAGGCAGTGCGATCCATTTCGCTTTTCGCCGCCGCTGCCGCACAGTACGCCTGCACCGCTGCCGCGTTTTCCGGCATGGTCAGCTTTTCGATCATCGGATGCTCCGGCGAAATGACCATGTACGTTGCGCCGAAAAGCGTGTCCGCACGCGTGGTATAAACCCGCAGCACATCCGCGCCGGGCTTTCGCGGATACTTGCTCGCTTTACGATTATTCGTCCATTCCAAATACGCCTTCTCACACGGCCTGCCGTTTTCGGAATGCTCGCCGATGAAAAAATCCAGCTCCGCGCCAACGCTGCGCCCAATCCAGTTCCGCTGGAGCGTTTTGATGCTCTCCGTCCAGTCCAGGCCCTCCAGGTCGGACTCCAGGCGGTCGGCGTACGCCGTAATCCGCATCATCCACTGCCGCATGGGAATGCGGGTGACGGGGTGCTGGCCGCGCTCGCTGAGACCGTTAATAACTTCCTCGTTCGCCAGCACCGTGCCCAGCTCATGACACCAGTTGACGGGAGCCTCGAGTTGATACGCCAGGCGGTGGTCGTCGCAGTACGCCGCCACCGCGTCCGGGCCCTGCGCCGCTACGTCCGCCGGGATGGGCAGCTCGCAGATCGGCCTGCCTTTCTTCATCTCGGCGTCATACCACGTGTCAAAAAGAATGAGGAAAACCTCCTGCGTCCAGCGAAAGTATTCCACATCCGTGGTCGCGATTTCCCGGTCCCAGTCGTAACTGAACCCCAGCATTTTCAGTTGCCGGCGGAAGGTGGCGATGTTCTTTTCGGTGGTGATCCGCGGGTGCGTGCCCGTCTTCTTCGCATGCTGCTCGGCCGGCAGCCCGAACGCGTCCCAGCCCATGGGGTGCATGACGCTCACACCCAGCATCCGCTTGAACCGGCACACAATATCCGTCGCGGTGTACCCCTCCGGATGCCCCACATGCAGGCCGTTCGCGCTAGGATACGGGAACATGTCCAGCACGTACATTTTCTCCCCCGCCGGCAGACTCGGCGTGGCGAATGTCTTTTTCTCTTCCCAAAATTTCTGCCATTTCGGCTCAATAACTGACGGATTATAACGCGGCATGTCGGCCTTTCCATGATTCTGAAGGGTAAATGATACAAAAAATTTATACTATTATAATATTGGCGTGAAAAAATGGAAGGATGGGCGAGTGCGCTGCTCCGTATTTAACATCGACGATTAACATAAACGCCAGGCTTTCCCGCTTGACATCCGGCGTCTTCCGCGCTAAAATGAGTGGCAGGGAGCAAAAGAAAGGAAAAAACACCATGACCACTGAAAATTTCCAAGAAAAAGAACCGGAAGCGGCGGCGGTTTATCGCACGGTGCCGGAAGGGCGGCTCATCTGGCGGCACTGGGAGGAAGATCAGGCGCGGACGGAGGCGGAGCCGCTGTGGCTGGTGTATGACTGCGTTTCGGATGATACGCATCTGCTGAATCCGTTGGCGGTGGCGATTCTGCGGCTGCTGGAAAAAACGCCAAGCACGGCGGAGGAGGTGCTGGAGAAACTCGCTGCCCAGGGCATGCCGGAAGAGGAAATTCCGGAGCTGAAAGAGATTCGGAATTTTCTGGGAACGCTGGAGTGGCGCGGGCTGCTGGAGACGATGTAAAGCACGGCGCCGCCACGCTTTACGCAATTTGCTCGGAATCTTCGTCCAGCGACTGCCGTCGCCACGCTTCTTCTTCCGCCGCGGCTTCTTCGTCCGGGTCTACCTCCATATCCATCGGCAGCGAATGTTCTTCACTCAGCCAGCCGTTCAAATCCGCCAGCTTACACCGCGCGGAGCAGAACGGCAGCACGCCCGGCTGCTGAACATCAAACGATTTTTGGCACCGCGGACAACGAAAGCCCACCATCTCCGCTCACTCCACCGCCACGACCACCGCGGACGCCTGGCCGTAAAAGTTATAATTGACCACCAGGGCCGCTTTTTTACCGCCCGTGCTGCGACCGTCTTCCGTCACCACATTCACCGGGCACTCGGCAGCCACCGCATCACAATTCAGGGCTGGCGGAATGACACCCTTCTCCAGGGCCAGCAGCGCCGCCACCACTTCCATCATCCCGGAGCCGGCCATGGCATGCCCCGTGTACCCTTTAATCGCCGTCACGGGCACATCTCCCAGCACGTGATGAATGGCCTTCGCCTCCGCCTTATCCCCGTGCACGCTGCCATAACCACAAGCCATGACGAATGCCAAATCCTCTTTCGCCACCCCCGCGCACTCCACCGCCACGCGAATCGCGTTTTCGATACACGTTCCGGTAAACGCCTCCGCCCGCAGCACCACCGGCGCCTGCTGCGTCTGCATTCCGTCCGCGTGATTCCAGACCTTCTCGGCCGATTCACCCCAGCCGAGAATTTTTCCATAAATTTTCACGCCGCGCGCTTCCGCCGACTCGCGCGACTCAAGCACGCACGTGGCCGCCCCTTCCCCCAAAACCACGCCGTCACGCCGCGCGTCGAACGGCCGCACCGCCCCCGCCGGGTACTGGACATGCTGCGAAAGCCCGTAAACCTCATACCGCTTCCAGGATGTGGGATACGCACAGCAGGACGTCCCGCCCGCATACATCACATCCGCCTGCCCCCGCAGAATCACGCGCGTCCCTTCCAGCAGCGCCGCGATCCCGGCCGCCTCCCCATTCACCAGCGTGTTACTCGGGCCTCGCAAATCATAAGTAATGCCCACGTGGCACGCCGTCATGTTCGGCAAATATTTCAGCATCCACAGCGGATACACCAGATTAAAGCCGTCTCCCAGCTTCCGCATCTCGAAACCGCCGCTTTCGTCCAGACTCTGGGTAAATAGCTCGACCAACTCCTCCAGCATCACGGTGATCATCAGCGCGCCGTAAAGAATCCCCTGACGCTCCGGGTCCACCGGTTTCTCCTCCAACTGACTCGCCTCCCGGGCAAAATCTGAAGCGACGAAACCCAACTGAATGTCACGCGTCATGACTTTCAGATTTCGTCGCGCGTCTTTATATTTTTTGATGCGGGCCGTGTCAAAATCCGGAATCTCGGCCGTTAACGGATACGGTAACCCCGGCATGCCGCGACAATCGTCCACACCATACGCCTGCGAAAGCCCCACGCCGCTACGGCGGGCCACCAACGATTCCCAGAAAGATTCCAGCCCCGACCCGATCGGCGAGACCACGCCCATGCCCGTTATGACAACTTCCGATGCTCTCTTCATGTCCTTTGCCCGTGAATTTCGCCCGGCACCCTCCGCGCCGGCCTGCACTATCCTTCCCCATGCTACGCCCGTCGGTATGCGAAAACCACAAAACGTCTCCTGAGGGGATGACGCCGGGCGGGGGAAAGTAAAAACTATAATAATATTAAATAGGATACAGACCCGTGTTAAAAAACAGGAATGCAGTTAAAATATTTATCGGTGGCAGCGACAAATAAAATCAGCAAATACTGAAAAACTTTGACGAGTATACTTATTTTACCTGATTTTACACCATTTCTCAGAAAAATCAAACTCCCTGCGAACTTTTTTATGACTTTCTATCCAAAAAATACCTATTTTGCTCAAAAAAGAAATCAATCTTCCAGGTCATAAATGCGGTACGTTTTTTCACGAATCGTCCCCGCCTTCTCCAGGCTCCCGCGCGAATAGGAATTCGACTCAAGCACCCACGAAAATTCCGCTTTCGTCAGCCCCCATTTTGATGCCAGGGGGACGAAATCCTCCAGCATCACCAGCGGAATCCCCATCATCTGATACTCAGGCAGCACATTCGCGCTAATCGAACGAATTTCCTTAATGCCCCGCTTATTCATCAGGAGCTTCATCCAGCCGAAAGGGAAGATTTTGCCCTTAATGGCACGAATCCGTGGATTAAAGTCCGGCAAACAAAAAAGTGCCCCGACGGCCTTCCCGTCCACCTCCGCCGCCACCACCAGCTCCGGCACCATCAGCAGCTTCAGCCCCGCCACCTCCTGATCCAATTCTTCCTTCGACATGGGAACGTATCCCCACGTGTTACAAATTGAACGATTATAGATGTCAAGAAAAAGGCGGATTTCCCGATCCATGTGTTTCGTGTCCATGGGCCGGGTTTTCACGTTAAATCGCTCGCGAATCTGCTTACTGAACCCCGCGTACTTTTCCATCATCCGCGGCAGCATGTCAATATACCCCGCGTAAGCGTACATGTCCTGCTCTTTACGAAAACCGTACTCTTCAAGTAAGTCGCCGTAATACGCCAAATTATAAGTCATCATGAAAGCCGGGGACATTTCAAAACCGTCGATGAGCATTCCCAGTTCATGATTTACGGACGGATTCATCGGCCCCCGAATTTTCGTGATGCCCTGCGCACGCAGCCAGTCGCGTGCAGCATCAAAAAGCGCCGCCGCCACTTCCGAATCATGAAAACACTCAAAAAAACCAAAAAAACCGCGATCATCACTATATAAATCGAGATGTCCCTGATTCCGGATCGCCGCGATCCGCCCCACCACCACCCCGTCGCGGCGGGCGATGAAAGTCTGAATCCGGTTCCGAATCCAGTAAGCGTCTTTCTTGAACCCGATTGCGCCCAGATGGGAAACTAGCAGCGGCGGCACCCAGTACGGATTATCTTTGTAAATCGTCCAGGGTAATTGCAGAAAATCCTTCCTGTCTTTCCTGCTTTTTACTTCCGTGACTTCAACTTTCCCTGCCATCCGTGTTTCTCCCGCATTTTTTGCGTTATTTCCGTATCTTACCAGCGTCTCCCGCATTCAGGCCCGGGAGATACAATATTACTATATAATATCAGGTGGTATTATAACAAAACTTGCGAAAAAATAAAGGGCATTTCAGCACGGCGACACAGGCGGTATGCATCGCTCCGCGGCTGTGGGAGGAGATCAAAAAAACGTGCAGCGCTTGTTGCCAAAAATGCGTGAATGGTGTAAAATGAGTGGCGTGTTTCAATTTACAGGGACGTTTTTCTTTTAAAGGGCCATTCTATTTATGGGGATTCATGACAGGGATTATATGCGTCAGCAGGGGCCGCAGCGGATGTACGAGATGCCGCGTCGCCGGCGGAGTGCGGTACAGATTATTATCATGCTGAATGTGGCAATTTGGCTGGTGAACGCGTTTTTTTTTAGTTCGCCGGACCCGATGAAACCGAATGAAATGGATCTAAATCATTACATGGGGCTGCGTGCCACCGACATTTTTCATCCCGCCCAGTATTACCGTTTCATCACGTCCGGATTTGCGCACGCGACCGAGCCGTGGCACATTATCGGAAACATGATCGCCCTGTTTTTTTTCGGGCCACCCGTGGAACACCGTTACGGGAAGCGGGAATTCACCATTTTTTACTTCCTGGCCATTATCGCCGGCGGCTTGCTCTGGTGCGTCACCATGAATTTATTTCCGCCGCTAGGCCCAGACGGTGAGCCCATGAGTGTGGCCGAATTAAGCAAATTTTCGTGTGTCGGAGCCAGCGGCGCCATCACGGCGGTACTGATTCTTTTCGCGATCAATTATCCCCGGGCCATGGTGTTCTTGCTTTTCATTCCCATGCCAGCGTGGGTCCTGGGAATCGTCCTCGTGGGAATCGACCTCGCGGGTACGCAGATGGAAACCGGCATCGCGCACGGCGCTCACCTCGGCGGGGCCGCTTTCGCCATCCTGTACTGGTTTTTCCGTAAGCCCGTGTCCCGCATCTTCGGCGGCACGTTCTTCCAGGATGAGTACGTCCAGCAGGGTAAAAATCTGCGGGTGTATTCCGAAGACCCGAAATTCGAGCGCAACCCGAATCGCATTCATCATCCGGACGCTGCCGCGCATCCTCCGCAGGCCAGGACTCAGCAGGAAATCCAGGACGAGCAGAATTTCCTCCGCATGAAAGGCGAAGTGGAGCGGATCCTGCAAAAAATCGCCGCCACCGGCCAGGACAGCTTGACGCCCGACGAGAAGCGGACGCTGATGGAAGCCAGCGAAATCTATAAACGCCACCTGAGACGCTGACCCCCCGCACAATGTCCCGGTGCGGCCCCGTGCCTGCCGACATCTGCCGCCCAAGTATATTTCCAGTCACCCTATCCCCCGTTCAAGGAAAGCATCCCCATGAAAAAACAGACCTTTCCCCTTTTTTCCATGTTCTTATGCGTGCTGGCGGCGGTCCTGCTGTGCCTGGGATGTGATATCAAAGAAAGCGGCGGCTCCGGGAAGGCCGTGGGCGAGGGGCAGAAGCCATTCCTTCTCGGCGACCTGGCGCTGGAGCGTCAGAAGGAGTTTAAATTCACGGCCCCGGCGACGCGGGAGGATCTGGAAGCGCTGGTCGCCACACGTGGCGGCTGGGTGGAAAACCCCCTGAAAGACGATGATGCGATGGTCTACGCGTACGTCAACGCCCGAGAGCCCCTGGCGACCGTCGAGGAAGCGAGAAAAATCGTCAACGATTTTCCGAAATCCACCCGCGCCAACGACATTATTCTCTCCACGTTGTGCCGGATGCCGGATGCCGGGCCCCCGCGTGCCGACCGGGATTATTCCGAGGTGGATTACCAGGCCAAGGTTACCCGCCACCTGAAGGCCGACGCGAAAACCTTTAATCCACTGCTCTACAGCACGATGTACGAGGCGGAAGTGCTGGACTTGATCGGCATCGCCTTTTTCGCCTTCACGTACGACACTTTCGAGTCGTTCGCCCCCTCCAGCATGAACCGTTCCTGGCACACCAGCGCCGACCGCCTGATCGACAAGCTCGTCATCCGCGACGACCTGACCTGGTCCGACGGCCAACCCGTCACGGCTTACGATATCGAATTCACCTACAAGGCCATCATGACCAGCATGGTGCCGGTGCTGGCCGTGCGTTCCGGAACCAACCTGATGCTGGACGTCAAGGCGTACGACGAGCACACGGTGGTGTTTTTCCATGAACGCGCCATGCCGATCAACGTGTTCAACATGACGTTTTCCATCCTGCCCAAACATATTTACGAAACGTCGCTAGCCGAGGATCCGACCCTGACCAATAGCGCTATTCACCGAAAATTGCTGGACAACCCGGTGGTCGCGGGGCAGTATACGGTGAAGAGCCGGCAGCGGGATTTCGATATTCAGCTGGAACGCCGTGACGCGTTTTACATGCATAACGGCAAGCAGGTCCGCACGAAGCCGTTTTTCAAGGAAGTGCGTTTCCGCGTTTCTGCCGAGCCGGCGTCTTCGCTGATGGCCATGAACAGCGGGGACATCGAGATCATGCAGCTGACGCCCGAGCAGTGGTCGGTGCAGACGAAACTGCAGCGATACACGGATAAAAATACGAAAGCCACCGCCACCGAGTGGGCCTACTCCGCGTTCTGGTGGAACATGGCGAACGAGGATAAGCCGTTTTTCAAGGACATCAAGGTGCGCGAGGCACTTTATTATGCCCTGGACTACGAAACGCTTTTAAACGTAAACCGCCACGGGCTGGATCGGCCATGCCTGGGGGTGGCGCCGGCGGACTCGCCGTGGTTTCCGCATCAGGCAAATATCCCGCTGCCGAAACAGGATCAGGATCGCGCCCGCCGGCTGCTGGATGAGGCCGGGTGGACGGATTCGGACGGTGACGGCATTCGCGACAAAATCATTAACGACAAAAAGGTGAAGTTTTCCTTCACGCTGCTGGCCTCCAACTCGCCCGACACCATGCCCCTGTGCACGCTGCTGGAAACGTGCCTGCGGGAAATCGGCATCGAGTGTGTAACGTCCCCCCTGGAGTGGACGGTGCTGATCGATAACATGCAGAAGAAAAAGTTTGACGCCGCGGTCTCCGGGTGGGGTTCGGGCGCCGATCCGTATTCGATGGTGGACGTCTGGGGCACCGGGGCCACGCGAAATAACATCGGATACTCGAATCCCGACGTGGATCGCCTCTTCAAAGATGGCGAAGTGGAGTTCGACCGCCAGAAACGCATGGCCATTTACCAGGAAATTCATCAGCGGATTTACGACGATTACCCCTGCCTGTGGCTTTACTGCCGAAACGCCTATTACGGCTTCAATAAAAACATTCGCGGCCTGAATTTTTATCCCCGCAGCCCGATTTACGGCGCCGCCTGGAAAGAAGTCAGGGAATAAAAAATGCCCGGAGAATTCCCTTACGGAGGAGAAGGAAATTTCCGGGCACGCTAAAAAGCGGAGAAATTAATTCCGGCGCCGGCGTCTGTCGGCGTCGCGTTCTTGCGTGTACTCACGCGTTTCGGAAGCGGCAGTCGTCCGCTCTCCATGCGGCGTGGGAGTGCGGGGCTTACCGGTTTCGTCCGTTTCCTCGGCATTCGGGTCGGTCACCGCTTCGTTACCGCCGCTGGCGGGCGTGCTGAGCTCCACTCCGAAAATGCCTTCTGTCATGCCGGCCGTGGATTCCATCCCACTGGAGTACGGTGAGAAGGTGAACGGCGCCGCGACACCCGGGGCCACGATCTGACCGTAATTCGCCATGTAAGCCGCCAGCGCGGAACCAGCGTACCCACTCACTTGCCGCACCTGCTGACCGCCGATGGTCATCATCCCCGACGAAGGCGTTCCCAGGCCGTTAAAGGACGGCACATTCGGCACTCCAGGCTTCACGGGCGTCACCGGCGGAAGCGGGTCCGTCGGGTCGGTAGGATCCGTGGGATCTTTCGGATCAGTTGGATCCGTCGGGTCGGGGTCGGTAGGATCGGTTGGATCAGTCGGGTCCGTTGGATCGGTGGGATCTGTTGGATCCGTCGGTTCCGTCGCGGCCACGATCTGCATGGTAATCAGTTGCGTACTGCTGAGGCCGGCGCTGCCGTCTTCGCCGATCATCGTCGCTTTGATCGAGAAGGAAACGGTGCCCACCTCGGCATCTTCAGGCACATTCCACACGAAAACACCCGTCGCGGCATTAAACGTCGCGCCTTCCGGCAGCGTACCGACGACGCTCATGACGATTCCGCCGGCGTTGCCTTCCTCGTCCAGGGCGGTGAGCGTGAACTCCACGCGGTCGCCGGGCTGAACGGTTTTGGGGATGGCGGCCAGACCGGTAATCTCCGGGCCATGCGCCGTGTCTTCCACGGTAATGGTGAAGGTCCGCAGGGCTTCCGCGCCGTAATTGTCGCGGACGCCGACGGTGAGGGTGTAGGACGTGCCGCCCTGCCGCACGCCAGGCGTCCAGGTAATCAGGCCCGTGGAGGCGTTGAGCGTCATGCCTTCCGGCGGCGTCGTAAAGAAGAAGTACGTCAGCGTATTGGCGGGAATGTCTTCATCCCGACCGACCAGTTGAATGAGGATGTCTTCCAGCTCATCCGCCCACAGGTCGTGCACCAGATCCAGCGTCGGCGGCGTGTTGACCTCGGCGACGACGATCGTCACGGTCTGGGTGGTCGTCACGCCCTCGTGCGTGGCGGTGAAGGTGATGATGTGGGTGCCGTCCTGGTCTTCGGCGGGAATCCAGCTGAACTGCCCGGTCGCGGCGTCAAGCGTCGCTCCGGACGGCAGCGTACCGCTGGTGCCGTAAGTGATCACGGCGTTCGGGTCGTCCGCCAGTGACGCGCGAACCGTGAATCGGATGAGCGTCAGTTCGTCGCCATTCTGCGTGCCCAGCGCGTCGAAAATCGGGCCCGGGCCCACTTCCAGCGAAAACGACTGCTCGGCGACGTTCCCCGCGTAGTCCGTCACACGGATCGTGACTTCCGTCACGGCCGACTGGGTGGCCGGCACGGACCAGGTGAGGACGCCGGTGGTGGTGTCGAGAATCATGCCCGCCGGGCCTTTGACCAGCGAATACGAAACCCCCGTCGTGGATTCCACCCGCACACGATACTCAAATCCCGCGCCGGCGACAACCCGGTTGCCGGGCGTCGAGATAACCACCGGATTGGTCGCGTCGACCGTAATCAGGATGGCGTTCGAGCGGTTGCTGGGGATGTCCAGATCGCCGGAAACGCCGCCCCAGGTTTTGTTTTCCGCGGTGATGATTTGCCGGGCCGTGATGTGATGCTCGCCGTCGGGCAGTCCCGTGATACCGTCGGTCGTGATGATGATTTCGCTGTACATCGCCACGGCATAGCCGATCGGAAGGTTGTCCACATACAGCACGACGGTCGCGCCGGGCGTACACCCCGAAACACGAATATCCAGCGTTGTGCTCGCGGACGAGTTGTTTTTCGAGGTAATCCTGTCGGAATTGCTGATGCCGGTGTCGCTGGATCCCAAAAGCTGCACGCTCAGCGGCGCGGAAGGAACGCTGGACGGGATGCCGGTGGAAGAATCGCGGTAATTTCCCACGGCAACCTGGAATTGCGCCTCGCCGGTGAGGCCGTCCGAACCGTTGGAAAGAATTTCGGTGGCATACACCGTCACATTCACCACGCCCGCGGGGTACTCTTCGGGCACACTCCAGGTGATGATACCGGTGGTGGGATGGACTTTCATGCCCTCGGGAGCGTCGGCCCCCAGCGAATACCGCACGGCGTTTTTCACGGTATCCGGGTCGGTGGCTTTCACCTGCATCCACAGCGGATCGCCGGGCCGCACGAGCTGGGCGTTTATCTTGCCGAACTCGGCAGCGTTATCCACTTCGATCACGCCCACGGACAGCAGCATCGTGGCAAACGAGCCGTTCGAATCCACCACCCGCACACGCATGGAGTAGGTCGAGCCGCCGTGCTCCTCGCCGGGCGTCCAGGTAAAGACGCCGGTGTTCGGGTCGATTTTCGCGCCGTCCGGGATAACCGTCCCCGGCATGAAATCGTATTTGAACGTCACATTACCCAACTCGCTGGTGGCCGCGATTTGATACTGGAGCGTTTTGCCTTCATCCACATACAGCAGCGGGATCGTCGCAATCACCGGCTTGGGCAAATCGGCCTCGACCACCACGTTGAGCTCGAAATCCATGGTGGCTTTGACGCCGAGACTGGATTCCGCCTGCACTTTCACATTCACAAAACCCACCTGGGAAGCCGTCGGCGTCCACTGAATCACCCCCGTCGTGGCGTTGATCGTCATGCCCGCCGGGGCCTCGATCAGCGAATACGTCACCGCGCGGCTGTCGGTTTCGAAGTCGGTCTGAATGTCGGTCTTAAACGCGGTGCCCACAACCACCGGGGCGGTCGGGGCCGTCGACGTAAACTTCGGGGCTGCCCCCGCGATGGTGAGACTGAACGCCGCCGAGAGGTTACTCAGAACGTCGACCTTTTCGTGCTGGTTGCCGATATCCAGCGCCTGGTTCACCAACATCTGATAGGCCTTGATCTCATGCACGCCGTCCTCGAAATGGAAATTGGAGGGGGTCGTGATCTTGACGGAAGTGGAGGTGGCCACGACCGAGGCAATGGCCGTGCCGTTGACGGTCAGAACGACGGTCGCGCCCTTTTTCACGTTGTCGATCTGAAAAGTCAAACTGGTCGACTCGCTGGTCACCCCGCTTTCGTTGCCCTCCAGAATCGGAGCGGCAGGCGCTTTGGGCTTCACCAGCACCGGAACGCACTGAGTGTCCCATGACGACGCGCCGGCATCGCGGACGCCGACGTAAATGCCCGCCACGCCGGTAAATCCCGCCACGCCGGTAATCGTTACCTTGCCCGTGCTCTGGTCGACTTCCATCGTGATGCTGCCGTTGGCGGGGTACACACTTCCGCCGAAATACGGCGTGTCGCCCTCGCGGTCATAATAGGAAAGATAGAAGGACGTCGTGCCGCCCTCCTCGATGACGATCGGCTCGATGGCCCCCAGGATCGGAGGCGTGTTCACGGTATCGGCGACGACATTCACCTTGAAGGTCTTCTCCGCCGTGCCGCCGTTGCCGTCGCTGACCGTGACGGTGATTTCCGCCGTGCCGGTGTAGCCGTAAGGGGCGTTGATCAGCAGCACGCCGCGTTCTTTGTCCTGGATGACTTTCACGGTGTCGATGACCACGTCCTTGACGGGAACGGAAGCCGTCGTCTCGCCACTGCCGGCTTTCACGTCCGTCGCGGCGATCGTGTCGCGCACGCCCTGCCCGCTGGTCTGATAGCCGAAAATGGTGTGGTTAAAGTCCAGCCACCGCGTCGCACCGTCGGTGATGAAAAATTGCGAGTCGTTCGTGTCCTTGCCGGCATTCGCCATCGCGAGGATGCCTTCCTGCGTGAATTGCAGCAGATGATAGAATTCGTCGTCGAACTTCTGGTTCGTGCCGCCCGTGCCCAGCCCCGTAGGGTCGCCGCCCTGGATCATAAAATCCTCGATCACGCGGTGAAACTTCATCGTATAGCTGTTGCCCTGCGTGTCGTAATAGCCAGCCTGGGCCAACTCCACAATCCGCGCCACCGTTTCCGGCGCCATGTCCTCGAAAAGCATGAACGTCATGACGCCCAACTGTTGACCGCCCTGCGAAACCGTAAACTGGAGGCTTTTGCCCTGCACGACGGTCAGCGTCAGGTTGCTGTTCGAGGTGCGGGCCGTATATGTCAGCGCATCGCCGTCCGCGTCGGTGGCGTAGAGGGAAATGTAGGCCGAGGAGCCGGAAGGCAGGGAAATGGTATTATTGGCATCCAATTCATAAATCGCCTGGAATACCGGCGCGACGTTCAAAAGACACCGCATCTCCAGCGCTTCCATGCCCAGTCGACGGTAAAATCCGGCATTTTTCCTTGCCGTATCCTGCTTTTCGAGAAGATTTTGAGCCGACGAGAGAATTTTTTGAAGAAAATTTCTGGGGGAATTCATGAATTATTCCTTATGCCACGCCATTCGAAAGGCATTTGTCTTAAAACGATTTCTGCACACAGAAAGTGTATACTTTCACTTATTTATCTTTATCGTATTTGTACGTCCCGGACTGTTGGAATAGCCGAAAAAACCGACAAATATCTGTGAGAATGGGGTAAATACAAAAAATGGTCAGTTATATTTATTACGCTTCCAAGGGAAAAAATGTTTTTCCGTATTTCGAAAAAGGAGATTTGTTTTTACAGAAATCCATTCGATATTCTACAAATTGCTCTTGACGGAATACGGCGAGGTTATTATAAGGTGGTATGTGTAAAAAGTCGCAAATCTCCGTGGTTTATGCCGCCGCATCCGTTGCGGGCAGCCTTTTGTCGGGAAAAAAATGATGAAATATATTCCATTGACTGCCGTGTCGCTGGCACTTGTTTTGGGGGGAATGCCGTTTTTCGGCGGGTGCAAGTCCGCTACTTCGGGTTCGGGAGCCGGGTGGCGAACGCCGCTTTCGGTGAGCCGCACGTCGAAAGGGGATAATATCGATCAGCCGGCAGAAAAGGCGAATCCGCAAGAAAGCGCGGAATTGGCGAGTCAGCGGCGTGGTAAAACCCATCCCAACAGCATGGCGCACGTCGAGACCAAAGATAATACCCTGCGTCCCGACCGGGTTCAGATGGCGGAGGTTCAGCAGTCGAAAAACGCACCGAGCTGGGTGCAGGACGCTGAGATGCCGGAACCACCGCCGTCGGTGCAAACCAAGCCACGGGAATCGCATGCCGCCACCGAAGGGACACTGGCACGGAATGAAGGTGGGGGCTATCCGAGAGGCGGTAATCCCGACACCATTTCGCCCATGGCTGCGGACCCGGCGCCCGAGATGGGGCTGAGCATGTCGCTGAGCGGCGGAAATGGGCCGAGTGATTCGCTTCCGATGGAACTGCCCACCACGCTGGACGGCACTCCCCCACCCGCACTTGCGGATAACCGGAATCTGGCAGGACTGCCCGGCCCCGGAACAGCTTCTTCGCCGGACATGGTCAGCACGCACCCGCAACTGGGGGGCCAGCCGCATTTCGACGGAGATTCGCAGGGCCTGCCGGGCCTAACGCTAGACCTGCCCAACGGTAATACACCGGCGGCCGCCGCGCCGGCCACCGCCCCAAGCACATCACCCGTGCTTTTCGCCCCGGGAAACATTAACCCCGCTTACCCGAACCAGCCGTGAAACGGGGAATGAGAAATGGTGAATGGTTAATGAAGAAATGCGAAAAGTGTTATTTCCTGAGAGATTTAACACCACGCCAGCATTCAGCATTAACCATTCCGCATTAATTCCACCACCATCCCTTTTCCGGGAGTGTGGCTTCCGTTTTTTCCTTCTGCTGGGCAACCGCCGGGTCTTTCGCGTCCAGGAGGTTATCTTTTTTCAGCGCCTTGGCAGCGTGAATCTCGACACCCCCGCCGATGGGCGTCATCAGCGTGGTGCCGCGCCAAATGGCGTTCACCGCGGATTCCACTTTTTTCGGGGCCGACTCTGTCTGAATGGCAAAACGCGACTCTTTTCCGAAAACGAGCATTTCCCAACTCAGTTTTCCGTAAATATCCTCACTCTGGAGGTACGCCGCGACGACGGACATGTCCACCAGGTTCCGCAGCTCGGCATATACCGGCGCCTTCTCCGCGATTTTCGCGTAATTCTGCGTGAAACTGTCCGTAAACACTTTACTGGCGCTGCCGGACGTGGTCACGGTTTCCTGACGTTGCCCGTCGCGCGACACCAGTTCGTCCGCGCCGACGAGCTTCACGCCCTGCCCTTCCAGCGAAATGGCCAATTTATCCGGGCTCATCCGGACGCACTCATACTCCGGCACGAAATACCAGCGGCACATCGCGTTTCGCTTCATCTGCGAAGGGCTGACCGTCTGCACAAACGATTTCATCTTCACCGGCGGCTTCTCCAGCCCGATGCCGATAAGCTTCATGCGGTAATCCGCCTCGACCAGCGTGCGGGCGAAACGCGTGTCCGGATTCACACCCAGAACGGTGACTTCCTGCATGCCGAGGCTGTTTTTCAGGCCCGTGACAAGCGCCGCGGTGTCCCCAGGGCGGGCCGTTTTTCCGACCTGCAGGAGATATTTCTGCAGGTTCGCCAGCCCTTCCGCGGTGGGATCAATCGAGCAGCCGATCAGCGGGGAATCTTTCTTCCCGGCGGGGAAGGCACGCATGGCCGCGACCATATCCGCCAGGTGCAGCACGGGCTTTCCGGTGGTCAGGCCCACCACCCGTCCGGACGCATCCTTAAACCAGCCTTCCGCCGGCCCGACGAGCACCACGTCCCCCGACTCGGGGTACACCAGCACATGATCAATTTTCTGCAGGCCCGCCATGTACAGGACCTCTTCCGGAATCACGCCGTTCTCGGCATTCGCCACTTCATGCTCCATCCGGGTGAGGGAAACGCAGCGCGCGGGCGTGTATTTCACCAGATCTTTCGACTGACGATTCGCCGCCGCCTTCTGACGCTCCTTGAACGCCTGCAGGCTGGGTTCATAAAACGTCTTCATTTTCATGACGCCGCTGGCATCAATCTCGACACCCGCCATGGTGCCGACCACCTGAGCGTATGCAGTCCCCGCGGAAAACATCAACCAAATCGCAAAAAAAGTCGCAAGAAAACCGGAAATCGCTCTTACCGAAAATAAACGCATCATCATTCTCCTTCACCATGGCACCCGCCGCGCGTACGTCCCCGACGCAAATTTCTTCGCACGCGACAGTTTACCTGTGTTTTTTCACAAAATAAAGTATCTATTAAAAGACTTACTGTATATTTTATTTGCAAACCATCCAATAAGCAAGTATTTTATGATCTTTTTTTACCTATTTTAAAAAAATAATTCCAAAAAACCCCTAAAACTGTCAAATTTTCATATTTCGCACAAAAACAGAGCCGCACGTACCGGAAGCTACGCGGCAGAATGAGCGTTTTTATGACATGTTTTTTGCGATTCGGAAGCGTCTCAGAATTCGGCGATCATCGTGCACAGCACATCCGCCATTTTCTCGATCTGGTGATGAGAACACACGGGATACTCCTTTTTCTGCTGGTTCCACGCCTGTAATCCCACCTCCAGCAGATGTTCCGAGACATCTTGCCGGCACGCGTCAGGAACGTCTGCGAGGATGCTTTTCCGCAGATGCTGCATCTGCTCCGCCGCCAGGGGATTCCCGGCCGCCGCGCTAATGATGGCCGAAACATACGCCTGAACGCGTGTGTCCATCTGCACCAAAGAAAAATCGGGCGAAAACGCAGAGGCCGGTATTTTTTTATGAACCGTATAATATGGCGTTTCTTCCTGGGCAAGCTGCCCGGCCGGCCCTTCACCATCCTCGGAAGGCGGCTGAGTGGCGGCTGTTTTTCGGAATGTTTTTCCATAAACCGTGCGCAGCCCCAACTGCTGAAAATACGTCCGCGCCAGTTGCGGCAGCGCATCCGCCTCACACGGAGACGGATCAAGAATCTGCATTTCATTCCATTTAAATTCCCACTTCAGCTGGAGAATCATGGACATGAACATGCTCCAGCGGTTTCCCAGCCTGCGCCGCGGCTGGCCCGGGGTATTTTCGCGGATGGATATCTGGGGAAGGCTCGTCATCCGGCGGATACGGCGCTGCTGCGCGTAATTTTCTCCCGTAAAAAGGATACGAAACGGCCGGCTCGGAGAGAATTTTAATTGAGTGCAAAAATAAAGCTCCGTGCGGCAATTGACCGGAAGCAGATCGAAAATCGCCTTTAAAAGCGGCAGCGGCGGAACCCGGCCGTTAATCACCGCCGTCACGTTTTGCAGGATGCCGTCCAGGATTTCCGTGAGCTGCTGAACCCCCAGCATCTGCCCCACCCGGCGTAAATGCTCACCACGGACGGGAATCGCGCCGCCATCCACATCCAGCGTACGCAAAACCGGGTATTTTTTTCCGGAAATTTCAGTGGTCGCGAAATGCTCAGATGCCCCTGCCGGCTTTCTTTCAAGGAAATACAGGATTAACTGCTGAAGCACTTCCGCGCCAGCCTGCCAAAACCCCAGTTTTTCCAGATGTTCGATTAACAGAACCGGATTATTTGCGTAATGGTGCAGTAGCAGCGGTGGAACGATTAAACCGTGCGTAAAACTGTCCTGGCGGGTCAAAAACGGGAGATTCAACGTCCGGCTGATGCAAAAAGCGCCGGAAGGAAGGGGATGAAAATTCCAGCTGGCGTTTTTGCCGCAATTTTCCTGAATACCCGCCTCGCCCGCCGTTTCTGGGAGCGTCGTCAGGCAGTCGCCCTGATGTGCGCTCCAGGCCGCGATTTCCAGCAGATCTACTTTTTTTATATTCCGACTCATCGCGAGATAACCGTAATCGTCGGGACGGTGGGTTTCAGAGGTAAAATCCGGGCCGAATACAAACTGCTGGACAGAAATCATATTTTTGTTTTGTGTGAAAGAAGAAATACCGAAAAGAACCGTGTTTCCCGCTAAATGAAGTATATGTCGAGTTTTGCGGATGGTCAAGTTTTTTTATACGTTTTTCCGGGCTTTTTTTGACTGGCGATAAGTCGCGGGGTTTACAGCATGTTTAACGCGGCATAGGCGATGCGAGAGGAAAATCACCCGGGATATCCTTCAAAAAACAAATTCCGCCGATTCGCGTTTTTTGGGGCGAGGCGCCGGAAAATCCCCCGCGTCACTCCTTGCGGCAAGGCGTTTTTTATATTATTATGGTATATTCAGTGACTTTTGGTGTGCGTCAATTCGCCGTGTCAATTTGCGGAAGCGAAAAAAAGGGGATGTTTATGAAAATCATGCAACTGTCCGTTTTTCTGGAGAATAAACCCGGCCACATGAGCGCCATTTGCCGCAAGTTGGCAGATGAAGGGATTAACATCCTCACGCTTTCCCTGGCGGACACGCACCAATTCGGCATCCTGCGGCTGATTGTTCCGGACTGGCAGAAAGCGAAAACCGTGCTGCGTGAGGCAGGCTGTGTGGTTTCCACCACGGAAGTCGTGGCCACTCAGATCGAAGACCGCCCCGGCGGACTGGCCCGGATTCTCGGCATTCTGGAAAAAGCGGATATGAACGTGGAGTATATGTACGCCTTTACGTACCGCGAGAAAGACCGCGCGATTCTTGTTTTCCGTTTTGATGAGCCGGACGCGGCGGTGAAAGTACTCCAGGAAAACGGTGTAAACGTGCTGGGCAGCGTGGAGCTGTATAATCTGCACTGACGCCTTTTTCACGTCTCTTAATTTAGCATTTAGCATTTAGCATTATATGAACACGCCTTTTAACGACGAAATGTGGAGCGCGGCGGAGTGTATGCCGCGGGATGAATTGCAGGCGCTGCAACTGGCGCGGCTGCGGGAGACGGTCGCGCGGGTGATGCACATTCCGTTTTACCAGGAATATTTCCAGCAGAAAAAGATAACGCCGACGGATATTAAATCGCTGGAAGATGTGCGGCTTTTGCCCTTCACCACGAAAGACATGCTCCGCGAAAATTACCCCATGAGTTATCTGACTGTGCCGCGGGAGCAGTTGGCGCGGATCCACGGCTCCAGCGGGACGGGCGGGAAGCCGACTTTCGTGGGGTACACGCGCAAGGACCTGGAGATGTGGGCGGAGATGTGCGCGAGGTTTTTGTATGCGGGCATGTGCCGCGCGGAGCATCTGGTGCAGGTGTCGTTCGGGTACGGGCTTTTCACCGGCGGGTTCGGGCTGCATTACGGAATCGAGCGCATCGGCGCCTCCATTCTCCCCGCGGCTTCCGGGAACACGCCCCGCCAGATCATGCTCCTGCAGGATTTGAAGGCGGAGGGGCTGATCGCCACGCCGAGTTATGCGCTGAATATCGCGGAGACGGTGCAGGAAATGGGAATTAAGCCGGGCGAGTTGCCGCTGCGATACGCGCATTTCGGCGCGGAAGCGTGGACGGACGAGATGCGTGTGAAGGTGGAGGCGCAGCTCGGAATGAAGGCGTTTAATAATTATGGCCTGAGTGAAATCATCGGGCCGGGGGTCAGCGGCGAGTGCCGGCTTCAGAACGGGATGCACATTCAGGAGGACCAGTTTCTGGTGGAGTGCCTGCATCCGGAAACACTGGAACCGGTGGGGCCGGGCGAGCCGGGCGAGCTGGTGATTACGAATCTGAATAAAGAGGCCATGTCGCTGCTGCGTTACCGGACGCGGGATATTGCCGTGATGGACGACTCACCGTGTCCGTGCGGGCGCACCACGCGGAAGATGGGGCGGGTCATGGGCCGGTCGGATGACATGCTGATCATCCGCGGCGTGAACGTCTTTCCGTCGCAGGTCGAGGAGGCCATTCTGAAAGTGGAGGGCGTGACGCCGCACTTTTTGATTGAGGTCACGCGTCCGAAATCGCAGGACGAAATGACGGTGCACGTGGAAATTCACCCGGAGTATTTTTCGGATAAAATGAAAGTCATGGAAGATCTCCGCAGCCGGCTGCTGCATGAAATTCACGTCATCACGGGCCTGCGTGTAACGCTGGTGTTGCGCGAGCCGCAGAGTATGGAGCGTTTCACCGGAAAAGCGAGGCGTGTGGAAGATAAGCGCGATTTGCGGAAGGTGTAGAAGCTGCAAGCTGATTACCGCCCCGGAGGGGCATGACATAATAGCCCAGGGCATCGCCCTGGGAAAGACACCGCCACTCAAAAATGACCTCCCCCCGCAATTCCAAGTGTCGCCCTTTCAGGGCGCAGGAGATGGGGGGCGTCTTGTAATCCCAGGGGTGCGGCTGCGCCTTCCCCTAGGCTGTTATATGCTGCCCCTCCGGGGCGTTTAAGAACATCATTTAAAACAGAAATTTTCCCTCATGATTACCTGGATTCTCACCATTTTATTCGTCGCCGTGATGCTGGGCATCGGGGTGTGGGGCATGCGTCGGACGAAAACGCTGGGCGATTATTTCCTCGGCGGGCGGACACTGGGGCCGTGGATGTCGGCATTCGCGTACGGCACGAGTTACTTCTCGGCGGTGATGTTCATCGGATTTGCCGGGAAACTCGGGTGGGGGTTCGGCATCAACGTGCTCTGGATTTCGCTGGGGAACACGCTGTGCGGGACGCTGCTGGCGTGGTACGTGCTGGGGTATCGCACGCGGCGGATGTCGCAGAATCTGGACGTGATGACCATGCCCGAATTTTTCGAAGCGCGGCTCCAGTCGCCGGGCCTGAAAATTTTCTCCGCCATGGTGATCTTCCTGTTTCTGTTGCCGTACAGCGGGTCGGTGTTTCAGGGGCTGGGGTATTTGTTTGAGGTTTCGTTCGGGATTCCGTATGAGGTTGCGATTCTGGTGATGTGCGTTGTCACGGCGGCGTACCTGATCCTCGGCGGGTACCTGGCGGTGGCGCTAAACGATTTCATTCAGGGCATCGTGATGATCATCGGCACGATTCTGATGATCACGCTGCTGTGCGGGAAAAGCGGCGGCCTGACGGAAACCGTGCACCTGATGCAGACGAATTACGCGGCCCACATGCCCGCCGGCGTGAACTGGCTGCTCTTGGCGGCCACGGTCTTCATGACGTCTTTCGGGGTGTGGGGCATGCCGCAGATGGTGCAGAAATTTTACGCGATTAAAGACCCGAAACAGATTTTCCGCGCGGCACTGATCACCACCGGCTTCTCATTTATCATCGTGTTCTCAGCGTATTTCGTCGGCGGAATGACGCATGTGTTTTATACGCCACCGACAGCCGAGACGGCGCAGCGGGATATGCAGGCGAACACCGCGCCGGACCTGGCGAAAGCGATTTCGGCCGAGAAGCGAGAAGCGTGGCAGGGCGGCGAGAGCGGCATTAAGCAGGTGCCCGCCCCGGCGGTGATGAAAGGCGAAAAAGCCGTGCCGGATTATGATAAAATGGTGCCGGACATTCTGTATAACGGCCTGCCGGAAGTGCTCATGGCGGTGATCGTGCTGCTGGTGCTCTCGGCTTCCATGTCCACGCTGTCGTCGCTGGTGCTGGTTTCGTCGAGTTCCATCGCGATCGACCTGTATAAAGGCGTTCGCCGGGCGGATGAAAAAACGGATGACTCGCTGATGCTGATCCGGTTTTTGAGCGGGCTGTTCATCCTGATTTCGTTCTTCATCGCGCTTTCGAAGTTTGACGTGATCGTGACGCTGATGTCGCTTTCGTGGGGTGCTGTGACGGGAGCGTTCATGGCGCCGTACCTGCTGGCACTGTACTGGAAAGGTATTACGAGAGTCGGGACGTGGGCGGGGATGATCGCGGGGGTGACGACGAATGTCGTGCTGTTTTTCGTGCTCGGGCCGGGCAGCTCGCCCATCGCGGCGTCGGCGGCGATGATCGTGCCGTTTTTCGTGATCCCGGTGGTCTCCCTGATGACCGCGTGCCCGGATGACGCGGTGATTGAGCGGGCATTCCGGCAGGATTAGAGAGATATTTCTGTTTTTAAAAACGCGGAAGAATGACAGAAAACGCGGAAAGTTTTTTAATATTTGGTCTTGCGGAATGGGTGAATTCGTGTCGCATCCCGCCATTTCCACAAATATTTAAAAAATTCCGCGTTTTCTGTCATTCTTCCGCGTTTTTCGTGTTTCTTTTAAAAATAAAAAAGGCGTTCCGCCACTCCAAAATCTAGACGCCGGGCGGGAAACGTGCTAGAATGAGGGAACGTCTCTAATTTTTTGCTCTGTTTTTCAGGAGAATGCAAAATGCGGGATTCCCACCTTTATCCGTGCTGGATTTTTTTGATGATTTTTCTGTTTTGGATGCCTGGGGTGTTGACGGCCCAGGACGCGGCGGTGCCGGAAAGCAACGCGCAGCCGCCGTTTCAGATGCCGGAGTCTGTGCGTCAGCGGCTGCTGGAATATGGCGTGACGCAAATCGCGTTCATCAAACGGTACACGTACGACTCGAATCATTATTACACGGACTTTATTAACAGCCGATTCATGCCTGGCGGGGGCGTGTGTGTGCTGGATGTGAAATCCGGCGAGGTGCGGGAGTTGTGTCCGGAACTTACCGGCGGCGTTTTTGAACGCCTGGACGTGAATTTTGACGGCACAAAAATCGTGTTCGCGTGGAAGAAGTCGGCGGATGAGGGATACCGCATTTATGAGACGGATCTTCGCACGGGCGAAACGCGGCAGGTGCTGGCGGCCCCGGGGAATGAGGCGGCCCTGGTGGCGGCGTATCAGAACGGTTACCATCACGGCACGGATGACATGAGCCCGTGTTATCTTCCGGACGGCGGTTTTTGCTTCATCTCCACGCGGTGTCAGTACGGGACGCTGTGTGACGGGCCGGACATTTTCACGACCACCGTGCTTTACCGCTGTGACGCGGACGGCGGGAATCTGCGGAAGCTGACGAACAGCGCCCTGAGTGAATCCTCGCCGGCGGTGCTTTCGGACGGACGCATCATGTACACGCGGTGGGAGTATGTGGATAAGGGCGCGGTGAGTGTGAAGTGCCTCTGGGCTGTGCGCCCGGACGGGACGGGAGCGGTGGAGATTTACGGAAATGACGTGGCGCTGCCGCCGACGTTTATTTACGGCCGGGAAATTCCGGGCGCGGCGAATCAGTATGTTTTCACCGGGACGCCGCACTGTCCGCAGTCTTCCTCGGGCACGATTATCCGGCTGGACATGAACCAGAACATTCGCACGCGTGAGCCCATGACGTACATGACGCCGTATGTGGATGTGCAGCTGGAGCCTGGCTGGGCGTTTGAGGGCGAGGAGGGGAAGTGGTACATGGACTGGGAAGGCCACGGGCGGCTGTTCCGGGAGTCGTACCCGCTTTCCATGACGCACTTTCTGGTGTCCCATAAACCGGAAGGCCCGGGGCATCAGGCGCCGGAGGGTTTCGCGCTGTACCTGCTGGATGAGGACGGGGCGGTGGAGGAAATTTACCGTGACCCGCGGATTTCGTGTTTCTGCCCGGTGCCGGTGCGGAAGCGGGAAGCGCCGCCGGTGCTGCGCGGGGTGAAGGATGAAACGCTGGCGGAAAAGAAGCTGGCGCACTGCGTGGTGATGGATGTGTATCACGGAATGGAAGATGTGCCGCGCGGGAGTGTGAAGTGGCTGCGGGTGCTGGAGCAGGTACCGCGTCCGTGGGGCGCGCGCAGGCCCGACTTCCTGGACGAGTATGATCAGCAGCACGCGGCCGTTTCGAAAGACGCGGCGCTGGGGCTGAAAGTGCAGCACGGTGTGGCGAGAGTGGCGGAAGACGGTTCCGCGAGTTTCCTCGTCCCTGCCGAGGCGAATATCTTTTTTCAGGCGCTGGACGAAAATTTCATGGCGCTGCAGACCGAGCGTACGTATGTGAATTATATGCCCGGTGAGGTGCGCTCCTGTGTGGGGTGCCACGAGACGCCGCAGAGTGTGCAGTCCGTGGACAGCGGCCGGCGGCAGACGCCCGCGGCCCTGAAAACGCCGCCGGAACTGCCCGGGCCTCAGCGTGGGGAGACGGAAGCGCGGCGGGTGCTGGATTACGCGCAGGACGTGCAGCCCGTTTGGGATCGCCACTGCCTGACGTGCCACGCGCCGGCCACGGACGTGCATCCGGAGAGAAAAGTGGAAGGCGGGCTGAACCTCAGCGGGGAAATGACCGCGCACTTTAACGTGTCTTATGAGAACCTCATGCCGGAACGCCGCCGGCGGGTGGATGTGCCTGACAGCGGACTGCTGGGCACCGTCATCGGCGAGAATCACCCGAAAACCGGAAACGTGCATTACCTCCCTGCGCAATCGCTCGGCTCCCACACCTCCGTGCTCGTAGCCCTGCTGGCGGGCGGAAAAGTAACGCTCGCGGACCCGGCGGCGCAGGCACGGGTGGAGCGTCTGCGGGAGTCGCACCGGGATGTGCGTCTCACACCGGAAGAGCTGCTGAAAGTGACGAACTGGGTGGACACGAACTGCCAGTATTACGGAAGTTACCACGGCCGCCGGAATTTACACTTCCGCGGCGCGGCGGATTTTCGGCCGTTTCAGACCTTCGAAATGGCCGTGGACAAAAAGGAAATCCCGCTGGAGAAGTAATGATCGGAAGTCAGACGCTGTTAAACGGTTAATACTGCAACGCAAGAACAGCAGCCGGGAGCGGAGCGGAACGAAGTGAAGCGCAGAGACCGGATTGAAGTGGAAACCAGTTCGGCGATTTTTATCCGGTCTCTGCGCTGACGCTCCGCTCCCGGCTGCTGTTTTTCGGGCAATTTCGGTCATCACCGGTAACCCTTTTAAAAAATCGAAAGGAATAATCATGAAATTTTACCTGTACTTACCATTATTTTGCCTTCTCGCGTTCCTTGCCGTGCCGGTGTGTGCGGCGGAGGAAGAGGCGAAGAAGGAAGGCGACGGCGATTCCTCGCTGGTGGGAACGGAGAGCATGCCGACGGTGATCGGAAACCGCGCGGCGGTGAAGGTGCAGATGTCGCCGTTCGAGAAACAGCCGCAGAAGGCCGGGTCTTTTGTGGGGGCGCCGAAACGGGAGAAAAATCTCTGGGCCGACTCCTGGCTTTTCGTGGATGTGCCGCGTCTGGATGAGGATGGGAAAATTCTCACGGACGCGGAGAATGCGGAAGCCGGTGAAGCCGCGGAAAAGCGTATGCCCGCCGCGGCGCGCATCGGCGAGTTCATTAAAGTGGAGCAGTGGTATAATGAAGCCCCGCCGAGCCTGGAGGGGAAGTACGTGCTGGTCGAGTTCTCGGCGTCCTGGTGCCCGGTGTGCCGACGAGAAATTCCGGATCTGAACCACTGGGCCGAGAAGTACGCGGACGATCTGGTGGTGATCTCCATTTACGAGACGGATCGCCAGTCGATCGACACACTCCCCGGCGATTATCAGGGCAAAGACATGAAATATCACGTGGGAATCGACACAAAACGTCGCACCGCCGGCGCGCTGGGTGTTTACGGCATCCCGCATGCGGTGCTGATTGAGCCGCAGTATGGCGCGGTGATCTGGGAGGGCATGCCGAATCAGCCGTATTATGAGCTGACGGACGCGATTCTCGACCGCGTGATGGAAGTCGGGCGAAAGCTGAAACAGGACGGAAAGCTGTGATGGCGAAACCACTCGGCCAAAGGAAAAAAACGCGGAAAACGCAGAATTATTATGAAAAACACGGAAATTTTTAAAGGAAGGTCTTATAAATTGCCTGATATGATTAAACCTCTTTCCGCGTATTCTGAAATAATTCCGTGTTTTCCGCGTTTTTTTCTCCCGTCTTTCCTGATGGCCACGCTTCTGGCGTGCGTGCCGGCTGTGGGAGATGATGCGCCGCCGATTCAGGAAAAATCGCCGGCCGCCGCGGAGAGTGCGCTGCCGCAGTTTGCGCCGCAAAACATGGAGGTGGAACTCTGGCAGTTATATCTGGATGCCGGCGGAGATATTAACGCGAAGGATCAGCTCGGGCGGTATCCGATTCTGATGATCACGGACCGGAACATTCCGCATCATGTGAAAATTTGCGAGTTTCTCCTGGAGCGCGGCATTAACGTAAACCGCGAGGACGTGGACGGCATGACGCCGCTTTACCGGATGATTATTTATGGGAACACGGCCCTGGCCGAGAAGATTCTCGCATGCGGCGCGGATGTGAACGCCGTCACGAAATGGGGCGAGTCTTCCCTGATGGCGGCCGCGCGTCTGTGGGAGCATGATCTGTGTGTGAAGCTGGCCGAGCATGGCGCGAAGACGGACGCCGTGGATGAATTCGGCGAGACAGCTTTATTTCACGCCGCGCGCGAGGGGAATGTGCAGACGTGTGCGTGGCTGCTGGAAAAAGGGCTGGACGTAAACGCGAAATCGTTTAAAGGCCGGACGCCGCTGGTGATGGCGGTGATGGAGAATGAAACGGAAGCGGTGCGGTTTCTGTTGGAAAAGGGGGCATGTGTGCCCACGCCGGAAGATGAACGGGATCTGATTTTGGGGGAAGCGATCAAAAAAACGCTCGTGCAGCAGGCGGCGGAGCGAGGGAACCTGGAGCTGTGTAAGCTGCTAGTGAAACACGGGGCGAGGTTTTTGGATGAGGCAGAAGATAAAGAAAAGCTGCTTCACGCCGCGGTGCGCAGCGGGAGTGTGGAAATGTGCCGGTACGTCATGAATTTTAACCCGAACACGAATGTGCGGGATGAAAAACAAAACATGCCGCTGCATTACGCGGCACTGGCGGCGGATTATGACCTGTGCGTGCTGCTGCTGTCTGCCGGGGCGGATGTGGACGGCGGAGAAAAAAACATGCTGCAGCGGCCGTTACTGCTATTATTCCGAAAAGCTATCATGCAAAAAAAAACAACGGAAAACCTGCCTGCTTTTCGAATTTATGATCTACTGCTTGGGACCGAGGCGGATGTGCAGTGGGGGCGGGGGCTGGAGAAAACGGATATAAAAGACTCGCCTGGATTTAAGTATTTCGCCATCAGGCTCGGAAGTTTCCCCGAAAACCAGACTCCAGCGCCGCTCCTGCTGGCGGCATACGCAGGGGAAATGGAAACGTGTAAAAAGCTGCTAAAAGACAGAGCGGACGTAAACGCGAAGGATGTGGACGGCGAAACGGCGCTGCATTACGCGGTGCGTGGGAATAAACCGGAAGTGTGCGAGCTTCTGCTGAAATCCGGCGTGGATGTGGAGGCCCGGGGGCTGTGGGGCGGTACGGCGGTGCATTACGCCGCCATGTGCGGATGCCCGGAAATCATTAAAATGCTGGCGGAACACGGGGCGAATCTGGAGGCCGGGGACACGCAGCCCGGCGAGTCGGCCCTGCACTGGGCGGTGCGTGCCTCGCAGGGTGCGGCGGTGGTGGCGCTGGTGAAAGCCGGCATAAACCCCGCGGGGAATGAATACGTGACGGACTCGCCGTTCGCGCTGGCGCTGCGGGCGAAGAAGGAAACGTACTGCGTTTTCCTGGCCGGGAACAGGTATGACCTGAACGTGGAAATGGAGAAAACGCCGCTGCGAAAAATGCTCGTCGGAATGCGGCTTGTCGCGCGGCAGTTGGAAATCCTGCGGAAGTGCGGGCTGGATTTTAACCGCCAGGACGCGGACGGGGACACCATGCTCCATTTCGCCGCGAGGTACTGCGAGCCGGACGCGGTGGCAGAGGTGCTGGCCCAGGGCGCGGAGGCCGGCGTGAAAAATAAAGCGGGGGAAACCGCGGTGGATATTTTACAGAAACGGAAGCTGACGAGAAAAGAGCGCACCCTGTTCGGCCTGGCACTGAACGCGGCATTATAAACGGAGATATTTATGGAAAACATGTTCAGGCCGCCGGATGATGTGATGGATGACGAGCGCACATTGGCAGAGGTCGAGGGGCGGATTTATCCCGGAAACGCGCCGATTTCGCTGGTGATTCCCACGGCGACACGGATATTTTTCAGCCGGAACATGGCGGCGATTATCGGCTGTGTGATGGGTGAAACGGCAGCGGTCGTCGGAATACTTCTTCTTCTGGTCTGGATCATGAATAACACCAGTCCACCCAGGTACATCGGATGGGTCGGCGAAATATGTGTGGCGATAGGGATTTTCCTCACCGTGTTCTTCGCCCAGGCGTGGTTCGTGGCCGGCTTTACTCGCTATTTAACCAGCATCGTCCGCGGCGATTTTTCGTTTATCCGGGCGCTCCGCGGGAATTTTCTCGCTTCGGTGTGGATGGCGCTTTACACGCTGGTGTTCGGCGTCATCCTCATAGCCGTGCTGATGGTGCTGGCTTATCTCGCGCTGGAGTTTTGCTGCGAATACGTAATGGCGACGACGATTTATCAGGCGCATGTAGATCAATATCTGGAATATGGTGCGTACCTGATGCTTCTCGTGCTGCTGACGTTTATTTCGCCTGGGCTGTGGATCATCATGGAATACCGCATGAATCCGCTGTCGGCCTTCATCTGGTCGCTGCGGGTCACGCTGAAAAACTGGCTGTCGCTGCTGCTGATGCTGGCTTGTTTCGTGGCGGTGACGGAAACATACAGCTTCTGGTTTTACAATCAGCCTTTTATGCGCGTTGTCTTCTCGACCATGGACAGTTTCTTTTCGTCTTATTCGAGGCGTGTATGGATGCTTTGCGACCTTTCCTGGCTGGTGATCCTGCCGTATATTTTCCTGCATTACCCCGTTTTTTGCGTGCTGGCATGCGGCGAGGACGTCGCGGCACAGTGGGGCGGAGACGCGGAAAAGGCGGAATCCTCGGCGGAGTACGTAGGAAAATGATCATGGAAAATCCGTATAGCGCGCCGGAAGCGGTGGTGGACGAGTTCGGCGTGGGCTGTAAAACAGGCACCGTGAAGGTAACGGCGCCGCAGGTCGTGCGAGCGGCCACGAAAACGTTTTTCCTAGGGTGGAATTTCTGGCGCCTTGCGGGCGCGGCACTGCTGGCGTGCGTGGCACTGATCGGGTATGGCATGTTCATCGCCGCCGTGGTGAATTATGTGGATGGTATTTTCTGGCATATGGCATATTTCATTCAGTTCAACTCCCCGGCTTACCTGTTTCTCCAGGGCATGTGGGTCATATTCACCGTGATGCTGTACTGGGTGGCAGGGTTCGGTGGGTGCTGGGCGGTGGCCGGAATGCTGCGGTATTACACTGCCATTTTTCACGGCGAAGACCCCGGATTGCTCGCCTCCTTCCGCAGGAACGGCGCCCGCGCGTACCGGATGAACATGTATCTTCTGGTATGTTACATCCTGCTGCTGGGCGCGATGTTTTTTGCGGTGATAGCAGCGGTGGGGTACCTGCACGACCTATTTTTTCCATACGGTACCGCGGTGTCAGACTGGGCACTCGTTTACTGGATAGCGCTAATTTATGGCTTTGCGACCATCCTGGCCGGCTTTCACCTCCTGCCCGGTTTTTGGCTGCTGGCGGAGGACAAAGAGGCGTATCGACGGGTGATGTTTTTCGGCGGCCGGGTAGCGCGGCGGAATCTGTTCCCGGCGCTGCTGTGCCTGATCTGGTGCACGATGATCGCGGTGATCGGCTATCTGCTGGCCATCCTTCCGCTGCTGATATGGGATGAAATCCCCGGCCTGAGCTGGATACTCGTCATCACGCTGCCGCTGGCCGGGGCGCTTTTTGGCGGGTATGTGCTCATGAATTACGTGGCGTTTTGCGCGATGACCACGGCGGGGAGTGAAAACGAAAACGAGGAATGACGCCGCTTGCGGATTTCGGACGAATTTTGTATACTTGGATATAATCGGTTTTAGAGTATTTTCGAAGATCGTTTGGACACAAGAACAGCAGCCGGGAGCGTAGCGCTAGCGGAGAGACCGGATAGAAGTAGGGGAAACACTCGGCCAATCCATCCGGTCTCTCCGCTGCACTGCGTTCCGCTACGCTTCCGGCTGCTGTTCTTGTGGAAACATAAATTGGGTAGATGCTCCAGTAAGGCTGTCGTATCATTTGATTAGTATTAAAATGGTGAAAAAATGAGTATTTCTCCGGCGGGTGGAAAGGCGGCGGGGCCGCACGAGTCGCTTTCGGTTTCGGTGGCCATGTGCACATATAACAGTGAGCGGTTCCTCCGGCCGCAGTTGCAGAGCATCGCCGCGCAGACCCGGCTGCCGGACGAGGTGGTCGTGTGCGATGACGGCTCGCAGGATGACACGCTCAAAATTCTCCGGCAGTGGGATGAGCTCGTGCCGTTCCCGGTGCGAATCGTACGGAATGAAAAAAATCTCGGGTACACGAAGAATTTCGAGCAGGCCATGCGGCTGTGCACAGGGGATGTGATTTTTCTCTCGGATCATGATGACGTCTGGATGTCGGGGCGGGTGGCCCGGTGTATGGAGGTGTTCGAGAAGGAGCCGGAAGTGGGGCTGGTGACGACGAATGCCGAAATCGTGGACGCCGAGGGGGGTTCGCAGGAAATGACGCTGCGGGAATTCGTGGACCGGATGCACATTCGCGAATTCTGGCGGTTTTTCTTCCCGCCGGGCCAGCGGATGGAACTATGGACGGGGTGCACCATGGCCGTGCGGCGGAATCTGCTGCCTGAGGTGTTCCCCATTCCGGAAACGCTCGCCTGCCATGACGTGTGGCTGTATATGACCGTGCCGCTTTACACGAAAATCCGGTATCTGGACGCGTGCCTGATTCAGTACCGCCTGCACGGAAATAACCACTCCACGGCCCCCACGGCCCAGCATCTGCGCGAAAATCCCTCGCGGTGGAATTATTTTAATACCGTCCTGGAAACGCTCGGCCAGCACCCCCAGCTCTTCGAATCGCTGCTGGCCCAGGCCGAAAAACTGCCCGACGGCGACCTGAAAACTCGCTACATCGCCCAATTGCACCGCCATCAGACTCATTTTCAGAATCGCGCACGCATCCAGCAGAGCTTTTCGAAGAATATTTCCTTATATTTCAGCGAAATTTTTTCCGGCACGTATTTCCGTCACCCGCAGGCGTTCCGGTCGATGGGGTATGATTTCTTAAAAGGTATGGGGGTTAAATAAAAACAGCAGCCATCAGCGCAGAGACCAGATTGAAGTGGGGAAAATCCCGACGATTCTATCCGGTCTCTGCGCGTCACTGCGTTCCGCTACGCTCCCGGCTGTTGTTTCTTGTCCCCATTCCCCAAAACTTTGCGAAATCTTTGAAATTCGCATTGCGTAAATCTTGATTTTTTCGTATCCTGCAACCGTTTCCCGGAGTAGGTGCGTGGATGAATGAAAAGTTATGCCGCCGATTAATGAAGACGCGATTGTATTGCGAACCGTGGATTTCAGCGAGACGAGCATGATCGTGACGTTCCTGACGCGCGAAAGCGGGAAGCTGGCGTGTATCGCGAAAGGCGCCCGGCGGCTGAAAAACCCCTTCGACTCGGCGCTGGATCCGATGAATCAGTGCCGGATTTTGGTGTATAAGAAAGCCGGCGACGTGCTGGATCTGGTGACGGAGGCGAAACTTGCCCAGCGGTTCCGGGTCAGGTCGCTGGTGGGGATGTATGCCGGGTTTCATGTCGTGGGGCTGGTCGACGCCTTCACCGAGAAGGACGAGTCGCAGCCGGAGCTGTTCGACCTGGCCTGCCAGACGCTGAACGAGATGATTCAGCTTGACGAGACGCTGCCGCGGGGGACGAAATTGAGTACGCCGCCGGAAGCAGTGAGTCGACTTTTACTGCGTTTCGAGTTCCGCGCGATGGACCTGCTGGGATACGCCCCGCAGTTGAGCGAATGCCTGGAATGCGAAACGCCGATCGATGAAAATTCACAGTCGGCCAGCCGCGGCCGGGTGGCATTTGCGATGCTCGACGGCGGCGTGGTGTGTAACCGATGCAGGCCCGGATACCGTCAGGTGGCGTCGGTGAGCATGCCGGTAATTAAAGTGATGCGGCAATTGGCCTCCCCCAACGACCAACTGTGGCGGCGATTAAAAATAGACCCCAAAATCCTCGGCGAGCTCCGCGGCGTCTGGAACCAGTACCTGGCTCACCGCCTCGAACGCCCGCTGAATACCCTGACCTGGCTGAAACGTTAATTGATAATTGACAATGGATAATTGATAATTATGTTTACCTCCCAGTCGTTCCACCTGATACGTTCTCTGAGCCTCGCGGGCGCGGTGTTTTCGCTGTGCCTGGCGGGCTGCGGCGCGTCGGTGATGAGTCTTTCGGCGAGAAAAACCTCGGACATTTCGCATTACGACGCGATCGTGAATGATTTGCAGCGTGAGCCGGTGGCGGTGGTGCATCACGACGAAATCCTGCAGCAGGCGGATTATCTGGAACAGCGGGAGCAGTCGCTGGCGACGCTGACGCCGGAAATGGTGGGCGAAAAAATTCAGATGCTGTGGCTGAAACTTCGGGGGCTGACGCCGGACGAAGAGGCCGCGACGGTGGCGTTCGCGGAGGGGGTGGAGCTGTTCGACGCCGGGAAATTCAAGGAATCCCGCGAGAAATTTTACGTCGCCGAGAAGCGCTGGCCCGATTCGCCGCTGGCGGAAGACGCGATTTTCATGAACGGCGAGGCGGCGTTTTTCGATAAACGGTATGCCGACGCGCAGAAGAAATACGAGTGGCTTTTGAAGAAATACGATTCCACGCGGTATCTCGACCGGGTTTCGGGCCGCCTGTTCGCCATCGGCCAGTACTGGGACAAAAAAGACCAGGCCGATCACAAAACCGTCAATTTTTCCGATAAAACCCGCCCGTGGACCGGGACGTTCACGAACTGTATCAAAGCGTATCAGACGATCGCGCTGCACGACAGCCGGGGCCAGTGGGCCGACTGCGCGCTGATGGCGGCGGGAACGGCATCCTACATTCGCGGACAGTATGTCAAAGCGTCCCTGTTTTACGACCAACTGATCAAGGATTACCCGCAGAGCCGGTATTTTCTCCAAGCGTGCGAGCTGAATCTCTCGGCAAAACTGCTGATGTACGAAGGCCCCAGCTATGACGGCAAGCCGCTGGAAGACGCGGATGAAATCGCGGAACGCCTTTCCAGACAATTTGCCGCCCAACTGACCGCCGAGAAGAAAAAGAACCTCACCGACACCCGCATGGAAATCGTCGAGGCGAAAGCGGAACGCGACATGATGTTCGCCAGATTTTACGAGTCGAAACGCTGTTACGGCGCCGCGTCCTATTATTATCTGCTGGTGATGGACGAATTCCCCGGCACCCGGGCCGCCTCGAAGGCCAAGGAACGTTACGCTCAGGTGAAAGACCTCCGCCCCGAACCGCCGGATTATTTCGCATGGCTGAAAGTGATTTTCCCCGAGAGGTAAGAACGGGGGATGGCGGTCCGTGAATTGTAATTTGTCGTTGGAACGCGTGATGAAGATTTATTCCATGCCGATTTTGCTTGTGATCATGGCGGCGACGCTCGCCCTGGGCGGCTGCGCATCCTATCACGTGGGAAATTACGGCCTGTTTTCCAACGAGGTGCGAACCGTAGGCGTCTCCATCTGCGGCAACGAAACCTGGCGCCGCGGTTACGGCGAACGTCTGACCGAAGCGCTGGTGCGGGAAATCGAAAGCCGCACGCCGTATAAAGTCGTGCCGGCCTGCCGGGCCGATACCGTCCTGGAAGTCAAAATCGTCTCGGAACGCAAAAACGTCACCTTCCAGAACGACTGGACCGACCCGCGCGAGCTGACCATGGACATGACCGTCAAAGCGCAGTGGATCGACCGCCGCACCCAGGAACTGCGGCAGTCGCAGAACATCAATCTCAACTCCGTAGCGCTGGAAATCTCCAACGGCGCCGCGATGATCGCCGAGGCCGGGCAGTCGAACGCGACGACGTCCCAAAAAATGATGGAAACCCTCGCCCAGCGACTCGTCGGCATGATGGAAGTGGCGTGGTAGGGGCAATTGACAATTGATAATTGACAATTAACTGCGTCGAGCAAAATCTTCGGTCAGTAGCTCGCTTGCGATAATTATCAATTATCAATTTTCAATTATCAATTTTTCTATGCTTGCGTATCCCGGTCGAACGCGGCGTCGAACGCGATATTACTAGGCGCGAAGTCCATCTCTTTCGTAAACGCCACGGCATCCTGGGCGCCGAAATCGCGATCCATGCCGGAATCTTCCCATTCCACGGACAGCGGGCCCTGATAGCCGATCTCGTTCAGTTCGCGGATGATTTCCTCGAAATTCACGCCGCCGTGTCCGGGCGAGCGGAAGTCCCAGCCGCGGCGACGGTCGCCGAAATTCAGGTGGCTGGCCAGGATGCCGCTCTTGCCGTTAAGCTGCACGATCGCGTCTTTGACGTGGACGTGGAAGATGCGATCCGGGAACGCGCGGATGAATTCCACGGGGTCGACGCCCTGCCAGATGAGGTGGCTGGGGTCGAAGTTGAAGCCGAATTCCGGGCGGAAGTCGAGGGCTTCCAGGGCCTTCTGGGCGGTGTAAACGTCGAACGCGATTTCCGTCGGGTGGACTTCCAGCGCGAACTTCACGCCGCACTCGCCAAAGACATCCAGAATCGGATTCCAGCGGTCGGCCAGGGCCTTAAAGCCGTCTTCGATCCACTGCCCGGGCACCGGCGGGAAGGAATACAGCCACTGCCAGATGCCGGAACCGGTAAAACCGTTGACGACTTTCACGCCGAATTTGGCGGCGGCACGGGCCGTGTTTTTCATCTCTTCCGCAGCGCGGGCGTTGACCCCGGCCGGGTTGCCGTCGCCCCAGACATAAGCCGGGACGATGGTCTGGTGGCGGGCGTCGATAATATCCAGCACCGCCTGCCCCACGCAGTGATTGCTGATGGCCCAGCAACCGAGGCCGTATTTTTCCAGATCGGCCCGCTTCTTCGCGCAATAACCGTCGTCTTCCAGGGCCGCCTTCACATCAAAATGGTCGCCGGCACAGGCCAACTCGAGGCCGTCGTATCCGAAACTACTCATTTTCGCCGCCAGCGTATCGAATCCCAGGTCGCCCCACTGCCCGGTGAAGATGGTTACTTTTCTTGCCATGTGTGTGTTCTCCTTCAAAGAATTTTCTGGATTTTTAATCTAAAAGCCACGCCGGTTTGACGGAATGCCCCGTCGGCGCGAACCAACATACCTCTTTTGTAGCACACGCAGCGGCGGATTTCAAGAGTCGCGGGCGGATTTTTGGGAAAAAAGTGAAAGACGCGGGCAATGGCCAATGGACGATGGACAATGAGGGAGTCGGAGGAAAGCCGCCCTTAAAATCATTGTCTATCGTCAATTATCCATTGTCCATTCCCCGCGTGTCTTGTTTTTTTTATTCCGGCCGATATAATAAACGAAATAGAGTTATTTTTATTACGTTCGCTGAAAATTATCCCCGAGACCTCTCATGCCTTCCGAGACCCCCGACATTAAAAAAATTCGCAATATCGGCGTCATCGCCCACATCGACGCGGGCAAGACGACCGTAACGGAGAGTATTCTGTATTATACGCACTTTTCACACCGTGTGGGGGCCGTCGACGAGGGAACCACCACCACCGACTTCGACCAGGAGGAGCAGGAACGCGGCATCACGATTTACTCCGCGGCGGTGACGTTCGAATGGCGGGGCTTTACGGTGAACCTGATCGACACGCCGGGGCATGTGGACTTTACGGCGGAGGTCGAGCGGAGTCTGCGGGTGCTGGACGGCGCGGTGGTAGTCTTCAGTGCCCGGGAGGGTGTGGAGGCCCAGAGCGAGACGGTGTGGCGGCAGGCCGATAAATATAATGTCCCCCGCGTGGCGTTCATTAATAAAATGGACCGCGAGGGAGCGGATTTCGAGGCGACGTTCAACGAAATCAAAAAACGCCTCGACGCGAACCCCGTGGCCATGATCATCCCCGTCGGCAGCGGCCCGGCCCACACCAACGACCCCTTCCGCGCGGTCATCGACCTGGTGCAAATGAAAATGCTGGTTTTCGACCAGGAGTCGCAGGGGGATAAATTCGAAACGCTGCCGATTCCGGACGAGATGGCCGAGGAGGCCGAGCTGTGGCGCTCGCAGATGCTGGATCAGCTTTCCATGTTCAGCGACGAGCTGACGGAGCTGTTGCTGGCGGAGGAGGAAGTGCCCGCGGAGCTCATTCACAAGGTGGTGCGCGACGCCACGATTCACGCCATGATCGTGCCCGTACTGTGCGGCACGGCCCTGCATCACATCGGCGTGCAGCCGGTGCTGGACGCGGTGGTGGATTACCTGCCCAGTCCGGTCGACATCCCGCCGGTGGCCGGGGTGGATCCGAAATCGCCGAAAAAGCTGGAGGACGGCGAGCTGCCCGACCCGAAATACATCCGTCGCCCGAATGCCGACGAGCCGTTCTGCGGGCTGCTGTTCAAAATCGTGCCGAACCGTCACGGCGATCTCTGTTACGTGCGAATCTATTCCGGCACGCTGAAGGCGAACACGAAAGTGCTCAATCCCCGGACGGACGAAAAGGAAAACATTCCGCAGCTGTGGAAAATCATGGCGGACAGCAAGGAACAGGTCACGGAGGCCGCCGCCGGCGACATTATCGGCATCATCGGCCTGCGGCATTCCGTCACCGGCGACACGCTGTGCGACATCAAGGCGCCGGTGGCCCTGGAGTCGATCGAATTCCCCGAGACGGTGATTTCCATGGCGATCGAGCCGGAAACGGCCGCGGAGCGTAAAAAGCTCGACGAGGTGCTGGAAATGATGCGGCGGCAAGACCCGACGTTCCAGGCCATCATGAATCAGGAGACCGGTCAAACCCTCATCAGCGGCATGGGCGAGCTGCATCTGGAGGTGATCAAGCACCGGCTGCTGCGCGACTTCAAGCTGAACGTGAAGATTCACAAGCCGCGCGTCAGTTACCGTGAGGCGGCCAGCGCCGAGGCAGAGGCCGTGGGCGTGTGTAACCGGAATGTGGGTGGAAATACCATGTTCGCGGAGGTGGCGATTCGGATCGAGCCGAACCCGAAGGGGGACAAGTCGATTCTCGTTGTGCCCAGTCCGACGATTCCGGTGGAGTGTCCGTTCCCACTGATCGACGCGGCGCTTCAGACGCTCAAGGAGCAGGGTTACGGCGGCGGGCTTTTCGGCTTCCCGATGATCCGCACGAAGATCACGATTACGAATATTGTGCTAAGTGAAACGGACTCCACGAACGAAATTCCCGTGCGCATCGCGGCGGCGGATGCGTTTAATAAGGCCATTCTCGCGGCAGGCGTGCAGCTCATGGAGCCGGTCATGAAGGTGGAAGTCACATCGCCGGAAGAGAACGTGGGGGACATCGTCGGCGACCTCCAGCAGCGGCGGGCCATGATTAATCAGACGTTCGTCCGCGGCAGAAATACGGTGATCGAGGCCGAGGCGCCGCTGGTGAATCTCTTCGGATACTCGAACGCCGTCCGCAGCCTCAGCCAGGGCCGCGCCAGTTATACCATGGAGCCGCTGACCTACGGCCCGGCCCCGAAAGACGTCATGGACAGCTTTATGTAATGGTTAATGATGAATGGTTAATGGTGAATTAAAAATCATTAGCCATGCACCATTAACAATTGACCATTGTTTTCAACGGAGACTTTTATGAGCATGATTTTGTTGGCGGAAACGGCGACGGGGATATTTCAGTTCACGACGCTGGATATCTTTATTTTCGTGGCGTTCATCCTCGCGGTGATCGCCATCAGCGTGGGCATGAGCCGCAAGGCGGGCGACTCCAGTGAGGATTACTTCCTCGCCGGGCGAGGGCTGAAGTGGTGGCTGATCGGGTTTTCGCTGATCGCGGCCAACATCTCGGCGGAGCAGTTCGTCGGAATGTCGGGAAACGCCGCCCAGTGCACGGGCCTTGCGATCGCCAGCTACGAGTGGATCGCCGCGATTTCGCTGGTCGCCGTGGCGTTCATCTTCCTGCCCATGTTCCTCAAGCGCGGGATTTACACCGTGCCTGAATTTCTCGAGTTCCGCTATAACAAACTCTCCCGCTCGTTGCTGTCCATTTTCATGATGATCATTCTCGTGGGCGTCTCCACCGCGGCGGTGATTTATCTGGGTGCCCTGACGATTTACACCCTCTTCGCCGGCTGGACGGTTCTCGGGGTGCCGGTCACGGTGGTGAATGCCGCATGGGTAATGGGACTCTTGGCGTGTATATACGTTTTCATCGGCGGGCTCAAAGCCTGTGCGTGGGCCGACCTGCTACAGGGTTCGGCGCTGATCATCGGCGGCGCGATGGTCATGGTTTACGCGTTCGACGTATTCGAAAAAGCCCCGCTGGATACGCTTCAGGACACGCCGGTTTACGCTCGCCCGGATGCGTATCAGACGCCTGAAAACGTGAATATGATCGCGCAGGTGAAGCAGGACACGCCGACGCTGGAAAAGTTCCGTGAGATAAACGCCGACAAGCTGCACATGCTTCGGCCGCTGTCGGATCCGAACATCGTGTGGACGACGCTCTTGCTGGGCATCTGGATTCCGAACCTCTATTATTGGGGATTGAATCAGTACATCATGCAGCGGACGCTGGGCTCGCAGTCGCTGGCACAGGGCCAGAAGGGGCTGGTTTTCGCGGCGGGAATGAAGCTGCTGATTCCGTTCATCGTGGTTATTCCCGGGATTCTCGCGTTTAATATGTATCACAAGGAAATGATCGGGGAGGCTCAGACCGATAAGCTGGCGAACCTCGAAACGCTGCAACTTTACGAGTATCTTGCCAACGGCGCGGCCCTGCCCGAGGGACGGACGCTGAAAGCCGACGAAGCGAAGACGCTTTTTGAGTTCAACGAGGATTATTCCGTGCTGCACCCGGCGAAAGCGGTGGAAATCACGAAGCATAACATGAAAACGCTCCAGGAAGATCCCGCGACGTTCGATGCGCTGGTGGCCGCCGAGAAGGTGAAACTGCTGGATCCGAAAACGGCGCCGACACGGCTCGTGAAGCTCATTCCGGTGCTGGAAAAAGAGGACGGCCTGGCGACGTGTCTGGCGGTGGCCGAGGTGAACGCGAGCATGAAGGCGAAGGCCGGAATACCGACGTTCCTGGAGTCGCTGGCAGGGAAAAAAGCCGCGTATCCCGTGGCGAAAGAGCTGATCGGATATAAATATGACGCCGCGTTTCCGCTGCTGCTGAAGCACCTGCCGTTCGCGGCCGGTATTCGCGGTTTCGTGCTGGCGGCGCTGCTGGGGGCCGTGCTCAGTTCGCTGGCGGCCATGCTCAACGCCGCGTCAACCATCTTCACAATGGATATTTATAAAGAATTCCTGAATAAAAACGCCTCGGAGCGCGGCATGGTGCGCATCGGCCGTACCTGCGTGCTGGCGTTTACCATCCTGGCGTGTCTGCTGGTGCCGTTTTTGGCGAATCCGAAATTCGGTGGCCTGTTCAAATACATCCAGGAATTCCAGGGTTATCTCTCGCCGGGCGTGCTGGCCATCTTCGTCTTCGGGATTCTCGCGCCGCGCGTGCCGAAATTCGCCGGAGCGCTGGTGTTGCTCTTGGGCCCGTGCCTTTACGGCTTCATGAAAATCGCCCCCTTCCCGTATCTGAACAGCATGAACTTCCTGAATCAGATGGCCCTGACCTTCGTGCTGCTGCTGCTGCTGCTGGGCGTCCTGACAGCGCTCTTCCCGCGGAAAGAGGCCCTGGTCATGGAGACGAAAACGGACATGGATTTACGCCCCTCCCGCAGCGCACTGGTGGGCGGCATCACGGTGCTGATCCTCACCGCGGCGCTTTACATTTACTTCTGGTAACATTCGGCGGGCGTGGGAAACCTCGCTTTCACGCTGCGAAAACAGAAAAACCCGGGCGAGCGTCTCGGGTTTTTCTTTTGGTGATGGAAAAATAAACGAAAGAGGAAGAAAGAAGTATGGCGACGAAATTAATCGTGGTGCGGCACGGGAACACATTCGAGAAGGGCGAGTCGGTGCGGCGGGTGGGAGCCGGGACGGACATTTCGTTGACGGCGGAGGGTATGCGGCAGGCCGAGCGCGTGGGCGCTTATTTTTCCACGCACGGGCTGATGCCGGCCGCGATTTTTGCGGCGCCGCTGAAACGCACCATACAGACGGCGACGGAAATTCGCCAGAAGCTCGGCGCGGACATTCCCGTGCGGGAAGCGGAATTTTTGAAGGAGCTGCATTTCGGCGAAGATGACGGCCTGCCGGAAACGGAGGTGCTGCGGCGGATGGGGCATCGCGTGCTGGGGCCGGACGTGAAGGACGCGGAAACGCTCGCCGCGGAGGGAAAAGCGTGCCTCGAGCGCTGGAGCCGGGAGTTTATCGTGCCGCCCGGATGGAGCGTGGATGTGGAAGAACGCTTCCGGCAGTGGCGGGAATTCGGCACGTGTCTTTTAACACAGTATACGGATCAGACCGTGCTGGCCGTGACCAGTAACGGCGTAGCGCGATTCGCGTGGGGCCTGACGGCGGCGGCTGATGAGAATACCGCGGGTGAACTCCCCGGCGCAGGAATGAAAATGGCCACCGGCGCGTTTTCGATTTTCACGCATGACGGCGGTGCATGGCGGTGCGAAATGTGGGACATCCGGCCTGGGGAATGAGAAATAAAGAAATGGCGCAAGCGAGCCTCTGACTGTTCCGAAAAATCATTCCTTTATTTCTCATTTTTTTATTTTTCATGGACACGCATGAGAATCGTCACCGGCGTGCCTCTCTCGGGGAGGGTATCCTGATTCGCCTGGAAAATCAGCTCGGCATTCGAGTCGGAACTGGCTTTCGGGACGTCCAGCATGGCGCTGGGGAAATTAGAAACGCCGATGATTTCGCCTTCCGAGTCGGCCGCGTAAAACCGCTTCGGCGGCTGGGCGGTGTCTTCTTCGTCTGTGTAAAAAAAGCTGCCCGCAAAGACCCACGGAATGTCCATCTCATCGCCGGTGGCGGCGTCCCGGACCAGTTCCTGGGCCCGCTTCTCGACGATTTTTCCGTCCGCATCCTTCCAGCGGACACGAATGTCGATTTCCTCGCCGGTGGCAGGTTTAAATTCAGGCTGGAAACTCACCGGCTCGCCGGGCTTCGCGCCGATTGCCAGCAGGCCGGCATGAATGATGCTCGGACGTACGTCCACACACAGCACGGCCTCATGCGTTTTCGCGCCCATGAATTGCAAAATCTGATCCGGCATACCTTCCTCGCCGTCATACGGATTCAGGCGGATGATGCCCCGGCCGGTGCACATGAAAAATTCCAGCGGCGCACGCGTCTGGCACACCCAGCCCTGCAGCACCACGTTTTTCTTGTCCTTATCCACCCAAATCGCCATTTCCTTGTCCAGCCGCACCAGATTTTCCGGCTTTTCGAAAAACGGCTCCCCCAGCTCGATCGGCTTATTAAACTTCTCGGAGACCATCAGGTCGAAATCCTCGTCCTCCGCCGCTTCCCCGGGCGTCGCGAGATCCAGCGTCTCGCCTTCCGAGTCGTCTTCCATGGAAGCTTCCAAAATTTCGCGATCTTCCTTTTCCACGTTTCGGCCATTTTTGGCAGGCTTCGGCGCCGCGGCATTTTCTTCCGGCCCCGGCGGCGGGTACAGCGTGGTGTAAGGCTGCGGACGCTCCTGCACCGGCGGCGGCGGTAAATCGTCCGGCGTGGACTGCGTTCTTCCCGGAGGATTCGCCATGTGACGCTTTCCCTCTTCACGGATTTCGCGGTTCGCCTCCTGATGTTCCTCAAGCTTTTCCGGAAAATTCTCCAGCTCCTTTATCTGCTTGACCGCGTCCTGCACTTTTCTGGCGGCGTCAGAAACACCCTCCGCACCGCCGGCGGGGGTCAGTGCCGGAGAACCATCGCCCGCCTCGCCGCTTTTTTTCACCTGTAAATCGCATCCCGCCAGCGCAAGGACGGTGCAGAGGGCGCAGAAAAAGAGCGGCTGGAAAATGGCCGGGCCGTGTGACGGTAAACTTTTCATTTTTTGATCTCCCACGATTTTTTGCGTGTGCCTGTCTAAACAAATCCATTTTTTCTGGTATAATGAAAAGATGGGTCACAAAGAAGCCATTCCTTTCCTATTTTTATATTTTACCGTAAATTGAGTTGGACGCCAAGCATTTTCTCTGAAAATCTGCGCAATTTGTGCCCGGCGGTGAAAATTTTGATGAAAATGGGCGGAATATCCGGGAATTATCACATTGAAAACAAAAAGTGTTCAAAAAGTTGAGTGCCACATGAATCTTATGAAAGATGAACTTTTGTCGCAGTTAAACACGTCGGAGACAAGAAATTCGCGGATGATGGATTATATCGTCCGGCGGAATTGGCCGGCGGCGGTGCCGGTTTTATGGGGCGTGAGGGAAGACGGGCTTCCGCCGGGTGCGAAAAAACGCGGGTTTTCTGATACCGCGCTGAAGATGATTCAGATGCTGACGGCGATGACGGTCATGGCGGATGATTTCGCGAAATCCAGGAAAGCGGTGGGCATTCCGCATAAACCCGGACTTTCCCGGAAAGACGCGGCGGCGTTTTTCGGGAACGGAAAGAAACTCCTGCGGGCGGTGAAAACGGCGGCGGAGCCGGATAAAAACCTGAACGGCGTGTTTCTCGTGCTGGCGGCGGCCCGGGCACTGGAATGGTTGAAAACGCTGGAAGGTTTCTCGCCGGACGTGTGGCAGGAGCTGCTGGACACGCTCGCGCAGGTGGCGGCGGACGCGCGAGTGATTTCCCTCGAGGACACCCCGGTGCAGTATCTGCTGATGGCGGGCGAGTTGCCGCTGACCCTGGCGGCGTATTTTCCTGAAATGCCGCAGCATAACACGTGGGTGAAGCAGGCGGTGGCCGTGATGGAGGAGACGCTGGACGTGCTGCTGGACGGGGCGGGCATGGTGCAGGCGAAAAATCTCGGCGTTTCGCGCGTGCTGCTGGCCAGTTGGACGCGGATGAAGTGGTTGGACTGGGAGCTTTCGTCGCTTGGTGAAAATAATGCCTTGCCGCGGGAGGAATCGACGATTTTTTCGCAGGCCGTGAATCATCAGTACGAGTGGGTTTCGCGGTGTGCGATTCATCTCACGCGGCCGGACGGCACGCTGATGTTCTCGCCGGAGGGCGCGAAAACCGGGGCGTGGGAGCCGGGGCTGTTCACGGCGGTGCGGGTGATGGACGCGGATGCGGATAACCAGTTCGTGCTGGCGCCGCTGGCCCTGCCTGGGTATCCGAAATACGCGGTGGAGGCGGCGGAGAAAGAACCCGTGCCGGAGAGTGTGAATATTTCGGAGTGGAGTGCCGTGGCGGTGATGCGCGGCGCGTGGGACCGGGAGGAATCCGTTTCGGCGCTGACGTGGGAGAAGCCCGTGCCGCGTGTGGAGTTGGGAAATCTGGGCACCACGCTGATCTCCGGCGACTGGGATTATGAAATTAAATGGAACGGGAAGCCGCTGGTGGCCGCGGACACGTGGGACATGGTGTGCCATGAGGACAGTGATGACGTGGGGTACGTGGAGCTGGAAATGCTGCTGACGGACGGGTTTCGGTTTCAGCGCAGCGTGGCGCTGGCGAAGCGCGAGGGTTTCGTGCTGCTGGCGGACGCGGTGCTGCCGCCGGAGGAGTTTATGGAGGCCAGTGAGGCGTTCATGGAGCCGTGGCTACCCGCCGCTTCCACGCCGCCGGAGCCGAAAAAGCTGCGGAAAAATCAGGGACTGGAATACACGGCCCGCCTGCCGATTTTCCCGGGGGTGAAAGCCGGGGAGAACGCGGATTCGTTCGAAATGTCGCTGTACACGCCGCGGGAAATAAAGGCGCTAGTGCTGCCGCTGGCGCTGCCGGAATGGCGTCATCAGGTGGGGAAGACGGAAGGGCTGATGTGCAAAAACGGCATGCTCGAATACCGCTGCCACTCGCCGCGGGAAGCGATTTTCGCGCCGCTGTTTTTCGATCTTTATGATGAACGGCTGCACAGCTCGCTGACGTGGCGCCGGCTGACCGTGGCCCAGAAATTACAGAAAGTGCCCGCATACATCGCCAGCGGAACGCGCGTCATGGTGGCGGATTCCCAGTGGCTGATTTACCGCAGCCTCGCCCCCGCCGCGAATCGCTCGCTGCTGGGCCATAACCTCACCTCCGAGAACTTTATCGGCACGTTCGACGAAGAAGGAAACGTGGACGCGATCCTCGAAATCCGGTGAAACTGCTTTTTAATTTTTCGACTTATAGTCAGAGAAAAAGAACGACGCAGCATTACGAATCAATCGGCGTCTTGAATTGCAGCGTTTCCTTGCAGATTTCCACGGTCTCGAGCGTGGCGTGAAAGGTTTCCCGCAATTTTTGGATGATGCTCTGCACGACCCACTCCGGCGCACTGGCCCCGGCCGTGATCAGCACCGATTCCCCTCCCTGAAACATATCCGGGCTGAGTTCTTCCACCCCGTCGATGAGCATCGCGCGGACGCCCTGCCGCAGCGCTAATTCCATGAGCCGCCGGCTGTTCGAGCTGCTGGAACTGCCCACAACCAGCACCATTTCGCACTGCGGCGCCAACTCCCGTACCCCGCGCTGGCGATTCTGCGTGGCATAACAGATGCAACTGGGCACCGGCGTCTGGAGATGCGGAAAACGCGCGTGCAGCTTCTCGACGAGCGTCTGCGTTTCGTCCAGCGAGAGCGTGGTTTGCGTTAAATAGGCCACCTTCTGCTGGTTCGGCACGTGAAGCTTTTCCACATCCTCGACCGCGCACAGCGTCTGGATGGCGTGCGGCGCCTCGCCCACGATTCCCACGATTTCATCGTGCCCCGCGTGCCCGATTAAAAGCACCGAATACCCGGACTCGGCCAGCCGCTTCGCCTGCTGATGCACGCGATTCACCAGCGGACACGTGGCGTCGACCACGCGCAAGTTCTTTTCCTGTGCCCGTTTACGCACCTCCGGCGCGACGCCGTGGGCGGAGTACATCAGGCACACCCCGTCGGGCACATCCTCCAGTGAATCCACAAAAACCGCGCCGCGCGCGAGGAATTCCTCCACGACGTGGTTGTTATGCACGATTTCGTGAAAAACATACACCGGCGCACCGTATTTCGTCAGCGCCTCGTCCAGCGCATGGATGGCCATGTTCACGCCGGCACAAAAACCGCGCGGAGCGGCAAGGAGGATATGCATGGTCGGGTTTCCTGCAGAGCCGCAATCGTAAGATTGCGTGATTGCGGCGTGATCTTTTTATTGCGTGAACTTTTCCTGCAAGCTTACGATTGCGGCACTGCTATTGCTCTCTCACATATTGACGCGCCGCGGTAACCGCGTCTTCGTCCCATAAATATCGGCCGCTGCCACCGCGAGTCCATAAACGTTCAGCGGAAAACAATCCACTCTTTTTCAGGTTCACCGTACTTCGTGATTTCAAAGCACGTAGAATTATATTCGGCGATTCCTGTGAATACACAACAACGTGAACGTGATTCGTCCGCACGTTCACTTCCAATAATTTCCACTCACGATACTGGCATACTTCACGAATTGATTGTGCGACACAGTTCCTCTGCTCCTGCGCCAAAGTAACTTGCTGATGTTTCAATTTCTTGAATTCGTATTGTTCTCTGAGTGCGTTTTCGTCTAAAGCCGGTTCACCGAAATGGTTGTGCAGGAAGTCGACCGACCCGCGTTCGTCGCCGTGCAGCCACGTACCGTAACAGGTAAAGGTGATTAAATACGCTAAAGGAATGTTGTGTCGACAGGCCATTTCACAGAGCCGCAATCGTAAGATTGCGTGATTGCAGCGAGGATTTCTTATGGGTCAAATTGTTTCGGTAATCCTACGATTGTGGCTCTGCAGGATCTGCACTTACGCTGGAGGCCAATGAGGCGAAACTGCCCTTCACGCACTAAAGTACACGGTTAATATACATCGTAGGGATGAAACGAAACTTACATCCCATCCCCTTTTCGCAATCTTACGATTGCGGCTCTGCAAAGACGCTTGCCGCTAATAATCAATCAACGTATACACCGGCGTTTCCGGAGTTTCCAGGCGCTTGCGGCCGGCACATTCGGTGGAAAGCTCCATGACGAACGCGTAACCTATTACATTTCCGCCGGCTTTCTCCACCAGCTTCCGCACGGCCTCCACGGTTCCGCCGGTGGCCAGTAAATCGTCCAGAATCAGCACGCGCGCCCCGGCGGGGATGGCGTCCACGTGCATACACAGCGTGTCCGTCCCGTATTCCAGCGCATACTCCTGCGTAATCACCGCCCTCGGCAATTTGCCCGGCTTACGTACCGGCACCAGACCGCAGCCCAGCGCGTTGGCCACCGGGGCCGAGAAGATGAAACCCCGCGCTTCCGGGGCCGCAATGATGTCGATTTCCAGATCCCGCAGCGTGTCCGCAAGTCGGCTGCACGCCTCGCGGAACGCCACCGGCGACTGGATGATCGTGGTGATGTCCCGAAAAAGAATGCCCGCGTGCGGGTAATCCGGAATGGTAGTGACGTAATCTTTCAGATCGAGATTCGGGTCGGGACGATAGTCCATAAATATTTTTCCTGTAAAAAAGTAACGTGCGATCACTGCACGGCGATTCATTCATAAGCGTCCCGGCGGAGCGTGATAGAAGTAACGAAAATTGTATTTCCTGAAACCATAAGGATCGCTCGGTATTTTCCTATACGCAGGCGATAATATCCGGAAAGATTTCCCGCCAGGGCCTTCACGTTATTCAACGCCATGCCATGTTCCTGAAGCAATTTGAGTTTTTTCAGGATGGATGTATGAAAAGGTTCCTGGATTTTCGTGAACTGCGTTTTCGCAACATCCGACAGTTGCACGTTTCGGGCATTCATAGAAGATCCTCCAGTTTCCACGTGCGCCCAGCCTCAATATCCTCCACTCCCTGCAGATGACTCGCATACGCCTCCGGGTCGTTCATAATCTCCACAGTGGCCTCTTCCGGCGTCTGGGTATCTTCCTCGTCCGTTTCGTTTTCCGCTTCCGCCTGTCGCAAAAAACGCGCGTAGGAAAGCAGGTGGGATACACTCCAGGGACTCAGTTTTTTCACCACGTTGAGAATTTCTTCCTGAGGGGTTGTCGCTGCCATAAAATGCTCCTTTCCAATTCTTACCTTGGGAAAACACAGGGATTTAAGGATGCCGCCTTAAAAATCCTCGCCCTCGGCTTCCTCTTCCAGCACGGCGTCGACGGCCGCCTGGTCGCCGAGATTGGCCAGCACCTGCTCTTTGATTTCCTCGCAAACGTCCGGGTTGTCGCGCAGAAACGCCCGAGCCTTTTCCCGGCCCTGCCCCAGCGGCATGTCGCCGTAACGGAACCACGCGCCGCTGCGGCTGATGATTTTGTCTGCCAGCGCCAGGTCGATGATGTCACCCTCGTAGCTGATGCCGTTATCGTGCATCATGTCGAATTCGGCGGCACGAAACGGCGGAGCGACTTTATTCTTCACCACTTTCGCACGCACCCGCTGCCCGATGACGTTTTCGCCCTCTTTCACCTGCGCGATCCGCCGCACGTCGACGCGACAGGAGCAGTAAAATTTCAGCGCCCGGCCGCCCGGCGTGGTTTCCGGAGAGCCGTACCCGGTCATGCCGATTTTGTCGCGGATCTGGTTAATGAAAACGACGATCGCCTTGCTTTTCGAGATAACGCCGGTGAGCTTTCGCAGGGACTGGCTCATGAGCCGGGCCTGGAGCCCCACGTGCTGGTCGCCGATGTCGCCCTCCAATTCTTTCCGCGGCACCAGCGCCGCCACGGAGTCGATCACGACGATATCCACGGCGTTCGAGCGGATGAGCATCTCCGCAATGTGCAGCGCTTCCTCGCCGCTGGACGGCTGGCTGACCAGCAGCGTTTCCAGATCCACACCCAGCTTTTTCGCCCAGGACGGATCCAACGCATGCTCGGCATCAATAAACGCCGCGACGCCGCCGGCTTTCTGCGCCTCCGCCACGACATGCAACGTCAGCGTGGTTTTGCCACTGGATTCCGGCCCGAAAACTTCCACCACGCGCCCCCGCGGCAGCCCACGCCCGCCCAGCGCCAGGTCCAGCGAAAGACACCCCGTGGAAATACACTCCACCTTCAGCGACGCGTTCGCGCCCAGGGCCATGATCGAGCCCTCACCGAACTCCTTCTCGATCTGCGCGACGGTTGACCGCAAAGATTGATTCTCGTGAAGAATTTTTTCCAACCGATTTTTAGGAGCGGCCGATTCCGCTGCGATCTTTTTTTTGGCCATGATAGAAAGTCCCTTTTCCTGATTTGTATGGAGCGAATATCACAATGAACGGTTTTCGAAAAATGATGATTTTATCATTTTCCCAAATTATAACATCCCTCACGGGCGATAACACCCACCCCGGCAGAATTTTCAGAAAAAAGGAGGCCCAGGTGGGGATGGGATGTGGGGGGTGGAGTGTGGGGAAAAGAGAGTGCGTTCGCGTCTTGCCAGCCACCCTACACCCTTCCAGCATCACAGCGGCAAATGAATCGGCTCTTCCGATCCGCGGGGCAAGCGTTTATCCAGTGGATTATGCGATTCCAGCGCCCGGTTGCGCGTCCCCATGGGATCCTGGATGTTTTCGCCGGGCAGTCGACTGTTGATTTCATCCGGGTTGTATTTTCGCAGTTTGTCATTATCCTTCGAGGTGTCTTCCTTGAAGGTCATGACTTCCTTCGCACTTTCCACGGTCTGGTCATACGTGGGCGGCGACTCCCCGTCCTTGGTTTCGGAGGAAAGCACCGTCGGGGACGTAAGCGGAATGTCGTCCATCTTCCACACGCGGATTTTATGGTCGTCACACCCCAGAGCCAGGTACTGCTTGTCGGGCGAGTACTGCGCGCAAAGCACTTCGTACATCATCTGCCGGAACATGCCCGTGGAGGCGATTCTCAGGTTTCCGAGATAATCGAACGTCCGTTTTCGCCCATTACGGAAGGAGGAATCCTCGCCGACGAGCATGACGAAGCGCTTATCGCGGGAGTAAATGACGGAGCGGATATGTCGGGTCTGCGCGTCCTTGACATCCACGGCCGAGAGGCGGAAAACGCCCCGGTCCTGACGCGAGAAAATGGGGGTGAAGTTCCAGAAGTTCACGCGTCCGTATTCGTCACCCGAAACGACACGGTTGCCGTCCGGCGAGACGGCGATATGAAGCTGTTCCGCGTCGGGGCCCTCGTGGCCGCTGTTGCCGGAAACGAGGTTCGACTCCAACTCCATATTCGCGGTGAACACCTGGCGCTGTTTGCGAGGCTGGTCGGCGTCGACGGCCATGCACTGCCCCTCGCCCCCGGACTGGAACCAGTACACCCCCGCGTTAAATCCGGAGGCCCCGGCCAGCAGATACTTCCCGTCCGGCGTGAACGACACACTGCGGTACACTCCGACCGGATTCAGCGTCTGGAACCAGGTATTCGGCTGGTGCGAAATCGGGTGCATGCGGGTCACCTCGCTCCACGAGTCGATGTCCCACAGCATGATCATGCCGGTCTCGCCATACGCGTTCATGCTGACGTCCAGCGCGATGGACTGGCCGCACAGGACGAACTGCTTTCCGGACGGCGCGAACGACGCCCCGTAAAACGTAATCACCCGGCCCAGCCCTTTTTCCCCACGCACCGTGGGCGTGATTTTCCCCACCATTTTCCAGATCGGGCCACGGCTCTTGGCACGCGCCGTAGCGGGTTTCGTGGCGGCCTGGCCGCTTTCACTCAGGGTCGGGGACTGGAGCGTTTCGGACGCCGCGGTGGTCGTGGAATGCATGTCCGCACCGTCACGACGCAGGGACATGATCTTTATTTCGGAAGACGTGCCACCTCGCGAAATTTCCATGGACCGAAGCGTCGCCACCGGCGCGGCCGACGCGTTTTCGTTTTCCGAATCGTCCACCAGCTTCCATAAAATGGCGTTCCCGCCGAGGTCCGTCGAGACGAACTGGTTCCCCGCCCGCGAGACGGTGATGGAGGTGATGGGGAAATCGTGTTCCCAGAAAATCTGGCTGGGCCTGCATGTTTTCAGATCCCAGATGACGATCGGAAACGCTGGCTTCTCGGAAGTATTTTCCCAGGAGTTCCCCGACTTTTCCGCCGCCTCGGCATGTTCCGCGTTGGCGGCCTTAATCTTCTCCGCCGTCTTTTGCAGGGAATCGGTGTTAGACCCTTTGGAGCCGGTGATCAGTTCATTCACGTCGATTTCCATCTCCTCGCGCCGCTCCTGTTCCGGCTCCGGCTTCTCCACCACGGTACGGCGGGTTTCATCTTTCCGGTACGACTGGAAATGGATGTTCGCCACGTACTGCGGCGCGGGCTCGACATCTGTAATGTACCGCAGCGCCGGGGCGGGAAGTATGTCCACAGGCGGCGTCCGCTTCGCTTCGTCACTCTCCGCGAACTGCGGTTTCGGCGGCCACGACTTCCCCGTCTCCTGCATATAATTCCCGATTAACATGGCACGACGGAATTTATTCGCCATCAGCTCCAGCGCATCGCGCGGACGCATGACCGGCATTTGAGGCGGATTGGCCAGCATCGCTTCCAGCGGCTGCAAATCGTCCGTCTCCTTCGCGATTTCTATCATTTCCAGCGTTTCATCGGGCGAAACCGGCGCCGCTTCTTTTTCTAGAAGCTTCCGTTTCGCTTCCTGATCGTAATGGTCCATCATGGCCTGCAGACGGCGAAAATTATTATGCATCAGCCGCAGCACGTCCATCGGACGCGTTACATGGGAATCTTTCCCGCCGTCACTCTCCCCGGGAGGCGGCGCAACACTGGCCGCGGCCATGTTATCCATCACCATTCGCTCCGTGTTCTGCTGCTGCGTTTCCTTGGGTTCAAACATGGTTTTCAGCGGATCCTCATCCTCCAGCTCCCCGAGAACGTCGCCCGTGCCGTCGATGAGGTTGTCCGGCTCCAGCTGGAGAATAGACGCCTCCAGGTCATCGTTTTTTTTCGGCGCATGTTCGTGCGCACCATCCGTCAGCGTTTCGTCATCCTCGTCGCCTTCGTCGTCCGTTTCGTCTGTCGCATCGGGCGTTTCGCCAGAGCCGGCTTCGGTTTCGGATTTCGGCTCCACCACCGTCGGCTGCGTTTCGCCAGAAGCGGGGGATTCCGGAGCGTTTTCAGCGGCCGCGACCGGCGCGTTTTCATGAGAAGGCGCCGCCGGGGAAGGATCCTCATTTTTCGGCGGGGCCGGGGTTTCTTCCGCTGATTTATCCGCCGCTTCGCTGGTCGTTTCACCGGTGGCTCCGTTCGTCGGCAGCATGATCGTCTTGACCACCGTCTCACTCGTGGTGGACGTCGTGGACATCGTGGTCGAAATCGTATGGCTGGTGGATCGGCTCGGAGAAATGTCGTCCGCATCCTGCACACCGTCCGGCGCACCTGATGTTTCCGGCTCGGCGGGCACTTCCGGCGCAACAGGCGTTTCCGGCGCGGCAGGCTCTTTCGGCGCAGCAAGCGTTTTCAGCAGCGTTTCCGCCTCCTCTTCCTCTGGAGGCAGCCCGGCCTCTTTCCGAATTTCCGTCAGATCCAGCCCGTGGCTGAAGTGGCCCTCTTTCGTCCCGTCTGGCGTCTCGCCGTCCGGCAAGGAAGGATCCCCACCAGGCGTCTCGGAACCGGGCTTGCCGATCCCCATCCGCAGCACATTCGCCTCGGTATTGTCGGGGTCGGGCTTCGTGAGATTTTTCGTCGCGGAAGGCGTCGTTACGCCCATCCACCCGCCGCCGCTGATCATGGTGCGCCCGTCCGGCGAAAACGCGATCACCGTTACCGTGTTCGGATGCCCCTCCAGAACCATGCAGTTTTTGTCTTCCTGCGGCACCCCGGCCGTGGTCGGATCCGCCGGCGCCACGTAAGGGTCGTTGCCGTCGCTGGGCCGACTCTGGTAAGCCATCGCGACCATGACAAGCACCCATAATAACACGGCACCGCCGACGATAAAACCCGTGTACGTGGTATAAATCAGGAGCTGAAACCAAATTGATTTCCGCGCAATGGAAAAATTGTCGGGCATGCCCATGCCTTTGAAGTCCCACTCCAAACCGGGAGTCGGCGACTCTCCCGGCTTCTGCGTCGGCGTATTGAGAATCGGATTCTCCTGGACGAAAAGATCGTCACGCGAAGCCCCCGGCACACCTTGAAGCGGATTTTTCTGGACAAAAAGGTCTTCCTTCATACCCGAATCTCACCATTAAAATTAAAATAAATTAAATAACAGGGGATAAACCGCGACAAAGCGGTTTGCTTTTCCATTATAACAAGAAAATCTCCCCGCGGATACAAATTTTCACATGAATCCCTGAGTTTTTTTATACGATCTTCCCATTTTGACTTTTTTATCGACATTTCTTTTTTGAAAAACGAGAGATAACCCCCCGGGTAGCATATTCCGCCTATTTTATGGCCTGTGCGGAAGGAACTGCGGGGCATGAAACTGGCCGTTTGCGCATTTGTCAGCGCGCTATTTTTCTTTTTTCGCCATGCACCGGCCTTAAACTGCCCGAAACCGGCCAAATCTGCCCACATCGCCGCGTCAAAATAATAAAAATAATAAAATCGCGACTTTTAGCTAAAAAATTCCGACGAAACGCTCGACATTACAAAATAAACCGATTATAATACAGGTATAACATTCCTGAAAAGGATACGCACTAATTTTAACAAATAAAGGAGGTAACCCATGATGTCCACTCTCTTTGGCTTCCTCAATCCTTCGCAGCAGATGCTTTACACAGGCATCGTCATCGTGGCGGTCATTCTGCTGTTTTCTTTGTACCTGTTCATCGCGCGGTTCTATAAACGCTGCCCCAGTAACCGGATCCTGGTGATTTTCGGCTGGACGAAAGGCGATCAGGCGGCCACGTGCATCGCCGGCGGGGCGCGATTTGTCATGCCCTTCATCCAGGATTACGCCTGGCTGAGTCTGGAGCCCATGCAGATCGAAATTCCGCTCAAGGGCGCACTCTCTCTGGAGAATATACGTGTGAACGTGCCCAGCGTGTTCACCGTCGCCATCGGCACGTCCCACGAGCTGATGCAGAACGCGGCCGTGCGGCTTTTGGGCCTGAAACCGCAGGAAATCAAGAAGCAGTCGGAAGACATCATCTTCGGGCAATTGCGGCAGGTGATCGCGTCGATGCCGATCGAGCATATTAACCGCGACCGCGACCAGTTTCTCACCAGCATTCAGCATTCGCTGGAGCCGGAGCTGCGGAAAATCGGGCTGGTGCTGATTAACGTGAACATCACGGACATCACGGACGAGTCGGGTTATATCGAGGCCATCGGCCAGAAGGCGGCCAGCGAAGCGATTCAGAAGGCGCGCGGCGACGTGGCCGACAACGAAAAAATGGGTGCCGTGCGTGTGGCGGATGCCGAGCGTGAAAAGCAGATCGCGGTGGCGAACGCCGACAAAATCCGGAACATCGGCACGCGGGAAGCGGAGCGCGAGCGGGCGGTGCGTGTGGCGGAACTGGAAAAAGAGCAGAACATCGGCGAGCAGCGTTCCGTCTTCGAGAAAGAGGCAGAAATCAAGCGTGCCGAGCGGGATATGCGTATTCAGAACGCGGACGCGATCGCGCGGGCCGTGGAGGGTGAAAACCTTTCGAAGGCGGACATCGCCGCGAGCCGCGCGAAGCTACAAATGGCGGAGGCGGAGGCGTTCGAGCTGGGCGAAACGAAGCGGGCCATCGCGGAAGCGGCCGTCGCCGAGGCGGGGCACCATGCCCGTGCGAAAGCGGCTGTGGCGGAAGCCGAGCGCATTGAAGCCGAGCGCCGTGCGGCGCTGGAAGCTCCCGCGAAAGCCGAGAAGGCGAAGCGGATCGTCGAGGCGGAGGCGGAAGCCGAGCGTCATCGGATTGAGGCCGAGGGTATGGCGAAAGCGATCTTCGCGGAGATGGAAGCCAAAGCCCGCGGCGAATACGAAATGCTCGCCAAAAAGGGCGAAGGTTTCCGCTCCATCATCGAAGCCTGCGGCAGTGCCGACGCCGCCTTCCGGATGATGATGCTGGAACATTTCGACAACCTCATCGAGGCGTCCGCAACCGCTATTTCGAGCATCAAATTCGATAAAGTCGTCGTCTGGGACGGCAACGGATCCGCTGAAAACGGCAGCGCCACCGCCAACTGGCTCACCGGCATGGCCAAAACCCTGCCCCCGATGCTGGAGGTGATGAAAGACGTGGCCGGAATCGACCTGGTTTCCTCCCTGAAATCGCAGGAAGGCGAACAGAAGCCCAAAACGGATAAAGACACCGACGCGCCAAGTGCAAAATAGGCAAAAGGCCGTAAAACTGTAAAAATACGTAAATTACCCGGAGTCGTCGCGACCGTCCCAGACCGTCACGATCTCTGGGTTTTTTGTTTTTAAAGGCTGATTTTCATGAACCATCCATATGACCATGACGTAAAGAAATCGTTCCCGGAGAAGGTAATTCTAATTTTATTCAACTGGCAAGATTGACGTATATTTATGATCTCGCGTGCTTCCGAATCAGCTCCGATACCTCCTTTTCGTGACGACCGGCACTCCCTTCGCCATTTGCGCAGCGCCAGCGCTCAGCATGCAACGCGGAAAATCGCGGTTTTCGTGGACACGAGTATGTTTTTCGGGCGGGAAATTTTACAGGGAATCCTGGATTATCAGAAAAGCTCGGCTCCGCACTGGAGCCTTTCTTTCCCCGAATGCTGTTTTACCGGCGCCGCCCTGCCCCCGCGTTTTCAGCACTGGGAGGGGGACGGGATGATCGTCCGCACGGACCACGCGGATTTTGTGCGGGAAAACGCCCGCCGGGCTTCCTGGGTGCTGGATATCGGCGACGAACACCGTTTCGGCTTCCCCACCGTTTATTACGATCATCAAAAAGTCGCGCACCTGGCCGTGGAGCATTTCGCGTCGCAGGGCATTCGCCATCTGCTTTATCTCGGCTCGCCGAATCACGCGGCCAGCGAAATCCGCGCGGAGGCGTTTTTTGAAGAAGCGCGTCCGCTGGGGCTGCGGCCCGTGATGCGTCTGCTGGGCGATTCGCCGGACGGAGAAACGTATGATCAGCAGCAGCTTCATCTCGAACGACTGATCCAAAAGCTGCCGAAACCGCTGGGAATTTTTGCGTTTCATGACGCCCTGGCGCTGCGGGCGATGGAGGCGGCCCAAAAATTGAAGTGCCTCGTGCCAAGTGAAGTCGCGGTGCTTGGCACGGATAACGATTCCGCCCTGTGCGAAAGCGTTTCACCGGCCCTGTCCAGTATTTCCACCGACGGAAAGCGTTTCGGCTGGGAAGCGGCGAAGTATTTTGACGGCCTGTTCCGCGGCCAGGAAACCGCGCACCGCCTGCCATCCCTCATATCCCCCGCGAAAATCGTGACCCGGGAATCGAGTAATCCGCAGACGGTTCAGGATCCGCAACTGCTGTGCGCGATGAAACTCATCCGCGAACAGGCGTGTCAGGGGCTGCGAGTGGAGGATTTAATCGCCGCCACGGGGCTGCCGCGACGGACGCTGGAGCGGAAATTTCATCAGATTTTGAAGCGTTCGCCACACGCCGAAATTTTGCGAGTGCAGGTGGAGACCACGCAGCGGTTGCTGGCCGAGACCTCTTACACGCTGGAAGAAATCGCCCGCCGGACGGGTTTTCGTAGCGTTTCGCATTTATGCATTTCCCTGAAACGTGCCATCCAGAAAACGCCCGGCGAATTCCGGCGAGAGGCGGCCGAGGCGAAACAGAGATAATCGGAAACTTCTCTCTCGTGAAGTGTTTCATGAAAGAAGCCGGTCGGGTGACGCGCATGTGCCCGGCCGGTCTTTTTTTGTAACCGCCGCCCGGTTCATGCATTCACGAAACAGCAGCAGGGAGCGCAGCGGAACGGAGTGACGCGCAGAGACCGGATAGAGTAGTCGGAATTTTTCCCACTTCAATCCGGTTTCTGCGCTAGCGGCTGCTGTTCTTGCGAATAGATTCCATCTGATAGTTGCTCAAAAAGGTTACAAATGACGACAGGCTACACACGATAAGCCATGAGCTTACAGCATGCAGCCTGCCACCATCAGGAAAGGCCCTTCATTTTATCGGCGCTGTTTTAAAGCACCGGCACATCATCTTTCGCGGCCGGGATCGGCGCGACGCCCGTCTTCACCGGGGCTTTCGCCGCCCCTTCATCCGGGAGCAGCACGGAGTTCACTTTATATCCTTCCGACGATTCATACGTCTGCTTTCCACCGCCGGCATCCGGCGCCAGGGACGGCGCGGGCATGTCTGAATCGCCTGTCAAAATGGACGGTTCCTGCGCCGCCGCACCCACAGCCGGGGTGGGCGAAACGATCCTCGGGGCCGGCGTCATGATTTCACACCCCATGGCGTCCAGCGGAACATACCGCTGCACCACCCGCGGCGTGCGGCAGACCTGCTCTTCCGCCACCATCTTGCACACCTTCACCTGGTACTCTTCCACCTGCTGCTCGCAGATGGTTTTCCAGCTCGTGTAAGGCACTTCCCGCACCCGCTCTTCCTCCTGCCAGCGGCAGACCTTCACGGGCACCTTGTTCTCCACCACTTCGCGCACCGGCTTCATCGTCGTGTGCGGCACTTTCCGCACCACCTGCTCGCGCACCATTTCCGTTACTGTCACGGGCACTTTCCGCACCACCTGCTCCTGAATGTAACGCGTGCTGGTCACCGGCACCTGCTCGCACACCGTTTCCGGCACCGTGTACGTCCGCGGCACCTGCACCGGCTGCGGATTCGGCACCCAAATCTTGGACACCTCGTACCGGCCTTTATTACTCGGCACCCAGTAAAGCCCCGCACGCTGCTTCTCCACTTCGCCCGTCACCGGGTCCGTGCAGACTTTCGCTTCCTGGAACTTCAGGCGGTTCGAAAACGGCCCGTTATTCGGCTTCAGCACCAACTGGTCCGTGTACGCCCCCTGATCCACGTACTTCGTTTCGTAAGACGTGACCTGCTTATTCACCGTCACCTGCCGGGTCTGCATGCATGTTTCCTGCACCGGGCGACTGACCGTATAAACTTCATCTTTTTCATACGTTCGGCAGACCGGCCGCATGACATACGAAATTTCGTCCTTCATGGCCGTTTCCGGCACATAACGTACGCGCTCATAACTGTAATCGCGAATTTCCACGTCCGTCACCGGCACGCGAACCTTGTACCGCTCCACCTTCATCGCCGTTTCCGGCACCTGGCGCGAGACAGTGTACGGCCGCTGGCGGATTTCCGTTTCCCAGACGGGTTTATACCGTACCACTTTCTGCTCGTCATAAACCGTTTCGCAGACGACTTTATACGTGGTCGTCGGAATTTCGCACGACGTAACAGCGTAATCAGCGACCACCTGGGCCGCCGAAACCGACGTACAGCATTCTGCGGTAGCGCTTTTGCATGTCAAACACACGAAAAACGCCACCAAAAATAACATCTTTGTGGGTTTTGTCGCTTTCATTATTTCACCTTCCCTAATAAAATGTGAATGGAAAAGAACGTACAGAAACCATTTTTGCATCTCCGGACATACGCCACCATGCATGTCCGTCTGGATTTCACCCCATGCGCTGAAAACAGCGGGGAGCGATTCTGCGTTTTATTACCTTTATTCTATTTTACTATTTTTTATTGGCCGTGGCGCAGAAACAACAGGTTTTTTTAGAAAAAAAATGGTTTTTTGCAGAAAAAATCTTAAAATATAGCGATTACACCGCCGCTACCACCGACAAAACCCGGGCGAACGAATAGCGTACGGAGCGTGGATAGGGGTTTGTGGTTTGTGAATGGGGAATGGGAAATGGGAAATGCACTCAAAATTTAAAAATCTATTCGTACACCATGACACGCTTTCCCATCTCCGCCTCCGTCCAATCTTGCTTTTTTCCACCATCCATTATACAATTAAATATTGTATCCCCCGTCCACCATCCACAATCCACACGCCCCATCCCCACGCCATGAACATTCAGAAACTCGAAATCACTCATTTCCGCGGCATTCACGAATTGTCGCTCGACCTGCATCCCCGGATGAACGTTTTGGTGGGTGCGAACGGCGCGGGTAAATCGTCGATGCTCGACGCGCTGGCGATTATTTTTTCGCGGGTGGTTTCCATGATTCGTACGGGGAAAAACACTGGCCGGAATATCGGCGTCCTGGATATTTCCGCCGGGAAAAAATTCTCGAAAATCTTCATCACCGTCAACGAACTTGCCCAGCAAGGCCCGTACGGCGCGACGATTTCGAAGTACGCCGTCGGGGCGAAGAAGAATCCCGAGCTGGACGCTTTCCCCGCCGACTGCCACCCCATGCGGGAATTCACCGGGGCCATCCGGAATCAAATGGCCGCGACGCTCGACAAGTGTTCCGTGCCGATTATCATTTATTACCAGGCCAGCCGCGTGGCCCTGAGTTTCCCGAAGTTCATCCGCACCGACACCGACTTCTCACTGCTGAGCGTCTACCGCGACGCGCTTTCGTGCAAGGCGGATTACAAAGTACTGCTGGAATGGATGCGTGAGCGGGAAAGTCTGGAGGACAAGGAATTCCGCCGGATCATGCGGCAAAACGAGGAGCGTATCCGCAATGAGATGCGCCGCACGGGCAAAGACCTCACGCAGGTCGACCTTTCGTCGATGCCACTGGATTTCAAAGATCGTCAGCTCGAGGCAGTGCGTTATACGTGGCATCAGTTCATGCCCGAGCTGTCCGATTTTTCGATCGAGATGAATCCGCTGCGGCTGGAGGCCACCAAGAACGGCGTGACGTTCAGCATCAGCCAGCTTTCCGACGGCGAAAAAAGCCTCCTGGCTATGGTCGGCGACATCGCGCGGCGGCTGTCGATCGCCAATCCCACCCTCGAGAACCCGCTCGACGGCGAGGGAATCGTCATGATCGACGAAATCGATCTGCATCTCCATCCCCAGCGACAGCGGACCATCGTCCCGAAGCTGCAAAAAGTTTTCCCGAACTGCCAGTTCATCGTCGCGACGCACTCGCCGCAAATCCTCGGCCACGTCCACCCCCAAAGCATCATCCTCTTTTACATGGACGACAACGGCATCGTACAGACCCGCCGCCCCGAGGAATCTTTCGGCATGACCACCAACGAAATCCTCGAAGACATCATGGACGTCCCCTCGCGCGACGCCGACGAGGAGCGCAAACTCCTGCGGCTGTTCGAGCTTATCGAGCGTCGCCGCCTGAACGAGGCAAAAGCCCTGATCGAGGAAATCCGCCAGTACCGCCGCTCCGAACCCAAACTCATCGCCGCCGATGCACGCATCCGGCGACTGGAAATGAAAGACGAAAAATGAATACTCCCGATACCCCATTCGAAAACAAAGTCGAGTTGCCGGAATGGCTGTGTATCTATGAAGACCAGGCCTATACCACGGACGATATCTCTGATGAGGATGCCGCGTACCTTGCACAGTTGCCGAAGGTGCGGACGTTGTCTCTCAATCCGAATGAATATCGGCTGGTCGGATGTCTGGGGGACTTCAATCGACTCACGGACGCCGGGTTACACTACTTGCACGACATGACACAGCTGGAGGAGTTGGATCTGGGGTGGTACCATCGCATCACCAATGCCGGGCTGGCCAACCTTCGCGGCATGACAAAAATGCGTAAATTGGGCCTTTACGGATGTGATCGCATTACAAATGCCGGGTTGACTCATCTTCGCGGCATGACGCAGATGCAGGAGTTGAATCTTGCGGGATGCGATCGTATCACTGGCGCTGGCTTGGCCAACCTTCATCGCATGACACAATTAAAAAAACTGAACTTTTTTGGTTGCCAACGAATCACCGATCTTGGCCTGCTCCGCCTTTGCCGCCATACGCCGCAGTTGCGTGAGCTGAACATTTGGGGCTGTGACCGCGTCACATGGTTTTTTGGTTTTTTACCACTGAAAGCCCTTCTCCCAAAATGCTATATTCACTATGATGATGAAAAGCCCACATCGTTTTACGAATGGGCGAAGGTTATCGCAGCCGGTATCCTTCTTGGCGTAATTTTCATCCTCTTGAAGCATCTCTTTTTCATTTCTAATTCCTAATTCCCATGTCTCTCACCCCTTCCCAACAATTCGCCGTGACGCACTACGACGGGCCGATGCTGATTATCGCGGGACCGGGAAGTGGGAAAACGCGGGTCATTACGCACCGAATCGCGTGGATGCTGGAGAATGGCGTGCGGCCGGACGAGGTGCTGGCGCTGACGTTTACGAATAAGGCGGCGGAGGAAATTCAGTCGCGCGTGGCGGCGATGCTCGGTGATGATGATTTCGACAAAAAGCAAAACCGCGTGTGGATCAGCACGTATCACCGCTTTGCCGCGCGGCTCTTGCGGCACTACGCCCCCTATGTCGGCCTGGGCGAAAATTTTACGATCTACGATAAAGACGACAGCCTCTCCGCCTTGAAGAAAGCGATCCAGCAGCACCGCCAAACGGCTACCACGCATCTCTCGGCGAACTTTTCCGCAAGCACCATCGCGTCGGCGATCAGTGCCGCGAAGACGCAACTGCAAACGGCGGACGAATACGCGCCCCCGTACGGCGATCTCGCGGCGGCGGTCGCGGCCGAGATCTATCCGCATTATCAGCAGGCGCTGCGGCTGGCGAATGCCGTGGACTTCGACGATCTGCTACTGCTGGCGATGCAATTGCTGAAAACGCAGCCGACCATCCGCGCAGCCCTCGACGCCCAGTACCGCTACATTCTCGTCGATGAGTATCAGGACACGAATTTCGCGCAGTACGCCATCGCGCGGGCGCTGTCGACCGACACACCGAACCTCACCGTCACGGGCGACCCCGACCAGTCGATTTACGGCTGGCGAGGCGCGAACATCGGGAACATTCTCGATTTCGAAAAAGACTTTCCCGGGGCGACGGTGGTCAATCTCGGGCAGAATTACCGCAGCACGCGGCGCATTCTCGCGACGGCCGAGACGCTGATTTCGCACAACACGCTGCGGAAGGAGAACCCGCTTTTTACGGAGAATCCGGCGGGTGTGCCCGTGACGCTTTCTCGCTACGATTCCGGCGAGCACGAGGCGAATATCATCGCGCGGCAAATCGCCGACGCCATTTCGTGTCAGGCGCACAAGGCAGCAGAGTTCGCGATTTTTTACCGGGTGAATTCGCTGGCCGTGGAGTTCGAAAAAGCGCTGCGGCTCTCGGGCGTGCCTTACCGCGTGCTGCACGGGATGGAATTTTTCGCGCGGCGGGAAGTGCGCGACGTGCTGGCGTACCTGCGGCTCTTACAAAACCCGCACGACAACGAGGCGCTGCTGCGGATTATCAACGTGCCGGCCCGCGGAATCGGCAAGACGACGCTCGAGCATCTCGGTGATTTTGCGTGGCGAGAAAGGCTTTCGCTGTGGGAGGCGGCTGCGCAGGCACAGCGGTGCGAGTCGATCAAGAAGCGTGCACAGTCGGCCCTCGCGGCCTTCGTCTTCGCCATGCACCAAATGCATGAAACGTACACTGCCCTCGAAAACGGCACCCGTGGTGGCATGACGGCGCTCATCGAAGCGGTGATCGATTTTTCTGGATACGCCGCGCTGTGCCGGGATGTGACGGGCACGGATGATGAGGCGGAAAAACGCCGCACGCATCTCGCCGAACTCGTGTCCCTGGCCCGGCAGTTCGACGCGAAGCACGCCCGCGATGCGACTGGCACGAGTTTTTTGCTCGAGCGGTTTCTCGAAGAAACAAGTCTTTCATCCGACACCGACGACCTGGACGAAGCCGAGGACCGCGTGCACCTGATGACGCTGCACGCGGCGAAGGGGCTGGAGTTTCCCGTGGTGTACCTCACCGCCCTGGAGCACGGCATTCTCCCGCACCAGCGAAGTGCGGACGACCCGACGCAACTCGAGGAGGAGCGGCGGCTAATGTTCGTCGGCATGACTCGTGCCCGCGAGGAGCTGCATCTTTCGTTCACGGCAGCGCGGAATGCGCGTGGCAAAACACGCACGGCGGCGCCAAGCCGGTTCCTGATGGAACTGCCGCGTGACGAGATGCACACGACCGACGCCACGCTCGCGGCACTGGACGCCGCGGAGTCTTCATTCGATGTGAATCACGCCGACGCCGATTTCTTTTTTCCGGAAGACGACTCATGGGATTTCGAGCTTCCGCCGGAGGAGCACGCCGACGCCGCGCCGAGTGACGCATCTTATTTCGACGCCGACGACTCTGCGCCGCCGGTGAAAAAATCCAAGCCCGGCAAATCCCTCCCCGACATCCCCGGCCTGATGACCGCTGCAGAAATGCTAAAGAAAAAAAAACCGTGAGTGGCCGGAGTTTTTTTTGGTTTTGTCCAGCGCCTGCAATTTTCTGAAAACGGCGATTAATGCAAAGTCAGCATGCCCCACGGGATAAACGCAATCCAAAAGCACGACGCGGAACGTGCAAACTCCATCCTCTGCGACACCCGCAAAAGAAAAAAATTCCAGAGAATCAACCCCGGTGCGGGCATCTGCGGAATGAAAACCATACATGCCAGGCTGGCAGGCACCAACCACCTCGCCCATCCGGCGATCTCCAGCCCGCAGGCTAAGCACAGCAACATGCCCTGTACGAACAAGCCGATTGCCAAGAAGCCGACCACCTCGAAAAGCCCACTAACACGGGGAACATACATCGCTTGAGCGACCTGAAAAAATGTCATCTGCACGACGGTGGTAATCAACAACGCCAAGTACATCCCCATACCTACTGCCGCCGCCAGCAGCCCGTACGCCATAATCCGCAGCCGCGATTTGTGTCTCCATACATCAACCTGCGATCCACCATCATCCACCGCTTCCGGCGACGCGTATTTATTTTCATCCATTTTCACCTCCTCCATCATAAAATCTCTCCACGCATCATCCGCAGCTGCTTCATCGCGCCGGCCCACAGTATCAACATCCCGAAAATACACGGAATGTGCCCCACAACAAATAAAAACCGGTCAGCACACGTGGGGTAATATCCAAGATAGGCAAACGCATCCTGGTAATTACAAAACATGGGAACTCTCAAAGCAAGCATGATACTCCAGAAAATCGCCGTCAACGAAAAAAGAAACGCGAGACGAAGCCCAATCCGTGCCTGGGGGGTTTTCAATGCCCGCATCAACTGCCAGAGAAACGCGTTCCAGAGCACAGACCACGAAAAAATGATCGGATCTCTCCAGGCCCAGTATGCAAGGGGAAATCGTATGAGCACTGGCACGAAGAAGCACCCGAATGCTGCCGGGATCAGGTAACGTCCACGTCTCGCCGCATCTTTGTCCATGCCCATACACAACGCCATGCCGGTGAGGGAGAGCCCAACGCCGAGAAGCTCCGCAATCAGCGTTACCGTGTTAAGCGGACTATATGTCACGGGGCGTATCCACAGCATCCGAATTCCAAACGCCAACACCAGCAGTGCGAAACCGCAACTGACGAACATCAGCCCGTACGCCGCGAACCGCAATGGCAGCGAGTTTCGTTTCCATTCTTTATCCGACAACCTGCCGTCATCCGCCTCTTCCGGCGATGCGAATTTATTCTCACCCGTCATTCTTCGTTCCTCTCATCACCGCCCAACTCGTGCATCTTCCGCAACTGCTTCACTATGCTGGCCCGCAAAATCAGCATCCCGACGATACACGTCACACACCCAGCGACATATGTGTACTGCTCGACGCCAAGACGATAATATATAAGTGGAAAAAGGTAATCGTTAAAATCACGAAAAAAAGAAAACCCCGCGTTTAACATCACACTCCAGAAAACTGCCGTCGCCCAGAGCAGAAACGTCAATCCGAGCCAAAACCGGCAGTGCGGGATTTTCAACGCCCATGCCATGAGCCAGAGAAAGACGCTCCAGAACGTGAACCCGGCGAAGATGATCGCGTTTTCATAAGTCCAGTAAGCGGAAACAAAGAAATCCGACAACGGCGGCACGCAGATACATCCTAGCGCCGCCAGAATCAGCCAGCGGCCATGCCGGATTACGTTCTTCCCGCAGGCAAGGCACAACGCCATTCCCAGAACGAACATCCCTACCCCGATGATTGCCGCCAGCATACGGATCATGTTGAAATCCACGAGGAAATCCAGTAATTTCCATTTCCACTCCCGGGACACAAGGCTTACACTAACGGCCATCAGCATCTGCGCGAATCCCCAACTCACCAGCACCATCCCCCACGCCGCGAAACGCAACTGCCCCGCCTTTCGCCGCCATGTTTCCTCCGGCGCCAACGTCTCATTCACCTCTGCCGGCGACGCGAATTTATTTTCATCCATCATTTTTCGTCCCTTTCATCACCACTCTTTCCGCACACCATCCGCAGCCCCCGCATGATCGCGGAACGCAACGTCCACATGGCCGTGACACACGTGGCCAGCCCGACCACCGGCAGCACGTTATCCATCACTTCACGGTAAAAAAGACGGTGCATCCGCGCAAAATCCCGATTCGAATCCATCAGCGGCGAACTCCATACGGTAAGGATAACCCAAACGACAACCGTCAGCACGATCCATATCGCCGCGTGAGGAATTTTCATCGTCCAAGCCAACAGCCAGAGAAAGACACCCCACAGGGCCAGGCCGATGAAAAAAGTCATTGCTAACAAATGCTCGTAATGGCCCAGCATTTCGACCAAACCGAAGTCGATCTCCAGGATCGCCATCCCCGGCCACGCCAGGCACACCACGCACAGCGGAATCAGCCACCGGCCAAACCTCGCCGTCTCGCGTCCGCAGGCCAGGCACATCACCACGCCCATGCCAGAGGAAATGGCGGATGCTGTCATCGCCCATTGAATCAGCTCGCGAACATTCGCTAAAAATTGATTCACAATGGACAATGGCCATATCATGTCACTCACGACAAACATCGCCATGAGCGCCACAATCAGCCCCATACTCAGCGACGCCAGCGTCAGTCCCCACGCCGCGATCCGCAGCGATTTCGCGTTCCGTCGCCATTTTTCATCCTGCGAAACTTCTTCCCGCACCCCCGCCGGCGACGCGAATTTATTCTCCGACATCCGCAACTCCTTCCTGCGACCGCACGACCAGCATCCACAGGCGTTTCCACAATCCGATCAGCAACACCGCGTAAAGCCCGAAATACGCGAATCCGGAAAACAGCGCCACGCCTACCGGCAGCGGAAATCCCGGCTGCGAAGCAATGGCAAAAAAAGACATCGTCGCAAAGCCCGCGATGGTGAACGTCAACAGCACCAGCCGCGCCGCCAACGTCAGCCACCGACTTTCCGTCCGCCGCGCAAGCCGCAGCAGAAACACCTGCCAGCACCAGCAACTGCAACCAAACAGCAGCATCGCGACGAACGACCAGACGTCCGACGAAAGGGGATGAACCGTAAAATACCGCAGCAGAATCGCCGACACGAATAATATGCCGCAGGAGAAAATCAGAAGCTTTCCGTTTTCCGCAAACACATCCGCGGCGGAATAACAATACATCGCCCCGATAAATTGCAAGCCGCAAAACAGCGAGAGTCCGACGACATTCGCGCCGTTAATGATCTCCAAACGCAACCACATCTCAACCAGATTTCCCACGATCATGCACGTGATCGCAACGACGAAACTCAGCATTACACACATCACTCCCTGGGCCATGGCGGTCAGCGACCGGCGGTATTTCACCACCGCGTCCGTCTCCACCATTTCCGTCACCTCCGGCGATACATACGGATTCTCCATCACTGCACTCCTTCCAACGACCGGGCCACCAGCGTCCACAGCCGTTTCAATGTTCCGATAAGCAAAATCGCGTAAAGCCCGAAATACCCGACTCCGGAGATCATCGCCAGCCACATCTGCCAGCAATCGCGGAGCTGCAGGAATACATACATTGTTGCGAAGCCGGCGATGCTGAACGTCAGCAGCACCAGCCCCGCCGTCACCATCAGCCACCGGCTTTCCATCCACCACGCCATCCACAGCAGGAACGCCTGCCAAGCCCAGCAACTGAACCCGAAAACCAGCATGGCGGAAATCAGCGGCGGCGAGTTCACCTGCGCCTCAATAAATCCGACACCGAACATCAGCACGAACAGCACGCCGCTGAGCGGGATCAGCCATTTCGCGTCCCACCGCAGCCGGCTTGCCCCGATCCAGCACATCACGGCCCCGAGCAACTGCAGCACGCAGAACATTCCGAAGCCAAGTGCCCACGACCAATTGTAATACTGCAAAAAATATCGCCACCAGAATACTTCCGTCAACCAAGCCATGCCGACTCCGAGAACGAAACTCAAAATCATTCCCATCATCCCGCGGGCCAGCCAAATCAATGACCACCGGTATTCCCGCAGCACGTCCGTATCCACACGCTCCACCACCTCCGGCGACGCGTAATAATTCTCACTCATGGCTCCTCCTTCAAAATTTGTGCCAGCCGCCACAGCCGAAACGTCAATCCAATCAGCAAAACAAAGTAGGTTGCAAAGCACGCCTTAAACAAAAACACCACCGCCGGTGAAATCCACGTGCTGGAAAAAATCAGCCAACTCAGCAACTCCGAATACCCGGGGCCGCCGTCCCACGGCATGTTATAATAAAAATACCACACCACCGACGTGCCAGCCCACGCGGACGCAAACGCCATCAGCGTCAGACACGCCATGCCCACCATCCAGCGGCTGCCCACCCGATGCGCCACCAGTGTCAGGAATCCGAGCCACGCCAAACATCCGATGCCGACACACGGCAAAATCCACATTTCCGGCACGCGATCCGACGTATTCCACCAAAACGCCGCGCAAAACACCGCATACGGCACCAGCCCGGCCAACATCAGCCCCCGCCCGAACCGTATCTGCCGCGCACCCGCCAGCGACAGCGTCATCCCCAGCATCTGCGTTCCGTAAACCGCCATACAAAATGATATGAGGAAAAGCACCTGGGAAAGCGGATATTCACCCATCAAACGAAACTGCATCAGCATGAAAAATCGCCAAACAACCAGCACACACCCTGCCAACGCCAACGACATCCCCGCCGCCAGCGCGATCACTTCATTCCACCGCCGCCGCGAATTCTCCGCACCCTCTTCCGCCACCGCTTCCGGCGACGCGTACTTATTCTCCAATGCCATTCCTTCCTCTTTTCCTCAACGCACGCACCACGAGCACAATCCCCAGCCAGTTCAGCGTCCCGACCGTCTGAAAAATCACGCCCGGCCAAATCACGTCATGCAATGGCCACCAGCGATGCTCTACACCCATCCACTCGAGAGGCGCCGTACCGATACCCGCCCCAGAGACAAAGAAGAGCAGCAGCGAAAGCGGAAAGTCCATGATCACTCCCCAAATCCACATAAAATGCAATTCACCCGTATGATCCTTGGTCAAATAGCCATGCACAATTGCCCCACAAATCAACAGCACAGGCGCCAGATGCACCAGAAACACGATCATCGCAAGCCGCCGCACCGACGACGGTTTCCGTTTCTCCGCATCCTGCAAGTGTTCTTCCGTCACCTCTGCCGGCGAAGCGTAAACGTTCTCATGCACTTTCCGATCTCCTCATTCAACCATGTCCGCAACGCCATCATCAGGCTGAGATAAAAAATCACATACCCGACGCCTGCCATCACCAACAATTCCTGCTCACCCAGCAGCGCCAAAACCAGCACGGCCAGCCACAGCCCGGCGACAATCGCCGCAATTACCGTCAACTCCGGGCGTTTCAATCCTCTCGCCACGCGCATCAAAAACCACAACCACGGCAACAGACACGCTAACGCCAGCCCGTACATCACGGTTTCGAGTGACTTCCCCCACACCAAGGTCCACGCCGCAAAATACGCCGCCACCATCAGCCCCATGCTCGCCCCGACCAGCGCGTCCACATTACGGGCAATCCGCCCCGGGCATCGCATGCACCGCCACATTCCGTAAACTTGTACCGCAACCAGCGCCGTCGTCACCGCCCCGACCATCGCCATCACTCCCCCGAAATGCTCCAGATACACCTGCAGGACAGGCACGGGAAACATCAGCATCATCACCACCGCCGCCGCCCCACCGGTCAACACCCACCCGATTCCGGCACGTAGCGACTCCAGCCCGCGCAAATACGCCGCGTCACTCTCCGGCGTCTCGCCTTCCTCCGTCTCCTCCGGCGACCGATACGGATTCTCAGTCATTTCATTCTCCCGGAATTTCCGTTTTCTCACCCTGCACACTCCACGCCAGGTACCGCAACCGCAGCAGCACCGCCATATACACCACCAGCATCACGCCGCACGACGCCGCCAATGTCCACCCGACGTACATCACCTCCGTCAACTCCCATGCGTGGGGATCCGGCGACTTCAACATTTCATCCAACTGCCAGAACCTCACCCATGCCAATATCATCACCAGCCACGCCAGCATCATCACCGCCACTCCCGTCACACACGCCCCGCTTCTCAACCGCAGTGCGAGCCGGATTAAATACCCATGCCATAACCACACTCCTACCGCCGCGGCGACCACAGCCTCAAATGTCGGGTGTACGACCGACACAGGCACCAGAAGTGGAAAGAGTAACCAACTGCCAAGAACCCAAAACGGCCCCTCAGGTATCAGCCGCCACGAGCCGCGCAAACAGTTGAGCGTCCCCGCCGCCTGCATGAAGCATATCAACACCACCACCGGCCACCCGACCGCCAGCACGAACGACTCGCCAATGAACAACTTCTCAAACACACACGCCGCCAACGCCAGAAATCCCACCAGCGTGCTGCCATAAAACCATCCCAACCCTTTTCGCAAAAACGCAGCGCAACGCGGATCCATCTCCCCGCGGGCCGCACCAGCACCACATTCCGCCTCCTCCGGCGACCGATACGGATTCTCACGCGGCTCCAATTCCGCATTCCTCATGCCTGATGCCTCATTCAGCTCACCCAATCCTCTCCGTCCTCCACTTCCCAACCCTGGTCCAGCCGCTGCAAAATCCGCGTCCGCAGCCCCAGCAGCAGGCCCATGTAAAGGAACATTTCCAGCACCAGCGCCACCAAACTATACGGCATCAACAGAAAAAATATCATCGCCAACGGCGTCAGCAGCAGCACGGCACTCCCCCCGCAGAGCACCGCCAGCGATATCGCGAACATCGCCATTTCCCCGCTGAGCGTCCGTTTCGCAAGCTGCCACAAAAACAGTATCCACACCGTTACTCCCGCGAACAGCAGCAGAGGAATGAGCATTATCAGTATCCGCGCGGATTCATACTCTTTCAGATATTCTTCATTCCGCGAACACCACCACGCGATTCCCCCGGCCAGCAGGATCATCCCCAGACCGGTTAAAATCACGCCTTTTCCGTGCCGCACGACCGAAGTCGGGCACAGGCAGCAAAGCACGCACCCCACCATGTGCATCCCCCCCACAGTCAAAATCAGCCCCAGCCACGCCCGCTCGGCCGCCTCATTTTTCAGCCCAAGATTCGACAGCAGAATCGGCCCCAGCAGCATCACGAACGCGGCCGCAAAGCAGCACGTCACCCCATGCACCACCATCCGCATCCCGCGGTCAAACTTCCGTTCTTCCGCGCTCATTTCCCGCTTCACCGGCATATCCACATCCATTTCAACCTCCCGTTTTATCAAAAACCGTTACTGTTCCGAGTCTAAAATCCACTGCATAACCGCCGCGTCATCCGCCGCCAGCGTCTTCAGCCACGCCGCCATCCGTTTCAAAAATTCGAAGCTCATGCAGCCATACATCAGCACATCCATCGTCGCGCAAATGGTCACGTTCATATACACCAGCGAATTCCATTTCACGGCCGCAAAACCTCCGCTGAACAATGCCGTCTGCACGCCCAGCACCGGAATAAACAGGCAGCAAAATACCGGCATGAACCGGCTGACAAATTGCAGCGCACGCGACAATCCCAAAATCCGTTCATCCCGCGTGTGCTGAGCCAGCCGCACGACGAAGCGCGTAAACAAAAACTGCCCCGCAGCACACAGCCCGGCACCCATCAAAAAAATGATCACATGAAAATGCACCGCCGCCCCGACAAGCATCATCGGAATCCCCAGCGCCGCCAGGATCAGGCACCCCAGCATCTCGTCACTGGCTTTCGGCACCAACACCGCCGGACACTGCGAGCACCCGTACATGCCCTTCAGGAACAGAAAAATCGCCGGCGGCGCTAAAACCCACGGCATCCACACCGCAAGACCAACAAAATCCCGCCATGCTCCGGACAGCCAACTCGCCGCCCCTGCCACCAGCACCAGCACAGCACACGCCGCCAACCAGATCACACACCCGCGCAAACGCCGCAGTCCCAGCGCCGTCCACTGCACCGCCCGCACAAACTCCGCTTCCGTCAGCGGTTTTCCCTCCACCCGCGGCTTTCCATCCTCCGCCACCCTTTCCGGCGACGCAAACGGATTTTCACGCGTCTCGCTCATCGCACCTCATCCGATTTATCCAGAATTTCCACCTGCATCCACCGCCGCAGTGTACTCAGCGCCCGCATCAGCAGCACTCCGAAAACCAACAGCCCTGCCATCTGCACCAGCATCACCGCCAGCGCCGCTGTGTTATAACCACCGTGTGCAATGAACTCAATCGGATATCCCAACCCACGCACCACCCCGATGGTCGCCGCCACGGCCACGCCGAAAAGAATCGCCAACCGCATAAGCCGCGTGCCCTGCTCCACGCCGCGCTGACATTCCAATCCGCGTGCCAACTGCCGGATGCCAAGCCCCCAAAGAATCGACCCTCCCCAGAAAAGCAGATGCATCACGATGAAACCCTTTTCCGTATGTGCCGATATCGCCAGAAACTGCAACGGAATCCACCATCCGCCTAATGTCCCGCCCATCCACCGCCCGCGCTTCGACAGCACTTCCTTCGGGCACATATCATACGCGATGATCCCGGCCACTGCAATCACCAACACGGGTATGACCGACAACGTCAGCAGCCAATCCTTCAACTGCGAATCCCATGTCGGCACGCCGTCATTCCCCTCGCCGAGGAACATCGCCGCGTAAAAGAGCACCGCCAAAAGCACGCTCCACCACAACACGCCCAGTCCCCACCGCACCCAGCGAATCCGCCGCAGGTACTCGTGCACTGACGTTTCATCCTCCACCACCTGCGGGGGCGACACATACGGATTCTCACGCATCCCGTTTTCACTCATTCCTCGTATCCCGTCTCATTCAACCGCCGAATCCGCATGCGCAGCGTCCGACGCAAAATCACCAGCGTCATGGCATGCAGGATCACATAAGCCGTCACGGAACAGCCGCCCCCCCACGCCAGGAACTCCAGCAGAAACCCGTCATCGCGGAACCACTGCGTCAGTACCGCGCAAAACGTCAATATGCACAGCACCAGCGCGGCATGCGCCCAAAGCTTCGCTGCCTCCGCATGCAAAGTTCGCGTCAGCCAGCACAAATACCAGCACCACAGCGCCGCCCCCGCCGTCATCCACGCCAACCCCTGCAACCCGTTCAGGCTGCCATACTCGAGGAACGGTTCACGAAACAGATACGTCTCGCCGGTGGCGGACAAAATCAATCCGCCAAGTACCAACAACGGGGCCCGCCACCTCTGCGTCCATCCCGTCAACGAGCACAAAACCGCACCCAGCAGATACATTCCCCCCGTTCCCACCATGCACAAAATGAGCGTTATCCACACCGCGCCGAACCATCTCCAATGAAGCAGAGCATCCCACCTGGCTGGATCCCACTCGAAAACCGACAGAAAAGTCAGCGTCGTACCGCCCAACAACACCGCGTACAGCGTCCACCCCAACCCGGCCAGCGCCCGCTGCAATTCCCGTATACGCACGCTGCCGTACAGCCCCGCATGACGCATTTCCATCTCTTCCGTCACCCTTTCCGGCGACGCATACGGATTTTCCACCACACCTTCTCCTGTATTTCCATTTCCACATTCTCCAGCAGCACGCGCCGAAGCCCGCCCAGCAGCCATAAATTCAGCGTCAGGTACGCACTCCAGCACACCACGGTCATCGCCGCCAGCAGCCAGCCGCCGAACTCCCCCAGCATACACGTCAGAGTCAGGCACACCGCCGTAAGCGCCATCAGTCCGTAAGCCGTCCACACATGCCGCCGACTTTTCATCTCTTTCGCCAGCAGCGCCATGAATTCCAGCCACTTCACCACGCTCACCGCCATGCACGTCACAGCCATCACTGCCATGAACTGCCCGGCATAAGGATTCCACGCCATCAAAAACCAAAGTGCACCGAACCAGAACGCCCAACTCGTCCACACGAACCACTGCCCCCGGACATGCACGCCATCCAGGCACCTCCACACGGCCCACGTCCCCGCCACACTCGTCACCGCCAGCGGAATCCACAGCACCCACATGCACCATTCCGTCAGCGGGTACGGCCACGTCAGCCACGCCACCACCGTCACCTCCACCACCACCCACCACAGCGTCTTCCACCACATCCACCCCAGCCCCCGCGCCGCCGCAAACCGCTGCTCGGGCGTCATCTCGCGCGCATCCTCCTCCACCCGCTGGGGCGGCGCATACGGATTCTCGCGCATCCCGTTTTCTTCCGCACCCCGCCTCACCAGTCCACCTCCTCGATGCCGTCACCCGCCCGCAGCATTCTGCCCAGCCGCCCGATCAACTTCCAGACCAGCGTCAGCTCCGCAACAAAATAAGCACATCCGAGAACGCCCGCCATAAGCATCATCCCCTCCACCAACATCACCAGTCCGTCCGCGGAAACCGAAAAACGGGAGAGGAACACCAACAGCAACAAGGCAAGTAGCACCATACCGAACCATCCGATCGCCAGGGCTCCTACCCACAACGAACGCTGCATCAAATCCCCGCGTTTCACTTTCCACGCGACGAATTCCAGACAACGCGACCATTTCCAGTAACCGATACACAGCAGCGACAAACCCACCAGTCCAAGTAACGCCACCTCCACGAAAACCATAGCGACCGTCAATAGCGTTCCGCTGACCGCACACAACCAACTGACGATCATATCCCAGTGCGCCCCGGGTTCCGCCTCCGCCAGCCCCCACCACAGATATGCCAGCGCGAACAATGCCAGAACACCGCCCAAAAACGAAAACAACGTATTCCCTAAAGCGAGAAGCGGGACGATATCTCCATCCACTTTCATTTTTGCAAGGCCGGCATTCAGCAACGTACAAAGCATCACCAACAGCCACATCACGCCCCTGCACCATGTCAGCCGCAGCCCCTGCCTGATACGCAGCATCTCCATCATTTCATCCCGGCGAGAATTCCCCAGCATCATATCCAGCATGGGATTTTCCTGCCGATCCTCCACCCGTTCCGGCGACGCATACGGATTCTCATTCATCTCAGGCCCTCACTCTCGCGCAGCTTACCATTCCACATTCCTTTCCGCTTCCGGAAGTTCCAGCAATCCCTGAATCCCCAGCCGCAGGCCGCGAAGCACCACAATTTCCAGCAGCTGATACACCGCCGGAAGACAGACTGCCAGAATCGCCAGGGGCGGCAGAATGAACGGCTCCGCGTACATCCGGTTCATCGTTATGTCCAAAAAAGCCAGCAGCATGATCATCAGCACCACGCCACACCAGCACGCCGCCGCCACGAACATAAAAAAAGCCAGTCGCATCATTCCCGGCTGGCGATTTTTCCACGCGACGAATTCAAGGTAACGATACCAGTGCCAAAAGCTCACCGCCAGCGCGATAACGCCCAGCGGGACAAGCCAAAACGCCCCCACAATCGTCCCGCACATCAGCAGTCCGCCCACCGCCCACGCCGTCCATGTGACCGACAAAAAATCCCTCCCGATCACGTTCAAGCCGCTCATGCCTCCCCAGCACCGCCACACGCCCGGAAACACGCTCAGCCCTGCCGCCCCCAGCAGCCCATAAGCGGAACACGCCCCGATCATTTCAATCACAAAAAATGCTTTCCCCACGGACACCAGCAACACCAAAAACGCCCCGCCGGCCGCGACGTACAATCCAAGCGAGCACGACGCCGACATGAGCATCCAGCCCAATCCGATCCACGTCAGCACCAGTGCCCGATCCTGTCTCGACCACCGCACCTCCTCTGTCATCCTTTCCGGCGACGCATACGGATTTTCCATCATTCCCTCTCATTAAGCATTAAGCATTTCGCATTACGCATTATTTCCGCCTTCCGCGGTTCCTGCTGATGAAATCCCGCCGCTTCAAACTCCCCGCTTTCCCGCGCGGCGTCAGATCCTCTTCCTCCACTTCCATCACTATCCGCACCGGCAGCACGCCCGGCGTCTCTTTCCGCTGCCCGCCGATTTCCATCTTTCCTTCCGATTCCACCCAGTCTTTCATCCGCTGGCGAATCAATTCGCGCATCCGCCAGAGCATGATCATCTGAGCCGAGCCGAGCACCGCCACGCACCAAAGACCGAAACAGAACCACTCGAAATACGTCAGCGCTTTCGTCGCCGCCAGCGTGTCCGGCACCATCCGGAAGTGAAACGCATACTCCGGCCACAGCGTTTTTACGTAAATCGCCAGCCACAGCAGCACCGCCCCAAAAATCCCCAGCAAAATCGCCCACCACTGCACCAGCCGCAGCGCCTCCTGGCCGTCAAGCGCATACGCCACGCGCCGCAGGTAAAGCAGCCACAGGACGTAACTCGCCGTCACCAGCACCAGCCCCACCGTAAACGGAAACCAGCCCGGCGCCACCAACATCAGGCACCCCACGAAAAACAGCCCCCAACTCACCCGTAGCCAGAGCCCGCCGCTGGGCACCACCCGCCCCGGCAATTCCGCACACCAACTCGCGCCCATCAGCCCCGCCAGAATCGCCCCGGAAGCCCCCAGAAGAAACTCCGACTCCTGTTCAAAAAGCGAAAGGTTTATTCCATACGCACTGACCAGCACCGTCACACACGTGATGCACCACAGCAGCACGCCGCCCATCAGCCACACCATGCCGCGCGAACCGTTTCCCAACTGCCGCTCAAACGCCAGCAGCATCCCCCGCTGCATGGCCTCCCGTACACTCTCCGCCGGCGGCGACGCATTTTCCGTCATCATTTTTTACCTCATATTTTTATTCAAACCCGGCATCACCCTTTTCACATCACCAATAAAGAAAAGATACATACATATTTTAACATCCCCGAATACTTTTTTCAACTCAAAAAGACCGGAATTCTCCAGCAAATCCCACTATTTTCATCTACCTGCGAAGACTTTACCGCACAAGAATACCCGCGCCGCCACGGTTTTAGACAAGAAACAGCAGCCGAGAATGGAGCGCAGCGAAATGATCGGATAAAATGGCCGAGAATTTTTCCACTTCCATCCGGCCTCTGCGCAATACTTCCACGCGTCACAAACCGGTAAATTTTACACGGAAACAGCAGCCGGGAGCGAAGCGGAACGCAGTGACGCGCAGAGACCGGATCGAAGTGGGAAAACGCTCGGCCATTTTATCCGGTCATTCCACTACGCTTCATTCCCGGCTGCTGTTCTGGCGGCTGCATTCATTCTGAATCTGCCCTAAATCACCGTCCGCCGCGCCACCAGAATCCGCTCGCGTTTCTCCAGATCAAAAATCGTCCGCACGTACTCCAGCCCCGGCGTCTGGGCCACCATCTCCACCGTCCGCGCGTGAATCATGGGGCTCAGCTCCAGCAGCAAAAACCCGCCCGGCTTCAGGAACGTCCGCGAGCCTTCCAGAATCCTCGCGATGATTTCCGTCCCCTCACGCCCGCCAAACAGCGCCACCCGCGGCTCATACCGGTACACGTCCTCCGCCAACTCGCGACACGTCTCCGTTTCCGCCACATACGGGGGGTTCGTCAGCACGAAATCATACGCCCCCTCATTTCCCGCCAGCGGCCCGAACAAATCCCCCTGTAAAAGCCGCACCCGCTCACCGATTTTCGCCTCATGCTTCCGCACGTTCTTCGCCGCCACCTCCAGCGCCTCCGGCGAAATATCCACCGCGTCCACCGTGCTATTTTTCAGGTTCATCGCGGCAATGATCGCAAGAATACCGCTGCCCGTGCCCAAATCACACAGCCGGTATGCCCCCGCCGCCCCTGCCGACAGCGTTTTCGCCGCATCCAAAAGCCCCACCACCAAAAACTCCGTTTCCGGCCGGGGAATCAGCACTGCCGACGTCACCTCAAATTCCTCCGAGTAAAACTCCTTCTTCCCCACCAGATACGCCACCGGCTCTCCCTCCGCCCGCCGCCGCAGCATTTCCTTAAACCGCGTCCGCACATCCTCCGCCGGCACTTCCTCGAAACGCGTGTAAAGCCCGATTCGCGCACAGCCCACCGCTTCCGCCAGCAACACTTCCGCATCCAGCCGCGGCGACGCCACCCCGCGTTTCGCCAGATAATCTTTCGTCCAGTTCAGCAGCCGCCCGATGGTCCACACTTCTTCCGACATAATTTCATTCCTCAAAACATAAAAAAAGGAGATATTTCGCAAGAATACCTCCTCCTAATCCCAAGCCTCCGGCCCCGAGCCCCTGCTCAATCTCGCAGCTGGCCGCAAATCCGGTCAATAAATTCCTGATTCGTCTTCCATTTCGCCAGCTTTTGCGTCAACTGCTCCATGGCCTCCACCGGATTCATGCTGGCAAGCGTCCGGCGGAGCATGGTCACGGCATGAAGCACATCCGGCGCCAACAGCTTTTCCTCACGCCGCGTCCCCGACTGGCTGATGTCCAGCGCCGGCCAGATGCGGCGGTCCGCCAACCGGCGATCCAGCACGAGTTCCATGTTCCCCGTGCCCTTAAATTCCTGGAAAATCAGCTCATCCATCCGGCTTCCAGTGTCAATCAGGGCCGTGCCGACGATCGTCAGCGAGCCGCCTTCCTCGAACTGCCGGGCCGTGGCGAACAGCTTTTTTGGAATGTCCATGGCTTTAATGTCCACACCACCGCTCATGGTGCGGCCGGTATTCCCAACCCATTTATTAAACGCCCGGGCCAGCCGCGTAATGCTGTCCAGCAGCAGAAACACGTCTTTTCCGCTTTCCGCCAGCCGCTTACACCGTTCAATAATGAGCTGCGAAAGTCGCACGTGGCTCTCCACGTCTTTATCCAGACTGCTGGCCACCACCTCGCCACGCACCGCGCGGCGCATGTCCGTCACTTCTTCCGGGCGCTCGTCAATCAGCAGCACGAACATGTGCACGTCCGGATAATTTTTCGAGATGGCTGCCGAAATCTGCTGCATGAGAATGGTTTTCCCCGTCCGCGGCGGCGCCACGATCAGCGCCCGCTGCCCGCGGCCAAGCGGCGTCAGCAGATCCATTACCCGCGTGCTGATGGGCTCCGGCCCGGTCTCCAGCCGATACCAATTATCTGGCGTGATGGCCGTCAGCTCGTCAAAACAGCGAACGTTCAGAAAATCTTCCGGCGGAGCACCCTCCACCTCCACGATTTCCTTGATCCGCGGGCCCTGATTCTTCCGCCCCGGCTGCGCAACCGCCTTACACATTACGCCCTCGCGCAGGCCGTATTTTTCAATCATGTTTCCCGGCACGAACGGGTCAATCAACTGCCGCGTGTACGTCACAGCCGGGTCGCGCAAAAAACCGTATCCATTCGGGTGCATTTCCAGCACGCCCGTGATTTCCAGCTCTTCCACCTGCTCGCCGGTTTCATCATCCAGAAACGGATTTTCGGCGTTCACCGGATCATTACTTGTTTTCATTTTCGACATGCGCGGCCGCTGCTGACGATTCCCACGTCCGCCGCCGTCACGATAACCGCCACCACCGTCACGGTACCCCCCCCCATCACGGTAACCGCCGCCACCGCCGTCACGATAACCGCCGCCGTCACGGTATCCGCCGCGTCCGCCCGAAGAATAAGACGCCGTTCGATCTCCGGAATTAGAATTATTGCGAGAACCGCCACGCTGATCTCTGAATTTTCCCATGTTTAAATCACCTGAAAGAACACTTTCATAAATTATTTCGATCCCCGCCATAAAGAAACGGGGCGACACGATCATTTTTAAATTTTACCGCTGCATTTCATGTTACTTCATGGCAAAACGATAAACGCAGCCGCCGTCACCGGCCGGCCAGGCATACCAGAATTCCCATCATTCCATGAAAAAACACGTTCCCCGCTTCCACTCCGCAACAAAAAATGCACTGCGTTCAAAGAGGGTTACACTCTGGAAAGCACGCCGCAAAAAGACTTATGCGGACGCATAAAATACGGACACTGAACAATTACACGCTGCCGGGCAGAAAAAGACTTCCCTGACAGGAACATCATCCAATAACTTTTATTATATTAAGGACGAATCACTTAATTCTCTATTATTATTATCAGAAATCGCCAAAATGTCAACCACAGATAAAGGGGTTTCGCCAAATTTCATAAAAAATTCACTTTTTTCTGCGAAAAATAAATGAGCCGCATGTGAAGCGGGGTGTAACTTGCGGATAACGCAGAAACGGAGAACCTCACTGCTTCATACGTCTGAATCCGCATTTTTACGCGCCGGCACACCATCCGCAAGTTGCGATGCACTCCACTTGCGGCTCATTCATCATTCCCTTAATCCCGCTTCATGGTTTTTTCCGCCGTGGGCATATCCGGCGGCACCGGAATGGTAACCGTTCCCGTGGCAGCCCACTGCGTCCCGCGAATAAACGGCACGATGAACGAAACCGCACGCAGGTGGCTGCCCGCATGCCCGTACGCCAGATGGAAAATCCGGCCTTTCCCATACTCGATCACCATCAGTTGCGGCTCATCCCGCCCCGAACCGCCGTTATCCGCCGGCGAGTGGGCGTACGCCAGAATCTTCACGTTCTCTGCCGGGCCGCGAAGATAACAGTAAAGCTCGTCCGAAACGTGCATGAATTTTTCCGGCAGGCCTTTCGTTATCGGGTGCTCTTCATACAGCACCACCTGAAACTCATGCTGTGGACCGTGGCTGCCGCCGGGGCCGTCCGATTCATAATCGCGGAAGGGTTTTCCGTCTTTCAGGTAAAAGTAAGGGCCGGTTTCTTTATTCCGTCCGCCCCAGCCGCCGACGGCGATGATTTTATTAAATTCTTCCCAGCCCGTGAACGCGTTATTCGCCGCGTGATAAACCACCACGCCGCCGCCGTTTTTCACGTACTCCAGAAACGCCTTCTGCGTGTTTTCGTTCCAGTCTGGGCCATTATAATTCAGCACGATCACGTCATAATCCGAAAATTTCGGGTTAAAATCGGCCATATTATCCGGGTCCGCCGTGGCCACCGTGACCTCAAAAAGCCCCGTCTCCTCCAGATCCTGCTTCAGAATCGGCGTAGACTCCCGCCAATTATGATTATTATTGCCGTCCACGATCATCACCTCGATCGCCGACCCGTCCGGCTTACCGGACGTCACTTCCTGTCCCACACACGAAAACGTGGACATAAACGTAAATGCCGCCGCGATCATCACGGCCGCCATGGGGGTAAAATATCTTTTCATCTCATTTTCTCCAGTAAAACGCTAAAAAATGTACCCGGGAAACTCCCAGTTCATTTATTTTATCAGATCCCCCGCCGGAATGCAAGTTACGGGGACGTGTCACAGGCTCACCAGCCGTTATAACCCGCTGAGCAAACCGTGCGATAATGAAATTATATGAAAATTTCTCTTTACTGATACAAGAAATGCGTGTAAACTAATATTAGTCGGTTATCATTTTATACTTCAGACAGCGTCGTAAGGGAGTGCTCCTGTGAAATCTAGGAATCCGCATTTGCCGCAAATATCCGCATTTTATCATGTGTATCTGGAAGACCGGGATCTTTCCGGTTTTCAGAAACGTGCAGCCAGTACTTATACACCCGGAACCCTGGAGCGTCTGGTCGCGCACCATGAAACCACCGTCCGTCAGGCGGCCGTTCTGGCTTTAACCGCCCAGGGAGATTTTCGCGCGAGTCGGGCGCTGGCCCGCGCGCTGCATGATCCGGATTCCATCACCGCCATGCTCGCCGAGACCGGCATGAAAATGCTCTGGCGGCGGGACGGTTCTCCGGAAGATCGGCAGGCGCTGGAAGAAATCATCGCCCAGATAAACGCCGGGAATTTCGGCCCGGCCATGATTCTCGCCTCCGCCCAGCTTGCGCGCACGCCGGATTTCGCGGAAGTGTGGCATCAGCGCGGCTGCGCGTGGTTTGCGCTGGGAGAATATGATCGGGCCGCGGACGATTTCCGGCAGACGCTGAAACGGAATCCGCATCATTTCACGGCCGCCGCCATGCTCGGCCACGCGTTTCTGCTTCAGGGCAAAAAATCACTCGCCCGCCGCGCGTTCCGGCGCGGACGCCTCATTCATCCCGGCCTGAAAACCTCGCATCGCAAGTTGCGGCAGCTTTTAGAAAACCGGTGACGCGTCTTTTTAATTAATTATCTCACAAAAAACAGCAGCCGGGAGCGCAGCGGAACACCGTGACGCGCAGAGACCGGATAAGAATCGGTAACCAATTTCCCAATTCTAATCCGGTCTCTGCGCTAACGTTCCGCTCCCGGCTGCTGTTTCTTGTGACGGCTCTGTAGACGCATCACTCCGCCGTCCGGCTGATACTCCACTCTCCGCCGGTTTTCGAGGTAACGTAAATGTATAACTCCTGCTGGGCGTCATACGTAACCTGGTACGCGGAAATCGTTCCGCTGGCCGTGCTCGGCAGCCGGCCGTCATCCTCAAAACTGTCGTACAGCAGCTTGAAGCTGGCGTTAAAAATCATCACCCGGCCGTTCGCCGGTACGTCCACCGCGAGTTGAACGTCCGGGGTGGAGGTGGCCGGCGCGTGAAGCCAGTAACCGGGAGCGTCGGCAGTCAGACTCGGCTCCATGGTACTGCCCACCGTAAGCGACTGAAAATCGCTGACCGACTGGTACGCCATGTTCCCCAGCTTAAATTCCGTGTCCGCCGTAAACACCAGCGTGGGCAGCTGCTTCCCGAATTCGCCCGGCAGGTCGAGCACCGGCACCGCGGTGTTTTCGTCCACGATCTGAAACGCGTAATAGCCACCCTCATGTTCCACGAAAATGATGCTGCTCATGTCAGACCCGGAATAATTGAGCTTCACCCGCGGCTGCGCCTGGGCGTCCGAAGAATAATAATCCCCGGACAGCGCATACACTTTCTCCACGCGATCGTCCAGCCACGTGTCTTTCGCCGCCTCGCGGTCACCTTCCTCGACTCCCGCGTTATCCCAGATCGCGTCCCACGCCATGGCGTTCAGTTTCTGATGGCTGACGCACGACATTTCGGCGATTCCGTAAATCGTGTCGATGACGGTGGTTACGATATAAATTTTCCCATCCGTCTCGGCGAAAACCAGACGCGTTTCCTGATCGCCCTCGACTTGATCCGCAGGCACGAAATAACCGTTTCCGTCCGCGTCTTCACGGTACTGGCATACAATTTCATCCGTCCAGCCGCTGGCCGAGTACACCCGCACGAGCAGGTTATTTCCGGAAAAGTCCACGCTGAGAATGTCGCCGTACGTGGCGTACACCCCGGCGTACGTCGTCGCGAAATTTTCCGGCAGCACGGCCGCGTCACCGGCGTATGTGATCGTGTCCGGGAAGTCGATGGTCACGCCTTTTTCCGCGAGCATGCCGATGACGGTCCGCGTCAGCAGACTCTGCACGGTATCGGTCAGCGCGACGTCCGAGTCCGCTTCCGGGTTCAGGACGGCACAGGCAGTCAGCACAAGTTTATACTCCGGAATCACGAGATTCACGGTGAGGTAATCGCCGGCCCGACTGGTTTGCATCCACGCGCTGACGCCCAGGGCGCTGAATACGGGGTCGGCCACGCTGTTCCACCCGAGCCCCGGCGCGATGGCGTTATTCCAGGTTTCGTCGGCGCTGGATTTCCAGTAGTTGGCGAGTTGATTCTGGGCCATGGCGGTCAGGGAAGCCTGGCTGAGCAGAGCCGTGCCGTCTGAAGTGGCGGTGGTGGCGCCGGTGAAAATGCCGAGGAATTTCGCCACCGCTTCCGGAGTTGCCATCACGCCGCCGCCGGCGGAAGGACGGTTGGCCCACGCCAGAGACGCGTCTGTTTTCGCCACGTTATTTTTCGCGGCCAGTACATCCGCCGCATCCCACACGAACCCCGTAATCCCGGCCGGGTCAAGGAATTTCTCCGTGATATATTCTTTCAGCGACTTTTCCGTAATCGTCTGAATCAGCAGCTCGGCCAGTAGGAATCCCGCCTCGCCGTCCTGCGTCCGCGTGCCCGGCGTGGTGGCGGCTTCTTTCAGCGTGCCGAGGTAAGCCAGGAACGCCGAAATGTATTCGTCGCGCGAAGGGACGGCCGTTTCCGCCGCAAAAATACTATCCGTCAGCCCGCTGGAACCATTCAGCAGCATCCGCACCGTCAGGGCCTCCAAATTCGAGCCGGCCGCGGCCTCGGTAAACACGTCGGGCAACAGTTCCATCACGGAATCGTCGAGCGAAACCTTGCCGGCTTCCACCAGCTTCATCACGCCCGCGGTGACGATTAATTGATACACGGAACCCACCGGGTAAAGCGTGCCGGCCGTCAGCGCGGCATTACTCGCCTTGTCCACCACACCCTCGCGCACAGACACCAGGAGCGTTCCGTTTTCGGAAACCGTGAACATCAGCGCAGTTGCATCGCCGGTTGCCAGCAGTTCAGCCAGCTCGTTTTTGAATGCTTCCAGCGTTTGATAATCATCCGGGTCCGGATCCGGGTCTGGATCGACCGGAATGCCGCCTTCGTTGATGACGTCTTTCCCGTCCGTTGCGCTCACGCCGTTGAGGGTATCATGCAGCTCACTGGCGAAAATCCAGTTTTTGCCCGCCGTGCCGTTAACGGTATTCGCCTCACCGTCGTTGAGCACGGTGGTGGCGTCGAGCTTCACACTGGCGCCGGTTCCCACGCCGTCGCGCAGGGCGGTGATACGGGCCGAGCGGCTGTCGCTGGAAATCCACGTGGCGTAAATCGCTTCCAGTGCGGCCAGCGATTCGGCCTGGGTGTAATCGTCGTAGATCGTTTGGCCGGTAATGACGATCGATTCGTCTTCGCCGGTGGTGATGATGTCTTCGCCTTCGCCGCCAATGATAACGTTTCGGCCGTTGGACGCCGTGAGGATGTCGTTTCCTCCGCCACCGACGATGAGGTTATTCCCCCCCCCGGCTTCGATCCGGTCGTTGCCGGCACTGCCGAAAATGCGGTCGTTGCCCGTGCCGCCGTAAATGCGGTTGATATCGCCGGTGCCCGCGTAAACACGATTGTTTCCGGAATCGGCGTAAATCGTGTCGTCGCCCGCGCCACCGTAAATCGTATCGGCCCCGGCACCGCCATGAATTTCGTCGTTCCCGGCACCGCCGATAATCACGTTCGCGAGGCTGTTCCCCCGCAGAATGTCGGCGTACTGGCTGCCTGTGAGATTCTGTAACTGCGTGGCCAGCGTTAATCTATTGACGTTGTCGGCGAACACCTTTTGCGCGCTGGTGGTGCCGAGATTGACCTCCACGCCCTGCGTCTGGGCCGAGGTGTATCCCGAGAAATCCAAGTGATTCACTCCCTCGGCGTCATAAATCGTGGTGTTTACCATCAGCCCGACCAGCGAGTAGGTGTCGTTCGCCTCGCCGCCCTGCAGGACCATGGAAGACACATCCGTGGCAGTCACGACCAGCGAATTGAGCGTCACCTGCGTGTTTTCCACCAGAAACGTGTTGTCCTGATTCGAGCCGATGAGCTTCACGATGTTCGTCAGGCTGGAACCAGTGCTGCACTGAATGAGCAGCCCATCAGCGAAATTGAACACCCCGCCACGATCCATGTCCACCGAAATCACCTTCGCCAGGCCATCATTACTCTTGATAGTCAGCTTTTCGATTTCCGCGATGTCCCCGGTGTAAAATTGCTGGGAATCCTCCCCAACGACGACGATTTTATCATTATTGCGGTAAATGCTCACCATCGCGCCGGTCACCTCAACCAGCGGCGTCACACTGAGCATCTCCCTTTTTTCCAACATTTCCAGACGCAAATTGCGTTTTTTCAGGGATTCGCGACCCTCACTTTTTTTGGGGGAGAACATAAAAAAACCCTAAATAAAGTAATATTTCGTGCACACTGCGCAGATTACGTATAGTTACGCAGAAAACATCCACCAAGTTCATGCTCCGTCATCTGGAATTTTCGGTGCTTTCGGCATAATCACGTTAACGATTCGGGAAGAATGCCTCCGCTTATGCGACGGCCTGTTCCGATTACAAAAAATACGGTGAATTTACCGGGCACTGCAGTACAAGAATATGCATGCTTTGTTTGTATTTTCTGAAATCAATCTGCTTTCGCCTGCTTTTTTTCACCGCAGAGAATAATGAATGAGAAAATTTTTTCTCTGTGTCCTCTGTGCTCTCTGTGGTGAATTTTGACGAAAAAAAAGTAAATTTGAAATACTTACATATTATCTATTCTTCTCTGTGTGACTTTTGAGAAGTCCGGTTCCTCTCCAAGAAAAGAAAAAAGCCGACATAACATTTTATGCCAGCTTTTATTATAATTTGCGCAAAAATCATTTTTACGGGAACCTTAAACAGAAAGCGCCCCGGCCTCATGAATTCCACCATGGCATCCCCCACAGAAGACACCCCACCAACCATCATTATTTACGGTGGCGAATCTTGGAACGCATCTTACGCTTTTTCCGACCGATCTTCCGACGCCCTTTTCCCGAAATCTTTGTTCCCACGTGATTTTCTCCTGCTAAATGGGTGGTAATTTGCGAAAATAAAATTTACCCCAGTAAGTCGCCATTATATTCCCATTTTATTTTCCCGCAAGGGGGGGAAGATGGAAGGGATAATTGATAATTGATAATTGACGCAAGCGAGCCACCGACCGGAATGCTTGCATTACGCAGTTAATTATCAATTGTCAATTTCACTCCAGTCCATCACCACTTTGCCGGATTTGCCGGAGGCCATGACCTCAAACGCGGTGGTGTAGTCGCGGATGGGGAAGCGGTGGGTGATGACGGAGGAAATATCCAGGCCACTCTGAATCATGGACGTCATTTTATACCACGTCTCATACATCTCCCGGCCATAAATCCCTTTCAGTTGCAGGCCGTTAAAGACGACTTTATTCCAGTCGATCTTCACATCCTGCGACGGAATCCCGAGCATGGCGACTTTCCCGCCGTGGTGCATGACATCAATCATCGCACTGAAGGCGGAGGCGTTTCCGGACATTTCCAGGCCGACATCAAAACCCTCTTTCATTCCCAGCGAGTCCATCACCTCCGGGAGGTTTTCCCGGGTAACGTTCACGACGCGCGTCGCGCCCAGCTTCTGGGCCAGCTCAAGGCGGTAATCGTTAACGTCCGTGACGACCACGTGCCGCGCCCCGACGTGCCGGCTGATGGCGGCGGCCATGACCCCGATCGGCCCGGCCCCCGTAATCAGCACGTCTTCCCCGATTAAATCGAAAGACAGCGCCGTGTGCGTGGCGTTCCCCAGCGGATCGAAACACGCGATAATATCCTCGGAAATGCCGGGGGCGCACGGCCAGACATTTTCGGACGGAATGCTCAGATACTCGGCGTACGCGCCCGGACGGTTCACGCCCACACCGCGCGTGTCCATGCACAGGTGACGCCGCCCGGCCAGGCAGTTCCGGCACTTCCCACACACGATGTGCCCCTCTCCGGAAACGATTTCCCCCACGGAATAACCGTCCACATTACTGCCCCAGGACACGATTTCACCCACGAATTCATGCCCCACATGCATGGGCACGGGAATCGTCGCCTGCGCCCAGGCGTCCCAATTATAAATGTGAATATCCGTGCCGCAAATCGCCGTTTTATGAATTTTAATCAGCACATCATTCGGCCCCACCTCCGGCACCGGCACTTTCTCCAGCCAGATGCCTTTTTCAGGTCTCGCCTTTACCAGGGCCCACATTTTTTTATCGTTTTGCGCCATGATTTTTCTCCTTAAGGAAAGGGTGCTTTTTCTCTCTACCTTTATTTTACCAATTCGCGTGCTCCTTGCAAGGACGGACTTTCGTAAAGGTGTTATCAGGTTCATTTTCCCATAAGAACAGCAGCCGGAAGCGGAGCGTTAGCGCAGAGACCGGATCGAAGTGGCGAAAAATCCAGCGGTTCTATCCGGTCTCTTCGCGTCACTGCGTTCCGCTGCGCTCCCGGCTGCTGTTTCGTGACGACACTGATTCTGGATGTGCACTAGACGCCGGGCTGCGGAGTGTGTATGATAATAGAGAGAGGCCGCACGGCGGCGCATGCATCTTTTCATTCCATTATATTTATATTTATCAGGAAAGGGCGAATCATGAAACACAAATATAACACGGGGTTTATCTTTTTAGGGGCTTTTTTTACTGCCGCGGCTGTATTTTTCACCGCTCACTCGCTGCACGCGGAAGAATCGGCGGAGCCGGTAGCCGACGAAATGGAGGTTTTTGCGGGTTTTGAAGACGCGGATACTCCACGGACGGAGGTTCAGGAAACGGTTACGGAGCCGGTCGCAGCAAAAACGCCGAAAGACGCTAAAAAATCGCCTGGTGCGGGGAAAAATCCCGGCACACTCGTTATTCCCGGCTTTTCGCGTAAAAAAGACGGCGCCGCGCTGCCGGCCGTGGAGTCTGAAATTCCGCGGGTTGCGCTGGAGGAAATGATTCCGGACCACGCGCTTTTGATCGTGCGAACCACGGCGCTGGAAGTGCTGAATCAGCGGGGACGGTATCTTTTCGCTCAGTTGGGGCTGGGTAATGTGGGACCGCTGGAGTGGATTCAGCTTTCCGCTTACGGAAGGGCGGCGGCGCATGTGGACATGAAAGGCCAGGCCGCGGTGGTGTACGTGCCTTACGGAAATCTGATGGCCCGGGTGATCATCCTGCCGGTGCGGGATTACAAAAAATTTGTCTTCGCGCTGGGGGAGAACCCCGAAAAATTCCCGGAGCCGATGCGCGCCGGGTATGTTTCCGTGGTGCAATTACCGGAAAAACATCAGGTTTTCGAAAAAAATGGGTACGCGTTCGTCGTCGAGCCGGTCTCGAAAGAAACCATGCTGCAATTATGGCAGGCCAAGTCATACGCGCAGACGCATCCCGCCACGCCATGCGCGATGAAGAATTCGCATCTTTCGCTGGAGCTTACCTCCGCCGGCATTCAGCACCTGCTTGATCTGGGGAAAATCGCGTTGGAGGATTTTTCGCCGGTGTTCTCGGAGGCCATGAAATCCCTGAAAATTCCGGATCCCGAGCTGGATATGGCGGAGGGTTATTATGACCGGGCGCATGTCGCCATACGCTGGATGGAGCAGAACCTGGCCGGGGTGCGGGTGGACATGTGTGTCAAGAAAGACACCACGCTGACTTCCGTCACGCTCCAGCCCAAGCCGAATTCCCCGCTGATGGTTCAGGTGCGGGACACCACCGGGCCGCTGGTAAATACGACGCTGGAGACGGGCAACTTTCTGAAAATCGTCCCGGACGTTCCCGCGCCGTTTGCCGGGCAGGCAGACATCACCCAGAGCGTGGCCGCGAAGCTTGAAGCGCCGTTTGACCGGGTCCGCCACGTGGAATTCTCGCTGGCGCTGCCGGGTCAGGGCGAGTTGCTGGCCGAGCAGTGGTGCTTTTTTCTGGAGGTGGATGACGCGCAGGCGTTCGTGACGGAGCTGATCCTGCCCAAGGCGGAATTAGTGGGCAGTTATATCGGCGCCTCGGCGCTGGGTGATTTAGGTGCGAAAATAGCGGAAAATCTCGCCAACGGTCGCTCCGCCCGGCAGTCCCGGCGTGCGGCGAATAACCGCCCCGTCCGCCTGCCCCTGGCAGATCCGCAGGCGGCGGCGCAGCGTGGCGGTGAAATCGGCTCACGAATCGGAGAGAAGATCGGCCGAAACGCCGGGGCGAATGAGGGAATGAAGGTTTATGATTTTGACGGATATTCGCTGTATATTTCAGATCTCGAACTTTATGCCCGGGAAATGAAAAAAATGCGGGCCGAGCAGGCCGGTGACTTCTCACACCGCGGTTTTGACGGCGATTTCCGTCTGACCACCCTGCTTCAGCGCGGCGTAATCGGCCTCCAGACCGGCGACTTGCAGAACGGATTTCAGGACGTCCTCGCGCAATTCATGAATCGGGAGGCCACTGGCGGGCCCGATCCGCTGCTGGCGAAACGGAATTTGGTGCTTCTTTTAGACGGAAATCATATTTTAATCGTCCCGGGTAATGAAAACGTTCTGCGGGCGGCGAAAAATAACTGGGAACGCGTTCGCGCCCAGTACATTCCGGAGTCAGAAGCGCCGCTCCCACCGGGGAATACTCCGCAGCCGGCTCCGCGGCCGAGTGCCGTGCCGACGGGAATTCCGCATTCGGAAAACGGTACGCCTGGAAAATTCGTACCCGTGGCGTTCCAGAAACCCGGTTCGGTCACCGGCGTCCACCCCGATTGGCGTGATGAATGGAACGCCATCTGTGAGGAAGTCGCCTCGCCGGAAAAGAATATCGTCCGCACCGCCCTGCGTCTGGATGGGGTGCGGATTCAGTTTTTGTGCGACATTATTCGCGCGAATTATGCCCCGGAACTGCCTCATCCGCTTCCCTCACCACTGGCGTCCGACACGCCCTCCACCCTGGCGGTGACCACCGTTTCGGGCCAAAATGGTCACTTTTTCTCCGCGACGCCGCATGCGTTATCGAAAAATCTTCTTCAGGTTTACCTGAAAATGATGATGGACAAGAGTCTCAGGCAGGATGACGCGGAGTAAACACAGCGTAAATTGCAGGGGGAGAGCCGATTTTCGATTTTTTCGCAAGTCGGCCCTCCCCCTTTTCATTATTTAAATGCGCGATTAAAATAATGGGTTTTACACAGACCATTTAGTGCGCACCCATTCACGCCGGGCCGGTTCGAAAGGAGAAACCATGGTAGATAAAATTAAATATCGCGGGATTACGTTCGATGATGTGCTGCTCGAGCCGCGTTACAGTGAATTCGTTCCCTCAGAAGCGGATGTCTCCACGCATCTGACGAAATCCATCTGCCTGAATATCCCGATTTTGAGTTCCCCGATGGATACCGTTACAGAAAGTGCCATGGCCATCGCATTGGCCCAGGAGGGAGGAATCGGAATCATACACAAAAATCTTTCCATCGCCCAGCAGGTGGCGGAAGTGGTGAAAGTGAAGCGTACGGCGAACGGCATCATCACGAACCCCGCCACGCTCCGCCCGGACGCGAAAGTCAGTGACGCCCGTAAATTGATGGACGAAAGCCGTGTTTCCGGGATTCCGATCACGCTGGAGAACGGCCATCTGGAGGGGATCATCACCCGCCGGGATCTGCGGTTTCTGGAGGTTTCAGATATTCCGATTAGCGAAGTTATGACAAAGAAGCACCTTGTGACGTTTTCAGGAAAAGTAACACTTAAGGAAGCTGAGAAAATTTTAATGAAAAAAAAGGTGGAGAAACTTCTGCTGGTTGACGATAATTATATATTGAAGGGACTCATCACGATCAAGGATATCGATATGATGAGAAGTTATCCTCATGCCTGCAAAGACTCCAGCGGCCGGCTTCGCGTCGGTGCCGCGGTCGGCGTCCACGATTACGAACGCGTGGAGAAGCTGATCAAGATGGGAGTGGACGTGCTGGTGATGGATAGCGCCCACGGCCATTCGAAAAATGTTCTTGATTCCACAAAAAAGATCAAGAAAGATTGGGACATTGATTTGATCGTGGGTAACATTGCCACCGAGGATGCGGCGCGTGATCTCGTGAAAGCGGGTGCGGACGCCATCAAGGTGGGGATCGGGCCCGGTTCGATCTGCACGACGCGGGTTGTTTCGGGTGTGGGAGTTCCTCAGATTTCCGCCATCTACCAGGCGGCGAAAGCCGTCGAGGGGTCAGGCGTATCCGTTATTGCGGACGGAGGAATCCGTTATTCCGGCGACATCACGAAAGCGATTGCCGCCGGTGCGAATGTTGTCATGCTCGGCGGTCTTCTCGCTGGATTGGAAGAGAGCCCCGGGACGACGGTTTTTTACCAGGGACGACAATATAAGTATTACCGCGGAATGGGATCGCTTGGCGCGATGGTGAAGGGTTCCAGTGATCGTTATCGGCAGTCGGCCGCCGGCCCGGACAAGTTGGTTCCGGAGGGCGTGGAAGGCCAGGTGCCGTATCGCGGAAAGCTGGGGCCATTCGTTTATCAGCTCATAGGGGGGCTTAGGGCTGGTATGGGATATTGTGGTACGCGGAGTATTGACGAGCTTCGTACAGAAGCGCGGTTCGTCCAGATTTCGCCGGCAAGCGTTCGGGAGAATCATCCCCATGACATTAAAATTACGCAGGAAGCCCCTAATTACACATCGGAGGATTTCGGCTGAGCCGGGTCGTTCGGTGCTTGGTTTCGTAAAGAAAAATTTGTTGCCGCGCAGGCTTTCCATGATGGTGGGCCTGCTGGCATTCTGTGCCTCGCCGAGTATTCTTCAGGCGGGGGATTATCCGGTTCGCCAGGCGGTTTTCGTTGAATCGCCCGGCCGTGCGCCGACGGTACAGATCGTTTCGTACACCTCCGCGGCAACGGAAAACACGCCGCTTTCGCAGGGTGGAGCCGAGTTGAAATGGATTCCGGTGCATGCTTCGCAGGGGCGCGAAGTGCAGCGGACGCAGACGGCCGCGAAGCCGGTTTTGCAGGAAACGGCTTCTCACTGGCAGGGAGCGCAGTCAGACACCGTGGTGCTGACGCCGATTCCGGTTCAGCATGCCGAAGCCGTGCCGGTGATCATTACCGCTCCCGAAAATTACGGTGTGCGGCAGGTCTCTAATGTGCAGATGCCCCGGCGGGAGGCGGCCACCGCGGCCTTCATCCCCGTGGCGGATACCCGCACCCGCAGCTCGCTGCCTTTACCCGGCGGTCTCGGCGCAGCCCCCGGCCTGGGAGCCCTGGCCGGCGATGATGACGAAATGCCCGCGGCACTGCCGATGGAAGAATTCGGGTTCCCCCAACTCCCGGATGCGGGAGTGGACATGATGAATGGTCGTGATTCTGCTGCTTCACCGAGAGCGATTGGAAGTCCGGACCTCAGCGGTTCGGAGCGTAACGGAAGAACAGGCACGGCTCCCACATTTCCACGGGATATGAACGGCGATTCGAATATTCTGCCGCCATCAGGCGTCGGCGCGATGCCGCCTTCGACGGCCGACGACGATGATCCATGGAAGCGATTTCATCAGGACGGGTACGTTGAAGACCGCTGTCCATCCAGCCGCGACATGAAGCCGATTCGTGAGATCACGAATAATATTAAGCCGCCGGAAGGGATTTTCCCGACGACGTGCCCGCTGGTGACCAACGACGAAGTTTTCCCGGTGCGCCAGTTTGCCGGCACGCAGTTCACCTGGACCGCGTCGAACCTGTGTCATAACCCGCTGTATTTCGAGCAGCCCGACCTGGAGCGTTACGGCCACACTGCCGGCCCGGTTCTGCAGCCGATCCTCTCGGCAGGCCAGTTCCTGCTGACGATCCCCATGCTGCCGTCGCTGATCGCGATCGAGCCGGTCAACGAATGCCAGTACCCGCTGGGCCATTATCGCCCGGGAAGCTGTGCCCCGTATAAATGGAATCCGCTGCCCGTCAGTATGCGGTCTGCGATCGCCGAAGGCGGTATCATCACCGCCCTCGTGTTCCTGATTCCTTAGGGAAGTAAACGAAAAAAGAGCCGCAAGTTACGCTGCGATGCACTTGCGGCTCTTTCACTTTCACTCAAGACGTTTTCTTTTTGCTTTTCTTGCCGTTCGCGGCCGGGGTGTGACGGCGGATGCGCTCGTAAATCTCCACATAGCGCCGGGCGCTTTTCTCCCAGGAAACGTCGGTTGTCATGCCGGTGCGCATCATCTGCTCCCACGCTGGACGGTTATGGCGGTACTTGCCCACCGCACTGTCGATGGCCCACGCCGCCCCCTCCACATCCGGATGGCGAAAATGAATGCCCGTGGCGGTCCCGTCAGCGAGTGTTTCGTCTGTCATGTCCACCACCGTGTCCACCAGCCCACCCGTCGCGTGCACCACCGGAATCGTCCCGTAACGCAGGCTGTAAAGCTGGGTCAGCCCGCACGGCTCGAACCGGCTGGGCATGAGGAAAATGTCGCTAGCCCCGATAATTTGGTGCGCCAGTTCGTTCGAGTAACAGGCCGCCACCGCGACCCGCTGGGGATACTTGGCCGCGAGTTGGTAAAGCTCGTTTTCCATCCGCTTGTCGCCGGAGCCCAGAAGCACCCACTGAATGTCTTCCCAGTGGCCTTTGCGGTGAATCAGCTCGATCGCGATGTCGAACCCTTTTTGATGCGAAAGTCGGCCCACCAGCCCCACCATGGGCACGTCCATGCGCTCCGGCAGCCGCAACTGCCGCTGCAGCGCCACCTTATTCAGCGGCTTCTGCTCGAACACCGTCTCCACATTATAATGGTGCGGCAAAAGCGGATCCGTCTCGGGATTCCACTCGTCGGTGTCGATGCCGTTAACAATTCCCCAGAGTGAATCCCACCGGCTTTTGAGCACCCCCTCCAGGCCGTTACCACCAGGCGACTGCGTGATTTCGTTCACGTAATTCGGGCTGACGGTGGTCACGCCGTCCGCGAAGACGACGCCCGTCTTCAGCAGATTCAGCTGATCGAAGCACTCCATCTGAAGCCAGTTAAAGTATTTCCAGTGCAGGCCCGTCAGCGACATGCATGGCGCGGGGAAATTGCCCTGGTACGCGATATTATGGATGGTCAGCAGGGACGCGATGTTTTCGTAGCCGGGGGCCATGCCGCGGTACTGCAAATGCAAAATGGCCGGCAGCAGGCCCGTCTGCCAGTCGTTGACGTGCAAAATGTCCACCTCCAGCTCCAACAGGCGAATCGCCTCCATCACCGCCCGACAAAAAAACACGAAACGCTCGCAGTTGTCGCCGTAATCATGATTATCATGATTGTACAGCCCGTCCCGATCAAAAAAACTGTGATGCTCAATCAGATAAACAGGCACACCGATCTGCGGAACCTCGCATTTTAGGATCAGGCCTTTATATTCCGTCCCACTAATCCAGACAGAGACCTCCAGCCCCGTCGACTCCATGGGGTACTTCCGCGTGCACTGATAAGCCGGCATGATGAGCACGGGGTTATGGCCCAACTTTTTCAGCGCTTTCGGCAGCGCCCCGCAAACATCCGCCAGACCGCCCGTCTTCGCCAGCGGCGCCGCCTCACTGGTCGCAATCAAAATATTCATTTTTTCGTCCCAATTTCAATCAATTTAAATAGCATGGCACAATTATTTTCCTTATTATACTCTATTTTTCCGCGAAAAGCAAAAAATGGGAAGAATTTACCACGTTTTATGAAGAGAAACGCGTGCAAAATAGAATCGTGACGTTGCCGGGAGGTAATGCAAAAGCGCTCACCGTGTCATCATCACGGACGAAAGAAGTCGGAAATGACGTATTTAAAATAGTGCAAAATTCTTTTATCTGGAAATAAGCAGTATATACAGAATTTAACGAATCATAATAGCCCCGACCAGCGTCCAGAGGGCGAAAAAAGTAATGTTTAGTGTCCAAATAATGATTTCCATACCGAATCCTTCCGAGAAAATCTCCATTCCTTTCCTGTGTCGCACACCACGAGAAGGTGCAACAGAATAACTATAACATTTTTTCGAAGAACAGGAAACACGAATTTTATGTTTTCCAAAAAAACTTTGTCAAAAAAGCACAAGACAGGGACGTTTATGCAAAACAGGAAAGATTTTTCTTTAAAGAAAGAAGGTTTTTTTCAGAAAAAAGACGTATCTTGGCAAAACTGTTAAAGTTTTCCATCATTCCGCCGCATGTACCGGACGAACGCGGTCTCCAGTTCATCCACGTTTCCGAAGCAAGATTCAAAATCACGTATCCGCCCTTCCGGCGTATCCCACCGCAGCGTTTTCTTCGCGGAAATCAATTCTGAATATTTTACATATTTCTCTCGCTGCGTTTTTTGCAAAAAATACGTCAGCGCCCATGCTTCCGCGTAACCGTCCGCGGTCGTCGCGGGGCGGCGGAGCACATCATCATCCGTCAGCATTTTCCGCAGCGCCCCCATCTGACGGCGGCCTAAATATTCCTTGTACTGCGGCATCCGCAGCGGATTCACCTTCCCCACGCCCGCCCAGCCTTTCGTGTTTTTCATGTCCGGCACCTCGAAAAACATGGAAATTCCCTCGTTAAACCACAGCGGCACATCCGCATATCGGCGAATCAGCCCACGGTTAAACGCCAGCTGGTGGGTGGCCTCATGAATAATCGTCGCCACCTGGCTCTGCGCGTCCGGCCGTTTCAGAATTTCCTGCGTCACCCCCGTCAGCGTCCCGGTTTTACGGCCTCCCGCATGATTCTCCCGCCCCGTGAGATCATAACACGCAATCCGATTCGTGGCGTAACTGTAATAGCCGACGATGGCGTCCGCAGCGCCCCCGAGATCCTCTTTTCCGTACGTCAGGTACTGCTTTTTATCCGCAAAAATGATCAGCACCAGCGGAAATTCCGGCTCCGTGAGGGCGCGTTTCTGGTTTTTCCAGTACGAGCCGAAACACTCGTAAAGACGTTCCATCAGCAGGGCGCACCACCGGGCGTACTCCTGCGAGGTGTTATAACAGACCACATAATTCGCGGTTTTATGAACTTTAAACCCGGCGGGCAGCTCGGCCAGCACGTTCGCCCCGATTTCATCCTGCGTCATGGGCACGAAAGGCGCCTCGGTGCGGGTGGCCTTCACGATCACCCCCGGCTCCATGGCCTCCACCGATCCGTCACGAAACTGGAACAGAATACCGCCGTCCTGCGCCACCTCCAGCGCCCGCCCTTCCGCCGTCCGCGCCTCCGCATCCGGTTTCGGCTTCCAGACCACCTTATCCAGCGCGAACACGGGCGACGAAAGAAACAAAATCACCGCCAGACAGGAGATTATCTTCATACCGTTTTCTCCGCGCCACTGAAAATGAGAAATAAAGAAATAAAAGAATGAAAAATTGCGCAAGCGTTTTTTTAACATTTTTTTATTTCTTTATTCCTTTATTTCTCATTTTCACTAAATTAAACCGTCCATCACGCCCACAAGTTCTTTCACGGCGTCCACACTCTTGGCAAACGCGGCTTTTTCAGACGCGGACATATCCACTTCCAGAATCCGCTCCACGCCCCCGGCCCCCAGCACCACGGGCACGCCGACGTAAAACCCGCCCACGCCGTATTCCGCATCACAGTACGCCGCCACCGGAATCACCCGTTTTTTATCGCGAATAATCGCTTCCACCATCTGGGCCGCCGCGGCTGCGGGCGCGTAATAAGCACTGCCGGTTTTCAGCAGGCCCACGATTTCCGCGCCGCCTTTCCTCGCGCGGTCAATGATCGCGTCCAGCGTGGTCTGCGGAATGAGCTGCGAAACGGGGATGCCGCCTACAGAAGCACAACTGGCCAGCGGCACCATAGTGTCTCCGTGCCCGCCCAGGAGCATGGCCTGCACGTCTTCCACGCTGCAATCCAGCTCCATGGCGATGAAAGCCCGGAACCGCGCGGTGTCCAGCACGCCAGCCTGCCCCATCACGCGGTGCGGCGGGAAGCCCGTCACCTGAAGCACCCGCTGCACCATGGCGTCCAGCGGATTACTGACCACGATGATGAACGCGTCCGGACTGGTTTTCGCCACTTCCTCCGCCACGGAACCCACGATTTTCGCATTCGTGGCCAGCAGATCATCCCGGCTCATGCCCGGCTTCCGCGCGATGCCCGCCGTGATCACCACCACGTCACTGTCCGCCGTGTCCACGTAATCCGTGGTGCCCGTGATCTTCGCGTCAAAACCGAAAATCGGAGACGCCTGAAAAAGATCCAGCGCTTTTCCCGCCGGCATGTTCTCCACCGCCGGAATGTCCAGCAGCACCACGTCTCCCAGTTCGCGCGACGCACACCAGTGCGCCGTGGTCGCGCCCACATTCCCCGCACCGATAATCGAAATTTTAGCCCGTTTCATTAAATCCTCAAATAAATCGTTCCGTTAAAAGTAAAAATACGCCGTTTTTCACGGTTTTTTATCATCCGCCGCGTCTTCGCCCCAGCGAGTGAAATCCGGGTATCCGGTGCGGTCAAATTTCGTTTCATCCAGCACTTCCCCTTCCGGCAGACCGCGCGAACGCAGCAGTTTTTTCCGCAGGGCCTGCTCTTTCCGTTCCGAGTAAAGCAGCAGAAATCCCAGCCCTAAAATCCCGCCGGCAACAAAAATCGCCAGCAGCATTTCAATCCAGCGGGCGCGAATGGGTTCTTGCCGCGGCGTAAAAATCGGCTTTCCCCCCATCAGCAGCGGCGTGAGGCGTTTTACACGTTTTCCTTCCTCGTTTCGGCTGGAATATCCCCAGGTATTAAAGAAAAACGCCGGCACGGTCACGTCCACCGAGTAATCCGAATCATGCCCCGGCTTCATCCCCTCCGGCAGTTCCGTCACCATGATAAACAGCGGGTTATCCCCCGTCTCGGCCGTGAAAATCGCCATCTGATAATACCCGGTGATGCCGAAACGCTCGATGATATCCTCCTCCTCCACGCGGATGGAAAGGACTTCTTTCGCCGTTCCGCGGATCAGAAAATAATTTCCACGCTCATCCACCGGTCTCTGAAACAGCGGCAACGGGTGACTGTATTTTCCGTCCGGCGTGAGGCGGTCGGCCGGCGACTCAAGAAGCACCTCCACGGAATGCTGCTTTAAGTCTTTCCGAGGAATGTTGGAAACGCAGTACAGCAGGCGATAAAAACATTCCCGGTTATGCACACCCAAGCGAATATCCGCCGTCCGCGAGCGCATCTCCTGCGGATTCAGCGGCTGCCGATCCAGGTCATCAAAAAGCCCGTAATCCATTCCGCGGTTTCCGAGAAAATTATCCGGGTAATACTCCAGCCGGTGCGTAAGCATGTAAATCAGCGGCGGCTCTCCCCTCCCCAGCTTCATCAGGACGGCATACGCCCCGACGCGCATATCCTGCATTCCCGGCGGCAGAACCCCTTTCCGCGGCTGAAACGCCCGAGGCACCCGCAGGCTGTACATCTCCACCGTCCGCCCGTCCGCCAGTTCCATCTGCACGATCCAGTATTTTCTCATCTGGCGCAGCGTGTAAAACAGCTCTTTCGGCAGTGGCACCTCGCGGATGGATTTCAGCGTCCCCGTGACATGATATAATTCGAAACGCGCAGCGGTCCGCTGCGGCCGGGAAAGCGTTTCAAAATCCGCCAGCTCCTCGCCAGGCCTGGCCCACGCCCACAAATACTGCGGCGGCGCCTCGCTCAACTCATAAAAAAGCTTGGGCAGCACCGAAGATTCCAGCGGCTGAAATGCCGTGCCGTCATAAAATGTTTCGCGCGTGGACAAGGAAAGGTTTTTGCTCTCCCAAAATTCCTGCATGGAGGCCAGCGGCGGCAGCGGCGTTTCCTCGCCCTCCGGATATTCATCGGACTCCCCTCCCCCGCCAGGGAAAAACGGCTCCAGAATCAGATCCGTATTATCCGACAGTTCCGGCGAAAAGAATTCCACCTCCGGCGGCAAAGAAATTTCGAAATCGTCCGGCTCCGCATCCGTTCCCTCTGAAAAACACATGCCCGCGGACAACAAAAAAAGAAACAGGCACGCGAAAACCACCCGGCCCGCTGAAAATAACGCGTGATGATGTACCGGTTTCATTTTAACACCCGAGATAAGAAATATACATAATAATATTATATTATATTTATTCATACCACATTTCCCCTTCCGTTTCAAGCATGGGGGGAGGATTTATACTGGGAACGGTTGAGTTTTCCCAGGCCGATTACCTTTCGGGAAATGCGGCTTCCAAACATTTAGGAAGCGGAATTTTCAAGTGACGTGAGTCTATCACGTGCCGTTTCGTCGATATTCGTCGTTTCGCCAGCGGTGGTTTTCCAAAAAACGGCGGCAGCGGAACGGGAACAGGCCGCGAGTGGAAAACCCGCAGCCTGCTCTTTTTCATTTTTTGAAACACCGCGGCAGCATTCCCGCAGCAGGATTTCCCCCGTGTCACACTTACCGCGCGGGAATCGTTTCGGGTTTATACTCTTTCCCCGGGCGTTTGCGCACCACTTCCATTTTCAGGATCACGTCCGCCTCCACGCCTGGCGTGGGGTTCTGCGGATCCACGCGATTCAGCTTGGCCAGTGTGCCCATGTCGCCGATGACGCGCCCGAAAACGGTGTGTTTTGTGTCCAGATGTTCGATCGGCGCCAGACAGATGAAGAACTGGGAGCCGCCGGTGTCTTTTCCGGCATGGGCCATGCTCAGCGAGCCGCGAAAATGTTTGCGGGCATTCGGGCGGTCCGTTTCACATTTAATGGCGTACCCGGGGCCGCCCGTGCCGTCACCTTTCGGACAGCCGCCCTGGATGACGAATTCCGGCAGCACGCGGTGGAACGTCAGGCCGTCATAAAAACCCTTTTGCACCAGCGAAATGAAGTTGGCCACAGTGTTCGGCGCTTCATTTTCGAAAAGCTCCACGGTGATATCTCCTTTATTTGTTTTGATCACCACCACCGGCAGGTCGTTCGCTTCTTTCTCGGCTTTTCGCAGTGCCTCTTCCGCGGCGAAGGCCGTCTTATAATAGGGGATATTACGAGCCAGACGCTCACCGTTTTCTGACAGCTGCCCCGCTCTTTTCGCCCTCTCGAAACACATCTCCGCCGTGGGCGAGAAAAAGCCCACCATGTACGCGGCCACTCCCGTAAGCTCCATCAGTTCCGGATACTTCAGATGCAAATTATCCTGCCACAGCATGTGCGCCAGCATGTACGCCTGCTCATAATCGTCCTGCTGGAAAAAGGCGTAAACCATGTCGATCAAAAAGGTGTTCAGGTTCGCGTTTCCACGCACTTTGTCTTTTTTGTAAAGCTCCAGGGCCGTGATCGACATTTCGTCGAACAGCGCCCGCGTTTTCTGGTAAATGGTTTTGGACTCCTGCAGGATCGCGAATTGACGCTGCTGGTTGGCGGTGCGGTACTCTGTCTGGAGTTCGCTGATCCGGTTCCCGTACTGCAGCAGTTGCGTGTATTGCTGATTAAAACCGGCTTCTTTCGGAGACACCGGCACCGCGGTGGAAGGCTGGACGCCAGCGGGCGCCATTCCCGCCGGGGGAGTCGCGGTCGGATCCGCTGGGGTGTTTACCGGCGCCACACCGGGCGCTGCCGCCGGCGGGGTGGCATTAAAACCTTGCGAAAATACTTCCGCCGCCGCGAAAATCGCCAGCAGGGAAACAAAAACGATTATTTTTTTCATGAATTTTTCTCCTGTCATGGGCATCCGCCCGTTTAATGGGTAACGTTATTCGTTTTATTATTTTGTACGGGCTGTGCTCAGCCCTTCGCGTTAATTCGCAGCCGGCTTGATGGGCGATTTCTGGGGCACGTACGCGTGATTCCGTTTCCGGGTCACCTGTGCTTTAATGATTTTGTCGGGCTCGTCGGCCGAATCCTCATCGTCGGACGCCGCGTCGATGCGCTCCAGGGCCGAAATCACGTCGATTCCGTGAATCACTCGGCCGAAAACCGTATACTTCCCATCCAGATGGCTGGTCGGCACCAGGCAGATGAAGAACTGGGAGCCGGCTGTGTTCGGGCCCAGATGCGCCATGCTCAGCGAGCCGCGGTAATGCCGCCGGGCGCCGGGCTTCGTACATTCATCCGTGATCGTGTATCCCGGCGTTCCCGTGCCGTCCGCTTCCGGGCTGCCCGTCTGGGCCATGAATCCGGAAACCACGGTGTGGAAGTCGTTATTATCGTAAAACCCTTTTTCCACCAGCGAAATGAAATTCGCCACGGTGTTCGGAGCCTGATCCTCGAAAAGCTCCACCAGCACGTCCCCTTTCGTGGTCTTCAGCAGCACGCGCGGCAAGTCGTTCGCCGCCGCCTCTTTCTGACGCAGCGCAAGCTCCTCTTTCCACGCCACATTATAATACGGCAGCATGTCGTTGAGGCTTTCTCCGGTTTCCGTAAACTCGTCGTTCGCGGCCGCCTCCTTAAAACAGTGCGCCGCGACGGGGTACTGATTCACCATGAACGCGGCGATTCCCGCCATTTCGTAAAGGATCGGCTCCTGCTGATGCACCAGTTTTCCCATCATTTCCCGCGCCAGGTCATATGCCACTTCATACTGATCTTCGTCCAGAGCCGAGGCCATGAGGAAAAGGAGGAACCCCACCACTTCTTCCTGCTGCGGATTGGCCATCCAGGCGGGTTCGGCCAAGTCCTGCAACTCGTGATAAAGATTGTGCACATCCTTCGAAATCTTGATCAGCCGCGGGGCCAGCACTTTCTGCTGCTCGGGCGTGGCCTCTTCATATTCCTGGGAAATATCTTCGTGCTCCTCGGAAAGGATGTCGAAACGGGTGTACGCCTCCACGAATTTCTTGAGGGCCTCGGCCGGCGGCAACGAAAAATTTCCGTCGGCGTCAAATTTGTAATTCAGATTGTGCGTGCCATGATCACGGTCGCAGTCGTCTTCCGTATTCGTCAGACGGGCAGGCGCCGCCGGCTTCACGGCAGTCGTGGACGCCGCGGGAGGAACTTGCGTCGGGCGGGCAGGTGCGGGAGTCGCCGCGAGTGCAGAGGCCGCCGTGGGAGCAGGTGACACCACCGCCGGAGCCGCTGCTCGCACGGGCGCCGCCGCTGTGGGTGCTGGCGCCGCCGTCCCGGGAGTCTGCTGGGCATGAAGAAAAGCACATGCCTGAAAAATGACCGCCGCGGCAAAAGTTATCGAAACAAGTGAAATCCTTTTCATGTGTTTTCCCTGAGTCCGTGAATAAAAAATGAGGTGAACGCGTTTCATCCGGAACCGCCAAAACGGGCCGGCTAATTTTTTGCGAAAATTTTCGTTGCTGAAACACACGCAGCGGGACGCTGTTTGCGCCCGTGCCGTGAATGGCATGATTTCGCCATTATACATTATTTAACATTACGTGTTAAGAGCGATTTTCGGATGCATGACGTGGCGGAAGCACCTGGCTTTTTTTCGGCAAAAATCGGCGAAATTTGACGAAATTTGACGCATTTTCATAATATTTTTCCCAAGGCCTGCGTCCCCGCGTCGGCGAAACCCACCTCCTGCAGCTTTTCATAAAGACTTTCCGCCAGTGCCAGGCCGGGAAGGTCAAGATTTCTCGCCCGGGCCTCTTCCAGCGCGATTTTCAGGTCTTTTACAAAATGCCGCACTTTAAATCCCGGGGCAAAATCGCCTTTTAAAATCCGCGGGGCCAGATTCGCCAGGCTCCAGCTCCCCGCCGCACCGCCCCCCACGGCCGTTAAAACCGTTTCGGGATTCAGTCCCACCTTCTCCGCATAACAAATCGCCTCGCACATGCCCATCATGTTCCCGGCAATCAAAATTTGGTTCACCATTTTCGTGTGCTGCCCCGCTCCCGGCGGCCCCATGAGTAAGTACGATTTTCCAAGAACTTTCCAGATATCCTCCAGTTTCTGGAAAGTGGCCGCGTCGCCTCCTGCCATGATGGAAAGAGTACCGTTTTTCGCCCCCACATCCCCGCCGGAAACCGGAGTGTCCAGAGAAAAAATACCGTCCGCCGCGGCAATTTCCGCGATTTCCACGGCCAGTGACGGCCGGCTGGTGGTCATGTCCACCACGATTCCCGGAGAATATTCCATATTTTTTGATTTTCGCTGACGAATTCCAGCCAAAACACCTGATTTTTCATCCAAAATGACCTCACGGACGTCTTCCGGAAAGCCGAGAATGGTAAAAACCGCGTCGCAGCACAGCGCCACCTCCCGGGGTGAATCCGCCCAAATCGCCCCCCGTCGGCATAAATCTTCTGATTTGAATTTTGTTCGATTGAAAACCGTGCACGCAAACCCCGCCTCTAGCAGACGTCGGCACATGGCCTCCCCCATCACGCCCGTCCCGATCCAGCCGATTTTCATGATTATCCTCCGATTTTTGAAATTTCCTCTTCCATTTGTTCGCGTCAGGCATCAATTTTCATTCACAGCATCTTAATTTTAGCGTTTTTCGGCGCCGGCACAAGGAATGTGGGAGAAAGCCACGCGGAGGGATTCTTTTCATGCGGAAAACTGGTAAAATATGAGAAATTTGTGGCGTGAGCCTCCGGGCAGGCTGAATGTCCCCGGACGTTTTTGCCGTGAAGCCGTAATATAATATTATAATGGTCTTTTTTCTGACTTTTTTTGAGAAAATTTTCATTTTTTGAGAATAGATGTTTTCACACCGAAACGCTCCCTCCGAATTCCGTCAGCTCACATGCCCAGCGTGCGGCTGGCGAGATGTTCTGGACACGGAAAAAATGTACCACTGGCTGGCAGCCCGGGGGAAAATTCGAGCCGGGCAGGATGTGGAAGACGAAATTCTGTATGAATTATTTCACGGTATGCTCACCGGTTTTACGTGCCCTGAATGCAAGCACGGCGGCCTGCAACTTAAAATTATTACGGACGATTTTTCGGACCTGGATGCGCGAAGATGCCGGGGCTGCGCAAAAATTATCCCCGAAAAACGACTTCTGTTCTTTGTGGACGCCCATTACTGCGCGCCATGTGCGGAAAAAATGGAAAATGGCGAAAATTTGCCGCTGGAAGTGGAGTACTGCCCGACCTGTGGCGCGATGATGGAGCTGATCCAGGTGCGGCGGGAAAACGGAAAAGCCGATTTCGTCTGGCGATGCACAAAAATACCGTCCTGCCGATTAAGGTAACGAAGACAGAGGTTTTTAAATATTAAAACACGCAGTATATGTAATTTATGAGAATTTTACACACATCCGACTGGCACCTCGACCACACGCTGCATGAGCGGCGGCGGACAGAAGAATTTTCTGCCTTCCTGAATTGGCTGGCGGAAACACTATGCACGGAAAACTTGGATGTTTTAATCGTGTCCGGAGACATTTTTAATACGCGTACCCCCAGCGTGTCGGCGCAGGAAATGTATTTCGGTTTTCTAAAACACGTCCTGGAAGATTTTAATGCCGGAAAATCCCGCTGCCGTCATGTGGTCATTACGGCGGGAAATCATGATTCCCCCGCTTTCCTGGCGGCTCCGAAAGAGGTGCTGCGGCTTTTGAATGTGCATGTCATCACCGAAATCGGTACGGATGAACTGCTTTTTCTGGAAAATCGAGAGAAAACCGCGGCGATTATCGTGGCGGCGGTCCCATACCTGCCGGCGAAAGATGTGATTCTCAGCCGGGACGGAGAATCGCTGGCGGAGAAAAGTTACCGCTTAAATCAAGGCATCCAAAATGTGTACGCTGAGTTGCTTCAAAAAGCGGAGACACTCCGCCAGCAGCATGAGGCAAATTACGCGACAAAAATCCCTATTCTTGCCACGGGACATCTGTTCACGCAGGGTGGAAAAAGCGGACTGGAATCGGAAACCGGCGTTTTGAACGGTTTTCGGGAGCTTTACGTGGGAAATCTAGAGCATTTTCCTGCCGATGGTTTTCCGGACGGATATAGTTATATCGCGCTGGGCCATCTGCATGTGCCGCAGATGGTGGGAAAAAAGCCGCATATTCGGTACAGTGGCTCGCCGCTGCCCATCAATTTTTCCGAAGCGGGCCAGCAAAAGGAGGTTCTGGTGGCCGATTTTAATGAAAACGCGATCACGCCGGCCATTTCGGCGCTGCCGGTGCCGTGTTTTCAGCCGCTGCGGCGCGTGGAAGGCGATTTGGATAAAATTCAAACGATTCTTTCTGAAATGAAACTGGAAGGAAGCAGCACATGGCTGGAAGTGACTTACACCGGACAGGAGGTGGTTACAGAACTGGAAGAGCGCATCCGAGAATTCACACAAGATTCTCCCATGGAAGTTTTGTGTGTGAGGAACAGAGTTGTACTAAAATCATTCGCCTCACCGTTCCACGAAAGTGAAACGCTGGATAATCTCGATGAAATAACGGTTTTTTCCCGGTTGATGGCGCAGAAAGGCATTCCTGAATCGCAGCAGGCGGACTTGCTGGTGATGTTCCGTGAGGTTCTTGAAGGATGCCGTCTTTAATATTTAATCTGAAAACAAAAACATTTATATAACACGATGAAATCAAAAAAGAGGCATTTTTCCGGCTGTATATCCCGGGAGTTTAGATAAAATAGAATAGATTTAGACTTGAAATTATTAAAATTGCAGAAAATAGGTTTCGCACGCGATACTGATAAAAAAGATTATTCTGCGTGAAAGTCTTGTTTTTTAGGGACCGTAGCGAGTATAATGTTAAAATGTGTGTTTCATACTAAATATTAATGCGTAAATGACGGCTGCTGGCGTGGCAGCTTCCAGAACCCTTTTTATTTACCATCCGTAACTTAATATTCAAGTAACGGTGTTTGCCGGTTTATAGGGGTGTCATTTTAAACTCACCGTTAGAAATCCTTTGGCCATTCTCCCCGAATGATTCCTCAGGGGGTTCGCCATGGCGGGATTTATGAAAATCAGGAAAGGGTGTCCATGAGTTTTGAGAATTCCGCTCCGGGAGCAGCGGCCGAAAGCACGGATGACAGTAAAAATGTCCCTGACGTTCTAAAAAAACAGGCGCCGAAGAAAGAATTACCACCTCCGGCCGAGGACACAAACGAACTGCTGGCGTGGAGCGTCTTCGGGGTTCTTCTGGCTATTCTCATTGGCGGTTACTTGAATATGCTGGAGGTGGCGTACCACCACTGGCATGGGGAGCTGTATTCCCACGGCTATCTGATCCCGGGGATCGCGGTGGTTCTGATGTGGCTGCGGCGTCAGCCGATTCTGGATGTGCCCATGAAGCAGCGCTGGATGGGCGTGGCGGTGCTGGGGCTTTCGCAGCTGGCGAGGGTTTACCTGGCTCCGTATGAAGTGCCGGATATGTGGACTTTTGTGCCGGCTTTTCTTGGCATTATCATGATTGTCGGCGGTTACCGGATGCTGCGGTGGGCTGGGCCCGTGGCGGCGCTGCTGGTTTTCATGTTTCCGCTGCCGTGGACGGTGCAGCAGGAGATTTTACCCCCGCTTCAAACGCTCGCGACGACGGTCAGCACGCATTTCTTGCAGATTCTTGGCATTTTCGCCCGTCAGGAAGGGAACACGATTCATATGGCGCAGTCGACGCTTGGCGTCGTCGAGGCGTGTAGCGGCCTGCGGATGACGACCATCCTGCTGGCGCTTTCGGTGGCGCTGGTGCTTTTGAATGAGCGGCAGATCTGGGAAAACGTGGTGATCCTGATTATGGCACTGCCGATCGCGCTTTTGACGAATATTATCCGCATCACGGCCACAGGCGTCGTGATGGCGATGTATCCGAACAACCAGGCCGTGGAGAAAGTCGTGCACGACGTGGCCGGTTTTTGCATGGTACCACTGGCGATCGGATTCCTTGTGGGCCTTCAGGCGATTATGTCGCATATTTTTATAGATACATCGACGGATTACGCGACGGGCAACGACGTGATGGAGTCGCCACAGGATGTGTTTTGGCGTGATCGGCGTCATATTAAGGATTAAAGCCCGGTGTCAGACAGGCAGTCGAACGAATTTTGAGCTTTGTTATGGTTTCGTCCTTTCGGGGACACAGGTTTACTCAAGGATAAAAGAGGTGTAGTAACGTGTCCAATTACGAACAACTTCCCGTAGAGAGTGGAATGGGGCCGTCGTCGCTGGTGAATATGCCGGGGCGGCTGGTGGAAAGCAGGGGCGGCGGTGAATTGATGACGGCGAAGAAACAGCCGGAAATCATTACGCACGGCATTCGCCCGATCGACTTGGTATACTCCATGCGCCGTCGCTGGCCGCTGAGTATCGGGCTGGGGCTGCTGGTGATGGCCGTGACGCTGATCATCGCGTGGTTTGTGATCCCGGTGAAGTATAACGCCCACGTGTGGTTGCGGGTGGCGAAATCCCGGCCGAAAATTATTTTCGACACCGCCACGGAGTCGCATTATCTGAACGACCGTAACGCGCAGGCCACGCTGATTCGCAGCAGTATCGTGCTTGACACGGCGTTGCAGCAGCCGGGTATCGCGCAGTTGAACTGCCTGAAAAATGCCACCGACAAGAAAAACTGGCTCATCCAGAATCTCCAGGTCGGGTATCTCGGTTCGAGTGAAATTCTCCAGATCGCCATTTCCGGTGAAGACCCGGATGAACTGGTGAAAATTCTCATGGCGGTTCGTCTCGCGTATATGGACCGCGTAGTGGCGGTGGACCGCGAGCTGGACATGCGCCGCCGCATGACGCTGGAGCAGGCGTATAAAAACACGGAAAAAATGATCACGCGAAAGCGGATTCAGTATCGGACGCTGGCGGACCAGCTCGGCACGCCGGACTCGCAGACGGCCCGGTACGCCAACATTTATGCGTTGGAAACCGTCGCGACGTTGCGTAACCAGGTGAACGCGCTGCGTGCGCAGATCAGCGGTTTGGAGCGGAAAATCGCGTTGACCAAAGGCCGCATGTCGATGCTGCCCGCGGAAGAGCAGAAGGTCGACGCGATCCAGCGCCGCCAGGACGCCATGCGTAAATTGGCCGCCGCCACGTTGTGGCAGGATCCGGACATGGCCCGCATGCGTCAGCGTCTCCTCGAGTTGGATTCCGTGCTCAAAGATCAGGCGGGACGCGTAAAAAATCCAGAAAAAAATCCCAGCATCACCCGCCTGCGTTCCATGATCGAGGAACTTCAGGTCATGCTCGAGCGCCGCGCGAAGGAACTCATCCCGCTCATCGAGGAGCAGGTGAAGCTTCGCATTCACGAACTGGAGCGGAACATTCCGATGACGGTCGCGGAGAAAATGCAGTTGGAAATCGACACCGCGAACATGGACAAAACGGTGTTGCAGTCGCAGTTGGAGTCGTGCATGAAGGCATTCCAGCAGGCGGTCACCAGCGCGGAAAAGTTTAGTGCCGGCTCGACCGAGTTGGATACGCTGCGGGCCGAGTTGGACCGTATGCAGCGAATGTACCATCAGATGGGTACGCAGTTGGACGAATGGACGATCGAGTCCGGGGCGTCCCAACGTGTGCAGACGATTAACGAGCCGGAGAAACCGAAAGTAAGTGACTTGCCGAAGAAAATCCAGATCATGAGCATCCTCGGGCTGTTGAGCTTCGCGGGCACGGTCGTGGCGGTCGGCGGGTTCGACTTCCTCGGACGCCGCGTGAATAATTCGGACGAGTTGAGCTTCGGCCTGGGCGTGCACGTCATGGGCGACCTGCCGCTGATCACCCGCGGCATTCACCGTCACCGCGTGAACCAGAGCGTGCAGGGCTTGCTGATGGAATCCATCGACAACATCCGCACGGCCCTCTTGCACCGCGCGGAGCTGGATAACATGAACGCCGTGCTGATTACCAGCTCGCTGGAAAAGGAAGGTAAAACCACGGTTTCCAGCCAGTTGGCGGCGAGCTTGGCCCGTACCGGCCGACGCGTGATTCTGCTCGACGCGGACCTACGCCGTCCGTCGTCGCACCGTATGTTCGACCGTCCGTTGAACCCCGGTCTTGCGGAATACCTCCGCGGCATGGCGTCCCTGGACGAAATCATCACGACCACGCGCGTCGAGAATCTGTGGATCATCCCGGCCGGTACCCCACACCCCGACGCTATCATCGCGTTGGCCCAGGGCGGCATGGAAGATCCGATCAAGATGCTCCGCGAGCAGTTCGACTTCGTCATCGTCGACTCCGGCCCGGTCCTGACCGACGCCGACGTGCTGGTCATCGGCCGGCTGTGCGATGGCATCATCATGTCGGTGCTGCGCGACGTCAGTCGTCTGCCGTGGGTGTACGAAGCCTGCGAGCGTATCCGCATGGTCGACATCCCGCTCATCGGCGTGGTGCTCAACGGTGTCAGCTTCGGCAAGTACCGTCCGTACTACTCGTCGTACACGATCGAGGTGGCGTCGCAGAAAAAGCTCAAATAACGCGGCTTTTTTGACAATTCCCAAAACGCTCTCCGCTGCCTTTTCCGGTCGCGGGGAGCTTTTTTTATATCGGCCCGCCTTGAATCATGCAGGTATCTTGCGTATACTAGGGAGGTGCTATTTTCTCCAATTCCCAAACCACAAACCCCAAATCCCAATCATGAAATACTATCTCGGCATCGATCTCGGCGGCACGAACACGAAAATCGGCGTGGTGGACGAAAATGGAAAGACGCTGGTCAAGGGCAGTGTGCCGACGCATATTGAGCAGGGGCCCGAGGCGGCGTGCAAGCGAATTGCCGGCGGTGTGGAGAAGGTGCTGGCGGAAGCGGGGCTCGAGCGTTCGCAGATTGTCACGGCCGGGCTGGCCTCCGCCGGGACGATGGACATTCCCGCGCGGATGCTCATGGTGCCCGCCAATCTGGGCCCGAAGTGGAATTATTGCGGCATCTGTGACATGATGTCCGAGGCCTGCGGATTCCCCGTCGAATTCTCCAACGACGCCTCCGCGGCGGCGTATGCCGAGTACTGGATCGGAAAAGGCAAAGACGCCACGAAATCCCGTATGACACGCAATGGCGTGCAGAAGACCGACATGCCCATCGACAGCATGATCCTCCTGACCCTGGGCACCGGCATCGGCTGCGGAATCATCCTCAACCGCCGCGTCTTCGACGGTGAACACAGCCACGGCGGCGAGTACGGCCACTCCATCATCGACCTGGCCCCCACCGCCCGCATCTGCGGCTGCGGCAAACCCGGCCACTTCGAAGCCTACGGCAGCGCCACCGCCCTAATCGCCTTCGCCAAAGAAGCCGTCGCCTCCGGCGTGGACACTTCCCTGGCCAAACGTGTCGACGACCTGAACCGCCACGGCGCGAAAGTCGTCGGCGAAGAAGCCCTCGCCGGGGACAAAGTATCCCAGCATCTAATCCACGAAAACGCCAAATACATCGCCGTCGGCATCACCACCCTCATGCACACAATCGACCCCGACGCCTTCTTCATCGGCGGCGCCATGACCTTCGGCGGCGAAAAAACCGAGCTCGGCCGAACGTATCTCCAAGCCATCAAGGACGAAGTCCAGAAACGCGCCTACGCCGCCTGCTTCCAAACCACCATCATCGACTTCGCGGCTCTCGGCGGCGATGCCGGCTTCATCGGCGCGGCCGGAATCGCGAAAGTGACGGCGGAGTAACATTTCACTGGACATGAAACAACAGCCGGGAGCGGAGCGTTAGCGCAGAGACCGGATAGAAGTGGGAAAACACTCCGCCACTCTATCCGGTCTCTGCGCGTCACTACGTTCCGCTTCGCTCCCGGCTACTGTTTCTTGCTACGCCCGGCGCTAACGCTTCGGGCTGGTAAAGACAAACGACCATCGAAATGTCCACAAAAAAAAGACACACCCCAAAGGAATGTGCCTTTTTCTTACTGCTAGACTAATTGAGAAAGTCTCAAATTAGATGGTGTAGTCGCCCGTTTCCCAGCCAGGAGTCTGTTCGTCAAGAATGAAGGCCTGCTGGTTGGGTTTCTGTGTGGTGTTGCCCTGACCATTGTCGGTAGCAACGCGTTTCGCATCCATCTTGCCGCTGTCACGATACCAAGAGTATGAACCGCCGTCCCAAACCTGTCCGTCGGGCGTATTGATTTCCCACGGAGCCAGAATGTAGTACGACTGGTCAAGCGCGATCATCGCTTCGGACACGTCGCCGAGCTCGGTGATGATGGCGTCGCGGACGCAGGACAGACCACCGGTGATGCCGATGACCAGGACGGTCAGCAGGAGAATCCACTCGAACGTCAGAACGCCGGACTCATCCTTCATGATACGATTGCACAATGCCATAAGTAAATCCTTTCACAAAAAGAAAGTAAATTGAAAAAAATGGAATTTTGGTGCGCGTGCACCCGGATAATTGCCAACCCCTTGTAAATTACCAACTTTAGCAATTTTAACAAAGACATCTTATCCGTTGTAGGCTTTTTAATTGACTTATTAAGCCCGCATTGCCTAACACTCATATCTTACCTTATCGTATCGTAATTGTCAAATGGTTTTTGAAGATTTTTTAGAAAATTTTGCATAATTAACATATCCTACCCAATCGCACCATTTTTCGCATGCTGAAATTGCACTATTATATCTATGACCCATCCAAATGTTATGATCCGGCCACCGATTTTTAAAAAATAATTTTAAAAACCCCTGGGGTGGCTATGCTTGATTCACCGGGCTTCTTCATGTATAATGGGGGAATTCACCCTTCCTCTACCCGCCGATGTCCCTTTCCGGGAGCGATTTATGTTTTTCGATCACATATCTTTGCGTTTTTTTCCCTCTTTTTTAATACTTTCATGCCTGCTGGGCAGCGGAATCCACGCGATGTCGGCCGAGACGCCCGATTCGCCCGTCCGCTGGACACACTGGCGCGGCGACGCACATGACGGGGTGTCGGCCGAGAAAAACCTGCCAACTACCTGGAACGAACAGACCGGCGAGAATATCCTGTGGGTGAAGGAAATTCCCCAGTGGGGGACGAATACGCCCGTAATTTGGGGCGAAAAATTGTTCTTCACAGCCCAGAACGCGGATGATGAGCTGCTGCTGCTGTGCCTGAACCGCCTGACGGGCGAGGAAATCTGGCGGCGAACGGTCGGGAAGGAGACTTTTCAGAAAGGCGACCTGGATTACGGCGGGAAAGTGGGGGAAAGTCGGAAAAAGCAGCAGTTCCATGAGGAGCAGAACATGGCCAGCCCGTCTTGTGCCACAGATGGGGAAATTGTCGTCACACATTTCGGGAACGGCGATCTGGCCGTCTTCGACTTGGACGGAAAACAGCTCTGGAAAACAAACATGCAGGAGCAGTTCGGCGATTTTACCATCTGGTGGGGGCACGCGAACTCGCCGGTGATTTTTGAGGATTTCGTGATCGTGCCGGCGATTCAGGATCCATGCATGGGCGTGGGCGAAAAAGATACGGACAGTTACATCGTCGCGTACAAAAAACGCACCGGCGAAATCGCGTGGCGGACGCTGCGGAATACGGGGGTGGATAACGAGCCGTCGGACGCGTATATTTTCACGCCAATCCAGACGATAAACGGTCAGCCGCAGCTTTTGGCCATCGGCGGGCTGTGTGCGGACGCGTACGACCCGCGTACCGGCGAGCGAATCTGGTGGTACACCGATTTAATAGGAAACCGTGCGATTTCCAGCCCCGCTTTTGCCGGCGACCTGGGGATTTTCATTCAGGGGCACCAGCGGGGTGTGGTGGCGCTGCCGCTGACGAAAAAAGGGAAGCTCACGGAGGCGGACATGGCGTGGACCGTCGAGCGGAACTGCCCGGATTGCACGATTCCGGTATATTATAATGGCCTGCTGTTCATGGTGAATAATAACGGCATCGCGCAGTGCCTGGAGGCGAAAACGGGCGATGTGCTCTGGACGAAACGCCTGCGGGATCTGCATCGGGCCAGCCCGGTGGTGGCGGACGGGAATGTTTATTTCACGAATACGAAAGGCCAGACCGTGGTGCTCCGCGCGGATGCGGACGGCGAAGAGGTGGGCGAATGTCAGGTGGACGACTCGACATATGCCTCGCTGGTGATCGTCGACGGAAAAATTTACCTCCGCGGCAGAACGAAGATGTACTGTATCGGGAAGAAAGTGTAGGGTGTAAAGTGTAGGGTGTAAAGTGTAGAGTTCGTCAAGCGTAATGAAACGCGGTTATTGATGGTGAATACTATCTCTGCAACAACAAACGATTGACGCGACGTTTGACAAACTCTACACTCAACACTTTACATTCTACACTCCTCCCCGGGCAGTGAAAATTCGCACAATGAAAGATTTAACGAGGAAAACATGCTTCACGCGGTGATTATGGCGGGCGGGTCCGGGACGCGGCTGTGGCCGGAGAGCCGGAAGGATTTTCCGAAACAGTTTTTGACGCTGGAGGGGACGCGATCTTTTGTGCAGCGGACGGCGGATCGGCTGGCGGCGGCGGTGCCTGTGGAGAACATTTCCGTGGTCTGCGGCGAGCACCTGGTGAAAACGGTGCGGCAGCAGTTGCCGGAGCTCGCGAAGGATGCGGTGCTGGTGGAGCCGGAGGCGCGGAACACGGCGGCGTGCATCGCGTACGCGGCGATTTATTGCCTCCAGCGGGATCCGGACGCGACGATGATCGTCGTGCCGGCGGATCATGTGATTTCGCCGGATTCGCAGTTCCGCCACGCGGTGGAATTTGCGGAAAAGCTCGTCGCGGCCCATCCCGAAAAGCTCATCACGTTCGGCATTCAGCCCACGTACCCGGCCGAGTCGTTCGGGTATATCGAGCGAGGAAGCACGTTTTCGCACGAAGATTCGGGGGCGAAAAAAAAGGTGTCCGGAAAGGGGCAGACGCCGGAGGATCACCGCGTTTTGTCGCCCGGAGCGGCGTATGAAGTGAAGCGGTTCCGCGAGAAGCCGTCCACCGAAACGGCGGAAGGGTATATCGAAAGCCGGAAATATTTTTGGAATTCCGGCATTTTCGTGTGGAAGGCGGTGGCGATCCTGGAATATCTGAAGCGGTACGCGCCGGGGGTTTCCGGGCCGATGGAAAAAATCCGGGAAATCCTGACCTCGGCGAAAAAACACGCCCGGGCGGAGGTGCAGCGGATTGTCGCGGAGGAATTCCGGAAGGTGGAAAGCATTTCGATCGATTACGCGGTCATGGAACCAGCGGCGGCGGACGGAAAAGTGCTGGTGGTCAGTGCGCCATTCGCGTGGGATGATGTGGGGTCGTGGCGGGCCATGGAGCGTATTTTTCCGCAGGACGAGCAGGGGAACACGATTCTCGGCGAGACGCCCGGCGAGGCGAAAAAGGATGCGGGCCCCGTGCCGATTTTGATCGACACGCAGTCGTCCATCTTTCGTTGTTCGGATCCGCAAAAAAAGGTGATCGCGTGTGTCGGTATGAAGGATTTAGGCGTGATCGTCACCGCGGAAGCCGTGCTGATTTTCGATAAATATCAGGAAGAATCGGTGCGGGAAGTTACGAAAAAATTAAAGGAATTGGGATACGAGGAATATTTATGAGCATGTCCGATTGGAGTCCGACGTCGTGGAAGGAAAAGCCGATTCAGCAGTGGATCGATTACCCGGACCCGTCGGCGCTGGACGCGGAGGTGGAGAAAGTGGCGCAGTTTCCGCCGCTGGTGACCAGTGGTGAGATCGAGGAATTGCGGGCGAAACTGTGGGCCGCGGAGGAGGGGAATTATTTTGTGCTGCAGGGTGGCGACTGTTCGGAGACTTTCGAGTCGTGCCGGCCGGACGTCATTACCAGCAAGCTGAAGATTCTTCTGCTGATGAGTTACATCCTGGTTTACGGGCTGGATAAGCGTGTGGTGCGCATCGGGCGGATTGCAGGGCAGTATGCGAAACCTCGCAGCAGCAGCACGGAAACGCAGGGTGAGGTGACGCTGCCCAGTTATCGCGGGCCGCTGATTAACCGTCCGGAGTTTACGGTCGAGGCGCGGACGCCGAATCCGCTGAACATGCGTCGGGCATACAGCCACGCGGCGATGACACTGAACTTCATCCGTGGCGTCATTGACGGCGGCCTGGGCGACATGCATCACCCGGAACACTGGGAGCTGGGTTTCGTGAGCATGGCGGAGTATTCGAAAGAATACCGCCAGATTTTCCAGGCGATCGACTCTTCCATTCATTTTATGGAGGTCGTGGCGGGGCGGATCGACGAGCTGAAACGGACGAAATTTTATTGCAGCCATGAAGGGCTTCATCTGCCGTATGAGATGGCGCAGACCAGGCAGGTGCCGCGGCGGGACGGGTATTATAACCTCACCACGCACATGCCGTGGATTGGGGAGCGGACGCGCGGGCTGGAGGGGGCGCACGTGGAGTATTTTCGCGGCATCCGGAATCCCATCGGGGTGAAGATCGGGCCGACTGTGAAGCCGGACGAGTTGATTCGCCTGACGGAAGTGCTGAACCCGGGGAATGAAAAGGGGCGTCTGTGCCTGATTCACCGTTTCGGATCGCAGAAAATCGTGGATTGCCTGCCGCCGCTGGTGGAAATGATTCGGCGGGAAGGCCGGAATGTGCTGTGGATCTGTGACCCCATGCACGGAAACACACAGACCACGGCGCGCGGCATTAAAACGCGGAGTTTTGATGACATTTTGATTGAGCTCAGCCAGTCTTTCGTCATTCTGGAGCGTCACGGCACGCACCTGGGCGGGATTCATGTGGAACTCACGGGCGAAAACGTCACGGAATGCATCGGCGGCGCCCGCGGCCTGACCCCGGATGACCTGCACCGGGATTATCAGTCGGATGTGGACCCGCGGCTGAATTATGAGCAGGCCATGGAGATGGCGCTTTTGATCGCCACGCGACAGGCGTCGAAACGGAAATAGACGGAAATTGTGATTTGCAGAATCTAATTTGCGGAAGTGAAAAAGTTTGGGGCGCGGCCGGGTAACGGGGTGACTCAGGCTTTTTCGTGTTTTTTGCAAAAAAGCGTGAAAAAAACCGCCCGGCAGCGTGAAAGTTGCTTGCCGGAACGGGGGGCGGTGTGTTATAATATTTGACTCGGAACCGGTCCTTTTTTCCTCATCTGAAAGGCGGCGAATACCCGCTTTTTATGTCATTTAAATATTCTTGTGAGCGTTATGTCTTCAGCTGAAAAATTCGTCTCGATTCTTAAAGAAAAAAAACTTGTCCCCGAAAAAGTGGTGGACGCGCTGGAAAAACAGGTGGCCCAGCGCAGCGCGGCCGGGCGAGAGCTGACGGCGAAAGAACTTGCCGCGGCCCTGGTAAAACAGAAGCTGCTGACGGAAACGCAGGCGAAATCGTTAACGGCGGAGGCGGAAAGCATCCCGGCGGCGCGGGCGGATTTTGCGGCGGAGCTGGAAGCGGAGATGGGGCTGGAGGCCATGCCCCCGGCGGGTGGCGGACTGGATTCGCTGGATGACGCGGCCATGAACGCGCATGACCCGCTGGGCCCGGCACCCGTTTCGAAGAAAAAGAAGAAGGGCCTCTTCGGAAATCTGGCGGATTCCGGCGCCTCGAGTAAAAAGGGCGGAAAAAAGCGGAAACTTGAGAAAAAGCAGGCGAAGGAAAATCCCTGGGACTCGAAACTGATGATCCTCGGCGGCGGAGCGTTGCTGCTTTTCGTGCTTATGGGCGGGGCGCTGTATTTCGCGCTGACATGGCAAAGCGCGGACGAGCTTTATGATCTGGCCGAGGAGGATTATAAGCGGGCGTCGTACACGCAGGCGATCGAAAAATATGATAAATTCGTCGCACGATTCCCGAAGCATATATCTGTGAGCCGGGCGAAAGTGCACCGCGGGCTTTCGAAAATGCGGCAGGTGGTGGATCCGGCGAAGAACGCCTCCCAGTTCGCGCAGGCGCTGACGGAGGCGAAAACGATTCTTGCGGAAATCGGCCCGGAATCCGCTTTCGGGGAAGCCTCCGCGGATCTCTCGGCCATGCTGCCGAAAATCGCCGGCGGACTTTCCCAGGCGGCCATGGAAACGCTCTCTCCGGGTATTACGGCGGAAGCGGAAGAAGCCGTGAAGTTGGTGGATCGGTATGCGCCGAAAGAGGGAACGTCGCCGAAAATGAGCGAAGCGCGCTCGCAGATTGAAGTCGCGCGGCGAAATACATCCCGGGATGAAGAGCTGAAAAAGAGCGTGGTACTCATCCGTGAAAAACTGGCGGCGGATGACACGGCGGCTGCGTATGCGCTGCGCACGGCGCTGGTGCGGGACTTTACAGACCTGACGGAAGACCCCCGGCTGTTGCGTGTAACGCTGGAAATCGCGGAAAAAGAGCGTGAGTTGATTCGTTTCGTGCCGGAAGTCGCCCCTGCCGGAAATCCGGTGGACATGGCGGCGAAAAACGCGACGGGAGCGGGATTTTCAGCGGAAAACGTGGCACTCATTCAGCCGGCGTCCGTTTCATCCGGGAACACTGCCGGCGCGGGGGAAGTGGTACGGCTGGTGGCCGCCCCGGATGCGATTTACGCGATGAACGCCATGAACGGAACGGTTTTCTGGCGGTATTCGCTGCGTGGAAATCTTCGCACGCGGACACCGCAGAATCTGCCCGTGTGGGTGCGGGAAGAGGGACGGGCCGGAAAGGCCGGGAATGATCTGGGACTGCTGGCGGTGGATGCGAAAAATCAGACGCTGAACTTCATCGCGAAGGAAACACTGCAGTGGACGCAGAAAATCGGAGAAAAGGTCAGCGCGAATGTAATGACGGCCGGGACGGAGGCGCTGGTGGCGTCCACGTCCGGGAAACTGCATGCGTTTCGTGTGCCGGAAGGCGGTAAAGTGGGGTTTTATCAGTTTCAGCAGCCGCTGGTGACCGCGCCGGCGCGGGATGCGGAGCGCGGGATGCTTTATCAGATCGCGGAACACTCGAACATGTTCGCCCTGGTGGATGCAGAGCGGGACGGAAAGCCGTGCGTGCGCGTTTATCATGTGGGGCACCGGGCGGGGGAAGTGCTGCTGCCGCCGATGGTCGTGGGAGATTTCGTGCTGGTGATGATGAAGTGGGAGGAAAACACGCAGGTGAAAGTGTACCCGCGTGCGGAAGCGGCGCCGCATGCCCTGCTGCTGGACTCAGTGGAAGACGCGGCCCTGGTGGCGGCGGTCGCGCCCGTGCAGGAATTTACCATCACCGGCTCCGTGGACGCCACGCCGCAAGTGATGAATAATCGCGTTTTGCTGGTTTCGGACACCGGCGAAATGCAGGTATGGAGCATTTCCGCGGCGAATGAGCATGAACCGTTCCAGGTGATCGCGCGCGGTTCCGGGCAGGATACCGGCCGAACGAAAACAGGAGTAAATGATGCGTCCTCTCCATTCTTTCCGCTGCTGAATGCGAATGAAGTTTACGTCGCGGGCACTCAGCTGGAGCGTTTTGATATCCAGGCGACGAATAATCGCCTCCAGTCGCGGTGGGTGGTGAATACGGAAAGTGTGACATTACAGCCGCTGGAGTGGATCGCGGCGGCAAAAACGCTCATGCACGTCCGGCTGGTGAAAAATCGTGAGGGGATGAATATTCTCGCGGTGGAGACGGCGCAGGGCCGGGCGCAGTGGGATATTCAGCTGGCCGTGCCGTTCATCACGGAGCCGACGATTCTTGCGGACGGCCGCGTTCTGGTCTGCACGCAGAGCGGGGCGATTTTTGATGTGACCGAAAAAATCAGTGAAATGAGCGCTGCGGCAGGTGGAAAAAATGCGCCGCCGGGAAAAGACGCCGTCCTGCAGGATGTCATCGGCCAGGCCCCCGCGGAGTATGTGCCGCAGCAGGTGGCGCAAAGTTTTTGTGATGAAAACGGTAATTTCGTCCTGCTTCCCGCCGGACAGTCACGGCAACTGCTGATTTTCTCGGATAAAGAGAAGCGGTTCCAGGCGAAATCCGTTTCGGATGTGATTTCCGGAACGCTGCTTCCGTTCCAGACGGCGATTTTCGTGCCGTGTCAGAAGGGGCAAATTTTTCTCATGGACCGCCTGGAGGGCACGATGAAGGCCACGCCGTTTCAGCCGAAACTCCGCGGCGAGGATTTCGTCTGGAAGCTGGCGCAAATCGGCACGAAATCGCAGTGGATCGCGGCGGATAATCACGCCCGGCTGTACCGCTTCTCCCTCCAGAAAGGGAAGGAAAAAGGCCTGCCCGCGCTGCTGGAGGACGCCTCCGTGAAACTGGAAGCGTCCGTGGTCGGGGAGATCGCGTTTTCCGGTGAAAATGCTTATTTTGTGGATGAAAAACGCCAGTTATGTTCCTTCCAGCCGCTGGCGCGAGAGCTGAAAGTGACGGTGCTCGCCCGCCTGAAAGAGGATGTCACTGCCGGGCCGTGGGTGTTCGGAAATACACTCGTGGCGGAAAATGAAACCGGGGAGATGCTCGCGTGGGACATGACGGGAAAGTCGCTCTGGAAAAAGAAGCTCCCCACCTCACCGCCGGCGAAATACACGCTGCTGGCCGGGAAGCCGGTCATGCAGGACGGGCGTCTCGTGTGCGCAACGGTGGACGGAATCTTTTTCTCCGTGGACGTTCGCAGCGGAGCGGTGCTTAAGGCCGCGACTTTTGATGACGGTTTCCGCACGTCCGCGACCGTTTTCGGCGGAAAATTTCTCGTGGGCACCAGCAGCGGCTGCCTGGCCGTGATGACGGAAAACGCCGGGGCGGCGGCACCTGCCGTCAGTGACACCGTGCTGGAAGAGGAAGAAGAAGAGGGGGAAAACGGCACGGCGGAGGATGCCCACGCCGCGAAAATCGGCGGTGCCGCGGGAGCGAAGAAAACGCCGGTGGTGGATGACGGCGACTCGGATTCCCTGGACACGGAGGATGCCCAGTGAATGAAGGCCGAGTAACTGATCTCCACGCGAAATGAGTTTTCCATGAACCGTTTTTATCTTTCCGTAACGATGAAAAAATTCCGATTTTTTGTGATTTGCGCGGTACTGGCCGGGTGTTATTTTGCAGCCGTGGCGGGGGTGCTTGCGCAGTCAGACGAGAGCGCGGAGGATGTGGCGGCGGCGGCCGTGGGGGTTCCGGCTGCGGAGATCGCCAAAAAACCGGCGGCAAAAAAATCGGCGGCGGAGTCCCCGGTTTCGGCGGCCGCGGCGGAGGTTCCACTCTGGGACAGGGAGCCTTTCGACCGAATTTACCTGAAAACCACCCGCGCGCGAAATTCGTTTGACATCCAGCGGCTGACGCTTCCGGAAGGTGTCCGGGCTACGCCTGAAGCGCTGGAAAAGGCCATGAAATCGCCAAAATTGCAGTTCCATCTGATCGAGGATCCAAGGAATCTGCGGGAAATTCCGTTCGAGCGGCTGGAAAAAATCATGCTGTTCGAAGATCTTCTCGTGGCCGAGGCGCAGGATCTCATCCGCGGCGGAAAATTTGATGAGGCGTATGAATGCCTGAAATTTTTGCGGGCCACGTACCCGGAAACGCGCGGGCTAAATCAGACGTACCAGCTTTTTTTGGAGCGTGAGGCGGCGAATTATTTCCGTCAGAAAAATTATGAAATGGCCCTGGTGCGGATTTACGCGCTGGTGGCCCTGAACCCAAAATATGCCCGTCTGCCTGACGTGTATGTGCCGCTGGTGGAGCAGCTTCTGAAAGAGAATCTGCAAAAAAAAGAATACGCCGTCGCGGGGCAGTTTCTGGCGGAAATCGAGAAGGTGTTGCCGGAGGATCCGGGCGTCAAAAAACTCTCGGCCCAGGTGAATAAACTCGTCGACGACATGCTCCAGCGGACGCAGAACGCGTTAAAAGAGAAGGACATAAACACGGCGATCGTCCTCTCCCGGGCCATGACCGACTTACGTCCGAAGCGGGAAGACGCGGCGAAAATCGCGGCCGGTATTCGCAACAATTACCCGCAGGTGAACGTGGGAATCACGTGGTGCGCGAACCGGTATCAGCCGCTGGGCTTGAACGACTGGGCCTCGCTGCGCAGCCGCCGGCTTTTATACCGTCCGCTGGTGGAATTTTTCGGTCCCGGCCCGGAAGGCGGCCATTACGAATCCCCCCTGGCCGACCTGAAAATCGAAAACCTGAACCGCACCCTCCGCCTGAAAATCCATGACGGCGTGGGCTGGAACGGCACGGACGTGAAGCTGACCTCTTACGACATTTCCCGCCAGTTGCTGGAGATGATCAATCCGCGCAGCGCGCAATACGCCCCGCTTTTCGCGGAGGTTTTCCAGGACGTTCAGGCCGATTCGGTTCAGGAAATTCTCGTGCATCTGCGCAGGCCACACGTAATTCCCGCGGCGCTTTTACAGACGCCCGTGCTGCCATACACTTCCGGGGAAGACATCCCGCCAGACACCGCCAGTAACGGCCCATTCGTGCTGAAAGCCATCAACGAAAAGCCAGCGCACATCCTCGCCGGGCAGCCGGCCCTGGAGCTTCCAGCAGATGCGGCGCCGGAAACAGATACCCCGGCGGAAGCGGAACCCGAGTCGGCCGGCAGCGTCCGGTACGTAACCAGCCTGAATTATTTCCACGACCAGCCGGCGGAAGGTGAGGCAGGCCCCGGTGACGGAGATGCCGGAAAATCAGGGAAAAACCGCCCGCTTCAAATCGTGGAGACGCATTTCGATAAAGGCCGAAACGGAATTTTAGCCCTGCGTGCGAACCGCATTCAGGCGCTTGATCGTGTGAACCCGTGGGAGCTGGGCATGCTGCGCGACGCGGATAACGTGGCGGTCGTGCCGTATTCCGTGCCGCGGATTCATGTGCTGATTCCGAATCGTGACACGCCGGCACTTTCGAACCGCACGTTCCGCCGGGCGCTGGTATACGCGATTAACCGGGAGACGATTCTCTCGCACCTGCTGGGCGGAAAACCCGTCACGGGGTGTCAGGTCGTCAGCGGGCCCTTCTCTCGCGGCACGTCTTTTTCCGACCCGCTTTCATACGCGTACGACATGGGTTTAGCGCCGCGTCCTTATAATCCGTATCTGGCCACGACCCTGGCGCGGGTAGGTGTGATGCAGGCCCTGACCCCGGAGGAGCGGAAGCAGGAAGAGACGCGACGGCGGCAGGAAGCCCTGAAAAAGCAGAAGGCCGAGAAAAAACAGAAAGCCCGGGCGGGTACGGAGGGAGAAAATGAGGACGCCGCCGAGAAGCCGGCCGAGCCCGAAAACACGAACGCCCCGACGCTGCCCATTCCGCCGCTGGTGCTGGGTTATCCGCCGCACGAGTTGGCCCGTGTCAGTTGCGGCCAGATCAAAAGTTACCTCGAAATGGTGGGCATTCCCATCACGCTTTACGAGTTCGGAATGCACGAGCCCGTGGAGTTGCGGGACGGAATCGACCTGCTTTACGCGGAGCTGACGATGGCCGAGCCGCTTTTGGATGCGCGACGGCTGTTAAGCGCCCAGGGCCCCACGCGCCGAAGCAGTTCCCACATGGATCTCGCGCTGCGCCAACTGGACGCGGCCATGGACTGGGTGGAAATCAGTCGCACGCTGCGCCGCATTCACCGCCTGGCGTACGACGACACCGCCGTCATCCCGCTGTGGCAGATGGTCGAGCATTTCGCCTACAACAAGTCGCTGGAAGGCGTCGGCGACAGTCCGTTCACGCTCTACGAACACATCGAAAGCTGGCGGCTGAAGTGATCTTCGCCGGGTTATTTTTTAATATTCGCTCATCCCTTAATCGTGAGGTTTATCATGCTGCAATTTATCGTTGACGAAACCAAATGCATCCAGTGCGACGCGTGCTTGACGGACTGTCCGACCACGATCATCACCCGGGAAGAAGGCGTGGCGTGCCCGACGATTCTGCCCGTCTCCGAGGATGGCTGTATCCGCTGCCAGCACTGCCTGGCGATTTGTCCGACCGGCGCCGTGAGCATTTTCGGCCTGAATCCAGACGACAGTACGCCGCTCTCGCCGCAAGTGGTACCGACGCTTGAGCAGATGGAAACGCTCGTCAAAGGCCGGCGCAGCGTGCGGCAATTCCGCCCCGAAAACGTCTCCCGCGAGGTTATCGACCGCCTGCTGTCGACGCTGGCCAACGTGCCCACGGGCTGCAACGACAGCGACCTGACCTTCACCGTGGTCGACGACCGGGCGGAAATCAATCGTCTGCTGGACAAACTGACCGACATTCTGCTGGCCCGAGCCAGCGGCCCCGGCGAATTCCGTCACGCTTTCCTCACCGCCGGCGCCCGGGCGTACCGCAACTCCGGCGCGGATCACTTCTTCCGCGGCGCCCCGCACCTGCTGATCGTCTCCGCCGGTGAAAAAGCCCACACTCCGAAGACTGACGTCGACCTGACGCTGGCCTATTTCGAGTTCCTCGCCCACTGTGCCGGCCTGGGTGCGACCTGGTGCGGCGTGCTGGAATTCGCCGTGGATGCCGCCCCGGAACTGCGACCCGTTCTCGGCCTGGGCCCCGACACCCCGTTTTACGCCATGATGTTCGGTGTGCCGGCCATTCACTACGCCCGCACCGTCCAGCGAGACCGCGCCGCGGTGGTTCGGCGGCTGGAAGTGAAGTAAATTTCTACTACATTATGTTGATTGTTTAGCAGTGCAGCGTGGCTAAAGCGTTTACATTTTATCATAAAAGGCGTGGATTTCGTCCGCAGGACGCTTCTTAACCGCGGCCTTTAGGTCGTGGCACCGCGGAATGAACCGCGAAGATGGGCTTAAGCCCGTGATCTCATGGAGGTGGCAAACGGCGGCAATCGCCAGCAGCCTCCACCACGGCCTGAAGGCCGCGGTTATGATGCGTCCTGCGGACGATCCCCGAACTCAAACTCCACTGCTGGCGTTTACGACAAAATGGTGAATACTCGAAACGGAGTCTTAACGTACTGATAAACTTTCATTAATTCTACCTGTCCCCGCAGCAAAAACTCTCCCAGCCGCTTGACGAAACCGGCAAATCGGGTAAACTGGTGTATGATATCAGAATATTTCCGGCTACTCATTATATATTTATAGTGTTTTCGCCAGCGAGAGATATCTTTTTTTGTTGTAGTCCGATGTGTCAAACTTCACTTTTTTGAAAGGGTGGTCATTCCATGACGAAGTACGTTTATTCTTTTAACAAAAATGGTACCGACGGCGACGCGACGATGCGTAATCTTCTGGGCGGCAAAGGCGCGAACCTTGCGGAAATGGCCAAGATCGGCCTGCCCGTGCCGGCCGGGTTCACCATCACCACCGAGGTGTGTACCTATTATTATGACCACGACCGCACCTATCCGCCGACGCTCAAGGCGGAAGTCGAAGAAGCGATGAAGGGTATCGAAAAGGCGATGGGCAAGAAGTTCGGCGACACGAACGCCCTGCCGCTACTGGTTTCCTGCCGTTCCGGCGCCCGCGATTCGATGCCGGGCATGATGGACACGGTGCTGAATATCGGCCTGAACGACAAAACCGTCCAGGTGCTGGTCGAGAAGTCCGGCGACGAGCGTTTCGCGTGGGACTGCTACCGCCGCTTCGTGCAAATGTACGGCGACGTGGTGCTGGAAATGAAGCCCCAGTCGAAGACCGACATCGACCCCTTTGAAAAGCTGATCGAAGAGAAAAAAGAGAAAAACCACATCAAGGAAGACAGCGATCTGACGCCCGCGATGCTCAAAGAGCTGGTGAAGGAATTCAAGGCCGCCGTCAAAGAGCGCACGGGCAAAGACTTCCCCGATGATCCGATGGAACAGGTTTGGGGAGCCGTCGGCGCTGTGTTCGGCAGCTGGATGAACGACCGCGCGATCGTGTATCGCCGCATGAACAGCATCCCGCACGAGTGGGGGACGGCCGTCAACGTGCAGGCGATGGTGTTCGGCAACATGGGCGACGGCTGTGCGACGGGCGTGGCCCTGACGCGCAACGGTGCCACGGGCGCCAAAGGCATCACAGGCGACTACCTGCTCAACGCGCAGGGCGAAGACGTGGTGGCCGGTATCCGTATGCCCAAGACGATCGAAGAGTCCCTGGGCAAAGACATGCCCGCCGCGTGGGACGAATTCCAGAAGGTCGCGAATCTGCTCGAGAAGCACTACAAAGACATTCAGGACATCGAGTTCACGATCGAAAAAGATACGCTTTACATGCTCCAGACGCGTAACGCCAAGCGTACCGGGTTCGCCCACGTCCGCAGCGCCGTCGAGATGGTCGAGGAAGGCCTGATCACCGAAGAGATGGCCGTCAAGCGTATTCCCGCCAACGACCTGACGCAGTTGCTGCAGCCGGTGTTCTCCGGTTCCGGCCTGAAAGGCATGAAATCGCTGGCCAAGGGTGTCAACGCCGGTCCCGGCGCCGCCACCGGTCAGATCTGCTTCCAGCCCGACGAAGCCGAAGCCATGTGGCAGAAGAATAACGCCGCCCAGATCATCCTCGTGCGTCGCGAGACCACGCCGGAAGACCTCCGCGGAATGAAAGTGGCGCAGGGCATCCTGACGTCCTTCGGCGGTGCCGCTTCCCATGCGGCGCTTGTGTCCCGCCAAATGGGCAAGGCGTGCGTGTGCGGCTGCGAGAATATCGTGATCAACTACGAAGCCGAGACGATGACGGTCGACGGCCAGGTGTTCAAGAAGGGCGACTGGATTTCCGTCGACGGCTTCACCGGCAACGTGTATGCCGGGCAGGTTCCGACCAGCCCGTCCGAAGTGCTGCAGGTGCTGTTCACGAAAACGCTTGCCGCGAAAGATGCCCCGGTTTATCAGCAGTTCGCGAAGCTCATGGCGATGGCCAACAAGTTCCGCAAACTCAACGTCCGCACGAACGCCGACAACCCGGAGCAGTCCGAGGAAGCGCTGGCGCTGGGCGCCGAGGGCATCGGCCTGACCCGCACCGAGCACATGTTCTTCGACCACATCGACGACTTCCGCACGATGATCCTGGCCGACAACGTGAAAGACCGCGAAGCCGCCCTGGCGAAGCTGCTGCCCTACCAGCGCAGCGACTTCCGCGGCATCATGGACGCGATGGACGGCAAAGGCGTGACGATTCGTCTGCTGGACCCGCCGCTTCACGAATTCCTGCCGCACGACGAAGCCGGCCAGAAAGAGCTTGCCCAGAAGACGGGCATGAAGCTGGAATTCATCCAGCAGCGCGTCGCCGAGCTTGCCGAGCTGAACCCGATGCTGGGTCACCGCGGCTGCCGTCTGGGCATCGTGTATCCGGAAATCACCCGGATGCAGGCCCGCGCGATCATCGAAGCCGCTTGCGAAGCGAAAGCCGCCGGCAAAGATGTGCATCCCGAAATCATGGTGCCGCTGATCAGTGGCCTCAATGAATTCAAGGATCAGGAAAAAGTCATCCGCGAGACCGCCGAGAAAGTCTTCGCCGAGAAGGGCGTGAAAGTCGATTACCTCGTGGGCACGATGATCGAAATCCCCCGCGCGGCCCTGACCGCCGACGAAATCGCGAAGAACGCCGAGTTCTTCAGCTTCGGCACGAACGACCTCACGCAGACCGGCATGGGCATCTCCCGTGACGACTACGCGGGCTTCATCAACGAGTACCTCGAGAAGGACATCTTCCCCGCCGACCCGTTCCAGGTGCTGGATCAGGTCGGAATCGGCAAGCTGATGAAAATCGCGGTCGAAGGCGGCAAAGCCACGCGTCCCGACATCAAGTTGGGCATCTGCGGCGAACACGGCGGTGAGCCGTCCAGCGTGAAGTTCTGCCACCGGATCGGCCTGAACTACGTTTCCTGCTCGCCGCTGCGCGTGCCGGTGGCGATCCTGGCCGCCGCGCAGGCTGCCCTGGAAGATTGTGGCTGCGGCTGCAAAAAATAAGCTGATTTTGTTGTAAAATTAGCGTGAAATAAAGAAGAGCCGTTCGGTGCCAAGCCGGGCGGCTTTTTTTGGTGGTTCAATCACTCGTTCCGTAGGAGTGAAATGTTTATAGAAATCGAGTGATCGTCAGGACCACCCACATCCCGCGCATGGCGGAGCGGTGGAATTCATTTCGCGACTGTTTTCTATAAACATCCCATCTCTCCGGGATGAGAGAAAGCCCCCCTTGTGAATCACTGAAAATAGCAATTTTCGCTAAAATACTCCGTTTACACAAAATATCCGCCGTTTTTTGCAATATTTCCGCGTTTTTTCTCGAAAACGCAACATTTCCCCGGCCGTTTGCGTTAAAATAGAGAGACATTATATAGTGGGGGATGGTATGTCAATATTTCTTGCCTTTTACATGTTGAAATCATGATGACGGATCCAAAAGACGATAATATCTGGATTTCCGGAGAGAACTCCGACGAGCATTTCGCTTCGCCGCCGACGGACGAAATACCGGAGATGGAGCATGTCCTGGTGACGGAAGGCGGGGTGCTGGAGGAGGCCGAGATGCCGATTCATGTGGAGGCGTATCCGGTCGAGGCCGAGGTGTATCTGGAAAATGAGTCGCCATCGGTGCTGGAGGAAATGCCGGTTTACGCGGCGGCGGAGGAGGCCGATGCGTGGCCCAACGCGCTGGAGCAGGCCTACAAAAAGCCGAAGCCGGGCGCGAAACGGCGACGACTCCTGATTTACGCCGTGGTGGCCGTGGTGCTGATTACCGTCATGACGCAGGTGCCGGTGGTCGGCGACTGGGTGAAGAACCTGTTTTTCTCGCAGGACGACACGACCATCATGACCGCGAAGGTCGAACAGGGCGTGTTCATCCACGAGGTCACCGTCCGCGGCGACATCAGCAGCTCGAGCAATATCAACATCAAGTGCGACGTCGCGAATCCCGGCGGCACGATGATTCTCGAGGTCATTCCCGAAGGCGCGTATGTCAAGGCGGGCGACAAGCTGGTGGTGCTGGACTCGACGACCTTCGTCGATCAGATCAACTCCCAGCAAATCTCCTGCAGCAACAGCGCGGCCAGTCTCAAAGCCGCGGAAGATTCTCTGGAGACCGCGAAAATCGCCCTGCACGAATACGAGGAAGGCTCTTATAAAGTTTCGCTGATGGAGTATAACCGCGACCTGGTCAGTGCCACCGAGGAATTCGACCGTCAGGAGGAGCGTCTGATTTACAGTCGCAAGCTGTATGAGAAGGGATTCATCACCGAGCAGGAAATGAAGGCCGAGGATTACGCCCTGAAGAGTGCAGAGATCAAGCTGGCGATCGCGAAGAAGAAGATCGAGGTGCTCAACAACTCGACGTACAAGAAAAACATGATCCAGTACCAGAGTAATATCACCACGGCCGAGGCGAACGTCGAGGCGAAGAAGCAGGCGAATAATCTGGACCTGCAAAAGCTGGAAGATCTTAAGGAGCGGAAAGAGAACTGCACGATTTACTCGCCGCAGGACGGGCAGGTGATTTACGCGAACGAGACGGATGGCCGGGCCGGGACGGAATTTATCGTGCAGGAGGGAGTTTCGGTGCGTGAGCGCCAGACGATCATCCGCCTGCCGGATCCGCAACGGCTGCAAGTGACCGCGGACGTGCACGAAGGCCGGATTAACCACATCAAAACCGGCATGACGGCAACGCTGCGCGTGGATGCGCTGCCCACGGAAATCATCACGGGGGTGGTGGAAAAGGTGAATGAATTTCCCCAGCCCACGAACCATTGGATGGGGAACGTGAAGGAATACCGCGTGACGATTAAAGTCAATCCGCGCGACGGCCTGCGGCCCGGTATGACGGCCGAGACACGGATTTTGGTGGACAAGCAGGATGATGTACTGCTGCTGCCCAAGCACTGTATCTTCACAAGCGGCGGAAAAAAATACGCCGTGACGCACAAGAAGGGTGTGTGGGAGAAGCATGAGTTGAAGTGTGGTGCCGATAATGAAAAATCGGTCATCGTGCTGGCGGGTGCGAATGAGGGGGACGAATTCGTCTGCGGTGCGAAGAATTACCGCGATAAAGTCGAGACACCGGAAGAGATGCAGTCGCAGCCGGCCTCCGCGATCCTGCGGTCCACGGCGGAAGAGTTGGACGCGACGAAAAAGGAAGCGGACACGATCAAGGAAAAGCTGAAGCAGGACGGCCAGGAAGGCGGCGGACATAAGCGCGGCGGGCAGGGAATGCAGGGCATGCCGGAAGGTTTTGACCCGGCAAACCTGACGCCCGAGCAGCGTGAGCAGTTCCGCAAGATGCGTAACGCGGCCAAAGCGCGGGATGAGGGCGGTGACATGCCCGGTGGAATGCCTTTCGGTGAAGGTGGTCCGCCACCCCCGCCGCCAGGTGGAGCAGGTGGTCCGCCTCCAGGTCCGCCGCCGCCGGGAGCGGGTGGTGGACCGCCGCCAGGTGGTGGTGGTGGAGGTGGTCCGCGCATGGGGGGTGGAGGCCCGCCGCCGATGTGACCCAAAATTGATAATTATCAATTATCAATTATCATTTTTAAACGCGTAACGAGATCATCATGCGTCCATTAGCGGCATCCTTAAAGGATGTGAAAAAATTTTACTTCCTCGCGGGGGAGACGGTCAAAGCGCTGCGGGGCGTTTCGTTCGACGTGCCCCAAGGCGACTTCCTGGCCATCATGGGCGCCAGCGGCTCCGGGAAAAGCACACTCCTGAACCTGCTGGGATGCCTCGACCGCCCGACGCACGGCACGATCGAGCTCGACGGCGATGATGTCAGCAAACTTTCCGACGACGCGCTGTCTGAAATCCGCGCCCAGCGAATCGGCTTCATTTTCCAGGCCTATAACCTCATTCCGCAACTGACGGTGCTTGAGAATATCGAGGTGCCGCTGCATTACATGGGCGCGATCACGTCCGACCTGCGGAATCGCTGCCGGATGCTGGCGGAGATGGTGGGCCTGGGCGACCGGCTCAATCACCGCTCGTTTCAGCTTTCAGGCGGCCAGCAGCAGCGCGTGGGCATCGCGCGGAGCCTGGTGAATGACCCCACGTTCATTCTTGCCGACGAACCCACCGGAAACTTGGACACAGCCACCACGCAGGAAATCCTCACCCTGTTGAAAAACTTTAACGAGCAGGGCAAGACCATCATCATCGTCACGCACGAGCCGGACGTGGGCCGCGAGACGAAACGCATCGTGCGCCTCCGCGACGGCGAAGTGATCAGCGACATTAAAAATTGACAATTGACAATGGACAATTGAAAAGGAATTTGCCATGAAAGCTTTTTATTATTGGATGCGGCGCTATCCCTGCTGGTGCCGCTGGGACTCGGATTTTTCGCGTGTCTGGCAGTAGCACCGTTTTTTATTTTTTTCCGCTGAATAATTGTCCATTGTCAATTTTCCCTACACCCTTCACCTTACACCTTACACCCTCCACCTCCTTCATGTACGTCTGGATACGCACGTTCCAACTCGGATTCAAAAGTTTGATGCTGCACCCGATGCGCTCGGCGCTGACGGTGTTGGGCATTTTTATCGGCGTGTCCAGCGTGATTTGGCTTTTGGCGATCGGCGAGGGCATCAGCCGCAAGACACAGGAGCAGATCGAGAGTCTGGGAGCGACGAATATTATTGTGCATTCGATCAAGCCGCCGGATGATACCACGTCGCGCGTGCGGGTACTGATTTACGGGCTGACGCGTTTCGATCTGGCGAGTATCAGTGAGTCGGTGCCGACGATTGTCGAGTCGTATCCGATTCGCGAAATTCAGCAGCGGTTTACGGTTGCGGATAAATTCGTCGACGGGCGGATGGTGGGCTGCACGCCGCATTATATGAAGTCGAATAACCTGAAAATCGCGCAGGGAAATTTTCTGACGGATTCCGACTGTGCGCAGAAGCGGAATTATTGCGTGTTGTCGGCAGAGGTGGCGGAGGATCTTTTTTCTTTCGAAGACCCGCTGGGGAAGTCGGTGCGGATGGGGAATCGGCTTTTTGTCGTCATCGGCGTCTGTGCCCCGAAAGCTGCGTCCGCGGCCATCGGCGGTTCGTTTACCTCGCAGGATTATAGCCGGGACGTGTACATTCCGATTCAAACGTTCTGGGCCGAGCTGGGCGATCGCATCTCCACGTCTCGCAGCGGAACCATGGAAACGACACAAATCGAGATTAACCAAATCACGTTCCAGGTCGCTGGCATCGCAGATGTGCACCCGGCCAGTGAGTTGATCAAGCAGATTTTGGGGACGAACCACAAAGACACGAAAGACTGGGCGGTGACGGTGCCGCTGGAGCTGCTGGAGCAGGCGCAGACGACGAAGATGATGTTCATGCTGTTCATGGGCATGATCGCGGCGATTTCGCTGATCGTCGGCGGCATCGGCATCATGAATATCATGCTGGCCACGGTCACCGAGCGGACGCGCGAAATCGGCATCCGCCGCGCTTTGGGGGCGAAACGCAGCGACATTATCCGGCAGTTTCTCGCGGAGACGATTACGCTTTCGGTGCTGGGCGGCATTACCGGCATCCTCGGCGGGCTGGTCTGCGGGCCGCTGACGGAAGGCGTGAAGTGGATTCTGATGGCCGAGATGCCGCAGGTGATGAACCAGCTGCCACCGCTGATCGTGTCCATGACGCCGATTGTCGTACCGTGGTCGATTCCCCTGGCGTTCGGCATTTCCATGCTCATCGGAATCGTGTTCGGCCTTTACCCGGCCAGCCGTGCCGCCGCGATGGACCCGATTGAAGCCCTACGGCATGAATAATGCATAATGCGAAATTAAGGTGCCATTTTCTGCATTCCGTCAAAGAAAGCCTAAATCCCGCAAAATCTTTCAGAATTTCCGCGTTTTGCGGCGTTTTTCTGTTTATTTCTTCGTGAATTCTTGGTATAATCCATATAATTGTCGCATTCTGTATTCGTGACGCACTATTATATTGGTATGGAAGGGACTTCCTTTTGAATAAAGCAGGGAAAAATAAAACCACTCCCGCGGCGGCAGCCGGGAAGAAGGAAACGGAGCGCGGCTGGAGCACGTTCCGCGAAATCGTGGAGTCGGTGGCGGTGGCGCTGGTGATCGCATTTTTGTTTCGGACGTTCATCGCGGAAATGTTCATGATTCCCACGGGCTCCATGGCGCCGACGCTCGCTGGACGGCATAAGGATTTTCCGTGCCCGAAGTGCGGCCATGAATATCAGGTGGGTGCCAGCGTGGAGCTGCGCTCGTATGAGAATGTGGTGCAGGCCACATGTGAAAATTGCGGTTACACGGTGAATTTTCAGGATGCGCTTTCGCACGGGAAAAAATATCCGTCTTACAGCGGCGACCGAATCGTGGTGGGGAAATATCCATACCGCCTGACGGCCCCCCAGCGGTGGGACGTGGCGGTTTTTTTGTGCCCGGGGAACGCGAGCCAGAATTATATTAAGCGGGTGACCGGCCTCCCGGGCGAAACGCTGAAAATCTGGGGCGGCGACATTTTCATCAGCCCGCATGACCCGCAGTCGCGCGACCCTTCCGAGAAACTTTTTCGCATCGCGAGAAAGCCGGCGGAGAAGATTCTGGCGACCATGCTCAGTGTTTATGATAACGACTGTCAGTCGGAAGACCTGCGAAAATCGGGCTGGCCGGCACGGTGGAGTTCGTCGCATCCGGTGCTGAATTTCGGGGGCGGCATGCAGGTGGGGGAGGCCCCGCCGGCGGAGGAAAGCAGCCTGAAATGGGTGGAGTCCGCGGACGGAAAGTCGTTCGTGTTCACGCCCGCGGAGGGGGAAACGAATTTCGCCCAGCTGGAATACCGGCATTATCTCCCCCGCTTCACGGACTGGCTGCGCGTAAAGCCCGCGCCGGGGCGGCAGGCGGCTTCCCCGCGGCTGATTACGGACATGGTGTCTTATAACACGGCCCGGGAGCAGGATCTCACCCCGAAAAAAAACGGTAATGGAAGTGTGGAGAAGCCGGAAGTATTCACGCTGCCGCCGGATATCGGGCGTTACGGCCTGCACTGGGTGGGCGACCTGATCCTGGAATGCCAGGTGGATGTGCTGGCACGTTCTCCGGGAGCGAAATTCCGCATCTGGCTGACAAAAGGCGGGCACCGGTTCAGTTGTGATATAAACCTGGAAACGGGGGAAGCGGAGCTGTCCATTCCGTCCGTGCCGGACCAGGGGGATGTGCCGATTTCGGGGATGCCGGGCAAAATGGCGCAGTTAATTCGGCCGCAGTGGACGGCGGAAAACGCACAGCAACAGCAGGAATCGCTGGCGGTTCACGCGTTTCTTTCAGGCCGGTCGGACGCGAGCCGGTTAAGGGAAACGCTGGCGGAAACGAGCGTCGGGAATACTCGAGATGCGGTGAAAGACGCGATTTTCGGTAAAATTTCGGTGGTGGACGGGCTGCGTGAATTGCGTGAGGCGCGGGTGCAGACGGTCAGTAAACCGCAGTTCGCGGAGGACCTTTCCCCAGCGGCGGCGTCCGGTATGACGGCGGATGACGAAAAGTATTCCGGCGTGGTGGATTTCCCGCCCCCGCCGCGTTTCATGGGCATCCAGGAAGCGATCATTCCCAGTGAAATTCCGGTGCGTGACGTGAAAACCGGGCGGGAAGACACGCTGGTGGTGGATCGGAAATACGAGTTTCCGGTTTACGAGTACGTCGCGCCGCAAGTCGGGGCGCAAGCGGCGGTGCCTCAGGCTCCGCGCCCGACGAAAACGGACGCCACGGCGGACGGCGAAGCAGGCGAAATCGCGGACGGCGAGTTTTACTCCCCCAGCGGGCAGACGCCCATGAACGGCGTCAGTACGTATCACGTGCGTTTCGCGAATGTGGATAACCAGCTTCATCTGTGGGTTAACGAAAAGCTCATTACCTTCGATAAGCCCACGGCATACCGCGATCTGAGAATCGTGCAGCCGGTGGCGGAAGACCTGCGGCCGGTGGTTATGGAGGCGTGCTGCGCGAAGATGCGTGTCTCGCATATCAAGATTTTCCGGGATATTTATTACATCGCCGCCCAGGGAAAAGGGGAGCTGATGGATTTCCCGTCCCTGTCCGCGATTTTTTATGAGGCCGGGCTGGTGCATGATCAGCAGCAGTGGGAATTTTATTGCAATCCAAAATACTGGAAAGCATTCCAGACGCGGCGCAGCACGGAATACCGGCTGGAGAGCGGGCAATATTTCATGATGGGGGATAACAGCGCCGCCAGCTCCGACTGCCGCATCTGGGGCCCGACGAAGTACGTGCGTGAGGATCTGTTAATCGGCGAGGCGTATTATGTGTACTGGCCGCACCCATGGAACGGTTTCATCCCCAACTTCCCCAATATGCGAAAGATTCGTTAACCATGGACATGATGTCATTACGGGGCCAGGATTTCCTCGAGGCCCGGGACTTGCGCAAGCATTTCATTTCCGTAAAACTCCGCGGCATCCGGCGTGTGGAGCCCGTGAAGGGCGTTTCGCTGTACGTGAAGCACGGGGAAATCGTGGCGCTGCTGGGAAGTAACGGGGCCGGGAAGTCCACGACCTTCGACATGCTTTCCGGCCTCACCCGCCCGAATAAAGGCATCATCCGCGTCTGCGACGAAGCCGGTCAGTGGCAGGACATCACCCAGTTTCCGCTTTATCGCCGGGCCCAGATGGGTATCTGTTACCTGCCACAGGAGCCCAGCGTCTTCGCGCATCTTTCCGTCGAGGATAACCTGCTGGGCATCATGGAAATGCTCGGGTTTTCATCGGAAAAGCGGTATCAAAAATGCCGGGAGCTGCTGGAGAAATTCGAGCTGGGGAAACTCGCCACGTCGCGGGCGTGTGACCTTTCCGGCGGCGAAAAGCGGCGGCTGGAAATCGCGCGATGTTTTATCAGCACACCCCAGCTGATTCTCATGGACGAGCCGTTCGCAAAAATCGACCAGAAAGCGATTCAGGATTACACTGAGCTGTTCCGCAGCGTCTGCCGGGACATGGGCGCGTCGATCCTGATCATCGACCATAACCTGGAGGCGGTGCTGGACATTTCCAGCCGGATTTATTTCATGGAGAACGGCATGGTCACCGGCCACGGCGCCCCGGGAACGATCGTTCGCCATCCCGGCGTGCAGGAAAAACTCCTGGGTAAAGAAACCGGCATGTTCCTCGAGAAATATCCCGAAACGCCCACCCGCGCCTGAAAGAGTGAGCGCGTGAGCAAGTGAACGCGTGACTGGCAAGTTGCCAACATCCCATTTCTCCCCTCATCATTAACCATTAACCATTCCCCATTAACCATTTCATGATGCGTTTCATTTCCCTTCAATCCGGCAGTAACGGAAACTGCGTTTATCTGGAATGCGGCCAAACGCGGCTGCTTTTTGATGCCGGGATCAGTGGAATCAGTGCTCAGACGAAACTCGCGGCCCATGGAATCGACATTCGCACGGTAGACGCCGTGCTGATTTCGCATGACCATTCCGATCACACCAGTTGCGCGGGCGTGCTGCACCGGAAGTTCGGCCTGCCGCTGTGGATGACGCCGAAAACGCATGAAATCATCCGGCGGTTCAAGAAAGTCGGGCGGATCGGCGAAGTTCGGCACTTCACCCCCGGCGTGCGGTTTTCGCTGAAGGGCGTGACGGTCGAAACGCTTTCCACGCCGCATGACGCCGCGGACGGCGTGTGTTTCGCGGTGGATGACGGGCGTCACCGTTTCGGTGTCTGCACGGATCTCGGCCACGTGTTCCCCGGCCTGAGTGATTTCATCGCGTCCCTGGACGGCGTGCTGCTGGAAAGCAATTATGATCCAGACATGCTCGAGAACGGCCCATATCCCCGCGAATTAGTCGCCCGGGTGCGCGGCCGGCACGGGCACATTTCGAATTTTGACGCCGCCGAGCTTCTGCAAAAACACGGTAAACGCCTCAAGCACATATTTCTCGGGCATATCTCCGCGGAAAATAACCGGGAAGAATTGGTCGGAAGCACCCACCGCCAGATTCTCGGCGAGACATTCCCCTTCCAGATCGCGTCGCGCTGGCGGGCATCCGAAATGGCGGAACTGAAGTGAAACGTGTGTCATAAAAAACAGTAGCCGGGAGCGGAGCAGAATGCAGTGACGCGCAGAGACCGGATAGAAGTGGCAAGCTGGTCACCTGTTCTAATCCGATCTCTGCGCTAACGTTCCACTCCCGGCTGCTGTTTTTTTCGTATAATCCACACCCACAGCAGCACCGCCGCCGCAAGCGTAATGAAGCTCACGTTCTGCGAAACGCTGAACCCGGTGCCTAAAAAAGGATATTCGTCCACGCGGACGGTCTCCAGCAAAAAACGCATGACGGGGTAAACTGTCAGCATCAGGGTGATTACCTCGCCGTCTATTTTCATGCCGGGGCGGGTGCGGGCCGCGCGGAAATGCGAATAAATCATCAGCACGAAGAACAGACAGAACGCCCCGACGCTGCTGAAAATCTGTGTGGGGTACACGGGCAGGCTTTTCGGCCCGGCGGACGCCGTGGTCACCCACGAAATGGGCACCATCTCCCCACCGCGAAGCACTTCCAGCTCGACCGTCCCGGACATTTTCGGCGCGATGATCAGCGTATGCATGGCCCGCTGAGGCGTCAGCTCTTTCACATCATCCACCACACACACCACATCCCCGGCCCGCACGCCCCGCTTTTCCGCCACACTCCCCGGCGCGACCGCCTGAACTTTCACCCCCGCCGTGAGCGTTTCAGGCGAGAACTGCATTCCATAATAAAAATCGCGGACGTCCAGCGAGATTTTCCCGTCTTCCAACTGCCGCATGTATGGCGGGCTGCCGGCGGGAAAACACACGCCGCAATTTAAATGCTCCGGGTCACAGATGCCGCCGTAACAGCAGCCGTGTAAAAGACAGCCGATTCGGCCCACCGCCAGCCCGAGCACCATGCACGGGGCCAGCAGATCGAACGTCCGCAGCACCGGCATCTTCCGGAACCGCAGATAAAGCAGCGCCCCCAGCAGCCCGCCGGCCAGTGACCCGTACACCACCAGCCCGCCCTGTGGAAAATTCAGCACCCGGCCTAGCGTCTCCAGGGCCGTTTTACCCTGCATTTCAGGCCAATATTCCACGACATAAAACGTCCTCGCCCCGATAATACCCAGCAGACACATCCAGAAACACAGCTCCAGCAGATGGTCGCGCGAGAATCCGAAAGCCGGCGCACGCCACCACGCCAGACCCACGGCCGAGAGAATCGCCAGCAGCATCATGGCTCCGTATGCCTGGATACCGATTCCAGCGGGTCGGCCCACACTGGGAATGACCCAGCAAATAAAAAGCCCCACGCATAAGGACAGCGCCACCGTCCACCCGGCCTCCGCGTTCCACTTCCCCTGCCGCCACAGCACCCCGGCATACCCCACCAGCAGCGCCAACCACGCGAAAAAAAGCAGCCCGAAACCGAATACCGGAACGCCGAAAATCTCATACGGAATATAAAAGAGTGTCTGATGCATGGAAATGCTGAATGCGTAATGCTAAATTGATAATGGATAATGGACGCAAGCGAGCTGCCGTCCGGAAAGTTTACATAACGCTGCCAATTACGCATTACGCATTATGGGGCATGACCCGCATTAACCACTCCACCGCGATTTTCAGTTGTGGGTCCACGTCATACATCGTCCGCCAATCTTCGGGTGTGAAACTGCCGTGAAAGCGTTTCGTCATGTACTGGGTATACGCTTTCGAAAACGCGGCGGTAATTTTCCCGCCGGCCGTGCGCGGCACATCCACCTCCAGACCCTCGTCGGGCAGAACGCCCCAATCATCCTCGGGCGTGGCATTCGCGAAACGGTGAATGTTTTTTTGACTCGGCCGCCAGTAACTGGCGATGGTGATTCGGATGGCGGAACGCGGGGCTTTTTCCGTCCAAATGCGTTTCCACATGTCCTGAAGGGAAATCGCCTGCGGGCGTTCTCCATCCGCGGAAAAGACGTCAAAACGGTGATCGTTCGGCAGCGGCCCCAGCTCCACCAACTGCTGCACCGTGCCCTTCCCGAACGTTCGCGTCCCCACACACACCGCGGTGAGCTCCCCGGCCCGCGCGTGATCCTGAAGGCAGGCCGCGAGAATTTCGCTGGCGCTGGCGCTGTGCCCGTTCACGAGAATCGTCATCGGCACGGCATGATTCAGAGCACTGCTGCCATCCGCCACCACGGTTCTCAGTTCCACGCCGTCCCGCCCGCGCGTGCTGACGATCACGCCTTTCGTGATAAAATAATTGCAAATTTTGATCGCGGATTCCAGCAGCCCGCCGGAATTATCCCGCACGTCAAGAATCAGGCCTTCCATCCCCTGTTTCTGGAGCATTTTCAGCAGGCGCAGCATCTCCACGGGGGTATGTTCGCCGAAAGACGAAATGCGAAGGTACGCGATTTTCGTTTCCGGGAGTTCTTCACCCGTCGCGGGAAGTTTTTCCGTCACGGTCTGCGGCGCCGCCGCCAGGGATTCCACCGTTTCCACATCCGCCGTCGCGCCAGCAGCGTTTTCACTGCGGATTTTTTCAGGAGGAATGGCCGGCAGGAAATACCGCCATGTGCCGTCTGGCTTCCGCACGATTCCTTCCACCGATTCCGTGCGAATCCGGTTTCTCTGGATGGAAATATGAAGCGTTTCGCCGGTGGTGGGGCGAAAAACATCCGTCACCACCATGGCTCCCACCGGCCCGCGAAACAGCGCATGCACCTGCTCCACGCCCCACCCTTCCGTGCTCTGGCCGCCGATGGCCGTGATCTGATCCCCCGCCTTCATCCCGGCTTTCGCCGCCGGCGACTGCGGAAGCGTGAAAGAAACGGTCGGCCGGCCGCTGGCCTGATCCATCTGAAAACCGATTCCCACGCCACCGAATTCCTGCCGCAGCGATTCATCAAATTCCTCATAATACACCGGCGGAATGTAACTGGAATTTTCATCCAGCGTGCCCAGCATGCCCTCCAGCGCCCCGTCAAAAAGCGTCCGCTTATGCACGGGCTCCAGGGCCTGCGTCTCCACCATGTCCATCAGGTAACGGAACGAATTCAAGTATCTGTCCGCGCGAAAATAACAGAACGTACAGAGAATCACACTCACAAGTAAAATATAAACGTGACGATTCGGCATTTCTCACTCCGGCGCAATGCGCTTCTGATAAACCAGACCGCAGCTTGCGCTTTCCGGCTCTAAACTAAAAAACATCCCGCTGGCCGTTTCGTTATCTTCCGGCACCATAATCTCCGCTTTCGCATGATCGGGACTCGTATACGCCTCCAGTATTTTCTTCACCAGAAAGGTTCCCAGTCCCTGCTGGCGGAATTCCGGAGCCACCTCCACGTGGTGAATGCCCAGACACCGCTGCGGCGATTCCTCACTGCCCTGATGCGTGATCATCTGCACCATGACACTGGCATGGCACGGCGGCGGCTGAGATAAATCGTCGTTCACAGTCACTTTCGGATACAGTTCATATCGCTTGCACTCAAGCATGTTCAGGGCCGCCGCGGCCCACCACGTGGCCGGGACCGAATACCGCTTCATACGGATGTCATACTGGTTCTGAATTTTCATACCCCGTATGGTCGCCTTCACGCGGTATTCATGCAGATCGATGTAAAGAATGTGGAACCGCCGATAAAGCTGGTAACGATTTTCTTTAAACATTGTGTGCGCCAACTGGGTGTCCTGGTGAATGCCTGGAGACTCACCGGAAAGGTACATCCCGATATAAAACGGGGCATCCGGATAAATCGCTCCGGCCAGGATCACCTTCGCGCCCTGCCGTTTAAATTCCGCCTCCAGCGCCTTAAGCAGGAGAGTGGATACCTGCATGCGGAACGCTTCCTCCAGCTCCTGCTCCGCCATGATCATCGCGATACACCCCCGCGTTTTGTCCTCACCAGAAAAATCGCTGTTCGGAGAGAACCCACCGTGGCCAAACCCGATAATTTTTCCATCATGCGGCAAGTCGTTCTCCACGGAAGTGTCCACCGCGACCAGAAACAGACGTCGGTCAAAAAACGGTTTCGAAAGAACCGTCTGGTTAAATAAAAGACAGTCCACCGGATGGCGCAGCCCGGCAAATTCCTTCACGCCGTTCCAAATTTCCACCAGCTTGGGCAGATCCGAATTATGAAACGGACGGATAATGATATGCGGCAGCCCCGGCTGACTCATGGTCTCCACTCCCTGCGGTTTTTTTGCGGTGTACCGTGCTCGACTTTTCTCATTCTTTTCCACCCGAATTTTATTTCACGCCAACTTTTATTTTCCACTATTTCCCACCGGCTTTTTTCCGCAATTCCTGGAGCGTTTCCTGCTGTTCCTGCGGCGAAATATCCGGCTGGAACGCGATTTTTTCGCCCAGAAACGTTTCCAACTGCCGTACCGCCGCCGCGCGCTGGGCAGGGTCTTTCGACTCCAGCACCCCCACCCACACCTGCGCGTGATGCGTAAGGCTCTTGGCGTAAAGCTGAATATCTTCATGCTCGGAGCCGGTCTCCAACTGATCCCGGATCTGTTTCAGCCGATAAACCTGTTCCGGCTCCAGCGCATCCCAGTCCAGGCTGATCAGTAAAACCAGGGTTTCCCCACCCATTTTGCGTAATTGCCGGCTGGCCGATTCTCTCACGGCAAAATCCGGATCCGCCAGTTGCGCCACCAGCGTTTCAATGTTCGCCATGTTCGTCACATTTCCGCTGTCCACCACATCAAGTAGCGCCACTGTAATTTTTTTGCGGTACTCCTCGAGGCTGAGATCTTTCTGGAGATACGAAAGCATCGCCGCGAATTGCTGCATGTCCTGCCCGGAAATGATTAAAACCAGCTCCCAGATCGAATTCGCCTTATACGTGCGGATGTTCCGTTTTTTACTAGCCTGAGCCGCCGCGGCAGCCTGCTTTTCTTTCTCCGCCTCCGCTTTTTTCGTGTCCGCGTCTTTCTTAGCATCCTCGTCTTTTTTCGCGTTCGCCGCTTTCGCCGCCACTTTTTTTGCGGCCGTGGTAGCCGTCTCCAGCGCTCTCGCCTCCTCCATCATCTCCTCGGATGGCTCCCCCACCTCCACGTAAAGCGCGTCGGCGAACGACTGCGTGAAACGGATACTTTCATTCGTTTTTTTATCGACCATCATGAAATCCAGATCCACCGAGTTCTTACACACGTATTTTTTCATCCCGCGGGTGCTGCTCTCCGAAATGGTGAAGTCCGTTTTTCCCGCCCCCGAGGTCTGAACCTGAATTTTTCGCTGCAGCACCACGCCGTCCATGGTCGCGCTGTTCGAGACGGTAAAACTCCCGCTGCGTGTGGAGGTGAAGACGATTCGCCCGCCGCTGACCTGCGCTTTCAGGGGGACGTTCGGGATGTTCGCATGTGCCCGCCCGCCACCGACCAGCAGCACCCCGAGCATCAGCGCGAAGCTCACACGGAGCCATTTCATTCGCACGGTATTTTTCATGGTCACACCTTTTTCGATTACTGAACTTCCGCAGGGTTACGCCCCGGCCACATTCCCGACATTCCTGATTTCCAGCGTTCCGCCCTCCCCGGGAAGAACGAAAATGACGCCGATTTCCGGCCGCCGGCTGCAAAACGCTTCCGCACGCTCCACGCCCATGACATACATCGCCGTGGCCAGCATGTCCGCATCCGTAGCGTTTTCCGCGAGCACCGTGGCGGAAAGCACATTCTCCACCGGGAATCCGGTCCGCGGGTCTAAAATGTGCCCGTACCGCTTCCCGTGCCACCAGAAAAATTGCGTCGCGGAGCCGCTGGTGGCAAGCGCCCTGTCACGCAGTGGAATTTCCATGATCCGCACCCCAGCCTGCAGGGGGTGGTGCAGGCCGACCAGCCAGTCCTTCCGTCCGCGGCGGTAACCGCTGGCGAAAACGCTGCTGCTGCCGCCGTGAAACAGGTAATTCCGCAGTTCCGCCGCCTCTAAAACCCGGACGGCCGCGTCCATGGCGAAGCCTTTTCCGACGCTCCCCAGCGAAATTTTCATGCCGGGTTTTTCGTACTTCACCGCACACCGGGCGTCATCCCACCGTAGGGCATCTCCGCCGACTTTCGCCAAGGCCTCCCGCCGGGCCTGCTCCTCCGGAAAAACCGCCTTCCGCCGCGCGAATCCCCACACCTCCCACAGAGGCGTGGCCGTCACGTCAAAAGCGCCTTCCGAGTCACGATATATTTTATCACATTTTCGCAACAAATGGTAGACTTCCGGCTCAATTTCCGTGAAATCCCGCTCGGCCACACGGTTCAGGCGGGCGATTTCGCTGTCTTCCTCGAAAAAACTCAGCGTTTCCTCCAGCCGCGTGACTTCATCCAGGGCCGAAAGCGCGATTTTCACCCCGTTCGCATACTCCCCGGCATTCAAAAACAGCTCGAACGTCGCCGCCATACACTCGCGGGAAATGTGGACGTATTCCGCCTGCGATGACCGCGGCGGCTGGGAAGAATTCGAAAAAAGACGGCTGAAAAAATCGCGGCGCATGGCGGGGGAAAATAAAAAAATGAGAAATAAAGTAATAAAAAAATGTTTATTTTTTTCGAGATGCCTGGGTAATGGCGATGAGAAGATGATTCAATTCATTACAATCTTTTTGGATGCTGTGGTATTCTTCAGCGGTCAGATAATCCGTCATGTGTAAAAGTTCCAGCCAATATGCCGTCTCAGCGGCTTCTTTTGAAGCAATATACATTTTCGCTGTAAATCTTGGGGCTGTCCTAGATTAGTTCATCGTCGAGTCCATATTTATTGTAAATTTTAATCCATTTTTTGAGTGTTGTCAACTGATTTTTCGGGCTACCGTAGTTAAAGCGAAATTCACATTCTTTGAGAAAAAAAGGAAACTTGTGTCGTGGAATGCCATTGAATTTTCGCAGGTGCCGTTTGGCCTGGTTCCAAAAATTTTCAATGCCGTTGATATGGTTGGTTTTGTTGGCGAAAAGTTTCGAATGGTTGATGCGAAAATGTTTGAATTCGGACACATCCAGCGCGTTGTAACTTTGAAAGCAATCCGAGTAGATAATGCTATCAGGACGTATTTTACGGCGTATGATCGGCATCAGCGTGCTTGTCTTGGCATCCTTGATGACTTCGGCATACACCTTGCCATTGCGTTTCAAGAGACCGAAAACCGGCACCTTGCCCGCTGCGCCGCGACCGCGTTTTCCCGTGCGAACACCACCGAAATAACTTTCGTCGACTTCGATTTCGCCATCCAGGAAAGGCGATTGTTTTTCGAGCTGCCACGCAATGATCCGTCGCAGCAAATCGTAAAATTTGGCTGCCGTATTTTTATTCACCCCAGCCAACTCCGCCGCCGTCCGGGCCGTCACCCCGGCAATGAAAAAATTCAACAGGTTTTTTAACTGCTCTTCAGAGAGCTTCGAATGTCGTAATTTCATGACTATATCCTACCTCAGAATGACAATTAAGTCAAACTAATCTAGGACAGACCCTAACGTTTAACCTGGTGTGGCGAATCGGATATACTGATTTTCTCCGCACATCGAATTTCCCTTTCACCATACTCCATCCACGATCATGAGCACTGACCGCAAGAAGCAGCTTCGGGAAGAAGCGAAAAAACACCGGCCCGAGATGGGCGTTTATGCCATCGAGGATCTCACGACCAAAACTATCCGGCTTGGGACTTCCACAAATTTGAAATCGATCATCAATCGCACGCTCTTCCAACTCAACGCCGGGCTGCATCCAAACGCCGCCCTACAGCGGGAGTGGAAAGAACTCGGCGAAAGCGGATTCCCCGTCCGAATCATCGAGACGCTTTTGCGTGACGAAGACGAAGCTCCTGGCACGGATTGCGCCGAAGAACTGAAGACCCTGCTTGAGTTGTGTCTTGAGAATTTTGAGGGAACTCAGAAAATCTGAGCGCTTGGTGAAGATATGCTTCACCCGTTCTATAGATGAATGTTGCACAGAGTCTGTGCGAACAATACTAAACGCGGCATTCCTCTCCACGACCGTCTACCGGCACCAACCAACTCGCCCCCGAAACAAGGCCGAAAAACTCACCCCAAAAAGGCCGGATTTTGGTCCGTCTCTTGCGCCCAGGGGCCGTTTTTTGGCCGTTTTTTGGACCGTGCATTGCATTGCGTACGATAGCACGTCCGCGCAACGAGTTTCGCAAGCATCTATTTTTTGCGACTTTATGCAAGAAAAGAAAAACGCTTGCGAAAATCTGCAAGCGTCGTAATTAGACCCGGAGGGATTTGAACCCCCGACCAAGGGATTATGAGAGCACGAAACAGAGGTTTTTTGCACGTTGAAAAGTCGGTTATGTGTCGTAAAATACAGCATATCACATATGTTTAGCACTTGTAGCTTGTACGGTGTTTCGGGCTGTTTCTGGTTAGTTTTTGACGATTTTAACGCCTTTTTCGACCTCCGACCGTACAAAACCGTCCATTTTTGTTTGATTTGATTATCATAGATTCCAATAAAAAACCCCTGCCTGACGAATCAGGCAGGGGTGAATGCTTATTAGCAAAAATTGCAAAATATAAATACCCCTGCAAGCAGAAAAAGAGGAATTGCCACCCAGAGTATGACAACGGGGGAAGCGTGAACGCTAGGAGGTGCAACATGTGTATTACTCTTAGGCTTTGGTTCCGCACTTACAATCTCTTCGATGACTTTTTTCCGCGTTGCCTGAATGTCCTCAGAGGAACACATAAAATATGTGTACTCTGGAAACCATGTAGGCTTTTTGGTTTTGGAATCATGCGCCGAGCGTACGTTTTCCGAGTTAGAAATTTTGGTACTCATGTTTCTTTCTCCTGATTCTGCTTACCTTATGATGTGGAACACATTTTATTTAACAACCGCAGGGCGATAACATGGGATTAGATGAGGGTAAATACATCCCAATGAATCAGCCAGCGCGGACACTAATTGTACGTTTCTTGATGAAAATGGTGATCTAAACCATGACCTATCTGAAGTAATATATAATATTCCACATGTCTTAATTTTCCCACCTTCTTTTTCGGAAAAATTTATTGGAGCAATTAGAACGGATCTTATATCATCAAAATCGTCATTTTGCGACCAACTCCAAAGTAAATCTTGCGGGGTATTGAAAATATGCGCGTTTTTTACATCGCGTATCAGGAGAACCTTACCTTGAGGTTCTCGGCAAATAATCCGGACTACACCTTCATTTGCATTAAGCGTGGAAGGCCGAATCTCTCTGGCAGAGTTATCTAGGTTGGGTGAGCGACCAAAAGTTTCATATTCCATAAGGCCATCATTATTGTTTTTATGTGCTATTCGAATGCAAACACCGATATTTCCACGTTCATGCAAAACCTCTTCCCAAAGCTCACGAATATCTTGGCATATACTAAATGAAAATTCCATACATGATTTCAACTGCTCATTTTGATCTTTGAAATCACTGTGCAAAGTTTTATAAAATTTATCTCTTAAACGGTGGTGCAGCCGATGCCACAAAGTTTGGACAAACATCAGATGAACATCTTTTTTGACAGTATATATAAAAAAGCATGCAAAAAAAACTACAAGCAGTGAACAGAACGCAGTTCCTACATAAGCCGAAGTTGGTTGTTGCAATATGCCATTTGTATCGTTGGCGTAAAAAATCACGACCGACGATACAAAGAAAGCGAGTAGCATTAAAAAAAGCCCGCTCGTTAAAATACCAAACAAAACTCTTGAAAAAAGTGAAGTTTTTTTCAAATGTTCAGATTTCCTTAATTCACCAGCTCTAGTTGTGTATCGCTGATCTACTCTAAACCAACAATTTTTCAGCAATGCGGCAAAGTGAGTTGACATGTCTTGCTTTGGCACAGGAGCATCTGGGAGTATTTCAGGCTCAACTTCACTGGTCAATGTCGCTCCTACTTCGTCAGTTGGAGACACATTATTGGCTTCTTCGTTATTCATAGTTGCTATAAAAATAATTCTGATTTTTGTGTAAATATATTATTTTTGATAAATCAAAGGCGATTGATTTTGTGAGCGTTACTCTGTGGTACATTGGAATGTTGACACACAAATTTATCACACTTCTTATGATTTTGCAAGGGGGAATATCGGCATTTTTGAAATATTTTGCTATTTCGTGCAATTTTTGCCTGTTTATGCTCTTTTTTCAACATTTGGTAATACTTAAGAGAGTGATCGCATCAATATGATTGCTCGGTACGCAAATCCCACGCTGTATAGGAAAGTGAGAAATTACATTGCCACTTCCGTATTGGCAAGCACTCTTAAAAGGATTTTGATCGCTTCAATGGACATGCGGATCGTGCAAAAGACCATCGCAATGGCGAGCATTGAAAACAGGACGGAAAAGGCTACGCCCACGACGATCGGAACGGCGGCATCACCCATCGTGTTGATGATGTTGACGCAGAACACGATGGCTCCGACGATCTGAAGGACGGCGGCAACCACCAGGATGAAGGTGAAAACACCGCACGCCTGCACGTAGTTTTCCAGATGGCCCCGGTCGATCGGGCTGTCGAGTTTGCTTTTGGAATGAGCGGATTTAGAGGTGGGGCGTTTCGGTGAGTATTTACCGGAAGCTGCGCGCGGCCGAGGCGTCGGCATGGTGGCGGTATCTTCATCTTCCTGGTACGCTTCGTATTCTTCCGCGGGAGAATCTTCCATCGGCAGAGAGTCAAGATCAGCGGCAGAGAAAAGTCCTTTGACGTTACGTGCCAGCGACTTGCGACCGTCTTCGGTTTCGACGACCGTATCCGGCATGATCTGGCCGGAGGCGGCAAACATCTTTAATTCGGCACCCGTTAGCGGTCCCTGTAATTCATTACCTTCTCGGTAAAACCAGCTTGCCATGACGTTTTCCTCTGCTTGTTGAAACCCTAAATGTAATTCAATTATCGCGCGCCGCAAAAAGGAATTCAAGAGTTGCTAACAGAAAAATTAAAATATTTTTAGAAAATTTAGCGGAACGTGTTGACAGTGTAGCCACATGGTGGTAGTATTGTAGCAGAGAGGGGGTGATGATCATTGAATGCAGCGAGAAAATCGCAACCTGGTGATGAAAAAAGAGATGACACGATTCGGGTTCGTGTCTCGAAAACAGAAAAAGAAGAAATCAGTAAACTCGCAAAAATTTACGGCTATGTGTCCGAAAGCGAGTTTGTCAGAAGAGCAGTGCTCGGCTACCAAAACGTAGACCGGGAATTATTGAAATAAAAAAGCCCCGTTAGCTTTAGTTTGCAGACCAGACTAACGAGGCGGCAACACCCAACAGCACCAAAGGTGCAGAAGGCATTTCTATGTCTAATATTATACCATTCTATTTCAAAAGTCAAGTGGTTCGAGTTCTCGACGAGGATAACGAACCGTGGTTTGTCGCGAAGGATGTTTGTGACATTCTGGATTTAAACAATATCACAGAAGCGTTGCGAAGCTTGGACGATGACGAAAAAGCTGACTTCAGTTTAACTGAAGTCAGGTCAGATGGCTATGGGCAAAGTCGGAACATGATAATCGTTTCCGAGTCCGGCTTCTTCTCTCTTGTCCTAAAATCCCGGAAACCGGAAGCCAAAGAGTTTCGGCGGTGGATCACGCGAGAAGTTCTCCCTTCCATCCGCAAGACGGGCAGCTACACGCACCCGGCCTGCCAGCCGAATCTGACGGCCACGATGGCGACGCTGGTGGGGCTGCTGCAAAACTCATCGGATAAGGTGAGTATCACCATTCAGATCGGCAATGCCGCGCCGCCGGTGGAGACGCCGGTACCAGCGCTTCCCGCCGGATCGCGGGCGAGGGAGTTCCAGGCGGTACTCTTCGAGCCGGAAGACCCGGTCGAGGCCCGGTACGCGAGGCTGGAGGTCAAGGTGATGCGGTACATGCGCGAGCACGGGGGATTCTGCTCCCGGGCGAATTACAGCAAGTTCATGCAACGATTCCCGCGTGCCGAGCGGGAGGCGGTGCTGCAGCGCCTGGGCGTCATTTCCTGCATCTCCGAAAGCAAAACGTTCCCGGCGACTTATCTCATTCTGCCGGACTATGTGGAAAGTTTCCGGAAATTTCAAAAGACGCTGGGGATTTCGTAGCGTTTTTCTGGACTATTGTAAACCTGTGCTATATATTCAGTTTAGGTAATTTGTGACGATTAAGCAAAATTCCAACTGAATGAGGAAACGCATGGCTATTCGTGTAAAAGACTTTTCCACACGCCGGGAGAACCTGACGAACGAACTGGAGTTCGACTCGCTGACGGTGCTGCGCCGCCAGCGGATCGAGCTCCAGCGGATAGAGGAGGAACTGCTGGGAAGGTTGCCGCCGGAAGCCATGCTGATTGAGTGCGATGATGATGGGGTAATCACTGCCGGTGACCGGGAGATTAAGAAGCTGACCCCTGCGTGGCGGCAAATGCTTCAGCTGCTGGTCTCCGGCAGGTGTCCCCGTGATCGCATGAAAGAGGAAGTAATCGGAGTGCAAAAGATGATGACCATGAAAGACCCGGACGGAGCGATGAAAAATCAGGTCTCCAAGCTCAACAAAATACTCGGCGGCTACGGTCTCTATCTGGAGACGGACAGCAGCTTTTACCATCTCAAAAAATTTTAAGCCGCTGGTAACCAAACGGTAACGCAAAGTTACCAAACGGTTACCGGGGAATAGTACAATTCACACACGCCGGGCGGAAACGCAAGGCAGAAAGAAAAAAGGGAAAATCATGAAAGAACATAAAGAAGGTGCCAGCTACCGATACGGGTCGATCAAACGCGACGGTCATTGTACGCTGCTGATGATGCAAAACGGCGAGGTGAAAGTGGAGTCGCGCGGCGGCGTCGACATCACCAAAAAACTGCTCTGGACGCCCTGGCTGCAAACCGCCCAGCGCAAAGCCCGGCGGGACACCGCCAAACGGACATTCTACGGCGAGCTGTGGATCCCGGGCCGCGATGCCACTTACGTGAAAACGGCTTACTGCCACCAGGACCCCGCCCTGCGTTTCGACGTCTTCGGGTGTACGCACCTGGCGGAAGGCTGCCCGCTGGAAGAAGTGCAGGAAGACGCCCTGGGCATGGGCCAGAGCGTGATCGAGTTCTGGGACTTTTGCGAGGGCGCCGCGTTGATCCACGCTTACAGCTACCAGGACGATGTGGAAGGGTTCGTCTACTCCGACGGCAATATGTGCAACCAGCACAAAGTAAAACCCATGAAAACCTGCGACCTGGTGATTCAGGGCTGGAAGCCGGGCGAGGGGAAGTACGCCGGGAGTATCGGGGCGCTGCTGGTGGGGACCGCCGACGGGGAAGAGCTGGCGTCGGTCAGCTCGGGCCTGACGGATGCCTTGCGGCTGCGGATGAGCATCAATCCCGACGCGTGGATCGGGACGGTCGTCGAGGTGCAGTACCAGGGCGTGGGAAGCCAGGGGCGCCTGCGCCACCCGGTGTTCAAGATGGTCCGCGAAGACAAGCGGGCCAGCGAATGCACCGTAGAACAGCTCCGCTAGCAGCGTAGGACGCTGCACCCCACTGCGAGCTTCCGCTCGAATGAAGTGGTTCGTGCGGCGTTGCCGGCACTGGCAGCAAGGTGCTGCACCCGATGCGCGTTACCACGCGAGTGAAGTAGCCCGTGCCGCGTTGCCGGCACGGAATGAATATAAAGGCATTGTAACCCCCGATGGTGGCTGCCGTGTACCGCGGACGGAAACGGAAATGATAAACCTCCAGCCGTCCGCGTGCTGATCGCCGCAAGGTGAGCGGCGGCATAATCCATCAAACATCACTGGACTTCACATAACGCCTAACCGTGGTGCGGCCAATCGGTGAGCCTCGCCAAAGGCGCAGCTCACCAGAGTCGGAAGCGTGATCAAGCGTTGTGTCGGAGTCAAAAAACTAAAAATTGTCCAACAGTTTATGTGCACCCTTTTGAGGCGTCGCCGTGCGTGTTTCTGGACAATTCACCACGGCGACGCTTTTTATTATTTAACCAAAGGGTAACCCAATGATATGCAAAGCAAAACCGGAACCGAAGATCACCGTCGAGGAATTCGACCGCGTCTTCGTGGAGGCGATTCCCCTTCTTCATCATGTCTTGTGGCATGATTACGGAGTTTCCCGCCAGGACGAACGGTGCGACATCATCCATACGCTCTACCTCCAGCGGGACAGTCTCATCGCAAGATACAACGGAATAGGCCGATGGGACCGGTTTCTGGCAGCCTGCCTGAAGTGGTCCGTGAAACTGTATTTATCCTGGCGTGAAAAAGCACCCGTGCGATACTGCGACCCGATGGATCGCGACAATGCAGGGCTATTTACTTGCAGCGACACCCGGGAGGAAACAGCCCCGCCGGATGAGCGGATCGACCGGATTCTTTCCGCTGCCCGGTATCCCGATATTCTGCGGATGTACTTCCTGAACGGCTGGACGCAGAAGGAAATCGGACAGGAGCTTGGTCTTGCTGCTTGTACTATCGGGCTGCGTATGCAACTCGACGTGTGTAACGTCATGCGCAAGCTGGGAATTAAAAACGTCGGGCAATGGCGCAAAAAACGCGGAGTTGACAGCAATAAAAAAAGGTATTTGAGGAAGGGAGGCGTGACGTGTCCAACCAGGTGAAGTGGGAAGATATGCTGACCGTCACCCAGGCGATGGCACGCTACGGCGTGTGCCGCGACGTGGTGTACAAGTGGATTCACCGCGGGCTGGTGCGATGCTGCCGACGCGGGACCGACTGCGTTTATTACATCATGAAAGAAGACGCCGACCGGATCACGAATCCCGATCCGGAGTTCAAGACGCCCGACCCGGGCACGCCGCCGACTGAAACGCCGTCGCTGAAGAAGTGGCGACGGAAGCAGGTCAGCAACCGCCTGGCGAAATTCAAGATCAAGTTGAGGGACCCTTAAATGCTGAATGCTAAGTGCTGAATGCTGAATGACGCAAGCGAGCATTCGACATTAAGCATTTCGCATTTTGTTTGTGCCGCGAGGCATTTTTATCAACCCATTTTTATCAAGGAGATGAGATCATGTCGGAAGACAGGAAAAAAGAAGAAACCACGAAGAAAGAAGCGGCTCCAAAAGCCGTGTCCTGGAAGGGGACGCCGGAGCAGGCGGCATGGGTCAGCGCCTACGCCGAGAAATACGAACTGACCCCGGCGGAAGTGATCTCCGCGTGCGTCGAACTAGCTGCCGCCCAGGAAGAGGGGAAGACCCCGGCCAAAAAAATGGCGACCAGGGCGGAACTCAAACGCAAGCAGCTTTTCGGCAAGCGGGACGCCGCCGGCAGCAAGGCGATGCAATTCGGGGATGAGGCAAAGAAAACGAAGAAGGGGAAGTGATGCTGACGCACATGCTGGGGCCGGAATCGTTGGAAAGCGCGCTGGAACTGATCCTGCGGATCGCCGCCATGGACGAAACGCAGACCGTCAAGCGGCACTATTCGCAGCAGACCCAGATGCGCTACGCGGCATGGCTCCACCAGGTGGCGGCGATGCGTGACGACACCGTCACCCTGGCGGAAGCTCTGAAAAAGGAGGAATTTTAATGAACCTGAAAATCATCACGGGCAAAGTGATCGAGCCCTTCCGCGGCCTCATTCACGGCAACGAGGGGGCGGGCAAGTCGACCTTCGCAAGCCACGCCCCTGCCCCGATCTTCATTCAAACGGAAGACGGGTTGAAAAATATCGACGTGCCGCGCTTCGAGCTGTGCACGAAATTGCGTGACGTGTTCACCTGCCTGCAATACCTGTTAAGCGAAGATCATCAATACAAAACCGTCGTGATCGACTCGCTGGACTGGTTCGAGAAGCTGATCGTCAATGACATCCTGGAGAAGAATCCCAGCCGAAAATCCCTGGCCGACTTCGACTTCGGGAAGGGATACGCGCTCTTGATCCCCCCCGCGGAAGACCTGATCCGGCTCCTGAATCTGCTTTACAAAAAGGGGATGCACGTGCTGCTGATCGCCCACTCGAAAATGGAGAAGGTGGAAGACCCGACCGGAAAATCCTTCGACCAGTACGCCCCCAGGCTCGACAAACGGATCAACGGCAGCTTCAAGGAATGGGTGGATATGTGCCTGTTCGCGGCCTACCACGCCGTGAAGGAAGACGTGCCGGACGGTTTCAACAAGGAACGGACCGTCGCCCGGCAGGGGCGGTTCCAGGGCAGCGACCGGGTGTTGCACACCGACGGAACGCCCGCGATCGTAGCGAAGAATCGCTACAACCTGCCGCCGCTGATGCCGCTGGACGGCAAACACTTTTTCAATGTACTTTACGATGCCATTCACGGCAAGAAGGAGGAAAAACCATGAGCGACTTTTTAGGTTTCGACCGCAACGGGGTCCAGGAGATCGAACACGGCACGCGCAAGCAGCCGCTGGAAGCGGGCGAGTATACGCTGACGGCCGTCGCCGCGGCACTGAAGGATAACAAAAACCGCAACGGCAAATTCTGGGAGATCCGCTGCCGTGTCGAGGGGCATGACGACCAGGAAATCGTCATCCGCTACAACGTGCAGCATGAAAACGCCCAGGCGGCCAAGATCGGCCAGGGCAATATGGTGAGTTTCCTTCGCGTGCTCGGGTGCCCCGATGCCCGCAACGAAGAGGACCTGCTGCACACGCCCTTCCGTGCCCGCTTGAGCATCAAAGAGCGGCCCTGGACGGTCGACGGGCGGGAGGTGATGATCCCCTACAACGAGGTGGAAAAACTTCTGCCCATGAAGTACGACGCCCCGCCGCCGGCTGCTGGTGTCGCCGCAAACGCTGGCGGCACCGGTGAGGAAGAAAAGCCCTGGTAGTTTGCCGGGACCACGAAAGATTTTCAATCTCAACCCGAAAGAAGGAAGCATGAACGCAAAGGAATGCGAAACGTTGATTCTCCAGTATTTCCCCCTGTTCCGCCAACGCCTGGCACGCCGGGGTATCCGCGATCGCGATCTGCAAAATGATGTGCTGCACGAATTCGTTTTGCGGGCGGCGGAAATCGCGGCGTGCTATGATGGCCGGACGCAGCCGGTGACCTACGTCACGTTTCGCTTTCTTTGTTACATCCGCCGACCGCCCAAACGCCTCCGGGCGTGGCCGACGGTGGACCCGTCCAAAATCGAGATCGCGGACATGCGTCTTCCGAGCCTGGAAGACCGCGTCCTGGTCTCGGAAATCTTACGCCTGGCCAGATACCCGGACCTGCTGCGGATGCGGTACATGGAGGACGTGCCCCTGAAAGCACTCTCCCGTATCTACGGCGTCAGCCGGCAACGGATATGCCAGATCATTCAAGCAGACATTTTACGCATAAGGAGTATTTTAAATGAACGCAACCACGACGACCGGCGAGAAGATCAAAGCCGAAGTCAAAACCCTGGAAGAAACGCTGCTGGCCAAGAATAGCAGCTACGGCAACAGCGCCTTCGAAGCCCCGATCCTGTTTCCGGACTCGGATGCCGCCACGATGATCGGCGTCCGCATGTCGGACAAAATCCGGCGTCTCCAGCACCTCATCGGCGGTGGCAAAGACCGCACGGGCGAGAGTATCCTGGACACGCTGCTGGACCTGGCCGGCTACAGCCTGCTGATGCGAATTCTGCTGAAGCAAAGGCAGGCAGATTCAACAAAAACCCACACGTTAACCGAGCGATGAAGCCTTGAACGCTTCCCTATCCCCTATCCACTAACCCCCATCCCCTTCCCATGAAACTCCGCGATTATCAGCAGGCGGCGGTCGAGGCCGCGTTCCGCTACTTCCGCGAAAAGCCGGGCAACCCGTGCATCGTCATCCCCACCGGCGGCGGCAAAACGCCCGTCATCGCGGAGGTGTGCCGCCGCACGTCCGCGTGGGGGCGGGTGTGCGTCCTGGCTCACGTCAAGGAGCTCCTGGAGCAGTCGGTCGACAAGCTGCGCGCGATGGATGCGGGGCTGGACGTCGGCGTGTACTCGGCGGGCCTGGGGCGGCGGGATACGGGCAACCGGATCGTCGTCGCCGGGATCCAGAGCGTGTATGAACGCGTGGAGGAATTCGGCGCCTTCGACCTGGTCATCATCGACGAAGCCCATCTGTTGAGCGACGATGAAGACAGCCGGTACCGGACCTTCCTGCGCGAGGCAATGCGGGTGCGGCCCGGCATGAAAGTGCTGGGGCTGACCGCCACGCCCTACCGCCTGGGCTCGGGCATGATCTGCACCCCGGACGGCATCCTCCAGGAGGTGTGTTTCGAGGTGGGTATCCGCCCGCTGATCAATCGCGGTTACCTCTGCGACCTGATTACCAAGAAGCCGGGGGCCAGCGTCAACTGCGACGCGATCGGCGTCCGCGGCGGGGAGTTTATCGCGGGGGATGTGGAGCGGGCATTCGGCGACGAACTCCGCTTGCAGGAAATCTGCGTCGACATCGTGCGCTATGCCGGCGACCGCAAGAGCGTGCTGATCTTCGCGGCCTGTGTCAGTCACGCCGAAGCGATCGCGCAACTGCTGCAAAAACGCACCGGCGAGGAAGTCGGGATCGTCACCGGCATGACGCCGTCGCATTATCGGGCGGAACTGCTGGCACGCTTCCGGGGCGAGGAAGTCCAGCGAGACCTTTTCGGCGAGAAGCAGCCGCGGCTGAAGTACCTGGTGAACGTCAACGTGCTGACCACGGGCTTCGACGCCCCCAACGTCGATTGCATCGCCCTGGTGCGCCCGACCATGTCGCCGGGGCTTTACTACCAGATGGTGGGTCGCGGGCTGCGGATCCACGCCGAAAAAAAGCACTGCCTGGTGCTGGACTACGGCGAGAACATCCTGCGTCACGGCCCGGTGGATAACATCACCATCCGCCAGCCGGGCCAGCCGGGGCGCGGGACGGCTCCGGTCGTGGTGTGCCCGCAATGCCGCACGGTGAACGTGGCGGCGTCCCGGGTGTGCAAGGAGTGCCAGTTCCTCTTGTACACGCTCTGGGAGCCGAAAGAGAAGTACACCGAGACCGCCAGCGACAAGGGCGTCCTGACGGGGCAGGTGACGGAGACGGAGCACGCCGTGATCGCGGTGGGATATTACCGCCACGAAAAACGCAATAACCCGGACGCCGTGCCGACGATCCGCGTGGAGTATTCGACGGAAGATTACAAGACGTTTCGCGAGTGGATATGCCCCGAGCATGACGGCTACGCGAAAAAGAAGTTTTCGTCCTGGTGGTTCCAGCGGAGCCTGATGCCGGAACCGGACAGCGTCGAGGTGACGCTGGCGATCGCCGACGCCGGCTTCCTGGCGATGCCGACGATGATCCGGGTGAAGGAAACCGCCGGGAGCAAATTTTCGGAGATCACGGGCGTCTTCCCGGGGGAAGCCATGTCCCAGGTACGCGAGGTCCGCCTGGAGCGTGATTATGATGATAACCTGCTGGCGATCGCCCTGGACGTGTGCGAAGATTGTCTTTACTGGGAAACGGAATCGTGCCGGGGTGACCGGTACCCAAGCTACAACCGCGAGAGTGCGTGCCCCGCGTTCGTGTTCCAGGCCCAATGCACGCAAGAGAATTCGGACGATTTACCTTTTTAGGAGATGAATATGAAAAATATTATTTACAGCGCCGAGGCCGCTTTTCAGGACATGGTTAAAGGGTTCTATAATGACTTTCTCGATCCATTCGAGAATCCCCGTCAGTTGGTTACCGGGCACCGGTCCTTCATTCTGGATGACAGCCAGGGTGGATGGTGGTGCTTGTTTGACGGTGCCCCGTGCGGCAAGGAAAAACTGTTCCAGTGGATTGTTACAGAGGCGGAGCACCGTTTTGATCACGACGCCTTCCCGAGAGTCACCGTGCGGGACATCAAAGGAAGGCTGTGGGATATCCGGGCGTGTCACCAGGTGAACAAGGAAAACGGTTCAATCCGCATGTGGATGGAATATATCATTCATGATGGAGAAAAAACGGTCCAGGGGACGATCACCTGCCCCGGCCGCGATGAGATGTACCGGGCGATGGGCGAGCTGTTTTTCAAGAATATCGTGGATATGTACGTGTGACGAAAAGGAGGCGTTATGCCGAGTCAGGAAGACTGGGACAAGACCAGGGATGCGTTATGTATGCGGCGGGTGAAGCTGGTCGAGCGGCTAGTCGGCGGTGCGTTGAGCCGCCTTGGGCTTCATTATGTATGTACCGAGACACCGGTGAAAGAAGGTCGGGCGACGGTGGCGTTTTCGCTCTACTCGCCGAAACTGGCCACCCGCCGCGTGACGATCACGGTGATGTGTGAAATGTTTGTGGTGAAGTGTTACGGCATTGCGGGGCGGTTGAGCGATACGACCGTCCGGACGCCGTATGAAGTGGTGAAGTTGATAACCTGAAGGAGAACGAAATGAAACCGAAAAAGGAAGTGCATAGCGACGCCGTGGTGTGTCCGCTTTGCGGTTACGTGTATATCGACGAACTCGAAATGATGACAGCCGGCGAGCCGCACGGGGAGCTGGAGCACATCTGCGACGAATGCGGCGAGGTGTTCATGATTACCTGGACGGATGAAGGCGATACGGTATTGTTTGAAACGGAGGTGTTATGAAACCATGTAAGAAACTTGAAGACGCCCAGGCGATGAAAGCGATGGTCGAAACGATCATCGACAACATGATCTACGGTCCGCAGTGGACGGCGGAACAGTTGGTCAGCCTCTACATGGACATGGGCATGGATGAATATCAGATCGCGGAAAAACTCCTGAAGGATGCCTTCGCGGAATACTTCGCGATCCGGCGGTGGAAGTGCCGGAAGATTGAAAAGGAGGGGGACGGATGAAGCGGCTGGTGCTTGATACCTTCGTGGCGTGCATCGGCCAGAAAGACAGCCCGGTACCGCAAGGCAGCATGAAGCACGTGCGGAACCAATACACGGGCAGGATTTACACGATCCCGTCCAACGCGGGAAAGCTCAACGCCTGGCGGAAGCTCATCGGGCTTTACGCCCGGAGGGACGCGGACCCGATGATCACCCGCGGGCGTGGCGTGGCGGTGGAGTATGTTTTCTTCTTCCGCCGCCCCAAGGGGCACCACACCAAAACGGGCTGCCCGTCTTCCCAGTGGCGGGCGATGCCCGGAACACGCCCCGACCTGGACAAACTGGTGCGGGCGGTCAACGATGCGCTGACTGGGATTGTTTTCGAGGATGACAGCCAGGTTGTCCAGGATATGGGATCACGCAAGATGTATGCGGACGGCGGTGTCCGCGTCGGCGTGCGAATTAAAGTTTGGGTTTTAGATGAAAAGGATTTTTAGATGGAAAATAACGTATTATATTGTCAGGCTGGCACCTGTAGAAGCAAAATAACAATCGGGGCAGGTGGTCCCTATTCAGACATTTTCAGTGATGAACAGTTGGCGGAAATCAGCACTGCCGGCTGGCAGGTGGCGAAAAACACAGACGGTCGCATGTATGAATACTGCTGTGAAGAATGTTTGCAAGCGGACATCGACAGCGGCTTTCTTGAAGAAGGTTGGGAGAGAATGGTAGTGGTCACAGAGGATACGGAAGCCGTTGCGGAAAGCACTCCCGATGAGTCACCCGAAGGCGAGCTTCCCGAAGCCGAATGCGAACGTCTTGCGGAAGATGAATACCTTGTTACCCAAAAACGGCTGAAACATCTGACGGCGATCGAGACGAAAGAAAAAACGATTGCCGCCGCACGGGTTTATGAGGAAACGCTGAAGCAGCGCTATGCTTCCGCGAAAAAAGAGCGGGAATCGCTCCAGGCTGATCTGGAAGAGATGATCCGCGTGGGGCCGGACATGCAGGGACGGATCACTTTCGAGGAAGCCGGCACGCCGGAAGAAGACGCCGGGGAAGTGGAGAGCAATGACGCTGACGATGAAAACACGGAAGCGTCTGACGATCCGGAAGACGATGCGGAAGATAATCCGGAAGACGATACCGAGCCGGAAGAAAATTGGCGTTCCACGTCAATTATCGATTTGCCGGTCACGCCGAGTGTTCGCGAGTTGCTGGCACAGCGTTTTGACGATTGCGGTCAGGTTGCCGACTGGCTATGCAACGACTACGGCATCAGAATCCGTGGCATCGGCGAGTCGAAACGCGACGCCATTGCCGACGCGATTGTGCGGCTCTCCGGAACGCAGCTTCCCACGGCGGCACGGCGGGAGGGCGACCCATGAATCTCTGGCAGGTGTTGACGATCGCCCGGTCATGCCATTGCGCATTCCAGGAAAAGAGAATGAATCTCACCGACGCGGATCGCCGCTGGGTGATGCTGGAAAGAGATGAATTCGGCAACCGGATCATCGGGTTCCTGATCTACGACTTCGCGGCGATGACGTGCCGGTCGTGGGTTCCGGACCACCGCGACATCCTCTCGGAAGAGTGGATGTACTCGCCGGAAATCTACCAGCAGATCCGCCGGCACGAATGGACACGGCTTTAACCCAAGGATACCCGATGGAACATCACCTCACGACGGCTGCCCTGGCTTACCTGCAAGCGGGGCTGTCGGTCATTCCCACACGGCGGGAATCAAAGAAACCCTGCGTGATGTGGGCTAAATACCAGCATCAACTGCCCACGGCGGATGACTGGAGCGACTGGCAGGCCATGCACGCGGACGCCCTGGCGATCATCACCGGGCGCATCTCCGGAAACCTGCTGATGCTGGACTTCGACCAGGGCGGCAAGGCGTTCGCGGCATGGCGCCAGCGTATCCCGGAAGCCCTGGCCGAGAGGCTGGTGACGGCGACGTCGCAACGCGGCGGGCGGCACGTCGTGTTTCGCATGGAATCCGACCCGCCCAAAAGCCGGAAGCTGGCTTCGGATGAGGCCGGCGTGTTGATCGAAACCCGCGGCGAGGGGGCGTATTTCCTCTGCGCCCCGACCGCGGGGTATACGATGATCAGCGGGGACCTGGAACATCTCCCCGTGCTCAACGATGAGGAAGTGGCGACGCTTTTAGACGCCGCGATCGCGGACAAAGCGCCGGCGGGAAGCTCCCCTCCCGAGCGTCCGGCACCGCTTCCGGTACATATCCCCGATGCGTTTCCATCGGAAGACTGGGATCTCTCGCCGGGCGATGATTTCAACCGACGGACCGACTCGCGGCGGTTCCTGGAGGATCACGGCTGGACGTTCCTGGAAGGGAAGCAGGGGAAAGACTTTTACCGCCGCCCGGGGAAAACGTCGGGCAGCAGCTCGGGCAATTTCAGTTTCGAGTATCACGCGCTGTACGTCTTCTCGCCGAATGCGGTACCGCTGGAGGCCGGCAAGACGTACACGCTTTTCGCTCTCTACGCCCTCTACGACCACGGAGGCGACTTCCGGGCCGCTGCGCGGACACTGATCGACCGGGGTTACGGGAAGCGGAAAGAGCGACTGGACGCGGTCGCGTCGGAAACAATGAATTTCATCGTTCACGGCACGCAGCCGGAAACCGCCGAGACGGTCGAAGAGCCGGAGGAAGCGGACGATCCGGGCGATTCGCTTTATGATGACCCCGGCGAATTCCCGCCCGAGCTGATGCGTGTGCCGGGATTCGTCAACGAGCTCCAGGAGTATATCAATTCCGTTTCGCACAAGCTCCAGCCGGTGCTGGCCCTGGGTTCCGCGATCGCGGCCCAGGCGATCCTGGCGGGGCGGAACGTGTGCGACGAAACCGGGGCGCTGGCGGCGGTGTACCTGCTGGGGATCGTCGATTCCGGCTGCGGAAAATCGGCGGGCCGGGATGTGGTCAAACGCCTTTTCCAGGAAGCCGAGCGGCGGCTGGACTGCAAGGGCCGGGACTTCACCTTTATCGCCGAGCGCCCGGACACCTACCAGGGCCTGGAAGACTGGCTGGAATCGACCGGCGGATCCGGCGGCCTTCTGTGGGATGAAATCGGCAAATACCTGAAGGGGATCGTCACCAGCAAAAACGATCACCGCTCCATGCTCATCGGAACGATCCTGGAGATGTTCAAAACCGCCGACGGCTCCTACCAGCCGGGGCTGACACGGCGGCGGCACAAGCCGGTGAACGTCAACGCCCCCAGTTTGACGATCTGGGGCACTTCGGTACCGGATGCCGTCTGGGAATCGTTCACGCGTGAAGACCTCCTGAACGGACTCTTGGGACGTATTCTCATCATGCAGGGTGACAACACACCCAAGCGACAAACGGACGTAATCCGAAAACCCCTGCCGGAAAGCCTGATCGAGAAAGCCGGCCACTGGCTTCAGCGGACCGTGGAGATGAATTCGCGGTGCAACGAAATCCCGAGCTTCATTGAAATTACCTACGATGACGCCTGCCGGAAAATCCTCCAGCCGCTTTACGACAAGGAGGAAGAAAAGCACACGCGGAACGATAACATCATCCGCACCATGTGGGGCCGGGCGGTGGAGTACGCCAGGCGATTCGCGATGATCTACCTCTTGTCGGAGAACCGGATGCCGGACATTCCCGGAAGACTGACCATGACCCAGGACGCGATCCGCTGGGGCGTAAAAATGGCGTGGTACCTGACCCAGAAAAAAATCCACCTGGCGAACCGTTTTATCGCGGATACCCAGGTCGAGAAAAGCCGGCTGAAAGTGCTGGAGTATTTGAAACGAAAAGGGGGAACCTCTCCCAAGACACGAATACTCCGTTATCAATTCGGCGGGGATTACAAGCAGTGCGATTTCATTCTGGATAGCTTGGCAATGACAAAGCAGGTTACATTAACCGAAAAGAATGGAGGGGTTACGGTCACCCTGATTGAGAAAAAGAAGCGGAAATAATGCCGATGATTGATATTCGCTCACATGTTCCTAACCTGGTCCTAACCTGATCCTACGTGGTGCTTCAGGGGCCCGAAGCAACGAAAATGAAAATTTCAACCTGTACCTTTAGGGACAGGTTAGGGACAGGTAAAGCACCACGTCTGCGATTAGTAAACAAATAACAAAAAGCCTATATAAATAGATATATGATATATATATTAATGTATATAAAGTGTTACTTTCCCCTGTATACCCGTGTGTTACGCTTTTATCGTGTTCGCATATCAAAACACGTATATACACGGGGGTGGGGTATCACGTGAGACCGTAGGATATTCGTTCAATTCCCGGTGGTTTGAGGATTGAAAATCGTTTTCGAACTAATAATTCTTTTTTCCGCCGCTCCCAAACACCACCCTAGATCATTTCCCTAATTAATCTATTCTTTTTCTTTCTAAATGTCGATAAATAATATAGGCGAGTCAGTGTGCCGTCGATGGGTAATAGACATGGGCGATGGAGAGAAAAATGAGGGCGATTCCGGAGGAAATGCGGCG
>JAVBLI010000032.1:0-34959 GCA_031553595.1 Thermoguttaceae bacterium | reverse complement strand
CGCCGCATTTCCTCCGGAATCGCCCTCATTTTTCTCTCCATCGCCCATGTCTATTACCCATCGACGGCACACTGACTCGCCTATATTATTTATCGACATTTAGAAAGAAAAAGAATAGATTAATTAGGGAAATGATCTAGCGTTCTGCGCGGCGCCGGTTTGTGCGGCCGACCATACCTGGAGAGATAATTACGTGGGCGATTGATTCACGGCGGGCAACTGGGATTCGAACCAGATTCCGGCGCTGGCGGACGGCAATACTTACATCAATCGAGGGACCGTGAGCATCCGTGCCGGGCAGTCCGGCGGGGTGCGTTATCTTGCGGTGGCAATGTCTACGGCACGGCCGGGCTACAGTTATTTCGGTTGGCTCCTCGATGATTACAACAAACTCAACGACAAGGCCGTGGCGCTGATCGGCCTGGGCATCGGCGGAGTGCCCAAACCCGCGACGTGGGCGATGATGCTCCCGGGTATGGCGGGGCTGTATGGGCTCATCCGAAAAAAGAGCAAAAGGGCCAGCCGTTAAATCACCGTCCGGGAGAGGTGAAAAAGCGGCTTATGACTTCAACACCGCTGATGCCGTTTCTGTCGGAGTTTCATTTTTGATGTCTTGTGCTGTTTCTCCTGTTTTCTGTCATGCAGGAATTCTTAATAAAAGGCAAGGGGCTGTTTTCCTCTTGTATTCTTAGCAAGTCGGGATAAAATCTGGAATAGTGAATCGGTGTTTCCATTGGTTTTTGTAAGAATGTGTAACGATGCTTTCTGTTGGACGCGGTATCTTCAAAACGTTTTTACCCGCATGCCTCTTCTGGATGTTTTTTGTCGCCCCGTTGTCGGCGGCGCCGATTCGTTGGAACAACTCCTTGACGGGCGACTGGACAGTCTCGACGAATTGGTTGCCGGCGCAGGTGCCGGGCGCTTCCGACACGGTGGAAATCAACGACGCAGGCACATCGAAACTCCAGGCGGCGACGGCCACCATCCAGCGTTTCACTCTGGGGCAAAGCACCGCGGACAGCGGCACGCTCCAGATTCTGGGCGGTGGAGCCAGATTGACGGTCAGCGACGCGAGTGTCGCCAGCGTGGTCGGCAACCAGGGCACCGGAGTACTGAACGTCACCGGCGGCGGAAAGCTGGCAACGCAGTCGGTCGATATTGCGGCGAATCATGCCAGCGCCCAGGGTTCGGTGTCGATTTCCGGCGGCGGCTCGCGCTGGGATGTATGGGATTTGCGTGTTGGTGTCCAAGGAGCCGGAACCTTGAGCATCACCAACGGCGGTAAGGTGATTGCCTTAGAGGCTACAACGGACTCGTTCCCCCAGACCTGGTTGGGGTACGACGGCGGCAGTACCGGCACCGCGACCGTTTCCGGCGCCGGGTCTCGGTGGGAAAATTACAGCATGTACGTGGGTTATCAGGGAGCCGGAAGCCTTAGGATCCAGAACGGCGGAACGATGAGCACGACCACGTTTGTCCATCTTGGGCAACAGTCGGGTAGTACCGGCGCCGCGGTGATTTCCGGTGCCGGCTCGCATCTGAACGTTGGCGATCTGATTGTCGGTTATAGCGGAAACGCAACGCTGGATATCACCAACGGCGGTCGCGTGTCTACCACGTACAAAGGCTCGAGCATTTTTTGGGTCGGAGGCACGGCTTCCAGCACCTCGGTTGCCAATGTGTCGGGCGGGGGCTCTGTGTTGGACATGGGATTCGTCAGTATCGGCAACGGCGGTAATGGCACGTTGAACATTAAAGATGGCGGGAAAGTAATCGGGCAGCGATTCTATATCGGGTCCAATTTGGGGAGTGTCGGCACAACCAATATTTCCGGTGCGGGAAGCCAGTTGCTGGCGGATGACCTCACGGTTTCCTGGCTGGGAAAAGGCGTATTGAATATCGAAGATAAGGCGACGGTAACGGTTGTTCAACCCGGGTCTTATTTTTCCATTACTTTGAACGGCGGCACCCAAGGCGTCGTCAACATCCGCAACGCGACACTGATAGCCCCGCAGATCAGTGCCGGGTACGGCGACGCGATTCTGAACATCAAGGGCTCAAACGCCACGATTATCACGGAGAAATTGAATGAATACGCCCCCTTCGTCGCCCCTCGGGAGCGGGTGCTCAATGCCAATTTTTATCTGGATGGTAACGGTGCGTCGACGATCAACGCGACGAGTTCAGCGCTGATGTACGATGCCACGTACGGCACCGGTGTGAAGATGACGATCCTCACCGACAAGGGATTTCAGGCGTTACGGACGGATCATCTCGATCTTGTCAGTGCGGCAACGATGACCGGCGAACCGATGACGGTGGCGAATCAGACGGTGTTTCAGTATCTGAGCCAGAGTAAAGAGAGGCAAAGTGGCAGAGACATTGTACGCATGCAGTTCAACGACGGAGAGATTCCTTATAACTGGGATTTGCTTTTGGAGTACCGCTTCAAGGATGGCAACGATCAGGAAATCGGATTGGTAAAAGGCACGATGAAAGTCGACGGGGAATACACTTACCTGGCTGCAATTTTCGAGGGCCTCGACAGTTTGAGCATGGCGGAAACGCTTGCCGATCATCTCAACAGCAGGATGAACACCGGGCAGGTTTTTTCGGTTCTCAACCCGAACGCCCTGCTGCTGACCGGCGGGTACCTCGGCGCGGAGGGATATGGTTACTTCGGCTGGGATCTCACCGAATTCAATGGGTTGCACAATGCGAGCGTCAGCCTGTTGGGTTTCAACGAGGTGCCCGAACCCGCGACGTGGACGATGATGCTGCTGGGGCTGGCTGGGTGGGTTGGGGTGTCCCGAGCACGGAATCGAATAGGAAAACTGGCGTGATTGTAAGGAATCCCGATTTGCTGTTATTCAGTCAGAATCTGAGTGTATCATTACACTCGGTGCATTGTTGTATGAATATTTTTCTTAAATACCGTTCACCTTTTATCGTGCTTTAAGACTACATACCGGCAATTTGTCATGATTTGAGCCGTGGGGATTCATAGTTTGAATGAATATTGATAAAAGCAGCGGAAATTTTTATTAGACGCCTTGGTTTTCAGAATAAAGTGAAATTTACACATATAGGCTTGTTTTGCAAATAATTGTGAGTATGATGATTGTGTTGTCGAGGTAAGCGGTGATGTTGTGTGCATGCTTTGTGGGCAGCAGATTTTTTGCACTGCTACGATAATTTACACTATGAGGATGCAGAAAATGCGAAACCAAGGTGTTTTGTCACGCAAAAACAGTATTTTTGATGTTAAGGTATTCAACAATCGGAATCGACGCGTTTTTCTTTCAGGAAATTTTTATCCATTCATCGGGCGAATCTTCCTCGCTCTGGCTTTTGCCTTGATTCTTTACTCGCCGCTTTATGCCAGTGATGTATACTGGACAAATGCGCTGACGGGCGACTGGTTCACGGCGGGACACTGGGATTTAGGATTTGTTCCCCAAACGTCGGGCAATCCAGATCGGGTTCACATCAATAAGGGCACCGTGAATCTCAATGCGGGGCAGACGGCTTCCGTGTACAAGTTTTCCATGGGTGATAATACCGGTGACAGCGCGACCCTGAACGTTTCCGGAAGCGGGGCGGTTTTAAACCTTTATTCAGCCAGAATCGGCGTGCAGGGGTCTGCTGCGCTGAATGTTTCCAATGGGGCAAAGATTACGGGGATCGACCTCATGTATTTTGGGTTTACGGATAGTCTCCCCCTCACGAATCAACAGCGTGTCGCGTCGGGAAAATTTTCCGGCTCGGGTACATATGTGCAATTCCCCGGAATCTACGTTGGGCTTGCCGGAATCGGAACGCTCGAGGTAACCGACCGCGCCACGGTGGTAACCGGTTCGATGATGATCGGCCAGTATGGAGTTGATGGCATTTACGGCGTCGGCTCTGTAAAGATTTCCGGCAACGGGACAACATGGAGCGTCGGGACATTGGGCATGGGGAACAATGGAACCGGAGCCCTGGAGATTCTTAACGGCGCAACTCTGGCTTCCAGTGCATGGTCCATTGTGGGACAGAAAGCCGGCAGCAGCGGCACGATAACGGTTGACGGTGCCGGTTCCACTTGGAACGCCCGCAACGTTTCTGTGGGTGTTTTATCGGAGGGAACGCTGAATATTCGTAACGGCGGAACCGTGACAAACGAGATGACCACTTCCATCAGTGCGGTCAGCTTGGGATATTCCGTCGGCGGTGACGGCGTGGCGAATGTCTCCGGGGCCGGCTCCGTGTGGGATACCGGCAGCCTTTTTGTCGGCTACAGCGGCAAGGGAACATTAAATCTCACGGACCACGGAACCGTTACCGGAAACGCAAGTTCTATTTTAATCGGAGGCGTCAGCGGTTCCACGGGTGCGATCAATGTCAAGGAAGCGACGTTGAACGTTGTCGGCATCTCCGCGGGAACGGGGAATGCATCACTAACCATTACCGGGTCGAAAGCAAACATTACCACCGAGACACTAAACTCGGTAAATGTGGCGCAAATTCCCGTCACGGATAATGATAATTTCAAGTACAACAAGCACTCCAACCTCGGGACGTTGAAAACTTATTTCCGTCTTGATGCGGATGGAATTTCGACGATCCATGTCACCGGGGTGGCCAACATCACCAATACGGCGTTGACGCTCACCAGTGGGACCGGTTTTCAGGTTTTGAGGACGAATCGACTGGATCTGGTCAACGCCGCGACGCTGCAGGGTTCAAGGACGGTGGTCAACAGTACCGTTTTTGAGAATCTCCAGCGAAACGATCCGGATACGCATATTGTGCGGATGCAGTTTAATGACGCCGCCTTCGATGCTTCCCTTCAGAACTGGGATTTACAGGGCAGATATCGTTTTTCGAACCCGGATGGGACGGAAAACACCGACGGCCTGGTCAGCGGCACGATGAGAGTCCACGGTGAATATACTGATCTGGCCGCGATTTTCAAGAATCTCGACGATGTGGGGCTTGCCCAACTGCTGGCAAATTACCTCAATGAGAATATGGAAACCGGGTTGAAATTTTCTGTCATCAACGATCACTCCTTATCGCTGACCGGCAATTACCTTGGCGATGGCGGTTACGGTTACTTCGGCTGGGATCTTACCGGCTTCAACGGCAGCACGTACAATGTCTCTCTGCTGGGCTTCAACGAAGTTCCCGAGCCGGCAACCTGGGTGATGTTGCTCTTGGCTCTGGTGACAATGTGCGGAGCAGCGCGATTTAGGAGAATCTGCAAGTTGGGATAAATTTTAATCACTGCGGTAAATGAAAACGTCAAGAGGAAGCCTCCCCCCTTGACGTTTTTTTGCGCGAGAACGAACAGAATTTGTTGTAGAAAATCATACAGTGAGTGTTCAAATATCATATCCTGTTTTTTAATCAAAAAATGTATTTTATAGCAGTGTATTTCAAAAAATAAAAAATGGAGCGCACAATCGACTTGTTTTTTTGTGAGAGTTTTGGTAGAATTATACAAAATAGATAGGCTGTGGTGAATTTGATAAAATTTGCAAACGGTCTGATTTTGCGACTTCGTTTGGTTTCGCGGCTTTTGTCGCTTGGTTCGACATGCGGTGTTTTATGCTTAAAAGATTATTGTCGGGATGCGTTTTCTGGTTGCTTTGTGTGTCTCCTATGTGTGCACAAGACCTCTTATGGACCGGTTCAGGCTCCGGCGACTGGATGAACACTTCCTTCTGGAGTTCAAATGGTTTACCCGGCGCTTCGCATGCCGTGGTGATCAATAATGGTGGGACGGCGGCGCTGAGTTCAGGGACGCCGGTTTCCATTTCCAGTTTCCGTCTGGGAGAGAATACAGGCAACAGCGGCTACATCCAAATTTCCGGGAACAACACCAGGTTAAACGTGAGCAGTCCCAGTTCCGTCGGTATCAACGGCATCGGTGGGTTGCACGTTACCAACGGCGCACAGCTTACGACGACGAGCCTGAACGTGAGTTCCGGCAGCATGTCCAATAAACCGGAAGGGGTGCATATTTCCGGGGCGGGGACGCAGTGGAACTCGGGGGACTTGCGTGTCGGCGTGGTGAATCACAGCATACCGAACGAAGGAATAACGGACAGAGGGATGGTGTACATCTATGACCATGCTGTCATGACCAGCACCGGCACGACCTGGTTGGCATGCGGGAGCGAAGGCGGGCAGATCAACCTTTATCAGGGCGCTCGATGGAATGCCGCCGATATACGTATCGGTGACGGAAGCTACGGGATACTGAATATCTATGAGGGCGGGACACTTACCGCAAACACGATTTACGTCGGCAATGGTGGCACGGCCGGGGGTAATTTGGGGGCTGACGGTGCCGGAAGTCGGGTGTCGGCAAGTTCCATTGTACTCAAGAATAGTGATTTGTACGTGCAGAACGGGGCCGAGATGGTCGTCTCGGGATCGCTGACCGTGGCTGCCGGCACGCCTTCCGATCGAATGACTGTCAGCGAAGCGACGTTGCGTGTTGGCGGTGCGATTTCTACTGGCAGCAATAGTTTTTACATGCATATTCAGGGTGTGAACGCCGAAGTTTCGGCTTCCTCGGTGAATAGTAGCGGCTTGTTATATCTGGATTTCGTTGGCCTGGGGGATCGGGTTCCGATGCTCCACGTTACCAATACGGCGACCTTGCCGAACACGCAGATTGAATTTTTTAACGGCAACTATTTCCAGGTAATGAAGAAGGATCATGTGGATTTGATCGAAGCAGCGACGATCATCGGCACGCCCACACTCGTGCTGAACCAGTCGTCGTTTACCACGCTGGATGCGGTGAACATCCGAGAAAATAACCGGGACATTGTGCGGCTGGCGTTTGCTGCCGACACGCTGACCTGGAATTTGGATAATCAGTCCACGTTTATGCTTCCCGAGGATTATTTTACGCGGGGTGGCAATAGTCGTACCCGGGCCAGTATTCGGGTCGAGGGCACCGAGAGCACCGATTTACTCCTGTTTTTTAAGAATATCGGCAGTTTGGAATTTGCCCAAACGCTGGTGGATCTGCTCAATGATGGCTCGGATCCCGGCTTGCGATTTTCGGTGTTCGATAGTAATACGCTACGGTTGTCGGGCAATTACCTCAACGACGATGGCTACGCTTACATCGGCTGGGTACTTGGCGGTATCGGTAAGGCGGAACTGACCGGCGGAAGAGATGTCATCCTGCTGGGATTCCAGGCCGTGCCCGAGCCCGCGACGTGGGGGATGATGCTCCTGAGCCTGGCGGGGCTGATGTGGATGACGCGTAAAAAATACGCCGCGTTTTTTAACCGGCCGGCACCGTGAATGCGGCGCCGTCAGTCGTATTCACGCTTTTTCCACTCTTTGCGTTTTTCCGGCACTTTCGTCTGGAACTTCTTCACCACCAGTCGTGTGCCGTCTTCGCCTAGGAGCTCGTGCACGCGGCGGAGCATTTCCGGCTCGACCGCAACCTTCGCCTCGCTGCGCATCAGTACCCGGCGGTGGTCGGCGAGATTGACGATGAAATTCACCCGCTGCTTGCCGGGGTAAGACCGCAGGATTTCCCGCAGTGTTTCGACCGTTTTCGGCTGATGGGTGTCTTCCCGCAGAATGAAGGAAATTCCCTCCGTGAACTCAGTTGCCAGGTCGTCGACGGAGTAAACCATGTTGATCGTGAAGTTCGCCTCGTCTTCCTCGGAGCGTTTATCGATCGTTCCGACACACGCCACCACGGCATCGGCCTGGATGAGCGGCGCGAGCTTCTCATAATCGCTCGGCCAGCAGTTCGTCCGGATCACTCCGGCGTCGTCTTCCAGATCGAAAGACGCGTAACGGGTCGGGTCTCCGGGGTTTTTCTGTTTTTTCGTGTTTCCCAGTTTCAGGGCGCCGATCATGCCGCCGATCATGACCAGGGTGCGGTGCGGAAGGGCCTTGGCCTCTTGCGTGGTGTGGGAGCAGTAGCGGCGCAGGATCTGGGCGTACTCGGCCAGGGGGTTGCTGGAGCGGTAAAAGCCGAGCACTTCTTTTTCGTTTTTCAGGAGTTCTTTTTCGGGCCACTCGGGGAGATTCGGCATGGGGATGGCCATCTTCGCCGCGTCGTCTTCCTCCACGTCGTCGAAGAGGGACATCTGGCCTTTGGCCCGGTCGCCGGCAGCGGATGAGCCGGACTGAATCGCGCGATCCGCCACGGCGTCGAGCTGGGAACGTTTCGCGCCGAAACCGTCCATTGCCCCCGCGCGGATAAGTGTCAGCAGCACGGCACGCGGCACGGCTTTCGCGTCCAGGCGTTCGCAAAAATTAAAAATATCGGTGAATACCCCGCCCCGCACCCGCTCCTTTCGGATGGCGTCCGCCGCGCTTTCGCCGCAGCCTTTAATCGCGTTCAGGGCGAAGTGGATGCGTTTTCCTTCGGTGCCGTCTTCTTTCGTGTATTTTTCCACGCGGTAGTTCTCGCCGCAGGTGTTGATATCGGGCCCATACACCTCGATCCCCATCCGCTGGCAATCTTCGAGATGCTCGACGGTCGTGTCTTTCGAGGCGAAATTCCGCTGGGAAATGTCGCCGGTCAGCAGTGCCGCCATGTATTCCACGGGAAAATGTACCTTCAGGTAAGCGGTTATGAAGGCGATTTTGGCGTACGCCGTGGAGTGACTTTTGTTGAAGCCGTACCCGGCGAATTTCACGATCAGCTCGAACAGGTCTTTCGCCTGGGTCGCGGTGAGCTTGTTCTCCTTGCAGCCGGCGATGAACTGGGCCTCAAACGCCTCGATTTCCTTGAGTTTTTTCTTGCCGATGGCTTTAATACATTTATACGCGGCGGCCAGCTCGATTTTGCCCAGCCGGTTCAGGATACGCATGATCTGCTCCTGGTACACCATCACGCCGTGGGTCTCTTCGAGGACTTCCTCCATCACGGGGTGGATATACTCGGCCTGTTGCCGCCCGTGCTTGACGTTAATATACGTTTCCACCATCCCGCCTTCCAGCGGGCCGGGGCGATAAAGCGCCAGGGCCGCGATGATGTCACGGAAATTGTCCGGCTGCAATCGCTGCAGGAGGTCGCGAAAGCCACCGCTTTCCAACTGGAAAACGCCTTTTGTTTCACCGCGGGAAAGCAGCTCGTAAGTCGCCTTATCATCCTGCGGAAAATCGTATGGGTCGAGCCGCTGGCCGGTGGTTTGCTCGATGATGTCCATGGTTTGGGAAAGAATCGTGAGGTTTCGCAAACCGAGAAAGTCCATTTTCAGCAGCCCGGCCGCTTCTACCTCCGGGCCTTCCCACTGGGTCACCACGTCTTCTTTTCCCTGGACATAGTGCAAGGGAACGCAATCCGTCACGGGCGTTTTCGTAATCAAGACACCGCAAGCGTGCGTGGCGGCATTCCGCGCCAGCCCTTCGCAGCCTTTCGCGAAATCAATCAGCTGATGTATATCCGCGTCGGCGTTATACATGTCCATCAGCTCGCTGTTCATCTCCATCGCCTTGCTGATCGTCATTCCCGGAGTCCCCGGGATTTTCGCCGTGATTTCGCTGACTTTCGAAATCGGAAGCCCCAGGGCACGGCCGACATCCTTCACCGCGGCCCGGGCGGCCATTGTGCCGAAAGTCCCGATCTGCGCGACGTTTTCCTCGCCGTATTTATCCTTTACATACTGCAGAATCTCTCCGCGGCGCTGCTGGTCGAAATCGATATCGATATCCGGCGACTCCTCACGTTCCACATCCAGAAAACGCTCGAATAGCAGGTCGTATTCCAGCGGGCACACCTGGCTTAAGCCCAGCCCGAAACACACCAGGGAACCCACGCCAGAACCTCTGGCCGTGCACATGATGCCCCGATCCGCTGCCTCACGCACAAAATCCCCGACGATCAAAAAATAATGCGGAAACCCCTGCCGCTGGATCGTGTCCAGCTCGGTGTCCAGGCGTTTCATCACTTCCGGCGTAAAATCTCCGCCGATTTCACCGTTTATCCAGCGTTTTGGCACATTTTTATATCGCTTTCGAAGCCCTTCCATGGCCGTCTCACGCAGGAAATCGATCGTCTCCACCCCCGGCGGTGTTTGAAACACCGGGAAGAATCGCTGCCCCAAATCCAGCTTCAGATTACACCTCGCGGCCACCTCCGCCGTTCGCGCCACCGCCTCCTCCTGGCCCGGGAACGCCGCATACATCTCGTCCGGACTCCTCATGAAATATTCCTGCGGCTCCATCCGCATGCGGTTTTGATCCGTGCGAAACGCCTTCGTGTTCACACACAGCAGGATGTCCTGCACGTCCGCGTCTTCCTTCCGCACATAATGCACGTCGTTGGTTGCCACAGTCGGAATGTCCAGATCCCGGGCCAGCTCGATCATCAGCCGCGCGGCACGCTGCTGGAGATCCAGACCGTTATTCTGAAGCTCAAGATAATAGCGGTCGCCGAAAAGAGTGCGGTACCAGCGGGCCACGCCCACCGCCTTCTCCATGTCCGGCACGTCGCTGGTGATCAAATGCTGGTTAATCTCGCCGCCGAGGCAGCCGCTTAAACAGATCAGCCCCTCATGATACTTCTCCAGCAGCTGACGATCCACCCGCGGCTTGTAATAAAACCCCTCCATAAACGCCAGGGACGCCATTTTCAGCAGGTTTTTGTACCCCTGCTCGTTCTGAGCCAGGAGCGTGAGGTGATAATTGGTTTTTCCACCCACCCCGGTCTCTTTATTAAATCGGCTGCCCGGCGCGACATACGCCTCGTACCCGATGATCGGTTTGATTCCCTGTCCTTCCGCCTCTTTATAAAACTTCAGCGCCCCATAAAGATTTCCATGGTCCGTCAGCGCCAGGGCGTCCATGCCATACGTCTTCGCCCGCCCCACCAGGGCTTTGAGCGTGCCGGCACCGTCCAGCAGGCTGTAATGGCTATGGACATGAAGATGAATAAACGGGCGTTCTGCTTCGGCGATCATAATATATAATGGAATAAAAAATGGTTTTGATGAATAGTCTTCGCGGTTCGTTTTCCGGTTCACTCCGCCGGCGGTGCTTCCGGCTTTTTATTTTTCCTCACCTTCCAGCGGTTATGAATCCACCAGTACTGGTGAGGCGTGCGGCGAATCATTTCCTCGTACACCGTATTATACCACTGGGTCATGTCTTTGACGTTCATCTGGGCCGCCTCCGGTGTGTCCGGCTCCAGGATACGCTCGACGGTAATCGTGAAACGGAACGGCTTTTCGCCCTCCCGGATCGGCGAGCTGAGGCACATCGGGGCGTGAAACACCCGGCTCAGGACGGGAATGGCCTTAAACGCCGAAACCTCGCGCCCGAATGATTTCACCCACACGCCCTTCTGCCCGGCATGCTGGTCCGCGACGATCGCCGCGGTTTTTCCGTAACTCAGCGCTTCCTCAAGCATCTGGGCCGCGTGGTCTTTCGGGATGATGTACTGGCCGGTGGAACGGCGGAATTCGCCGAGGTACTTTTCGAGGTACGGATTATCCAGCGTTCGCGCGACGGTGTATGCGGGGATGCCGATCAGGCCCAGGATGTACCCCGCGAACTCGAAATTCCCCAGATGCGCCACCACTAGCAGCACGGGCCGACCGTCATACATGGCTTTCAGCGCGGGCTGCTCGTTTTGCAGCGTTACGTATTTTTTCCAGTTCGTGAGGTGAATTTTTCGCTCCGCGTGCGCCGCTTCAATTAACATCAGCATCAGGTGATGCCACATCCGCATCTGGAGGGCGTCGCGCTGCGGCCGGGAAAGCTCGGGAAACGCGTGCTGTAGATTTTCGTCCACCAGCCGGTGCCGGATTCTCAGGATTTTGCAGCCGAAAAACGCCAGCCCGCGCCCGAAAGTCTCCGCCGCCTCCAGAGAAAGTGCCTGGATGACGCTGACCATCAGCCGCACGAAAAGGTAAACGCAGTAATCGCGGAAATTTCGAAACTTGGAGGGGTTTTTGGTCATTCTTCTTTGTGCCCCGGGGCTCCCTGACGTGTAAATCGTTATTTTAGCCAAAAAACCGGTTTTCATCAAGTAAGGAAAAAAACTTTAAAAAAATTCCGAAAAATGTCGAAAATTCCCAGATTCGTCTGGCGGCGGTCTGAAAAAAACGCTAGTATCCAATTTGATTTACTTTTTTCGGATGACCGGAAATAAAAAAACGTCATGGAGGACGGAATACACATGGAAATGATTCGCACACTTATCATTGCATTATTTTTTGCCGCCATTACCGTGGGAACATATTATTATTTGAATAATCCGAATGTTTCCTGGGACTTTCTCGCCTCGGGCGAGAAGGCGCCGGAAGTGCCTGGCGTGATGATCGAGGAAACGGAGCAGCGGGACGTGTCCCGGGGTGCAAAATTTCCGACGGCCGTGGAAAACGTGCCGCCTCATGCGGAGGCATTTGCATCGCATCGGACGCAGACCGCTGCGGGTTCTGCCGCGGAGGCGCCCATGTTCTGGGATGTGCCGGAACCGGCGTCTTCGGAGCAGCGGATGCCGCAGCAGGATATGCTGGCGGGCATGGAGCCGATTCCGCTGCTGGATCCGAACGCGATTTTGGCTGCCCAGCAGTCGGCATCCGCGCACAGTGCGCCGGGAATGCCGCCGTCTGCCGCGCCGGCGGGGCATGCTTCCGGCGAGTTTCCGGAGCTTTCCATGGATATTTTCGGCGCGCCGCAGCATCCGGAAATGTCGAGCCAGCATCCCGGGATGGTGGAACCGTCGGGCGGGATGACGGAGCAGCAGGTGCGTGCGTTCCTGGCCACCGCCGCGGGAGAGATGCAGAAGGGGAATTTCCATGAGGTTCTCGTGAAATTAAGTCCGTTTTACGGTGACCCGCGGTTTTCGCCGCAGGAGTCGAAAATGCTGACGAATCTCCTGACGGAGGCGGCCACGTGGGTTATTTTCCGAAAAGACCAGCACATTCTGGAGCCACCGTATACTGTTCGGCCCGAGGACACGCTGGAGTCCATCGCCTCAGCTTATAACATTCCGGCGGAGTTCATCGCGAGGATAAACGGTGTTCCGGCCGGTGTGCCGTTACAGCCGGGCACCACATTGAAGGTGTTGCGCGGGCCGTTTAGCGCGAAAGTGTATCTGGACCGGTATGAAATGCTGCTGACCATCGGCGGGCTTTATGCCGTGCGGTTTTGGATCGGCGTGGGAGAGGATCTTGTGCAGCCGGACGGGCATTATGTGTGGGGCGGGAAGGAAGCCGCGGATTACCGTGGAGCGGATCAGGCGTATTTTTTCGCCCGTGACCCGAATAATCCGCTGGGTGCGATTCAATATAAATTCGTCAGCGCGGGCGGTGCGGGAAGTGCCGCGGCGGGGGGAATGCCGGTGCCGGGAGTGGTTTCGCCGGCGGCGATTTCGATTCACGCTTCGCCGGAACCGTCGGCCGTGGGGCGGCGTGTGGCCCGCGGAAACATTATTCTCAGTAAAACGGATCTGGAAAGCCTGGATGTGCTGCTGGGGCTGGGTTCTTCCATCGCGCTGTGCCATGTAAATCCACATGCGGCAGGGCAGAATATGCAGATGGCTGGCGGGGCTGCCGAGGGGGAAGTGTTTTCATCCAGTGCCCCCTCCCCGAATCGTGCCACGCCGGAGGGAATCATGTCTCCGATTAACACGTCCATGGGAAATAGTGTCAGCATGCCGGGATATTCTGCCACGGACGAGATGCCCAGTGCGGGTGGAGTGCCTCAGCCTCAGCCGGGTGCGGCGGGTGTGCAGCCGAATTACGTTCAGCCGGGGGTTCAGCCGGGTGCCGCCCCGAATTACGTGATGCCGGCCGGCGGCTCTCCGTATGACACTCCGGCGGGAGGCGAGTTTCAGCTGCCCACGTCCCTCGGTGCGTTTTGAGGTAAAATACGCTGTTTTCAGTGAAAAACGCGGTGAAAATGTGGCCCGGTGGCTGGGAGAACACGGAAAATCGGGTATAATCATGGTGTTTTCGTGTACTTGGTATGCCGCGTGTTCTGTGTAAGAAATAATAAAAATCATGTATGATTCTGCGAAACTGAAACAGTTGATCCTGGAAAAAGCCCTGCGTTTCGGTGACTTTACACTGGCTTCCGGCCGAAAGGCGAAATATTATCTGGACGGGAAGCAAGTTACCCTGAATTCGGACGGTGCCCGGCTGGTGGGGGAGGGCATTTTAGCGCTTTTGGCGGAGGAGTCGCAGTGGCCGGACGCGGTGGGCGGGATGGTTATCGGTGCGGATCCCATCACGGCGGCGGTCATCACCATGGCGGATGTGAACGGGAAGGCCCTGAAAGGGTTTCTCGTGCGGAAAGAGTCGAAAGGCCACGGCACGAATAAATTCGTGGAGGGCCCGGTCGCGGCGGGGGAGACGGCCGTGATCGTGGAGGATGTGGTCACCACGGGCGGTTCTTCGCTGCTTGCCATTCAGCGTGCGGAAGCATTCGGCCTGAAAATTAAAACCGTCATCGCGATCATTGACCGCATGGAAGGCGGGCGTGAGGCGTTCGCGCAAGCGGGTTACACGCTGAAAAGTTTATTTACCATTCGCGATTTCGGGCTGGAGCCGCCGAAAGAGTGAACGTGCCGGCGGCGCGTGAACATCCCTGGGAAAGGAGTCCCGTTATGAAGCGTTTTCATTTATTCCTGCTGCTGGCGATTTTGGGTTTTATTATGGCATGCATGCCGGGGTGTGCCGCGATGCATACACGGAAGCAGCCGACATATGAGATGCCGAATTCCGCGGAATCTTCCACCGGTGATGTGAGGCCCACGCGGTGGCGGCGCATGGCGGACACGATGAACCGTGGCGGCTCGGTGGAAGCACGGAAAATCGAAGATGATCTGAACACGAAATTCTGATGACAGCCGCCGTCATCCCATGTGGATCAGGGCGCGAGTATATCATGTGCGGTGCGAAAAAAAATGCGTTTTCCTTTACCCCCGCGGCCCAGCGGCGGCTGATCCGGGCGGCAAAAATGGCGGAGCTCGCCGGGGAGTCCGCGTCTGCTGGAAAGACTGAAAAAAACGAGTTTTCGCAGGTCGAGCCGGTACATTTTCTGGCGGCGCTGGCCGAGGATACAGATTCTCATCTTGTGGCGTTTCTTGCGCAGCGCGGTGTTACACCGGAAACATGGTGCGCGGCGTTCCCCGCAGTGAAAACATTCTTTGACCTGGCCTGGAAGGTAAGTGAAGCGGCGTGTCCGGTGGGTGAAAACCTGGATGAGGACTCGCGGTTTTCGCAGGTTTTAACGCAGCGTCTTTCTTTCGCGCTGGAGACGGCCATTCATCACGGCGCGGCGGAATTCGCGTTTCATCAGCCGCTGGAAATTTCCACGGACATCATCTTTTACGGTCTGGTGAAAACGGACCCGGCGGTGGCGAGGTTTCTGGAAACCGCTGGAATTACGGAATCCGACTTGCGGCGGCACATCGCGCAGACGTATCATTATGACGACTCGCCGCTGGGGCTGCCGGATGATTTTTTATCCGTGCCGGAAGGGAAAGTACAGGAAGTAATAACGCAGGAAGAAAAAATGACAGACGAAAAGTCGCAAAATGAAATCACGCTCCTCCCCCCGGAAAACGCTGCCGTGATGCGGATTCTGGACGCGTCGGCGAATCGCGCGGCAGAGGCGCTGCGGGTGCTGGAGGATTACGTGCGTTTCTCTCTGGATGACGCGCATCTGGCCGGCCGGCTGAAGAGGATGCGGCACTCGTTTTCAGTGGAGATTTCAGCGTTTCCGCTGGCGGAGCGTCTGGCCGCGCGGGACACGCTGGCGGATGTGGGCACGGGCATTTCCACCCGCACCGAGTTTCATCGCACGGACGTTTCGCACGTGCTGGCCGCAAATTTTTCACGGCTTCAGGAAGCGCTGCGGAGCATGGAGGAGTTCAGTAAGATGAATCGCCCGGACGCCGCGAGGGTGTTTGAGTCGCTGCGGTACGAGAGTTACACGCTCCAGAAAGCGGTGTTTTTCACGGTGCAAAATACGGCAGCGAATGCGGATCATCCGGAAACGGACACGCGGCGAAAACGCCTGGCGGCCGCGAAACTTTACGTCCTGACGGATGGTGCGACGGATGAAAACGCCTTTCGATGGCGAGTGAACGCCCTGCTGGACGGCGGGGTGCATGTGATTCAGTTGCGCGAAAAAAAAGCGGATGACGCCACGCTCTTGCGGCTGGGGAGAATCCTGCGGGAGTGCATTTCTGAACGTGAGGCGGGCACGCTTTTCATCATGAATGACCGTCCGGACCTGGCGATTCTCGCCCGCGCGGACGGCGTGCATGTGGGGCAGGAGGAGCTCTCGGTGCGGGATGTGCGGACGCTGTGTGGGCCGGGGATGCTGGTGGGTGTCTCCACGCATTCCATCACGCAGGCGCGGGAGGCGGTGCTTGCCGGCGCGGATTATATCGGCGTGGGACCCACGTTTCCGTCCATCACGAAAGATTTTGCCGCATTCCCCGGCTTAACGCTCCTGACGCAAGTCGCGGCGGAAATCCGTCTGCCGGCCTTCGCCATCGGTGGCATCACTGACGAAAATCTCGCCCAGGTGCTGGAAACCGGCATCATCCGTGTGGCCGTCTCCTCCTCCGTCACCGCGTATGAAACAGAAGCGGCGATGACGGAAGCGGCGGTGAAGCTGAATGAGAAATTAGGAAGGAGGAATTAGGAATGGTGGAGACGCCGCAGCCGATTCGGTGAGAAGATCAGAATGTACAGCCAGACGGGGAACATGAGAACCGAATATCCCAGCCCCAGCAGGAACACGAGTCCGCTTTGCGGGTCTGGATTGAAATACATCGCGTTGATGAAATCCCATGCAAAACACAGGGGGAACAGGATGGTCGAAATGAAAAGGATGACCTGATACGAAACGCCATGCTTGAAAAACGCGAGAGCGGCGTTTACCAAGAAAAAGGCGAAACACAGTGCCACGAAAAAGTTGATGGAATCGGCGAGGCCCATTCCGAGCATGAACAGCAGAGCCGAGAGAGAAATGTTAATCGCCCTCAAAGCGTTTTCAAAACGAATGGAATGCGGGTTTTCGGTCATGTTCTCCTCCTCTGATAAAATGACACTACTAAAATGATACCACGTCCTACGGGCGATTACCATCCCCCATACCCCACCCCCATCCCCTCGCGCCGCGGTGACGCTTGACGAAAACGCGGAATCCTGCTATATAAATAAGGTGTGTACCAGATCATTGAACCGTCACAGAGCCGGGAGTGAACATGTCGAGTGACCCGAAAAAAAAGCCGTCTCCGCCACCGCCGCCGGGTGGGAATCCGTCATCCTCCGGGATTTCAGGGGCTGGTGTGCCGCAGAAGTCGAAAAATCTCGCGGACGTGCTCCAGGAATTTTCCCAGCAGCGCCGGCTCATGCAGGACGAGCTGCAAAAAGTCATCATCGGGCAGGATGAGGTGATCGAGCAGCTTTTCGCGGCCATTTTCACGCGCGGGCACTGCCTGCTGGAGGGCGTGCCGGGGCTGGCGAAAACGCTGATGGTCAGCACATTGTCGCGGATTCTGGATGTGGACTTTAAGCGGATTCAGTTCACGCCGGACCTGATGCCGTCGGACATCACGGGGACGAATGTCCTGGACGAGGATGAGCACGGGCGGCGGAGTTTCCGTTTCGTGAAGGGGCCGATCTTCACGAATGTGCTGCTGGCGGACGAAATTAACCGCACGCCGCCGAAAACGCAGTCGGCCCTCTTGCAGGCCATGCAGGAGCGGGAGGTGACGATCGGGGCCGAGACATGGCAGTTGCCGGACCCGTTTTTCACGATCGCGACCCAGAACCCGATCGAGCAGGAGGGGACGTATCCGTTGCCGGAGGCGCAGTTGGACCGCTTCATGTTTAACATCAAAATCGATTACCCAACGCTCGAGGAAGAGGAGCGGATTCTGTCCGTGACCACGCGAAGCGAGAAGACGGAAGTGCGGAAGATCATGACGGGGAAGGCCGTGGCGGCGATGCAGCGCCTGGTGAATTCCGTGGCCGTGAGTCAGTATATCGTGAAGTACGCGGCGGCGCTAGTGCGGGCCACGCGTCCGAAAGACCCGTCGGCGCCGGAGTTCGTGCGGGAAATGGTGGACTGGGGCGCGGGGCCTCGGGCCGGGCAGTTTTTGATTCAGGGCGGGAAAGCCGTGGCGGCGATGGACGGGCGTTTTTCCGTCGGAATTGATGACGTGAAGAAAATCGCCATTCCCGTGCTGCGGCACCGCATCAGCGTGAATTTTCAGGCACAGGCCGAGGGGCTGGGCAACGACGACATCATCCGTCGGCTGCTGGACACGATTCCGACACCGCTGCTGCCGAAGCTGGAGCTGCGGGGATAAGCTTCAAGCAGCAGCGGGGATGGGATATGGGGGGATGGTAATTGACGCAAGCGTCGTGCTAATATTTCGATGACGGGCATGGCGTAAAGCCCACATCCTATCTCCCACATCCCATCCCCGAATAAATTTATCCTTCCATTTCAACGGATTCAGCGCAAAATGCACCGGCTTTTCACCCCCTACCTGTTTCCCGGTTTACCGCAGCTCGTGCACCGCGGCTCGCTGGCGGGGTGGGTGCTGGCCATGGTGTACGCATGCTTCGCCATGTTCGTCGTCGCGGCGACCATCGTGTGGGAGGAAATCATTCCGCCGTCCGCCCACGGCCCGCTGTGGGGCATTTTTCTCGTGGCCTGGTGCCTGGGTATCTTTATTTCATGGCAGGCCGAGAAGCATTTTCAAACGAAAACGGCGGAGAAACGTGCCGATTTTCAGGAATCGGACACGCTTTACCTCGCCCAGACCGCGTACCTGCGCCGCGAGTGGTTCGAGACTGAACGCATTCTCCACGAACGGCTTCTCGCCTTCCCCGAAGACGCCCCCGCCCGACTGCTGCTGATTTCCATGCTGCGCCGCACCGGCCGCGAGGCGGAAGCGGAAAAACAGCGGGAAATGCTGGGCAAATGAGCCGCACGTGAAGCGCAGCGCAACTCGCGGACCGTTTTGAATCGGGGCATAACGCCGCTTCATACGCCTGAATCCTCGTTTTCTCAAGCCACCAGCCGTTCCGCAAGTTACGTTACTCTCCACTTGCGGTTCATTCGGCATTCCCCCGACTGGTTTTTTGCGGTTTTTCGGGTATAATAAAAAGTTGTTATTTTTTTATCACATAACGGTCGAAATCGGTAACAGAAAGGACGTTGACGGATGCCAGCGAATCTCACCCCTGTTTACATGAAGGCGGAGCAGGCGTATCGGGAAGCCACCACGGCGGAGGAGGAACTGCGGTGCCTGCAGGTGATGCTGCAGGAAATTCCGAAGCATAAAGGCACGGACCATCTCCAGGCCCAGTTGAAGGCGAAGATTTCGAAGGCCAAGAAGACGATGGAGACGGAGCGTGCGTCGGGGAAAAAAGGCGGCGGTATGAGCTTCCGCATCCCGAAGCAGGGGGCCGGGATGGCGATTCTGCTGGGGGCGCCGAACGCTGGAAAGAGTCAGTTGCTGGCCAGCCTCACGAAAGCCACGCCGAAAATCGCTGCCCACCCGTTCACCACGCAGCTCCCGCAGCCGGGCATGATGCCGTGGGAGGATGTGACGGTGCAGCTGATCGACACGCCGCCGATTACGCCGGATTTTATCGAGCCGTATACGTACGGCCTGATCCGCAGCGCGAACCTGGCCCTGCTGATGATGGACGCCTCGGACGATGACGGCGTGGAGGCGTGTGTCGAAGTCTGGGAGAAGCTTCAGACCACCCGCACGCGGCTGGCGGATTCCTCGTTTCTCGACGAAGAAGATATCGGCATGTCTTACACGAAAGCGTTTTTCGTGCCGAACAAAATGGACATGCCCGGAGCGGCGGAGCGGGTGGCGCTCTTCCATGAGTTGTGCGACGCGAAGTTCCCGGAGTATCCGATTTCAGCCGCCGCGCTGGACGGGGTGGAAACACTGCGCAACGCGATTTACGCCGCGATGAATGTAGTGCGGGTGTATACGAAATTGCCGTCTTCGAAGACGCCGGATCTCGACCGGCCGTTCACCCTCAGCGCGGGAAGCACGCTTTTGGACTTGGCTGAGCAGATTCATAAGGATTATGTCCAGAACTTCAAATACGCGAAAGTCTGGGGCACGGCCGTGCATGACGGCACGCCGATGAAGGGTGATTACGTGCTGAATGATAAAGACGTGGTGGAGATTCACGCGACGTGAAGCGATTCGCGTGGGGATGGGACATGGGGTATAGGGAATGGAAGGGGCGCAACCCGACGCCAGCCTATCCCCCATCCCCGTGCCGACGCATCTCAGATGTTATTCTCTCCGTCATCGCCGCGGAGGCGACGCGCGGGGACTCGGCCTCCACGGTTTCCGGAATGGGGCGGCTGGCGGTCAGGGTGTGCCGCGTGCCGGTGGGATGCTGGCGTGCGGGGATTAAGAGCGCTACGCACTGGGCCTCCATGACGATTTCTTCGCCGATCATGCCGACGCCCTCGCCGGTTTTTGCTTTCACGCCGACCTGCTGCGGTGTGATATCCAGAATTTCCGCAATTTTCGCAGCGATTTGGGGCTTATAATCTTTCAGTTTGGGCCGCTGGGCGAACAAAATGCAGTCCAAGTTTCCGACCGTCCAGCCGTGCTCTTTCACGCGGGCGTACGCCAACTTCAGCATTTCCGCCGAGGATCGGCCTTTATTTTCCGCCGCCGTGTCCGGGAACATCTCGCCGATATCCCCCAGGGCCGCCGCGCCGAGAATGGCGTCCGTCACCGCGTGCAGCAGCACGTCCGCGTCACTGTGGCCGTGCAGCGCACGATCATGCGGGATGAAAACCCCGCCAAGTCGGATGCCGTCTCCGGGCACAAGTTTATGGGTATCATGCCCGATTCCCACCCGCGGAAAATGCGTGTTCATGCCGAAACCTCCTGCGAAAAAGAAAAACGCTTTACTCGTATAATATTATACCGTTTTTTTCCTGCCGGGCAAGAGATGCGGCGAGGAGTGGGGTGGTAAAGACGGTATAGGTCATGCAAACGGACTGCGTGTGGCGGTTACGCAACATGCGAGCACAGTCGCAGTAGCCGGTGATGACGGATATGGTGATTGTGCTGGCGATTTTTGTGGTTTTTCAAGAAAACCGCAAAAAAAGGAAACATTTCCTAAAGTAGGTGTGGTTTTAAGCACACAGACTTTGGTTTTTGGGCTGTGATTTTCGCTGCCGGCCAGGGCGATTTATATCGCATAGCTCTAGGCAGAATTGATATCGGGCGTACATTTTCAGGGCTTTAGCGAAAAATGAGAAATTTTGAAGAATTTTCCGCTTTCCTGAAATTTTTTTGGCACGCTTTGTGCAATGACCACTCCCAGTGCATTTTCTTTTCGACCAAAGATGGAAAACCGACTCCCCCGCTCGGCATGACCGCGGGGCGAGCGCGTGATGGATCACGCGGCCGGTTGTCTTTGGGTGTCCGAAGATCATGCGTCTACGATCAATTTATACTGAATCGGAAGGGATTCCAGTCTCCGATTTACAACAAAAAAGGATGGTTGTTATGAAAAAATTGTCTGTACGTATGTTCCAGGACGAGTCTGGTTTCCTGACGTTCGAGTGGATTCTGCTGATCACGGTGCTGGTTATCGGCATCACCGGTGCGCTGTCCGCCGTGCGCGACGCCCTGAACTGGGAACTTACCAGTGTAACCGGTGCGGTTGTTTCGCTGGACTTGAGCTATGTAATCAAGCACCCGGTGATGATTAAATGGAAGGTCGGTGATTTTCCGGACGACACGGATAAATTGTACCTCAGCGGTACGGCGGTCGGCTCGAAATACAAGTACAACATCCCGAGAATTGCATATCGCCAGCGCGGCGGCGGAACGTCTCCGCAGATTTACGGTGGCGGAACTGGGCCGGAAAACGGCCTGCTGGAAGCAAAAGATTCACAGCCGGTTCTTGGTGTCCCGCATCAGCATGTTGATGCCACTGGCGTCATGGCGGATATTCCCACGTTCTTATAGAATCACCGGTCGCAGAACACAAAAAAGACAGGACGGCGAAATGCTTTCCTGTCTTTTTTTATGGTTTCAGAAGAAAAATGAAGCGTTTTATGCGTCCGCATCATCTTCGTCCGGCGAAAAAGCAGCGTCGTCTTCAGGCTCCGGCGTTTCAGCATCATCATATTCTTCTTCATCACCCGCGGACGCGCTGCTACGAACGATCAGGCGGTCTTGCAGGCCGGTCTCGACGACGATGACGTTTTCGCCGAAATCGATTTCCTCCTCGATGATCGGCTTGCCATTTTCGTCGAATTTCAAATCGGCGTCGGACGTGCGGTGCTTGGCGACTTCCACGAGCTGGTTATAAATTTCGGTGTAATTTGTACCGTCGATCTGGTGGATGGCGCTGGCAATTTCGCCCAGATAACGTAAGAATTGTCCGCGGCGATCCAGTTGAGCCTTCACCCGCTGGCGACGGCTGAGAAACATGCCGAGTTTTCGCCCGGCCGCCTGAAGCGCCAGCCGCAGTTCGGTTTGAATTTCCGGGTAGGACGCGATCGCCTCTTTCGACTCGCTAGTGAACGGCACCCAGACGCTGGCCAGGTGCACGATCACGGTAATGGGCCCTCGCGGCAGCCCGCCCCGCGACTGCTGGAGGCCGTAATTCCGCCAGTTCATGTTCGCCACGGTCTGGGTGATGGCACAGGCCGACTGCTGAAACTGGAGCGGCACGCGGTTCGCGTAACGGTACACGTTCATCGACTGGCCTTCTGAAATATTCACGTGCTTCATCGCGTCGTGCAGATGCAGAATGTCTTTCGGCTTCATCTTCCCCGGCGACTGCCGCGTGGAGAGCTTGGACTGCTTCATGATTTTGTCGGCCCCGTCCGCCCCGATTCCCGTGAAGGTGTTCATGAGAAATTGCCGCAGGGTGCGTGCGTCGGTCTCGGCCAGCAGCTCCTGGAGCAGCTCTTTGGAAACGTTTTGCGTGACGGCCCCGCCGCCATACGCCAGCGCCACCTCCACTTGAAACGGGTTTCCGCGGTACACCGCCGGCGGACGCGTGACGGAAGTGTAAAACTCGCCGGGCACCACCTGGTGAAGCCCGCGCAAGAGTAAATCCTCCCCGATCGGCGAGAGACAGTCGGTCGGCGGACTGGGAATTTTCGTGTGCTGCAGGGCTTTATAGATGTGCTCCACTTCCTCGCGGGTGAGTTTCGCGGGATGGTTGCGGACACTGATTTTCGCGGTTTCGCAGACGGTTTTCGTGATGGACGGCGACATGCGCGAAAAACTGTCCCGGAAGAAGCTCGTCAGCGACTGCTCTTTCGAGTGCCGCATCATGTCGGCCAGCCGGCCCAGCTCCACGCCATACGGGTGCGGCTGAATCTCCAGCGGCTCTTTCGGAAGCTGGTCCGTGGAACGCTCGTAAATGCGAGGCTCTTCGTCTTCCGGGCCCTGGTAATGCAGGGTGACGTGGGGGTTCGCGATGGCCGTCTGCTCGAGATATTCGTCCACGCTGCCCCGGCCGCGCTGGTATTTCGCCTCCAGCTCAATCGCCACGCGGGTGCCGTGGCCGGTTTCTTCCCACGTGATGCCGTGCTCTTCGAGAAACGCCAGCCGCTCGTCGCGATTCGCCGGGACGGTTAGACCATCGCCATCGCCGTTGAGGATTTCGGGGATGTTCTTCTTCGTATTAATGCGGATTTCATAAAAATGCGTGCTCCGCGGCGAGACCTGCGAAACGATTCGCACGGGCTTTCCGGTGGTCAGCACGCCGTACATGCCGGCGGCGCTGATGCCGATTCCCTGCTGGCCGCGGCTCATCCGCATCCGGTGGAATTTGGAGCCGTAAAGCAGTTTGCCGAAAATCAATGGAATCTGCTTTTTGAGGATGCCTGGGCCGTTATCTTGGACGGAAACTTTGTAGCGGTTCGGGCCGGTCTCCTCCATCCGGACCCAGATTTCGGGCAGCACGCCGGCTTCCTCGCACGCGTCCAGCGAGTTGTCCACCGCCTCCTTGACCGTCGTGAGAATTGCCTTACGCGGGTTGTCGAAACCCAGCAGATGCCGGTTTTTGGCAAAAAATTCGCTGACGGAAATGTCGCGCTGGCTGGCGGCCATCGACTCCGCTGTGGCCTTACGTTTTTTGGGAGCGGAAGAGGAATCGTTTTCAGACATGATATATATGTATAATGTTAGCGTAAAGTATGAATAATAGAAAAGAGCCATTATACCCATTTCATGATAGAAAAAAAGGGGAGAAATGGAATTGATATCGATTGCGCAAACGAACCGCCGGCCCAAAATGATCATGTTGTAAGTTTAATTATCAATTATCAATTGTCAATTATCCATTAAAATCCCCCCGGGGGGCTTTTTTTTTGGACGGGGATTCGCTATGATAATGACGGGATAGTATTTATTTGCGAGACTTTCTCGAATATATTGAATAGGAGCTTTCACATGACGGATGAATATCGCAGCGACGCGGCGGATTTCGTGCTGGGAATCGGGGATGAAGACCTGAACCTGGACTCGGATAAGCTGTCGATTTTACGGCCGCGGAAGGAATTCGACTGGGACGATTTTTATCGCCAGGGGACGCCGCCGTGGGATACGGGGCTGGTGGAGCCGGATTTACAGCGGCTGGTGGAGGAAAAACTGGTGCGCCCCTGTTCTGCCCTGGAAATCGGGTGTGGCAGCGGGGTGGACGCCATTTACATGGCCCAGCAGAAATTCGAGGTGACCGCCGTCGACTCTTCCGCCATGGCCATCGACCGGGCACACTCCCGCGCGCGGAAGGCGAATGTCCTGCTGCGAATTGTGTATGACGATATTTTTAAATTCGCGCAGCACACCACCACGTATGATTTTGTGTATGACATCGGTTTTTACCACTTCATCCGCAAAACGCACCTCACGCATTATCTGGACATGCTCTGGAAGCTGACGAAACCCGGCTCGATGTACTTCACGCTGGCGGGAAATGACGAGGAAGAGTATACCGGGCCCCCGGAGTACCAGCAGTTTTTGCCAGCCGTCTCGCGGGATGAGGTTTTCGGTGAGCTGGGCTGCATTTTCGAGGAAGTGGAAATCCGGGAAGGCACGATTTTCTCACGGTTCCGGGAGCAGCCGCATAAGGCGTGGGCGTGTTTGTTCCGGAGGCCGAATTAGAAGGGAATGGGGGATTGTGGGGAGAGGTCGTTGCTGTTCCCCACCATTTGCTGTGATTTTGGATGTACTCTAAAATATAGACCACTATTCCGCAAAACCGTCGCCCAAAATCCATTCCCCACCCCCCATAACCCACACCCCATCCCCATGAAAATCTTTGGAATCGGTACGGACATCACCGCGTGTGAACGCATCCGGCGGATGCTGGAAAAACACGGCGATTATTTCGTGGACCACGTTTACTCGGCGTGGGAGACGGATTATTGCCGCGGGCGGAAGCAGTCGGTGGAGAGTTTTACGGGGCGGTGGTGCGCGAAGGAGGCCGTGCTGAAGGCGGTGGGCACCGGCTGGATCCGCGGCATTTCCTGGAGGGATATGGACATCCGCGCGGATGAATACGGCCGGCCCGTGCTTTTTCTCGGCGGCGGCGTGCTGGAACGTGTGCGGCAGGTGGGTATTTCGGACATTCTCGTCAGTATTTCGCACTGTCAGTCCCATGCCACCGCGATGGCCACCGCCGTGTGCGACGAAAATCCGTTTCCAGGTGAGCGGACATTTACCGGTGATTATTCTTGATTTGGAATCCCGGTGGAATATTTTGTGTTTTTCTTGAAAAAATCTCTATTTACAGTGGAAATTTTGTTTACGTAAGGTAAAATAGAGAAGTGTTATTATATAATAGTAAAAAATCGGGTGGGACGCGGTGTGCGCCGCCGCTGATTTTGCACGGAAAATGTGTTTTTTGAAAATGGCGAGGATAAAATGACGTCAGGACCTGATAATCCGAATTTCTTTGATTTTCTGGATGATGACCAGCAGCCGGAAGAGGGAGCGAAGAAGCCGGAGGACGCGGCGGACGATGAAATGGATGGTTTTTTTGATTTTTTCTCAGACGAATCGCCTGAAAACGCGGCCCTGAGGAAAAACTCGCCGAATTCCATGTATCCTGAAGATTCTGCGGAAACGCCGGAAGAAAAATCGCCGGAGGAAGACGCGACGGAAAATACCCCGGTGTGGGATTTTTTGGGCGAGGATGCGGCGGAAGAATCCTCGGATGAAAACGCGTCAGGGGAATCGGATGCAGACACAGACGCGGAAGAGTCATCCCTGGAAGGCGAATTTTTCAGCGAAGACGCTTTTTCGGAAGAGGACGCGGCCGAGGATGAATTTTTTGAGGATGCCGAGGAAACGGACGCGGATATGATGGAGACGCTGGAGGAAATCGAGTTCCCCACGGATGAAGAAGCGGCCCAGATGCTGGAAGAGGTGGCTGAGGAAGACGCGGGAACGGAAGAGTTGACGGAGGAAGATGCCGCGGCAGATGGCGGATGGGGCGGTTTCACACCGGCTGCGGAGGCGGAAGAAGGGGAGGCGGGTCTGCCGGAAGCGGTGGCGGGCGGATTCAGTTTCGGGAGTTTTTCGCAGGCCGTGGCGGAAGAAACTCCGGCGGAGGAGCTGGCGGCGGATGACCGTCTGGTGCGCGTGCCGGATTCGGATCAGGAGTTCCGCCTGAGTGAGTTAATTGACGTGGCCACCGGTGAGCCGCTGGATCTGCGGAGTCTGATTCCGGCGGGCACGGTGCGTGCGGCGGTGGAAGCGGATGCGGGGTACGGACTGGCGGGTGGTTTCGGCGGCGCGGCGGCTTTCGGAGCTGGTGGGTTTAGCGCCGGCGCTGCGGGTTTTGGTGCGGATGCTGCGACGGTCGGGGAGGGTGTGCCAAGAAAAACGGCCGTGCGAAAAACACAGGCCAAGAAAAAGAGCGCGGCCAGTCATATTTTCCCTGTGGTGCTGGGCGGGTTGTTGTCGCTGCCTGTCGTGCAACTGCTGCTGATGGTTATCGGAATCGTGGGGTGGGGTTCGGCGGATGAAAAAAATGCCCTGAAAATTCCCACGCCGTTTTTCCCGGCCACGTATCATCACCTCATGGAGAAGGATTCCATGTGGAGCTGGATGCCCACGTGGCTGCTGCCCGGTTATGACGCGGCGGTGCATGGCGGGCAGGAGGCGGATGAGCCGCCGGCGTTACACGCTCCCGCAGCGAAGAGTGGAGAGAATCCTGAGGCGAAAAAGAATGGGAAACCCGCGCCGCCGGTGAACCCCACGGATGAAGAGGTTGTGGAGGATACCACGGCTGATGAGCCGGAAGATACGTTTGACCCGAATTTTGATCCCATGGGGGATGAGCCTGCGGGGCCGGGGATGTTTGGAGATGGCGGCTTGGAGGATACGGAAACGGGTATGCCGATGATTGACGTTCCAGAGCCTGTCACGGTGCCGAAAACGCCCGCCGAAACGCTGAAAACGCCTGCCGAAACGCCGAAAACGTCTCCGGAGGCCGCGGCCGTCGGTGCGAAGAAATTTGCGCCCCCGGTGTACGGCGAGACCGAGTTAAAGGCGGCGGTGGATGCGAAAGTTTCGCTCGCGGCGATGATGAATGTGGCGGAAAAAATGACGTTTTTTGTTAACAAAACAGCCGGTTCCTCGGAGAGTTGGAAAAAGGCCCAGGAGTTATTCACGACCATCGGTAAATCGGCGTCGAATCAGAAATCCCTGAACGCGGCGACCGAGAAGGCCATCCAGGCGAAAAAATTCGGCACGGGCGTTTTCCTGTCCGGGACGGTGAAAAGCGTGGAGACGAAAGGCGATTTTCAGGTGGTTCAGCTGGCGCTGGGCGGGGATGAAGCAAATCTCGTGCCGGTGATTTCGCCGCAGAAAAATGCGAAACTCGTGGCGGGTGCGCAGTGCGTGCTGGCCGGGGTGCTTCTGGATGCTTCGCAGTATCCGGACATAAAAGTGGCGGCGGGAAAACCGCTGGCGGTCTGGCGGGGCGAGGTGCTGGTGAAATAACCCAGCCGGGCCGTAGCGATGATGGCCCGCGGAGGATTTTTTGTTTTCCGGAATATTTCCGCGCTCCCACTTGCGGAAACTGGAAAAGCGTGTATATTTACGTTGTCTTCTTCGTGAAGCAGAACATGCTGAAATGGCGGAATTGGCAGACGCGCTAGGTTCAGGTCCTAGTCTAAGTTAATTAGGTGGAGGTTCGAGTCCTCTTTTCAGCATTTTTAGAAGTCAGCGCGAAAACGCTGACTTCTTTTGTGGATATCTTGAGGATCCGATCCTGTGTGTGGATGAAGTGGAAATTTTCGTGAAGGGCGGCCGGGGCGGCGATGGATGCGTGAGTTTTTTACGGGAGAAGTACATTCCGAAAGGCGGCCCGGACGGCGGAGACGGCGGCAGCGGCGGCAGTATTATTTTGGAAGCGAAAGCCGGTGTGGACAGCCTGTCCGCTTTTGCGATGAAAAAACAGTGGGCAGGGCTGCGCGGGGTGCATGGCCAGGGCTCGCAGCGCCACGGGGCGTGTGCGGAAGACACGGTGCTTTATGTGCCGCCGGGAACGCTGGTTTTTGACGCGAAAGAAGGATTCCTGATGAAGGATCTCGCGAAACCCGGGGAGCGGGTGAATGTGGCCCAGGGCGGAAAGGGCGGGAAAGGGAATCTGCGGTTTAAGTCGTCCCGGAACCGTGCTCCGCGCGAGCACACGCCGGGTGCGGAGGGGGAGGAGCGGCAGTTGCGGCTGGAGCTGAAAGTGATCGCGGATGTGGGGCTGATCGGAAAGCCGAACGCCGGGAAGAGCACGCTTTTAAGCCGGCTTTCGCGTGCCCGGCCGGAAATCGCGGCGTATCCGTTCACCACGAAATATCCGAATCTTGGGCGGATTCAGGTAGACATGGATCATTCCATCATCATGGCGGATATTCCCGGGCTGATTGAGGGGGCGCATCAGGGAGCAGGGCTGGGGCATGAGTTTTTGCGGCACATCCAGCGGGCGGGTATTCTGGTGCATCTCGTGGAGCCGTTGCCGCTGGATGGGACGGATCCGGTGACGAATTATCAGACCATTCGGAATGAGCTGGCACAGTATGACCCGCAGCTGGCCGTCCGTCCGGAAATTCTGGTGGTTTCGAAAGGCGAAATCCCGGAGGCGGAAGAGGTGCGGCAGCAGTTGGCGGAGCTCACCGGAAAAGACGTGCTGGTGATCTCCGCGGTAACGGGGCTGCATCTGAACGGCCTGGTGAAAGCCATCTTGCGGGCGCTGGGGCAGGGTGAAGAAGACGCATGAAAAATATCGCGGCGGACATCGGAAACACGCGGTTTAAGCTGGAATGGCAGGGACGTATTTTCCCGCTGATGTGTCATTTAACGCACCCGGAAGAGCTTGCGCGGGCGGTGGCGGAAGTGCAGGAAGCGGCGGGAGATGCGTTTACGTGGTGGGTCAGCAGCGTGCATCGCGCGACGCTTGGGCGGCTTCAGGCGTGGCTGGCGGAAAATCGCCCGCAGGATGCCGTGCGGGTGCTGAATCATGCGCAGCTTCCGATTTCGCTGGATGTGGAGGTGCCGGAGAAAGTCGGCATGGACCGGCTGCTGGCGGCGGTGGCGGCGGATGCGCGACGGGAGCCGGGGCGTGCGGCGGTGGTGGTGGATTTCGGGACGGCCATTACCGTGGATCTGCTGGACGCGGACGGCGTGTTCCGTGGCGGGGCCATCATGCCGGGGGCGGAAATCGCGGCGGATGCGCTGCACACGTACACGGACGCGCTGCCCCGGGTGAGTCTGGCGGAGGACATTTCCGCGGCGGAGTCTGGGGCGTGTGAAAATGCCGCAAAAAATACCCCGCCGTTTTCGCCCGTGGGGAAGAACACGCGGCAGGCGATTCAGGCCGGGCTTTACTGGAGCGCCGTGGGGGCCATTCGGGAACTGACCGTGCAGATGGCGAAAAATCTTGCGTTTCCGCCGCATCTTTATCTCACCGGTGGCGGCGCGGAACTGGCGGCGCGGGGGCTGGGGGCGGAAATGCCGTGGCAGGTGGTGCCGGAAATGGTGCTCGAGGGCGTGCGGGAAGTGATTAACAGGAATGAGGAATAAAAGAATGAGAAATGAGGGCGGGAGCTTTATCTGATTCTTGGCTGAACGTCTCCGAAAATCTTGACAAAAAACGCTGCCGGGCGTAAAATAGACGGTATCAGCACGGCGGGTGAAAACGGTTCTTTCTTTGACCGCGGCCGCCAGGGCACTTCTCTGAACCTTTTTGCGGAAACGCAGCGTAAAATATAAAAATGACGCCCTGTTTTGGGGAAATTTTTATGGATAAAAAAGGAGTATGTTATGAATAAAAAGACTTTTTTTCTTTGTTTTTTCGTCGCGATCATTGCGTCGGTGATGACGTGCGTGTTTCAGGAGCGGATTCAGCTTGACGGCGTGCTGGGCGCGGCCCCTCCCGGAAGCGTGGTGGCTCCGCCGGGCAGGCCGACTCCGGCCGTGGAAAAACCCGCGCCGTCTGTCGTGAAGCCCGCACCGCCAGCGCGACCGACTCCGCCGGTGAATGTGGCGCCGCCGTCACCACCTGCCAAGCCGCCGCTTGCGCCGGGCCTGCAACTTTCCGCGATTACGGATGAGGATTACGCGAAAGGTTTCACGCCCGAGGAGCGGCTGAACATTCAGGTTTATGAATACACCAGCCGCAGTGTGGCGAATATTAACACGCAGAGCCGGCGCGAGTTTTTCATGCGGGAAGTCGTGGCTCAGGGAGAGGGCAGCGGTTTCGTGATCGACCGGGAAGGCCACGTGCTGACGAATTTTCATGTCATCAGCGGAGCCACGGCGGTGCAGGTGACGCTGCATAACGGGAACTCGTACACGGCGAAAGTCGTGGGGACGGACCCGGCGAACGACTGCGCGGTGCTGAAAATCACTGCGCCGCGGGAGGAACTGTTCCCGGTGCGTTTCGGGGATTCGGCAAGATTACGCGTGGGCCAGAAGGTGTACGCCATCGGAAACCCGTTCGGCCTGGAGCTGACACTCTCCACCGGAATCGTGTCCAGCCTGAATCGCTCGCTGCCCAGCCAGAACCGCACGCGGACGATTAAGCAGGTCATTCAGATTGACGCGGCGATTAACCCCGGGAACTCCGGCGGGCCGCTTTTAGACAGTCACGGCGAGCTGATCGGCATGAACGTGGCCATCGCCAGTCGCTCCGGCGAGAGCGCGGGCGTGGGGTTCGCGATTCCGGTGAACACGCTGAAACGCGTTATCCCGCAGCTACTGCAGCATGGACGGGTGCTGCGGCCGAATTTGGGCGTGGAACAGGTCATGCCCACGGATTCCGGCCTGCTGATCACGCGGGTGCAGCCCGGCGGCCCGGCGGCCCAGGCAGGGCTTTCCAGTCCGAAAGTCGTGAAAAAGCAGCAGCGGCAGGGTGCGTTTACGTATGAATTCGAAACGCTCGATAAATCCACCGCCGAGTTCATCACCGCCATTAACGGCCAGGAAGTGAAAACGCCGGACGATCTGCTGACGGTGGTCGAAAGCCTCGCGCCTGGCACGCGCATCCAACTGACGATCATGCGGAACGAGAAAAAATTTAACGTTGCGATCACGCTGGGAGAGAGTGAGTAAAGCCGCCGAATAACCAGCGCGGCCGCAAGAAACAGCCGTCGGGAATGAAGCGCCAGCGAAATGACCGGATAAGCACCGCCAAGTGTTTCTCCGCTTCGATCCGGTCATCCCGCGCCATTTCCGGCTGCTGTTTTTCCATACGATTCCCTCCCTCCAACCTTCCCGAAACACCATGAAACCCATTCCGTTCCTCCTCCTGTGCCTGTGTGTTTCCCCGCTTTTCGCGGAAACCGATGCTGTGTATTATTCGCCTGAAAAAAGCGAAAAGCAAAAACAGTATCAAAAATTTCTGGACGCGATTCCTCGCCGCCTGGCACTCTCCGGCGACCTAAAAACGTATGTTATCGACAAAAATTCCGGGAAAGTCGTCCACGCCTTCGACGGCTTCCTGCGAGACTATTGGCCGGACCTCGACATCATCCTGACCGAATTGGGAAGTGATGACGAGAGAAGAGACACCGTCCTGACACTCTGGAACCGCGCGACGGGCAAAAAAATCCGGAGCGTGATGTGCAGTGGAAAACGTCCGCTGGACAGCGACGAGTCGGCATTCCGGATCATTCATCGCAAGGCGCTGTGCTGGGGCGACTTGTCTAAAACAACGGACGTCGTCGACCTGACGACGGGCAAATCCGTCGGCACGCTTCCCGGTTTCGTGCGGCACGTGGGCGATTCGTTTTTCATCGTCGAGCAGCCGGATGACCGGATTTCCGTCTGCGACGCCACGTCGCTCGAGGTTTTGTACACCGTGCCCGGCTCGAAAATTCAACGCAGCGAAGATGGTTTGCGGTTCGCCGCGTGGATTGGCAGGAAGGGTTTCGAGTTGCATATGACGCAGCCCGGCAAACGGATGGATGTCACGGTTTATGATCTGAAAACCGGCAAAAAACTCCACACGTTCCCCGAGATCATGGATACGAAAGCCAACTGGGACAGCGATCTGGCAATTAATCATGACGGCACGAAGCTGCTGATGCGGACGGAGTCGACGCCCGCGGAAGTGACGCTCTGGGATGTCGACACAGGGGAAAAACTTTGGACGATTCCCTTCGGGGGTGAAAAACAGTCCTATTATGAATTTCGCTTTTCCGAAGACGGTAAAGTCATCACCGCGAAGTGCATGCCATGCCTGCCGAGTTTCCCGAAAGACTGGCCGCGGTTTTACGTCTGGAACGCGCAGACCGGCGCGGAAATCGTGGTGCTTAAGTCCGACGGTGTGGAGTATTTTAATGGGGTGAACCGCCTGTTCGATCATTACCATAGTTCGCCAACCTCGCTCTACGAAGCCGGGACGGGGAAGCGGATTGCCGACATTACCGGCTATTTCGCAATGGTTGAGGCCGACGGAAAACGATTCTTGACTTATAACGAAAACACGTTTTACCTCTGGGACAGCGAGACCGGAGAACGGCTTCGCACGTTTGATGCCGACGGCACGCTTACCACCGGGCTCCTGAAGAAATACGCGCTCGACTCCACCCGGCTGAGCGTAATGGAACCGATTTTCGACATCGACTCCCGTTTCGCCGCCCGCATGGTCGTGTTCGACACCGAATCGGGCGCCGTCATCAGCCGCGAAGACATCCTGCCGGACGGCAAAAACCGGGATGGCCAGGTCGCCTGGAAAGATAACCGACGAGATATCGTTTTCTGGAATCTGGAGACCGGCCAGCCGATTTTCACCATCCGCCTGGAGCCGTCATGGTACATCAGCGGCCCCGTCCGTTTCACCCCGGACGGCAAGCACCTGTTTTATTCGACGAAATTACGGCCGCTTCACGAGTGTTTTATGACACAGCGGACGAAACCCGACTCCGAGCGGAGCCTGGCCACGCATCCTTAACCATCAGCGAGGAACCCATGCCCTGGGGCGAAATTCAAGGACATGATCAGAATGTGGAGCTTTTCCGGCGTGCGATTTCGCGCGGGCGGCTGGCGTCCACGTTTTTATTTGCGGGCCCGCCGGGCGTGGGGAAACGGATGTTTGCCCAGCGGCTGGCGCAGACGCTGCAGTGTGAGGTGAATCCGCCGGCGGAGATGAACCCGTGTGGTACGTGCTCCGCCTGTCGGCAGGTGCTCACGGGCCAGCACCCGGATATTCACGTGGTCGAGAAGCCGGAAGACCGGGCGTTTATTCCGCTGGAGCTTCTGATCGGCTCGCGTGATAACCGCCAGAGTGGGCTGTGCGCGGACATTTCCACCACGCCGTTTCGCGGGAAGCGGAAAGTCGCGATTCTGGATGACGCGGATTATCTGAACGTGGAGGGAGCGAACGCCCTGCTGAAAACGCTCGAGGAGCCGCCCGAGCATTCCATGCTGATTCTCGTCGGCACGAGCGTTTCGCGGCAGTTGCCTACGATTCGCTCGCGGTGTCAGGTGGTACGGTTTTCGCCGCTGGCCGTGTCCGTGCTGGAGGAATTATTAACCAGGCGGCTGGAAGAAATGGCGGAGTCGGCGGGTGGCGGCAAGAAGAAAAACGTGGCTGGCCCCGCCGCGCTGGATCCGGCGTCCATTCCCGAAATCGCACGCAGCGCGAACGGCAGTCTGCGCGAGGCGCTGGACATGGCCGACCCGGATTTCTGGCGTTTTCGGCATGATTTTCTGCGTAAACTGGCAGAAAAAACGCCGGACCGCATGACGCTGGCGGCGGAAATCGACGCGGTGCTGAACACCGGTGGAAAAAAAGTCCCGGCACTGCAGCGCAACCGTTTACGCATGATCATGGAGTGCGCGGCCGACTTTTACGGACGCCTGGCGCGATTCCTGGCCGGGGAGTCTTCTTTCCTGCACGCGCAAGATGCCGCCGATGAACGTATCCTGCACGCGTGGCGCACCCTGCTGGAAACCGCCGCACGCCACTGGCGCCATGATGCCGAGACCGCTGCCACCGCCGTGACCCGAACCCTCGCGAAAATCGAACTCCTTCAGCGGAACGTCCACCAGCAGACGCTCCTGGAAGCGTGGCTGGACGAGCTGGTGCTCATCAGCGAAAACGGACACGTAAATGAGAAATGAGAAATAAAAAAATGAGAAATGAAAATTTGGGGACGAGTGAAAATGCGGTTTTGGAGAAAAGCAAGCGGTTTGCGATTCGTGTCGTGCGATTGTATCAGCATTTGTGCAAGACGAAAAAAGAGTTCGTTCTCGCGAAACAATTATTACGGAGTGGAACAAGTATCGGCGCAAATATTACGGAGGCTCAACGTTCCCAGTCTACAAAAGATTTTGGGGCTGTCCTAGATTAGTTTGACTTAATTGTCATTCTGAGGTAGGATATAGTCATGAAATTACGACATTCGAAGCTCTCTGAAGAGCAGTTAAAAAACCTGTTGAATTTTTTCATTGCCGGGGTGACGGCCCGGACGGCGGCG
>JAVBLI010000008.1:0-189594 GCA_031553595.1 Thermoguttaceae bacterium | reverse complement strand
CTGGCCGATTCTTCGCTTTCGGTGCTTGGCTGGGGCCTTGACCATTTCAACGACCTGCACGACGTGAACATTTCGCTGCAGTATCTTTCGAACGTTCCGGAACCGGCGACATGGGTGATGCTGCTTTTGGGGGCCGCCGGGCTGGTGGCGGTTCGGAGACGGAAAAGTAATTAACATTTGCGACACCCGATTTTGATTTTCTGAATCCTTCGCGCTGCGGACTGCGGTGCGAAGGTTTTTTTTATGAATACACGCAACAAAAACACAATTATGTGAATAAAAAGGGTGCGTAATACAAAAATAGCCGAGATTTGAACATATCTGGCATTGCATATGCGAGCCTTTTAGATTTTTTTGAAGAAAATATCATTTTTTTATATAAACCGCTTGTAATTTTTTGTAAGAAAGGATAAGATTAGTTAATGTTGATAAAAAAGTAAAGTTTTTTGTCGCTGACCACATTTCCTAACACGTATTCGTCTACGCAAGGGATGCCATCCTGTTTGCAATGCGTAGTTTTTAACGGATATACCGTTATGTTGCCCACGGAGAGTTATATGCCGAGTTGTGTTATCTTAATGAAAAAAATGGTTCGATTTTCGTGTGTTTTGGTGGCTTTCGTATTTTTTAGTGCGTTCCTTGAAGGTGCCGAATATGTTTGGGAAACCAGCGATACGGTGTGGAACGAAAAAAACAACTGGAGGTACTTCGATCCTTCCGATGAGGATATTGATCCCGCCGGCGAAGTCGGCCACAGCGTTCCCGGTTCCGGCGCGACGGCGAGAATTATCCGCAGCGGGCATTCCCCGGTCATTTCCGGGGCCATCTCGGTGGATACAATGCGTATTGATCCGACCGCTGTGAGTACTTTCTCCACGCTCACGGTCGGCGCCGGAAATTCATTCACTTCGCGGTTATTGACCGTCGGTGGCGCGGGGCTTGGTACGGGCCAGCTCAATATCAGCGGCGGTGGAGTCGTGACATCCACAAGCGAGGCAACGGTTGCTGGCGAAGGCAGCAGCAAAGGCACGGTGTCGCTCACCGGAACCGGCTCCTCATGGAGCCTGGGCTCGCTGTATCTTGGTAATGGTGGAACGGGGACCGTAACGCTTGGTGCTGGCACATCACTAAGCTCTACTGGCACGACAATACTTGGTAATTCTGCTAATGGCAATGGTACGCTGTCCGTTGCAGGGACAGGCGCCTCGTGGACTGCGGATACTCTGATAATTGGTAATAATGGAACGGGGACCGTAACGCTTGGTTTAGGCTCCACGGCGAGTTCCGGCTCAACAACACTCGGTAACGGCACCGACGCCGTCGGCAGCGTAACGCTTACGGGAGCCGGCGTCTCGTGGAATACTACAGAACTGACGGTTGGTCATGCCGGACAAGGCACCCTGACGCTCAACCCTGGTACAGCGGTAACTTCCACTGATACGGTAACGATCGGTGGTCACACTGCCGGTACCGGCACGGTGACGCTTGATGCTGGTACATTGAACGCAAACAAAGTTTTATATGTTGGTAGTTATGGAAAGGGTAATCTTACGTTGAATAACAGTTCCACGTTAAACGCCGACGGCACAACCTATATTGGTTATTATACGGGCGCTAATGGCAACCTGACGGTTAACGCTGGCTCCACCGTAACCTCAACCGCTGCGACATGGCTCGGTGTCCAGGCCAGCAGTAACGGCACGGCGACTATTTCGGGTACGAACGCCAAGTGGAATAATACTACTCTAAATGTTGCCCAAAACGGAACCGGCAAAGTATCGATTTTATCCGGCGCCACGATGACCACTTCCGGCCTCGCGCAGCTCGGTATGAATGCCGCCGGCGTTGGCACGGTGGAGGTTTCGGGCAGCGGCACATGGAACACGGCCGCTCTGAATGTCGGTGTCATGGGAAAAGGCTTTTTGACGATTTCCGGCACCGGCTCCACAGTAACCTCGGATGGCGCAGTAGTTATCGGTGGCGGAGCAGATGACAAAGCCGGAGGCCCCGGCACGGTGACGGTTAATTCGGGTGGCGTATGGAATACGAAACGTACGCTGGAGATCGGTGTCAGAGGCACGGGCACGTTGAAAATTGACGGTGCAAATGCCAAGGTAATCTCCACCGGCGCAGCATCACTCGGCCTGCTCAATTCGAACGGCAGAGGAACGGTGAATCTTACCAATGGAGCGACCTGGTCTACCACCACCTTGAACGTTGGCTATAGTAATGGGGGATTGGGGACATTAACGATTGATGGTGCCGGCTCCAAGGTAACCACCACCGGCAAAGCGACGCTTGGCCTTGGCATGTATAGCGCGGGCTATGTAACCCTTTCGGATTCCGGTGTCTGGGACACGGCTGATCTGGATGTCGGCGGCTGGGGATACGGCACGCTGACCATTCCCACCGGCACGACGGTAAACACGACCGGCACCGCAACCATCGGCGCTGCTGCATACTACGCTAACAGTGTAGTGCATCTCACCGGCGGCACATGGAACCTGAACGCTGCCAACACGCTGACCATCGGTAAGGATGGAATCGGTAAATTGCTAATTGACGGCTCGTCGGGATCGAGTAGCTATCCGATCCAACTCGGCGTCGGTGCGAGCGGCAAAGGCACGTTGGAAATCTCGACTGCGGGTAACTCCTGGACGACGAACGGCCTGATGGAACTCGGCCTTGCCGGCACGGGCGAACTCCATATCCGCAACGGCGCGGTCGTGACAACGAATAACATCAAGATCGGCGGTGATATCGCTACCGGTCGCGGCGTCGTCGACGTCGGTGATAAATTCGGGAAGGATACCGGGAATGTCCATTCGGAATGGGTGCCGAACATCCCGGTGGTAATCGGAGCTGGCGCCGGCGAAGGCGTGGTTTCGGTGAACAACAACGGTATCTTGAATTTGCCCAAGCAGACGGTTACCGTCGGCAGTGCGACGGTGAAAAATCACGCAGCCCTGGGTGTCGAGGGCACGGGGGTATTTGCTGCCAAGACCATCGTCGGCGGGGCCGGAAAAGGCGGCGAGGTGCATGTTGTCGGCACGAAGGCAAACATCACACTTGAGAACAGTTATAACACCGGCGGAAACCTGAATACGTATTTTTACGTGAATTCGAAGTTGGGCGGCAATCCTGGAGATGCGAATGCGATGATCCAGGTCAGCGAAGGCACCATCGACCTCGATGGTACACACTACATTGTGGCGTCCGGCATGGCGGTGCAGGGATTGGATAGTACCTTCTTTATTTACGATGCCGGGGAGAATGTTAATTACACCGGCACGTACGAGTCACCCAACTCCTACGTCGTCTCCGGCCAAACCACCGGCGGCACCCTGGAAGTGGGTTTCAAAACCGACGCTTTCGATCGATGGCATTACGACCAGGCGTTCGTCTACGACCCCACATTCAGCAGCGACCCCAATCACAAATATTCGGGATGGGTACATGTATACCCGACGAGTTTTGCGACGCCTAATGAGCATGACATCGTTTGGGCCCGTTTCTACACCGGGGACGACGACATGACTATCCCCGGTCTCTATGACGCATTTGTGGACTACATCGTCGCGGGGCTGGAAAGCTCCGGCTATGTGGGCAATGTGGTCGGCAGAGATGCCACGGGCATCACGTTCGCGATGGACATCTACCATTTCGAACAGCAGGGATACCGGTTGATCGGTTGGAATACGGAATGGTTTAACACCCATTACGGGACGAACATTTCGCTGGCGTCGCTTAGTCACATCCCGGAGCCCTCGACGTGGGTGATGCTGCTTATGGGTGTCGGCGGATTGATGGCCGTGCGGAGACGAAAAAAATAATACGTCTCGCGTGGCCCCCTCTGCAATCCTTTAAAATCCTTCGCGCTGCACACATGCGGCGCGGAGGATTTTTTTTGACACGGCCTTGTTTCGTTTCTTGCAAAGCAGCAATCTGATAATTGCTTCATGGAAGTGGGCAGTACATTCTTGTCTTTTTTGTCTAAAATAACTGGTAAATACGCGGGATTTTTGCCTAAAATAACTGGTAAATAAAAGACTATCTTATCTAGGTTAACAGACCGAAGGGGAAAACTTTAACAATTCTTTTGGAAAAAACAGAAAAGGAATTGTTTTTAATTTGGGCAATGCTATAATCGGCATAATCACTACGGGCGTCTGGAAAGCTAAAATCATCCTGGGGCTGAGATCCTGAGAGTGTGTATATTTTTTAACGGACATACCGTTTTGTTATTTGAGGAGCGTTTTATGCCAAGCCTTGCCTTCATCGTAAAAAAAGGAATTTCCGCCGGAGTTGCGTGTATTCTGGCTGCATCCATTATATTTAATTCATTTCCATCGAGCGGTGCTGAACACGTCTGGAACAATAGCGGCAGCACGGTGTGGGGTACTGCTGCGAACTGGACGTACTTTGATTCGTTGAACTCAGAGATTCCCGCTGGTGGCCAGGCCGGTCACAGCGTCCCGGGGGCGGGAGCCACGGTGAAAATTATGGGCAGCGGGCATTCCCCCGTTTACACTAGTGGCGAGACACTGGACTCGGTCCTGATTGACCCGACCACTTCGGGCACTTTTTCCACGCTTACGGTCAATTCCGGTAATTCGCTGACAACGCGACTATTGACCGTCGGTGGCACGGGGGCTGGCACAGGGCGGCTCTACATCGACGGTTCCACCAGCACGATGACCACCACCGGCGCGGCCGCGATCGCCAGCGATGCCAGCAGCAAAGGCCTCGTGGAGCTCACCAATGGTGCGACGTGGACTCCGAGGAGCACCTTGACGATCGCCAGCGGGTCAAACTCGACGGGTACGTTGAATATTAAGGGTGGCTCCAGAGTAACATACTATACTTCCAGCACGACAACGGTGGGTTCGGGCTCTAGCAGTAGCGGTACAGTGACGATTTCGGATTCGGGCTCCTTGTGGAGTTCCTATTATTTGAATGTCGGCAGTGGCGGTACGGGCAAAGTAACCATTGGCGCCGGCGCTTCGGCAAGCTCTGTCGGTACAACTAACTTAGGCAGCGGCAGCACCGGCACGCTGGAGCTTATGGGAACGAATGCCAAGTGGACTTCGGGTTCGCTGAATGTGGGCAACACTGGAAATGGAACTGGAAAAGGCATACTAACGCTTGACGGCGGCGCAATAGCAAGCACAGGTACGACAGTCCTTGGTAACTCCGCCGGCACCACCGGGGAGGTTACGCTCACGGGTGCCAGCGCCCAATGGACCACGGGTACGCTGACTGTCGGTAGCAGTGGAACCGGCACGGTTTCGATCGCGGGCACCGACGCCCAATGGACCACGGGTACGTTGGCTGTCGGTAGCAGTGGAACCGGCACGGTTTCGATCACGGGCACCGGCACTACCTGGACCACGACCGGGATGACTATCGGTAACGGTGGAACCGGTACCGTGACGGTTGGCGCCGGCAACACGGTGGGCTCCAGTTCGGTAACAATCGGCGGTTCCTCTCAAGGCACCGCAACGATTACAGGCTCCACCTGGACCATGAGCAGCACGGCGATCATCGGCAGCAGTGGAACGGGTACCCTGAATATTAACGACGGCGCTGTCGTTAATAGCAACGGTGCCGCGACAACGATCGCCAGCAACAGCAACAGCACCGGCAAGGTTACGCTTACGGGAGAGAACGCTTTGAGCGAGGCCTCCACGTGGAATACGAAAAATTTGACAGTGGGGAATTCCGGCACGGGCACCCTGGAGATCAACTCCGACACCCTGGTAAAGACGACTGGCACGGGAACCGTGGGCGGCAGCTACTCGAACGTCAATAGTAAGGGCACTGTGACCATTGCGGGCGGCACATGGGACGTGAGCAGTTTTCTGTATGTTGGTAACACGGGAAAAGGAACCATCACATTAAGTTCTGATAGCGAGCTAAAAACCGGGAATACGGCCTATCTCGGTGTCGGCACCAACGGCGATGGCACAGTTATCCTGAATGGAGGTACATGGACCAGCACCGCGACGTACGACTCCCTGCATGTCGGTTATTCGAGAACGGGTACTCTGGAGATTAACTCCGGTAAGGTCGATACCCCCGTGGCAATGATCGGTACGACCGCCAATGGCACCGGCACCGTGACGCTTTCGGGTACGGGTGAATGGAAGACGACCAGCCTGACGGTGGGTGGCGCGGGAAAAGGTGTCTTGAATATCCAGACCGGAACCTCCGTGGTCTCTACCGACGCAACGGTCGGCGAATCCGGCTCTTTAGCCACGGAGAACAAGGTGAATCTTACGGGTGGCACGTGGACGACGGGTTCTCTGACGGTTGGTTCTCAGGGATATGGTGTTGTTGCGATTTCCAATGGTTCCACACTGACCTCGAACGGCGCGGCAATCGTCGGTCGCATTGGCGTCGGTAATGTGACGGTTACCAACGGCACGTGGGAAACGAAAGGCACGTTGGATATCGGTTTGATGGGAGAGGGTACGTTAACTGTTTCCGGTTCCAACGCCCTGGTGAAGAGCACCGACATATCGACGATCGGTACCAACCCCCCTCTGCGCAATGGCGAAGTGGGTGGCGAAGTAAAGATTGAGGCAGGGGGGAAGTGGGAAACGACTGTGCTGAACGTCGGCGAAGAGGGAATAGGTACGTTGACGATTTCCGGCTCCAGTTCCAAGGTTACGACGACCGGCGTGGCAACGATTGGTTCCGGAATGAATGGCGAAGGCACCGTGACACTCGACGGCGGTCAGTGGGACCTGGGCGCCGGCAACACGCTGATCGTCGGTAGGGCCGGAAAGGGTACGTTGGAGATCAGTGGTTCCATCGTGACCAGTAACTACCAGATCCTCGTCGGTATGGAACCCAGCGGCTACGGACTCATCGATGTATCGAAGCCCGGGGAATCGTGGACGACGACCAACAATCTGACCGTCGGTTTAGAAGGCACGGGAGAAATCCACATCCGTAAAGGCGCCAGCGTGCGTTCGGAGGGAGACGTTATCGTCGGCGCTGGATACGGCCGAGGTGTGGTCGACGTCGGTGATAAATACGGGAAAGACGTTACCGAGAATGGCGGTGTCGGTGTTTCATCCAAGTGGGTGGTGACTGACCCCCTGATGATCGGAAATTCCGTCGGCCAAGGCGTGGTTGCGGTGAATCCCAATGGGGAGATGGTGGCGAAACAAACGATTACCGTCGGCAGCGATATGACGAAAAATAATGCGTCCATCGGTGTGGAGGGCGGAACGCTCACGGCCCCGACCATCGTCGGCGGCGCCGGAAAAGGCGGCCAGGTTTTCGTCGTCGGCACGAACGCCAACATTACCCTGGACCAGGGATATAACGCCGGCGGCAACCTGACTACGTATTTTTACGTGAACTCGGAGTTGAACGACGTTTCAGGGGGGACCTCGGCGATTAATGTCACCGGTGGCCAGATTAACCTTAACGGCACGCACCACATCGCGGCCCACGGCATGTCTTTCCAGGGTCTCGACAGTACGTTTGAGATTTATAACACCGGGGCCAATGTGGGTTACACCGGTACGTACACGTCTCCCGACTCCTATGTTGTTTCCGGCCAAGCCACCGGTGAAAATTTGGTAGTGGGATTCAGCCACGAAAATTTCCCGACCTGGCATTACCACCAGACGTTTGTTTACGATCCCACATTCAGCGACGATCCCAATCATAAATATACGGGATGGGTACATGTGTACCCGACGAGTTTTGCGACACCCAGTGAGCATGATATTGTTTGGGCTCACTTCATTACCAACGGTGCCGGTATGCTTGAAGGCGATGTCTATACCGCGTTTGTGGAATATATCAACGCGGGCCTCAAAGACTCCGGATACAAGGGGGTTGTGGTCAGCAACAATAACGATGGGATTACATTCGCTATCGACATCTATCACTTCGAGCAGCAGGGATACCGGCTGATCGGCTGGAGCACGGAATGGTTCAATAACCATTACGGCACGGACATTTCGCTGGCATCGCTGACGCACATCCCGGAACCCACAACGTGGATCATGCTGATTCTGGGTGCCATGGGGCTGATGGCCGTCCGGAGGCGGAAGAAGTAATGCGCCTCGGGTGGCGAACGGCCATCCGGCTCAAACCTTTGAAAACCTTCCTGCTACGGCGTGCGGCGGGAAGGTTTTTTTATGAATATTTATTTCCGGCAAATGAGATTTCGCATCAGCAGGCGGATTTTACGCCATTTCGAGACCGTGGGCCGCTGGGTCCAGACGTCATATTTCCGGCGGCGGATTTCTTCCAGAATCGCGAGGCCGCCGTCACGGAAAAGCCGGATATCCAGCGAAAACGCACGCGGCACTCGCCCGGCGAGCGTTTTTCCCGCTTCAAAAAAAGATTTCGCCCACGCCACTTCCGCTTCCATCAGCGCACCCAATTCCGGGGTGAATTTCCCGGCCGCGAGCATTTCGTCCGTCACGCCGAATCGCCGGCAGTCTTCGCGCGGCAGGTAAACCCGGCGTTTTTCTTCCCAGTCGCGGGCCACATCCTGCCAGAAATTGGCCAGCTGCAGCCCGGTGCAGACGGCGTCCGCCATCCGCAACGATTCTTCGTCGGTGGTGCGGGCCAGATGCAGAATCATTCGGCCCACGGGATTCGCCGAGTATCGGCAGTATGCCAGCAGCGCATCCCGCGTGGCGTACGCCTTCACGGCCTGATCCTGCCGAAACGCCACCAGCAGATCCGCGAAAAGCTGTTTCGGCATGCCGAATTCCCGGACGGTGTCATGCAGGGCCACGAAAACGGGGTGAATCACGGTTCGTGCATCCGCCGGGGCGTCCAGCTCGGTGTAAAAGCGGTCTAAAAGCGTTTCCCACCACGCAAGCATCTGCGGGGCGGCGGCTTCCGTCTCATCTCCCAGATCGTCGGCCCAGCGACAAAACGCGTAAACGGCGTAAAAATGCGGCTTCATTCCCCGCGGCAGCAGGAACGTGACCACGGAAAAATTTTCGTAATGCGCCCGGGCCAGGCTGCTACAGTACGTCCGCGCGTCTTCCGGGGTGGGCACGCAAGTCTGCTCGGGTCCGAAAAACGCAAAATCTCGGATGGGCTGGCCGGTGGAGTGAAACGGGGAGGGCATGGGAATTAGGAATGAGGAATTAGGAATGAGGAATGATAATATTATAGCATCTTCACGTATTTCGGGAAGCGGTTTGTCGTGGTGGCTTTTTTTGGGTGGAGAAACATGCTAAAATGAAGGAAAATGGGCGAAAAAGGACGTGAAAGGGAGATGCCATGGCTGGGAAAGTAAAAAAATATGAATTGGATCATGTCTCGCACCCACACCATTTCGGGGCAGTTTCGCCGGAGAATGAGCGGCGGACACTTGTCGTGGTCATTCTGACGCTGGTGACGATGGTCGCTGAAATCGCCGTCGGGGCGCTGACCGGCTCGATGGCCCTTCTCTCGGACGGTATGCACATGGGCACCCATGCCGGGGCGCTGGCGATTTCGCTTTTCGCGTATGTTTACAGCCGCCGCCAGCGCGATAAACAACAGTACACGTTCGGCACTGGGAAAGTCGGCGTGCTAGCCGCGTTTACGAATGCCATCCTGCTGGGGCTGATGGGTGTGTTCATTATTTACGAATCGACGATGCGGTTGCTGAGCCCCGTGGAGATTCATTTTAATACAGCGATTCTCGTGGCGGTAATCGGCCTGGCGGTGAATCTGGTCTGCGCCTGGATTCTCGGTGGAGAAGGCCACACGCATGGACATGTCCATACGCACGAGGCGATACCTGAAAATCATGGTGCGCCGCACGCCGGGCTGGAGAAAGATTATAACCTGAAATCGGCGTTCATCCATGTGCTAGCCGACGCACTGACGTCCGTGTTAGCGATCCTCGCGCTGCTTGCCGGAAAGCAGTATGGATGGGTGGCCCTGGACCCGGTGGCCGGTTTTCTTGGCGGGGCCATGATCCTGTGGTGGGCGAAAGGGCTTTTGAGGCAGACGAGCCGGATTTTGCTGGACAGCAACGTCACGGTTCCCATGCTCGACGAAATCCGCCGCGTGATGGAAGCCGACGCGGATAATCGTGTGTTGGATCTGCATGCCTGGAATGTCAGCGAAAATGACGTAGCAGTCATCGTATCGCTACTGACTACGCATCCACGCCCGCCGGAGTATTACCGTATGCTGCTTTCAGGGCCTGATTTCGTGTGCTTGAAGCATATTAACGTGGAAGTGCATAGCCCGGATGAGGGAGATTGATGCGATGAGCAAATCATGATTTACCTCATGTTAAAAGCGGTATATTTGTTTTTAATGCATTATTCTGTGTTTTCCTAAATAACTTTACGGAAATTTGGCAATTTCCTGTTGACATATAGGGGTTGCGCGATATAATTAAAAAAGATTAAAGTTTTACGGCCATGTTCTTATGGGCGTTTAGAGATGCTACAGGGATGTGGCTGAATGTATGTTAATCCTCACGATTGGATATTTCGAACCCGGGACTGGTAAGGCTTTATTAATGAAACGTTAAATAGAAAGTTATATATTTCATCCCCATCGACAGGATAAGTGTGTCCCTATGCAAAGAAATTTCGATTTTAGTATGTTAGCGAAGGCGGGGTTATTCGTCGCTCTGTTTTTGTGCGTTTCGGGAATCGCCCGGGCTGCCAACTTTACGTGGGTTGGGCCGGATACGGGGAATGGTGTGTGGACTGCCACCGGCAATTGGACGGGCGGCAACCCGAACAACTACCCCTGGGTGGGCGACACGGCGATCGTATCTACCGGCAAGGTGGAGGTGAACACCGGCACGGTGTATTATAATTCTGCCTTTAATCGCAATCTTTACCAGCTTAACTCCAATGTGAAACTTTCCGGGACGGGGAATATTGCTTCCTATGCTCCAACTCCTGCGGGCATCCCTTACGGTTTCGAAGTCGGCACGCTTGCCACGTTACCTGGTAACACGCTGACTTTTGAGCAATCGGGCGGCATGGTTACCTCGAATTATTTAGCCTTGGGAACCGACCGGGCTGCCAGCGGTGCGACGATTAATGTCAATTATAAAATGACGGGCGGCACGCTCTACCCTTCGTTGACAATCCTTGCCGAGGGTGCCAATGTCAGGACCGTCATGGACATTTCCAGCAATAATGATCCCCGTTCGGCAGATTATACGTACATCCTGTATACCGGCATGATCGTCGGAGCAGGGGGCGGGAAGGGCACGATCAATATGTCGGGAGGTTTTCTTACCGGCGCGCTCGATTATATGGGTGACTATGGCAATCAGGGGCTTACACTGGGGGTTAGCGGCGGTACAGGAACCATGAATTTTTCGGGCAATGCCCGGTCCGTTTATTCCTCTGCGATGGCGCTTTACACGGTCGGCGGAAACAAAAACAACGACTCCACGCAGGGTGGCACGGGAGTCGCGAATCATGGCGGCAACTCGTATTTCGAGACATATAATCTTGTTGTCGGCGAGAGCGGCGGTACCGGAACCGTGAATATCTCCACCGGAACGCTGCTTGCGCGTTTTTCCGCGATCATCGGCACCGGCAAAGGGAATGCCACGATCAATCAGACTTGCGGCGGACTTTTCCAGGTCGGACCTTACCAGCAATTGGCCCACTATGGGGTGAATGAAGAAGCCAGCGGCGGCATCATCGCCCACAACACCCCCGGCCCAAGTTCCTCCAACGCCAACATGTATCTCGGCTATAATCTGGACTCCGGAGGCGTGGCTGCTGGTAGCAAGTCCGCCGGACAGGCCGTTTACAACATGCCCTGCGGAAATTATCTGTGTTACGGCGACACCTACGTCGGATGGATGTCCGCCCCCGGCACGAATTTTAATGACACGCTGGCCCAATGGAATATCTCCAAAAATGCCAATGTGACGATCAATAAAACCTCGGCCAATTCGATCGACGGCAACCTGAACATCGGCTTTGTGCAATCTTATACAGACGGCACAACCAGTACCTTAACGAACTCTGAAGTCAATATCTACGGCGGTAAGATCAGTGTCGAAAATTCGATCATCGGCTACAGTGCGAACGCCCATTTGAACATCTATGGCTCCAAGGCGGATATCAACACCACGTTCATGACTGTGTCAGGATCGGGGAAAAGGCTAGACATTAATTATATGCTCGACTCCTATGGCGCCTCGGCGATCAAAGCGGAGCTTATCAGTCTGGAAGCTGAGACCCAATCCCTCGACATTAACACCCCCGGATTCATTTCCTTGAAGACCGACACGACGACACTGATGACGGCGTCGAAAACCGCCATCGGTGCCCAGGGATACAACTGGGCGAATTTGTGGCTGGACAACACACCGTTCCAGTTCAAGGATGTGTCGCCGGCCAACCACCAATCCGCCGTCATCCAGATAAATCACGAGGGAATTAATTTGATCAATACACCGTGGGATGGGATTGTGGGAGTTTACGAGATTTTCCGCACCGACGACCCGCTTCGCGTCAACGGCACGGTCAGCGGCGCGTTGGAGCTCCATGGCGAATACACCTATATTCAGGCGTTTTTCAAGGGTGTGGAAGGCAAAACCGGCGTGGACGGCACCCCCCTGATCGACCTGTTGATGAACTACCTCAACAGCGCGGTCGTCGAGACCGGCGTACATTTTGGTGCCCTGACCGCGGACAGTCTGCTTCTGACGGGGCCATACCTCAACGACAGCGGCTACGCGTGGTTCGGCTGGGACCTCGGCGGGTTTAACGCTGTGTACGGACTGACGGGTTCGGACGGTGTCACGCTATACCAGCTTAATGCGGTTCCGGAACCTGCCACGTGGATCATGCTCCTGCTGGCCGGCCCCGCCGTTTTCTTCTTCCGCCGCCGTGTGCGATAGGGGTAACGCCCGGAAACAACAGCCGGGAATGCAGTAAAACGCAATGACCGGGTTCGAAGTGGAAACGCATCTTCCATTTCGAATCCGGTCATTTTGCTTTGCGGCATTCCCGGCTGCTGTTTTCAGGCGTCAATTCATTGACGCGTTTTTCCGGCAATAAAGGATCGCGGCCATGCCTGCCAGCAGCAACAGCCACGTTGCCGGCGCTGATGAGGTCGACGTGATCCACCATCAGGGCCGCGAAATGCCCTCCCATCTGAACGTTGATGGTGTCTTTGAGGCTTGCATCTCTCGTGACGTTGATCGTCGAGGCGCCGTCTTCCTCCAGATAAAAGGTAGTGTTGATGGAATTATTCGCAAAATAATACGGGCTACCGGTTTGGTACGCTCCGACGTGGATGTCGGCCGCCGTCCCGTAAATGTCCCATAGGAGTTGAAATGCCCGGCAAGGGGACCCGCAACGTTGATCGTTCTGCCATAGATATTCAAATACCCCGCCGGTGCAGAAGGTCCATAAACTGGCGACATGTTGTCCACACCGAGGAGCATACCAGCGCTGACGGTGAGATTCGCGTTTCCCGAAACGTTCATCACTGCCGTGGCTTCATTCCATCCGCCGAGATCGTAATTTCCGAATCCAATGACAAGGCCGCCGACAGTGCAATTTCCTCCGGAAAGATCGTAGAGGGCGTTTTCGTAAATATAACTTCCGACTAAAAGCGAGTTTGCATTCACCGTCCCGCCGGTCTGATAGACATTTCCAGGTACCGATCGATAGCCGACGCTCATCTGTGAAGAAACGGAAATCGTTCCATTTTCCATGTACATGGTTCAGGAAGCGCTGTAACTCAAGCTGCCAATGGCCAACGTTTGAACCGACGTGATCGTATCCGGACCGGTGTGTCGGAAAGTTCCGTTTTGGATATTTACAGTAGATATATTGACACTTCCATTGCGGGCAGACAGGGAAGATGGGAGGTTCTCGAGTCCGACCGTCAGAGCACTTCCGGCGTTGCCGGTAACGGAACCGCCATCGATAAGCATATTCGCGGTGCCGGATGTGTATCCGATATAAAAGGAGCGTGTGGAAAGGGCGATTTGACCGCCGGAAAGGGTGTAATCGCCATAGAGGATCGTCTCCAGGATGGGCGCCAGGGTGCCGCCGGTTTGCAGGACGGTGATCGGAGCGGCAGCCGTGCCGAGGTTCAATTTCAGCGTACCCGTGGTCTGTAGTCTCCCTCCGGAGAGATTGACATTGCTGCCCACGTTCGTGTTCGCCGTGACTGTCCCCTGGGCGATATACGCCGTGTCGCCGGTGTCGGGGTAAGTTCCGCCGCCGACGTGCGTCCAGCGGGTGCCAGATGTCCAGTTGTCGGCGCCGTTGTAATTCCAGGTAAAATCATAGGCTGATGTGATACCGGTACACAACTGAATGCAGAACAGAAGTAATAAAAGCTTGCGCCAAACCATATTTTTTGTTTTTGTGATGAAATTTAGTAATATGCAAACGATCATTGTTATTATCATTATGATACCCTGGGAAAAGCAGATGGGCAAGTGTAAGTTTGGGTAAAATGGCAAAATCCAGCAATTAGCGTAAAACGTTTGTCTAAAATCGTTATAATCCATATAACACAACCATCGCGGCGACGGTTGCATTGCGTGGCTGTCTGTGGGGGGCCGGATGAGGCAGTAGAAAGAAATCAAAAGTTTCCGTCCCCGTAAATTGACACGTTCCCGGCATTATGCTATAATAGCCGTAATTATTTAAATTCCCCGTCCTACGTGGCGGGCGAGTCAACTTTCCCTCCCGCACGACCCACATTTTCGAGGTGTAACCTATGCAATTATTACCGGAATCCAAAAAAATTGGCATCGACAACTTCCGTGCCGTGATGGCCTCTCCCCTGATGCGGGGCGATTTCTTCCGCGAGAACATCCAGAAGGGCCTGGCCAGCGGGAAGGGCCTGGGTGCCGCGTATTTCGGATATGCGCCGGTCGACAAGCCGCTGCGGGTGGCCGTCCTGGGCACGGGCGACGAGGGCAACGTGCTTTTGGGGGGATGCACGCCGGGGTATATCGAGGTGGCGGCGATTGCCGACATTCGTTCTTATAATATTTGGCGTGCCTTCAACGGCGACGTCACAGGCAGTGCCAAGGCCCAGCGGGTGCGTCCCGGGCTGATGCGTGTTTACGACTGGAAGACGGAAGACGAGGCTCGCAAGAACGTGAAGGTGTACGCCGATTACCGCGATCTGCTGGCCGACGCGAAAGAATTGGGAATCGAGGCCGTTCTGATCGGCCTGCCGCTTCACCTGCATCAGCCGGCGGCGATGGCCGCGCTCGAACAGGGGTTGCACGTGCTGACCGAAAAGCTCATGGCCCACGATATCGGCCAGTGCAAAGACATGGGCCGCATGGCCGCGACCAAAAAATTGCACATGGCCACCGGCCATCAGCGCCACTACAGCGTGCTTTACGACAACGCCATCAAGGCGATCGAAACGGGCCTGCTGGGTAATCTGCATTACATCCGCGCCCAGTGGCACCGCGGCAACATGCCCGGTAACGACTCCTGGCAGCCCATGCTCCCGCTGTGGGTGGCCCAGGCCAAAGACCAGGCGTACGGCGATAAAGTCTTCACTGAAAACGACTGGGATCTGATCAAGAAGCAGCAGGATAAAATCAAGTCGTGGACGGGCCGGCGCGACAAGGCGTTTAAGGAAAAGGCCGTCGACGCCGAGGAGTGGGCCAAGAAAGTCGCCCAGCTCGAGGCCCAACTGAACGATGAAATCGTGCCCGCGGTGTTCGCCAAAGCCGGTTACGAGGAGCACATCCTCACGAATCCGGACGGTACCGTGGCATATAAAGCTTCCGCCCTGGAAGAACTCATCCGCTGGCGGCTGTGGAACCGCACCTCCGCGGGCCTCATGGCCGAGCTGGGCAGCCATCAGCTCGATGCCTCCTCCATTTTCATCGCGGCCATGCACGGCGGCAAAAAACAACTGCCGCTGAACGTCAACGCGTTCTCCAGCCGCCCGATCTTCCCCTACGACCGGGATATCGAAGACCACATCTCCTGCGTTTACGAATTCCCCGCCCCGGGCTACGACCCCAAATCCCCCCAGGGCAGCAAACAGAAAATCGCCGTCCAGTACAGCGCCATCAACGGCAACGACTTCGGCGGCTACGGCGAAACCGTTTTCGGCACCCAGGGCACCCTGCAGCTCGACCGCGAAGAAACCGCCATGCTCTGGCAGACGCATAACGTCGACAAAAACATCGCCGTCAGCGAAAAGAAAGCTGGAAGCTTTACCCGCATGATCGATACCACCGACGAAGCGCTCAGCGAGCAGGACGTGTCCGTCGGCGCGCTGTCCCTCACCGAGCAAAGCCTGGGCTACACCGAAGAAATCGAGCATTTCGCCTACTGCGTCCGCAACAACCCGGCCCCGACCTACCTCGACGCCTCCGAGCTGATGTGCCGCTGTCAGCCGAAGGTGGCCATGGCCGACGCCATCATGGCGATGGTGACGAACATTTCCGCCGACAAGGGCGTGAAAATCGACTTCGACCCCGCCTGGTTCGACGTCTTCGACGACGCGACGCCGGACGGCAGCAAGTCGGCGGTGCCCGTGCCGGAAGGTTTCGTGAAGAAATAAAAAAAACAGTAAAAGTTTTTTGGAAGAGGGGTGAGTTCGCGCAGCGAAGAGGGGGGAAACAATTTTTCAAAAATGTTTCTCTCCTGGAGCTTGTTATGTTCTAAAAAATTGAATTTCCACAGGAACCTTCCCATGAAACTCACCCGCCTCCTTATTCTTCTCGCCTGTTTCGCCCTTCCCGGCATGCTGCATGCGGAGGACGCCGTGGAAGCTCAGGGCCATTATGCCTTTTCCTATTTCACCGGTAACGGTGAGGACGGCCTGCACCTGGCCGTCAGCCGCGACGGGCTGAACTGGGAGGCGGTCAACGACGGCAAGTCGTTTTTGAAGCCGGAAGTGGGCAAAACCGCCCAGCTCATGCGCGACCCCAGCATCTGCCAGGGCCCGGACGGCACGTTCCACATGGTGTGGACGGTTTCGTGGGACGGCCAGCAGATCGGGTACGCCTCCAGCCGCGATCTCATCACGTGGACGCCGCAAAAAGCCATCCCCGTCATGGAACACGAGCCGACATGCCGTAATTGCTGGGCGCCGGAGCTATTTTACGACGCCGCGACGGAGCGGTTTTTCATCATTTGGTCCTCCACGATTCCCGAGCGGTTTTCCACCGAAGGCACCAGCGAGGATAAATACGACCACCGGATGTATTACACGACGACCAGGGATTTCGAAAAATTCACCCCGACGTCGCTCTATTTCGACCCCGGCCATAACGTCATCGACGGCTTTCTAGCCAGGAAAAGCGACGTATATTACTTGTTTTACAAAGACGAAACCCTGAAACCGGAGCCGAAGAAGACTATTATGCTGGCCACGGCCGCGAAAGCCGACGGCCCGTTCACCGTACAGGAAACCATCTCGCCGCGCAACTGGGTGGAAGGCCCCACGGCCCTGTTCGTCGGCGACGTCTGTCTGCTTTATTATGATTGTTACGGCGCAAAATCTTACGGCGTCATTCGCACCCGCGACTTCAAAACCTGGGAAGACATCACCCCCCAGCTCAAACACCCTGCCGGCCTGCGCCACGGCACCACCTTCCCGATTTCCACCGAAATCTACGAAAATCTGTTAAAATTGCCGCGGATGCCGTAATTTAGGCATTCGCCGAGTTCTTCACGCAAAAAACAAAAATCACTTGATTTATTATGTTTTCGTGAATTTCCCCACAAAACGGGGCAAACGAGGTTTCCAAAAACGCCGTTCGGGTGTATAATCGTATGCGACTGGGCTGGCCAGGAGAGGTGAGGGTGTGCGCACGCCGCCCGTTGCCGGCCTGTGTGTTTTTCTATTCTTATTATTTGGCACGACAGGAGTTTCGCCATGAGTAATCTCGAAACGGTAAAGAATACCGGAGCCGGCCCGAACGGCTCGATACAAAAAAAATCGTTATATGACAAATGCTGGGAGCTGTCCCAGAATCTCTGGTGGAGCTGGCATCCGGATGTGATCAACATGTTCCGTGACCTGGATCCAGAGTTGTGGCGGGGCAGTGCGCACAACCCGATTGCGCTTTTGCGGAAATTCACTCCCGAGACGCTGGAGACGCGGGCGTACGAGCAGGTGCTCACCAGCCGGATCAATTATTGCCACCGTCGGATGGTGCAGTATATGGCGCAGCGGCCGGCGTGGGCCGAGAAGAACATCGGCGTGCTGGGTTCCAAGCCCGTGGCGTATTTTTCGCTGGAGTTCGGCATTCACGAGTCCGTGCCGATCTACTCCGGCGGCCTGGGCATCCTCGCCGGCGACCACATCAAGAGTGCCAGCGGGCTGGGCGTGCCGCTGGTGGCCGTGGGTCTTTTTTATGACCAGGGCTATTTCAAGCAGCAGCTCAACGCGGCCGGCCTCCAGGAAGAGGTTTACGGGAAGACCGACATCCAGAATCTTCCCATGGTGCCCGTGATGACCGACGACGGCCAGCAGCTCGTGGTGCCGATCGAGACGCAGAACGAAACGATTTTCGCCCGGGCGTGGCACATGAAGGTCGGCCGGGTGGACCTGTACCTGCTGGACTGCGACCTGCCGGAAAATCAGGAGCAGGACCGCACGCTCACCTCCCGGCTTTATGGCGGCGACAGCCGGACGCGCATCCGTCAGGAGATGGTCGTGGGCATCGGCGGCGTCAAGCTCCTCAAGGCTCTGGGCATCCGCCCCGGCGTGTATCACCTCAACGAGGGCCATTGCGCGTTCGCCACGCTCCAGGCGGTGGCGCTGAAAATGGAAGAAGACGGCATTTCGTTTAACGACGCCGTGCTGGCGGTGGCCTACCAAACCTGCTTTACCACGCATACGCCTGTGCCAGCCGGGCACGACCGTTTCGATCCGGGGCTGATGTACGAGCACCTCGCGCCGCTGCAGCGGAAGATGGGAATCGATTTTAACCAGCTCATGGCGCTGGGCCGGGTGAATACGCACGACGACAAAGAGCATTTCTGCATGACGGTGCTGGGTCTGAAGCTCTCGAAGCACGCCAACGCGGTCAGTTGCCTGCATGGAAACGTCTCCCGGCGGATGTGGGCCAGCCTGTACCCCGGCCGCAGCGAAACGGAAGTCCCGATCGGCCACATTACCAACGGCGTGCACGTCCCGACGTGGCTGGCGTGGCAGATGCAGAATCTCTACGACCGCCATTTCGATCCCGACTGGCTTGACACGCACGGCCAGCAGGAAACCTGGCAGAAAATCTATGAAGTCGATCCCGGCGAACTCTGGGAAACGCACATTACGCTCAAGCACTTCATGCTCGATTTTGTCCAGCGGCGGGTCGAGCGGCAATCGAAACGGCGTAACGAGGAACCGACTTTCGACATGGACTCGACGGTGCTGACGATCGGCTTTGCGCGGCGATTCGCCACGTATAAGCGGGCCACGCTGCTGCTGCGGGACGTCGACCGCCTGGCGAAACTGGTGAATAACCCCGACCGCCCGGTGCAATTCGTCTTCGCGGGCAAGGCGCACCCCGCCGATCAGCCCGGCAAGGAATTCATCCGCCAGATCGCAAATCTCCGCAAGGATCCGCGGTTCGCCGGAAAATTCGTGTTCGTGGAAGATTACGACATCAACGTCGCCCGGCATATCGTCCAAGGCGTGGACGTCTGGATGAACAACCCGCGGCGCCCGTTGGAGGCGTCGGGCACCAGCGGCCAGAAAGCCGTCCTCAACGGCGTGCTGAATTTTTCGGTGCTTGACGGATGGTGGGCCGAGGCGTATAACGGCCACAACGGATTCTCGATCGGCACCGGCACGTCCCACGTCAACGACGTGATCACCGACGCCCGCGACGGCGATTCGCTGTTCGACGTCCTTGAGCACCACATCATCCCGACGTATTATAAACTCGACCCGCACGGGCTGCCCGCGGACTGGATTCAGATGATGAAAAACTCCATCGGCACGCTGGCCTGGCGGTTTAGTGCCCACCGCATGGTCATGGATTACATGCTCGAGGAATACCTCCCCGCGGCCGGCGGTGTTACCTGCGACATGAATTATCGGCAATAACCTGGAGCTGTCAGCAAGATAATTTGCTCACATGAACAGCAGCCGGGAGCGGAGTGTTAGCGCAGAGACTGGATAGAAGTGGGAGAAACCCCAGCACTTCTATCTGGTCATTGCGCTTCGCTTCATTCCCGGCTGCTGTTTTACGTTGTCTCGAAACAACAGCCGGGAATGAAGCGGAACGAAGTGCAGCGGAATGACCGGATCGAAGTGGGAAACAATTTGGCCATTCTATCCAGTCTCTTCGCGTCACTGTGTTCCGCTGTGCTGCCGGCTGCTGTTTCTTGAATACCTCGTTTAAAACGCCACGGGGATGGAAATCCATGACGATTCCCATCCCCGTTTTTTTCAGTCGGCGGAAATTTTCTACTTCCGGCCTTTTCGCACCCGACTCGCGGCCAACCCAACTACGCCCAGGATCATCATCACCCACGTGGCCGGCTCCGGTGTTCTCGGCTGTCCGGAGCCATAGACGACGAAATTATCGAACGTCGTGTAAAAATAATCCTGGGTTGCCATACTCCCGCGAGCGTCAAGCGATGCCATCAGCGAGATGTAGTTTTCCGTGAAGCCACTGCTTGTCGTAAAATCGTAAATATGCTCGCCATTGATGAACAACTGGATGTCCACCAGCTCGCTGGCGACGAAATCATCGACGGTATAGAAAATGTCCACGTCGTAATAGTCGGCCTTCGTTGCGTTGGGGACACTTCCGAGCATTGCGCCATGATCGAAAATCTGTATCCCGCCCGTTTCACGGATGAGAATCCCCACGCCGTTGCCGTTGAGGACCCAGGAATCATTGGCCGAGCCTCCGAAGAGCACTCCGGCCCAAGACCCCAACACAGCCTCCGGAAAATCGCCCTCGCCGCTCCAGCCGGCGAGCGGATCCGCCCGGAACGAAATCTGGTACAGAGTGCTGCCATCTTTGCTGGCCAGGTTCGCGAAATCATAATCCAGCGTTACCCCCGATTTACGCTGCTGATCCGAAAAACCGTTATAATCCGACGTTCGTAGCACCAGCTTGCCATCATACCCGGCCATGCCCACCTGCTGCGCATCGGGGGCGTAATACGTATCGCCCTCGCGCTGCGTGGACAGGTCGCCGTTACCATTCCATTTTTTATATGTATACGGCTCGGCAAATGTCGCCCCGATACGTCCCGGTTTGTCGTTCGTCGAGGCACTGATCGTTGAGCTGGGGCTGTTTACCGAGAAATTATCATGGAAAACGGCCGACATTTCCCAAAGCCGGATGTTGTCCAGCAGCAGGACGGTGTCCAGGCTGCTATTCAAGCTGGAGGACGAAAAACGCAGCTTCTCGACGGCATCCGTCGCGTTGAATTGAAAGAGAAACGGCCGAAACGCGTCGCGTTCGATGGTTTTGGAGTAAGACTTCACCGCGCCGCTCTCGCCGGTCAGGCTGGCGGTAACCACCGGCTGATAATAACCCTCGCGCTTCCTGGCGTCGAACGAAAGGATATAATACCCGCCTTCGACAAAGCCGGTGATTTCCTGCTCGATGTAATTGGTCAGGTTTCCACTATTGGCCTGGATGAAAACCGCCTGCTGGCCGTCGGTGACGGAAATGTCGGTGCCATTGAGAAAATGGCCGCACACCCTTGCGTCCCGCGCGGCGTTGTTCCACTGCGGCGCGAGCCCGATAAACGCAGCATTGCTGATCGTCCAGCCGGAAATAACGCCGAAATTACCGTTGTTGGCCCCGTTATTTGCATTCGCATATCCGTGAGCATCACCGGCATCGTAAAACGTGTCCACCTCGAAGCTGCCATTTTTGACCGTTGGCCTGTCGGCCATCACCCGCGCAATGTCCTTGTGCTCATAAAGCGCCGTCGCGTAAAGATGCAGCCCGTGCTCGATCAGCGCGGTTTGCATCATGTGCAGCGTATTCGAGCCGGCCACGAATGTGTAGTCCATTGTATATGCACGAGTATCGTCAGCGAGCGCCGTCGTTCCTGCCCACGTGCCGCCCGAAAACGGTTTGTCCATGAGATGTTCGTAAGACGAGATCCCCGTGCCAAGGTTGTTCGCCGTCTGGAATAAATCCGCCACGCCGTCCGCGTTGGCGTCGAAAGAAAACGTCTGCGTGCGGTCATTCCCGTCCCATCGGCTGGTAAAAAGACGCAGGGTATATGTCTTGCCTTCCTGGAGGTTCGAAAAACTCAGGACGTTTGTATCGCCCGCCGCGGTTCCATTATTAAGAACAAATCCCGAGAGTAAATTTTTGACCGCCGCTCCGTCGGCAATGCCCGCAGTGGACGTCGTGCCGGTGTTGGTGGCCATGCCGCGATGCTGCAGCGAGCGGAAGGCGTAACGATTGAGCACATCGCTGGCCGGGTTTCGCGTGGAGTATGAGGTAAATGGAATGCCGTTGACCGTTGTGGCGGCGCCGTTCCATGTAATGGCGTAAAGATAGTTCACGTCCGTTGCCACCACATCCGCGTCGCCGGTCAGCGGCGCCATGGAAAGCGTCGGCAACGAAGCCGCCCCCGCGCTGGCGGCGAACAGAAATATTCCCAGAACCACGCACACGGCGGATGTAAATTTGTGAGTCATATAGGCTCCTGTCTCGTTATCAAAAAAATGGCATCCAACGAAAAAGCATGCTATTAAATATATTTTGCCATAAACGGCGGGAAAAATCAAGGGAAAAATGCCGTTTTGGAAGATTTTTCCAGAAAAACTGACGGCATTCGCTCACACGAGCCGGGAGCGCAAAAGGCGGCAATTTTCACGAAGATTGGGGGAGTGGGAAAACAGGCCGCCGCCGATTAGGAGCATGACATCTTTGCCGAAAGCACCCAGCACATCCTCCACGCGGTCCACTTTCATCCCGCCAGCCGGGCATGGAAAAATGGACGGAAAATCGCCCATCGGCTCCCGGCACGCCTCCGCGATCTGAAGGCACTCCGCACGCGAAAAAGAAAAACGTCCGCCGAAATTCGGGAAAATCGTCGCATCCGCCCCCGCAAGACGGGCAAGCTGGCCAAAAACACATGCGTGCGAAATTCCATCAGGGTTAATGGCGAATGAGCCGAGAAAAGCTGGGTGCATGAAAATGGGCAGCGAAAGCTCGGGGTTTTGGGCGATTTCGCGAATCACATCAAAACCGATCAGCCCCGGACAGACCAGATATCCCCCCGCGCCGGCGTCTTTTGCGAATTTGGCACGGCGAATAATCTCCGTGTGCGGCCCCATAATATTCGGCACGTAAATCGCGTTTTCACCTGTCTCCGCATTCGCCCGCCGCACTGCCGCGGTACATGCCAGCACACGGTCGTAAAATGGGGCGTATACGGGATTTGCGATTCCGTGGTCATCCTTGATGACATCCACGCCGCCGCATGCAAATTCGTAGGCCAGTGCCGCGAGATCATCCGCCGCGAGGCCCTGCGGTTTTAGTGCGGTAAATAGAATCGGACGCTGCGGTATTTTAAGTAGATTGCGTAAGCCGGGCACACCGAATTGCGGGCCGGGAAATTTTCGCAAAAGTGGCTCCGAAAACGCCGCCGAAAGCACACGGATACCGGGTTTAATGCTGATATTTCCAAAAATCACATTCAGCACCTGCGGCAATTCATCCGTCATGACCTCATCCGCGAAACTGACCTCCACGTGCGCGGAAACCATGCCCGGCGGCGAGAAAAGATTTTCGCACGGCGAAATATTCTCCACCCGCCCCAAAATTTGCTCCCGAACCACGCCGGGCGGCAGCAAATCCACGGGAAATTCGACCGTCTGCTCCGCACAAATATCCTCGGCCTTACGACGAATTTCGTCCGGCGAGTCAGCCGTCACGAGGTAGGTCACCCGGCTGCGAGAACCGGAAAGCTGGGGGGCTAATTTTTCGTCCTGAAATGTCTGGAAAAACGGTGTCATACGGCAAAGACTTTTTGAGTAAAATTCAACGATTCAGGAATTCTCATCGACCGGGAGCTTTTCACCCCGTGCTTTTCGCATTTTCACCAAATCCTCTTCGGTGAAAACGATCGCCCCGGGGTTTTCCTCGACGACTTTCATGACGTTCAGGATGGCGGCCATCAACAGATCTTCTTTGTACTCGATTCCGACAATTTCCGCATATTTTATCAGAAAATCCCGGATATTCGAGATCACATGATCCGAATCGTAGCGCATTAAATCCCGCGCGACCACCAGCGGCGGTTTTTCGTCAAATTCCTGGTACAGCGCGACGAGTTCCTCGAAAAAGGCGGTTTTCCGTTTATAGTCGGGGATGTCCATGGCGGTGATGAGGAGGATCGCGAAGGGCTGTTCCTGACTCAGCGCGAAGCGAATGTCTTTCAAGGCCTGCTTGCCCGAGGTGACCACTTCCAGGGCGCACCCGCGGCGGCGGAGGAACTCCCGGGCCGATTCGACGTCCCGCATCTTCGGGTCCACCAGCAGGATGTGCTGGCCGAAAAGCGGCCCGGCGACCTGCTTAATGACGTCCGGGAGGGTTTCCAGGCCGAACGGAAGCAGCACGCGGCGGCACGCATGGTACCGTTTATTCGCTTCCAGCAGGCGGGACTCCACGCTGCGGACGCTGTCCTTCTGCAGCAGCACGAACGGCGGGTTCATGTCATGATCCGTGTAAACCGCGGCCACGGCATCCATGAAATCCACATAATTGGCGTAATCCTGGACCCCCGCCATGCTGACGAGAATGGCGTAATACGGCTCATGATCCTTAAACGCCTGCTTCACCATCCGCAAGCCCTCCCGGCCCGACTCGGTCAGGTATACATCCGTTTGGTGCTCCGAGAGAAACTTTCCGATTTCCTGGCGGTAATTCTTCGTGGCGTCCACATAAAGAATGTGGTCGCGGTGCTCCTGCGTGTGCTCCACCGGCGCCACCCAGCCGAGGCCCATTTTTTCGCCGATTTCCAGCACCATCGCGCGAATCGCTTTCGCTTTCGAAACGATATTATACAAAAGAATCTGCATTTTCACACCATCCGTGACGTGATTCGGATCATCCCTCTGTTTCTGAGTCGGGGGCGCTACCATATCCTCCAGATTCGCCATTTTTTCCATAAGCGGTAGTAATTTCGCCGCGGTCTGCAGGATTTCATTCACCGGCATGGCAAGCGTCTTGTGGATTTCCTCCACATTCATCTTCAGCTTGTTCTTGCGTTCCTCTTCCAGAAGCCGGAGCGTGTTCATGGCCACGCCGATGTCCCGGGAGAAGATTTCGAGGTACATTTCGTCCAGTTTCGTGAACGCGTTTTCTTTCGTGCTCTCCACGTTCAGGACGCCCATGAGCGTTTTTCGGAACATGATGGGCACCGTCAGCGAAGATTGGGAATTCACTCCGCCGGTCAGATACCGGGGGTCTTCATGCACATTCGGGCATAAATAACTCCGGCGTGTGGCGGCGACGTAACCGTTAATGCCGTACCCTTCTTTCGCGATTTTCACCACGCGTTTTTTTACTTCCGGCGTCATGCCGAAGGAGGAACGCAGTTCCAGCGTTTCGGGGTCCGTGCCCACGGTCCGCAGCTCGAACATTTCATACTTCATGAGCTTGCGAACCGTCTGTTTTACCCCGTCTTCCATCAGCTCCGTGCGTTCCAGCTCCGTAAGCTCCAGCATGGCTTCCGGGCCCATCTCGTTCAGCTCGTTTCCTTTTTCATGAATCAGGCGGAGCTTCTGAAGCTGGGAGCGCAACTCGGTGATGTCGCGCACCGTCACCAGCACGGATTTCCCGCCTTTAGCCGCCGGACTCCCCGGGGGAGCGTTCCATAAGGAAGCTTCCATTTCGAAAAAACGCCCATGAGCATCATGAAATTCGCCTTTTTTCGTCTCGCCGCTCTCCCGGCACGCTGACGTGGGAACAAAAATCGGCCCTTGAAAACGCGGGTTATCGAATAAATTATAAATGTCCCGCCGGAGAATTTCGTTATCATAATACCCCGTCATTTCCCGCGCGGCATCATTCGCCCACACCACTTCATCTTTTCGGTCCAAAACAAAAATACCGTCCGCGACATGATCCATGATTTTGCGCGCGGAACGCTCACGGTCACGAAATTTCAGCGCTTTTTTGATAATATTTCCAGAAACCAGGAATAAATCGTCATCGTTCACCCGGCCTTCATGGTTAAATTGGGAAAGCTTGTCAACCTGGATCGCTTCCACCTCCATCTCCGATAAAAAATCCAGATTCATTTCATCCGAGGCGATGTTTTTATGCGTGTAAAATCTTATTTTCTTCTTTTTATTCACAAATCAGTCTCCCAAAGATGGATTTCTTGTGGTATATTAATAATAAATAATGGAGAAAAGGCCGCATGCCGTTTAAAATAGGCGGGTTCGGAGTTTTATCGTAAACACTCCTAATTATAGCATAACAGTATGCGATTAAAAATGCAACCTGAAAACCCTTTTATACAAAAAATATATCGTAATTATTCCTTTTTTTGCGAAAAACCGTCCTCGCCGCTGAAGCGGGGGGATGCGTAAACCTTTAATGGGTGTCATGAATCTTGTAACTGGAGCCGGCGGCTTCCTGGGATTATACATTACGGAAATGCTTCGCGCACGCGGCGAGGCGGTTCGCGCATTTTGCCGAAAACAGTATCCGCAGCTGGACGCGCTGGGCGTGGAGACCTTGCAGGGGGATCTCTGTGACCGGGCCGCGGTCGAGCGGGCGTGTGCGGGGGTGCATACGATTTTTCACGTGGCGGCCATTTCCGGGGTCGGGGAGCCGTGGGATAAATATTACCGCACGAACACGCTGGGCACGCGTTTTTTGCTGGACGCCGCGTGTGAAAATGGGGTGCGAAAGTTTATTTTCACCAGCAGTCCGAGCGTTTCTTTTGACGGCACACATCAGCGGAACGTGGATGTGGAAGAAACGTACCCCGCGCGTTGGCTGGCCCATTACCCGCGGAGTAAGGCCATGGCGGAGGAAATGGTCCTGCGCGCGAACGCCCGGGCGGGGCTTCTGACGTGTGCGCTGCGTCCGCATCTGATCTGGGGGCCGCGGGATCAGGCGCTGATTCCCCGGCTGGTCGAGCGGGCGAAATCCGGCCATTTACACCAGGTGGGGGATGGCGAAAACCGGGTGGATATGATTTTCGTGGAGAACGCGGCCCAGGCGCATCTCCAAGCCGCCGACGCGCTGGCGCCGGGAGCGGCGGTGGCGGGAAACGCTTATTTTCTCTCGCAGGGCCAGCCCGTGGCGTGCTGGGCGTGGATTAACGAAATTCTCGCGCTGCACGGCCTGCCGCCCGTCAAAAAGCGCCTGTCATTTCGCGCGGCATGGTGCCTGGGCTGGGTGTGTGAGAGAATCTGGAAAGTTTTCCGCTGGGAAACCGACCCGCCCATGACCCGCTTCCTGGCCGCCCAGATGGCGAAAGACCATTATTATGACATTTCCCGCGCGAAACGGGATTTCGGCTTTTCCCCCACCATCTCGAAAGAAGCGGGCATGGCGGCGCTGGCGGAGGAAATCCGGCGAAATGCCGACAGTAAAAAATAAGAAATGCTGTAAAGCGGGAAGGCCGCGACAAGAACAGCAGACTGGAATCCAGCGCAGTGAAATGACCGGATTAGAAATGGAGAATACGTTTCCATTTCTAATCCGGTCATTGTGTTTCGCTGCATTCCCGGCTGTTGTTTGCGCGTGTTAAACCCGTCGCGTGTGGCGGCGGAGGAAGAAAACGGCGGGTCCGGCCAGCAGGATCATGACCCACGTCGCGGGTTCCGGAACCGCGTTGAACTGGTACAGCGTGACGCCGCCCGGGCCGAGATAACTGGCGTACGTGGAGTTAAACCCGCTTAAATCCCACCCGAACCAGGCGTAGCCGTCGTCGTTGAGGTACGGCCCCGTCAAAAGCAGGCTGTCGCTGGTCAGCGCACCGAAATGCACGCCGGTCTCGACGACGGCGTCGTTCAGATAATTCATCAGCACCGTCAGCATGGGGGTGCCGTCCGCGTAGGTTTTGCCTTCCACGCCCTTGAAAAACGCCTGGAGGTAGGTGTATTCGCCATGGAGCTCCAATGCGCCGCTGACCGTGCCGTTAACGCGGAGCGGGTCATCGGTGCGGAAAATCTCGTAAACCCCCACAATCCCCTCCCACGGCGTATTGATCGCGTCAATCCCCGCGTGATCCATCTGAATGATGACGGCGGACCCGTTGGCCCCCGTGTAAGACAGATTGTTCTTGAATTGGTACGGCGTATTGTCTTTCCACAAAGTATTCGTATTCGAGGCGGGCGTTATCAGGCTGTTGGTTTGCAGCAGCGTCGTCTGGTCGGTTTTCAGGGAAATGAAACCGGGAATGTTCACGTCCATCAGCGGCGAGTTCGACAAATCGGCCGTCCCGGCCTTGATCGTCGAAGCGCCGTAGGAGTCGAGTGTGAAGTTGATGTCCAACTGGCCGGGCGTCGTCGACGGCTGGAGCAGCGTGCCGAATTGGATGTCCGACTTCGAGCCGTAGATGTTCAGGAAGCTTTGATTCGTATAGCCGGTTACGTTTCCGACGACGCTTACCTTGCCGCCGTTGACAATGTTAACCTCGGATTTTGTCAAGCCGACAAGGTTGACTCCGGCCACGTTATCGGGATTGCCGATGATCAGGTTTCCTCCCTGGGAGGTATTATCGTCGCGCTTGATATCCACAATGGCGCTTTTGGAGATGTTCCATTGGGCCAGCGTCCCGGTATAGTCGGGAGAAAGTCCGGACATGTACCCGACATACGTGTCGCCGTAGCAGAGGTAATTTCCGCAGGGCATATTATAAACCGCTTGCCCCTGGCTCATCAGATCGTATCCAATAAACAAATTGGCAATTTTGTAATCCACACTGGCGAGGGGGGCGATGCTACCGCCATCAAGGCCACCAGGCGGAGACATGACAACAACATTGGCGAACGGCCCAACCTGAAAAAGGCCGCCGCAGGACTGATTCAAGGTGCCGCTTCCAGCGCCGACGCCGATTTTCGCGTCGTTGGTCGCCCAGAGTTTGCCGGTGGAGAGGTTGACGGTTCCGGTTGCGCCGTAGTCGCCGATGACCAGCGCCTTGGTTTCGAATACGGCATTGCCGCCGTGGTTAGCGATTCCGGTGCCGCCGGAGTTCTCGTAGCCGGTGTATCCGCCGACGGTGTAAGTTTGTGCCTTGGCATTCGCAGTTCCCGAAAAGGTCATCGTCCCCTTACCGCCATTTACCCCCAGCGTGATACCGTGGTTGCCGTAATTCGGGATATAAGCATTCGTGCTGGTGATTGTTCCACCGGTAATATTGAGCGTTGCCGTGCCCTTGTCCGCTCCGGCTATCATGCAGTTAAGATCCGCCTTGGCGGAGCCGGAAATTGACATCGTGGCGTTGACATTCTGTCCCGTGGCGAGCACCGTTCCTGCTGAATAATAGGTTCCCCCCGTCATTGTATAACTGGCATTTATCGCGGCCGTGGAGTTGTATTTGTTGGTTCCCAGGGCCAGATATCCGGAAAAGAATGTCCCGCTATCTTGGACGATAGAGACGTTCGCTCCGTTGACCGTGCCGATCTCCATTCCATTATAATAATCCCAACGATAGGTATATCCTTCCTGCGGAGTGTCGGTGGAGCGAAATTGGCCCGTTCCGGTAAGATAAACATTGGAGTTGGTCTGATAGAGATGCTTCCCCATCGCAGTGTCGTAGGTTCCCGATCCAAGGTCCATACGGGATACTCCTTGGCTGATAATCGCCCGATCCGTTTGCGTCGGGATGGTGTTGGGATTCCAGTTGTACTGGCTCGACCAGTATTCAGACCGGCCACCCGTCCAGGTGATGTCGGCAGCGGAGGCCACGCCGACAAAAAACGCCACCAGTATACCAGTCAATACGCCCCATGTTAAACATGAAAAATTGAGCCTAGACGACATGTTTCCTCCAAACATTGCAAATGTTAAAGTATGTGAATGGATATTTAAGTACCGTAAACTACTATATTGTCAATTATAACATGCTAAATTGGCAGGTCAACAGTAAAAATGGGGGTTTTCGCAAGAATCAAAAAAAATGTACGTAATTTATGTGCAGATTTGATTATTTTTTAATAAAACAGAAGATAATCGAACAGAATCGATTGTTGGTGCAAATAAGTGCTGGACTTGCTGTATAATGCACAAGAAGTTTAATTATTTTGATATTTGAAGACGATTTTTGATTTCGGGTTCAGCAGAAAGAGGGCATCGCCATCGGCGGCCACCGGGAATCCCTCCGGCACGGCGTTGCGCGCATACGGCGGCAGCGGGATCACAGTGAGGAGTTTGCCCTCCAGATCGTGGAGTTTCACACGCAGAAAACGTTTTTCGGAGGTCAGATAACTGCCGTCGGGAGTGACGGCCAGCCATGCGGGGTTGCAGCAGCCGGCGAAGGCTTCGGCATTCAGGCCGGCCGTGCCCCAGGCGAGGGATTTCTCGGCTTCGGTGCGGTCGGCGTACACGTGAAAGGCCTCGACGCGGAATCGGCCGGGGTTTGCCACGTGTAGCAGGCCGTCGCGCCCGACGCAGGTGGCCAGGAACGGGCTGGGGACGATTAACTGGCCCGGCTTGAAGAGCAGGTGCTGGAATTTGCCCGCCGCGGAGAAACGCAGGACGTTCCGCAGCCCGGCGTCAGCGGCGAAAATGGCTGGGGTGCCGTCTTCGTCTTCCATGACGGTGATGGACGTCAGGCGGCTTGCGGGTGTAAAACCATCCGTCCAGAGTTCGCCCGGCTTGCCGTTTTCCAGAATGAGGATGCCCGGTTTTTTGGTTTTCGCATCCAGCAGGCCGACGTAAATGCGGGTTTCATCCGGCTTTTCCTCCGCCGTCGTGACGCAAAAACACCACGCGGTGCCGGGGAGATTTTCAGCGTATGGAATCCATTTTTCTGCGTCTTTCGCCTCGGAATCACCGGGAGAGTAAAGAAAAACGGCGGTTTTGCTCAGGGCCCAGAGCTTTCCGTCGGCGGCGAAAATGGCCTGGTAATCGCCTTTCGGCGGGAGTGGCATTTTCTGCGTGATCTGCCATTTTTTCTCCGTCGCGGCGGATTCGGCGAGGTTTTCCTCGGCGGAGAGTGTGTGGGCAAGCGGCGTCGTCAGCGCGATGGCCGCCGAAATCTGCGTTTTTAAGAAATTTCGCCGTTTCATGGAGAGGCTCCTGTTTTGGGGATTTTTTCTTGTAACCGGCGTACCTTCTTCCTGTTTTCTATAAACATTTCGCTCTTACGGAGCGGTGAAATTCGGTATGGTTTTGGACAGGAAACAGCAGCCGGGAGCGGAGCGTTAGCGCAGAGACCGGATCGAAGTGGGAAAAAATCCGGCGGTTCTATTCGGTCTCTTCGTGTCACTACGTTCCGCTTCGCTCCCGGCTGCTGTTCTTGCGGAACCATCCATTTGACAGCTGCTCTGCTAAAGCATTTTCCGTCTTACGCCGTCGACCAGCCAGAGGGCGGCCATGCGGACGGCCAGGCCGTTGGAGACCTGTTCGAGGATGGCGGAGTGCGGGCCGTCGGCGACTTCCGGCGTGACTTCCACGCCGCGGTTAATCGGGCCGGGAGCGAGAATCAGCACGTCGGGCTTGGCTTTGCGGAGCCGCTCTTTGTTCATGGTATAAAGGGCTGCATATTCTCGTACGGATGGAAAGGGCTTTGTGTTCTGGCGTTCGAACTGGATGCGGAGCAGATTCAGGACGTCGACGCGGGGGAGGATTTCGTCCAGGGAGTGGGTGAATTCCACGCCCAGCATCTGCCAGTGGGGGGAGACGAGGGTGCTTGGGCCGCAGACGATAACGTGGGCGCCGAGTTTTTTGAGGCCCCAGATATTGGAGCGGGCGGTGCGGCTGTGCGCGATGTCGCCGACCAGGGCGACGGTTTTGCCTTCCAGGGTGCCGAGATGCTGGCGGATGGTGAGGATGTCCAGCAGCCCTTGCGTGGGATGTTCGTGCGGGCCGTCGCCGGCGTTCAGGACACAGCAGTTGACGTGTTTGCTGAGGAGTTTGGGGATGCCGGGGGTGCCGTGGCGGACGATCATGGATTCGCAGCCCATGGCCTCGATATTTTTCGCGGTGTCGATGACGGTTTCGCCTTTGCTGAGGCTGCTGGTGGAGGCGGTGAAGGCCAGGCTGGAGGCACCGAGCCGCTGGGCCGCGAGCGTGAAGCTGGTGCGGGTGCGGGTGGAATTTTCAAAAAAAAGAGTCACGCTGGTGTGACTCGGTAAAAGGGCGAATTTTCGATTGCCGGCATCAAAGGCCGTGCGGAAAATCTGGGCTTTGTCCAGCAGGAGCGCCAGCTCCTCCGTGGAAAGCTCGTCAAGCGTCAGGAGATGTTTGCGCGTCCAGTTGTCGGGGTGTGGGCCGAGTTCGGGAAAGTCGTGATTCATTACGTGGAGACCTGTTCGTAAAAGGAAATGATCCGCAAAACACCAAAAACGTATTTATTTTAACAGGGATGGACTTTCCGTAAAAGGCCCCCCCGGGGGGAATGGTGAATGAGAAATAAAGAAATGAGAAATGAGAAATAAAAGAGTTTTTTTCCCTGAAATGAAAGTTTTCAGGCTTCCAAGTTTTAATTTGGATGGAGGCTCGCTTGCGACATTTTTCATTTTTTTATTTCTCATTTCTCATTTCTCCGCTGTCGGAGTCGAGGAAAAGGGCGGCGCCGGCGTGGGTGCGGAGGATGCTGGCGGGGTTCGCTTCGGTGACGGCGTCTTCGGTTAAAAGACGGGTGATGGCGGATTGTTTTGTGGGTCCCGGTACCACGCAGACCAGGTGCGTGCAGGCCATCAGGGCAGGAATGGTTAGCGTGACGGCGTGCGTCGGGACGGCGTCCAGCGTGGCGAAACACCCGTCGTTCACCTGCTGGCGGCGGCAGCTTTTGTCCAGTTTCACCATTTTTACGAGGTTTTCGTCCTGAAAATCGGCCACGGGTGGGTCGTTGAACGCGAGATGGCCGTTCTCGCCAATTCCCATGCAGCAGATGTCGGCCGGGGAGTCGCAGAGCAGGGCGGCGTACTGCCGACACAGCTTTTCGGCGTTATTTTTGGTGTCGGCCGGGATGTAATGCACTTCGCGGAAGGTCACGCGGCTGAAAATCGCCTCGCGGAGGAAGTTTCCGAAACGCTGGGGGGCGTCGGGCGGCAGGTCGAGATATTCGTCCATGTGAAAAGCTGTGATGCGCGACCAGGGGATGTCGGGCGAGCTGATGAGGTAGCGCAAAAACTCCCGCTGGGAGGGGGCGGCGGCGAAAATCATGGCCAGCGTGTCCTGCTGCTGGAGGATGGCGCGGATGATTCCCTCGGTGTACATGGCGGCGGCCATGGCCATTTCGTCTCGTGTGCGGAAAACTCGCCACGGAAGAAGGTCTTTTTTGCCGGATTGAAGGAGCATGGGGGAGTGGGGTTTGGGGATTGGGATTTGTGGTTTGGGAGGTTATTTTTTCATGATAGCACAGGCATCGGGGGGGTGTCAAGATAGGAATTGGTATAAAAAATCCTCCGCGCCGCAGGAAAACGGCACGAAGGATGCATGATGGTGACATCCGGATGATGGTGTTACGCCTTGCGTTTTTTACGGATTATTACCATGGCCGCGGTGCCGGAAAGCAGCATCAGCCACGTCGACGGTTCCGGCACATGCGAGAGGTACAGCAGCGAAATGTTCGAGTCGTAAAGGTCGTTGAAGTGATCCAGTCCCCAGCCGAGCATCTGATAATCCGTGAACATGTCGACGGAAAAATGGAACAGCACGCCCTCGGAAGACCTGTCGGCGCCGAGGATGGCCTGGCCGCTCTCGGACAAACCGTTGTTGATATAGGCGACAAACGCCTGGTAAACGCTGTCTGAAATCGTTTCCCCGTTGTAGGTATAATATGCCTGGAAGGTTTCATAGTGCGGGTCGCCCGTCACGTTCACCCAGCCCATGTATTCGCGGCCGTCGCCGACCCAGAAGAACGGCTGTGTGTGGATGTCCCAGACGGGGTAGGCGTTGCCGGCGCCGTCCTGATCGAACGTGACGATCACTTCGCCGGTGGTTTGGTAGTCGGAAATAACTTTCATTTCCGGGGCGTGGAATGTGCCTGTATAGGAAGATAGCGAGGGGTTGAGCTTATAAACAAGGAATTCATTGTCGATTGTCTGTACGGCCATGCCGTACGCCGAGACGTAGGTGATTCCGCCGAGATTGATCGTCCCGCCGTTGGCGATCGTGATCGCCGATGTGCCGGTGGTTGAAGAGTCCACGTAAAAATAGGTGCCCAGATTGCCATTGAGGTTGTAGCCGGACAGGGGGAGAACCGTGGATCCGGGCCCCAGCAGGTTCAGTTTGCCGGTTTTCCCAGTACCGCCTTCAATTCGGGGAGCATTAATAATATGGCCATTCTCCAGGTCTACCCATCCACGGCTGGTGCTTGAGCTTCCGCCGATGGTGAGGTTTCCGGATACAGCGAGCGTTCCTTTATCATGCGCATAAACTCTGCCTTTGCCCACGCCGCCGACGACCGCATCGGCCATGACGCTCCAGCGGGAGTTCAGGCCCATGATATCCACATAACCGGTGCCGCCGCTGCCTGTGGCCACATTGCCCGTTTGGGAAACGGCATGCCCGCCCTCATAAAGATTCATGCGGCCATAGCCGCTGACGCCGATGTTGATGGTCTGATATTCCGCGTTCCATATCGAGTTCTGTCCGCTGATATTCACGGTTCCGTTGCCGTTTTGCATCCGGCCGACGTAGGATTCCCCCCGGGAATAAAACTTCGCGCCGTCCGTGATATTGACGGTGCCGTACGTTTCATTGCCGATGACCGTTATCCCTTTCGAATCAATTTTCGAAGTTGTGCCGCTGAGGTTGACCACGCCGATCATGTCGTTGCCGCCATGGCCCGTGTTGCCGACCACCAACTGGGTGGTTGCTTCCACCGTTCCGCCGTCCGCCACGTTCAGCGTGCCGTTATAGGTATTGCCGACGGTCAACGCGCCCCCGACAATCCATTTGGAAAGGTTGCCGCTGACATTTGCGACACCGGCATGTCCGTTACCGATGATCGCGGTGCGGGTGGTCAGCACATTTCCGCTATCGGTGACGTTCATTGTGCCCTTGCCTTGCTCGCTGATGGTGAGATCCTGCGACCTGAACGTGGAGTAGTCGATGGTGGTGCCAAGCGAGACGCCGGAGACGTTTAATATGCCGACGCTGCCGGGAAGGTAACCGATATAGGCCTTTATATTATCGGCTGGCCATGCTTGAAGATCATAGTCGAGATAATTTTTGGGGCTGTCCTAGATTAGTTCATCGTCGAGTCCATATTTATTGTAATTTTAATCCATTTTTTGAGTGTTGTCAACTGATTTTTCGGGCTACCGTAGTTAAAGCGAAATTCACATTCTTTGAGAAAAAAATGATTTTCCATTTCCCGGTGTCGCAGCGAGATATCCGGGCATTTACGTTCTCGGCTGCTGTTTTTGGTTCAAAATCATTCACGAAGTGTGCGAGTGGCTGCGCGCCGGGGGCTACATGTTTTTCTCTGTTTTGGCCGGGGGATATACTTCATCCACTTCAAAAGTGAACATTTCGTCAGCTCGGCAAGCCGTCTTTCCTGAATGGTAAGCGGCGGTGGGTTATCAAAACGTGAACGGAGTAAGTATATTGGGGAGCACCCCCGAGGCGGCGGCATTTCTTCGGGGTGCTTGCGGAATGCGGCAGAGGATTTATAATTGTGGGGAGTTACGGTTTTTCCATTTTTGGGCTGGCGTGTTTTTCCGGGATGCTGTATACTGTCGCTGAGTGCGAAAATAAGATATTTTAAGCCCCGCTTCATGGTTTTCGCGTATATATTACAGTTGAACTGATTCAGGTTGAACTGAAAGCATGAGGTTATGTAATATGGAAATGAAGACGAAAAAAACGCGCCGAATGATTATTTTTGTCGTCGGCCTGTGTATGCTGGCGATTTTCGCGGCGTCTGTTTATGCGAATAAGAATCGAATTTTGAGCCATTATGGCGAAAAATACCCGGTTTTAACAAAAGTTCTTGGGCCGGTGCCGGTAACGGAGGGTGCGCATGACGCGTGCGGATGCGGGCACGACCATAGTGCGCCGGCGGAGAAAAAACCGGCGACCAGTGCCGATGGGCATAATCACGCCCCGGGAGAAGTCTGCCCGAGTGAGGCCGCGAAAAAAACGGCGGCTCCGGCCCCGGCGGCTGCGAAAACCGACCATGATCACGCGAAAGAGCTGGTGTTTACGAGCCAGGCTCTGAAAAATATCGGCGTGACGAAAGAAACGTTGCGGCTGGTGGCCGTGGGAAATCTCCCGCTGACGATGAACTTCCCGGCGATCGTCGCGGAACGGCCGGGCCGCTCGACCACGAATATGACGGCGCCGGTGTCCGGAATCGTGCTGCGGATTTACCGTCAGCCGGGCGAAATGCTGTTCCCGGGAGAGCCCATGCTGGACATGGATCTCTCGAATGAGTCGGAGGTGGCCCAGCAGATGGAGCTGCTTTCGCTGTGCCAGAAACTGGAAATCGTGGATCAGGAACTGGGACGGCTGGCGGCGGTGGCGGAGGGGCTGGTGACGAAAACCATCCGCGAGACGGAATTCGAGAAGCGGCAGTTGGAGTCGGACATCCAGGCCCTGGTGAAGACGCTGACGCTCAGCGGTTTCGCGGAAGAGGACATTCGCCGGGTGATCGTCAAAGAGCGGCGGCTGATTCGGCAGGTGACGATTCCCGTGCCGGCGGTGGACGATGATCGGCTGTGCACGCTGAACACGCTGCGGGTGCGGGATGAAGACGCGGCGACGGTCGTGCACGAGCCGCAGCCGGTGGAGGTTGCCGGGCATGAAACGCATACGCACACGGATGCGTGTGACGCGAAAAATCAGGAGCATTTGCAGCTCGTGCAGCTTTTCGTGGAGAAAGGGCAGCGGGTCAGTGCGGGAGGGGCGTTATGCCGGATCGCGGACATGTCGCAGCTTTATCTTTGCGGGCGGGCGTGGGATTATGATGAAGCGGTGCTGATGGATTCGCTGGCGAAAAACGTGCCAGTCACCGCGGTGTTCCAGACGCACGATGCGCCGGGAAATCGGCTGCCGAATACCGGGAACGTGATGAAAAATCTCCGCATGAAGTACGTGGATAACATGATTGACGCGGACTCGCGGACGCTGAATTTTTATGTGGAGTTCAAGAATGAGCTGCTGGGCTGTGCGTGTCCGGGGGATGCGTGCCGGGCGGTGGGAGCCACGAAGCAGGCGGCGGCGGTGAAAATGGTCAGTGCGACCAAAAAAACGGACGCGGCGCTTGCGGCCACGGCGGCTTCCGGCGATTCTCGGGCGCTGCACTGGAAATACCGCCCCGGGCAGCGGTGCGAGCTTCAGGTGCAGTATGACACTGTGCCGAACTGCGTGCTGCTGCCGAAAGAGGCCGTGGCGGCCAGCGGAATCGAGTTTTACGTCTTTCGACTGGTGCACGTGCACGGCGATTACCTTTCGCTGGTGCCGGTTTCGGTGCACGTGGTGCGCCAGGGGAAAGACGTGGTGGCCGTGGCAAATGACGGGGCGCTGCCGAAAGACGCGGTGGTGGCCATGCGCGGCGCCTCGCAGCTGGTGGTGGCCATGAACGCAGCCAGCGGCTCTGGAGCCGGTCCGGAATCCGCCTGCCCGTGTGATAACCACTGAGGACAATTGATAATTGATAATTATCAGTGCTTTTGCCTCCTATTCACCGAATAATTTATACCACGCCGGTGGTAATTATCAATTATCAATTATCAATTATCAATTTCAAATGGCACACACTTTACTGATTACCAACGGTCGGGTGATTGACCCGTCGCAGGGAATGGACCGGGTGACGAACGTTCTGATCGAGAACGGGCGTGTCACGGCGTATGACATCCAGCCTTCGGGCCGGGAGAAGGAAATCGACGCGGCGGGGATGATCGTCGCGCCGGGGCTGGTGGATCTGCATGTGCATTTGCGCGAGCCGGGCGGGGAAGACGCGGAGACGATTGCGTCGGGGACGGAGGCGGCGGTCAACGGCGGGTTTACGTCGATTGCGTGCATGCCGAACACGTCTCCGCCCACGGACACGCAGGCGGCGGTGGAGTTCATTAAAGCGCAGGCGGCTCGCGCGGATCGCTGTAACGTGTATCCCGTGGCGTGCATCAGCAAAAATCGGGAGGGAAAAGAGCTTTCCGAGATGGGGCAGTTGGCGGCGGCCGGGGCCGTGGGATTTACGGATGACGGCGGTTGCGTGGGGAATGCCGAGTTGATGCGACGGGCGCTGGAATACGCGAAAATGTTCGACTTGCCCGTCATGAGCCACGCCGAAGATGAGCATCTGAGCATTCAGGGTGTGATGCATGAGGGCTTGACGTCCGTGCGGCTGGGCCTGCGCGGCATCCCCTCCGCGGCGGAGGACGTCATCACCGGGCGGGACATCATTTTATGCGATTACACTCGCAGTCGGCTTCACCTGATGCACGTCTCCACGAAACTCAGCGTGGAGCTCATCCGCCATGCGAAACGCCGCGGCATTCCAGTCACGGCGGAAGTCACGCCGCATCATTTGACGCTGACGGACGATCTGCTGGATTCGTATGACACGAACCTGAAAATGAACCCGCCGCTGCGCGGGAAAGAGGATGTGGAAGCATGTATCGCGGGCCTGCTGGACGGGACGCTGGACTGCATCGCCACGGACCACGCGCCGCATGCGCGGGAGAAGAAAGAGCGGGAATTTGACATCGCGCCCTTCGGGGTGACGGGGCTGGAGACGGCCCTGGGCGTGATCTCCACGTATCTCGTGCAGCCGGGGATTCTAACCTGGCCGCAACTGGTGGAGAAGATGGCGACGAACCCCGCGCGGATCATTAATATTAAGAAAGGGACGCTGGCGCTGGGGGCGGATGCGGACGTGGTCATCATCGACCCGAATCACCGCTGGACGGTGGCGGCCGAGGATTTCCGCTCGCAGAGCATCAACTCGGCGTACCTCGGGAAAGAGCTGGTCGGCCGGGCCATGGTCGTGCTGGTCAGCGGGCGCGTGCGGCTTAGCCGTCGGGTGTGAGAGAATAGAATTCAGTCGTGATTATGGTCGCCGGGAGCCTGCGCTTCCCGGCTTTTTTTATTTTTATCGGTATATGTTTGAAAGGAGTGCGGCATGGGATACGTGTATCTGATCCTCGCCATCATCGCGGAAATCGTCGGCACGGCGTGCCTGAAATCGTCGGAGGGGTTCACGAAATTCTGGCCGTCGCTGATCAGCACGATCGGGTATGTGACCTGCACGGTGCTGCTGTCGAAATCGCTGCAGGCGGCGGTGCCGCTGAATGTCGTGTATGCCACGTGGTGTGCGCTGGGGATCATCGGCGCGACGGCGATCGCCGTTTTTGTGCTTCACGAAAAGATTAATTTTCTCGGCGGCGTGGGAATCGCACTGGTGCTGGTGGGTGTGATCATGCTGAATGTTTACGGCCCCGGACACTGAAGGCAGAAGAATATGCAGAGCTGCGGAAACAGCAGCCGGGAATGGAGCGCAGCGCAATGACCGGATCGAAGTGGGAAAGATGTCAACGATTCTATCCGGTCTCTACGCGTCACTGCGTTCCGCTTCGCTCCCGGCTGCTGTTTTTTTGGCGCCTTGCGTCTCACCGTTTTTTCTCGTCATCCTTGATGATCATGATTTCGTAATTGCCCACGGTGGAGCGGTAAATGGCCAGAATGATGGACGCGAAAATGACGCTGGCAAGTATCTCCAGCAGCGAGAAGGGCGAATACATCTGGCGGCCCAGCAGGTTCACGAGGACGAAACGCATGGTCAGCGAGGCGGCCAGGCAGCCGCAGAGGCCGAGGATGAGCGTGCCCCAGGTGCCCTGGCGGGATTTTCCGGGGACCAGCAGTTTGGCGAGGCCGCCGACGACGATCGCGGTGCCTACGGACATCAGGAATAGCTCCAGCGCTACCTGCGCCTTCATGTCCAACGCGCTGTCGCTGCACAGAAAGTCCATCGCCGAGTTCCACAGGGAGGTGAAATACGGCGGCGGTGGCGGGGCTTCCGTCATGAAGGGGAGCATTCCGGGACCTCGTTTTTCGTTTGCGAACGGGCAAAAAAAGCGTGAGGCAACTCTCGAAAAAGTTCCTCACGCACAGGTTTTGACGGCGGCGACAGGCGATTTACCGCAGCTTGGCCAGGTTCGAAAAGTCCTCGCTCTCCAACTTGGAAATGGACTGCGCAAGGTTCGGGTCGAGCTGTTTCGCGGTTTCGAACGCCACACGCGCGGAGGTGCGGTCGTCCTTCTGGTTGTACGCCACGGCGAGATGGAAGAAGAACAGCGCTTCCGGCTTCATCAGCACCACTTTCTCCAGATTCTGGATGGCTTGGTCGATGTTCGCCCGCTCGTTGCTCTTCAGCAGCACCATGGCCTGAGTGTCCAGCAACTGGGCCTCGTTGCCGTGCGCGGTCATCGCCTCGTTGATGAGCTTCATCGCCCGCTGGTTGTCTTTGCCGGTCATGGCCAGGATGTACGCGAGGTTGTTCTGGACGAAGGCCCGCTGCGAATCCGTGATTTTCGGCTCTTTCAGGAGGTTGTCGTAGGTTTTGATCGCGCCGTTGTAATCCTCCTGGATGTCCTGCAACTGGCCGCGGAAAATGCCGACGCCGATTTCATCTCCCGCTTCGGCTTTACACGCCTGGAGAATGCGCTCGGCACGGGCGAAATCGGCCGGGGTGCCGCGGCGTTTGGTGCTGCGGAAGAGGCGGGACATCGCGTCCATCATTTCCATGCGGTTAAACTCGCCCTGATGCTTTTCCAGCAGCGTCAGGCCGTCGTTGACACGGCTGTGACGCCCCAGGAACGCGGTGTAATCCCACGCGCCCTTCGGCATCTCGTTGGCCAGCTTCTGCCACACACGCTCGGCGCCGTCGATCGACTCGATCAGCTCCAGCAGGCTCGCGATCTGACGCACCGTTGCCGCGTTCTCTTCGGTGATGCTTAGCGGAACCATCGAAATCAGCATGCGCTCGGCCCCGGCCTTATTGTCTTCGCGCACCATCAAACGGGCACGCAGCGCAATCGCGGCGGGGGTATTCGGGGCTAGTTCCTCGAGCTTTTCGAGGTAAGGCTGAATGTCGGAGACGGCCTGCTGGCGCCGCAGCAGCATGTCGATGTATGCCACGAGGTATTCGGGGTTGGTGACGGAGTTGGGGTGAGCCAACTCGGACATGATGCGCCGGCATCGTTCCCACATCAGGCGGCTGTCGCTGCTGACGCTCTGCATGTCGAAGAGCTTGGCCAGCGTGAATCGCTCGGTGGGCAATAGCTGGTTGGACACTTCTTCCAAGAGCTTTAATCCCATGGCCTGTTCACGCGGATTCCGCCTCGCGGCCAGCACGAGCCCCTTGGTTTTCTTGTCTTCCGCCGAATCCGGCTCCAGTCGCAGGTTTTCGTTGACCAGCATCAGCGCCTTCTGCTGCCGATCGTAGTCGGGCGTCAGACGGTAAATGTCAGCCAGGGAGCGCCGGGCCCACGCCATACGCTGCGCCTTGGTGCGAGGGTCGCTGGAATTGTCGGCGGTGATGATGTCGACCATTTTCAGCAGGTACGGCTCGCCCAGCTCCGGACGGGTGGTGCGAAGGTAAAAACTGCTGGTGGAATAGAGGGCCTCGAGGTCGGTGGGCGCTAATTCCACGGCTTTGAGGAAGGCCGCTTCAGCCGCGGGGGCGTCGCCGATGAGCTGCATCGCCTTGGCCTCGGCCAGGGGGAGCTTCTCGGCGGAGAGCGCTTTACGCATCCGGGCGACCAGATCGTTCATCCGCTTCGGGGGCGCGTCCAACAGCCGCATGGTTTGCAGCAGGGCGATCCAGCCCGTCGAGCTTTCGGGGGCCAGTTCCACGACTTTTTCGAAGGAAATTTCGGCCGCGCGATAATCGCCGGCCCGCAGCGCAACGTTCCCCTGCCAGAGATAATCGCCGGGGTTCTGGGAACCCTCGATAATCCCCTTCGCACGCTCCATCGCGCTGGCACCGTCGATGTCGGCGAGTTTGTCGATCAGCAGCAACTCGGTGTCGGGGCTGAGCTCCGTGCCCTCGCGACCGCTGAGCAGCGTCGGAATTTCGTCACCGCGTTTTTCATTGTAAAGCAGCTTGATGAGCAGCTCCAACTGCTGCGTGGTCAGGGCGCCGAGACTGTCCACCTGCGTGAGGTGCTCGATGGCGGCGGGGTAATCCTTCTCCAGCAGGGCCAACTCAGCCAGCGCCCGCGGGATGTTCGGCCAGTTGCCTCGCGAGTTCTGCGCCTGGCGGAGAATGGCTTTCGCTTCCGAAAGCTGCGAAAGCGTAACCTTCTTTTGGAGATACTGCCAAATAAGCTTCGCGGCCTGGCAGTAACGGTATTCCGGCGAAAGGTTTCCGGAAACCATGCGGACTTTATCCATCTGGGCATTCATTTCCGTCTCGTTGTTCATTTTCCGGGCCAGGTCGAATAACTGGATCTTGGTGCCCATGTTATCGGGCTCCATCCGCGACAACTCCTCGAAAATACGCTTCGCGTTGTCGTCGTTCCCCACGGCGATCCAGGCGGGCGCGATCTGCTTCAGCACCACGATTTTCGTCGCGTCGGGAAGTTCTTTCGAACCGTTCTCCATCTGCGTCAGCATCGGCCCGGCCTTCTCCGCCGGCATCTGCGCCAAAATACGCGTCTTGATGATCAGCAGGGCCGGCAAAATGCCCTTTTTCCGGATTTCATCGTCCAGGATACGGACCGCGACATCGTAGTTCTTGAGCTGCGCTTCCATCAGGGCCAGGTACGAGACAAAACCGGTGAAATCGGGATTCTTCGCGATCGCCTGCTTCAGGAACGTGCGGGCTTCTTCCGATTTACCCTGCTTCAGCAGCAGACGCACACCCAGCAGCACCGCCTCAGGCGAGTCTTTTTCCACACCGCTCTCCTCCAGCAGCGTCTGGATTTTCGACCAGTCCTGCATCGATTGCGGCAAGTTGGCCATTTTCTGGATCTCCAGCGCGATGCGAATCGCCCGCAACTGCGGAATTTCCATATACATCGTGACGCCGATCTTGGTGATCAGGTCTTTGATCGCTTCCTCGAGCAGGGCCGTTTTGTTAGCGGAGTTCAGGGCGAGAATATACGCGATACTGATGGGCAGGATGTCGGTCTGCGGCGTGTTCTGAATCGCCCGCTGGAAGGCCTCGATCTGTTTGTCGGTCTGGCCCAGCTTGCCATAGCATAAGGCCAACTGCCGGTCGACGAAGGCGACGGTTTCCGGGTGCATCGAGAAAATACTCCGCGAAAGCTCGAGCTTGCGTGCCGCTTCCTGCCAGTTGTTCTGGACGATGTCGATGGCCGATTCGAAAAATCCGATCATTTCCATGTTCATTTTCATCTTTTTCAGATGATCGATCTGGCGATGGGCCTCGTCAAGTTTTTTCGTGGCGACCAAGCGGTCGAAAAGCTGAATACGCAGGATAAAATTGTCCCGCTTCTCCAGACGCTTCATGAGTTCGGCGATCGCGTCGTCGGGCCGCTTTTCGGCGTCCGCCAGACGGATTCGCAGGTTGCTGATATCGTCGTTATCCTTGTCTTTCTCGGAAACGCTCCCCAGGTACTCGTGGGCCTTTTCGAAATCACGCGTCTTGATGTAGAAATTGACCGCGGCGACGATCGTGTCGGCTTCTTCCGGTTCCAGTTGCAAGGCGCTGTTGAGATCCTCCAGTGCCCCCTTCTCGTTTTTATGATCCATGCGATAAATCGAGCGGCGGGCATACGCGGCGGCACTTTGCAGGTTGGAGTCGACCATGTTGTCCATGATGTTTTCCGCGTCGTCCGGACGGCCGAGAATCTGTTCGGTGTAGGTGGCGTAAAGCAGATGGCCGGGGATGTAGGGAGGAGCTTTGTCGATCAGGATGGCCAGCGTGACGCCGGCGTCGTTAATCTGATTGGCGGCGATGAGGTTCTCGGCCAGCGCGTACAGCAGCTCGGGCCGGTTGGGATCCTGCTTGGAAAGCTGCCCGTAAAGCTCGGAGGCCTGTTGATAACGCCGCATGGCCGTGTACGCCTTCGCGATTCCCTCACGCAACACGCGGTTTTCCGGGTCGTTGTCCAGCGCCTTCTGCATCATGCGGTGAACCATGTCCACGTTCTGGGGCGTGACCTTGTTGACATTGTTTTGGTAATACGTCGCGACTTTAAGATAGCAGTCCGCCTTCTTCGCGTCGTCCTTGCCGGCATACACATATTGGCCGAAAAGATGAACCGCTTCATCCATTTTTTCGCCGTTCTGGTACAGCTCCATGGCTTGCGTGTAAAGGTTTTCGTTCGCACGGGCGGCATTCCACCACCGCAAGCCCATAAGACCGCTGGCACCCAGGGCGATCACCAGCACGAGAATAACAATAAATTTAATGTTAAGGCGACGACGGGACATAAAATCCGAACTCCTGTTATAGAAAAATTGGACAGTTGTCAAAAAATGAAACTGGTCTGGCTCAATTCAAAATACTTAATATTATATATTATGTATCAAATCACGTTTTTGTCTACGATTTTAGAACGGCTTACTGTAAAAAAAAGCGGAAAAACAGGAAATTGGCATCAAAAAATATGTGAACGTTTTTTTTAAGCCATTGTACCCATCCGCCATGTTCGTTAAAATTTCTGTACCGGGGTGATGGTGATATCCGTGTCGTGAATTTTCCCCAGGTGTGTTTGCGCTATCCGGCAGCGGATCACCACCCGGCCGTCCTCCCGGTAATCCCGCGAAAACACTTCGCCCCGATCGGCCAAAAACGCCTGCATTTTGCCATTCGCGGCCGACATTTCCACATCCACCACGGGAAAATGCCGACTGAGCATGTCGCTGACAGCCAGTGCCAGGCGATCCAGCCCCTCGCCGGTGCGGGCACTGATGCCGATGGCGTGCGGATAGCGGTTCATCAGGGCCTGGAGCCGCTGGGCAGGGGGAAGTTGGCCGTCGGTATCTTCCTCGTTTTCTCCATCTTCTTGCGTACTTTGCACATTTTCCATCAGGGCGTCGATTTTATTGATCACCAGGACGGTGTCCTTTTCCTGGATGCCCAGCTCCTCGAGCACGTCGTACGCCGCTTTGATCTGGTGCACGAGCATCGGGTTGCTGCCGTCGGCCACGTGAAGCAGCAGGTCGGCACAGCGGGCCTCCTCGAGCGTCGCGCGGAAACTGGCGATTAATTGGTGCGGCAGGTCGCGGATAAAGCCCACCGTGTCGCTTAAGAGCACGGGCCCCCACCCCGGCAGACTCCATTTTCGCGTCCGCGTGTCGAGCGTCGCGAAAAGTTGATCTTTTACGAATACGTCGGAACCCGTCAGGGCGTTCATTAATGTGCTTTTTCCGGCGTTTGTATATCCGACCAGAGAAACCGTGCGGGTTTCGTTACGGGAAGCCACCTCGCGTTCTTTGCGTTTTTGCACCTCGGCCAACTCCGCTTTCAGGTCGGCGATGCGCTTCTGGGCCAGGCGGCGGTCGGTTTCGAGCTGTTTTTCACCCGGGCCACGTGCCCCGACGCCCATTTTCTGCCGCGATAAGTGCGTCCACATCCGCTTCAGCCTAGGCAGCGAGTATTCCAGTTGCGCAAGCTCCACGGCCAGACGGGCCTCTTTCGTCCGCGCACGGCTGGCGAAAATATCCAGGATCAGCTCCGTGCGGTCCAGCACCGCGACCTTCAGCGTTTTTTCCAGATTCCGCTTCTGCCCGGGCGACAAATCATTATCGAAAATCACCAGCTCGGCGTCTTTGGCGGTTACCATTTCCCGCAGCTCCTCCACTTTCCCGCTGCCGATGTACGTGGCGGGCTCCGGATGCTGCCGGCGCTGGAGCATTTCGCCCACGACTTCCGCCCCGGCTGCCTCGGTCAGCCCGGAGAGCTCCTCCAGCGGCTGTTCGGGTAGCACTCGCGGCGCGCCGTAAAGCGCAATACTCGCGTCGTCCTGATGATTGTCCGGCAGAAGAACGCCGACAAGAAACGCCCGTTCGCGGGGTTTTAAAGTGGATTGAAGATCGTTTTGTGTGAATGGCATGTATTATGTGAATGGCATGAATTTTAAGGGAAAATCCGGGGAAAAATACCTCGCCATCGCGGCGTAAGTGTCTTGGGCCGCGAAGCAGGGGGCGGTTAAGTACCCTTTCAGGGCGGGGTATTCGTTCAGGCCTTGGATGTCATTTCGCCAATTCCCCGTATAACGGCAAGTGCCGGTAATAGACCTCCAGGATCAGCAGGTGCATGGCGGTGATGTAATGGCGGCCGCCGACATGCCCCCAGCGGTCGGTGGCGGGGCCGGTGGGGCTCCAGCTGCCCCGCGTAGCGCCTTCCAGCGACTGCGTGGACATCAGGCCTTTCGTGATCTGATCCTGCCAGTTTTTCCAGTACTCACCCTTGGCGTGGAACATAACCTGCGTGGCATAATACCAGTAATACGTGTCCCGAAGGTTATTCATGTCCACCCGGGGAGCGTATTTCGTGAGATATTCCAGGCCCTGCGCGTGCGCCTCATCCTCGCCGGGCGCTTTGCGGACGAAAGGCCGGAGGTACAGTCGCATGAGCATTCCCTCGGCGGTCATGGCCGGGGAGGGGGTGGTCCACATCCGCTGCTCCTCCGTTTTCGGGTCTTGCATGGGAAGGTACACAAAACGCGCGCCGCCCTCCACGGCCGCGGTTTCCATCCATTTTTGCACCCGCTGAATCGTTTCGTCCGGCACCTGGAGCCCCGCCATTTTCGCGCTGACCAGCGCCATGAGCATCCACCCGGAAACGGACGTGTCTCCCTCGCCGCGCCAGGGCTGACCGGGCTCCGGGGTGTAACGCCACGCGCCGAGTTTCGTGGTCTGGGCGTCAATGATAAAATCCACGGCCCGCTGGGCGGCCAGTTTCAAGCGGCGGTCCTGCACGGTGAGCGTTTTCGTGGCGCTATTTTGGGTCATGCCGCACGCTTCGCATAGCGCGATGGTGGCGATTCCGTGGGAGTAAATCCGGGCGTTTCGGTATAAATCCGAGTCGGGACGGAACAGGCTGCCGTCCGCCTGCTGGTTCTGCATGAGCCATTCCAGGCCGCGAAGAACGGTTTCGTGGTGGGTGTCCGTGGCGTTTTCCGGCGGAATATGTGTGTACCCGGCCCCGAGAAACGCCAGAAGCGCCAGCCCGGTGGCGCCGGTGTCCGCGTTCATCTGGCCCAGCTCCGCGGCGTTAAAATTCATGCCCGTACCCGGCGGGAGGCGGTCAAAAGCCCAGCGGCCGTCCGGAAACTGCGTTTTTCCAAGAAACGCCAGACCATACTCCACCGTTTCCTCGGACGCGGGGTCTCCGCCGGCTTCTAAAATCTTGCGGCGGTGATTCGCACGCGTCCGCTGCCGGTACGGCTCATACGGCGTGGGCGTAAAGCGCGCGGAAGGAAGCCGCCCGCCCAGCAGGGAATCCGCCGGAACCACGGGCCGCAGCGCCGCCAGCTCCGTTTCTTCCGCCGTTCCGCCCTCATCCCCCAGCGGCGCCGGGGAAGGCGCGTGTGAAAACGTCATGTCCACGGAAGATTCCGGCCCGGACATTTCCCGGCCGCGCCCGGCGTTCTCCCGGAAAATCACCGCGGTGCTGGCCGCGAGCTGATCCGCGCCGCCGTGCGCATTACGTGGCACTTCCGCCAGTTCCACCATGGAATGAGACGGCGTCCCCGTCCGGCGGCTGGCGTTCACCTGAATTTCTCCCTCCTCACGGTCTACTTTCCGGCGCTGGGCACGCGTTCCATCACTTCCGCCACCCAGAACGGGCGTCTGGGTGCGGGTGGCCGCCACACCCACGGGCAGCGCCGCGCGCGGCGCCTGACGCGTCAGCGGAGAATCGGCCATCCCCGCCGCGTCTTCCGCCTCCCCCACACCCGGTAACGTCCGCGGCTGTCGGGAAGGCGCCACGCTGGCCGCGGAAAGCTCCCGCTGCACTTCCGATTTCTGCTTCAGCCGGGCGTCATCCGCCACGACCATACTCCGCTGCTGGGCACTTAACGCCTGCTCGGAACGCGCGACCGTGGAATGAAAATTCTCCGGCGCTTCCTGAATGCCTTTATTTTCCAACTGTTTTTCCTGAAGCCGGGCGTTACGCAGATCCACCCGCTGAATCTCCATCTGGCGGCTGACGGCCCGGGACGCTTCCGGCGAAAGACGCATTTTCTCCGCCTCACTGGTTTTCGGCTCCGCTGCCGGAAGCTGCGTGGTGTTTTTCAGGAGGTTACGCTCCTGCTTCTTTTCCAGCTCACGCGTTTCCCGCAGCGTTTCTTCGCGCGCGTGCTCCTGAAACTGGATGTCACGGGCCATTTTTTGGGCCTCCGTCTCGCGCTTCTCCAGGGTTTCGTCAGGATGAAATTCCGGCTCAGGCTCCAGCTCCACCGGCTTCTCCTCCAGCTCCGGTGCGACTTCCTTCTCCTGAAGCTCCTCGTCATACACGCTTTTCTTGACCTCCCCGCTCTCCGGCACCCAGAGATATTCCTTCACCACCCGCGGCGGGACGATTTCCGCACGCCGTGATATGAGCGTTTCATCCTCCAGCGAGAGATTTCGGCCCAGATTATACGTGCCGCTCCAGACGATCAGCGAAAGGTGAAACAGGGCGCTGATTAAAAGCGCGGTAATAAGAAAATTTTTCCGATTTTCACTTTTCAGGAAGAAAATCAGCGTAATGACGGCGGCGAGAGAAAAAATCACGCCGATTTGGACGTAAAAGTTCTGAATCAGGGCGTAAACATCCCATTTTCCGGTCTGGTGGACGCCGTACGCCGTCAGAGCGCCGCCGGCCAGTACCACCGCCAGGAATAATATTTCCGTAAAAACTTCCAGCGAAGAACGCGGATTGGGGGCGGAAGCGGTTTCCATGGTCATAAAATGTCCTGAAAAATACGTGATTATACCGTTTTACGCGGTTTTATACGGGGAATTTCGGCGGCTAAAAAATATTTAAATGATCCCCTAATTATAAATCATTTTACCACATTCCCGGTTTTTCGCCAACGGTTTTTGAGGCGGGCCGACGATTTTTTTCTTTTTTGGGGCGATTTCTTTTTTTACTGAACGCTTTTTCCTCTGAAACGGCTTTTTCGCCCCGCGCTTCTGGTCAAAAAGCCCCGGATGTGATAAAATTTTAGGGAATGTCTGAACGAATAAAAAATTTCATACTTAATATTTACGCTTTTAATGTCCCAGCAGTTCCTTTTTCCTGACGAAAATCCCCTGGAACCGTGGAAATTAGACGCGGCGGAGGAGATTCCGGCCGCGCGGGTGGTGTTTCCGGAGGGGGCGGACGGGTTTTTCGATTATACCATTCCGCCCATGTTCCGGGAGAAAATCGTGCCCGGGTGCCGGGTGGAGGTGCCGCTGGGGCGGGGGAATCGGCCGTGCGAGGCGTACTGCGTGGAGGTGACGCGCGTTTCGTCGGCGGAAAGGAAGTGGAAATCCGTCCTGCGGGTGCTGGATGAGCGGACGCTGCTGTCTCCCGGGATGCTGCGGCTGACGCAGTGGATCGCGAAAAATTATCTTTGTCCGTGGGGGCAGGTGCTCCAGACCGTGCTTCCGGCGGGGGTGCGGGGGCAGGCCGGGACGCGGGTGGGGACGTTTCTGGTGCTGGCACCGGCGGGCGTGGAGGCGCTGCGGCTGCGCGGGAATGAACAGTTAAAACTCACGGAAACGCAGCTCCGCATCCTGAAAACGCTCGGCGGGGCGCCGGAGTCAGGCTTTCCGCCAGAGGAACTCTCGCGGCGGGCGAAAGTTTCGCAGGGGCCCATTAAACTTTTACGTGACCGGGGATTTATCACCACGAAAAAGGAGCGGGTCACGAATCTCGCGGGGGAGGATCATTTCTCGCCGGCGGATCTGACGGAAGACCGGACGCTGAACGCGGATCAGAAAAAGGCGTATGATGCGCTGCTGATGCTTCTTGACCCGCGTCATCCGCCGCACACGTACGAGCTTCCGGAAGAGGGCGGCACGAATGTCGCGCTGCTGCACGGCGTGACGGGTAGCGGGAAGACGGAAGTGTACATCCAGATCATCCGGGAAGTGCTGCGGCGGGGGCGGCAGGCGGTGGTGCTGGTGCCGGAAATCAGTCTCACGCCGCAGACGGTGAGGCGGTTTCGCAGCCGGTTTTCGAGTGTCGCGGTGCTACACAGCCATCTGACGGACGCGCAGCGGCATCAGGAGTGGCAGCGCATCATGCGGGGGGACGTGGAGGTGGTGGTGGGCGCGCGCAGTGCCGTCTTCGCGCCCACGCCCCGGCTGGGCGTCATCATCATTGATGAGGAGCACGAGACGAGTTTTAAGCAGGAAACGTCGCCGCGGTATCACGCACGGGATGTGGCGATTTGCCGGGGCGTGATGGAGCAGGCGGCGGTGATTCTCGGGTCCGCCACGCCATCTTTGGAGTCCTGGCAGAACGCGGTGGAGGGAAAATACCGGCTGGTGAGTATGCCCCGGCGGGTGATGAATCGGCCGCTGCCGGAAGTGCGTACCGTGGATTTACGTGTGCGGGACCCGAAAGAAACGCTGCATTCGCTGGGCCGAAAGATGCACATCGCGCTCTCTGAGTGCCTGAAGGCGGGGCATCAAGCGATTCTGCTTTTAAACCGCCGCGGATTTTCCACGCACATCCAGTGCCCGGCCTGCGGCCTGGTCATTAATTGCCCGCACTGTGACATCGCGCTGACGCACCACCGGACGGAAAATTTGGCCGTCTGCCATTACTGCGATTTTCAGCAAAAGGCGCCGCACGTGTGTCCGGAGTGCCACAGTGAACGCATCCGGTACTCGGGCGTCGGCACGCAGAAACTGGAGGCGGAGGTGCAGGCGCGGTTTCCGAAAGCCCGGATTCTGCGGATGGACACGGACTCCATGCAGCAGCGCGGGGCGCATGAGCAGGCGCTGTCACGGTTCAAGAAGGGGGAAGTGGACATCCTGTTGGGGACGCAGATGATCGCGAAAGGGCTGGATTTCCCGAATGTGACGCTCGTGGGTGTGATTAACGCGGACACGGCGCTGCATCTGCCGGACTTTCGGGCGGCGGAGCGGACGTTTCACCTCATCACGCAGGTCGCGGGCCGCACGGGGCGGGGCGAGCATGGCGGCGAGGTGCTCGTGCAGACGTTCCAGCCGGAAAACCCCGTGATTCAGGATGCGTGCCGGCACGATTACGCCGCGTTCACGGCGCGGGAGTTGCCGCTGCGCGAGAAGCTGGATTATCCGCCGTTCTGCGCGCTGGCGCGGATTGTGGTACGTGGGCCGAGTGAAGAATTAACGGAAAACGTCGCAAGAGAGATCGCGAAAAAAACGGAAGCCGCGATGAAATCGCACAGCTGTGACGGCCGCCTGCTGGGCCCGGCCCCGTGCCCCGTGCCGAAATTGCGCGATATGTACCGCTTCCAGATTCAACTCCACGCCCCGTCGCGCGAACGCCTGCGCGACGCTTTACGGCAAGTCATGGATGAAATCAAGACGCCGGAACTCGTGCAGTGGATCGTGGATATGGACCCGATCAGTATGCTGTGAAAAGAATGAGAATGAGAAATAAAGAAATGAGAAATTATTTAATTCCACATTTCTCATTTCTTTATTTTTTTATTTCTCATTATTTATACTTATCCAGATTCGGCGCGTCGCCTTCGGGCGTTTCGTCGCTGTGGATGTTGAACCACTCTTTTTTGAAGTAAATCCGCTCGGAGTTCAGGGCGGAGATGTTCGTCACGTGCGCGATGATGGCGTCGGCCATGGCGATCTGCGGGGTGCAACGGGGGTGGTTTTCCGGGGACGGATTGCGGATGCACCACGCGAAATGCTCGATTTCCTCGGTATAGCCGCGGCTGACTTTCCGGGCCGCACCGCCGCCGACGGCCGCCTGCGAGGCGCCGCTGGACTGGGTGTCCATCGTGGGGCCGCTGTCTTTGGAGGCGGAAACCTTGCTTTTCGACTTGCCTTGCAGCAGGAAAATTTCCTGTTCTTTGTCGAGGATCATCGTGCCATCGGTGCCGTAAACGATTTCGCCGTAGCCGCCGAAGCCGTTGCCGTTGATGGTGGCGTACTGCACGCAGAGCTTCTTTTTCGCAGCTTCCGGGTCTTTGGGTTCGTAGCCGGGCAGGGGGAAGTCGAACATGCACACGATATGGTCGTTGGTGTCGCGGTCGTAGGGGAAAATGTTCCGGTAACCGCTTGCGGAGACGCTGATGGGCATCTGCTTTTTGCCGTCATGCAGGGCGGAGACGAAAATGCTGGCCGCGTCCAACTGGTGGCTTCCCAGCTCGACCATCAGGCCACCGCCGGTTCTGCCCCACAGGCGCCATCGCAGCAGTTCTTCCGCCGGGCTGCACGTGTAAACCTGCTTGCCGTTTTCGTCCAAGAGCACGTTGAAGCCGTACCCGTACTTCGCGGCGTCGACCTCGGCATCCCTGATCTGCTCTTCCTTCTGCTGGAGGCGGAGCTGGAGCGTGTCGATGTCCGCGCCGGAGGCCTTGCTGAGCTGCACAATGAGGCTGCGCTGGTCGTTCAAAAGCCGCATCGCCTGCGGGTCGTCGGGCTTGACGGCGTAGGGCATGGGCTGCTGCCAGGAATCCTTGCCGGGCATGTTCCCGCGGTGCCATTGGGCGCGGATGTGGTGCACTTCGCCCAGGTTGCCCCGGCGGATGTGCTCCATGGCTTCCTCGTAGAGAATGTTATAGTGGCGCTGATGGCCGGTGGCGAGGAACTTGCCGGTTTGCTCGCTGACGCGGGCCATTTCCTTGCACTGGGCGACGGTGCGGGCCATGAGCTTTTCGGTCAGCACGTGCAGGCCCAGACGCATGGCGGCGATCGCCGCTTCGGCGTGCAGATGCAGGGGCAGGGCGATGATGACGGCTTCCAGCCCGTCCTTTTTCGCATTGGCCAGCAGATCGCGGTAATCGCCGTACACCTTGACGTTTTTGCGGGCTTCATCCTCGGTTTTCCAGCCGTAGACGTTTTTCAGGCCGCGGCGGATTTCGATGATGGAATCGCTGGAATTGTCGCCGTGGATGGCCCGCCAGACGTTGAAGGGGCGGACGTCGGCGATGGCCTTCACCTGGACGTAGTCGGGGTTGATGGCGCCGATCAGGACGCCGCCTTCGTCTCCGGTGCCCAGCACGCCGACGCGCAGCGGATCGCCGTGGGCCTTGCCGTAACCATAATAAAAGGCGCCGGCAGTCAGGCCGGTAGTGGCGACCGCCGCACTGGAGGCGATCATAAATTCACGGCGGGACATGCGGAGAAAATTCTCCCGTGCCTCCGCACGCTGTTGAGGGGTGAGGTTCATGGGATTCCTTTTTATGTTGAATTTTTATATGATGGTTTTGTCGAATGCGGTTCAAAATGAGAAATGAGAAATAAAGAAATGAGGAATGGATTCATTTCATTCTTTTATTTCTCATTCCTCATTTTTAATTATTCCTCTTCCTGCAGGAGGCGGAACGCCTGGGCCAGGGGTTTGCCGAACCAGTTCCAGAGGAAGAAGTCCAGACCGCCCCAACGGCCCACGGGCAGCGTGGCCAGGGTGAAGACGGCCACCATCTCGATAAAGTTTTTGTCCACGATCATGGAGTGGCCCACCTCCGGGTGGAAGGCGGGGTAAATCGTGGGCCACGGCGGTTGCGTCATGAGGATCATGAGCATGAAACAGCCGCCGCCGATCGCCGCCAGGCGGGTGCAGAAGCCGAGAATCAGGCACGCCCCGATGAGCGTCAGCGCCCACGTGACCGAGAAATTCAGAAATTCCGTCCAGCTGCGGCCCACGAAAGGCAGGTTCAGCCCGAAAGGCAGCCGGTCGGTCGCGACGAGGAACGTCGGCACCGCGGGCAGCTTGCCGGAGAGGATTTTTTCCTTCTGCTCGTCGGTCAAAAGCTGCTTCACCTCGTTGACGAAGGTGTCGCTGTAGGACTGCATCGCGTTGAGGAAGGTATTCGCCTCGGCACGGAGCTTCATCATGTCGTCCCACTGGCGTTTTTTATTCTAGGGGCCGTTGTTAGGGCCGGATTTTTTGTCCATAAGGAGCTGGTGCGACTCAAGAAATGTGAGAGCGGCCATGCCGTCGGCCTTGTGCAGGTCGTTCATGTCGGTGACATAACGCCCCCAGGCCGCCTTGAGCGACTTCATCTGGTCCTCGGTGAGGGCGTACGGGCCGTAGGTTGTTGCTTCCTCGGCAGGCTTTTTCTCCGCCTCGGCATCCGTTTTCGCCGCGTCTTTCTTTTCGGCGTTATCGGCTTTTTTCTCCGCGTCCGCCGCTTTCTTTTCAGCGTCCGCTTTCACTTTTTCCTCGGCCGCTTTCTTGATGTCCTCTTTCGTCGGCTTCGGAGGCGTTACCATCCCCTTCTCACCGGCGACGAATTCGAAAATTTCCTTCGTCGGATTGAAGTACGCGGGGTAAATCAGGACGTTCGCGGTCTTTTCCTCCAGATTCCACGTCGTCTCGACGTACGGCACCTTGACCTCCTCGGACACCTTCTTCACGTCCGATTTGAAGTCCTTCACGACCCACCATTTGACGTGCGTCAGGAGGGTTTCGTGGTTGGTCAGCTTTTCCTTTTTCTCCGTGCCGTCGGATTTCGGAGGTTCCGGCACGAGGGGTTTCTTCGCCTCTTCTTCGTCGAGCTTGATCGCTTTCTCCTCGTCCAGCGCGGGCTTGAGACGCAGCTCGCCGTTAAGGTCGGGCGACATGGCGTAAAACATTTGCGCAAACGGCCCCTTGGCCAGGGTGAGGAACGGCATGGCCGAGAATTTGTCGGCATTTTCCACCTTCCAGACACCTTCGTATAAGAAGTGCCAGCCGATCGTCAGGCGTAATACCACCAGGGCGATGACGCTGAGCATTCCGATTTTAAATAATGGGCGTTTCAGGGGATGCCTCCTCTCCTTTATTATATATGGGTGAGTATGTTTCATGAATCGGCGGCGGGGGCCCGCGGGCGGATGTTTCGCCGTGGCGGCCGGAATTCGCCTGCCTTTTCGTTTTTTCCTGCCATGTAAAAATACGTACTTCTCATTTTAATCAATTTTCCCTTAAAACACCATGGGGCGAGTCGAAATTCCTGTAAAATTTTGGAAAACTGGAAAAGATTTGCTTTTTTTCAGGAAAATTCCAGGAAATACTTGTAATAATGGTGAGGAAAATTATAATGAAGGAAGTCTGACCACCCGAAAACGCGTACCGCTCGGGAGTAAAGGTTCTGATGTGTCGCCGGGGTTTGAGGAAACGTCGTGTCTTTTTTTGTTGCGTTTTTGAAGGGGTATATCATGAATTTTTACCGAGTCAGCGCGTTTTTCGCATGTCTTCTTGCCGTGGCTTCGGCGTTCGCCCAGGGTTCTTTGTATCAGGTGACGCCGCGGGAGGCGCCGATCTGGGGTTCGCCGATCGATTTTAAATCGCTGCGGGGGAAGGTGGTCATGGTGGAGTACTGGGGGATTAACTGCCCGCCGTGCGTGGCGTCGATTCCGAAACTGATCGCGTGCCAGGCGCAGTTTGCGGGGACGGGGCGTTTTGTCCTCATCGGCTCGCACCGCCAGGGAATGTCGAATGACGTGACCACGTTCCTGAAGGGGAAGGGCTGTAATTTCACGATTTATCAGGGGATGTCGTTCCCGAATGACGGCAAAGAAGGCGGCGGGATTCCGTACGCGTTTTTATATGATCATGAAGGGAACGTCGTCGCCAGCGGGTCGCCGTCGAGTGTGCTGACGAAGGTGGGGCCATACGTCGAGTTGGCGCGGCAGGCCGCGAGTTTGCTGAGTTATGATTTCACGCCGTGCAGCGGGCTGACGCTGGAGGGGCAGTTTCAGACGTTGCCGAAAATGTTTATGCCCGATAAAGCGTGGTCGGCGACGCTGAAAAAGCTGGAAAAAATGGGAAAGCCCGCCGGGAAAAAAGAAGGAAATTCCGAAGCGGCGGCCCTCTATGACGACATGATCGGCGTGATCGACAAAGAAGTGGAAGAATTGATGGAGATGCGCGAAAAAGAGCCCGTACAGGCCATGTACCGGCTTCAGCGGCTGAGCAAAAACCTCTCGGGAATGTCGCAGGCCGCGGCGGTGAAAGAGGCGGTGATCGAGATGAAGAAAGATAAAGACGTGCTGGAGTTACAGAAAATCTGGATGGAAAGCGCGAAACTGCTGGACGCGAAATCGCTGGGAATCCCGGCGAATAAAATGGCCGGGGCGAAGAAAAGTGCGGGGAAACTCGTGAAACGGCTGGAAACGTTTTGCGAAGAGCCGGAACGTTCGTCGCCGACGGTCGCGGAGGCAAAAGGGCTGGTGAAAAAGATTAAACGGGCGTTTTCGGCGAAAGCCGAGGTGACGGAAGAAGCGGAAAGCTGAGGTTTTTTGCGAGACAATAAAAAATAGCAACCGGGAGTGGAACGTTATCGCAGAGGGTGGATAGAAGTGGGAGAAATCCCAGTGATTCTATCCGGTCATTGCGCTGGCGCTTCATTCCCGGCTGCTGTTTCTTGCGGCATGATTCCGGTAAAATGCTACTCTCCCAGGCAGCCGGAAAGCAGCTTGCCTTCCAGCAGGGCCAGGCTCTGCCAGAACGCGGTCTGGCTGTCGATATACGCGATATTCGCCTCGGTGAATTGCTGGTGGGCGGTCAGGACGTCGAGGTAATTCATCTGCCCCGCTTTATATCCGGACTCGACCAGCCGCATGGCCTCGGCGGCGTATGGCACGATCTGATCCCGGTAGCGCGTCGCCGTGTTTTTCGCGTTAATGTGGTTCCGATACACGTCCGCGAAACGTGACCGCACTTTCAGCACCACGCGCTCGTATTCCGTCTTCGCGACGTGAATTTCGGAGCGGGCCGCGGCGATATTTCCCTGATTGCGGTTCCGGACGCGAAGCGGGAAGATCACGCCGACTTTCGCCCGCATGGTGTTTTCGTCGGTGTCGAATTTCAATTCGCCGTCGAGCGTGATGTCCGAGGAATTCCGGGCTTCTTCCAGCTCATACTGCTTGTACGCACGCTCGATCTCGGCTTTTGCCGCCGCGATCTCCGGGCTGGTGCTCATCAGCGTCGCACAGAGCACTTCCCAGGAATTCTCCACCACCGACAACTCCAGCGACACATCCACCACGACCGGCTCCATGTCCGTATCCCCCAGTAAACACGCCAACTGACGCCACGCGGCTTCCTGGTCGTTCTGCGACGTGATGTAATCCACCTCCGTCTGGTGCGCATCCACCCCCAGCGCCAGTACGTTGGTTCGCGGGATTTCCCCGCTTTTACACAGCGTCTCCGCCGCCTGGAACGCCTGCCGCTTCAGCGAGAGCAGTTCTTTATACAGGGCCACTTTCTGGCGGACACTAATATATTTGTAGACGGCCACCCGCACATCCGTCAGCACCCGCAGTTTTTCCATCTCCATTTTTTCCCGGGAAATCTGGATTTCCTGGTACACGACATTCTGGGCGCGGGAAAGTTTCTGGTTCGTGATGATTTCCTGCGTGATTTCGATATTGTGCGTCCCGCTGTTATGCGAGCCGAAATCGTCGAAATAATACGCCATGTTCGGGTTGGGCCCCAGCCCTTCCTGCACCCACCGCCCCTCCAGAACCGCGATCCGCTGGACGGCCGATTGCAGTGCCGGGTTGTTCGTCGTCGCGAATTCCTCGAAATCTGCCATCTCCCACACCCCGGGCGCAGCGCGGGCGGACGTGATCGGCGTCGGCCGTTGACGGGATTGTAATTGATTTGCCACATTCGGCGAAATCACGGGTTCGGCCGCGAAAATCGGCGGGATAAGGAAACCGCACAGCAAAAAGGCACAAATACGATAGGGTATTTTTGACATGATCGATAAACGCGGTAAAAATATGGATTTACAGGGAGTACACGAACTGTTGGGTGTATCGGTTGTGGCGGATGTGTTAGTCAAGTGGAATATGGCTGAAATGCCACTTTGCGTGAAAATTCCTGTTGTGACGAGGTTCTTTTCGGCAGATTCTCAAAATCCTGCCAGCATATTATCTGTATTTGCCTTGTTTTGACATGATGATTTGGTGTTCGAACGAAGAAAAATAGGAGAACAGAATTTTGCGAGAGTAGCTTTTTGTTATGAAATGAATAGTGTTTGAAAAATTGAAAAAAATCTGTTTGATTTTTTGGAAAAAACGCAAAAAATTTATGGAAATGGATGTTTTATGCTTGCAATTTAGACGTAAAGAAGGTAAAATCCATGATAGCGATAGAGATATTTGAAGTCGCTATATATTTATCCATGCTTGACTTTGATTCAGGAGAGAGCGAATCATGAAAAAGATTTTCACCGTTTTACTTGCCGTCTCGGCCGTTGCTTTTTGCGCGATGGTTCAGGCCGCCACTTATGATGTGACTTTCGACGCCAATTCTTGGTATTCCACGAAAGGCAATGTGAATTACGATCGCCAGTCTATTATGAATATTACGCCGGTCAGCACGCACCAGGTGTGGGCGGGCTATATCGTCCCCGATTCCCTGTGGGTTTGCGGCGAGCTGAATGTGATTATCGAAACGGAGCTCAGCGGCGGAATGGAAATCATCAAGAGCGTCACGTTTAAAGATGACGGTAGCGGTAATAACTCGGTTATTTACCTGACTGACGATAAAGACTGGCAGGTCGGCGATCCGGACCCGGTTTTCAATCACGATAACACGTTCATGGGATTGACGCTCACAGCTGGCGAGTTTTATGACAATCTCGACTCGCCGACGAAAGCGCTGGGCGGCAAGCTTGCGGGTTTTGGAAGTTTCGATATGTTCCTCAGCAACGGAACGTTTGCACAAAACGCCAACTTTGGAAGCGTTCCCAATGGTGGGGATAACCTCTCCTCCGCCGCGTTCCTGGCCGAGGCCAAGCAGTATGGCGATATCCTTGCCGCGGAAATTACGCTTCCCTTCGCGTTCACCGACTGGATGAATAACACGTATGCCGGCGCGTTCAACGGCATCGCGAAGCTCCGCGATCTGGAAGGGGGCGAGGGAGTTCCGGAACCGTCGACGATTGTGATGCTGCTGACCGGAATGGCCGGCTTGGGCATCATGGGCTATCGCCGCCGCAATCAGAAGTCCGCAAAATAAAATTCCACAGTCTCTCTCCTGTGTGAAATTGAAACCGCTTTCCGGATTCGGGGGGCGGTTTTTTTATGGACTTTTCGCAATCTCTATTCGATTGCGTAACAAACGAATTGTTTCCCTGGAAACAGCAGCCGGGAATGAAGAGAAACGCAATGACCGGATAAGCATCGCCGAGTGTTACTCCACTTCTATCCGGTCATTTCGCATCATTGCATTCCATTCCATTCCCGGCGGCTGTTTTCGGCTTACCTTTCATGACACCACATACTAAAAGCGGGCTTCAAAACCGCCGGCGTCAGTCATCGTCGGGGATGCGGTCGCCCTGGTTGTAGGTGAAGCGGGCGAAAAACGCCTCGGGGTTCATGACCTCGGCGTGAAAGAGCACGGTGCAGTCGCCGTAGAGAAAATAGCAGCCGCCGGTGTGGAAACTGTAGGTTTCGTTCATGTTGTTACAGTTCATGAGTTGGTTGTCGCCGCAGGAGGAGTGGGTATAATAGAAGGCTTCGACGTCGGCCCACATCGAGCCGGTGATAGACTGCGAGCCGGTCGGCTGCCGCCCCTCATACGCGTACGGCCTGCCCGTGTCCTCGAAAAACAGCATGGAATTCGACATCCCGTCCCGCACTTCCGCCACGGCCACCGGACGCTGGTCGGGGCGAAGCATGTTGTACCATAGCTTGCGCGACGTGGCTTTCCCCGCTTTGATCAGCGGATTGTAGACCGCGGGCTGAATTTTCACATTCGCGGCATAATCGGCTACAAACTCCCGCTGCGGCGTTTTCGACTCAGGGCAGATGAACGTCGTGATGTGCGCCTTCCGCGCGACCGTATTCGGCGCCTTGTTCCAGTTGACGGTTAGATCGAAACGCTCGTAAACCGCCTCCTGCTCCATGAACGGCAGGATGAACGTCAGGATATTATGGTTGGGGTCTTTCGTGTGCGACGGCGGCAGCTTCTTCCGCACACCCTCGTAACCGAGGATCGCCAGGCCGACCTGCCGCATGTTGTTCATGCACTGTGTACGGCGGGCCGCGGCGCGGGCCTGCTGAACGGCCGGTAAGAGGATGCCCAGAAGCCCCCCGATGATCGCGATCACCACCAGCATCTCCACCAGCGTAAACGCCCGGCGGCGGAATCGGAATGTTCGCGTGGAAGTCATGGCAAGCAAAAGCGGTGGTTTCGTGGATTAAAACATCGCGTCTCCGCAGGAGATGGTGTATAATATGAATTATACACAAAATGGCACGAAAGTCAAGTTGCCGCCGGCGGAGGCGGTGAAATAAGAAAAAAATGTTTTCAGTGTCTCTCTCACCATACTCCTCTGCGTAACAAACTGGTCGTTTTCACAAAAACAGTAGCCGGGAATGAAGCGTAGCGGAATGACCGGATAAGCACCGCCGAGCGTTTTTCCACTTCGATCCGGTCATTGCGCGTCATTCCATTCCCGGCTGCTGTTTTCGTGCAAAACAAACCGGTTTGTGACGCGTGGAAGTATAGCTTATGATTGCGGCTCCATATTTTTCATCGCCACGGCCATCATCAGCTTGATGCGGTTGAGCTGATTGACTTCCGTTGTGCCGGGGTCGTAGTCGATGGCCGTGATGTTGGCGTGCGGATGGCGGGCGCGGAGTTCTTTCATGACGCCTTTGCCCGTCACGTGGTTCGGCAGGCACGCGAACGGCTGCACGCACACGATGTTCGGCACGCCGTGTTCGATCATTTCGATCATCTCGGCGGTCAGCAGCCAGCCTTCGCCGGTATGGTTGCAGGGAGAAACCGGCAGGTCGGTGCGTTTCATGAGGCGGCGGAAGTCGCCGCGGTCGCGGAAGCGGGTGCTGCGGTTAATGGCTGCGCGGACACGGTTGCGGGTGCGCTCGACGTACCACACCATGACCCGGCTTTTGATTCCGTCCAGCCACGAGACGCGCGAGTACTGGCCGCGGAAGAGATCCGAGGAAATGCAGTACTGCACGAAATCCAGGATGTCGGGCACGACCGCCTCGCCGCCTTCCTGCTCGATGAGCGAGACGAGGCGATTATTGGCGTCGGGGTGGTATTTGACGAGAATTTCGCCGACGATTCCGACTTTCGGGCGATTCCGCTGGGCCTCGAGGGGCAGGGCGTCGAAGTCGGCGACGATTTCGGTGGCCAAGCGGGAAACGTCGTGGCGTTTTTGCGTGAGGATGACGTGCCGCACTTTTTGCAGCCACGCCCCCATCAGCGCGTCCGTCGCGCCGGATTCCAGCTCGTACGGCCGACACGCGTTGGCCAGCTTCAAAAGCAGGTCGCCGTAAAGCATCGCCAGCATCATCCGATTGACCATGCGCATCGTGACGGGAATGCCCGTGGGATTTTCGGAGGTGGTGACGTTAATATTAAACGGAATGATCGGCACGTGCGCGAAGCCGGCTTTCTGGGCAGCGATTTTCAGAAACGTGGCGTAATTCGTGGAACGGCAGCCGCCGCAAGTCTGGGAAATGAGCATCGCCGTCCGCTGCGGGTCGTATCGGCCGGACTTCAGGGCCTGGATCAACTGCCCGACCACGATGATGGCAGGGTAACAGACGTCGTTGTTCACGTACCGCAGCCCCTCCTCGACCGCTCCGCGATCCGCCTCCCGCAGCACCTCCAACTGAAAGCCCTCGACCTGGAAAACCGCCTCCGCCAGCGCGAAATGCGGCGGCGACAACTGCGCACACAGCACGGTGTATTTATCCTTGTCGGCCGTCTGGAATTCCGGATTTCGCAGCGGAAGCGTCACCCGCGGGTTGTCGGCATGAGTTTCGGGCATATCGGTTTGAGGAATCAGCGGTTCCATATGGATCGAGTTTCAAAATAAGCAGTTGGGCACCAGCCGGAATTCAGCGGGAATGAGCGGTGGCTATTCGTTCATTGTACGCGATTTAATTTCGGCGTCAAGAAGGCATGAAAAAATCCCCGGAGTGCGGCCCCGGGGATGGATGGTTCGGGTAAAGGGGGGAAATCATGCTTTTCGCCGTCGGAAATAGCAGATCGCGCCCAGGCCCATCATTAGCAGCAGCCACGTTGCGGGTTCGGGTACGTCGCCGGCTTCCAGCGTGCCATACGCCACCCAGATGCCGTTGCCTTCCAGGCCGTAACTCCACAGGTTGGTGTCCAGCGAGCCGAACAGCGATGAGAGGCTTAGCTCGCCGGTGAGGTTATCGAATTCCAGCAGGGTGTACACCGTGTCTTTGATCGCTTCCGGATCCGACGCAAGGATAGAGAAAGTCAGCCCGCCGGTGACGTCCAGCGTGTCGACCGTATACATCGGCGCCAGCGGATTGAGCACGTCCAGATCGAAAACCAGCGTCCCGGCCCCTTTGACCCCGCCGGTAAACAGCACACCGTTATCACCGAGAATATCCACCGCGAAACTCTGCCCGGTCGCGACATTCACCGTATTGTTAAACTCTCTGGCGGCATCCGTGGCGTCGATCGTCAGGGCGTAATCCGTGACGCCGGCCCCCAGGCGGATTTCGCCGGTGCCGAAAGCCAGGTCGTTTGCCGCGACGACTTTTCCGGAGAGCACCGTGCCACCGCCGTGAGAATTCGCGCCTTTGAGCGTCACGGTCGTGTTGCCGGCATTAATGGCGAAGATTCCGTCGCCACTGACGGCCCCCAGCATGTCGATCGAGCCGCTACCGTTGCCCTGGAGGGTGAAGGTTTTGCCGTCGTCGATGGCGAAGTCCGCCGTGATGCTCCGGCTGTCCACGCCACGGATTAAACCGTCGCCGAACGCCAGATTGCCGTCGGCGTCGAAATTCAGGGCCGAGAACGAGGAAGCGGTGGTGTCGGTGCTGTAGGTTGTTCGGACACCGACGCCGATACCGCCGGTTTGCGGGCCGACGCCGCCATTGCCCTGGCCGCCGCGGACTTCCATGACATAAATGCCTTTGTTGAGACTCACATCGCCCGAAACGTACACCGCATTCCATTGGCCATGCTCAAGCATCGTCAGCGTGGTGCCCAGCGTGCCGTCGGCGTTGACAGGCGTCATCGTGACCAGCACCCAGTCGTCGAAATCTTTGTAAAATTGAAGCGGCGTGTCCTGCGTCAACTCAACGGTCGAGGTGAACACATACGTAGTGTAGTCACTCCAGATGCCGCCGCTGTCGCCGCTGCCGCCATACTTGATGTTCATCACGGCGTCCATGTTATCCACAAAAGACGTCGGGTTCGCCGCCAGACGGCTGTTATTGCCGTTGTTGGGGTTGGCAACGAGCCCTTTCGCCCAGTTGGCCGCGGTTTCGACGATCAGGCCGGCGTCGCCGGTTACGTGAACCTTTTCCCCAGGCAAAAACGCGCCGGAAGCGTAGACTCTCAAATTGCCGCTGTTAAGCTCGAAAACATCAGAGAACGCGTTGGTTCTGCCGGCGAGCGTCAGCGTGTTGGAACCAGCTTTTTTCAAGGAAACCTGGCCCTGATAGGCAACCCGGGCTTCCAGGACGGTGTCGGCCGAATTGTTCAGCGTCAGCACGGAAGGCGTACCCGTATTGTTGGCGATAACCCCTGAACCAGTGAAGGCCTTGATCGTGTCGGACTTGCCGTTCATGTCCAGTGTGGAGTCGGCGCGAGCATCGCCGAAAACGACCGTCGTCGTGTCGGGCAGCACATTGCTGGCCCCCAGCCGCAGGCGGGCGCGCGCGTTGCCGTCGGCCCACTGCTGCGTGGTACTTCCGATGATCGTGTTGCCCGTGTAATCGTTGTTTGAATTAAAGAGCGTGACGTATCCGCCATCGTAGGAAATCCAGAGGTTGCCGCCGCCGGTGATCTTCGCGCGGATTTCGGGGGCACAACTGTTTCGTACGCGGAATCCGCCGCCGTTGGCGCCCAGCGTGATGGTCGTTGCTTCCGGAACATTCATCACCACGCCGTTTGCGGCATTGAAGGAGAGCGTGCCACCGTTGAAATCGATGTTCCCAGTGCCCAGGTTGGTGATGTCGCTCTTGTTGGCCCCGTCGCCGCCGACCACATTCAGGAGATTCAGCATACCGCCATTGAGGGCTGTGCCACCGGTGTAATAATTAGCGCCGGTGAAATATACGTCGCCGCCAGTGATGACGGTGCGGATGTTGGATTTGTTGCCGTCGGACTGGCCGATGGAGCCAGCGAAGGTGCCGCCACCCACACTGAGCACGGATTGCGCGGCACCGGAGTTGATGACCCGGCCGCTGGCGACACCGTTCAGCGCGCTGAGCGCCTCGCTGTAACCGTTCATTTCGAAGGTGCCGGCCAGGCCGTTGAGGTATTCGTTGATCTGGTTGCCACCGCCGCCGATGATTTTCAGCGTGCTGCCGGCCGCGACGCTCGCCACGCGGGAGAATGCGTGTTCCGTGCCCCCTTTGCCCATTTCCACCGTCCCGGCGACAAGCGCCAGCGTGGTGTAGATATTGCTCTTCGGGCCCGTCAGCGTCAGCGTGCCGCCGTCCCCAGAGCCGTCCGAAATTTTGTTGATGTTAAAGCCGTTCGTATACCCGGCCGAGACCATATCCAGGGTGTAATTGCCCTTTTGAATGTTCATCTCCGCCGCGGCCCCGGAATTGATGATTCCCTCGGGGAATTCGGTATCCGAAAGATCGGGAATATTCTGCGTTTCGCCGTTCACATCGAACGGATCGGCCATCGCCGCCCCTGAGACCACCAGGCACCCGGCCAGTGCCACTGAAAACAGCCGTTGCCCCAAGCCGCCAGCAAAGAATTTTATAGCCATGTCATTTCCCTGGAATAAACAGAACCGCATATCGCGTTACGACAAAATTTTCCCCAAAACGCCGCAAAAATATTCAGGATAATCTCTTTATATCATAATTGCGAGCGAGCGAAAAATCAAGATGGAAAACCGGTATTTTCAGGAAATTGTGAAATTATCGGTGGAAATGGGGGGGTTGGGATGAAAAACAGCAGCCGGGAGCGGAGCGGAACGCAGTGACGCACAGAGACCGGATAGAAGTGGGAAGTATTCGGCGGTGCTTATCCGGTTATTCCGCCAGCGCTGCATTCCCGGCTGCTGTTCTTGCGGCTCTGTCATTTCGCGTTACTTTCGGTCACGGCTCGGCCAGGCGTTTTTTTCGCGCATCCGCCGCCGTTCGTGTGCGGTTAAGGATGCTTTTAAGCCAGTCATTCGCGGCGCCGTACATTTCCTGATCGTACAGATAACTCCGCGTGTTCACCTCCAGCGGCGGCACGGCCAGCTCCGTCCGCAGACGCTCCAGCTCTGTTTTCATCCGCGCGATCTCGGCGGCGTATTCCGGCCACGAAATCACATTCCGCATCTCGCGCGGGTCCTGCTCCAGATCGTAAAACTCCCACTCGTCCACGTCGTCATAAAAATGAATCAGCTTGAAGCGTCCGTCGTACACGCCCTCATGTTTTTTGACCATGTGCTCGGCCGGGAATTCGTAATAATGGTAATAAATCGCGCGGCGCCAGTCGGCGGGCTTTTCGCCCTTCAAAAGCGGCATCAGCGAGCGGCCCTGCATGTCCGCCGGGATGGGGACGCCGGCCAGGTCGAGAAACGTTTCCGCGAAATCCACATTTGAAACCAGCTCGGCACAGACGCCGCCCGCCTCGGCATGCCCCGGCCAGCGCACCAGCAGCGGCGTTTTGAACGATTCATCATACATGAACCGCTTATCGAACCAGCCGTGCTCGCCAAGATAAAAGCCCTGGTCGGAGGCGTACACCACGACCGTGTTTTCGGCCAGGCCGTTCGCGTCCAGAAAATCCAGCATCCGCCCGATGCCCGCGTCCACGGCGTCTACGCAACTGAGGTAATCCTTCATGTAACACTGGTATTTCCAGCGTTTCAGAGCTGCCGGGTCATCCTTCACGGCCTCAAACTCCGCCGGCCTGCCCGCGTACATCTTCAGCCACTCGTCCCGCTGCGTTTCCGACATCCGGGGCCAGTCGTGCGGTTTCACCAGCTTCAAATCATACGGCGTGAGCGTTTCCGCGACGGTCATGTCCTGCTCCAGCGCCGCCGTGCCACGATTTGCGTAATCGTCGTCGAAGGTCTCCGGATACGGAAATTCCCGGTCCCGGAATTTTTCGTAATGCTCGAGATACGCTTCCCAGTTCCGGTGTGGCGCTTTGTGCTGCGTCATGAGCAGGAACGGCTTTTGAGGGTCACGATCTTTGAGCCATTCCAGCGAAAGCTCCGTGATGATTTCCGTTGTGCGGCCCGCGTGCTTCACCTTTTCCCCGTTTTTGATCATCTCGGGGTTCAAGTACGGCCCCTGGCCAATCAGCACCTCTGAATAATCGTATCCCTGCACCTCGCACTCCAGGTGCCACTTCCCGACGACCGCCGTCTGATACCCGGCCGCCCGCAGCAGTTTCGGGAACGTCTGCTGATTCATGTTAAACCGGTCATGATTCGTGCGGAACCCGTTCACGTGGGAGTATTTCCCCGTCTGCACCACCGCGCGACTCGGGCCGCAAATGGAATTCGTCACGCAGCAGTTCGTGAACATGATCCCCTCGCGGGCGAGTTTATCCATGTTCGGCGTCTCATTTCGGTTCGAGCCGTACGCGCCGATGGCCTGGTACGCGTGGTCGTCCGTAAAAATAAACACGATGTTCGGCCGGGCGTCTTTCCCCACCGCACCACCTTCCACCACATCCGCTCGCGCCGCGGTCATCCCCTGCGAAAGCGCGAAACACACGAAAAACGTCAAGAAAAATCGCATCCCCGGCATCAAGCACCTCCTGATTTTACGGCATTTTCGAAATTCGTCTGGACATAAGAAACAGCAGCTGGGAATGCAGCGAAGCGGCCTCTGCGCGTCGCTGCGTTCCGCTCCGCTGCTGGCTGCTGTTCTTTAGGCTGGCTGTTTCTTGCCCAGTGAAACGGTGAAACGGCTCTATTTTTTCACGTCCGCGAACGCCGTGTACATCCACAGCCATTCGTACCGGCTTTCCGAGTCAACCTGTGTACACTCCACGCGGATGAGAAAGCGGCGGGATGTGCGCATCACCCCTTCCCCGGTGCTGAGCTCGAACTCATAAATGTGCGAGACGCGACGTTTCATGTACTCGGATTTTTCCAGGCCGATATACGTGACCGTCGCGCCGCGGTACTGGGTGAGAATGTTTTGGTAAACGTAATTTTTCTGGAAGTTTTCGTAAAGATTGATCAGCATGGGATTCTGGCGGAACCCCACCTCCAGCCCGCGCCCGCTGACCCGCTGGTACGTGCTGAGGTTCAGTTGGCACGCCTCCTTATCCCGCCCCGCCACCATGAGCTCCATCCACTGCTGGGCGAAAATCCGGCCGCTGCGTTCCTCCATCGCGGAGTACGAGACATAATTGATCACCCCGGCCGTCCCGAAACACAGCGAAAGCGCCAGCCCCCACAGCGCGAGTTTTCGGCCGGAAAGAATCGCCGGGCGGTGCGCGATATTTATCAGTCCCCACACGCACAGCGGCACGGCCAGCAGCGGAATGCCGAAAAAAAGCGGCCGCACCAGTGCCAGCGGTGAAAGCAGCCCCACCACCCATCCCGCCAGTGCCGGAATGCTCAGCGCGCGGTATTCGACGATTTCTTCCTCTTCCGGTTCGTAAAAATCCATGGCGACCCCTGTCTCCTCCAAACGACGCGCTTATTTCTGCTTGTTCCGCGACGGCGTAAGCTCCGAGAAACTTCCCACGCCGGTTTTGTTGTCATATTTTTTGACATACATTTCCATCGACCTGCGGAACCCGGCATACCGCTTATAATAGTCATCCTTCGGGTCGAAAACGTTCTCTTCGCCTGGGAAATACACGCCCTTCGAGACCCAGCACATGTAATCGTGCCACTGGCGATCCGGCGCCAGCCCGAAGAACATCCGGTCCTGCGGCGTGAACCCGCCGAACATGAATTTCTCGCCCAGCGGCGCCTGGTGCATGGTAAACAGCGCGAAACACACGAAAACCCAGGCTGTCAGCGCCGCCACGGCTTTCCCGCCGTATTTGTTGACGCGCGGGTCGAATTTCACATTCACCCGGCTTAACTGCTGCGTGGCGAAACGGAAAAACGCGTACGCCAGCACGAAAACGAACCAGACGCCGATGAAATTATAAAAGAAGTACGGCGACAGGGACAGGTTCTCCAGATACGCCGCCACGGGCTCGCCGAACGTCGTGGCGATGGTCGCGGAAAAGATGAGGTTCACCAGCCGCAGCGTATTCCCCCACAGACTGTCCATCATCGTGCACCCGAACACCGCCAGGAAGATAACGATCAAAAAAAATATGAGCATGGCAATAAAAATGGTTAATTGTTAATGGTAAATGGTTAATTATTTTGTGGCACGAAGCCTTTCAGATGAACATATATTATTAATGGTGAACCTCAATTAACCACTCACCATTAACAACTAACCATTTCATTCCAGCGCCCGCTTCAGCTCTTGCAGCGAGGTGACGCCTTTTGCCACCAGCAGCAGGCCCTCTTCCATCATCGTGCGGTTTCCGTCCTTTTTCAGGGCTTTTCGCACGAGGTCGAGTTTCGGCTGCGTGGCGAGGATTTTTCGTGTGGTTTCGCCGACCACGCTTAATTCGAACAGGGCGGTGCGTCCGCGATATCCGATGGCCCGGCATTCCGGACACTCCTTACCTTCCTCCACATCCTGCGGCGGGCGGTAAAATGTGACTTGCCGGTCGGCCGGGAAGCCAAGCTGCGTAAGCACCTGCGGCGCGGGCTGGAACGGCTCTTTACAGTGGTCGCACAGGCGGCGCACCAACCGCTGGGTGAGGACGGCGTTCACGTTTTCCGCGAACTGCTTCTGATTGCATTTCGTCATCATCATTCGCAGCAGCGCCTCCGCGCCGTCTTTGGCACGCACGGAGGTGATCATCATCCGATTATCGGTACGCAACTCCTCAAAGAAGGAATCCAGGATGTCCGGAAACGCGATGTCCCGCATGACGATCACGTTCGGCTCCTTCAGGTATACGTTCCGCAGGTATTGGCGCCACTGGTCGCCGGTTTTCGCGGAACAGGTTTCCACGGGCACGTTCTCCACGTCCTCGTATTTGTGCACGCCGTCGTCGATGGCGACGAATTCCCGGCAATAACGGTCCGTCTTGCCGAGCATGACGGTCATCGTGGTTCGCATGCCGCTGGCGGGGGGGGCAGCGAAGATGAAAAGCCCTTTATCCCGGCCGAGCTGCGCCAGCACATCGTCGCGCGTTTTATCTCGCATGCCCAGCTCTTCCGGCTGGCGGAACACCGTTTTTTCCGTCTCGAACTGCACCAGCACGCGCTCGCCGGTCTGCGTGCCCTGGGACACGAATTTCGGCGTCACGTCTTTCGTCCGCGTTTCCGGCGGCCGCCTCGTTTCTTTCGCGACCTGCAATTGCCGCTGGAGATCTTTCTCCTTCACCACATCATCTTCCGGCACGCGCTCCAGCTCATCCTGAATCTTCTTCATTTTCAGGCGGTCTTCGGGGAAGGTGTATTTATACTCGAAGGTCGCCTTGAACCGACCTTCCTGCTTATTACGCCGGTCGGCTGGGTCCAGGCCGCAGAGGATTTTCAGGGATTCCAGCGCCGGGTCGGCCTTTTCGCGCTCGATGGCCGGGGCGTTGTGCCACGCGCCGTCCACCATGTATCGAATCGTCACACCGCTCTGCGCGAAGTCCATGATGATGACTTCCGCGTCCTGCATCAGGCCGTCGGCCAGCAGTTGCCGCGCGTCGCGGAAGCCTTCATGTGCCCGGGCGGCGATGCGCCGCTGCTCGTTTTCCGTTTTCGTTCCGCCATAAGGATTGAGCACGATCGGTGGGCCCGTGGTATGTACGTCTTTGGCCACGGCCTCCATTTTCACGCCGAAACGGTCCATGTTCGTGGCGGCCAGGTAACGCAGATGGGCCGGCGTCATCACTTTTTCCCCGTCAGACACCACAGCGTTTCGCTTCAGAATGTACACGATCATCGGGGCGAGGTACGCAGCCAGCAGCAGGAAAAAGCCCACCCAGAAATACGGAATGAGTATGAAAAACAGCAGCCCGGCGAGGAAAGAGCCATACACGATCGGCACCCACTGCGCGACGCCCAGCTTGTGCTCCTGGCAGTCGCTGCTGAGCCAGTCCGTGGTGAACACCCAGCAGAGATAAAGAATGATCGCCAGCAGGATTTTCCAGATGGAAATGTACCCGCCTTTACCGAAATCCTTCGACGTAAACCCGGCGCCGGCGTTCTCGGCGGGCGCAGCCGGCGCGACTTCTTCGCTTTCGGCGGCCTTCTTCGTCCCCCCCTCGGCCGCACTTGCCGCGCCCGCATCTTCCTCTTCTGGGTCTTCCTCTCCATCTTCTTCTTCGTCGGCGTCCGCCTCGTCAGCGTCTTCATCTGCCGCGTCCTGCGCCGAAACCGCACTCGGGCCCGTCCACGAAAAAGAAACAAAAGGCCCGGCAAATCCCCCACCCAGCGCCAGGAAAAACACGAGCACGAATATAAAAAAGCGATTCATAAAATTTCCCCAAAAGGCCATAAGCTGAAAGCTTTAAACCATAAGCTTACGGGATAAGATTCCCACCATGTATTATTTTACGTATGAACGGGCAGCTTGCGGCTATTTTTTCGCCAGCACCTGCGTCATTATCACCGTCAACTGTTTCATCGTCACGGGCATCTGGATGATCACCCGGAATTCGTCCTGGTGAACCTGTTCGTGCCACATTTTCTGGTTCTTGGCCAGCAGCAGGAAGGCAGGCAGCTTCCACGTTCCGTGATCCAGCTCCGGGATCTGGTTAAAGGCCGCGATCGCCGCCTCGCCGATGTTTTGCGCGTTGATCATCAGGCAGTCGGCCACTTCCCGGTTATCGTAAAAGCGGTCGATGGCCCTGGCCGGGTCAGAAGTCATCAGCACGCGGAACCCCACCTTCCGGAACGAATCGCGGAGCACCTCCTGCAATTTCGCGTCCGACTCGACGATCATCACCGAGTGATCCACCAGCCCTTTATCCCCCAGCAGCACTGACTGATCCAGGATTTTCTCCGGATGTTCACGGATCTGCCGCTCGATGAGCTTCAGGTCGCGCAGGAACTCGGCCGGGGTTTGGTATCGCTTGTGCACGTCCAGCGACATGGCCTTGTTCACCACCATCGCGATCGCCAGCGGCAATTGCGGCATTTTGTTCTGAATCAGTTGCGCCTCCTGGAAACGCTTTTTGCTCATCCGCTGAATGCGGTCTTTCGTCTCCAGCAGCGGCGACTCCCCGCTGAGCATGTGATAAAACATGCAGCCCGCGAAGTAAATATCGCTGCGGGTGTCGTCTTTCTTCACGCCCGTGGCGTTCTCCAGGCCCGCGTAATCCAGCGTCCTGGGGTTCGGGATTTCGATCAGCATGTCATCCAGTTGCAGATTTTGATCGACTTGCGCCAAGCCGAAGTCGGCCAGCTTCGCCGTCCCCCGGCTGGTGATCATCACGTTCGTCAGCTTCAGGTCGCGGTGGGTCAGCCCGTGCTCGAACGCGTACTGAAGCCCGGCGGTGATGTCTTTCATGATCGCCACCGCCTCTTCATACGGCACTCGGCCGCGGATTCGCACGAAGTCCGCCAAACTTTGCCCTTCGATGAACTCCATCGCCATGAAGTGCATCTTGCCTTTCGAGTACACTTCTTTGATTCTGATGATGTTCGGATGATTGAGCATTTTGCCCAGCTCGCCCTCGCGCTGGAACTGGCTGTAAGAATCCTGGCTTTCGCTGTACTTTGTGCGGAGGACTTTAATGGCCACCACCTCGCCGGTCTGGCGGTGCACGGCCCGGTACACCCGCGCGAACGTTCCACGCCCGACGAGGTAAAGTGCCTTATAATCCCCGAAGAAAAACCCCGTCGTCCGGCCTTCCGAAAGCCGCTCGACCTGATAATTCGTCAGCAGCTCGCGGCGAATCAGCAGATTCGTGAATTCTTCCAGCGGGACGTTTTTGGTTCCGATTTCCGCCCAGGCTTTCTGCAAATCGCGCTCGGAAATCAGCCCGATCTGCACCGCCCGGACGCCTAACTGTTCGGCTGTGGGTGCCATTTCGCCTCTCTTGCGTGTTTTTTATTTAAATGGAGTAGGAAAAAATAAAGAAAATAATACGTTTCTTTATTTTAACATCAGAACGCCCAAAACGCAAGCGGTTTTTGGAAAAATATCCCTTTAGAGCACCCATCCAATTAATTTTTTCATAAGAACAGCAGCCGGGAGCGCAGCGGACGCAGTGACGCACAGAGACTGAATGGAGTCGTCGAAATTTTTCCCACTTCGATCCTGCCTCTGCGCTAACGCTTCGCTCTCGGCTGCTGTTCTTGCGGATACATGAACCTGATTACCGCTGCGTGAGAAGCGATTTCCGCGTGATTTCCTCGCCCGGCTTCAGAATTACCGGTTCGGCGCCCAGGACGGCCACCTGCTGACGCCACGCGGTGAGGTTTTGCGCAATCGGCGACCATGTGTCGAAATGGCATGGAATGACGGCTTTCGGCTGAATCGCCCGCACGGCCTCCAGGGAGGTTTCCGGGCCCATGGTAAAAACGTCGCCCACGGGCAGCACGGCCAGCAGCACGTTTTTCTTCGCCAGCAGGGCCATGTCGGAATAAAAAGCGGTGTCGCAGGCGAAATAGAGCGTGTCGCCGGACGTGAGCGTAAGCAGGAAACCGCAGGGCACGCCGCCCGATGCCCCGTCCGGAAGCGTGGAGGAATGCACGGCCTGCGTTATCTCCACGCGCCCGAAAGACAGATTCACCCCGCCGCCGATGTTCATGGGCACCGTTTTTTTCACGCCTTTTCCGTGCAGCCAGGTCACGATTTCGGCCACCGCCACGACGGTTGCGCCGGTACGTTCCGCGATTTGCACGGCGTCTCCCAGATGATCGGCGTGGCCATGGGAAACGAGAATGAAATCGGCCTTCACCTCCGCGGCGGTCACCGGGGCTTTTGGGTTCCCCGTCAGGAACGGATCCACCAGAATTCGCGTTTCCCCGTACCGCAGCAGCCAGGCGTTATGCGAAAGCCATTGTAAAGACCAGTCCTGCGTCTGTCGTGTCATTGTTCTTTACTCCTCAAAAAATTCGTCCCCGGCGGCGTTTTTTTCCACGCAATTCTCCAGAAAAACGCCTTTTCCGCCGTCTTTGGTGTGGATTCCGTACCGTTTATTGTGATGAATATGGCATTTTTCGACCGTCGGCTCGCCGGAATAATGGATGCTGACTCCGGTGCCGGTATTTTCGCAAATTTCGCACTCGATGAAGCTTCCCTTTCCGCCGGAACTGACGAAAACCCCCGCCGCGCGGCCGCCGGAAATGCGGCATTTCGTGAATTTCGGGTTCCCGGAGTACGAAACGCTCACGCCGGCCTCCTGATTTTCGTAAATTTCACACTGGCTGAAGGCGCCCACGGCGGCCTCGCTGACGAAAATCCCGTTTCGCTGACCTTTATAAATTGTGCAGAGCTTGGCGGAAACGCTGCTGCCGGGGTCCGTGACCGCGATTCCGTCGAATTCGTTGCCGTAAATGCCGCTGTCGAGTACCGTGCACTTCGCGCCGTCATAAACGAAAATTCCGCCCTGGCGACCGTCGAAAATCGTGCACTGGTTCAGCGTCAGGTGGCTGCCTTCATCGCTGATTTGCAGCCCGGCATGGCCGTTTTCGAAAATCGCACTTCGCACCACCAGCCCGCGACCGCCCTGACGCACCCGGATACCGGCGTGGCCACAGGCGTGAATCCGGCAATTTTCGAGCGTCGGATCCGCGTATTCCCGGGAAATGAGCACGCCTTCATGCTCCGCGGAGGAAATATCGCAGTCACGGATGACGGGGCGGGCGGAGGTGACGGAGATGGCGGGATACCGGACGGAATTGCGGATGGTCAGGCCGACTAATTCCGCATCGGCGATTAAAATAAACACCTCGGCCTTCTCCCCCACCACGGTAACGTCCGCCGGATTCCCGGTTTCGCCGGCGATCGTAACGTTTTTTGAAATCAGCAGGGGATTTTTGAGCGTGTACGTGCCCGGGGCCAGCAGGATCGTGCCGCCCGCGGAGGCCATGATGTACGCTTCCGGCAGCGTGTGGGTGTCTTTCGGTACACGAATGACGTTCTGATTCGTCACGTCGGAATACATGGTTTTTCCCCCGATTTTTCATGAAAATAATATTGTCCTCCCCATTTTACTGAACCCGCAAGCAAAATTCAAGAGTGGCGCGGCGGAAAAAAGAGTCGTTTCCAGCAAATTTACTCACAAGAACAGCAGCCGGGAATGAAGCGCAGCGGAATGACCGGATCGAAGTGGGGGAAAACTCGGCTATCGCGGTTACCAAGTTAATGTATCCGTGAAACAGCAGCCGGGAGCGCAGTGGAACGAAGTGACGCGCAGAGACCGGATAGAATCGCTGGGGTTTTTCCCACTTCGATCCGGTTTCTGCGCGAACGCTTCGCTCCAGGCTGCTGTTTTTGCGCCCAGGCGAATTTCGAAAACGATTAAAAAAAGACTCCGGAAAAATTGCACTCCGCCACGGATCCCGGCATTTTCGGCGACGATTATCCCGACTTTCCTTGACACGCGGCGAATCATGGAGTAAAATTCTGTATGATCTTTTTTGGTTACCTTATTATTTATTGATTCAAAGGAAAAAAATCGCATGACCGCTCAGCGCCAGTTTATTTCGCGTTATGATGCCCAGCCGCCGTTTTTTGTGGGCGTGGATCTGGGCGGTTCGTCGACGAAAATCGGCCTGGTGGATGATTACGGCCGACTGTTGGCGTGGTGCCAGGAGCCGACGGAGAGTGAAAACGGGCCGGAAGACACCATCCGGCGCATCGGAAAGTGTATTTTGAAGCTCATTAAGCAGGCGGACTTAACGCCGCAGCAGATTGCGCGGGTGGGGTTGGGGGCGCCGGGGATTCTGGATTTTGCGAATGGCCGGATGGTGAACCCGACGAATTTTCCCGGGTGGAATAATTTTCCGGTGCGGGACATTCTGGCGAATCATTGCGGGCTGCCGGTTTCTTTCGTGAATGACGCTTCCGCGGCGGCGTACGGCGAATTCTGGGTGGGCAAAGGCCGGCTGTTCCATTCCATGGTCATGCTCACGCTGGGCACGGGCGTCGGCTGCGGAATCATCGTCGGCGACTTGATTATTGAAGGCGAAAACGGCCACGGCACCGAGTGCGGCCACATTATCGTCGATTCCTCCGAAAAAGGCCGAAAATGCTCCTGCGGTCAGCCCGGCCATCTGGAAGCGTACGCTAGTGCGAAAGCGGTCGTGCGGGAGGCGGGGGAGTTGCTGAAAGATAAAAAAATCGTCACGTCGCTACGGGATCGGGTGGAGGCCGGCGAGACGCTCACGGCCCTGATGGTCGGCGAAGAAGCGGAACGCGGCGACGAAGTTTGCCTCGCTCTGGTCATGGAAACGGCCCGGTACATCGCCATCGGTCTGGTCACGCTGATGCATACCATTGACCCCAGCGGCATCCTGCTGGGCGGCTCGATGACCTTCCACCAGCCGCACTGGACGCTGGGTAACCGTTTTCTGGAACGCATCCGCCAGGAAGTCTCGCGGCGGACATTCCCGACGCTTGCGGAAAATCTGGTCATCGAATTCGCTTCGCTGGGCTCAGACGCCGGTTTTCTCGGCGCCGCCGGCGTCGCCCGCATGGAATTCCGCCGCCGCAAAGGTCCCGAAGCCACTCGCCAAGCCCAGCGCAATTCGTCGAATTTGATTTGAGTGAATGGTTAATGGTTCATTACGCAAGCGGGCCCCAAACATATTTATTAACCATTAACCATTAACCATTAACCATTTCCCTCCCCCACTGGCGAAAAGGCGAAAAACCCGTATAATAATGGGGATATTTTGACAAAAAAGGTGATTACAGGGCAGGGGAGGAACCCGATGAAACGAGATTATCAGCAGGTCATGTGGTGTCCGGCGGTGGAGGACGATTTCCGCACGATTCTGGATCAGGCGGTGCGGGAAGATGTGGAGTCGGTGGGCGATCTGACCTCGCTGGCCACGGTTCCGGAGGGTGTGCAGGGCGCGGCCTGGATTACGTCTCACAGTGAGGGCGTGTTTGCGGGCAAGCCGACAATCGGGATTATCTGTCAGGCCGTGTCTTCGGAACTGGTCTGGGAGGTATATGTCGAGGACGGCCAGCGGATCATGCCCGGCGAGCGAATTGGGCGGATTGTCGGCCCGGCGCGTGCCATTCTCCAGGCGGAGCGGCTCATTCTCAATTTTCTTGGCCGGCTTTCCGGCGTGGCCACCGTTACCAGCGTGTATGTGAAGGCCATTTCCGGCTCACGGGCCGCGGTGTACGACACCCGGAAAACCATGCCCGGCTGGCGACTGCTGGACAAATATGCCGTCGCGTGCGGAGGTGGGCGGAATCACCGCTGCGGGCTGTATGATGCCGTGCTGATTAAAGATAATCACCTCGCCCTGGCGGCGGGCGTGGCCGGGATGCAGCATTTCGATTATAACCCCGCGGAAGCCGTGCGGATGGTGCGGGAATATCTGAAAAAGCGGGACGAGGAAAAGCTCCCCCCGGCCCTGCGGACAGGCTGTACGCCCCGGACCTGCAAAACCCGCGCGGCGCTGATGGCGGCGGTGGCGGAAGCCACGGGTTCTCCGCTGCTGGGGCAAGAAATCGCGCAGACGCCATGTTACATGATCGCCCGCGGGCGTGAAAAAGGGGCTGTCGTGCCACGCGAGCCGGCCGCCAATTTCCCCGCCTCGGAAGTGATCGTCGAGGTGGAAGTCGACACGATGAAGCAGTACGAATCGGCTCTCTCGGCAAGCCCCGACATCATTCTGCTGGATAACATGACGCCGGAAATGCTCCGCGAGGCGGTGGAAATGCGAGACGCCCGGAATCCGGAAATCGAGCTGGAAGCGTCCGGCGGCGTTACCCTGGCGAACATCACGGAAGTCGCAAAAACCGGCGTCGAACGCATCAGCGTCGGCGCCCTGACCCACTCCGTCCCGTATTTCGATCTCGGCATGGACTGGGAGTAAGACGGAATTTGGGAATGGGGTGCGTGAAGTGGAGATATTCCCCATTCATGGATGCAGGAGTCCGTTATGTCCGACTATAATCTTCCTCCGGAATCAGCTGCAGACGCTGGGAAAAAGCAGAAGGAAATGGAGAATGTCGGCGCGAAGGTGCTGCTGAATCCCGGTTTCAAGACGCCGTTGAATTCGCGGGAGACACTGGAAAGGACGCTGTTCACGGCTTCCAGCGACCGCTCGATCGCGGAGCTTACGCAGATGCTTCGCCGGGATCCGAACGATGTCGAGGCATGGACTGCCCGCGGCGATCTTTATTTCGACCAGAACGACGCGGCGCGTTCGATTGCGGACTACACGGAAGCCATCCGTTTGGCCCCGGGAAATCCGGTGACTTATGCCCGCCGCGCGTTTGCTTATAATCTCAACATCGAGCCCAAACTTGCGATTGCGGATTCCGACGAGGCGATTCGTCTGGGGCCGGAAGTGGCGGACGGCTACAATGCGCGCGGCTGGGCTTATATGATCCTGGAGGAATTCCAGCGGGGAATCGCCGATTACGATGAAGCGATCCGTCTGGCGCCGAACTACGGCATCGCGTACAGCAACAGGGGCTGTGCGTACATGCAATTAGGCGACTACGCTCGCGCCGCCGCGGATATCGATGAAGCCGTTCGTTTAGCGCCCCATCTGTCGTATCCGTATTTCGACCGATTCCTTCTCTCGATCCGTAACGGAATATATGATGATCGGGCATTTGCCGACTGCACGGAAGCAATTCTCCGGGCGCCCAACGACGACGCGCTGTATGCCACGCGCGGCGACGCCTATGTCCACCGCGAAGAGTACGCCAAGGCACTGGAGGACTACACGCAGGCCTTGCGACTAAATCCAAAAAATTGGTGTGTCTACAACAATCGCGGCATCGTGTATCGTGAACTCGGCCGCTACGACGAAGCGATTGCCGACTACAGCGCAGCAATTCGTGTGAACCCCAAAGGATACCGCGCTTATTCCAATCGAGGTAACATGTACGTGCTTTTAGAGCAATACGCCAAGGCGATCCATGATTATACGGCCGCGATTCGCATCAACAATCGAAATGACGAATATTATGACTCCCGTGGCAACGCGTATCAAAGCAGCGAGCAATACGCCAAGGCGATTGCCGATCATACAACCGCGATCAGCATAAACGATAAAAATGCGGCTTATTTTACCAACCGTGGCAATGCCTATCTTGCGGTTGGCCGGTGCGCCAAAGCGATTACGGATTTCAGCATGGCGATTCGCTTGGACGATTCGGAAGCAGTCCATTATTTCAATCGGGGAATAGCGTATCGGGCGATCGGCCAATGGGATAAAGCCATCCCCGACTTCTGTGCCGCGATTCAGCGGAACGGCCAAAACGCCCACGACTATTATATCCGGGGCGTTGCGTATCTGAATGTCAGTCAATGCGACAAGGCGATCGCCGACTTCAGTATCGCGATTCGCATGGGTAACCAGAACGAAAGCTATTATTACATGCGGGGAGGCGCGTATCAGGACTTGCAGCAATACGCCAACGCCATCGCCGACTATACCGAAGCGATTCGCATCAACAATCAGAACGCCTATTATTATTACTATCGGGGGCTGATGTGTCAGCAAATCAAGCAGTATGGCACTAGCGTCGCTGATTATACCCAGGCGATTCGTCTGGATCCCGAGTTGGTGGATGCCTACGCCCAAAGGGGCTGGGTTTATGGTGAACTAAAGAAATACGATCTCGCCGCTGCGGATTATACGCGGGCAATTGCGCTGGATCCGACCCGAACAGACTTTTATTGGAACCGTTCCATGGCCCTTTTGCAGCAGGGCCGCGTTTTCAAGATGATTCCGGATTTATGGAAAGTCGTCTGTTTGCGCGTGGAGCAGCTTTTTAAGAAATGATGCGGTGATGTTCCGTCGGGCCCTCCCACCGTCGGACGAGCGTGTTCTCCACGCCGAGGCGGTCGCAGATGCGGGAAACGACGAAATCCACCAGATCCGCCACGGTTTCCACCCCGTGATAAAACGCCGGGCACGCGGGCAGAATCACCCCCCCGGCCTGTGCCACCCGCGTCATATTCTTCAGATGAATCAGCGACAGCGGCGTCTCACGCGGCACGAGAATCAGCCGCCGGCCTTCTTTTAAATGCACGTCCGCCGCGCGGTGGATCAGATTCGTCCCGGCCCCGGTCGCCACGTGCCCCAGCGTGGCCATGCTGCACGGGCAGATCACCATTCCCGCCGTGCGAAACGACCCACTGGCCGGCGCCGCGGTGAAATCGTCCCGGTCATGCCATTTCACCCGCCCCCCCGGCGCTACCGTCACCATTCCCTCCGCGTCCGGCGTCCACACCTCCGGCCGCACGCCTAATTCCGTCTCCAGCACATGTACGGCCGAGCGACTGACGATGAGGTGAATCTCCCGCCCACAGGCCGCCAGCACCTCCACCAGCCGCAGGGCATACGCCGCCCCGCTGGCCCCGGTGATGGCAACGATAATCTTTTCGCTATTCATAAAAACACCGTTTTCGGGCTTTATTCTTATTTGATTTGACGCAAGAACAGCAGCCAGGAATGGAGCACAGCGTAATGACTGGATCGAACCGCCGGATTTTTTCTCACTTCTATCCGGTCTCTTCGCGTCACTACGTTCCGCTGCGCTCCCGGCTACTGTTTCGTGAACACATTTACCTGATAGCAACTCGATCTGGTCATTCCGTTTCACTCCATTTCCGGCTGCTGTTTTTTTCATATAAATGAATTGAATAGATGTTCTAATTTACGCATTATACCACATCCGCAAGTAAAAACCAATTCGAAACCTCTCGCCGAGCACGTTATTTCGAAAAAGAGATTTTTTTTATCATGTTTCCCCATATTCAGCTTGAATTCAGTGGGAGCCGCGATTATAATAGGTAAATATAAAGGTATATTTTTTGAAACCAATTTTCTCATTCAAACGAAAATTCTGGAGAACTGCCATGTTTACCCAACGTTTTCATTCTGTTTTCGGCCGCCGCGGACACATGATCAGCGCGGCTCTGCTGAGTGTTTTTCTTCTCACGGCCGCACGCAACGCAACGGCGATCGACGTTTCCACGTCTCCCAACTGGGGCTGGGCAACGATCGGAAACGCAGGAAATTTAAGTCTTAGTAATGATAATATCGTTCCCGGCAACTATTCGGACGATGCGTATAATTTAAGCCAATACTATAACGGTGTCAACACCACCTACGTCTATTCCGCGACGATTAAGGTCACCGACCCGACGCAGTTGCAGTTTTATAAATATTTCGACGACGGTGGGTATGTAGCCCTTCGGAAAGTCGGTGAAAACGATACGCTGGGAGAGACAATACAATTGATCAACGACACCCAGTGGAATTCCTATGTCACTTCGACGGATGCCCAACAGTTCGAGGGGACGTATTACCTGGAAGTCCGCGCTGGCTACGGTGGCGGTGGGAACGGCCCAGAGGGGGGGAGTTTCGGTTTCGGTATCCGCAACACTTACAACGACGGTCCGGCCTGGAACGAATTTTCAAGGATGGATTTCGACGCCGGCGGGCATCTTGCGGGCTTCAGTACCGTCGAGGGTGTCGGCAAGCGGTTCATCACATCGAACATCACCGGCGATACGACGCTCACGGGCGAAACAGCCGCGGCGAATCCGGATGGCAATCCCGTCATTCTCACCGGCGCTATCACGGCCGGTCTGGTAATTGACGCCAACGACACGCCGTTCCGCATTAACCGCAGCACGGCCACGACGGCCAGCACGGGCAATCTGGCCGTCACCAGCGGCACGGTGGTGCTTTCCGCGGCTGGCGGCGGCGCGATCAATGTCATTTCCAACGTTTATCCGGGCGCGACACTCCGGCTGGAAGTGGCCGGCGAGCAGATCAGCGGCTGGATCAACAACATGAACGGGACGTTCGACCTCAACGGCTTCAATGAAACCCTCGGCCACCTCGACGGCAACGGCAAAATCATTAACACCGGCGCCACCCGCTCCACGCTGTCGCTGCATACCGGCACGATGACGTTCTCGGGCGTGATCGGCGACTGGGATGCCGGTTCGAACTCGGCGGTCAACGCCGATATCGCGGTCGAGTCGTCCACGTGGGTTTATCTGACGAATAACAATCATTACACCGGCGGAACCACCGCCAAAGACGGCGGCGTGGTGTACATCCACCAGAGCGGCTCGCTGGGCACCGGCGATGTCCGGCTGGTCAATGGTGGCATCATCGGGACGGACAACCAGGGGACGCACCCGCACATCAGCCAAAAAGTATTTCTCGAAGGCTCCGGCGGATTCACCACCGAATACGGAAGTTGGATTACCATCGACGGCCAAATCACTGACAACGGCACCGGTACGAACGACCTGCTGATCGCCTACGGCCAGGGAACGGTCACGCTGACCAATAATACGAACAATTACAACGGTAAAACGATCATCGGAAGCGAAAACCGCGGTGGAGGCAACTATGCGACGCTGGCCATGGGGGCCGACAACGTGCTGCCCAGTGCGACGACGGTTCAATTTAACCAGCGGGGTGGCGGTGCGTCGGTGCTGCAAATGGCGGGGCATAACCTCACCTTGGGCGCCGCGGTTGGAAACGGCCAAATCCAGAACTCCGGCGGCAATGCCGTCCTGACGTTCAACGTCACGGGCACCGGCGTCAAAGCGTTCAACGAAGTCCTCGGCGACGCGGTTTGGGTGGACGCCAACGTCAAGCTGGCCAAGACCGGCGCCGGCACGATGAACGTCACGTCGCGAATTTTCAATGGCACCAACGATTTCGACCTCAACGAAGGCGGCATAGTCGTCACCAACAACGGCATGATGGCGGCCGGGAAGAAAGTCAACGTCACCGGCACCGCGAGCATGACCGTCGACACCACGAACGCCGCGTGGGGCCAGTCGTTCAACGCGGGCCTGGGGAACATCCGCAATGCCGATGCGCCACCACCGACCAGCTACACCACCACCCCCAGCACCGTCTTAAATTCGCGCGACAATGGACAGTGGGTGGACAACAGTTACCGTGCCTATTCGCTGCTGGTTTATCTCTCGGATCCGACACAACTGCAATTCATGGACAATTTCGACGACTCGTCCTACATTATGGTGACGCCGCTTTCCGACACGCTGGTTCCGGGTACGGCGCTTGATTTCAACTCCAGCAGATACCAAGGCAACGGCGAAAATTACAACAACGTCACCTATTCCGACAATACCAACACTCTGGCGGCCGGCTATTATCTTCTGGACGTCCGCGTGGGACAGAATGTCGGTGGCGTCGGGCCCGACTTCGGCGGAGCACTGGGCGTCGGCATCAAGGCGGGACATACAGATTACTCTGACAGGCTTAACAACGCTGGTCACATGGGCGGAAACACCAACTATTACGGCGGCGATTTCTACGGGCTCGACATCGTCAACGGCCAAATTCAGATCGGTGCTAACGAATATCTCCGCGCCTCGACGGATCAGATCATCGCCTCGAATTTCGAAATCGCGGGCGGCGAAACCTTTACCATTAACGGTGCCGGCACCGGGAAAGTCGCCTTCAACGGCGCGATTTCCGGCGGGGGGAACCTGAAGCTGAATTCCGACGGCACGACGTTTTACATGAACGCCGCGAATAGTTACGGCGGTACGACGGACCTGGCCGGGAAGTTTGTGGTCTCCAATCAGGGCGCGTTCAGCGGCAGCGAGCTTTCGATCTCCGGCGACACGCGGATGACGCTGAATCTGGCCGCGGGGCAGGATATCGCCAACAATCTCGTGCTGGTCGACGACGCGAAGTTCGAGCTGCTGGAAACGGGCGCCAACGACGGCCTGTTCACCGGCAACATTTCCGGTACGGGGAAGCTCGTTTTCGACCTCGACCAGCTGGCCGCGTCCAGAGCGCTTTACGAAATCAACACGCTGGACGTGACCAACCTGCAATTTCAGATCCTCGCCGCCGACCCGAGTTTGCTGGACGGCCTGACCTTCGACCTGCTGTCGGCTGTGAATTTCAACGGCACCAGCAACATTGAGGATTATTTGCCGAATCTGTTCGATTTTTCGCTCACTGGCGACGTGTGGAATTACAGTTACGACGCCGGCACGGGCATGATTTCGCTGGGCTTCGACGGGGGGAATGTTCCCGAGCCGGGCACGTGGGCGCTGATGCTGCTGGGTGCGGCGGGGGTATTTCTGTTGCGGCGGAAGAAGGCGTGAACCGCCGGCGAGGGGATATTTCGTGAAATACGTGGTGAATTGCACTTGCGTTTTCCAAACATCCGGGCTAAAATGAACGTAATAGAGAAGGCATTGGGGGCATTCTCTGTTTTTAGGTATCTTTTCATCCGGAGGGGTGTTTCATGCATACGCAGGTTGATCGGAATCGCCGTCGCGGGTTTACGCTGGTGGAGTTGCTGGTGGTCATTGCGATCATCGGGATTCTCATGGGGATGCTTTTGCCCGCGGTCAACGCCGCCCGGGAGGCTGCCCGGCGGATGCAGTGTTCGAACAACATGATGAACATCGGCAAGGGAATTCTCGCGATGGAGGCCCGCGTGGGGCATTATCCGTCCGGCGGGTTTGGGCGTAACTACATCGGCGACCCCATGTCCGGGTATGGTCGGCTTCAGGTGGCGGGGTGGCAGTATTCGATTCTCCCATTCGTCGATTTGCAGGCGGTGTTCGATTTGCCCGTCGTCGGCGGCAAAGAAGGCGGCGAAGGCGAGAAAAAGACCCGTTCCATTCAGATGTGCCGCACCCCCATTCCGCTCTACACGTGCACGTCCCGCAGAAAGTGCGATCTATACACTGGCAGCGGCGACAGCGGCAGCTACCGGATCATCTACAAACGTAAAGTTGTCGGCATGGGCGAAATCCCGGAAAACAAGTTTTATCGCGGCGACTATGCTATCAATGGCGGTATTGCGTTCCAGACCTGGGATTACAACGACTATGAGGGTACGATCAACAACCCGGGCGTCGTGGCCGAGCAAACCAACAACAAATCGGGAATCGCCACGGGGATCAGCCAGATGACGTCCGCCGACGTGACCGACGGGGTGGGGAATACGCTTTTGGTGGGCGAGAAGTACATGCCGACCAACAATTATATGGACGGGCAGTTCGATGCCGACAACGAGCCGGCCCTGGGCGGCGACTCGCGCGACCAGATTCGCTGGGGCAATCGAAACGCGGATTACATGCTCAAGCAGGACCGCTACGGCTACGGTTGCTACGCCTTCGGCAGCACGCACGGCGACTCAATGACGATCGTCCTGTGCGACGGCTCCGTCAAACGCCTTTCCTACGGCATCACGCCGGAGCTTTACGAATACCTTATCAACCGGGCCGACGGCAAGGCGGTCAACCTCCTGGATTTCCTGAATTAAAACGGTGGGTTTCTCTGGCCGCAGGGAGAATATGGCATGATTTTCTACAAAATCACCTTTGGCACATGCGATGCCGCGGTTCATGATGAGGCGGACGACGCGACTGGGAATTTCCTTGGCGCGATCTATCAGGGCGGGCACATCAGCCGGGCATGGCACACGATGTGGCATAACGGCGTCATGACCGCTTACGTTAACGCCACCGGCCCGCAAGCCCACCTGAAACGTTTTTTCACACAATGGGCGAAAGACGATCTGAAAAAAGTCGTTCAGCATTTCGGCCACGAGCCGCAGTGGGAGTGTGTGGACGACGACTATCGTCCGCGGGATTTTACATGGAAAAACGCTCCGTTTCTGTATCTTTTTACGCATCTTTACGACGAAGAATCTGCCGTCATGCGCGGCGATACCGGGATGCCCGTCCCACATTACCGTATGCCGATTTCCGATGAAGACCGCCATGACATCTTTCGCTGGCAGGCAAAATATCAGGATTATGACCGCATTTGGATCGGCAGCAGCACGCTGGAAATGCCGGCTTACCGGGAGCTGGCTGATCTGGGCAGCCAACTATCGGAAGAAGGGCGGACTATCTGTCAAAAAATCGAGGCGGCGACGGGCATTCCAACGTATTATTATCTCCAACGATATTTCGGCAGAAAAGCAGCCACCGAGCGGGAGCGTCCTTGTCCCGGCTGTGGGGGCACGTGGGCGACGCCGTTCGTGGATGGTGAGCATAATTTCTGGAAATTCGCGTTCCGTTGCGACGCGTGCCGGCTGGTTTCCAACATGGCCTATGGCGACGTCAACGCCCGCTACGCGAAAATCGGCGAGCCGAAGGCGAAAGTTGCGGAGCCGCAATCGTAAGATTGCGAAGTGGATTTTACTGCTTGAAAAAAACGTTCGGTTTGTTGCCGCCGCTTCCGCAATCTTACGATTGCGGCTCTGCTGTTCGCCGCACGCTTTCAAAAATCTCCCGCACACTGACTCCGCATGCCGTCGCCAGTTTCTTGGCCGACTCGAACTCCGGAACCACTTTCCACGACCCATCCGTCAGCACGGCAACTTTCGCGTCCACAGTGCCCAGCGGCGTAGCGATCTGGCACGTCTCCCGCGCCAGCACCGTCCGCTCGACCGGCCAACGCCGCACACCCAGCGTGGTCGTTTCGCGGAATAGCACCGCCTCGACCGCCGCCACCTGCTCACGTCGGCACAGCACCGAAACCGTCACGCCCGGCCGTTGCTTCTTCATGCTCACACCCGTCGTCCACACATCCAGCGGCCCCAGCGCCCAGAGCTTTTCCACGCAGTGCCCGATCCACTCGCCGCTGCAATCATCCAGATTCGTCTCAAGCATCCAGACGGTGTCCGCGTTTTCCTTTGGCCCGCACGCGTTTTCGCACTCGCCGAGCATAACGCGGAGGATGTTCGGCTGCTGGGCCAAATCCCGTCCACCGGCACCCAGCCCCACCGCGCGAACGGTCATGGCGGGCCGTGGGCCGAACTGCGTGGCATAATATTTCAAGAGCGCCGCCCCCGTGGGCGTGGTCAACTCGAACGGCACCTCCGACGCCGCCAGCGGCACACCCAAGAGCAGCTCCGCCGTGGCCGGCGCCGGGACACTGCACATTCCGTGGGCGATTTCCACCGTACCGCAACCCGTGGGCACCGCCGACGCCTGCACCGCATCCACGCCCAGCCAGTCCAGCCCAGCCACCGTCGCCACCACATCCGCGATGGAATCCAGCGCCCCGACCTCATGAAAATGCACTTTTTCCACGTCCGTGCCATGCACTTTCGCCTCCGCGCGGGCGATGAGGCCGAAAATTTCGCATGCTTGCCGCTTACATTTTTCCGAAAGCGACGCCGACGCCTGAATCATGCCGACGATGCTCGATAAATGCCGGTGTGCGTGCTCGTGCGGCGCGACGACATGCACTTTCGTGGCCCGAAAGCCTTTCCGCTGCACGACTTCCGCCTCCAGTTTCACCTGCGGCACCACCGACCGCACCGCCGCCTCCAGCACCGCCGCCGGCACGCCCGCATCCACCAACGCCCCCAGCGTCATGTCCCCGCTGATGCCCGAAATACAATCGAAATATGCTATTTTCATTGAAACCACGCCATGTTAAAATGTCAAATTTTATTGATGGAAACAGGCTCCAAGCTGTAAGCTCCAAGCTACCAACATTCGATGTTGTGTCATTCGACCAACGCCACGTTTTACCGCCTTTTTCGTTAAATAGAGAACTGCGTTTGGCGAGCTTGCAGCTTATGGCTTGTAGCTTGCAGCTTTCACCACTGCTCCCAATTCAGTTTCGTCGGCTCGTTGGCCCCGATCTCTTTCATGAACACGGGGATGTCGATTTTCTGCGGACATTTCGGCACGCACGCCCCGCACGCGACGCAGTGGTGGGCCTGGTTCGACTCCGGAATCGCGCGGTAATCGTTAACATAAGCGTCGGGGTATTGATGAATACAGAAGTGATTGTATGCCGCGAAAACCCGGGGGATGTCGACGCCGAATGGGCAGTCCATGCAGTACCGGCAGCCGGTGCAGGGAATCGTGCCCGAGGAGCGAAAGGCCGAGACGGCTTCGTCCAGTGTCTGGTTTTCCCGCGAGGAAAGCGGCTGGAATCCCGTCATCGTGTGGAGATTGTCGGCCACCTGCTCGGGGGTGGTCATGCCGCTTAAGACCGTCAGGACGTTCGGCAGCGACGCCGCGAAACGGATGGCCCACGACGCGTTACTGGCGTCGGGCTTCGCCGTTTTCAGGATTTTCGTCGCCGCGGCGTTCAGTTCCGCCAGCGTCCCGCCACGCACCGGCTCCATGACGATCACCGGCACGTTTCGCTCCGTGGCCGCTTCGTAAAGCCCGCGTGCGTCGCTGTCGTGCCAGTCGAGATAATTGAGCTGAATCTGCGTGAAATCCCACGGATGCTCGGCGATCAACTTGCGGAACAGATCGGCGTCGTCGTGGAACGAAAACCCCAGCCGGCGGATGAGCCCCGCCTCTTTTTTCTTCATGAGCAGATCGTAAATCTTCACGTCCTTGTAATTCCGCATGAAATCGCGGTTCAGGCAGTGGATGAGATAAAAGTCGAAATACTCGACCTGGCATTTCTTCAGTTGCTCAGCGAAAATGCGGTCGACGTCGGCCGCCGACTCGATTTCCCACGTGGGGAGCTTATCCGCCAAATGAAACGAGGAACGCGGATGGTGCGAAAGGGCCTCGCCGATGAAGCGTTCGCTCTCGCCCTCATGGTACGGCCAGGCGGTATCAAAATAATTCACGCCGCCGGCGATCGCCGCGTCGACCATGGCCTGCGCGACCGGATAATTGATCCTTGCCGCATCCCCGTCGCGCGTGGGCAGCCGCATGCAACCGAAACCCAGCAACGAAATCTCTTCCCCGACCGATTCAAAAAAACGCTTTTCCATTGATTATTTCCCTTATGTTAAAAATGTCTGCACATCACTGTGTCGGCGAAACGAATCGCCCCATGAACAAAACTGCCCCGCTTTTGTCGTCACGGATGATGAAAAGGAACGGGTGGTCGGCGTGGAATGTCACGATTTCCGGCTGATTAAGATCCATCTCGGAATCGGATTCCCACGCTACCGTCACCGCCACGGCTTCCGTCCCTTCCTCGTTCACCGTAACGGACGCTCCGTGCATGGCGTCCTCCAGCCACCGCGGACTGACGGCGGAAGTCCCGCTGAAATCCGCATCCGGAAGAAACGCGTCCGTGATTCCCATCCGCTGGAGGCACGGCTTTAGCTCGAGCCGGGTGTCGATGCGGAATTTCGGAATTTTCAGGTCGACTCTCCGCGGCTTCAAATTCGCGGTGATTTTCGCCCACAGCTCCGGCGTGAGCTTTTCCTCGAGCGCGGTCAGGCCTGCCTTTTCGGTGGGCAGGAGAATCACCATGCTCGCCGGGCGTCTCGAATCAAAATACGGCAGGGAAAGCGCCTGAAACGTTTTGTCCCGGTAAACATGGAACTCTTCCGCATTCTCCGCCATCATCGGCGTCTCCTTTTCCGTTCCGTCGGCGAGGAAAAAAGGAGCCGGGGCGGTGGCTTTTTTCTCGAATTGATACATCCACCTCCCCTGAAACACCATCGCGTTGGCCAGGACGCTGGCGGTGTCTGTCGTGATGGCTTCGGGCGGAAGCAGATTTTTGATTTTCTGAATCGTCATCTTCTCGATCGCCAGATTGATCGCCTGCCGCGACGCTTCCGGTGCTTGTTTGAGTTTCATGACGGTGATCTCGATATCAAAATAATCATTCAGGTCTTTTTTATAAGTCGGCAGGATCGGCGAGGCGGGGTCGCACCATAAGCGCGTGGCCATGAAGTATCTCAGGTCGTCGGTCTCCCACTGAAAATACTGCCCGAACGCCCGAAACTACTCTTTCTCGGCCTGCGTCATCTCCTTGAGGCACAGCGCGTCGAGCATCTGCCGCTGCGTTTTCCCACCGGCCCCCACCGCGATCGCCGACAGCGCGTAATGCATGCTCATGGGCGAAAAAATCAGGTTTTTCTCTTTGTTGTCCTTCAATATTTCAATATTTCCTGATAAAACGCAAAGGAAAATTTCTGCGTGCTTTCAATCACCGGTTTGCAAAGACGCTCCTGTGCCTCTTCGAGCGTCTTAAGCCGCTTGGCGTTCACCTCGCGCCAATTGGTTCCCGGAGCCCGTTCTTCGCCCGACGAAAAGCCGGGAAACATAAAAAATGCCGTCAGCAAAAAAAGCCATGCGCGTTTCATTTTCGCCTCCCCCGTTGATGTTTGCTGGTTACGCGATCTCTTCACTTCTTCGCGTAAATTTCGGCCAGCATGCCGAGGGTTTCGTCGACCTGCGGGGTTTCGGTGAAGCCGATGGTCATCGTGTCGACGCAGTCCAGGGCGGTAACGAATTCCAGCGACTCGCGGCGCTGCTCGGGGAGCTTGCATTTTCCTTCACCAAAAATTTTCATGCCCAGCACGCCGACGCCTTTATCGTGGAGGTCTTTCAAGAGCGTGACCACGTTTTCCGGCGTCTCGTCGGTGTGGAATTCGCGCCCGAAGGGGTTGATGCGGGCCAGGATGACGTCGAGATCGTCGACTTCGAGGCATTTTTTCATTGCGTCGAAAGAATGGCACGAAACGCCGACGGCCCGGACTTTTCCGGCTTTTTTCGCCTCCTGAGCCCCCTGCCACGCGCTGGCGAGCTGCGTGGGCCAATCGCCGCTGGTCATGCAGTGCAGCAGCAGGACGTCGAGGTGCCCCACGCCCAACTCGTAGATATACCGCCCCACGTCGTTACGCACCGTTTCCTCCGAGCGCGACGGCGTTTTGGTGAGAATGAAAAACTCCTCCCGGTTCCAGCCTCGCAAAGCCTTCTGGACGTAAATGTGGGTGCGGTAATTCTGGGCCGTGTCGATGTAGCGCACGCCCTGGTCGAAGGCGTAATGCATCATTTCGGTGAAGGCGGGCTCGCCCATGTCGAGGTATGGATTACCGTTGGACATGCCGGTGCCCATGCCGAGGATGGTGGTTTCGAGGCCGATTTTCCCGAGCTTGCAGCGGGGCAGGCCATTGGGGAAATGTTTCTTCACCTCGGGCTTCGCCGCCGCGACCGGTGCCGGAATCACTTCCCGCGCCCCCGCCACGCCCCCTGCCGCCATCGCCGCCGCTGCCGCCGACGTTCCTAAAAAACCGCGTCGTGATATGTTCGTCATGATTGAATCCTTTTTGGTTGTATGATGGTAATTGTAGATGGGGATGGGATGTAGGATGTGGGGTATGGGGGAAATCAATCCAGTTTACGCCTGCGCTACGCTTGCGTCCACATCCCATATCCTATCTCCCATATCCTCCCGCATGGATCGTTGTTTTTCGCGGCGGACACCTCTCACCGCACCGTAATTTTCTCTACCGGGATTTCGCCGGAGGTAACGATTAATTCGGCTTTTCCGTCCTTGTAAACCACCGTGCCGAAACCGGTGGCGGTGCATAGGAAGGTGCGGAACTCGGGCAGGCGGGCGTCGACGATGAGCGTTTTGGTCACCGCGTCGTACCGCACGCCGGTCAGGCCCTGGAGCATACCGTAACTGGAAAGGGCCCGGGCGTACCAGTGGCCGCACTCGTATTCGTTGAACGGGTTGCGGCGTGTGCCGTCATAACGTTTTCGCACCAGGGCCACGATTTCCAGCGCTTCTTCCGGCTGGCCGAGCATCATGAGGTGGGACGCGACCTGGTATTCGATGCCCGTCCAGACTTCGTCGCTGTACACGAACGGCAGCATGGGCTTCCCGCCGCGCGGCCAGGAGCACAGCAGCAGGCCGCCGTCGTCGCGCATGGCGAAGGTCGGCCGCTGGGGGTTCGCATGCCCGGCGAGGTCTTTTTTGAGGTTATATTTGTGCACCGCCAGGAGGTGGCTTCTCACGTACTCCGCGGGGACGATTTCGGCGTCCAGGCCGCAGCATCGCGCGATCCAGAAGCCCAGCACGCCGTCGGAAAGGCAGCCCGTGCCGTACTGGTATTTCGGGCCCTGTTCGTTAATGAGCTCCGCGATTTTTCGGTATCCCACGGACTGGTCGGCGGGGTTGATCGGGCCGAAATTGTGATCCAGGCCCGTCTTCCAGACCTGCTGGATGAAGTACTCGCCGTTAAACAGGTCGGCGACGATGCGCTTTTTGCCCTTTTCGAGCAATTCCTGATAAAACGTGACGTCTTCGCCGAGGAAGGTGCCCATTTCGACCATCGCGGCCAGAGCGCCGAGATAAAAACTCCCGCAGTGACCGTCCGGGCCGTAATAGTTGATGTCATACGTGTTATGGTGGTCTTCTTCCAGCAGGCCGGTATGGCGAGGATCGTACTTTTCGATCATGAAATCCATGCTCCGCTGGATACGGGGCCAGTACAGTTTCAGCCACTGGTTATTCCCGGAAATCCGCCATTCGCGGTACATTTTCATGATGCCGCCGAGCTGGCCGTCCGCGGCGTCATACATATTTCCGCCCGGCGAGATGGGCAGGTTGGCGCGGAACGCCTGGCGCCCGGTGCCGTCCCAGGACGACTCGAAATACTCCGTCTGCCGCAGGGAACGCTCCATTTCGGGGAAAAGATGGCAAATCGCCTGGGTGTAATTCCAGACGTGGGTGCAGGTGCCGTCGCAGGAGCCGCCGTGGTCGTTACAGCCCTCCCAGCACCACAGCCGGCCGTCGTGCTGCCGCAGCACCGTGGGGGATTTCAGGATGGACAGGTTCACGGCCACCGACTCCACCACCTCCGGCGGAAGCGTGGTGTCATAAAACGTGCGGGTGAAAAGGGCGGATTTTTCGCGCAGCCGGGCGTAATTCTCACGCCACCAGCGGGCCACTTCCGTCACGCTGCCACACTGGGTGGTGTACCAGGGGGTGTAAGCCGGGGGAATCGGGGCGTCGGTGCAGATCATCAGTTCTGGATCGCAGACGGGGGCATTCTGGGCCGCGCGCTGGGCGTCCGATTTTTCCTCGTCCGAATGCTCGGCCGTCCACGCGCCGAAATCCTCGCCTTCAAAATCCGCGATCAGCGTGACGCGGGCCGGGTCCGCGGTGATCATGTTCCCGTCCCCGATTTTCAAGGTGATGATTTCCTCGGTACTCAAAATAATATGGTCGCAGAGGATGTGCCCCCAGCCGTCACTCTGGCGGTCCACGATTTTAATAACGCCTTTTTTACCCTGGTACGGCGCCAGGTCGAACGTCACCCACCGCAGCTCTTCGGTGTCCAGGCCGGCAGCGCGGTACACGGATTTTCCGTCCACGTAAAGCTCCACGCCACATTCCGTTCCGCCGCCGACCAGCACGTGCATGAACTTTTTGTTCAGCGGAATTTCCGGGGACACGAGCACGCCCTGCGGACTGTCACCGCCGGGATCATACGTGTTCACCAGGCCCTGGCCGAGGAACCCCGTCACGGGCTGCTGATGGGCCACCGTGCCGCGCGAAGGGCCTTTTCCGAAAAGCTTATAAGACGCGTTATCCGCACGCCGGCCAGTGTTCAGCCCGGAGTCCGGCCAGTACCAGCACGTCATCAGGCGGATGGTTTTTTCGCCACCGGGGGGAAGCGTAAACGGCACCGCGAGCGTCGCGCCGGGAGCGTTATCCCCCTCCACGGGCGGATTCTCGATGATATTTCCCGCCGCCACGTTTTCCCACGCCACGGTGAAGGCGTCAAACCACCCGCCGCGGAACCAGCAGTGGTCCACAGTCACGTTTTTCTCGCCGTCCACAAAAACCGCGAACGCCCCTTTTTTTTCCCGCTCGGCCGGCTTCACTCTATCATAAAGCACGAAACCGCCGGGAACCGGGCCAATACTCCCGCGGTGATTCAGGAAATTCCGGCTGTTAAACGTGAAAATGCACCGCATGGGCTTTTTCGTGGGGTTACGAAACGTGTACTCCAGCGCCCCTACGGGCATCCCGGAATCATCCTGAGACGGCGGCGTGAACGGACTCCAGCCCGTGATGCGGGCCGTCACAGGAAGGACGTCATCCTTTAAATCGATCGTCGCGAAAGGAAATCGGCAGGTGAACGCACACTCCCGGAAGCGCGGCAGGCCGTACGTGGAACCGCCGGAACCCACGCCCGCACCGGGACGCCCGAAAATCTTCCATTCCGGCGTCAGCCCCTCCACCACCCGCGCGACATTCTGCGTTTTCGCCCCATCCGGCCCATCTTCCCCCAGCACACACACCGCCGCGTAACAGCACGGCTCGGAGAAAAAATCCATCTGGTTTTTAATGGACATGTGGGAAATCGCCCCCGTTCCCTCCAGGCAGTACATGCCCGCGCCCATCCCGCCCACGGGGAAAGCCACACGGTTTAAATGGTCGCCGGTGTAAGTCGTCTGGCCCATGACGGCGGACGTCATGCATAAAAACAGAATGGCCGGGGTGATGAAAAATCGCATGAAAACGTCCTTTTCTTGGTTTAATAAAGGCGGGGAGATTAAAGGTGGCATATAAAGTGGCGTAAAATTGCCGAATAAGCTCAGTTTAACACGCGAAAAGCGGCGTGTCAACTCTCGTGGGCAAAATTCAGTTCGGGGGATATTACATATTTATTACATATTTCCAGCGAAACGGCACTTGACATCTCGGCGGGAATGACTAGGATTATAAGATGGATGGGATTTGGCCGCCCGCGAGGCGGTGTTTAGGAGCACGGAAATGATTACCCTTCAGCATTCGGACACGGATTGCACCCCGCTGCGGCTGGGGCTGGACGTGGGCTCCACGACGGTAAAAGGCGTGGTGTATGATGATGGTGCGCGCCGAACGCTGTGGTGCCGGTACGCGCGGCATTTCTCGGATGTGATTAAAACGCTGCATGAACTGGTGACGGAAGTGCGGGACGCGTTCCCCCAGCGGTCGTTTTCGGTGGCCATGACCGGCTCGGCGGGAATCGGGGCCGCGCGGAAGCTGGGCCTGCCTTTCGTGCAGGAGGTGATCGCCAGTGCGGAAGCGGTGACGGAATTTCTGCCCGGGACGGACGTGGTGATCGAGCTCGGCGGCGAAGACGCGAAAATCACGTTCTTTGACGGGAGCATCGACCAGAGGATGAACGAGACGTGCGCGGGCGGCACGGGAGCGTTTATTGACCAGATCGCGGTGACGCTGAAGACGGACGCGGCCGGGTTGAATGAACTGGCGTCCCGGCATGAGACCATTTATCCGATTGCCGCGCGGTGCGGGGTGTTTACGAAATCGGACGTGACTATGCTCCTGAATGAGGGCGCGACGCGGGAGGACGTGGCGGCCAGCGTTCTTCAGGCGGTGGTGGATCAGACGGTCGGCGGACTGGCGTGCGGGCGGAAAATCCGCGGAAACGTGGCGTTTTTGGGTGGCCCGCTGCATTTTTTGCCGGAATTGCGGCGGCGGTTTACGGAAACGCTGAAACTGACGCCGGAACAGGAACGGACGCCGGAAAACGCGCACTTTTTCGTGGCCTTGGGCGCGGCGTTGGTGACGGTGAAAGGCCGGGCGCTGAGTGTGGCGGAGAACGGCATGATGACCGCCACGGAACTCTGGCGGCGGCTGTATCACGTCATGACGCACGAGCACACGCGCGAGACGGACCGCCTGCAGGCCCTGTTTTCTTGTGAAGCCGATTATGAAAATTTCACCGCCCGGCATGAGGCCCTGAAAGCCCCGCGTGCGGAGTTAAAAAACGCCCGCGGCGGGTTGTTTCTGGGAGTGGATGCCGGTTCCACCACGACGAAAGTCGTGCTGACGGATGAGGACGCGCGGATTCTGTGGCACTGGTACGGCGCGAATCGGGGGGAGCCGGTAGAAACCGTGCGGCAGGTGCTGGCGGAAATTTATGAATGCTTGCCGGATGGTGCGTGGCTGCGAAATGCGTGCGTGACCGGGTACGGCGAAAAAATGATTCAGGCGGCGCTGGGTGTGGATGAGGGGGAAGTCGAAACGCTGGCCCACTTCACTGCCGCGCGCCATTTCGTGCCGGACGTGTCTTTCATTTTGGATATCGGCGGGCAGGACATTAAGTGCATTTATATTCAGGCCGGGCGGGTGGAGAAAATCATCCTGAATGAGGCGTGCTCGTCCGGGTGCGGGTCTTTTATTGAGGCGTTCGCGCAGTCGCTGGGGTACGGCGTGGCGGATTTCGCGGCGGAAGGCATTTTCGCCCCCGCGCCGATTGATCTGGGCACGCGGTGCACGGTGTTCATGAACTCGAAAGTGAAGCAGGCCCAGAAGGAAAACGCGTCGGTGGCCGACATTTCCGCCGGGCTGGCATATTCCGTGGCCAAGAACGCGCTGTATAAAGTGCTGAAAATCGCGGACACCGCGGAGCTTGGCTCGCACGTGATGGTGCAGGGCGGGACGTTTCATAACCCCGTCGTGCTGAGGGCACTGGAAACACTCATCGGGCGGGAGGTTTTCCGTGTCGACATTTCCGGCATCATGGGGGCGTACGGCGCGGCGCTGATCGCGTGCCAGCGTATCGGCGGGAATGCGTATGGAAACACGGGCGGAAACGAAAATAAAAAATCGCGGGTGCTGGGCCCGGAAGCGGTCAGGGATTTCCGCATGACGTCGCGCATGCACCGGTGTGCCGGGTGTGAGAATAAGTGCCTGCTGAGTACGCACACGTTTTCGGGCGAAAAAAAATTCGTCTCCGGGAATAAGTGCGAGCGCATGGCCGTGCACGCGGCGGGTGCGGAGGAAAAAATCGCGCCGCTGAATCTCTGGCATGAGCAGCATGAGCGGGTGTTTAAGCAGTACATGCCGCGCGACCCTTCAGACGCGCCGCGCGGGGAGATCGGCCTGCCGCGCGTGCTGAACATGTTCGAGAATTATCCGTTCTGGTTCACGCTTTTTCATGAGGCGGGCTTCCGCGTGACGCTCTCCCGGCCGTCGCGCAGCGAGATGTATAATAAAGGCCTCGACAGCATTTCCTCGCAGACGCTCTGTTACCCCGCGAAAATGGTGCATGGGCACGTGCTGGACCTGCTGGAGCGCGGCGTGAACCGGATTTTTTATCCCGCCCAGCCCGTGGAGCGGCGGGAATTCGCGGACGTATTCGCGAGTTTTAATTGCCCCGTGGTCGGCTCGTATCCGGAAGTTATCCGGCTGAATATGGATGAGATTCGCGAGCCGGGCGTGATGTTCATAGCGCCGTTTCTGCCCACGGATGACGCGAAGAAAATTTATAAAACGCTGCGGCCGATTCTGAAACCGCTGGGTGTCAGGCGGAGCGTGCTGTGGCAGGCGGTGCAGAAAGCGTTCGCGGCCCAGGATGCGTATAAATCAGACCTCCGGCGGATGGGCGAAAACGCCGTGGAAGCGCTTCTGAGAACGGGGCAGCCGGCGATTATTCTCGCGGGCAGGCCGTATCATTTGGACCCGCTGATCCATCACGGCATTCCGGAACTCATCACGGCCCATGGCGCGGCGGTGCTTGCCGGGGATGCGGTGGCGCATCTCGGGCAGGAGCTGCTGTTTCCCATGCAGATCGTGGATCAGTGGGGGTACCACGCTCGTCTTTACCGCGCCGCCACCTTCGCGGCCCGCCACCCGCAGTTTCAGATGGTGCAGCTCACCTCTTTCGGTTGCGGCCTGGATGCCGTCACGGCGGAGCAGGTGATGGAAATTCTTGCGTCGGTGGGAAAAGCCCACACGCTGCTGAAAATCGATGAAGGCGCCCAGCTCGGGGCCGTCAAAATCCGTATCCGCTCCCTGCTGTCGACGATGACCGACGCACGATGTACGGACCCCGTATAAACCGTCGAATAGACGTTCTTCTTGATCTGCCGCGCTGTCGGCGACACTCGGTCATTTTTTCGCTATTCATGGCTTCTCCTTCCTGAATAATGAGTCTTGGGGGAATTCCCTCAAACCACCCAGAAAGATTTTCACCAGAATCAAGCCTCGAATATCAAAAGTGACGTAAATTACGACACTTGTTGAATCGGGGCGAGAGGATTCGAACCTCCGACCCTCTGCTCCCAAAGCAGATGCGCTAGCCAGACTGCGCTACGCCCCGAAATAAGTGTCGTTTATCTTAAAGGATCGGCGAAAAAAAACAAGGGAGGGCCAAAATTGCCGGGAAAATTCGCTCCCGGCCTGAAAAACCCCACCTTTGTGGAGATAAGTTTATAAAAAGTCGACATTTCAGGGAAAAAACGCTTGCAAAACACGCGGGGATTCGGGTATAATAAAATTGTTCGTATGTTTAAAATTGGCGAGGTGCTGCCAGTTCATGAAATGGAAAATACGCGAAATACGCAAATACGATAAAAATGGAGATTGCGAATGACTGACCATAACGACGAAGATCGCCTGGAAGATGCCGGCCAGGAGAATTGGGACGGCGACGAAATGTTCGCGGAAGAGGAGTACGCGGATGATGAGGATGAGTACGCTGACGAGGAAGTCGCTGAGGAGGGTGGCGAAGAATGGGAGGAATCGGGTGAAGAGCTGGTCGAGGAAGGTGGCGGAGATGAGGGGGATTCGGATGAAGCGCAGGGGGAGGCCGAATTCGCGTCGCTGACCGATGAGCCTGGGGATGATGAGGCGGCAGCGGAAGATGCGGAGTTTGAGGCGGATGGTGTGGGGAAGCGCGGGAAGAAAAAGAAGAGGAAGGATGATGATGCCCCGACGCTCGTGGAGCGGATTATGGCGTCGACGCCGTATGATGTAATGCTGTGGGTGGCGGCGCTGGGGCTGCTGATCGGAATTTTCCTCATGCTGGGCGAGTTTATGAATTATGACATGTTAAAAAAGCCGAATTTATGATTTTCGGTGAAAATTGCGTCCAGCAGAGTGTATCATGCGGCGGGGATGGCAAGGCGGATGGACGGAGCGTTTTTTTGGCCCGTCTGACCGTTGTGCCATCTTTTTTTTCTGATATTTCGCCACTATTTTTTCTTTTCTTGGTTCAAAGTCCCTCCCGGACTCGCTTTTCCGCGAAAAATCTCTTGCATTTCTTGCCTGTTTAGCATACAATTGAGAATGTCGGCGGATTGGAGTGTATTTTCTGATTGCGTCGAATGTCCGTGTGCCCGGCTTTTTGCCCCATGAAAAATGTTACGCTGCGTGCGGTGCGGCGTCTCAAACAAATAAATAGATAGGAAATGCAAATGCGATCATCCTTTCCCACACACCGGAATCCATTATTGAAGACCCTGTTTGCGACGCTATTTATCGTTGCCACATTTTCTCTGTTCTGCGCAAATTTGCACGCAAAAACGTATCGCGTGTATTTTGGGACGTATGACCGGGACGATTCCCGTGGAATTTTCGCCGCGAATCTGGAAACGGTGCCTGGCGAGTTGAGTGCGCCTCGGCAGGTGGCGGATGCTCATAACACGGCGTATCTTGCTTTTTCACGCGACTTTAATTATCTGTACGCGGTCGGCGAGATGGGGGAAAGTTGCGTGTACGCATTTTGCGTGAATGATTCCGGGAAGCTCGACGCGGCCCCGGAGCTAAAACTTCTGAAAACGGTTTCGGGAATTGGGGCGTACGCGTGTCATTTGCGGCTGGATTTGCCGGAAGATAATATCTTGGTCGCGAATTATGGCAGCAGCGATGTGGTGCTTTTGCCGATCGGGGCGGATCGCGTGCCCGGCGATGTGCTCCAACGGGTGAAGCTGGAGGGGAATGGCCCGAACGCACAGCGGCAGGAGGCGCCGCATCCCCATTCCATTAATATATACCCGGGGTGCGGGCCAGCCGTGGTGGTCAGTGATGAACGGTTTTATGTTCCTGATTTGGGGACAGATAAAATTATGATTTATCAGATGGAATTCCATAAGAACGCGTTTCGCCAGGCGGACGTACCCAGCGTCAGCGTGGAGCCAGGCTCCGGCCCGCGTCATATGGCGTTTCACCAGGAAAAACCATACGCGTATGTACTGAACGAGCTTTCGAATACCGTGGCGGTTTTTAAGGTAAAAGATGATGGTGGCTTGGAGGCGGTGCAGACGATTTCTACACTCCCGGAGGCATTTCTCGCGTCCGGAGAAAAAAGTACATCCGCGGCGATCCGCATTCACCCGTCAGGTAAATATTTGTACACATCAAATCGCGGCCATGACAGTATCGCCGTGTTTCAAATTGACGAAGATGGGAAACTTATGTTCGTGGATGCCACGGCGTCTGGGGGGAAATCGCCGCGTGATTTCGCCATTTCGCCGGACGGCATGTGCCTGCTGGCGGCGAATCAGGATACGAATAACGTGGTGATTTTCTCGATTAACGAAAAATCGGGCGAACTCCAACCCACGGGGAAGGAAATGCAGGTCATGGCCCCGGTGTGCGTGGCGTTTGTGCCTACGGATATCAGTGAGGACGTGCTCGGTGTCAGTGGCGAGACGAAGTGGGACATGGATCCGCCATATCCGTGGAAGGCGATGCAGCGTGAGTTGGAGAAAATGAATGCGGAGGACGCGTTTCGTGAGATTTTGCGGGCACGGGTGCATGCGAAAACGGTGGAAGATTTGCAGCGGCTGGGCGATTTTTGCGAAGCGCTGCTGAAGCGCGAACTTTCGCCTGTGGCACGGCAGTGGACGGAGGACATTCTTTTCGCGACGTATATGCAAAACGCGGAGGTGATACTTTCTCGGCTGGAAATGCTCTCGGCGACGGATGCCGGGGGGATGGAATTACTGCTGCGGAGGGTGTATTTAGGGGTAAAGCGGGCGGTGGAGTTGCGTCCGGATTCGGGGGAAACATGCCTCGCGGCGGCGCGGCTCGCGCAATTTTTGGCACAGGTGCAGGAGCAAAAACTCCAGCGCAGCGGGAAGAAGGCGGAGAAAGACGAAAAGTCGAAGTTCGAGACCGAAGCGCGGGAGTATTTGGAGCAGGCGATCCGGAATCTGGAGAAGGAGGAGCGGACGCCGATGGTGGAGAATCAGCTGGGGGCGGCTTACGGGATGCATGCCGGGCTGGTTTATGCGGATGACAGTGAGAAGGCGCTGGGAGATTTGAAGAAGGCCATGGAGCTGCTGCCGGAGAAGAAGCCGGAATTTCAGCAGACCTTTGTGATGATGCTCATGGCCCTGGGGAAAAATTCGGAAGCGCTGACGGATGTTGACGCCATGATTCATTCCGCGCAGACGGAGGAGGATGCCGAGACGCTTCTGAAAATGAGGCGGTTGAAGGTGTTATTGCTTCTGGAGGAGGATGATCCGGCGGCGGCGCTGGAGCAGGTGCGGGAGATGGTGAAGCTGGAGCCGGGGGATGAGGAGATGCTCCAGCTCGAAGCGCGGCTGCTGCTGATGCTTAAGCGTTATGAGGAGGCACTGGGGCCCATCGCGACGATCATCGAAAAACATCCCATGGACCCGGCGGTTTATGTGCTGCGGGGCTCGGCGTATTATTCCATGGAAAAATATGCTGAGGCACTGGCGGATTTTGAGAAGGCGGCCCTGCTGGCCCCGGGGAAGAATGACATTCTGTCCATGAAGTGGCAGTGCATGGTGAAGGTGGGGAAAGCGGAGGAGGCGGTGAAGGAAGTGCAGTCGCTGCTGGCCCTGGACCCGGATAATCTGGAGATGAGCATGATGCTCATGGACATTTATCAGCAGGATAAGCAGTACGCCCGGCTCATGGCGAAGACTGCGGAGCTGATGGAATCGCAGGGGATGGAGGCGCTGGTGGCGGAGGCTGAAAAAGAAGCGGCGGCGGAAGCGGAGCCGGTGTCTGCCGAGGCGGTGTTATCGGCGAATGCCGAGGAAAATGCGGATGATGATGGCGAGGATGCCGCGGAAAAAAAACTCACGCCGCGGGAGCGGAAGCGGGCCATCGCGGCGATGGTGTATGGGGTGCGGGCCGGGACGTTCCTGCTGGCGGGGATGCATCCCGAGGCGGCGGCGGAGTATGAAAAGGCAGTGAAACTGGAGCCGAAAAATGCGCTGGCGCTGAATAACCTCGCCTGGCTGTACTGCACTTCGCCGGAAGATGGCGTTCGGGACCCGGCCCGGGCGATGGAGCTGGCCACGCGGGCGTGCGAGCTGACGGATTATAAAAATCCTGGCTATTTAAGCACGCTGGGAGCGGCGTATGCCGAGTCCGGGGATTTTGAAACGGCGATGAAGTGGGTGGAGAAAGGCATGGAGTTGGTCAGTGCCGAGGAGGAAGAGGACACGCGGAAATCGCTCGAAAAGGAAGCGGAGCACTATAAGGAAAAGAAACCCATGCGCGAAAAGGAAACCCAGGTGACGCCGGAAGCGCTGAAGCCGACGGCGTGACGGGGGTTATCGCGCATCCAAAATCGATATTGATGCGGCCATAAAAACAGCAGCCGGGAATGGAGCGGAACGCAGTGACGCGGAATGACAGGATGGAAGTGGGAAGTGAGTTTCCGCTTCTATCCGGTCATTCCGCTGCGCTCCATTCCCGGCTGTTGTTTCTTGTGTCCAGACAAATTCTGAAGATGCGCTAACAGGCTCGCGTTTTGCGGCGGAAGAAACGCAGGCACGCCATGCCGGCCATCCCCGCCAGGAGCAGGGCCCACGTCCCCGGCTCGGGCACCACATTGAAGCCCAGCAGCTTCACGTCGGAGTCATACGCGTCGTTAAACCCATTTAAATCCCAGCCGAACCAGGCGTACGCCTGCTCGTTGAGATAGTTCCCGACGAGTAAAATGTCGCTACCGGCGAGCGTGAAACGGACGTCGGGGTTCGCCATATCTTTATTCAGGTAATCCACCAGAAGCGGCGTCAATTCGTCGCTGAGATTACTGAAAAGCGTCTGGAGGTAATTATACTCCCCGGCCACTTTGAGGTATCCCCTCTCCAGCCCATCGTCGGAAAAGCGGAAGATTCCCTCGAGATCCCAGTTGGGCGTGTCGACTAGCTCCAGCCGCGCGATTTGCCGGCCGTTCTCTTGCAACGTTTTCTTGATGAACGCGAACGGCGTTTTGTTGTCGACCGCGAACAGCTCCGGATTCAGCAGCGTGGCGGCGGCGCTGGCCAGGTCGAGATGATCGACTTTCAGGGAAATGAAATTCCCGGGCATGTCGACCGTGAACTGATCTTTGAGCCCGACGTCGTTGCTGGCGAAAATCGTCGTGACGCCGTAATCGTCGATCGTGAATTTCGTGAAAATCGACCCGCCTGAGAAGTAATTAAAGCGTCGGACGGAGATTTCGGCGTTCGAGCCGGTGATGTTCATGTATCCCACGCCGGGGCCGTAGGCGTATATCCCCGCGCCGCCGATCATTCTCGCGTTGCCGGAAATGTTATAAATGCCGGTGCCGCCGAGGTATCCCAGAGCCATTGATGAGCTGGTCGGACTGGAGAAGCTAAATGTGCCGCCGGTGTGGTTGATGGTTCCCACGGCGCCATAAGTGCCGATTCCTACCGCCGTGACGGAAATTTCGCCCCCGGAAAGATTCAGCGTTCCGGTGTAATTGGTGGCCAGGCCGGAGCCCCGATAGTCGCCGACGCGAAATGAAGATGTACTGACGTTGCCGCCGGTCATGGTCATCGTTCCGCTGCCGCCGTTGGCGTACCCCAAGCCGACAAAAAATTCGCTGTCGGACTGAATGCTTCCGCCCGTCATCGTGAAGGTCCCCGTGCCGTCAGCCCCGACCCAGAAATTGTTCAGCTTTTTGATTTCGCCGCCGGTCATGGTCATCGTTCCTATGGAGCCGGAGAAGCTGCCCATGGTGATGGTTCCGCCGCCGCTGGTGGCTTCCGTGCCGAGAATGGTGCCGCCGGACATGGTGAAATGGCCGGTCCCGACGGCGGTTCCGATGCCGGAATATCCGCCCCCCAGCAGGATTCCGGAGCTTTGCCCGCCGGTGATGGTCAGCGTGCCGCCGGTCATGGTCAGATGGCCGGTTCCGCCATTGTCGCCCATGTAGAGATAAAACTGCGTAATATTCACATTAGCGTTTTCTGAAATCGCCATGCTACCGGTTTTGCCTGTGCCGAAACCGAAGTAAGCCGCGGTCGTTGTAAAATCACCGCCGGAAATCTTCCAGTCGGCGTTGACCTGAAACGTTTGCATCGGAGCGGTGTTCGTGTAGCGCATCGTGCCGCCGGTCTGGGTGATCGTCAGTCGAGACGGAGAGTTCATCCCGATAGACAGATTGTTTCTGCCGTTTTGCGTCAGCACGCCAGTGCCGGAAAGATTGATATTGCTGTCGAGATAGTAGGTTGCGTAGTCGTCCGTGCTGGTGAAATTCGCCTGCACGGTGCCCTGGTTGATGGTCGCGGTGTCGCCGACGCCGGGGTAGGTCGAGCCGCCGACGCCCGTCCACATGGCGGTCTGCCACCAGTAGCCGGTGTTCGGAGAGTTCCACGTATACTGGGCCGCGCTGAGATTGTCGACGGTGATAAAGATAATCAGTAAGATTATCAAATGAGAAATGAATTTTGCCGCCATCGGATAACTCCAATCATCGATTTCAGGGGAAAATCGTTATCATTCATATGCACACTGTATATTCCATCGTACGTAAAAGCATAACAGAAGTTCGCGCGCAAGTCTAGAGCAGGAGAGGCAATTTTTGCGACAAAATATTTTTTCCGATGAAAGAACATCATTTTTTCGGCTTTCTCATGTAATATTAATGAGGTTGGGAATCGTTTAATGCCAAAAAAAATATTTTTTTAAAAAATTACCAGGCAAAACTGTTATAATTAGACGGAATGGCGGTGTAAACAAAAAAAACGCCGCAGGCGGAGTGCCCACGGCGATTTTTTTTGTGTGATTCAGAATGGGTCGCCCCGTTCATGAATCGCGAGATTCAGGTTTGCTTACATCATTTCTTCCACGTTTTCTTCAAATACTGTTTCGGAAATGAAGACGGCCAACACTTCATGCACATTGATCAACTCGGCGGCCAAGCCGTCCTGATCGTCGGCGCGGTCACGGGTGGCGGCGTTGTCGGACAGCGCGTTGGCACTGTTGAGCACTGGCAACGTGCCCAGATAAACCGAGGCGGTGTTCTGCACGAAGGTGATGGGGGTGTAACTTCCCGTCACCAAGCTGGTGAACACCGGGGTGGTGGGCGTTTCCAGGTCGGCACTGCCCATGATCACCACCGGGCTGCGGAGGAGTTCGCCGGTCCAGGTTTTGATGAAGTCGAAGGGGAATCCGTTGTAGAAGACCACTTGCTTTTCGCCGCCGAAGTAGGTTCCGCGGTTGTTCAGCATGACCCATGCCCAGTCATCTTCGTTGGTCAAATGACCGTCACCGTTGAAGTCGGCGAAGGGATGGTAACGGTTGTAGTCGTAGTATTCCGCGAACTTGCCGTAGTCGCGGGTGTCGATGATCCCGTCGTCGTTGGTGTCGTACGGGATGGCGTACACGTCGGTGGCGATGATCGTGCCGTTGAGGGCGAAGGCGTCCTCGACGTACATATCTTCCCAGGCCAGGCCGCCGTTGGTGACGGGCGTGAGCTTGAACTGGGCCAGCATCGTGGCGTCGCCGCCGGTCGAAACATAGTCCGGCCCGATGATCAGCGTCCAGACGCCGCCGCTTTCCGTCAGGCTAATGCCTTCCGGCATCGTCGGCGGGCTGACGATGAACAGCGAGCTGTCCACGCCGATCGTGAACGTCAGTTTCCGTCCGTCGACCACGCCTTCGGTGACGGAAGTCCAGATTTCGAAGTAGAGCGTGCTCCACTCATCCACCCAGATTTCGGTGGCCGGCATCGTGGTGTCGGCGAAGTTGGAGGCATTCTTGCGGATGACGCCCGCCAGCGTGATTTCCACCGGGGTGGTCAGCAGCACGGGGTCGGACTCGGAGGTGCCGTGGGTGGCTTCCGGGCCGAACGCGACCAGGATGAAGGTGTACTCGGTGCCGTAGGCCCAGTCGTCCCAGATGAAGCTGTTCTGCATGGCGGAGAACGTCCCCAGCGTCTTCAGCTCGGCGTCGTCGGCCGTGAAGTACTTCAGGATGTAGCCTTCCGCATCCGGCACGCTCGTCCAGTTGAAGACGATTTGCTCCTCCACGAGGTGGGCCGACAGGCGGGATATGCCGATCGGAATCGCGGGGGTGGTGACGTCCACGGCGTCGGAGACGGCGGAGTCGGCGTAATGCGGGTCGGTCGGGTTCGCGGTGACGGTCACGGTGTAGGTGGTTTTGGGCGCCAGGCCGTCGACGTTTAGCGAGTTGCCGGTCAGGCCGGTGTAGGTGCGGATGACGGTGTCGCCCTGCATGATGACGACGGTGTAGGTGATGTCGCCGTCGGTGACGTTATCCACCGGCGTCCACGTGACCGTGATATCCCAGCTGTCGTCGGCCACGGCATCCACATCCAGCACGGTATCCAGCGGATACGGCATGAAGATTTCGGCCACCACCGCCGGGGTGCTGTACGCGGAGCTCTCGGAAACGCCGTTAACACCCACGGCCATGACCTGGAACTCGTAATCGGTGAAGTTGCTCAGGCCCGTGACGGTCGCGGTGCAATTGTCGACCATGCTTGCCGGGACGTTCAGCCACGTGTCGGAACCCACGACGCGGTACTGCATCGCATAACCGGCGGCGCCGGAGACGGGATTCCAGGTGAGCGTCACGGTGTCGGGCGCGGTGGCCGTCCCTTCCAGACCCGTCGGAACCGCCAGCAGCGCCCAGGTGGCGATCTGCGTGTTGCCGAGGATGAAGAAGCCGGTGCCTTCCGAAACGTTTTCCACACCCAGCACGTTGAGCTTAAAGGCGTAGGTCGTGGCGGGAGTCAGGCCCGTGAGCTGGATGGTGATCCGCTGGCCGTCGGTCGTGATGACGTAGGAGAGGTTTTCCAGCGTCGTCGTCGCGCGGGCGTCGGACGTCTTGTAATACTGCAGGGAGTACCCGCCGATGTTCGCGGCCAGGTTTGGGTCGTTGATGATCAGCGTGATGGAGCTGGAGCTCGTGGCGGCGGAAGCGGCGTCGACGGTCGCTTTGTCGCTGAGCTTGATGAGGGTGCTGGTCAGGGACTCGGTCTGCGAGCTGGCCAAGGCCGCGGCTTCGTTGCCGGTGGCGATGACGATGATCGTGTAGGCCGTGTCGGGCGTCAGGCCCGTGAAAACATACTCGAGTCGGCCGTCGGCTTCCACATCCACGTAGGTGATTTCCGTCTGCCCGGCGGCGACACACGCGATCCGATAGCCGGTGGCGCCCGTGACTTCCGTCCAGGAAACACTCAGGGACTGGGCCGCGCGTTGCTGGATGGTGATGGTCGTCTGCGCCACGGCGGTGGCGGTCACGGCGGTGGCTTCGCGAATCACGGAGTCGCCGTAAATCTCGCCGTCACCCAGCGCGACGATTTCGAACCGGTACTCGGTGCCCGCATGCAGGCCCACGAAAATCTGTTCCGTCACACCTGCTTCCATTGCGTAGTCGGCCACGAAATTCCCCGCGGCGTCGTAACACTTCACGGTGTAGCCCGTCGCGTTGTCCACGGCACTCCACGTGACGCGAATCTTGTCGGTATCGAATTCGGAGGCGAAATACGGGGCGGCCGTCGCGGTGTCGGCCAGCACCAGCTGCGTCAGCGTCGTGGCGTCGATCATGGCGAATTCGGACGCGTAAACGTTGTTCGCGTTGCCCAGCGCCTTCACGCGGACGGTGTAGGTGGTGGCTTCATCCAGCCCGGTGAGGATAATGAAGGTGTTGGCGGTGTTGGCGGTGACGGTTGTCCAGACGGTGTTGCCGTCGATTTGATCGGCGCCAGCGGCCACGTATTCCACGAGATAGCCCGTGGCGTTGGGAACCGCTTCCCAGGAAACCTTAAAGCCGTTGACGGCCTTGTTGCTGACGGTCAGCTCGACCGGTGTCGCGAGCTGCTCTTTCGTGTTGGCGAAGAAGCTCTTGGACCACACGGATTCCAGGTAGTCGTCGCTATTGCTGTAAACCAGGGCCTCGAACTCGAAACGCGTTCCCGGCGGCAGGCCGTAGTAGAGGTAGTAGGCGGTTTTGTCGGCGACGATTTTCGGCGCCAGTTCGCTGAAGGGAATCTCCGTCCAGGTGCCGTCGCCCAGCGGCTCGTTGGTCGCCTTGTCCACCACGCGGTAACGGATGGTCATGCCGTCGGCCAGGAGTTTGTTGATGTTGATGTAAAATTCCATCTCGCGGAGGTTGGCGGAGAAGGCGAACATGTCGTCCGGCGCCTTCAGTTGAATCCGGGTGCGGACAGCGGTTTCCAGCGTTGCCCACTCGGATTCCTCGTGCGTCGTGGTGTCGCCCATCGCCTTCACACGGTACAGGTAGTACAGGCCGGAGTCCAGGCCCTCGACATTGACGGACGTGCCAGTGGTCGTACCGATTGTGTACCAGGCCTCGGCCGGGATGTTGTCGGCGGAGGTGAATGGCACGGTCGAGGCACAGTATTCCAGCGCATAACTGGTCGCGCCGGTGACGGCATCCCACGAAACGATCTGGGAATAGGTGCTGGGCATGCCGTCGGGACGGGTCACGGTCAGGTTGGCCGGGGCGTCGAGCTTGATGAGCGTGATGGCCTTGTCGCGGGTGTTGTAGGCCCAGTTGGAATCCAGCGAGACATGCTCCAAGCCGACGGCCATGACGCGGAAGTAATAGGCGGTGTCGCTTTGCAGGCCGGTGATGGTGCCGGTGATGGTATCGAAGACGGCGTAACCGGCGTCGGCCCAGACGGACTCGTGGCCCGCACCCAGGTCGGTGACGTACTGCACGAGATAGCCGCCGACGGTGCCGGAATAGTTATAAATATCGACCAGCGTCATGGTGATGCTGCTTGCCGTACGGCTGACGGTGGTGAAGTCGAAACGCGGGGCGGCCAGCAGCACAAGCGTCGTGCCGTTGGTCTCGGCGTCGAGCGAGCCGAGGTACCCGCTGTCGGGGGCGGCGGTCGCGGTGATGCGGATCTGGTAGTTCGTGTAGGCGAACAGGCCGGTGATCAGGGCGCCGTTGTCGGTCCGTTCCACGCCGACCGTGCTCCAGGTTTTGCCGTTGAGGGAGTATTCCACCGTGAAATTCAGCATTTCGGGCAGCTCGTCCCAGGTGACTTCCAGTGTGTTTTCGTTGTTGACGCCGACGACTCGCAGGCCGGTGAGCTCGAAATCGTCGAGGTTGATGAAGGTGGTCATGGCGTCGGTCGTCACCCAGTCGGAATCCAGGATCAGGACGTCGTCGCCGGCGGCCATGACGCGGAAGTAGTAGGTTGCGCCCTGCGTCAGGTCGGTGGCGGAGGCGGACATCGTGAGAGTGTCGACCACGGCCGTGGCGTATGTGCCGAACGTGCTGTCGGTGCTGTACTGGACCACGAATTCGCTGACATAATCCAGGTTCTGGGCGTTGTCGGCGAAGTAAATCGTGATGGTGTCGGTGCCCACGGCGGCGGCGGCGCTGAAGGCCGGGTCGCGGAGTTGGAAGACGGTGCTGGCGGAGGCCACGCCGGAGGCGGCGGAGCTCAGCACGGTGTCGCCGTTGCCCAGGGCGGTGACGCGGAAGTCGTAGGCGGTGTATTCGCTGAGGCCGGTGATGGTGGCGGTGGCCACGCCGCTGGTGACGGTGTAGTTCGTGCCCAGAATCAGCGTCGCGCCGGTGACCCAGTCATTCGTGCCGGACAGGCGGGACTCAAGTTGGACGCTGCCGGTGAAGCTGGCCGCGTTCCAGGTGAGGGTGATGGTATCTGTGCTGCCGTTGGCGTTGGCGGTGAGATCCGTCAGCGCCGCGAGCTGCGTTTTCGTCGTCGCAGAGGTCTGCACCCAGCCGGAGTTGAGGATCAGCGTTTCGTCGTTGTTGACGGCGGCGGCGCGGAAGTAATAGGCCGTGCCTTGCGCCAGGCCGGTGGCGGTGGCGGAAAGGGTGTCCGTGTTGACCGTGGCGGTCTGGAACGTGGAGAAGGTGCTGTCGGTGCTGTACTGGAGCACGTATTGCCCCACGTAACCCGCGTTTTCAGCGTCGTCGGCCAGGTAAACCGTCACGGAGGTTGTGCCCACGCCGGGCGTGCCGATGAAGGCCAGGTCGCGGAGCTGGAAGAAGGTCGTGGCGTTGGCGGTTCCGGACACGGCGGAGCTCAGCACATCGTCCTCCAGGCTGGCGGCGGTGACGCGGAAACTGTAGGCGGTGTATTCATCCAGGCCGGTGATGTTGAGGGTTCCTTTGCCGGCGGCCACGGCGTACTCAGCGGCGGTGATCGTCGTCGAAGACCAGGTGCTGTCGCCATACGCCTTGTATTCCAGGAGGATGTCACCAGCGTAGCCGGCGGTTGCGTTCCAGGTGAGTTGGACGGCGTCGGTGCCGGTGGCGGTGGCGGTGAGGCCCGTCAGTGCCGCGAGCTGTGTTTTCGTGGTCGTGGAAACCTGCACCCACTCGGAGTCGGTCAGCTCATCGCCGGTGGAACGCACCTGGAAATAAACGGTCTGGCCGGCATTGAGGCCCGCGAGCGTGAAGGTGACGGTGTCGAGGCCTATTTCGAAATCGTTGGCGTCGGCCGTGATCCATCCGCCGCCCAGATCGTAACGCACTTCATACGCTTCGGCGTCGGACATGACGTCCCACGTCAGGATCAGGGTGCTCAGCGAGTTCATGTCGCCGCCCGGAACGGCGTGGACGTTGGTCGGGGCGTCGTACTGCGTTTTTTCAACGAAAATAATGTATTCGATCGCGCCGATGTCGACTTTCTGGCCGGAAATGCGGGCGTTGCCGAGAACGTCTTTCGCGGTGCCGTTGATGTGGCTGCTGTCGCCGGCGTCGATAATGATCGCGGTGTCTTTGATCGTGTAGTCGCGCTGGCCGGCGTTGAGGAAGGTGCCGTTGTTGTAGTATTGGAAGATGGAGGCCATCGTCGCGGCGCTGGCTTCGAGATTGGAGTCGGTCGTGGCCCACGGGCAAAGGTTGCCGAGGGTGACTTTACGCGTATAAAGCGTGTTGTAAATGTTGCTCACGGCGTCGCTGCCCTCGCCGCTTGCGGGACGGAGGATCTCGACGGTTCCCACCAGGGTCGCGTTGTAAATGTTCAGCGCCCGATTGGAATAGACGGCCCAGTCTTCGAGGCTGGTATTGCCGTTTTTGGCGGTAGCGGTGGGGATGTTGTTGTGGGTCAGGACGTTGGAGAGCGTGCAGGAGGACGCGCTGTCGTTGTAAATGGCGTATAGCCACGCATTGGCGTCGCGGGCGGTACCGCCACCGGCACCATTGTGCGTATTGCGGACTTCGGACGTGTTTTGATAAATCAGCAAGCGGTCGGCTGTCAGGTCGCCCGTGTTCTGGAGGATGCGGAAGTCCGTTTTCAGCGTGCCGTTGTATGCGTAGTTCTGAGAGGTGCTAAAGCCGTGGAAGGTGCAGTCGGAAAGCTCGAGCGTGCCGGCGTTGCTCAGGACGGTGAGGGTGACGGAGCCTTCGGTCAGGGTGTAGCCGACGCTGCTGGTGAAGTCCACACCATGGATGCTGACTTCGGCGCCGTTGGCCACGACGAGCGTTTTGCCGTTGAGGTCCAGGATCAGGCCGTCGGTCAGGCCGGAAGCGTCGATCGTCATGTCGGCACTGAAAGTGAAGACGGACGCGGCGCCGGTGAGCTTGAGGGTGATGCCGGTGTAGCCCGCGCTGGTGGCGGCGGTGATTTGCGTGTTGATGTCATTCAGCGAGCTGATCGCGATGGGCGTGGGGTTGATGTTTGACTCGACGACATTATTCATCGCGGCAAAAACCACGGTGTCAAACGCCGCGAGGTCGGCGCCGGCCAAGTCGACGGAATAGGCCTGGAGCTGGGGGCCGACGAATGCCGCGGTGTCCTCGGCATAAAAAGGCATCTCCAGCGGCGAAACCGAAAGCATCTGCCGCTGCTCCAGCGATTCGAAACGCAGGGAACGATTTTCCTTGTAAGAGCCCGAAATCTTATTTGTCCAATTTTTTATGTAGGATACGATCCCCATGATTTGCCTCCAGTTGAATATGGAATTACGGATGAAAAATGTAACTGTTAACAAGTTTCCATTGTACGATTTATGTTGCGTGGCAAACAACCTGAAGTCGGGGCCTTTTTTGATTTCATTTGAATGAAAAGGCGCTGCCCAAATATCGCGACAGATTGTATTAACTGGGGCGATTATAGCTTAATTTCCCGTTGTATCAAATACTGATTTCGCGGAAAAAACCGAAAGTCGGACATTTTTTGAGGAATTTATGGAAATTTTTGCGGAATAATTAAAGTTTTCTTTCGGTTTAATATAGAGTAAATAGGTGGCATGGGTGTAATGGCGAGATTTGAGATGTACGCATATTCCAGATTGGCGGAGTATGGGGGATATGGGGCAGGGGAAGCAGCCCGGAGTTTGCCACCCCGGGCTGTCACTGCGGTTCGTGCCGAAGAGCGGAAACGTTAGACGGAGTGATTATTTTCTTCCACGCACGTGGAGGCGGTAATCGTGAAAGACGGCTGGGAGTTGAGGTAAGATTCGCTGCCCAGGGCGGTGATGCGGATGTGGTAATCGGCCTCGGCGCGCAAAGCGGTCAGGGTGTGTTGGGCGGTGGCACCGGAATCATGCGAAACGCGGACGGACGTCCATTGCGGGCCCGCATTTTCCGCGTATTCCAGCAGGTATTCGGACGTGTTCGCCACGGGCTCCCAGGAAATGCGGATCGTTTCGGCGTCCAGCACGCACGCGTCCACATTCATCGGGGCGTCCAGCGGCGTGACGGTAAAAAAGCCTTCTGTGGGCTCCCATTCGCTGTCGGCACTGACGCCGGGGATGCCTATGGCCTTGAGCCGCGCGAAGTAGACCACGCCTTCTTCCAGGCCGGTGATGGTGACGGTTCGCGCGTTGAGAGTAATGTTTTCACGCGCCCAGCAGGCCCCCACGCCCGGGTCGGTGGCGTATTCGACTGCATATCCGTTGACATTCATGGGCAGGTTTTCGGTGTCCGAAATTTCCATGGTCACCGTCTGGGCGTCGGCGGTGTGGATGTTCGTCAGGGCGGGGGAGGCGAGTTGCAGGCCGGTGACAAATTGCACGGCTTCGGAAGGCTCGTCGGCCGATGCGCCGTCGTCGCCCACGGCGGTCACCCGCACGAGATACTCGGTTTCGGAAGCCAGTCGGCGGAGGATCGCGGAATGATCCTGATCGTGGCAGAGCACATCGTCGCTGGACCAGGACGCGCCGCCATCGGTGGAGGTTTCCACGAGGTAATGCGTAGCGCCGGGGACAGACTGCCATGTGATTTCCACTTCACCGGTGTCAGTTCGCAGGGCCTGGACATCCGTGGGAGCGGGAAGCGCATTCGCGGCGGTTACCGTTTCGGCTTCCGCTTCCGCGTGTGTTAAAAGCCTGCCCGTTTCGGCGAAAAGTGCCTCATCATGGGTATTTTCATCGCGGGCGTGCTGCCATAAGGGGTCGCCGTGGGCCCAGAGTTGCCAGGAAGTGAAGGCGGAATCCGGCACGGCGGGCTTATCTTTCGGCGGCTCGGCCTGCGCGGCGTGATGGCCGGAAATGGACTGGGCGACCATCCGCGCCAGGGATTTTATTTCGGCGAGGGCATCTTCTTCGTTTTTCTCTTGCTTTCGACTATTAATATCAATGGCCGGGGCGTAAACCCACGCGCAGCGGTCGAATCCGGACTTTCGGGAAGTGGAAACGGCCGCGGCGCCGTCCTCGGGGGCGCCGGTGATGGTGACGGCCAGTGTGGCTTCGGCTGCGGTTTCGGCGAGGAAAATCCCCTCAATAACAGCATTTACCGCCGCGGCCCGTGTCTGCGAAAGGCCGTTATCCGCCGACATTTCCGCCATGGCCGCGCTTTCGCCGGTTTGCGTGGTGCTGGAAAACGGCAGCGTTTCTTCCTCCTCGGCGTCCACGGAAACGGGGGCGGAGACGGGGGCTGCCGAAAAAACGGGTTCATCGGCCCAAGCGCCGCTGGAAGCGTAATCACCGGCCGCCGTCGCTTGCGCCGCAGCGTTAGAAGCACCGGCCGCCGCGTTTTCGGCATTCGCCGTGGCGATTTCATAAACCGTACCACTGCCGCGGACGTTCGCCAGCTCGGGCGAGTTGCCGGCGAAGGTCACGTTCTGCATGGTCAGCGTGCCCTCGTTGGCGATGATGCTCAGCAGGGCGGCGTCCTGGCCGGGATTGACGAGACCATTTTTCTGGGCTTCGGTCATCAGGACGAGAATGTCCTCGAAAGAGCAGTTCGTCAGAACCAGATCGCCGTGGTTGGTGATCAGAGCCCAGGAGTCGCCCTCCATGACGAGGTACGCTTCGGAACTGACGAAATTCACGCAGTTGAAATTGACGCGAGCACCGGCGGCGATGGTGATTTTCTGGCCGTTCATGTCCAGCGTAATACCGTCTTGCAGGGCGGAAACGTCGATCGTAATGTCGTCCGTGAAGAGCAGGTCTTCCTCGAGGACGATTGTTTTGCCAGAGAGGGAGGCGTCGAAAATGATGGCTTTCGGGCCGTCCATGCGCTGGGAATGCTGGATGGCTTCCCGCAGCGTCATGACGTATTCGCCCTCGCTGATGCCGTCCAGCGCCGACGTAACGTGCAGGGATTCCCATTTTTCGCCGGTGTCGGCCGTGTGAGATTCGAGAACGGACGCCGGAATTTCCACGCCGTAATCCGCCAGCGTTTCGGAGATCATGGCCGGGGTGAGCGCGTCGTCTTGCGCGACGCTCCACGGTGAGACGGATAATAAATGCCGGCCTTCCAGCGCTTCGAACTTCGCCTGAAGTTTGCGCGGGGCGGGCGTTTCTGTCGAGTTGGCGTTCCAGAGAGACCACAGACTGAAGCGAGACTTCCTGTCCATCTTTCATCCTCCTGATTCGTTTGATTCTTCCTTAAATCGTGGCCGGTAACGTGGCGCCTCGGGCGTTTTTTAAGCGTTACCGTCATTCATCCATGTGCTCCATTATACCACTTCCGCGGGTTCCGCACAAATAGCGTTTTAGCGAAACATGAGCGAAAAACTTAAAAAATATCAGAAATTTTCGAGGATTTATTAAAATTGCTCTTGAGGTGCTGTGAAATACGGTGTTTAATGAAAATCGAAGACTTAAATATTTTTCTGTTTTGTGGAATTGAAATCATTGTGAATTCTTCCTAAATTCACACGGTGGGGGGAATGGGGAAATTAATATCGTTTTAATCACAAAAGTTGAACATGATTGAGAAGCGGCTTTTCTCTTTTTCTCGCTGATTTTATCCGGCCGTTTCCATGCCAGGGCGATCATTTAAAAGCCGCCCCGGATGGCTTTTTCCCGCGTCATGGATATAATTTTCATCATTCACCATTTATCATTCACCGCCCACCATTATATAAAAGTGTCCGTTTTTGACGAAATCCGCCGAAAAATTCCTGAAGCTTTGCGCAAAGAGCGTTACCGTTTTCAGACGCGGCTGCGCGCGCTAGAGCAAAACGGGCACGTGGTGGATGTTCAGAAGCTGTCGGAAGAGGTTTCACGCTCGGCGGAGCTGGTGGAAAAACGGCGTGCGAGCGTTCCGCGGATGCAGTATGACCAGGATTTGCCGGTGTGCCAGGAACGTGAGCGGATCGCGGAGGCCATTCGGCGGCATCAGGTCGTGGTGGTTTGCGGCGAGACCGGCTCCGGAAAGTCCACGCAGCTGCCGAAAATCTGCCTCGAAATGGGTTTTGGCGTCTCGGGCATGATCGGGCACACCCAGCCCCGGCGGATCGCGGCCAGTTCCATCACCCACCGCCTGCAGCAGGAAATCCCCGGCGGAAAGGGCCTCGTGGGGTACAAAATCCGCTTCACGGATCACACTTCGCCGGAAACGTGTGTGAAACTGATGACGGACGGCATTCTGCTGGCGGAATCGCAGGGCGACCGGAATCTGGATCAGTATGACGTTATTATTATTGACGAAGCGCATGAGCGGTCGCTGAATATTGATTTTCTGATCGGGATTCTTCGCCGGGTGGTGGATCGGCGGAATGATCTGAAGGTGATTATTACGTCCGCGACGATTGACGCCCAGCGTTTCGCGGAGCATTTTCGCACGCCGGCGCGCGAGGTGCCGGTGATCGAGGTTTCGGGGCGGACGTATCCGGTGGAAGTGCTTTATGAGCCGCTGGTGGATGAGGATGAAGATGACGGCGGCGGTCATGATGCGGATGCGGTGAAGTACCGGGATTTGCGGGATGCGGACATCCATCAGGGCGTGGTGCGGGCGATTTCCCGGGCGGCCGGGATGGGGCAGGGGGACATGCTGGTGTTCATGCCCACGGAGCGGGATATTCATGAAGTGGTGAAGATGCTCCACGGCGAGAAGCAGCGGCGGCAGGGCGCCATTTTTACGGGCGGAGACGTGGAGGTGCTTCCGCTTTACGCCCGACTGCCGGCCTCCGAGCAGCAGCGGATTTTCGACCCGGGGCCGAAACGCCGAATCGTCATCGCGACGAACGTGGCGGAATCTTCGGTCACGGTGCCGCGGATCCGGTACGTGATCGACACCGGCACGGCCCGCATCAGCCGGTACTCGGCGCGGACGAAAATGCAGCGGCTGCCCGTGGAGCCCATTTCGCAGGCGTCGGCGGACCAGCGGAAAGGCCGCTGCGGACGAATCGGCCCCGGCGTCTGCATCCGGCTGTACTCGGAAGCGGACTTTAACCGCCGTGAGAAATACACGCAGCCTGAAATCCAGCGCACGAACCTCGCCTCCGTCATTCTCCAGACGAAAGTCTTCCGGCTGGGCCAGATCGAGACCTTTCCCTTCATCGACCCGCCGAGAAAAGATGCCATTCGAGACGGCTACAAAACGCTTTTCGAAATCGGGGCGCTGACGGAAGCGGCGGGTGCCGGCGAGGTGACGGAACTCGGACGCCGGCTGAGTCGACTGCCGGTGGACCCGCGCATTGGGCGGATGATCCTGGAAAGTGTGGAGGAAGCGAAAAATAACGGGGGCACGGCGAATCCGATTCAGGAGGTGCTGGTAATCGCCGCGGCGCTCGAAATCCGTGACCCGCGCGAGCGTCCCGTGGAGCATCAGGCGGCAGCGGATACCGCGCACACCGCGTTTCTGGACGCCCGCTCCGATTTCGTCGGACTCCTGCGGCTCTGGAATTTTTACCACCATCTGAAAGCCACGCTCTCGCGGAATCAGCTCCTCAAAGCGTGCCGGCAGAATTTTCTTTCGTGGAACCGCATGCGGGAATGGACGGACATGTACCACCAGTTTTCGGAACTCGTGCAGGACATGATGCGGGACGCGAAATTCCCGGCTCAGCTCCTGCGCGGGGACGTCACACACCTGGCCGTGGGAGACGGTGTGGCGACGAACGTCGCGCCCGAAAAGTATAACGCCATTCACCGCGCGATTCTTTCCGGCATGCTGGCGAACATCGGGCGTAAGGCGGAATCCTCGAAAGAATACGCGGTCGGCGGCGGGGGAAAGTGCTTTCTTTGGCCGGGCAGCGGAGTGGTTAAACAGTGTGTCAGCGGACCGAGTGTTTCTTCCGGAAACGCTGCGGATACAACCGTACCGCCACCACGTGGCCCGAAAGCCGGGACGCGATTTTTTGGGCGGAAGTTGGGCGCGGACGGGACGCCGATGGATTCTGCACCATCCTTCCCAAATCACAAACCACAAACCACAAACCCCACGGCTTCAGCCGCGCAGCGGCGCCCGCTTCCCGCGTGGCTGGTCGCTGCCGAGATGGTGGAGACCACGAAGCGTTATCTGCGGACGGTGGCGGAAATCGACCCGGAATGGGCCGAGACGCTCGCGCCGCATCTTGTGTCCCGGACGTATTCTTCGCCGCACTGGTCGAAATCGAATAACGCGGTGATGGTTTATGAGAAGGTGACGCTTTTCGGGCTGCCGATCATCCCGAAGCGGCGGGTGGCGTACGCGAAAATTAACCCCACGGACGCCCGCGAGCTCTTTTTGCGGCATGGGCTGGTGGAGGGGCTGCTGACGGTGAAGCCGCTCGAGCTGCCGTTTTACACGCAGAATCGCGAGCTCCTGACCCGGCTGGAACAGCTCCAGGCGAAACTCCGGCGGCACGATTTCATCCCCGGCGACTGGAAGCTTTACGACTTTTACGACAGCCGTCTGCCGATGGAGGTTTACGACCTGCCGACGCTCAAGAAATGGCTCGCGCACCTGAAGGACGGCACAGCGCAGGGCCCGGACGGACGCTCCGGAGACGCCACGATTACCGGCCTGAACATGACCGAGGCGGACGTGCTGGCCGAGACCCTCGACCGCGGCGTGCTCCAGCTTTTCCCGGACACCCTGCCGGGCATTTCGGCGGACGCTTCATTTTATTCTTTACAGGAAACGCCCGAAACGCCAGCGGTCACCCACCTGCCTGCGCCGGTCGCGAAAACAGCGGAACCGAAAGACGCCGCTCCCACCGACACCATCCTCGGCGTCTTCACCCTTTTCGGCAAAAAAGCCGAACTCCAGCGCAAACCCACTCCGTCTCCCTCCAAAACTCCCCCCACACCGGCCCCAAAATCCCTGCCGCCACCGCCGAAAACCTCCTCACAAAAATCCCCCACACCCCATCCCCCACATCCCATCCCCGCGGCTTCAGCCGCATCCGCCGCTTTCCCGCTGGAATACCGTTTCGAACCCGGGACGGCTGAGGACGGCGTGACCGTGCAGGTGACGCTGGAGACCGTCAATCAGGTAGATCCGCGGCGGCTGGCGTGGGGCATTCCCGGCCTTTTCGAGGAGCGAATCGCGGCACTGATCAAGTCGCTGCCAAAAGACCAGCGGCGAAAACTCGTTCCGGCACCCGACACCGCCCGGCTTCTGCGTGAAAAAATCCCCTTCGGCCGCGGCGACTTTCTGCGCGTGCTGGCGGCGGAGTTAACCAGGCTGGCCGGCGAGCCGATTCACCCGGACGATTTAAAGCTGGACGAAATCCCCGCCGAGCTCCAGATGAATATCCGCGTGGTGGACCGGGAGGGGAAAACGCTGGCCGAGAACCGCAGTTACGACGAGATTCTCCGGGCCGTGGGGCAGCGGACGGCGGAGCGTTTCGAGGCGATTCACGACTCCCGCTGGCGGCGCGACGGCATCACTGCCTGGGATTTCGGCGAACTGCCCGTGCAGGTAACGGTGCGTGCTGAAAATGCCGGAGCTTCTCAGGGAAAAGGCCAGATCACCGCGTACCCCATGCTCGTGGACGCCGGGAAGTCCGTGAATTTGCGGCTGGCGAATACGCTTTTCCATGCCGAGAGCGCGACCCGCCGCGCCGCCATCCGGCTTTTTCGTCTCGCGGCGAACAAAGAGCTGCTCCAGCAGGCCGCGTGGCTGCCGGGTGTGGGGCCGATGAAAAGCCAGGCGTTTTCTTTCATTTCCGCCACCGGGCTGCCGCTGGAAAGCACACTGGCCGACGCGCTGGCCAGTGCCGCCTGCACGCCGGAGGGCATTTCCTCCCTCGCCGACCTGCCGTCCCTGCTGCGCAACGTGCCGCGCGACAAAGCGCAGTTCGACAAACTCTGCCGCGACGCCCGCAGCCGCGTTCCGCTGGTGGTGCAGGATATCGGCACGCCCCTGGCCGCGCTGTGGAAAGCATACCAGACGGCCGTCTCGGCCTTCGACTCTCTCTGCCAGAAAAAAGGCGGCGTCTCCCCCCTCATCCAGACCCTCAAACTCGGTTCCGCGACCGCACAACTTCCCCAAAATCCCAAAAACACACCCACCACCACTCCCCCAAACCCCAAACCCCAATCCACAAACCTCCGGCTTCAGCCGACCGTCGACGACATCTCCCGCCAGCTCGCCCGGCTCATGCCCGCCGACTTCCTGCTGACCACCTCTTGGCAGCGGCTGCGGCACTATCCCCGCTACCTGCACGGAATCGCCTCGCGGATCGAAACCCTCAAAAACGCCAATTCCGGCCAGCATCTCGCCCTGGAAGCCCAGCGGATCGACGAACTGGAATCCTTCTGGCAGCGCTACGAGACCCTCCGCAACGACTTCCACCTCCGCGGCCTGGCCAGCCCCGAACTCGACGAATTCCGCTGGCTGCTGGAAGAATATCGTGTCTCGCTTTTCGCGCAAAAACTCGGTACCGCCGTTCCCGTCTCCGCCAAAAGGCTGGAAAGGATGTGGGGCGAAATGCAAAAATAAGGGTGTTCCTTCTGAAATTCCGTCTTAACCCCTTTTTTTATGCCTTTTTGTCTAAACGCTTTATTTTTACTTTTTTCGTCGAATTTCTTCTTGACGATAAACGAAATCTTAACTAGAATAGATTTGTACTTCAATATTTCTATATTCTGTAAAACTTTTTTTGGGGAGAAAAGTCATGAGCAATCGTTATATTTTTACAATTCTTCTGGCCTGTACACTGCTTTACGCTTCCGCCGCGCGGGCGCAGGATTCGATTTCGCTGAACTTCGCGCCGAATTACGGTGCACCGGAGGGGGCGGGGCTGTTCGGAGTGGTCGGCGTCGGCGCTTCCGCCTGGAACAATTTAGGTACGGGGGTAAATGATACGAATCCCCGCACGAATAACGATCTCAACAAGGCGGGGACGATTACCTCCGTGGTGAATAACAACGGAAGCAGCTATTCGCTGGCCGGTACCTGGACTTCTCCCAATACCTACACCGCGACGGGAACTCGCCCGTCGACGTCCAACAATGCGATTCTTGTTTTCGGTTATCTGGACGACAGCAGTTCGCCGACGGTCACGCTGGAAATGCCGTATTTCAGCTATGATGTGTATTATTACGCGTCTTCTGACAATGCTTCCCTCAACCGCTTTCGCGCGCCGACCATTAACGGTACGATCTACTACGGAATATTAGACGCCGAAAGTACGGCGGTCGTGCCTGTCGGCCAAAACGCCGACAACTACAGTTGGGGCGACGGCGCTTCCGTGATGCAGGCTGAGGTTACGCTTAAGGAAGGGACGAATTACCTGCACGTAACGAATCAAACCGCCGCCACGCTTTCCGTTGCCGGCAGGACAACCGGCGGTGGCCGTGGCAGTTATAGCGCCCTGCAAATCGTCAACACCGCGGCGTCTTACGGTACATGGATCGCCGCCGATACCGCGTGGTCCGCCTTAACCTGGCAGGACGACCTCACCGGCCAAACCGCCACGCCCGCGAATTATAACATGCTGCGGCTCATTTCCACCGGCGGCAACCGCGCGATTTCCCTGGAAGGCCAAACCGTCGCGCTGAACCGGGTGCTGGCTACCGGCAATGGTGAGGTCACGCTCAATAACGGAACGGTGCAGCTCCAGAGCCTGGCGGGGGTTCAGGCGACGTCCGGCGCTTCGCTGACGATTGCCAATGCGGAGCTCACGGCCCCGGGAGTTTCTTATTACACCGCCGCGCCGACGAACGTGAAGTTCGGCACGCTCACCGGATATTACACCACCGCCGACGGATTCCTCCCCGGTGTGTATCTCAACACGGCAACCACCGGCGTGTGTTTTGCGAAATTCGACAGTGGCAGCGGAAATATCGTCGCGGTGGGGAATGACGGAAACGTTCTCAACGGTAATTATGTGCAAGAGACGCAGATGGCCCCCGGCACCTACACGGATGTTTTCACTTTAAATTCACTCATCACGCAGGCGGATTATCGGATTAATACCGGCGATACGGTCACGCTTACCGCTGGGTCGCTGATGTTGCGAAACGCCGGCCACTGGATTCAGGGCGGCGGCAGTCTTACCTCTGGCCTGCTGAACACCAGCACCAATTCGTATGATTTATACCTGGCCGCTTTCGGTACGGCCGAAGACATGCAAATCCGCGGCGTGAATCTGGTCGATAGCGATAAGGCGATGAATGTCATTAAAACCGGCACCGGAAATGTCACCTTATCGGACAAAGCCTCGACCTACACAGGGACGACGACGGTGCTTGACGGCGGATTATACATTTCTGCCGCCAACGCTTCCCCAGCGTATTATGTCGGCGACAACGGGATGCTGGCGCTTGCTTCGCCCACCTATCGCGCCTTCATCCGAGCCGGTCAGGGCGCCGACATGATTCCCAACGCCGCGGTCACGACCGAAGGCGTCAGCGGCACGGGCACGGTCAATTTCGGGCATAACTCGACCGTCGGAACCAAAGGAACGGTCACCATTACCGGCGGCAGCCATTTCGTGCACGACGGCTCGGTGCTGGCAAGCGTCACCGTCGGCGCCACCGGTGGCAGTGTTACACCCAGTTCGACCCTGGCGGACGTCCTGATTCTTCAGGGCACGGCCGACCTGCGGACCGCGAGCATGACCCTGCTTGATGGCACCACCACCACGCTCAAAGACAACGCCTCGCTGCGAGTGACCGGTGCGCTCACCGCCAACGGCAACAGCACGATGAATTTCAGCGGCAACGCGAGCCTCACGGCCGGCACCGTCGCGCTCAACGACACCAGCGTTTTGACCTTCGCCAGCGACGGCACGCTGAATGTGGGCTCCTTTTCCGGCACCGGCACGCTGAACCTCATGGGCAGCACGTTTACCAACCCATACGTGGACATCCATTATACCCAGGAAGAGGGCAGCGAGGGCATTTACTCGCCCGGCGGCAAAGGCAATCGCGTCGACGCCGTATTCTCGCAAGGCGCCAGTTTTCTCGGCGGCGGCATCCTGATCGACATCACGATGGACGGCGACGGCAACATCCTGCCCGACACCATTAGCGTCACTTCCGGCGAGCTGGACGTGCGAAACATCCTGCTGTACCTCAACGACATGTTCGCCGAAATGGAGACCGGCCGAACCCTCGAGCTGAGTGACATTTTCACATCGGCGAATTTCACCTGGGGAACCATCGGCCTGGCCCCCGGCACCGAGTACTGGATGTTGGGCCAGCACGAAAACGGCAGTTATTACCTCGAGCGCGTCCCTGAGCCGGCCACGTGGCTGCTGCTTCTGCTGGGCGTCATGGGGCTGGGCTGCGTCCGCCGCCGGAAAGGATAATTCGTCTCCCTCCACCGCGGTTTTAACCATATTTTCATCAAGCCGGGAGTGTTCGCGCAACCGGCTTTTATTTTGTCATCCCGAATACAAGGAGTTATTTATGTCCCGCCTGTTTTTCCTCCTGGGCATGCTGATGCTCATCACTGCCGGCGTGCTTCAAGCCGCGGACATCACGCTTTTCGACGCCGCGACGGTGAATCTGGAGACGGTGAAGCCACAGACGGCGAAGCTCACCCGCCAGGGCACCGCGATTCTTGTCGAGACCGAAAAAGACGGCACCTGGCCCGGGTTCTTTTTCGGCAAGCAGAACTGGAATCTCGAAAGCTGCGACCGCGTGATGATCGAGGTGACGAACCACGACGCCATGCAGCTTCAGCTGAACTGCCGGCTCGACTCCCCCGAAATCGACTGGAAAACCATGGGCGGCACGATCACGCAGAGTTTCACCATCCTGCCCGGCGAGACGCAGAAATGCCGGGTTACGCTGCCGAACGTCACGCCGCCGCAACTGGCCGACAAGCTTTTCGCGATGCGGGGTTTCCCCGGCGGCAGCCAGAGTCAGGGTGGCTCGGCGAACGTCGTGTTTCATCGCGACGCGGTGACGGCGTTCACACTTTTTCTCAACAATCCGGGGCGTGAGAGCCGCTGGAGTGTGGGGAAAATCACGGCCGTGGAGGGCAAAAATAACGCTGTGGCGGCGTGGCGAAAAATGACGCCCGAAGCGTTTTTTCCGATGATCGACCAATACGGGCAATTCAAGCACGAGGACTGGCCTGGCAAGATTCACTCCGACGCCGAACTGCTGGCGAACATTCAAAGCGAAAAAGACGACCTGACCAAACATCCCGGCCCGAAAAACCGCAGCCCCTACGGCGGCTTCACCGCGGGCCCGAAACTCGAAGCCACCGGCCATTTCCGCGTCCAGAAACACGACGGCCGCTGGTGGTTCGTCGACCCCGACGGCTACCTGTTCTGGTCGCACGGCGTTGACTGCGTGGGCACCGGCAACGGCACGACGCCTATCACCGACCGCGAATTTTATTTCGCCGATCTGCCCGCCCGCGACGCCGACGCCTTCAAAATCTGTTACGGCCAGGGCTGGTGGGCCCCGCATAATTACTACGAAAACAAGACGCCGTACGCGACGTTCAACTTCACGCAGGCCAATCTCATCCGCAAGTACGGCCCCGACGGCTGGTACACCGCCCACGCGGACATGGTGCACAAACGCCTCAAAAGCTGGGGCATGAATACAATCGCCAACTGGTCCGACCGCGACATTTACAAACAACAAAAAACGCCCTACACCGCCACGATGGGCACCAACAGCCGCTTCATCGAGGGCAGCGCCGGCTACTGGGGCAAATTCGTCGACCCGTTCTCGCTGGAATTCGAGGCGATGGTCTCGAAAAATGCCGACGCCGAGGGAAAACGCAGCGGCGACGACCCGTGGTGCGTGGGGTATTTCGTCGACAATGAGATCAGCTGGGGCAACGAGCGTTCCCTGGCAATCGGTGCGATCACGTCCCCCGCCGACCAGCCCGCGAAGCTGGTTTTCGTGGAGGATTTAAAGAAGAAATACGGCACGATCGAAAAGCTGAACGCTGCGTGGAAAACGACTTTCATCGACTGGGACGCGGCGCTCGCATCCACCGAAAAGCCCGACGAAACGCATGCGGGGACGGATCTGGACGCGTTTCACAAGCGGATCTGCGAGAAATACTTCCGCACGATTCGCGATGCCCTGAAAAAAGCGGCCCCGAACAAACTGTATCTCGGCTGCCGATTCGCGTGGGGGAATGAGACGGCAATTCGGGCGTCTGCCGAATTCTGCGACGTGGTCAGCTTCAACCGCTATCAGCGGGCGCTGGCCGACCTCACCCTGCCGGAGGGAATCGACATGCCTGTGGTCATCGGCGAGTTCCATTTCGGGGCCCTGGATCGCGGCATGTTCCACACCGGTCTGGTCGCCACCGACTCGCAACAGGACCGCGCGGACGCTTACGAAACCTACGTTCTCTCGGCGCTTGCCCACCCCGCCATCATCGGCACGCACTGGTTCCAATACGGCGACCAGGCGACCACCGGCCGGGGCGACGGCGAAAACTATCAGATCGGCTTCCTCACCGTCACCGACACACCGTATTCGGAAATCGTCGCCGCCGCGCGACGGGTGGGCTACAAACTTTACGAAATCCGCATGGGGGAAGTGAAGAAATAACGGCGCCTGCGGTTTGGTTGCTCGGCGTTCATCCGATGTCAGTTACTCTCAGCGGCGGCGTCCCAGGCGTCGAGGAGAAAGGCGACGATGGGGGCAGGATCCTGCAGGGAGTGGGGATGGTGATCGACACCGGGCTTTACGATTTTTTGCACGGGGCCACCTGCTTTTTCATAACGCGTGATGAACAGCTCGGCGTTTTCGGTATACGGCACGACTTTATCGGCGTCGCCGCAGACGAACAGCAGGGGGATTTTCTGCTCTGCCAGCGGCGCGAAGGTGTCGACGGGGCTGATCTTCGCCTCCACGGCGGTTGCTTCATCCAGGCCGTAAAGGGTCAGGACGCTCTGCCAGTCGCCGGCGCTGCCCGGGCTGGTGCCTTTTCCGCCGGGCCAACTGCGCAAGTCGCACACGGGGGCGTCGAGGTAAAGGGCCGTCACGCAAACGGGGTGCGCGATGGCCCAGTTCAGCGAACACAGCCCGCCGCGGCTCATGCCCAGCAGCACCGGCTTTTTGTTGAACTCGTGCGTTTCCGTGAGGAAATCGTAGAATGCCGTCCGCTCTTTCATATTTTGCGGCGAACCCAGCAGGTCGCTGGCTCCGACCCACGCGACGGCCCAGCCCTTCTCCAGCATCGCGATTTCCGTCTGCGGTTCATGCCCCCAGAACACCGCCCGCCAGACCCACGGATTGCCCGCCGCCGCCGTTTTCGGAAGCACCACCTTGCACGGCCGATCTTCATGCGTGAAATCCCACATTGCGTAGCCATGCCATTCGCCTTGTGTGCCGTCCCATTTTTCGGGCACGTCGCCGGCAAAAGCACGCACCGCGAAACACACCACCAGACACGAAAACAAAAAGATACGCCGCTTCATTTTTTTACTCCATGGGAAATTCGATGATACTTATTTACTTGCGTCGGCGGGCCGATTCCTGCTTTCCTCTTCGGTGTATTTTCGGAGGAAAAGGTCGAGGCCGATTCTTCCGTCACGCTCATAATTTTCGCCGCGGACGGCTATGATATTTTTACCGGGCTTCAGCGGATGCTTCGCCGTGCGGGTAAACGCCCAGAAGTCGGTACTGCCACCGCGAAATACCTGCTCGCCGTTAATGTAAACCCGCAGGGTGTCGTCGACGATGGTTTGCAGGATCATTTCCATCTCCGCGGGCTTGAAATCCTCCGGCAACTCGATGCTTTGCGTCGCCCAGCCGTCTCCCGGATAGGCGTGGACGTAAGACCACACGCTTTTTTCCGGCAGCAGGTCGGTACTTTCCTGTCCACAGACGGCCGCGGATTGCCAGGCGGAGACTGCGAATATCGCGGAATACAGACAGACGGCGATTTTTTTAATGATTCTTTTCCTTGTGATTTAACGAAATGTGGGTGGTGTTTCCACTCACCTGCGTAACAAAAAGGTCATTTCCGCAAAAACAGCAGCCGGGAATGAAGCGCAGCGGAATGACCGGATAAATGCCGCCGAGCGTCTCTCCACTTCGATCCGGTCATTGCGCGTCATTGCATTCCGCTCCATTCCCGGCTGCTGTTTTCTTGCAAAACAAACCGGTTTGGGGCGTATGGGCGTTTATTTCGTGAACGTGTGCCATTTTAATTCATACGGCTGGCCCTGAAGCGTTTCTTTGCCGCGCTTCATTTCCTGCTGAAAAACGGCGTCGTATTCCGCTCTGGCGGCGACGCTCCCTTTGACCGGCATCAGCAAAAACCCGAGACTTTCGTCGTACTGGGCGGTCTGTCCCGTGCTGACTTTCACGTATAAATCCACCAGCCGTGTCTGCTCGGCGTCCTTCATCGTCACGCGTTTTTGCTGGAGCAGGGCCATCAGCGTGCCGACGTTTTGGGTCAACTGAAACGGCGGCTTTTCCAACTTCGCCAGCCGCTCCCAGGCTTGCAGGGCGGAATCGAATTTCTTGTTTTCCAGCGCCGCGATGGCGTAATTGTTTAGCAGGGTCGGGTCTTTGGCGCTCGCCTTGACGGCCTTCTGAAAGTATTCGAACGCGGCGGACCGCTTTTTCGTTTTCAGCAAAGTATACAGACCGAGCACGCAATTCGCCTGGGCATCTTTCGGGTTTTCCTCGGCCACCTTCTCCAGTGCCGTCAGCGCCGTTTTATCCTGGCCGATCTTGAAACACGCCATCGCCCGGAGAATCTGCTTCTCCGCTTCCGTCAAATTCTCAACCGGCGACTCTTCCTCCTCGCCGCCCCGGGGCGCGGGGGGACGGGAGATATTTTTCATCGGATTTTGCTTGTCTTCCTCGGTGAATTGCCGGGTGTAAATGTCCACGCCGACATAGGAATAGGATTCGATATTTTCAGCGCGGACGGCAATGATATTCTTCCCGGGTTTTAGCGGATTTTTCACGTCTCTTGCCAGTCGCCAGCTACCTTCCGTCGTGCCCTCCTGCAAGACCTCGACACCGTTGACATACACCCAGATGTTGTCGTCGATATTGTATTCGACGATCATTTCTTCGGGGACGTACGTCATGGGGAGGTTGACCGTACGTGTCATCCAGACATTTTTATACTGGCCGCTCCATACGTTGTTTTTGGAAATCGGGCCAACGATCGTTTTGCTCCGCGGTAAAGGGGATTGCGTCGTCCATCGTGCGCCGGGATTGTCGAAGGTATAAGACCACGTGCCATCCGACGGCAGGATAGAATCGGCGTCCAAGGCCGGCTGGTTGTCGGTCAGCAGTACTGCGAGAACGTAACCATCCCCCCGGAGGTTTTCGCAGAAGGCGGCGATAAAATTGTCACCCGGTACGAGCGGATTTCGGATTCGCTTGATCTGATTTCCAGTACACATCCCCAGGCATTGATAGACCGGCGCACCGTTGACAAAGAACGCGGCATGGTCGTCGTAACGATAGAGCAGGTACAGGTTTCCCGGTTTATAGTCCGCTGGCAGCGTCAGTTTCGTGGTCATCCACGCGCACGGCATGCTCAGGGGCCATAGCCGGTCGGTGTGCAGCTCGCCGACGCACATCTTGCCGCCGCGGAGGGGGAATTGCGTCGTCCAGTTCGCCGCGGGCTTGGCGTTCACGAACGACCACACACTTTTTTCAGGCATCAGCTCGGAGTATCCCTGCCCGCAGAGTGTCAGCGGCCAAGAGAAAAACGCGGCCATAAATACGATATATAAAATCATCCTCGACTTTTTCATGCTTCACTCACTGGGAAAAAAGGATTACTTCAAAAACGAATGCCATCGCAGCTCATACGGGCGGGCCTGGATGGTTTCCTTGCCGCGCTTAAATTCCTGCCGGAACGCCTCGTCGCAGTCGGGCCGGGCGCCCGTGCCTTCTTTCAGCGGCATGAGCATGAACCCGAGATTGACGTCGCGCTCGATATTCCGATTGGCGCAAACGGCGATGTATAAATCCACCAGTCGCACCTGCTCGGCCTCCTTCAAAACCATGCGTTTCTGGTTGATGAGGTACATCACTGTCGCGACGTTCTGGGCCAGCTCCATCGGCGGATTCTGTAACTTTGCCAGCCGCTCCCACGCTTGCAGGGCGGAGTCGAATTTCTTGTTTTCCAGCGCCGCGACGCCGTAATTGTTCAGCACGGCCACACTTTTCGCGTTCGCGTTCGCCGCCTTCTGGAAATACTTGAACGCGTCGGCCCGCTTCTTCGATTTCAGCAGGTAATACGTCCCGAGGATGCAGTTCGCCTGGTAATCCTTCTCGTCTTCGGAGACGACTTTTTCCAGGGCCGCGATCGCCAGCTTCTCCTGCTGGACTTTAAAACAGTCCATCGCCCGGACGATCTGTTTTTCGATCTCCGTCAGCTCCACCGGCGGCTCGTCGACCTCCCCCTCGTTTTCCAGAGGTGGACGCTGCATGTTTTCGAATGGATTTTTCTTCGATGCCTCCGAAAATTTCATGACGTAGATATCGATGCCCAGCCGGCCGTCGCGACCGAAGTTTTCGCCGCGGACGGCGATGATATTCTTTCCCGGCTTTAACGTATTTTTCGCGTTCCGCACCAACTGCCACCACTCATTGCGGCCGGCCTGCAACACCCGCACGCCGTTGATGTAGAGCTCGATCGCGTCGTCGATGGTGTATTCCAGGATCATCTCCTCGGGGGCGTAATCGTCCGGCAGGGTGACGATCCGCGTGGCCCAGATAAACCGTGTGCCCCACGGCCAAACATTCGGTTTGCTTGTGGAGAACGGCGTCGTGGCCACTTTCCCTCGGGGCAGCGGAAACTTCGTTATCCACTGGTCGCCGGGGTCGGTCAGGGTATACGACCATCGCCCGTCGGGAACGAGAATGGATTGAAAATCCAGGTATGGCGCGTCGTCGGTCTGGAGGGTCACCCGGACGAAACCTTCGCCCCCGTTGTTCTCGCAAAAAACGGCAATGATATTATCGCCGGGCACAAGCAAGTTGGGAATGCGCTTCGTACGTGTGTGGTCGCCCCAACTATCGCCGCCCAAGCCCACGCACTGGTAAACCAGCGTGCCGTTGACGAAAACCATGATGCCGTCGTCGTGGGCGAAGGATAGAAATAAATTCCCCTTCTTGTAATCCTCCGGCAAACTCAGCTTCGTTGTCAACCACACATACGGCGCGCTTTTGGGCCACTGCTTCCGCGTGTTGACCTCGCCGATACAGATCTGGCTTTTGGGCAGGGGATATTGCATCGTCCAGTTCTTGGCCGGCTTGACGTTGACGAAGGTCCACGCCGTTTTGCTCGACAAGATATCTCTTCGCTGCTGCCCCCAGAGCGTGGCGGGGGAGGCGGCAAAAACAGCCAAAAACGCAAAACATAAAACCAATCTTCGTTTTTTCATGGTACATTCTCCTTGATTTAACGAAACGTGGGTGTTTCTACTCACCTGCGTAACAAAAAGGTCATTTCGGCAAAAACAGCAGCCGGGAATGACGCGCAGCGGAATGACCGGACAGCATCGCGAGCGTTTCCCCACTTCGATCCGGTCATTGCGCGTCATTGCATTCCGTTCCATTTCCGGCTGCTGTTTTCATGCAAAACAAACCGGTTTGAGGCGTATGGGCGTTTATTTCACGAACGCGTGCCATTTCAACTCATACGGCTGGCCCTGAAGCGTTTCCTTGCCGCGCTTCATTTCCTGCTGGAATGCCGTGTCGCAGTCGGGACGGGCGCCTACGCCTTCTTTCAGCGGCATGAGCATGAACCCGAGATCGATATCGTGATCGAGATGCTGCGTGGTGCAAACCGTGGTGTATAAATCCACCAATCGGGTCACCTCGGCCTCCTTCATCGCGACGCGTTTTTTATTGATCAGGTCAAGCATTGTGCCGATATTCTGGGCCAACTCCATCGGCGGATTTTCCACCTTCGCCAGCTGTCCCCACGCTTGCAGCGCGACGTCGAATTTCTTGTTTTCGGCCGCCGCGACGCCATAATTGTTCAGCACGGACGGATCTTTCGGATTCGCCTTCACCGCCTTCTGGAAATATTTCAGCGCATCCGCCCGTTTCTTCGACTTCAGCAGGTGATATGTCCCGAGGATGCAGTTCGCCTGGTAATCTTTCTCGTCCTCGGCCACCACCTTTTCCAGCGCCGCCACGGCCAGCTTCTCCTGCTGGATCTTAAAACAGTCCATCGCGCGGACGATCTGTTTTTCGATCTCCGTCAGCTCCACCTGCGGCTGGGCGTCTTCCTCTTCCTCATTTTCCCGAGGCGGACGCCGCATGTTTTCGAACGGGTTCTTTTTCGATTCTTCCGAAGATTTGCTGATAAAAATGTCCACGCCGAGAATACCGTCCCCGGGGCGCCAGTTAAACCCGCGGGCGGCAATGATATTTTTTCCGGGACGCAGCGGATTTTGCATATTCCGGTCGGTTGTCCACTGAAAACTGCTAACTTTATCCAGCACCAGCGTCCCGTTGATGTAAAGCCAGAGAAAATCGTCGGCGACAAATTGCACATGCATTCCCTCGGGCACATAATTCGGCGGCAGCATAACCACTTGCGTCATCCAGATGTTCTCCGTGTTGTGCGGCCAGAGCTTTTTCGTGTTGAACGTTCCAAACGCCAGTTTGCTTTTCGGCAGCGGAAACTTTTCCACCCAGCGATCGCCGGGATTATCGTAAGTGTAAGACCACTTTCCGGTCGGCGGCGTGATAAGCTCCCAATCCAGCGGGGGCTCCCCATCCTCCAGCAGGGAAACCGAGGCAAAACCGTCGCTCTCTTCATTTTCCACATAAGCGGCAATGATGTTTTCGCCGGGGATGAGATGATTCGGGATACGCCGGGTGTAGGTGACGATCCCCTCGGAATACGTGTACCCCAGTGCCTGGTACACCAACTCGCCGTTAATGAAGACCATCATGTTGTCGTCATGCCGATAACGCAGCAGCAGATTCCCCGGCGTGTAATCTTTAGGAAGCGTCAGTTTCGTCGTCATCCACACATTCGGCGCTTTTTTCGGCCACTGCCTGTCCGTATGGATTTCCCCCACACAGATTTGGCTCTTCGGCAGCGGACTCTGCGTCGTCCAATTCTTCGCCGGCTTCACCGTCACGAACGTCCAGGCGCTCTTTTCCGGCAGTAGTTCCCTGTATTCCCCGAAGGCCGAGCTTTGCCCCAAAAAGAAAGCGGTGAGAAAGGATAAAAAAAGAATCGTCAATGATCGCTGCATGACACATCCCCCAAGACGCGAAGTGGAAATATGAATTATTATCAGTAACGTCTGATTATATTATACTATTATGGATAACGCTTTGCAACAGAATCCGATAGTAAAAAAATTTATTTCCGATAAAAAACATGTGTGAAAACGTCGCGTTTTTCTTTCAAGGCACGGGTGTCCCCGCAAACTTTTTCGGCGGAAAAATCCATCCCCAACGTGGACACCGCCCGGCGGATACACTATAATGAGGCATCAGGGCTTTTCCGTGACACATCCAAATTCAAGGGTACACGAAATGGCAGAGCCGCAATCGTAAGATTGCGGAATGGATTTTCCATCCGCAAAAACACATGGATTTTCAGTGTCGCTCCCGCAATCTTACGATTGCGGCTCTGCAAATGATCGCCGACGCGCCGTTTATATCGATTTTAGTGGGGCTCCCGGCTCATTTTTCACCTTCCTTCCATCGGAGTTTTCTCATGAAACGCGCGTTTTTATTGTTCACCATTATTATTCTATGCATGTCGGCGGGCGAAATCCGTGCCGCGGAGATCGTGGCACCGAACGGGGCGAAGCCGATCCCGGGCGTGACGACGTCCTGGCTGGGCAACACCTACGGCGGCATGCGTGACGGCAAAGAAGCGTTCGTCATGCACGACATTGCCGCGATTCACGTCACGCCCGACGGCACGATTTACACCAACGTGCTCTGGGAGGAAGGCGGCGCGAATTGCTCGATGTTCAAGGACGGCGAGTTCCTCGGCAGCGCCCACCACACGCACGGCTGGGGCCGCAACGGCGGTAAGGCGGTCTGCGCCAACAGCAAATACGTCTTCATCGGTCTCTCCGGCAACAACGAAGGCGGTGGCCTGAAAGACCCCGACACGTTTCCGCCGAAAGGCTTTCAGTGGTACGGCGTCTCGCGGCGTCTGCGATCCGACTTCACGAAAGCCGCGCCGTTCGAGGACGGCAAAGGCCGTACCGGTTCCGGCGACGTGCTCGACCACGATTTTCTCGTCGTCAACGAAATTCCGCTGGACGAGCAAAAGCAGGGCGACGACCTGCACAACATCGGTTCCGTGGCCGGGATGTGTGCGGACGACCAGCGGCTTTATCTCTCCAACCCCTACAAAAAAACGATCGAAGTCTACGACGCCGAAACGATGAAGAAAATTGCGACGTGGGATCTGGCGGACTATGCTAAGTATATAATGCCGTTCCGTGAACCTGGGCAGATGCAAATGGATGCTGACGGCAATATCTGGTGCCACTTCACCATTTACGCTGTCGCTGCCGATCAATGGAAGGACGAAAGGACGTCCCCGCGCAACGAGATGCGGACGTTTTCATATTTCGTGCAATTCAACTCCGACGGAAAAAACCTGGCGAGTATATCATTCGAGAATCTTTCAAAAGTGGAATCGGCGTTTTGTTTTGGGAAGGACCATACGTTATATTATGTCGACCCGCAAGGCGTGATCGCGGTGTCTTCAGAGTTACGCAAGATGCAGAACGAAACGGAAAGAAGTTTCGGTGAATTTCCTGCTAATTTCTTGCCAAAAAACATGAAGAAAATGCAGCACCCGTGGGGCGAGTTCGGCGACCTGCGGTTTTTAGGCAGAATCGCCGCGCTGGGTGTGGACGGCGAAGGAAATCTCATCATCGCGCAAGACCTGGCCAGTGCCGGCGGCGGAAACATTCTGGAAAGTTATAAACTCGGCGGCGAGAAGCCCACCCTCAACTGGCGGCTTTTCGGCCTGTGCTTCATCGACTGCGCGACGCTCGACCCGGCGGACGAGACGATGATTTACACGAAGGAGGAAATCTTCAAGGCCGACTGGGCGAAAGGCCCCGGGCAGGAGGCGACGTTCCTCGGCCTGACGCACGGCGACCGCGAAGAGGATTTCCGCTTCCGCGTGGCGAACTCGGCCGGGTCGTGGGTGCGGAATGTCAACGGGCACAAGCTGCTTTACGTCAACGACATGGATGACCGCCTGCTGCAAATTTACAGTCTGCCCGACAACAGCGATTTCAAGCCGGGGCAGACGGAGGTGAAAAAGCCGCACCTGGTGGCCCTTTTCGCGAACACCTACAAGGAATTCAACCGCGTGACGAAGCAGGAAATCGCGGACAGGCCAAACGATGAGACGGCGCTGGTTTATTACGCCAAAGACCGCGTGATTTACCCAGCCGATCAAAAACCGGAGCCGCCGGCGCAGGGGTGGTGGGTGGATGCGGACGCAAATCTCTGGCGAGTCACCGAAACCGAGGGCATTCGCGTTTACCCCGTGAAGTTCAAGGAAAACGGCGAGCCGACCTATGATTTCGACGGCGTCCGCACGTTCCCGCATCCCGCGGAGTTCACGCACGTGAAGCGGGTGCGTTACGATGTGGCCACCGACACCCTTTACCTCGGCGGCTGCACCGAAGAGCACAAAAACCAGCACTGGAAGCCGATGGGGCCCGTGGTGTGCCGCTACGATAATTTCCTGAAGGGCGAAAACCCGGGCCAAACTGCCGGCAAGCTGCGCTGGAAGACGGTGCTGCCGTACGCGAAAGGCTCGCAGTGGCATTTTTCCTTCGAGCCCATGGGATTCGACATCGCCGGAGAATACATGTTCCTGCCCTACACCGGTGAAACCCGCGACCCGGATTACCGCTACGGCCACGTGGAAGTCATCCGCCTTGACGACGCGACCTCCGTGGGGTACATGGAGCCCGACCCCGCGACCGTCGGCATCATCGGACTTCAGGACATCCGCGAATCGCTCTCCGCCCATCAACTGAAATCCGGCGAGTACGTCATTTTCATGGAGGACGATTATAAGGCGAAAGTGCTGATTTACAGGCTGCGTCTGGGGAAATAGGGGTTTGTGGATGGCGGTTTGTGATTGCGCAAAAACAGTATTTTTTTGCGCAATCGTTGGCTTGTTTTCCGGTGAAAGACGTGGTATACTTGGAGGTAACACTTGACGAAAGTGCCTGCCTTAAGTGAAAATGGAAGAACGAGTTTTCACGTCTTTTAACCGGGAGATGAACGAATGAAACGGATCATGACGGGTGTACTGGCCGTGGTATTCTTTGTGGGGACGCTTTCCGCGGCGGAGGTTCAGGAGGCGGTGGCGAAAAAGGTGACGGCGTTCCCGCTGTCCCAGGTGCGGCTGCTGGACAGCCCGTTCAAGAAGGCCCAGGAGAAAGACGCGGCGTACTTGCTCACGGTGGACGCCGACCGACTGCTGGCCGAGTTCCGAAAAAACACGGGCCTCGAGGCGAAGAAGCCGGTGTATGGCGGCTGGGAGGGCCAGTCGATCGCCGGGCACTCGGTGGGGCATTATCTCTCGGCCCTGGCGATGATGTACGCGGCCACGGGCGACGCGCGGTTTAAGGAGCGGGCCAATTATATCGTCGCGGAACTGGCCGAGTGTCAGACGGCCGGCGGCGATGGCCTGGTCGCGGCGATTCCGAATGTCCGCACGGTGTTCGCCGAGGTGGCCAAGGGAAACATCCGTACCGGTGGTTTCGACCTCAACGGCCTCTGGGTGCCGTGGTACGCGCTGCATAAAGTGTATGCGGGACTCCTGGACGCGCACGCATTCTGCGAAAACCCGCAGGCGCTGGAGGTGGTCAAAGGCCTCGGCGACTGGGGAATCGAAATCACGAAAGACCTCACCGAGGCGCAGTTTCAGAAAATGCTCGACTGCGAATTCGGCGGTATGAACGAATCTTACTTCGAACTTTACGCGCGGACGGGCGACGAGAAATATCTGAAAATGGGCCAGCGGTTTTTTCACAAACGGCTGCTGGCGCCGTTCTTTGAAGGCAAAGACGGGCTGCCCGGCAAGCACGGTAACACGCAATTCCCGAAAGTCATCGGCCACGCCCGCGAATATGAACTGACCGGAAATCTGGATATGCAAAAAATGGTCGCGTTCTTCTGGGGCTGCGTGGCCAACCACCACACGTACGTCACCGGCGGCAATACCATGGGCGAGCATTTCGGCCCGCCCGACCTCCTCAACGACCGCCTGCGGAACGACTGCACCGAAACGTGCAACACCTATAACATGCTGAAAATGACGAAGCACCTCTACGAATGGACCGGCGACCCGAAGTATTACGACTACTACGAGCGCGGACTGTTCAACCACATTCTCGCGTCGATCGACGTTTCCGAAAATCCCGACTCGCTCTTCACGTATTTCGTGCCCCTGCAAGCCGGCGGCTTCCGGACGTACTCCTCCGCCGAGCACGACTGGACGTGCTGTCACGGCACGGGCATGGAGAACCACGCGAAGTACGGCGAGGCAATTTATTATCACGCGGTGGAAGACGGCAAAGACGTGGTTTACGTGAACCTGCTGATTCCGTCGGCGCTCGACTGGAAGGAAAAAGGCGTGAAGATTTGGGTGACGCCATATGCTCATTCGGTTGGCGTGGAAGTGCAGAAAGGCGGTGAAACCAATTTTATCCTGAAGGTGCGTATACCGCGAAACATGGGATGTAGTATAGCGGAAAGTGGATACATCACGATGGACGAACAGTGGGAAGCCGGAAAGAAGGTGGAGTATGACCTGCTATTCGACGATCCGCTGACAATGGAAACGATGCCGGATAATGAAAACCGCTTGGCTTTTTTTTACGGACCGTGGCTCTTGGTGGGTGATTTGGGCAGCAAAGATAAGCTGCTGGCGGATATGCACGAGACGGCTGACGAAAATAAAATCGCACTGCCGGTGGTGATTTCCGATTCGCGTAACCCGAAAAAAATGGTGGATCGAGGATTCTTTCGCATCCAGGGAAAAGAATACACGGCGAAACTCACTGCGCAGCCCAAAGCTGTGGGAATGGTACCGTTCCATAAGGCCACGGAGCGTTACGCGGTGTATTTCGACATGTTCACCAATGTTCAGTGGCAAGCGGAGCAGGAAAAGTATCTAGCCACGCAGGCGGAGAAAAAAGCCATGGAGGCCAGGACAGTGGACTTCTTCCAGCCGGGGGAGATGCAGCCGGAGCGGGATCACGCGTTTAAGGCTGAGAAGAGTTTTCATGGAGACGCGTTCGGGCGGAAATGGCGGGACGCGCGCGACGGCGGCTGGATGGAGTTCACGATGAAGACGGACGCCGACGCGCCGTGTACACTCTCGCTGACGTACTGGGGCGGTGACGGCGGGAACCGCGTTTTTGACGTGCTTCTGGACGGCGAGAAAGTCGGCACGCAGGAGCTGAATAATAACGCTCCGGAAAAGTTTTTTGACGTGACGTACGCCATCCCCGCCGGGAAGCGCGAAGTGCGAGTCCAGCTTCAGGCGCATGACGGCGCCATGGCCGGCGGATTTTTCGGATGCCGGGTGCTGCGCACGAAATAAATTGACAATTGACAATTGAAAATGGATAATTAAATATGACCAAATCATCACAAAAAAAATTCGCCCTCGGCGTGGATTACGGCACGAACAGCGTGCGGGCGCTGATCGTGGATATTACGGACAGCACGGAGGTGGCCACCGCGGTTTATCATTATCCCAGCGGCGAGGCGGGAATTCTGTTGGATCCGAAGCGGCCGCTTTTGGCCCGGCAGAACCCGGCGGATTACGTGAACGGGTTTTATAAGGCCGTCTCGCAGGCGGTGCGTGCGGCGAAAAAACTTGGCTTCGCGCCGGAATTGCTGGCGGGCATCGGCGTGGATACCACCGGCTCGACGCCGATTCCGGTGAATCGGAAGGGTGTGCCGCTGGGGATGCTGGCGGAGTTTAAGGACGAGCTGGCCGCGCAGGCGTGGCTGTGGAAAGATCACACGGGGTATGAGGAAGCCGCTGAGATTACGAAAAAGGCGGCCCGGCAGAAGAACAAGTATCTGCGGAAATGCGGCGGCACGTACAGCAGCGAGTGGTTCTGGTCGAAAATCTGGCACTGCCAGCGCGAGAACCCGGCGGTGTTCGCGGCGGCGTACGCGTGGGTGGAACTGGCGGATTTCATTCCGGCGTTTCTCACCGGAAACACGGATCCGGACACGCTTTCTCGCGGTATTTGCGCGGCGGGGCATAAGGCCATGTTTAACGCCGCGTGGGGCGGGCTGCCCAGTGCGGCGTTTCTGAAATCCCTTGACCCGGCGCTGGTACCGCTGCGCGACCGTTTTAATACGCACACGAAAACAGCGGAAGAGCGCGCCGGTGTGCTGTGCGCGGAGGTGGCGAAACGCTGTGGTCTGGTGCCTGGGATTCCAGTGGCGGTGGGTGCGTTCGACTGCCACATGGGGGCGGTCGGCGCGGGTATTAAACCCGGCACACTGGTGAAAATCATCGGCACCAGCACGTGTGACGTCATGGTGCATCCGCTTTCGGAGCCGCTTTCTGACATTCCAGGCCTGTGCGGAATCGTGCCGGGCTCCGTCATGGGCGGCATGTACGGCCTGGAAGCCGGGCAGTCGGGCGTGGGCGACATTTTTAACTGGTTCGTGAAGCAGCTCACCCCGGGCCGGTATTCCGAGCGTGGCGACGCGCACGTGAACCTCACGCGGGAGGCCGAAAAATTGTTGCCCGGCCAGAGCGGTCTGCTGGCCCTGGACTGGAATAACGGAAACCGCACGGTGCTGGTGGATCAGCTGCTGACGGGCATGATGGTCGGCATGACGGTGCACACCACGGCGCCGGAAATGTACCGGGCGCTGATTGAAGCCACGGCGTTCGGGGCGCTGACAATCATCCGGCGATTCGAGGAATTCGGCGTGCCGGTGAAGGAAGTCATTAACAGCGGCGGAATCGCGGAGAAGAACCCGCTGGTGATGCAGATTTACGCGGACGTGTGTAACCGGCCGATGAAAGTCAGCCGCAGCGCGCAGACGTGTGCCCTGGGCGCGGCGATTTTCGGTGCCGTGGCGGGCGGCGCGTTTTCCAGCGTCCACGCGGCCCAGCGGAAAATGACCGGCGTGAAATCCACGGTGTATCACCCGCGGAAAGAAGCTGTGGAAATTTACGCGCGTCTGTACGGCCTGTACCACCAGCTCCACGACGCATTCGGTGTCCGAGGCCGGCGCGAAAGTCTGTATAACGTGATGAAGGAATTGATTGAGATCAGAGAAACGGTGAAATAAATGGTGAATGGTTAATGGTGAATGGTGAATGACGCAAGCGTTGCGTTGAACATTTTCTCATTAACCATTAACAATTAACCATTAACCATTCGGAGAAAAACGCATGACGCTTTTAAACGGAATCATACTGGCGCAGGCCTCTGCCGGCGCGACACTGGTGCTTTGGGATTACGTGGCGCTGGCGGGGTATTTCGCGGTGCTACTGGGCGTGGCCTGGTGGGTCGTGAGGCAGAAGACGGACACGTCGCAGGATTATTTCCTGGCGGGGCGCAAGGCCGGCTGGATCGTCATCGGTGCGTCGCTGTTTGCGTCGAACATCGGCTCGGAGCACCTCGTGGGCCTGGCCAGTACGGGTGCGAATGACGGCATGGCGATGGCCCATTACGAGTTGCACGCGTGGTGTCTGCTGGTGCTGGGCTGGGTGATGGTGCCGTTTTATGAGCGGAGCTGCGTGTATACCATGCCCGAGTTTCTCGAGCGCCGGTATTCGTCCTCGGCCCGCTGGTTCCTCTCCGTCGTCAGTCTCGTGGCGTACGTCATGACGAAAATCTCGGTCACGCTCTTCGCGGGAGGAATCGTTTTCGAGGCACTGTTCCCGGTGGGTGTGATTACGGGGGTGAGTAACTTCTGGGTCGGCGCCGTGGGGATGGTCCTCATCACGGGCCTTTACACCATTCTCGGCGGCTTGCGTGCCGTGCTTTACACGGAACTCATGCAGACGGCGGTGCTGCTGGGCGGGGCGTTGTGCGTGCTGGGATTTGGACTGTATCAGATCGGCGGTTGGGACGAATTGAAAAACACTGTTCAGGGCGTTGAAAAGGTTGTTGGGTATAAAGTCGTTACGAAACCGGCGGAGGAAGATGGCTGGGTATTAAAGCCGAAAGAGCCGGAATATTTGGAGGACGCGGCCGGAAAGCACATCGTAATTCCGCGGCCGATAAAAAAAGGCGATCAGAGCAAAACGCACACCATTCTGCCAGCGGAGCTGACGTTGGAAGACGTGGAAGCCGCGAAACTCATGGAGCGTCTCACGCCGGAAACGCTTGCCTCGCTGTTCCCCGCCGGGATGCAGACCGCTGAGCAGAAAGGCTCGTTCATCGCGGCCGACGACCGTGAAAAGAATGACCATTTTAATTTGTGGAAGCCGAACAGCCACCCATCGTATCCGTGGTTCGGCCTGCTGTTCGGGGCGCCGATCGTCGGGCTGTGGTACTGGTGTACGGATCAGTACATCGTGCAGCGGACGCTGGCGGCGAAGAGTCAGCGGGAGGCGCGTCGCGGGACGATTTTCGGGGCGTATTTGAAGCTCACGCCGGTGTTTCTGTTCATTGTGCCGGGCATGATCGCGTATGCTCTGGCGGTGAAGGGGGCGATTAGTGCGGAGGTGCTTTTTAAGGCCGAGCTGGCGTTTCCGCTGCTGGTGAAGGAAGTGCTGCCGATGGGCGTCAAGGGCATCGTCGTCGGCGGACTGCTGGCGGCCCTGATGAGCTCGCTGGCTTCCGTGTTCAACTCCTGCTCGACGCTCTTCACCATGGACATTTACACGAAAATGCATCCGAAAGCGTCGGAAACGCAGCTGGTGTGGATCGGCCGCGTCGCCACGGCGGTGATGGTTGTGCTGGGCCTGGCGTGGATTCCCGTCATTGCGTATATCCCTGGGACGCTTTACAATTATTTACAGAGCGTGCAGGCGTATGTCGCGCCGCCGATTTTCGCGGTCTTCTTCCTCGGCGTATTCTTCAAACGGATTAACGCCTATGGCTGCATGACCGGCCTCATCGCCGGCTTCGTGCTGGGCATGCTCCGCCTGGGGATGCAGATCGTACACGGTATCGATGAAAAACTGTTTGCCGGCAACGCGTTTGTCGAGTGGTATGCCAGCACGAGCTTCACGTTCATCTGCATTTTCCTGACCGTCATCTGCTCGGCGCTGATCGTCGGCGTGAGCCTCGTGACGCCGAAGCCGAACGAAGAACAGATCGTCGGCCTGACTTACGGCACCTCCACGGACGAGCAGAAGCGTGAGACGCGCGAAAGCTGGAACTGGGTCGACGTCGTCACCAGCGCCGGCCTGGTCGTCATCATCCTCGGCGTTTACATTTATTTCACGGGCTGAGCCCGCAGCAAGCTGCGGAGGTGAAAGAATGAATAAGTGAGCGAGTGAAAAAGTGCTGGCGTTACGCCGACGCCCTCCTGATGGAGAAAATTTAAAATGTTACCATGAAATGAAACCTCATCACCACGCCAGTACTTGCTCACTTGTTCACTCGCTCACTCGTTCACTTTCCGAAAGGAATACTCATGGATCGCGTTATTCAATCGCTCAAAGAAGCCGTTTTCGTGGCGAATCTCGCGCTGGTCGAGCACGGACTGGTGATTTTCACGTGGGGGAACGCCAGTCAGGTGGACCGCGAGCGGGGGCTGGTGGCGATCAAGCCGTCTGGTGTTTCGTACAAGGCGATGCGGCCGGAGATGATGGTCGTGCTGGACATGGACGGCAAGCTGGCGGAGCAGGGCGGGATGAAGCCGTCTTCGGATGCCGCGACGCACCTCGTGCTGTATCGCGAGTTTCCCGAAATCGGCGGCGTGGTGCACACCCACTCGACGTACGCCACGGCGTGGGCGCAGGCCCAGCGCGACATCCCGGCCGTCGGCACGACGCACGCGGATTACTTTTACGGCCCCGTCCCCTGCACCCGCAGCATGACGCCCGAAGAAGTCCGCGGCGCGTATGAAGCCGAGACCGGAAACGTGATCGTCGACTGCTTCCGCACCCGCGGCCTGAACCCCGTCCATGTTCCCGGCGTGCTGGTGGCCAACCACGCTCCGTTCACGTGGGGCCACTCCGCGACCGACGCCGTGCATAACGCCGTGGTGCTGGAGGAGGTCGCGAAAATGACTTCCATCACCGCCGCCCTGAACCCGGCTCTCTCGATGAATCCTGACCTGATCGAGAAACATTTTTCCCGCAAACACGGCTCGGGAGCGTATTATGGGCAGTGATTTGTGGATAGTGGTTTGCGGTTAGGGATTACCACTGCGCCCACAATCCACAAAATCCAAACCCCACTGTTCCCCCTCCAAACAATTTAACCCAAGGATAACATGATGTATAAAAATTCCGAAATCTGGTTTGTCACCGGCTCGCAACTGCTGTACGGCGAAGAAACGCTGCGGCAGGTGGACGTCCAGTCGGCGGCGATCGTCGCGGGGCTGAACGAGGCGGGGACGCTGCCCGTCCGCGTGGTTTATAAGGGCACGGTGAAGTCGGCCGAGGAAATCGCGAGGATGTTCACCGAGGCGAATGCCGCGACGGCATGCGTGGGCGTCATCACGTGGATGCACACCTTCTCGCCGGCCAAAATGTGGATTCATGGCCTGCAAATTCTCCACAAGCCACTCTTGCACCTGCATACGCAGTTCGCCCGCGAGATTCCGTGGGGCGAAATCGACATGAACTTCATGAACCTCAACCAGAGTGCCCATGGCGACCGCGAATTCGGGCACATCATGAGCCGGATGCGGCGGCCGCGGAAAGTTGTGGTCGGCTTCTGGCAGGATGCGGACGTGCAGCAGCGGATGGCCGTCTGGATGCGTGTCTGCGTGGCGTGGGCCGATGCCCGCGGCATGAAGCTTCTGCGTTTCGGCGACAACATGAATAACGTGGCCGTGACGGACGGCGACCGCGTGGAAGCCGAGCTGGCGCTGGGCTACCACGTGGATTACTGTCCCGTGGGCGACCTGGCGGCGAGCGTCGCGGCGGTGACGGATGCCGAAATCGACGCGATGGTGGCCGAGTATGAAACGCTTTACACCTTCTCGCCGGAAGCCCAGAAAAGCGGCGTCAAACACGGCCAGGTGCGCGAGGCGGCGCGAATTGAAATCGGCATGCGGCGCATCCTCGAATCGCAAAACGCGAAGGCGTTCACCACGAATTTCGACGCGCTGCACGGCCTGAATCAGCTTCCGGGCCTGGCCAGCCAGCGGCTGATGAACGACGGTTACGGTTTCGGGGCCGAAGGCGACTGGAAAACCGCGGCCCTGCTGCGAACCATGAAAGTCATGGCCTGCGGCCTGCCCGGCGGCACGTCTTTCCTTGAGGATTACGTGTATCATTTCGTTGGCCAGGGGGCGATCCTCCAGGCTCACATGCTGGAAATCTGCCCGTCCATCGCGGCCGACAAGCCGCGTGTGGAAGTGCACCCGCTTGGAATCGGCGGCAAGGCGGACCCCGCCCGGCTGGTCTTCACCGCCCACGAAGGCGCCGGCACCGCCGCGACGATCGTCGACATGGGCAACCGCTTCCGCATGATCCTCAACGAAGTGACGTGCGTGAAACCGGAGGCCGACCTGCCAAAACTCCCCGTGGCCCGCGCATTCTGGACGCCGCAGCCCGACCTGCAAACCGCCGCCCACGCCTGGATACTCGCCGGTGGCACGCACCACACGTCCTTTTCCTACGCCCTGACGCCAGAGTATTTCGACGACTACGCCGAGCTGGCGGGCATCGAGCTGCTGAAAATCGACGCCGCGACGACCATCGACGACTTTAAGCGGGATTTGCGGATGAATGAGATTTATTATATGCTGAATCGCGCGGTTTGGAAATAAACGTATTCGGAGAGCTAAAAAATGTCGGCACCGGAAGAATTTAATCCTTATCATAAATGGCTTGGCATTCCGCTCAGGCAGCTTCCGCCGGACCATTACGCGCTTTTAGGGCTGTCGCGTTTCGAGTCCGACCCGGAGGTGATTTCCATTGCCGCGGATGGGCGGATGATGTACTTGCGTTCTTTCCAGATCGGAAAGCACTCGGAGCTTTCGCAGCGGCTGCTGAACGAGATCTCGGCAGCCCGCGTTACGCTCTTGAATCCGGACCAAAAGCGGGAATATGATGACCGATTAAAGGCGGAGACCATTCCGGTTTCCCTTCCGCTGCGTCAGGCGAAAGCGATGCCGGATACGCCGGACGAGACGTTTCCCGATCTGCATTTTTCGGAATCCACGGCGTCCGCGAAAAAGGAAGATTTTTCGCCGATAAAATTAGGGATGATGCTGGTCGTGGTGGTACTTTGCGCGGCGGCGATTTTCTTTTACATCGTGATTCCCGCGATGAATTCGGAAAGCCGGAAGCCGTCGGGAGAAGAAGAAATCGCCACGTATGTCGACGGTGAAGAGGTGCCGGAGGTTCCCGGCGTGACGGAAGAAATTCATGAATCGTCGCGAGATTCCGGGGATGCCGTCAGCCCGAAGGAAAACGCGCCGAAACCCACGCCGAAAGATATGTCGAAATCCACGTCGAAAGACATGTCGAAAGCGGTGGGACACTGGACGTTCGAAAATAACGTGGAGAACATGGCGAACAGCGGTTTCGGCAACGGTACGAAACACGGCGGAATGTATGTCGCGGGGCGGAATGGAAAGGCCGTAAGTCTCAACGGGGCAAGCGATTATGTCTCTCTTGGCGATCCCGAGGAGATGCGGATTACCGGCGAGATCACGATTATCGCGTGGTTTAAGCCGCAACGCGGAAACGGGCTCCGGAATATTGTGGCGAAAGGACCTTCGCTGGATGTCCGTGGCGAGATCTGCCTGCGAATCAGTGACGATGGATACGAGGTCGGCTCATGGGACGGCGGGGATTACAAGGCAGGTTTCAGGATTCCGCAGGACGACTACGACAACTGGGTGCACCTGGCCGGCATCTATGATGGGACTTCCTGGCTCCTGTACCGTAATGGTGAGCGGGTTGGGGAGTCCGCCGCGCCCGTCGGTGCCCTTCCGGTGCGTACCGGCTGGGCGATTGGTGCGGACGCCGAGGGAAAAGATCGATTTTTTCAGGGAGTTATCGACGAGGTACGGATTTACAATCGTGCGCTGACGAGTCAGGAAATCGCGGAACTCGCTGGGAAATAATGGTGTAAAACAAGAAACAACAACCCGAAGCGTAAGCGAGGGATAAACGCTGGAACATCTACCAAATGAATGGTTTCACAAGAACAACAGCCGGGAGCGTAAGCGACCGGATAAGCCGCGACGGTACCGAAAAATTGAGAATCTTTGAGCGATTCTTATCCCTCGTTCCCGTTTCGGGCTGCTGTCTCTTGAATCCATTCACTTGATAACGGCTCTAAGAAACGTCCTACGGACGAAATTCAGCGCACGCATGATAATAACGATAAATGCGCTGGCCCCCCCCACCTTTTTCAGGAGTATTTTATGAAAAACCCAACGAAACTCTGTCTGGCCATGGCCGTTTTATGTGCCATGCTCACCCCGGCCCGCGCGGAAGTCGCGCTTTCGGTCGACACGCAAAAGGTACTGCACCGGATCGACGAAAAAGTCTACGGGCACTTCCTCGAGCATATCTACCATTCCATCAACGGCGGCCTCTGGGGCGACCTGGTCTGGAACCGCACATTCGAGGACGGCCCCGCCAACGAATGGGAAATCGACACGGACATTCTCCGCCAGCGCGGCAATGGTGCCGGGCGTCTGATGTTCCTTACATCCGGCGACATGGCCGATTTCGAATTCACTTTTGAAGCGAAAAAGACCGGTGGCGACGAGGGCTTCCTCATTCCGATCCGTTACGTCAACGACAAGGAATTCCTCTGGGTGAACCTCGGCGGCTGGGAAAACAAGAAGCACGCCATCGAGCGGCGGGTCGCGGGCGAAGGCCGGCAGCGAACGGTGTCCGACGTGGTGGACGGAACGATCGAGACGGGCCGGTGGTATAAAATCAGCGTGCGGTGCGAGGGGCCGCGCATCACCGTGAAGCTCGACGGCGAGACGATTCTTGATTACACCGACGACGCCAACCGCATGACCGGCGCCGTGGGCGTGGGCACGTGGCAGACGCAGGCCGAGTTCACCTATTTCTCTCTCAGCCGGTTAAATGGCGAATATATGCCAGTGAAATTAGAGATTCCCTTGCCGCGCGACTGGACGGCGTTCGGCGATGGACTTATATTCCCCAGAAACGACGATGATGCGCTCAACGGCCGGACGTATATCACGATAGACAGCAAGGACAATCCCTCAGGCATCCGGCAGGCGAATTTCTGCCTGAAGGCCGGCGAGACGTACGAAGGGTCTCTCTGGGCGGCGGGTACTATGATGCAACTCGCCGTCAGCGTGCCGGGCGTGTGCAATGATGCGATTCCCTCTCGCGATTACTCCAAAATGCGAGGCGAATCACGCGACCACATCTACTGGAAGGAATTTCCACTGCGATTTACCGCGACGGAAGACGTGCCCAACGCGACGCTGGAAATCGGTGTGAAGGGGCTGGGTGTGGTGCATATCGACCAGGTGAGTCTGATGCCGAAAAGCTGGAAAGACAACTACGACGGCATGCGGCCCGACCTCTTAAACGCGATTAAAGATATCCGCCCGCCGGTCATTCGCTGGCCCGGCGGCTGTTACGCCTCCGCCTACCGCTGGAAGGACGGCGTGGGCCCGCAGCACCAGCGCGGCAGTCACCCGCAATCCATCTGGGGCGACCGCGACGTCAACTCTTTCGGCACGGATGAGTTCATCCGCATGTGCCGCCGCGTGGGCGCCGAGCCGGTGATCGTCGTGAATATCGGCACGCCGCACTGGAACCGCGGAGTGGAAAACGACTGGCTGCAAGAGGCGCTGGACTGGATCGAGTACTGCAACGGTTCCGTCGACACAAAGTGGGGCGCCGTCCGCGCGGCGAATGGCCACCCCGAGCCGTATAACGTCATTTACTGGGAAATCGACAACGAAACCCAGGGATGCATTTCGATCGAGGAGTATGTCGAAGCCGTCAAGCGGTTCGCGCCGGCGATGCGTGCAAAGAGTCCCGGCATCAAACTTGCTGCCTCCGGGGCGCACTTTCCGCAGTGGGACGAGCGCGTCGCGTGGGACAAAACGCTCATCGACGGAGCCGCCGAACATTTCGACTACCTGAGCATTCACCGCTACAACGAGGCGGACGAATTCGCGACGGGCATCGACGAAAACGAGCGATTTTTCGAGCTGCACCGCCAGTGGATCGCCGACTCGAAGAACCCGGCCATGAAGCTTTACGATTCGGAGTGGAACGCCATGAGCACCGATTGGCGGACGGGCCTGTACTGCGGCGGCCTGCTGAACGCCATGGAGCGCTGCGACATGATGGAGATGGCCGGCCCCGCGCTCTTCCTGCGGCACACCTCCGCCCGTGGGTGGGACAACGCGTTCGTCAATTTCGACAACGCGACGTGGTTTCCGGCCCCGAATTACGTTGTGATGAAACTCTTCCGCGACCATTACGCACCGCTCTTGCTCTCGCTGACCGGCGAGACGGACGGCGTGAATATCACAGCGACGAAAACCGAAGACGGCAAGCGCGTGACGCTTAAAGCCGTGAACCCGACGGACACACCGAAGACGCTGTGCGTGAAACTGTGTGGTTTTAAGGGTGAGCGTGCCGCGATGCAGATTATCACCGCCGATGGACTCCGCGACCGCAACACGCTGGCGGCGCCGGACAAAATTGCACCGAAAGACGCCCCGGTCGAGTACCGTGACGGCGAAGTGCGATTCACATTACCCGCGCTGAGTGTTGGCGTGGTGGATGTGGAGTAGGAATTTAACAAAGGAACTTTCATTCTCGTCCCGTAGGGATGAGATGTTTATAGAAAACAGGTAAATTACGGATACTTCCACCTCGTAGGGGTGGGATGTTTGTGATGAAACAGACGTTCTATAAACATCCTACCCCCGACTGGGCATAGATATTTGCACGGCAACCGTTTCTATAAACATTACGCTCCTATGGAGCTGTTTCAATTAAAAATTACAAGGAGAAACCCATGAAACAAACCATTATCACACTGCTGGCACTGCTGGCGATCATCCTGACGCAGGACGCCCGCGCCCAGCGGACGGTGAAGCTGGACGTGCAGGTAAATCAACCCGGCATTACGGTCAGCCCCGACCTTTACGGCATCTTCTTCGAGGAGATCAACCTCGCCGGCGACGGCGGCATTTACCCCGAGCTGGTGCGGAACTGTTCGTTCGAGTTTAATAAAGAGAAGCCGGAATTCTGGTCGACGGCGGCTAAAGGTGATGCCAAAGGAAAAATCACACTCGAAGAAAACGGCAACGGTAGCGAATACAACCGCATGGTGCTGCGAGTGGACGTGGAAAATTCGGAGGGCGGATTCGCAGTGGTGAATGAAGGCTACTGGGGCGTCCCGGTGGATGAAGGCGGCGTGTACGAGCTGGTGATCCGCGCAAAAGCCAGCGAGGGTTTTAACGGCAACCTGATCATCGGCATCAGTAGCGCCGACTTGCAATCCCCGCGCGGAACGACGATTATCCAGTCCGATGAGTTGAAGAAAGACTGGGAGACGTACACGCTGAAAATCAAGTCGGATGTGTATGATCCGAAAGCGAAACTCCTGATTAATCCTACCGGCATAGGCACCTTCTGGCTCGACTACGTTTCGCTCAAACCTGTGAAAACTTACAAAAACCACGGCCTGCGTCCTGACCTCATGGAAAAACTTGCGGCCCTGAAACCGGCGTTCGTCCGCTTCCCCGGCGGCTGCTGGGTCGAGGGCGACTCGATGAAAGAAGCGTCGCGGTGGAAGAAAACCATCGGCCCGCAGATCGACCGCTGGACGCAGCCGAACCTCTGGGGCTATCAGTCCACCAACGGCCTGGGCTACCACGAGTACCTCCAGATGTGCGAAGACCTCGGCGCCTCGGCGATGTTCGTCATTAACTGCGGTATGGCCCATCGCGACCACATCCCGATGGACGAGATGGACGAGTACGTGCAGGACGCCCTGGACGCGATCGAGTACGCCAACGGCCCCGCCGACTCCAAGTGGGGCAGCGTCCGCGCCGCGGCCGGGCATCCGGAGCCGTTCAACATGAAGTACCTCCAGATCGGCAACGAAAACGGCGGCCCGGTGTACTGGGAGCGTTACGACCTGTTCTACACCAAAATCCGCGAAAAATACCCGGAAATGCAGCTCATCGCGTGCCAGTGGGGCGGGGCGGTGACGAACAAAAAGCCGATCGAGATTCTCGATGAGCATTATTACAGCAACCCGCGTTTCTTCATCAACAACGCGCATCGCTACGACAAGTACGACCGCACGAAGCACAAAATTTATGTTGGCGAGTATGCCGTCACGCAGCAGTGCGGCCTTGGCAACCTCGACGCCGCGATCGGCGAGGCGGCCTACATGACCGGCATGGAACGCAACGGCGACGTGGTCGTGATGGCATCCTACGCGCCGCTGTTCGTCAACGTGAATCACCGCCGGTGGAATCCCGACCTGATCTGCTTCGACGGCACGCGCAGCTACGGCATCCCGTCCTACTATGTGCAGCAGCTCTTCAGCGTCCACCGCAGCGACGTGATCGTGCCCACCGAGATTTCGGAAACGGTCGAGGCCGTGAAATTCGGCGGCCGCGTGGGCGTGGGGACGTGGCGGACGAAGGCGGAGTATAAAGACGCGAAAATCGTCGTCGCCGGCAAGACGGTTTATGAAGCAGCCCTGGACAAGACGCCGGAAGGTGCGACGCCGCAGCGCGGGCAGTGGAAATTCGCGGACGGCGCACTGACGCAGAATGACGGCGCCGCGACCGACTGCCGCTACCTGTTCGGCGATGCCGCGTGGAGCGATTATACCTTCGAGATCAAGGCCCGCAAGATCGAGGGCGACGAGGGGTTCCTGGTGATGTTTAATGTCACCAACGACAACGACTGGGCCTGGGTGAATATCGGCGGTTGGGACAACAGCGGCACGGCGTTCCAGACCGAAGCCGGCACCAGCGACGAGGTCGGCGACCGCACGAAGTTCACGGTCGAGACCGACCGGTGGTACGCCATCCGGGTTGAGACGAAAGGCGACCAGGCGAAGTGCTTCGTCGACGGCGAGCTGGTGGCCGAGGGCAAACTGCCCATCCGCAAGAGCACGGGCGTGTACGCCGTTTCCGGCCTGAACGAAGCCAAAGACGAGCTGATCATGAAGATCGTCAACACCGCCGCCGAAACGTGCGAGGCGACCGTGAACCTCGCGGGCGTGACGAAACTCGGCGCCGACGTGACCGAAATCGTCTTGACCTCCGAAAACGGCCTGGATGAAAATACGCTCGAAGCGCCGGAAAAAGTGGCGCCGGTGAATGGCACATTTAAAGCGGCGGAAAGCTTCACACGGGCGCTGCCCGCGAAGTCGCTGACCGTGCTGCGGGTGAAGGTGAAGTAAGTAGCCCGGGTACAAAAAACAGCAGCCGGGAGCGAAGCTGAACAAAGTGAATCGCAAAGACCGGATAGAGTGGCTGAATGTTCTCCCACTTCTATCCGGTCTCTGCGCTAACGCTCCGCTCCCGGCTGCTGTTCTTGTGCTAAAACTTCATGTACTCGTCGCCGTAGCCGTAATGCTCGACGACGTAATCCACGTCTTTGTCGCCGCGGCCGCTGAGGCTGGCGAGGATCGCGCCACGTTTCTCTTCTTTGGCGTAACGCATGGCGAAGGCCACGGCGTGGGCGCTTTCCAGGGCGGGGATAATGCCCTCATAACGGGAAAGCATGAAGAAGGCCTCGACGGCTTCCGCGTCCGTGGCGGACTCGTATTTCACCCGACCGATGTCCCGCAGGAAGGCGTGTTCCGGGCCGACGGAGGGGTAATCCAGGCCACTGGCGACGGAATAAACGGGAGCCGGCGAGCCGTCTTCGTTCATCAGCACCTGGCTGACGAAACCATGTAATTCGCCCTTCGAGCCGAACGTCATCGTCGCGGCATGATCGCCCAGCTCCCGCCCGCGGCCCATGGGCTCGACGCCGAAAAGATCCACCGGGTCACCCAAAAACGGTACGAACATGCCGATGGAATTACTGCCGCCGCCGACGCACGCACACACGGCGTCCGGGAAAATCCCCGTCATTCCCAGGAACTGCTCGCGGGCCTCCTGGCCGACGACCATCTGGAAGTCGCGGACCATCAGCGGGAAGGGGTGCGGGCCCAGGGCCGAGCCGATGCAGTAGATGGAATCCTTATACGTTTTCGCGTACGCCTCGAACGCCGAGTCCACGGCCTCCTTGAGCGTCTTCAGCCCGGCCGAGACGGGAACGACTTTCGCGCCGAGAATCTTCATCCGCGTGACATTCGGGGCCTGCTTCGCGATGTCTACCTCCCCCATATGAATTTCACACTCCAGACCGAAAAACGCCGCGGCAGTCGCTAGCGCCACGCCGTGCTGCCCCGCGCCGGTCTCGGCGATGATACGTTTTTTGCCCATGAATTTCGCTAAAAGCGCCTCGCCCATGCAGTGGTTCAGCTTATGGGCGCCGGAGTGGTTCAGGTCTTCGCGCTTCAAATAAATTTGGGCGCCGCCGAGCATTTTTGATAAACGCTCACAGTGATAAACCGGCGTGGGCCGTCCCTGAAACTCCCGGCGAATGCGGCGTAATTCACTAATAAAATGCGCGGAATGGCAAATCGTCTGATACGCTTCCGTAATTTCGGTGAACGCTTCTTCGAGTTCCGGGGGGAGAAAAACTCCGCCATATTCGCCAAAATACCCATTTTTATCGGGGTAATTCCGTAAATAAGAAGAAAAATCCATGAAAAACTCCTCGGGATGATATAATATTTTATGTGAAAATGGAAAAACACGAGTTATTTAAGTATAAATTTTTCTCGGGCGGCGTCAAGGGAGTGATGGAAATGGGGGCGAGGGAGCCCGTAATGAATTAGGTATCTATCAAATTAACTTACGCACAAAACAGCAGCTGGGAATGGAGCGCCAGCGGAATGACCGGATGAAGCGGGGAATAACTTGGCGGTTCGATCCGGTCATTACGCGTCACTGCCGCTGGCGCTCCATTCCCGGCTTTTGTTTTGAGCGACCGCCGTGCGTACCCCTACTTGCGAAAAGTGACCTTGTCATTATATAATAAGGAGTGTATATTCGACTTTTTCGGCCGCGCCGCTTATAGTATTTAGTAGAAATTTAACCTTTTAATCGTTATAGGGGTTTCTTGTGCATTTAGACCATCTCCCGGGCTCATTTTTCGGCCCGCCGACGCTTGTGGATCTTGTCCGTCACCGTGCGATGCATCAGCCGCACGATCTGGCTTTCGGTTATCTCCATGAAGGTGACGACGATTACACGCCGCTTACGAATTCGGAACTCGACCGTCGCGCGCGGGCGGTGGCGGCGTGGCTGGAAGATAAGGGGCTGGTGGGACAGCGGGCGCTGCTTCTTTATCCGCCGGGCCTGGATTTTATCGTGGCGTTTTTCGGGTGCCTTTACGCGGGCGTGACGGCGGTGCCGGTTTATCCGCCGCGGAAGAACCGCTCCGTGTTCCGCGTCCAGGCGATCGCGGACGACTGCGCAGCCCAGGTGGCGCTGACGAATACGGACGTGATGGAGCGGCTCGAGGGCCCGCTGGAGGATGCACCGTCCCTGAAATCGCTGCACTGGCTGGACACGAATCAGATTCATGAGGGGGCCGAGCTGGACTGGATCATGCCGGACATTCACGGCGAGACGCTGGCGTTTTTGCAGTACACGTCCGGATCCACGGGGACGCCGAAAGGCGTGATGCTGAATCACGCGAATCTGCTGCACAACTCAGCCCAAATCGGTTTCGCTTTCGAGAATTCGCGCAGCGGGCTGGGCGTGTTCTGGCTGCCGAGTTATCATGACATGGGGCTGATCGGGGGGATTTTACAACCGCTTTATGTGGGGCGGCCGAATATTCTCATGTCGCCGATGTCGTTTTTGCAGCGGCCGTTTAAGTGGCTCAGTGCGATTACCCGTTACGGCGCGACGGTCAGCGGGGGGCCGAATTTCGCGTATGATTTGTGCGTGAAGAAGATTAAGCCGGAGCAGGTGGCGCAGCTGGATTTAAGCACGTGGAAGGTGGCGTTTAACGGGGCGGAGCCGATTCGGCCGGAGACGCTGGACGCGTTCGTGGAGAAGTTCGGGCCGTGCGGATTTCGGCGGGAGGCGTTTTATCCGTGCTTCGGGCTGGCGGAGGCCACGCTGATCGTGACGGGCGGGTTCATGCCGTGTGGGCCCACGCAGAAATTTTTTGACGCGGAGCTGTTGAAAAAAGGCTGGGCGGTGGAAGTCGGGCGAGACGCGCCGCGTGCGCAGGAAATGGTGGGGAATGGAACCACGTTCCCGGATCAGGTGGTGGCGATCGTAAATCCGGACACGGAAAATATCTGTAAAGATGGGGAAGTGGGCGAGATTTGGGCGCGCGGGCCGAGCATGGCGCAGGGATACTGGGGCAGGCCTGATTTTTCAGACGCCACGTTCCGCGCGACGATTAAGGATCTGGGTGCGGGGCCGTTTTTCCGCACGGGCGACCTGGGCTTTACGTGGAAAGGGGAGCTTTATGTTTCCGGACGCCTGAAGGACATGATCATCTGGCACGGCGTGAATATTTACCCGCAGGACGTGGAGACGACCATCCAGAAGTGTCATCCGCAGGCGCGGAAGGACGGCGGGGCGGTGTTCGCGGTGGAGAAGGACGGGAAAGAGATTCTCGTCGTGGTGCAGGAGGCGGAGCGGTCGCGCGAGCCGGATCTGGCGGGGCTGGTGGAGGCCATTCGCAAGAGTGTGTCCGTGCAGCATGAGTTGCCGCTGGATTATATCGTGCTCATTAAGCACGGCAGCATCCCGAAAACATCCAGCGGAAAGATTCAGCGACACGCGTGCCGGGAGGATTTTCTTGCGGGGACGCTCAGTGTGGTGGCGTACTGGAACGCGGCGGAGAATCAGGTCGTGATTCCGGATCAGGTTCGTGGCCGGGATGAGGATGAAGAGCCGGAAGTGATGGAGCTCATCCAGGCGGGCGCGACCACGCAGGAGAAAGACGGCCGGGCGGTGGCGGCGGGGCATGATGCGCCGGAGGTGCTGGCCCAGGTGCCGGATTTAGCGGAGCGTGGCCGGGCGATTCTTTATCCGGGATTTTTGCCGGTGGTGGATCAAGGGCTGGTGACGCCGGAAAATTCAGCCCAGCGTGCGGCGATTCAGACGGTCGTGGCGGCGATTAAAGCCGGTGAGACGGACGTGCTGACGGCGGTGGAAAAAAACGGCACGGCGGGGGTGCCGAAACAGCGCGTCATGATTGGGGCGTCCACTGGCGGCCACGTGTCTCACGCCCCGGAGTGGGAAGATGACGCGGATCTGGACGTTTCGCTGGATAATTGCGGTGCCGGGGAGGATTTCTCGGCCACGCAGCGCACGCAGGCGCTGAAAGAGGCGCTGGCGGAGCTGAGCCTGGAAGGGCTGCCGGAAGATCTGGCGAATGCCGAAAACGCGGAGAAAATCGCGAAAATCGTGCTGTTCCAGGTGCGGAAGGTGGCGCGGGAGCGGGCGGCGGGCCTGACCATGACCACGGCGATTACCGAGCTGGGGATGGATTCCCTGGAGCGGATGGACATCCTCGCGGCAATTGAAGAAACCTTCGGCGGGCGTTTCCCTGAAGCGGTGTTGCAGGATTTAATCACCGGGAAAGACCTGGTGGAAGCCGTCTGTAAATACATGGGTGCCTCGCCGCGGATGCGTCAGGTGCTGGTGCACGGCGGGCCCGTGACGGCGGTCGAGAGTCCGGCGGAGCGCATCGCGGAGGCGAAAGAAGCGGCCGTCCCGGAGGAGTATTACATTTTCGAGAAAAGTTTTGAGTTTCAGCAGCTCATGCAGACCATGCAGGCGTCCATGGCCACCGGGCTGCGGAACCCGTATTTTTCGGTGCATGAGGGCCTGGCGAAAGACACCACCGTGATGGATGGGAAGGAATTCATCCATTTCGCGAGCTATAATTATCTCGGCCTCAGCAGTGACGCGGAGGTAATCGCGGAGACGCAAAAGGCGGTGGAAAAGTACGGCACCAGCGCCTCGGCCAGCCGCCTGGTTTCCGGCGAAAAGGACATTCACCAGGCGTTCGAACGCGAAATGGCGGAGTTTATCGGCGTGGATGACGCGCTGATTTTCTCGGCGGGCCACCACCTGAATGAAAGCGTGATCGGCCACCTGATGGGCCCCGGCGACTTGATTCTTCATGACGCCCTGGCGCATAACAGTATTTTCATGGGCGCGAAACTTTCGGGCGCGACGCGCCGGCCGTTCGACCATAATGACTGGCGGATGGCGGATGACCTTCTGCGGCGTTACCGCGGCGAGTACCGCCGGGTGATGATTGCGCTTGAGGGTGTGTACAGCATGGACGGGGACATCGCGCCAGTGCCGGAATTCGTGGCACTCAAGAAGCGGCATAAGGCGTACCTGTATGTGGATGAGGCCCACTCGCTGGGCACGCTGGGCAGCCGCGGCGCGGGTGTGTGCGACCATTTCGGCCTGGATCCGAATGACGGGGATCTCTGGATGGGCACCATCAGTAAATCCTTCGGCTCATGCGGCGGGTTCGTCGCCGGGCGGAAGAGCATCATTCAGTACCTGAAGTACACCACGCCGGGATTCGTGTTCAGTGCCGCGATTTCGCCTCCGTCCACCGCGGCGGCACTGGCGTCCTTGCGGAAACTGAAGCGCGATCCCGGGCTGGTGAAACGGCTGCATGCGAACGCGGCCCTGTTCCTGGAGTTGGCGAAAAAAGCCGGGTTTAATACGGGCTTGAGTGACGGCACGCCGGTGATTCCGATTATTCTCGGGAACTCGCAGTTAAGCCTCCTGATGGCCCAGCGGCTCTACGAACGCGGCATTAACGTCCAGCCCATCATGTACCCGGCCGTCGAGGAAAAAGCCGCCCGCCTGCGATTTTTCATGACCGCCGTACACACGGAAGAGCAGATCCGGTATACGATTAACACCCTGGCAGACGAGATGAAGAAAATCGGGAATGAGAAATAACGGCGAATCGCGCTGCGTGAAAAAACGTCCGCAGGGCGTGCGTTAACCGGTGTCCTGCGGGGAATGCAGGCTGAAAAGGCATCAACAAAATGAAAATCGAGCATCTGGCAATTTGGGTGGAAGATATAGAATTGCTCCGTCAGTTCTACATGAAGTATTTTAGTATGAGTTGCGGAGAGAAGTATGTAAATACAACGCGGAACTTTACATCGTATTTTTTGTCTTTCGGGGAAGGCAAAACCCGCCTCGAATTAATGTATGTTCCCCATATGGAAAATCCTGTCGGTAGGGGCAATCTGAAAGGATTGGCTCATTTCGCTATTTCGGTAGGCGGGAAAGATGTTGTAAACGCGCTTACGGAAAAATTGCGTGTAGACGGTTATACGATTGCGAGCGAGCCGAGAGCCACCGGCGACGGGTATTATGAAAGCGCGGTGTTAGACCCGGAAGGAAATTACGTAGAAATAGCAGAATAAGCCATGAAAGAGATAAAAAATATCGTTTTTGATTTCGGCGGTGTGTTATTGGACTGGAATCCGAGATATTTCTACCGCACATTCTTTGAGAATGAAACCGAAGTGGAGTATTTTCTTGCAAACATTTGTACCGAAGAATGGAATGCGGAACAGGATAGAGGACGTTCTTTCTCGGAAGGTATAAAGTTGTTGCAGACCCAACACCCAGAATATGGGAACGCAATCCGGCTATTTGGGGACAATTGGGAAGATATGCTTAAAAGTGAATTGCTCGATGGCGTGAAGCTGTTACGTGAATTAAAAAACTGCGATTATCGCATTTGGGGATTAACAAACTGGTCGGCGGAAACCATACAAATTGCCTATCGCAAATATGATTTTTTTCAGTTATTTGATGGCATTGTGGTATCGGGAGAAGAAAAATTGATAAAGCCCGACAAGCGCATTTATGAAGTGCTGCTCGACCGTTATAATCTGAATGCCGAAGAATCTGTGTTCATCGACGATAACCACGCTAATATAAAAGCGGCGCGGGAATTAGGCTTTAAAGCAATCCTTTTCGACGATATCACCAGTGTGCGGGGACAGTTGTACAAACTACAGATTATATGACAAACACGTAATAAAACAGTGTGTCGCTGTCAATTTGCAACCTGCTTCCAGCAAAAAGAAGATTGGCGGTCATGTTGCCCTCCGTGCCCTGAAGGACACGGTTAACGTGCGTCCTGCGGACGATTGGCGTACTCAGCGTTTTACATAAAATAATGAAAGGCTTAACCCCCATGAAACAAAAAATCGTGTTGTTGTTGTTCATGGCTTTCATTAGCGGGTGTGCGGAAAAAAAGCCGCCGGTTTATGATAATTTGGCAGACGCCATCGCTACGGAATACGGCCCGGGGTGTGAAATCGTCGAGGGACCGCCGATTGAATATGCTACTTATCGGCTCGTCGGAACTGGCATGTTTTTTGTCCCGAATACGGAAGTGAAAGGAACCGTGACTGCTCAACTTGACGACGGCGGCTACGGCTTTCCTTTTTCATATGAGGCGAACCCGGATAATTATACCATTGTGCAGCCGATGCATTGTGTGAGTGAGCGGGGTTTTGGCGGTGTTTGCAAAGTGGTGTTAAAATCGAAAAAATCGCCGGAAAAGGTGCCGACGTCCATTAATGTTGCTTCTGTGCCTGTAAAAAAGGAAGATGAGACAAAATGAAACAAAAAATCGTCTTATGTTTTCCCGTAAAATCGCAGCACGTCGCGAGGATCGCGGCGGCGGCGGGGCCGGAGTATGAGGTGATGGACGCCGGGCAGGAAGGCGTGGGGGAAGCGATTTTCGAGGCGGACATTTTCTGCGGGCACGCGAAAGTGCCGGTGGACTGGGACGGCGTGGTCGAGCAGGGCAGGCTGCGGTGGATTCAGTCATCCGCGGCGGGGATGGACCACTGCCTGGTGCCGTCCGTGATCCAGTCGAGCATTCACGTCACCAGCGCAAGCGGCGTGCTGGCGAATCAGGTGACGGACCACGCCATGGCGATTTCGCTGGCGTTTTTGCGGAATCTGCCGGTGTTTTTCCGGGCGCAGCAGAAGCAGGAATTCATCCGCCGGCCCACGCGGGACATGTACGGCGCGACGGTCGGGATCATCGGCCTGGGCGGTGTCGGGCGGCGGCTGGCGGAGGTGCTGAGCGTTTTCGGCACCACCATCCTCGCGGCGGACATGTTCCCGGCCCAGAAGCCCGCGTGCGTGGCCGAACTGTGGGCCCCGGAGCGTACGGACGAAATTTTTGAGCGCTGTGATGTGGTGTTTTTGTGCGTGCCGCTGAACGCCGAAACGCAGCATCTGGTGGACGCCCGGCGGCTGGCCCTGATGAAGCGCGGCGCGCTTTTGGCGAACATGGCCCGCGGCGCGATCGTGGACACGGACGCTCTGGTGGCGGCACTGGCCGAAAAACGCATCGCCGGTGCGGTGATGGACGTGACGGATCCGGAGCCGCTGCCGGTGGGGCATCCGCTGTGGGATTTCGAAAACGTGATCATCACGCCGCACGTGGGCGGGCAGTGCGCGACGCGGATTGAGGACATGACCCGCATGTTTTGCGAAAACCTCCGGCGGTGGCGGGAGCGCGAGCCGCTGGTGAATTACCTCGGCGACAAATCCCTCGGCTTCCCCAAACGCGACGGTTCCTGCCCGCTGTGGGTGGACCTGGACCGGAGCATCGCGTGGTGATGGAAATTAGGAATTAGGAATTAGGAATGCTGAATGACGCAAGCGTTACGTTTGAGCATCCGGTACTGCACATTCACCCGTATTTCCATATCCCATCCCCCACATCCCATATCCTGAACCAAAACTTGTGTTTCCTTTTCCATAAATTATAACCCAGAAGGAGTCTATCATGAAATTCGGATTTAACCTGCTGCTGTGGACGGACACGCTGACGGACGGGGCGTTTCACCATGTGGAAGCGCTGCAGAAGATGGGATATGACGCGGTGGAGCTGCCGATCTTTGACCTGGACGGCGTGGCGGCGTGTACCCGGTGGGGGACGCTGCTGGATAATCTGGGGCTTTCGCGGACGGGGACGTGCGCGTTCGGGCCGGGCGAGAATGTGATTAGTGCGGACCCGGCCGTTCGCCGCCGGGGTGTGGACGCGAATAAGAAGGTGCTGGACTGCTGCGCGGCCGCGGGGTGCACCGTCATGGCGGGAAACAGCGCTTCGTCGCTGGGTGTGTTTACGGGGGACGCCCCCACGGAAACGGAGTGGAAATGGGGCGTGGAAGGCATGCGCGAGGTGGCCGAGCACGCCCAGGCGGTGGGAGTGAAGGTGGCCCTGGAGGCGCTGAACCGTTTCGAGAATTACTTCATCACCTGCGCAGCCCAGGGTGCGGCGTTCGTCCACGCGGTGAATCATCCGTTTCTGGGCATGATGTATGACACGTTCCACGCGCATATCGAGGAAAAAAGCGTCGCCGGCGCGATTCGGGAAGTGAAAGACTGCCTGTTTCACGTGCACATCTCGGAGAATGACCGCAGCACACCCGGGAAGGGGCAAGTGCGGTGGGATGAAACCTTTGACACGCTGCACGAAATCGGTTATGACGGCACGCTGGTGTGTGAGGCGTTCGGCTCGGCCCTGAAAAAACTCGCGGCCGCCACGAAAATCTGGCGAAAAATGTTTGACACGGAAGATCAGCTCGCGCGCGACACGCTGGCGTTCATGAAGCGGGAAGTGGAAAAACGCTGGAAGTAGTGAAAATAGGATTTTTGCCATTCGTTCAGCTGTTTTAGCGCGTGGCACAAGAATAGCAGCCGGGAATGAAGCGTTAGCGGAATGACCGGATAAGCGCCGCAGCGTGTTTCTCCACTTCTATCCGGTCATTGCGCGTCACTGCGTTCCGCTTCATTCCCGGCTGTTGTTTTCATGCAAAACAAACCGGTTTGAGCTGCTGTTTTAAAGAGTGACATAAAACGGCTGACACGCGCTCAAGCGGCTAAATGGGATGTCCGCGATGGGAAATGTTTTCTATAAACATTCCATCCTCCCGGGATGAAGAAAAACGATCATTACTTTGGTGAAAAACAGGAGGGAAAAATGCGATTTATCATGATGTACGCGGCGGTGATCGTCGGGCTGATGGCGGGGTGCGCGGCGGCAGAAGATGGGGTGGACGGCATTCGCGGCGTGACCGCGGGGGATGTGGATGTCTGGTGCATCCAGGATAAGACGGGCGAAATGAGTAACACGCTGTTCGGGGATTCGCTGGTGCTGGCGGAACTCGTGCCGGCGGGGAAGTGCCCCAGCAGCTTTAACGTGTTCGTGCTGAAAAAGGGAGACGTGACCGTGCTGATTGACACCGGCGTGGGCGGCGAAATGCTGCGGCGGATGGTGGCCATGGGAGTGAAGCCGGAAGATGTAAGCGCCGTACTTTTAACGCATTCGCACGGAGATCATGTCGGCGGGCTGCTTGCCGCGGACGGAAAAGCGGCGTTTCCGAATGCCACGCTTTGGCTGGCGGAAAAAGAGCGGCCGTTCTGGATGGAAAAAAATGAAGCGCAGTGCGAGAAATGCGAAAAGGCGTACGGCGGCTTCAAATTCCTGACGCCGGACGAGAAAACGCCGGTGATTTTCCCGGAATTGACGGCCGTGGATCTCGCGGGGCACACGCCGGGGCACGTGGGATTCCTGGTTCGTGATGGGAAGGATACGGTATTTATCGCGGCAGACCTGCTTCACAGCGCATGCGTGCAGTTTCCCCGGCCGGATTTTTCGCCCCGGTATGATTCGGACCCGGTGCAGGCCGCGGCGGCGAGAAAGGCGTGGATGCAACGCGCGGCGGACGGCGGCTGGCTGTTCACCGGGGCGCACCTGCCGTTTCCCTCGCCGGTGGGAAAGCTGACGGCGGACGGTGACGGTTTCCGCTTTACCCCGGAGAATGACGGTGGGGATCACGACTGAAGTGGTTATCAAGTCAATGCATTCAAGAAACAGCGGTCCGAAGCGTGAGCGAGGGATAAGAATCGCTTAAAGATTCACCATTTCCCGGTGCCGCCACGGTTTATCCGGTCGCTTACGCTCCCGGCTGCTGTTCTTGCGTGAATACATGAATCTGATAACCGCCCTAACGGAAGTGCCTATCCTCCATTTAAAAGAAAAGATTTTACGTGAAAATTCAGACCGTCATGCGATTTCCGGAAGTCACGTCCACGAATACGGTGGCCGGGGAGTGGGTGACGCATGCGCTGGCGGAAGGGGATTTTGGCGCATTTTGTCGTGAGAATCTGCCCGCGCTGGTGGTGGCGGAACGACAAACTGCGGGAAAAGGGCGGAATGGGAAGGCATGGACCAGTCCACCCGGGTGTCTGATGTTCACGCTGGTGTTTTCGCGCGAAACGGTGGATGTGCCGCCTGAGAAAACGCCGCTTTTGGGGCTCGCGGCGGGGCTGGCGGTGCGGGACGCGGTGCGGGAGGTGATTCCGGAGGTGGAAAAAGTCGGCCGGCTGGGGATTCACTGGCCGAATGACGTGTGCCTGATGGTGGCGGAGTCGGGCTGTGGGCTGATCGAACGAAAATTGTGTGGTATTCTAGTCGAAAAACTGGTTAGCGGCGTATTTATCGCGGGAATCGGCGTGAATGTGCATAATTCATGTGCAGACGCGCCGCCGGAGGTGCGGGGGAGGCTTTTCTCCCTGACTGACATCGCGCAGCGGCTGGGGAATGCGGAGTTTCAGCGGATTTCCTCGCTTTCGCTGGACCGTATGCTGGATGTTATTACGCGAAAATTTCCAAAACACCTCGCGGCGCTTTCGGCTGACAGTGCCGCGCTGGTGCGGGAGGTGGACGCCTGCTGTGTGCAGCGCGGGCAGCGGGTGACGCTGCGGACGCCGGGCGGCGAGGTTTCCGGTTTTTGTACGGGCCTGGCGGCCGATGGCCACATCATTCTTGATGGAAAATCGTACCACACCGGTGAGTTTTCCTGCCCGGCGAGTGGGAAATAATATCTTTATAACGTGTCCCGCAATCTTTTTTCTTCCACAAATTGATAAAAAACGGATTAACCTTTTCCACACCTCTTGAAATTTGCGGCGATGGACGATATAATTAGAAAACCTTTTTTGTTTTCGATTATATTTTGGATTATTCAATATCCGGTGAGGCCCGCCCATGTATAAGCTCTCCGAGCTGAAGCAGATGACCATCCAGCAATTGACGCCGCTTGCGAAAAAACATGGAATAAAGAGACTGCACAGCTTATGCAAGGACGATCTGATCGAAATGCTCTTTCATCGCATGCTGAAGGAGGAGTTGGGGACGCAGAAAAAGGTCGATCCGTTTGTGGAGTTGGTGTCGCGGACCGGGAAGAAGAAAAAAGCGGCGGAAGCGACGAAGAAGCCGGAAAAAAAAGTGGAAAAGCCCGCCAGTCCGGTGAAGCTGAAGGAGCTGGGGAAGAAGAAAGAGCCGGTGGCGAAAGCCGGGAAGTCTGCAAAATCGACGGCGAATAAAACACATGATGAGGTGGGTTCGGGGGAAGTTGCCAGCCGCTCGAATCCCGTCAAATTTCCGTTTGCGGCGGGAAATGTGGGTGAGAAGTCGACGGTCGGCAAAAATGTCCGCCTGGGCGAGCTTCACGCGCGGCTGTCGCAGGTGCATGATTTGGCGTATTTGCCGGATGCCGTTTCGGGGGACATCCGTGAGGAATCGCTGCAGGTGGACGTGATCGACCCGTACTGGCTGCACGTCACGTGGTGTCTGCGACGACTGACCATCGAGCGGGCCCGCATTGCGCTGGGGCACGAGTGGTTCGACGCGAAGCCCGTACTGAGTGTCACGGTTTTGAGCGAAAATGAAGCTGGCAGTCTGCGTCACCATCATTTGCAGTATATTGACATCCACGGCGGCGTGAATCACTGGTTCATTAACGTCGAGAACCCGCCGGGGACGTATCAGGTCGAGATCGGGTACCTGGCGTCGACCCGCTTTTTCGCGCTTTTGAAAGGGAATATCGTCAAAACACCATGCATCGGAACGGCGTTGCGGTATGAGCGTCCGCGGGAGGAAGACCCCATCCTCGGCGAATTGGCCCCGGCCTCCACGCCCGACTGGTCGCCAAACGACCGGAATATGTACATGCACTGGCAGCAGCGTTCGTCCCAGAAATCGCCCGGAAACGGCACGGGATTTTACACCGGGGGCATCTCTCCGAATGGAAACGGCAAGCGAAACGGCCGGCGCATCGTCGAAGAGCATCCGTTTGAGATCGAGACGGAGATGATCATTTACGGGATGACGTCGCCGGATAGCCAGGTGACGGTGGATCAGGAGTGGGTGGCGGTGCAGCCGGACGGGACGTTCATGCTGCGGTTTGACCTCCCGGAGCAGGGCCGGCAGATGCTGGCCATCGACTCGACGAACCGCGAGGAAAGCCGGAAGATTATCCTCACGCTGGAGCGGACGACGAAAGTCATGGAGCCGAAACTGCTGGACGAAGGGCTGATCGAGTTCTAGGAATCCATGGTCAGGGGGGGGGCAGGGCGTGTGCGAGAAACGTATTCGCCCTTGAAACCCTTGTCATCTATACTTTTATGCGGTATATTGGGAACAGTATTATCTTAACCGCGCACTATCGGAGGCGAACATCATGAGTGAAAACACCCCTGTCGATAAACCGTTCGATCCGTATTACGAATGGCTGAGCATCCCGGAGAGCCAGCAGCCGCCGACGCATTATCGGCTTCTGGGCGTCGAGAATTTCGAGTCGAACCCGAAGGTGATCGCCAATGCGGCCGACCGGGCCATGGTCTTTATTCGCACGTTTCAGGCCGGGCAGCACTCGGGGGAGTCGCAGCGGGTGCTGAATGAGATCGCGGCCGCGCGGGTGTGTCTGCTGAATGAAAAGTCGAAGCGGGAGTACGATGCCGGGTTGCGGTGGTCGCTGACGGGGGGGGACGCCGCCGCCGTGTCGCCGCCGCCGGAATCGGACGTCTCGCCCACCCCGGCCGTTGAGTTTCGCCCCACGCACTCCGTCACCATCGAGCTGCCCGACATCCCGCTCCGCCAGATCGACGAAGCCGACGAACAGGGCGTCATTCCGAAACAATGGCACGAAGAACGCCGTTCCAAACAACGCTGGTCGCAGCAATCCCCCCTCCACCCACCGCAACTCGTCGATATTCCCGCCGATGAACTCCCCCCGGAGCCGGCGTTGCCGCCAAAGGCGAAAAAAGAGAAATCGCCGAGACAACCTTCCAAGCCGTTTCCGTTCCGCGTGGTCTTTACGACCCTCGGTGTCGTCCTACTGCTGGTGGGTATGTTGATACTCCTGAATAAGTTTGGCGGAAACGAAGTTTACTTGCGGAAAAGCGAAGTCGTTAACGATATTGACGACCCCCAAAGCCCGACCATGGAAATCATTGAAGAAGAACCGTCGCCGGGGGAATTAGCGTTAAAAAAGATACAAGAAAACGAGGAGTTGGCCAAGCGATTGCGTCTAAGCCCTGATGGAACATCAGCCAACCCCCATCCGCGAGTAACCGATGCGGATTTATCGCACCTGACGACACTGCCGCAATTGCATCATTTAAAACTCAATGCCTGCACCTCCCTGACGAATACTGGCCTGATGTCCCTGAAGGATTCAGAGCAATTAACAAGCATCGAAATTAGCGGTGGATACGACAACATCGCTTCCGGTGGAATTTTGGCACTAAAACGGTGCATACCAAGTTGTGAAATACGGATAGCCGATAAACTGAACTTATCGGAAGAATTAACAACAATAACGGAACTCCGTCTCCCACCGGATATCGTCGACTTGGATCTGGAGCATTTGAAAGGCTTGACGCAATTGAAGTCGCTGTATCTTGATGGCACGCAAGTCACATGGGGAGCGATCATTGAGCTTAAGAAATATCTGCCGAATTGTGCGATAAAAAAAGGTGATTTTGGTTTTTCCAAACCAGCAGAGCTTCGGCTTCCATCGAGCGCGGTCGATGCCGATTTGGTGCATTTGAAAGGCTTGACGCAATTGAAGAGGCTGGACCTTGAAGGTACCCAAGTCACGGATGCGGGGTTGGTGCATTTGAAAGGCTTGACGCAATTGGAGTGGCTGGACCTTGTGGGTACGCAAATCACGGATGTGGGGCTGGTGCATTTGAAAGGCTTGACGCAATTGGAGACCCTGGGCCTTTACGATACCCAAGTCACGGATGCGGGGCTGGCGGAGTTGAAGAAGGTGTTGCCGAATTGTGGGATATATCGGTAATACCATAGCGATGTGCGTGGAATGGCGTTTGACAGCGTTTAGCCGCGCAGCGTGTTCGCCGACGCGTGGCGGGGCAAGAAACAGCAGCCGGGAGCGGAGCGTTAGCGCAGAGACCGGATAGAAGTGGGAGATGGTCTCCGGGCTATTCGGTCTCTGCGCGTCACTGCGTTCCGCTGCGCTCCCGGCTGTTGTTGAGATAGAAATGGAAAAACGTTCGGCGGCGCGATCCGGTCATTCCGCTGCGCTTCATTCCAGGCTGTTGTTTTTCCCAGTTGTTGTTTCACTGTTATAAAAAGTAGCATTTGCAGGAGGCGAATATGGAAAATATCATTTGCATGAAGTGGGGCACGCGGTATGGGGCCGAGTATGTGAACATTCTGGCGGGGATGGTGCGGCGGCATATGACCGTGCCGTACCGGTTCGTGTGTTTTACGGAGAACGGGGCGGGGATTCACCCAGAGGTGGAGATTCGGCCACTGCCGGAGATGGAGTTGGACGCGAAGCTGCCCGAGCGCGGGTGGCGGAAGCTGACGGTGTTTCAGCAGACGCTGGCGGATCTGACAGGCCGGGCGCTGTTTATCGACCTGGACGTGGTGATCGTGGGGAGTATGGACGATTTTTTCAGCGTGCCGGGCGAGTTCCGGATTATTAAGGACTGGAACCTGCCGGGGACGATCATCGGGAATTCGTCGGTGTTCCGCTTCGAAATCGGCAAGCACCCGGACATCCTGGAGCGTTACATTACCCGCGGCGACGAAGTGCGTGCCCGCCACCGCAACGAACAGGCGTATCTCTCGCAGTGCATGCACGACAAGGGGATTTTACAGTACTGGGATCCGCTATGGTGCCGGAGTTTCAAGACGCACTGCATGCGGACGTTCCCGGTGGGGTATTTCCTGCCCGCGAAGCATCCGGGGCCGGAGGCGAAGATCGTGATTTTTCACGGCCAGCCGAACCCAGACATGATCCAGAACGGTTGGCACTCGGCGAATTTTCTGCGTGCCGTGCGGCCGACGGCGTGGATCCAGGAGAATTGGCGGCAGTGACTGAGTGGATGTGGGGGATGGGATGTGGGATATAGGGGGCACAAACGGGGCGTAAGCCACCGCGCGATGGTATGACGCGAAACCCACATCCTACACCCCATATCCCTCACATTGCTACGCCGAGTAGAATTCCATGACGCGCATGATGGCGTCGAAGCCGCCCAGTCGGATGCAGTCTTCCAGGCACCGCATGGCGGGGTGGTCGGCGGGCAGGAGGGAATAGCTGCGTTTGACGGAGCCGATGACGTGATCCATGCCCAGCGGGTGGGTGAGAGTGAGGAAGGCGCTTTCCAGCGGGCCTTTGACCAGTCCGCCGCTGGCGGTGCGGGCCGGGAGCATGACGGTGAAGTTGCTTAATCCCACGGAGGCGTGAAAACCGGCGAATTCCGGGTCGTCGTGGATCATCCGCATGGTGTCGACCAGCCGTTTCAAATTTCCTTCGGAGTCGGAGCCGATGGGGGCCACGCCGGGGTCGAAAATGCAGTCTTCGTTCGGAATCCCGGCTTCTTTTGATTTTCGGAGCAGAAATCTAGCGGCCGCGTAGGTTTCTTCGGCAGTGTGGCAGGGGGTGGCGACGCCGTTTACCGAATTCTCGCAGATTAACAGAATCGGCCGAAATGGCGTGATTTTGACCAGATCGAACATTTCCGTGCGCAGCGGTGAGATGGAATTCAGGATCGGCTTGCCGCGCGAACTGTCGTAAGCTTTGAGGCCCAGCTCGGCCATGGCGGGGTCGGGTGTGTCGATGGAAAGCGGCTTTTTCGTGGCATTTTGCACGGTTTGGATAATTTCCGCAAGATATTCGCCCGTGCGGGCGCCGACGTTGACGTCGATATACGCGGCTCCGCCTTCGTCCTGGACGCGGGCCAGGGCGGCCAGTGCGTCGCAATCGTTTGCGTCGAACAGTGCGTGCGTGGAGGGGACGGAATCGTTGATGGATTCGCCGATGATGGAAAGTCCGGGAATGGGCATGGATTGCTCTCCGTGATTGAAAAGTGGGGTGAAATCGGCAAAAATCGCCAAAAAATGGGGAAGTGTCTGTTGACTTTTTGGCGTCCAGTCGTTAATCTATATAATATGAATGTCGGCATGGCGTCAAACTTGGGGGAAGCTCGTCACCGGACTTGGACACTATTATATCTATATAATGGGAATTGACCATCGGGGCGCGCGATTTTATCGTATTTTTCTCTCAGAGCCGCTGGCTGGCGCCGCTTTCGCGGCTGGTGAATCGGCACGGTGTGCCGGGTGAATCGCCGTGGACGGCTGATGAATCGCTCTGCGAGCTGGTGAAAATGCGGTTTCGGCGCCTGTTACGGATGCTAAAAACCTCCACCCGCTGTTCCGGCAGCGTTTCACCAACCCGGCGGGCGATTCACTAGGCACGAAGTGCCGATTCACTCCCAATCCCCCAACCCCTAACCCTCATCTCCAAACCATGGCAAAACGCAGGAATTTTGCGAGCATTTTAGTCAAAAACGGCGTCATCAGCGAAGACCAGTTGGAGGATGCCCAGAAAATGGCGGCGGCCACGGGGGATTCGCTGGCGAAATGTCTGATCGGGCTGGATTATGTCTCGGCGGCGGTGGTGATGAAGGCCCTGGCGGAGGAGCATGGCGTGCGGTACGTGCGGCTCAGCGACGTGGCCATCGACCCCGGCGTGCTGGAACTGATGCCCGAAACGCTGGCCCGCGAGTATGTCGTGCTGCCGCTGGAGGAGGGTGACGGCGAGCTGACCATCGTCACCAGCGACCCGGAAGATTTCGAGACCATCGACAAGCTCACGTTTATGCTCCGGCGGCGGATCGAAATCGCGTTGGCCCCACGCGAGTCCATTCTCGAGGCGATCAACCGCTCGTACGGGCAGGTGGTGGGCGAAAGTGCCGACACGATGCTGCAGGAGTTTACGGACACGGCCATCGACTTCACCGAAACCGAAGACGACATGGTGTCGCCGGACGAAATGGTGGACGAAAACAGCGCCCCGATCGTGCGGCTTACCCATCTGATCATCACCGAAGCGGTGCAGCTTCGGGCGTCGGACATTCACATCGAACCCTTCGAGGACCGCATCCGGGTGCGATATCGCATCGACGGCGTGCTGGTCGAGCGGGACAGCCCCCCGCGGCGGCTTCTGGGCGCGCTGCTGTCGCGTATTAAAATTCTTTCGAAACTGGACATCGCCGAGCGCCGCCGAACGCAGGACGGACGTATTAAAGTAACGGTGGGCGACAAAGAGCTCGACCTGCGCGTGAGCATCATCCCGACCAACCACGGCCAGTCGGTCGTCATGCGGCTTCTGGATAAAGACAACATCAAAATCGGGCTTCGGCAGCTCGGCTTCGCGGAAGAGGATTTCAACACATTCACGAACCTCATTCGCCGTCCGAACGGGATCGTGCTGGTGACGGGGCCTACGGGTTCCGGTAAAACCACGTCGCTCTACGCGGCCCTGAACGAGCTCAACACGCCGGACCGGAAAATCATCACGGCGGAAGACCCGGTGGAGTATTACCTCGCGGGGATCAACCAGGTGGAGATCAAGCATAACATCGGGCTGGACTTCGCGGCGGTGATTCGTTCCATGCTGCGTCAGGCGCCGAACATCATTCTCGTGGGCGAGATGCGCGACCTGGAGACGGCCCAGATGGGCATTCAGGCGTCGCTGACCGGGCACTTGGTGTTCAGCACGCTGCACACGAACGACGCCCCCAGCGCCATCACGCGGCTTTCCGACATGGGCGTGCCGACGTACCTGATCGCCAGCTCGGTGATTGCGATCATGGCCCAGCGTCTGGTGCGTACGTTCTGCAAGAAGTGTCGTCAGCCGTTCAATCCGAGCCAGGCGGCGATCGAGGCCGCGGGCTTTCCGGCCGCGATGCTTGTCAACCCGAATTTCATGAAAGGCCGGGGTTGCAACGCGTGTAACATGAAGGGGTATCGTGGCCGCATGGGGATTTACGAGCTGCTGCGGATGTCGTCGAAGATTCGCGAGCTGACGTTTGCCGAGGCGTCGACGGCCCATGTGCGGGCGGCGGCGGTGGCCGAGGGCATGAAAACATTGTATTACGACGGCCTGAACAAAGTCGTCCGCGGCATCACCAGCATCGAAGAAGTGATGCGCGTCGCGAAGATCGGGGAAGATGAGTAAATGCTGAATGCTTAATGCGAAATGCTGAATGTCGCAAGCGATGCGCGAACCGGGATTCAGTTGCTGGCATTACATATTTAGCATTACATATTTAGTATTTAGCATTTAGCATTGGAAAAGCCATGGCTATTTTAATCGATAAGTTACTTCACACGGTGGTCAAGCAGGGCATCAGCGACTTGCATATTACGGTTGGTCAGCCGCCGGTGGTGCGAAAGCATGGACGGATGATCCGCCTGGAGACGCAGGTGCTGGAGGCGGAAGACACGGTGGCGTTGATGAAGAGTATCACGCCCGAGCGCTGCCAGCAGGAGTTGCAGGAGGTGGGTGGCACGGACTTCGGTTTTTCGTTCGGCGACCTGGCCCGTTTCCGCGTTTCGGTGTTCCGTCAGCGCGGGTATATTGCGATGGTGCTGCGGCAGATTCCGAATCACATGATGGGCATGGACGATCTGGGGACGCCGCTGGTGTGTAAAGAGCTGATTCAGCGGCCGCGCGGGCTGCTGCTGGTCACGGGGCCGACGGGTTCCGGCAAAACCACCACCCTGGCCGCGATGATTAAGTGGATCAACGAAAACCTCGACCACCACATCATCACGATCGAAGACCCGATCGAATTTTATCACCCGAATATCAAGTGCACGATCAACCAGCGCGAGGTAAACGTCGACGTGCCGTCGTTCTCGGAGGCGATTCGCCGGGCGCTGCGTCAGGACCCGGACGTGATTCTCGTCGGTGAAATGCGAGACCTGGAAACGATCGAAGCGGCCATTACCGCCGCGGAAACCGGCCACGTGGTCTTCGGTACGCTGCACACCAGTAGTGCGGCGGGTACGGTTAACCGTATTATCGACGTGTTTCCGACGAACCAGCAGGAGCAGATCCGCACGCAGTTGGCGACGTCCATCCTGGGCATTTTGTGTCAGCAGCTGATTCCGAAAATCGGCGGCGGCCGCGTGGCGGCTTACGAAATGCTCGTCGTCGACCCGGCCACGGCCAACATCATCCGCGAAAACAAGATTTTCCGCCTCGAATCCGTCATTCAGACCGGTGCCCGCCGCGGGATGCAACTGCTGGACGACCACCTGTTCAAGCTCTGGAAACAGGGCTTGATCCGGCAGGAAGACGCGATGGCCAAGTGCAACCGTCCGGACGATCTCGCCGTCCGCTTCGGCAAAGCGCAAAGCGGCGAGGAAGAGTAGGATAAATGGTGAATGGTTCATGGTGAATGGTGAATGACGCAAGCGTTATGTAACCCTGGATTCACCGTTCACCATTTGTCATTGACCATTAACCATTAACCATTTACCATTCAAAGCCATGGCGTTACAGCGTTTAGGACAGACGTTCGTCGATTTGGGATTCATAACGGAAGAGCAGTTGGAGATGCTTCGTGACCAGAAGCAGCTCAGGCCGAACGATTTGCTGGGGCAGATCGCGATGAGCATGGGGCTGATCACGGACGACCAATTGATCCAGGCCCTGGGCGAGCAGTTGCGGATGAAGACGATCAGCATCGCGAACACGCCGCTGAAGGCGGAGGTGATTTCGCTGATGCCGCCGGAAATGGCGCATAATTATAAGGTGATTCCGATTTCGCTGGACCCGGAGATGAACGAGCTGACGGTGGCGATGAGCCAGCCGCAGAATCTTTATGTGACGGACGAGCTGCGGAACTTCCTGGGGTACAGCATTTTGCCGCTGGTGGCGACGGACGCCGAGGTGGACAAGGCGCTTGAGAAATATTTCACGGCCGGGGCGGAAAGCGTGGAGTCGCTGATCGCGGCCCTGGAGTCGGACGACGAGCTGGCCGAGGCGTCCAAGGCACTGGCGAAGGCGGAGAAGGGCGAGGGCCCGATCGACCTGACGAGCCTGGAGGCGATGGCCGACTCGGCCCCCGTGCGAAAACTGCTGAACATGGTCATTCTCATGGCGATTCGCGACCGGGCCAGCGATATTCACTTCGAGCCGTTCGAAAGCGAATTCAAGATCCGTATCCGTGCCGACGGGCAGCTTTACGAGCTCGTGCCCCCGCCGCGGCACCTGGCTTTCGCCATCACCACGCGTATCAAGGTTATGGCGAATCTGGATATCGCCGAGCGGCGTCTGCCCCAGGACGGACGCATCGAGTTGACCGTCGGCGGCCATCCGGTCGACCTCCGTGTCAGCGTGCTGCCCACGCTTTTCGGCGAGAGCACGGTTATGCGGGTGCTTGACCGCTCGGTCGTCATGCTCGATTTGGACAAAATCGGCATGGACGTCGACATTCTGGCGAACTTCCGCACGATCATGCGTCGGCCGAACGGGATTATTCTGGTCACGGGACCCACCGGCTCCGGCAAAACTACCACGCTTTACGCCGCGCTTTCCGAGCTGAACACGATCGAGGAAAAGCTCATCACGACCGAAGACCCGGTCGAGTACGACATCGACGGCATCATCCAGATGCCCATCGACGCGACCATCGGCAACACGTTCGCCCAGTGTCTGCGGTCGATTTTGCGGCAAGACCCCGACCGTATCCTCGTCGGCGAGATCCGCGACCAGGAGACGGCCGAGATCGCGGTGCAGGCGTCCTTGACGGGGCACATGGTGTTCAGTACGCTGCACACCAACGATGCCCCGAGCTCGATCACGCGTCTGCGCGACATGGGCGTGCCGGCGTTCCTCATCACCGCGACCCTGGAGGCGATTCTCGCCCAGCGGCTGGTGCGTCGGATTTGCAGCGAGTGCAAAGAAGAAACCACTCCCAGCACGGCGATGTTGGCCGATATGGACATGACACCGGACGATGTGCTTGGCAAGCGGTTTTACCGCGGCCGGGGCTGTGCGGTGTGTAACAACTCGGGGCTCAAAGGGCGAACGGGGCTTTACGAGTTCCTGATCATGAACGACCGCCTCCGCGACCTGATCAACCAGGGCACCTCGACGGAAAAGCTCCGCGACGTGGCTCTGCAGGGCGGCCTTACGCCGCTTCGCAACAGCGGAATGAACAAAGTGTTTTCCGGCGAAACGACGCTGGAAGAAGTAATTCGCGAAACAGTAGCAGACTAAGGAAATGGTGAATGGTTAATGGTGAATGGTGAATAAAGCAAGCGTTGTGTCGGACGAAATGAAATCGCTGGGCTTTCACCTGAATCATTAACCATTAACCATTAACCATTAACCATTTGGAGAGACGTTATGCCGACTTATCAATTCGAGGCGATGGACTCGACCGGCAAAGAGATTAAAGACGTGGTGGAGGCGCTCAACGAAGAAGAGGCGCAGACCACGATCAAGCAGATGGGCTATTTTGTTACGAAAATTGCCCTAAAAAAAGACCGCAAAAGCAAGTCGGCCGCTGCGGCCAAGCGGGGCAAGACCTTCGCCCTGGGCGGCGTGAAATCGCACGTGCTGACGACATTCACCCGGCAGCTTTCCATTCTTCAGGACGCGGGGCTGCCGATTCTTCGGAGCCTGAAAATTCTTGAAACGCAGGCGAAGCCGGGGGCGCTGAAGAACTCGCTGATCGACGTCTGCGACGACATTGAGGGCGGCCTGACGCTCTCCGAGGCGCTGGCGAAGTCGCCGAAAACCTTCGATCGGCTGTTCGTCAACATGGTCAAGGCCGGCGAGGCGGGCGGCGCCCTGGAAATTATTCTTCAACGTTTAGCTGATTTTCGTGAACGAAGTGACTCCTTGAAGCGTAAGGTCAAAGGAGCTTTGACATACCCCATTTGCGTCGTGGTTTTCGCGACGCTGATTTTGGCGTTCATCATGATCAAAATCGTCCCGAGTTTCGAGAAGATTTTCAGTGAGTTCGAAATCGCGCTGCCGCAGATGACAGTGATGCTCATGAATGTTTCGAACGCGTTCGTCAAATACTGGTACCTGTTGCCGGGCATTCCTTTCGCCATTTATATGATGGTCAAGTTGGCGAAGAAGTTCAAACATGGCCGAATCGGGTGGGATTTATTTATTATCAAGGTTCCGATTTTCGGTCAATTGGTGGAAAAAAACATCGTCGCGCGGACGATGCGAACGCTGGGGACGCTGGTCGGTGCGGGTGTGCCGATCATCGAGGCGTTTTCGATCACACGCGAGACGGCGGGGAACGCGATTTTCGAAGATTTTTACGACGGAATTATCGCGGCGATTAAAGATGGGGAGTCGATTGCCGTGCCGATGAAGGCGAACTGTACGCCGCCGTTTCACCCGGTGGCAGCATTTTGGTGGTTCTTTTTCATTGGCGGGCCTATCGGGCTTTTGATTTATATGCTGAAAATGAAGCAAAAAATCGTCGACGACATGGTCGTCAATATGGTCGACGTGGGGGAAGAGACCGGCGAGTTGGACCGAATGTTGTACAAAGTGGCCGACGTTTACGACGAGCAGGTGGCGGTGGTGACGGACAGTTTGATGAGCTTGATGGAGCCGCTTTTGATTATCGTCCTCGGTGCCATGGTCGGTTTCATCGTCATCGCGCTGTTTTTACCGCTGATCAGCCTGATTTCGAACCTCTCCAGCGCGTGATGGGCGCCTGCGCAACGCGTAATGTCGCATTACGCAGGCGTTGTCCATGCAACATTTAGCATCCAACATTCAACATTTAATATAAAGGAAAGTCCAATGATGGCGCGAAAATCCAAACGTGGCGGTTTTACGTTGGTGGAAATGCTGACGGTGCTGGTGATTATCGGCATCCTGGCGTCGATGATCGCGGGGGCGGTGATGTTTGCCTTGAGTGCGGTCGGGCAGACGGTCGTCCGCCAGGAGATCAGTCAGCTTGAGGCGGCTCTGAACACCTATAAAACGGAATATGGGGAGTACCCGCCGGACAATTCGGGCGACGCGTACAATCATATCGTGCGGTGTTATCGGAATATCGACAAGACGCACGCGCAGGAAGTGGCCAAGGAGGTGAACCCGGCGACGGCGCTTTACATTTTCCTTGGGCCCAAGAGTGCGAATCCGGTGAAGCCGTTCCTGTGGTCGCCGAAAGCGCATCAGACCAGCGGGATGGTGGATTTCGACCGCACGCGGCTTCGCCTTTCCAACGGCGGTGAGGTTTCGTGGGGGGGCATCAACGACAATGGCCAGATCTGCTCGTTTATTTATTTGCCGCGCGGGATGGCTCAGCCGTATATTTACTTCCGGGCCAATTTCACGAACAAGGGCACGACGTACGACGGGAAAAACTATAACGGCGCGGTGGCGTACGGCGACAAAAACGGCCTGTGGTACGGCGACCGCTCGTTCCAGATCATCACCGCGGGCCCGGACAATATCTACCACGAAGGTTCTTCGGCAAAGGTGGACGATGAGTTGGGCAAGGCGGACCTGGACAACGTCGTGAGTTTTTCGACGAGACAGATTCGCGACCTGCTGGATTAATGGGGAATTTCCGGTTTTGGGATATGTTTGACGATGAAAAGCAGAGACCTGTCGAATGGGGAGAGTTAGCATGAACAGGACATCGCGCCGCGGTTTTACGCTGATCGAGATGCTGGTGGTCATCATGATTGTCGGCATGTTGGCGACCATGACCCTTGCGGCCCTGTCATCCGCCGAGCGTGCGGCGAAGGAGGCGCGAACGAAGGCGACGATTGCGAAGATCGACAAATTTATCATGCAGAAATACGCGTCGTATCAGCATCGGCGGGCGCCCGTGAATCTGACGGGGAAGTCGCCCAAGGAAGCGGCGCAGGTTCGTCTGGCGGCGATTCGTCAGTTGCAGATGCTGGAGATGCCCGACGCGGTCGAGGATTTCAAGGATACGAGCCGCTATGCGGGGGGGATTCCTTATGATACGAACGCGTCTTACACCCGTTTTAATGCGCAGGTGGGGCAGACGACGAATTCGGCGTACACGCCGGCCGAGTTGCTTTATCTGATTATCATGGGGATGGAAGGGGCGCAGGAGTCGTTTTCGCAGATGGAGATCGGCGACGTGGACGGCAACGGGCTGAAGGAATTCATTGACGGGTGGGGCCGGCCGATTTTCTTTATCCGTTGGCCCGCGCTATATCTCCCCGGCAATAACGTGGTAACGTCGCTGCAAACCGGCGATGCCACGGCGGATCACGATCCGTTCGACGATCGAGGCGTCGATGCCAGCGCGTACGCGGTGTATCCGCTGGTGTATTCTTTCGGTGCCGACGGGATGGCGGGTCTGATTCCCTCCACGGCCTCGGCCGCCGAGTATTCGACGATTAAAAACGGCACGGCCGACATGCGGTTCTACAAGCCGTACGCCCGGCCGAAAGTGGCGCTGCCGGGTGGCAACGTGTCGGGGGGGGATGCCAGCAGCAACACGCCGGATCCGAGTTCGCTGCTGCATTTCGACAATATCACCAATCACGCTTTGGACAGATAAATGGGGTGCGCGATGAACCATCTTTCGTTATTTTCTTCGACCGGGCGCGGTGCTTGTGCGCGGCGTCGGCGGGGGCTGACGCTCATCGAGCTGCTGGTCGTCGTGGCGATCATGACGACGCTCATGGCGGTGTCCTTGCCGATCCTGAATCCGGTGGCGGAAAATCGGGTGACGCGCGAAGGCGTGCGGGCGCTTCAGTCGGCGCTGGACACGGCCCGGATGCGTGCTTCGCGTCTGAAGCGGCCGTGCGGCCTCGCGCTGGTTCCTTACGACGCTTATCCTTCCGTGTGTTTGAAGTGCGATCCGATCAGTTGCCCGCCGAACTACTGCGGCGACGCGCTGGATTCCACGTGCAACATCTCCACCGGCGGCCAGGTAACGCTTACCGGCGGCGACGCGACGATGCTCAAGGCCGGGAACTGGATTCAGTTTAATCATACGGGGCCGTGGTACCGTTTCAGCGCGCAGGGGCAGATTCAGTTGCCGCCTGACATGCCGACGAATTACAAGCCGTTTTGGTCGGAGGGGGCCGGCGCTTCGGGGCTGCCGTTCGCGGTGCGTCAATATCCGGTGGGCAACTCGGCCAACGGTTTCAAGAAGGCGCTGGGGCTGGATCCGCCGGTGACGTTTCCGCGGGGCGTGGTGATCGACCTTTACGCTTCCGGCGTGGGGGTTTCGGGCGGTGCCGGCATCCTCGCCAGCCAGTGGGGCACGGCGTCCACTTCCAAAATGCCGATCATGATTATGTTCAATCCCGGCGGCGGCGTGGAAATTTATTATAACGGCCAGGCCGTGACGATTCCTGTAAAGCAGGGCGACGATTATTCTCCGAAAATTTACCTGATGGTGGGGCACTGGAGTCGCGGTTTGCGTGAGGGCGATACGCTGCGTCCGCCGCAGGACGGGTTGAGTAATGTCGAGGTAGCCAGCACGTTCTGGCTGGTGATCAACCCGCGCACCGGGCTGGTGACGTCCGCCCCGAACAGTCCTTTCAACGATGCGGGTAACGCGGCCAGCGATGTTGTGAACACAAGGCGTTTCGCCCGGTCTCAGAGAGATACGATGGGGAGTAACTGATGAATATTTCAACGAACCAGACAATCGATTCGCTTCGCAATCGGCGGCGCACCCGGGCGGGATTTACGCTGCTGGAAGTGCTGATTTCCGGCGTGGTGATTTCCGTCGGGCTGCTGGGGGTGGCGGCGATGGTGCCCATGGCGAAGTATCTCGTCAGCAAGGCGATCCAGGCCGACATGGCGTCGTGTTATGGTCGGGCGGGGTTGCGGATGATCGCGGCGGACGGAAATTTGAGTGCCGGCGCCTTGAATTGGAACGGCGGCCCGATGACCAGTTCGACGGCCCACAGCGGCAAAGACGCATTCGATTATCATTGCAGCGCCGACCTGGTGGAGTTCATGAAGAGAGACCCGGCCATCCCGTTTCCGACCTACATGATGTATGCCGATAAAACCCAATTCGAATGGCTGGCCACGGTTCGCGATCTGGGCAGCGGCTTTTACGACGTTTCGGTAGCGGTGAGTTATCATCGGGCCGTCGACGGTTACAAAAGCGGCGGCACTTTCAGCGGCGGCTACGGCGGCGGCAGCATTACGGGTTTTGGCGAAACCAAAGAAATCAAACCCGGCGAGTGGGTTTTCATTTGCAGCAGCGGGGACACGAATAATGGCCACTGGTTTAAGGTGATGGACATTTCGCCCACCACGGTCAGTGTGTCGGGCCCCGACTGGCTCAACCACGGCGGTAGCGTGACCGTCGCGACGCCCGGCGGCGTGGTTGGCGTCTTTTCGGAAGTCATCAAGGCACGCAATTATTAAATGGGTTCGCGGCGGGGAGCGCTCGGGTAAATATTTAACACAGCATCCAACTTTTTCAAAGGTTTTTCTCATGAAAGCATACGCAAAATCGGATCGTTCCCGACGGGGGGTCGTGCTGATGATCGTTTTGGCGTTACTGGCCACCTTTGCGGTCGTCGCGATGACTTTTTTGTTGGCGGCTTCTCAGACTCGTAATGCCGCAGAGCAACATTTGATGGCCGAGAACAATTCCTTCAACCCGAACGCGATGCTCATGGAAGCGGGCATGTGGGTGCTCCGCGGCGATACGAAAGGCGGGGCCGGTCAGCACAGCCTGCTTGAGGATATGTACGGCTCCGACGGCACCACCACCAACAGCACGCTGACTTTTTATAACACCAGCACGGCCAATTTGACCAGCCCGTATGTTTTCTTCACCGGCGCCAGCGACGACTGGGCGGGGCGGACACTGTCCGTCGTGCCCGGCGACCAGGACGCGGGGGCCCGTTATGCCGGCCTCAGCGGTTTCGTCGTCAAAGTCGAGAGCGGCACGGCGTATGTCCTCCCCTACACCGTCATGACCGGCATCCCCGAAGGCACCGCCGCGGTGAAGGTGATCGTCAATCCGCTGCCTTACCAGGGCGCCAACCGGGATTACGACGCGCCGGACGACAATAATAAATTCCTGGCTGCCCGCGATCCGAAAACGGGACAGGTGCAAATTGTTTCGTATCGGGGGCATGATGTTTTCAACCCGGCAGCGACGAAACCGTATGTGGATTCCGACAACGACGGGAAGGCCGATTCCATCTGGGTCGACCTGAATTTCCCGGCGTTCATCGCGCCGGACGGACGGCGGTGCAAGGTGTATTTCGCGTTTGTGGTCGAGGACCTGGACAACCGTCTTTCACCGAACGTGCACGGTCGGCCGAACGTCGACGACGTGATTTACGGCAGCAGCAGCGGCACGACCAATCCCTTCAACAGTGTGATTAACGACTCGGCGCTCCGCAAGCCGGCCTCCGCCGCCCAGACGCGTTTCGCGCAGATGGGTTCCTGGGGCGCTGGGTTCGGCCCCGGAGAAATCCCGCTTTACGCGCTGGCCCTGAACGATTCCGGCTCCTACGGTTCGGTGCGGACTGCGATTCCCACGCTGATGACGAAAAAATTCACGGCGAATGAAAGTTTGTCGGTCACCCCCCGGGCCGACCGCATGGCGATTTACACCACCCGCGGGATATGGTACAAACCTTACAACCCGGCTCTCCGCGCAACGCTTACCGGTGCGGGCAGCAACGTGACACAGGCGACGCCGCTGGACATCCGGGGTGTGTTGGCGATGGGTGTGGATACCACCGGTGCCCCGCTTTACGGGCGTGTCAGCAAGGATTTCGCCCCCACGCAGGCGCCGAACGCTTATGTCGACGGGAAGGGCAAGACCTTTTTCGAAGCGAATTCCTACGATCTGGATATCGGCATTTACGCCAAGCACGGGGTGACGATGCGTAAATCCACTGCCGCTGATTTAAAGGACAACTGGGATCAGTGCGACGCGCCGTATTCGGTTTCGGAGTTAGAGGCGGTGATTCGCCCGTTCGACATCGACTCGGGGCACCTTCCTCAGCGGCTGCGTCAACTGGTGGCGCCGTGGGGCCAGAACGAATACTTCGCGAACCGTTTCGCGGTGACGACGGAAATATGGAATTCACCGACGATCAGCAACGCGGAATCCATCCGAACGACGCTTTCCGGCAAATTGGGTGCCGACATGCTTGCCGACTGGAGTAGCGGTCTGCCGTTCGACCTGCTTCGTCTGGCGATGCGCGAGGGGATCGGTTACGACCAGGTCAGTGCCGGCACGTACACCAGCCGCCAGCGTTACGCGAAGTGTATTTTCGAATTACTGGAGGCGCTGGGTGTGGACATGGGCGGTCTGTACGACAAAACCCGCAACAATGCGCAGTGGGCTGTCAACGTGGTCGACTTTTTCGATGCCGATAATGTGATCACGCCCTTCGAATACGCCAGCGGCAGATGGGTTTACGGCTGCGAACGTCCGGAGCTGCTGATTTCGGAAACCCTGGCAATGCACACGCGGAACACGGAAAACGATCCGCCGGTCGATGGAGCCAGTTCCCTGAAAGCGGGCGGCAAGCGGGACAAACCTGCCGGCGCCGGTACCGACGACGAGGAGGATCCGGAAATCTATGAAAGTTATAATCCGGATCAGCCGGATACCATCCCGGCGAAAATCCGCGACAAGGTAATCGATATCATCAACAATATGCCGGCAAATGCCCGTCCCGACGGCGAGGTGGATTTGGATCAGTGGCTGCGTCCGCAGGGGACGCTGATGGTGGGGCTGTATAATCCCTGGTCGAACCAGGCTACGGGAGACCGTCAGGAGCCGTGCGACACGATTTCCGGACTGTGGAGCGGCGAGGGAGTCGACCTGGCGAAAATAGCCGGCGGCTCGCCGGTCTGGCGTCTGGTGGTGACCACGGACGATGGGACGAAAGATCCCGACGAATATCTTCATAGCGGTGGGACGATGCAGAACGTGGAGCGCGTGATACATTTCGCCAGTGTCGCCACCACACCCGACGGACTCACGGCCGAGTTCGTTTACGCGCCTTCGCAGGCCGTGCCGGTTATTCCTGCCGGGCGGCATGCCCTCATCGCCCCTTACGGTACGACGGTTCTGAGCTTCAATAACGCGAAAGAAAGTACCGACGGTACGGTGGCCGAGATTAAGCGAAAAATTGACATTTTGCCTGCCCAACTGACGATCGACGGCACCCCGCTCTCGAACGTGGTGGCGATTCCGATCGACGAATGCCAGAACGCCCGGCTGAGTCTGACGGAGTTCGGCGACTATCCGACGGAAAATTACGATCCCAATACGATGAAATATTCCACCGCGTACGACAAGCCGTTCGACATTACCGTTAAAGGGGGCAAGCGTGACGCCGCGATGGTCGATCTGCTGGCTACCAACAAAAACAACTGGAATTACCGCACCATCCATCTCCAGCGGCTGGCGAATCCGGCCATCGCGTTCGACAGCCGGAAGAACCCGTATGTGACGGTGGATTCGATGCCCGTCGACCTGCATGTTTACAACGCGCGGACCAGCGATTTTGAAATGGTCGGCGGAACCGAGAAGAAGGGCGACGCGATGGAGAGCTTCAAGATTACCAGCCGCAAGCGTGGCCAGTCGCTCTTTGCCAACAATACGCCGATCGACGCGAAGTATCAAAACATCAGCATGATCTGGCGCCAGGAGCCGCTGAAGGCGGGAGCGACGCCGTTCTCGCAGTGCGAATATCCGGCCGGCGCCAACAACGGCGGCACCTTTACCGGCATCTTTTCCCACATCTTCGACCGCCTCGGCCGGCAATCGACTTCCGGCACCGTGGTGCCGTTCGATTCGGAAGGATCCGGGGCGTTGCAAGGCCTGCCCACCAAGCCCATGCCGTGGCTGACGTGGCTCAACCGCACCCCCACCGGGCCCGCGGATCTGATGCTCGTGCCCAACCGCTCGTCGTCGATGCTGTTGCGCGATTTCGATGTGGAGAAGGACGGCACCGCGAAACCGAACAATGTGATGGGATATCTGCCGAATTTCCGTGTGGGCGACCGGCATAAGGTTCTGGAATATTTCCGCATGCCGGCCCAGCAGATCGTCTCGCCGATGCTCATCAATCCGAGCGTGAACAACTCGGCTCAGGACAAAAAGTTGCCGTTCGCGTTTTTCAGCATGTACCGCGAGCCGGGGAAATTGAATATCAACACGATTTACAGCGAGAAGGTCTTCCGCGGCTTGATGGGCAGGCCGAATCTGGAATCGGCGGTTTACGATTCGGTCAGCGGGGGGAATTTGTGGAATTCCTTCCTCACCAGTCGCGGCGGCACGACGGCTGCGCCCTGGGAGGTGAAAGCACCGTTCCGTTCCTTTAACGGCGGCGGAGGCCTGGACAGCACGCTCATGCGTCAGCACCCGTCGAACCCGCAGTACGGCCTGTTCGAAAACCGCTCGACGGAGCTGTGGAACAGCACAGAAAACCAGGCGTTTTTCCGTTATCAGCAGTATGGCCGGCTGATGAACCTGACCACGACGCGATCCAGTGTGTTCGCGGTGTGGGTAACCATGGGGCTCTTCGAGGTCGACGGAAACGGCCAGCCGATCAAGGTAAATGTCAACGGCAATAACGTCGGCGTGGAAGTCGGGGCCGATAACGGCGAACTGCGGCGCTACCGCGCGTTCTTCATCATCGACCGCTCCCTGCCGGTGGGATACCAGAAGGGGAAAAACACGAACGTGGATCGCGCGATGCTCATCCGGCGGTTTTTGTAACCTTTTGGGTTTGTCGTCGCGTGCAATCCAAGGACGCGGACGTTTTGTAGCAAGAAACAGCAGCCGGGAATGAAGCGAAGCGAAATGACCGGATTAGAAGTGGAGAAATATTCAGCCATTCTAATCCGGTCATTGCGCTTCGATCCATTCCCGGCTACTGTTTTAAGAGAGATTTTTTATGCCTGTTTCGTTTACTTCGAGGCGTCTTCTGTTTTTGTCAATTTCTGCTAGAATGACGGTTTCTGAGAGAGGGAAACGGATTTTTTGAGGAAACCGTAAAATGGATGAGAAGCAGGCCCCGCAGGCAGGGGAATCGCGGTCGGGATTATTGGCCTGGGCGTGGGTGTTACCGATTCTTGCGGCGGTGTTTTATACGGTTTCGAATGCTTGCATCCGCCACCTGGCTGAGCAGGGCACAGATGTGTATGTGACCGTGGCCATCCGCGAAAGCGTGGCGTTTTATTTCGCGCTGCCGGTGTTCCTGTGGATGGCGTTCACGGGGCGAACGAAATGGCCCACGTGGCGGGTTTTCCTCACGTTTTTGGGAATCGGACTGCTGGTGCAGCTCGTGGGAAACGTACTTTTCTTTCAGGCGCTGGGCGTCATCGGCATGGCGGTCAGCGTGGCGGGGAACTGGACAGGCGTGCTGCTGGGCTCGCCAGTGGTGGCCTATTTAATGCTCCGGGAACGGATTTCCCTGCGGATTCTGATTTCGTTGGCCGTCATTCTCCTTGCCCTGGCGGCACTGACCACCGGCACGCGGGCGCTGGAAAAAGCCGAGACGCGGGTCTCCGCCGGCGCGGCATCGGTCGCGGAGGATGAAACCCTGGCGGCGGGGGAAGCCGTCACCCCTGAGATTTCCGGCGAATTGCAACGGCTGGGGATTCAGATGCTGCTGCTAACCGTGCTCGTGGGCCTGATCAGCGCCGTCTCGTGCACGTACATCCGGTACATGGCCGGGGCGGGGTATTCGCCGCTGCTGGTGGTGACCATGCTGCCGGGCACGGGGGCGATCTTTCTTTCGCTGGTCGATTTTTCGCAGCACGGCGTGCAGACGTACGCCACACTCGGGCCATGGGATTATTTTTGGGCGTACACCGCCGGCACGGCGAATCTGCTGGCCTTCGTCGCGCTGACCCTCGGCCTGAAATACCTCAGCGTCGTGAAAGTCAGCATCCTGAACGTCACACAGCTCGCCCTGGCCCCCGTGGTTGGATTCCTCATCTTCCGCGAAAACATTAATCCCGGCATCCTGATCGGCATCTTCCTGACCATCCTGGGCATCATCATCGCGAACACCGGCAGCGAAGAGGACGCCCTGAAAACAGAAAATGCGTCCTTACAGATTTGACGCGCCGACGACGGTTGCCGGTTTACACAGCGGTTTAAAACAGCAGCCGGGAATGAAGCGAAACGCAATGACCGGATAAGAAGTGGGGAAATATTCTGCGATTCTTATCCGGTCATTGCGCGTCACTGCGTTCCACTCCATTCCCGGCTACTGTTCTTGCGGCCGGATTAACAGGCATTCTCATTCCAGCCACCGCCGCTGGTAAAAACACCACTCCACCACGATTCCCGTCAGGACGATCACCGCAAGGATGCTCCACAGGGGGATGATGTCCTCGCCGGGCAGGCGGAACGCTTTTTCGGGGTGTGGCGGCACGTTCAGGTTACTGTCACGCAGCACTTCCGGCGGCGTCCAGGCCGGGTCTACACCGTGCGTGAGGCGGAAGCGCGTGGCGTCCGTGTCCGCGAGCCAATCCAGGGCGTACTGCAGAAACTGCGGAAAATCGTCGGCCAGCAGCCAGTCGCTTTTCGTGATGTCACACGCGGCCAGTACCAGGCGGGCGGGGAAATTCGCGGCGTCATTTTGGGAATCCGTTTTCGCCGCGTCTACCGGTTTTTTTGTCATGCCCACAAAATCCAGCCCCCACGCCAGCTCCGTGGTGGAGACCGCTTTTGCACTTTTCGCGAGATTCTCGTCTTCACTTTTCGTGCCCTGTTCGAGCGTGCTCTGCGAAACCAGCCACGTGTGCGCGACCCGGCGTGCCTCCGGCGCAAGCGCCAGCAGATGTGTCCCCGTGAACCCGATTCCCGCGGTGTTAAAATGATATTTCTCACCCTCCGTCCACGGCATGAGTACGAAATCCTGCGTGTCCGGCGCCAGCATCCATAATCCAGGATGCTGCGGCGGCGCGAAACACAGCGCCAGCGTGCCCCGCGGCGGGTTTTCCGGAAAAACCCGGTCATATACCGCGATTTCCGCCACCGTCACCTCGTCCGCATCCTGTGAAACGCCCGTCTTCACCGGCGGCACGGGTTTTCCTTCCGCCACCCCCGCGCCTCGCACTGTGACGTACGGCAAGCGCCGGAACGCCTCCTCCAGCAGACGATTTTTTTCACCCTCCGCCACCACGGTAACGCGGAACGTCACGGCCTCATAAAGCACGGCCGAGAGACGATTATCCTCCGCCAGAAAATCATCCGCGGCATTCTGCGGCATGAAAACCGCGGTAATTTCCTTCCGCCCCGGTTCTTCTCCCGCCACGATCAGCGTGGTGCGTCCGTCCGCCGCGCCACCGGATGCATCATCCTCACCGGGTGCGAGTTTCACCGCCTGTTCATGAAACGCCTTCCCGTCCATCTCCAGCCGCAGCGTGCCGGCGATTTCACGCGGGGAGTGATTCCGGAGAGTGACGAGCGTTTCAAATTTTCGCGGATTCTCGGCATCCCGCCGCGCCACGGCCACATTCTGCACCTCCACATTCGCGATGGACGTTCCCACGGCCACCCACCGCACCGCCGGGTCCGCCAGCACCTCCGCCGACTCCTGAAAACAGCCGTCACTGATGAGCACCACGTTCTGCGTTTTCGGGTCATACCGCCCGTCCGTGTTCACGGTAATGATGGAGTGGGCCATGGCCACGGCCTCTTCCACGGAAGCGTTTCCGCCCGGCGCGGGCAGCGTTTCACCGGTCACCGCCGCCAGAATCCCCGCGCGGTCATTCGTCATCCGGCTGACGATCCGAATTGTGTCCGAAACCACGATCAGTGCCATGCGGTCATTATACCCCGTGTTCGCGGCCAGTTCCTTCAGCTTTTCCCGGGCGGAATTCGCGCGCGTGCCGCCGCCGGTGTCCTCGACACTCATACTCGCGGTCAGATCCAGCACCACGGCCACGCGCTGCGGCCGCCGCCAGCAGGGTTCCGCCAGCGCCAGGACGAGCGTCGTGAGAATCGCCAGCTGCACAGTCAGAGAGACGGGCCAGCGCCACACCTGCCACGCCCGCCGGGGATGAATGATCGGAAGCGCCCGCTGCCACATCGCGCCCGTGGCCACTTCCACCCGCTTCACCCGCAGCCGCCACAGGTAAAAAATCACCAGGGGCACCGCCAGCAGAAGCCAGATCAGATGATAAGGATGAATGAACGTAATCATGAATATTAAAAGGTCTATTTATTTTTTTGTCGGAATTCCCAGCGCGGCCAAGCACGCCGTGTCCCGCGTCATGCCGGTGGCGACTTCCGTGTAAGGAATCCGCCGACTCCGACAAAAATCGCCCACACTGTGCACATACGCGTCATAAAGCGCCTGATACGCACGCACTTCCCGCTCCGTAAGCGTAATCGCCTGACGATAACCGCTTTCCACGTCCACGATTTCCACATCCCCCCGGATTCCCTCGCCGCGATCCGCCTGAGACGTCACGTGAATCGCCCGGACTTCATAACCGTCCGCCTGAAAACGCGAAAAACCCGGCGCGTACGCCTTCCGGAAGTCATCCGTGTCCGCGAAAAAATCACTGAGCACGAAAACCTGTCCGCGCGGCATGCCCAGTCCGCAGAACTCCTCCACCGCCGCGGAAAAGTCCGTGGTTTTCTCCGTCACGCACGTGTCATCCAAAAATCGCATCACCCGGCCCGTCCGCAGCCGCCCCATCACCGGGTGCAGCATGTTTTCCAGCCGCTGGGCCCATGTAAACACCGTGACGTACGCGTTTTCGCACAGCAGCGTGTACGCCACGGTCATGGCCGATTGCCGCGCAAGGGCGAATTTCGCCGCGTCCACTTTCATGGAACAGGACACATCCAGCATCAGGTACACGTGCCGCACGGCCGTGCCCCGAAATTCCCGCACGCGGAGCTCATCATGCCGGGCACAAATCCCCCAGTCCACCCGGCTGACGGCATCCCCCGGCGCATAATCCCGCAGGCCCGTCTGCACCGTCCCTCCCGCCGGCAGCAGCGTCTGACGGCACGCCGTGATCCCGCCGCCCAGCAGCTGCGCCCGCCGCGCGTAATGAGGGAGCATGTTCTGAAAATTCTTTTCCATGATGTTATTTTCTTAACTGCTGCAAAATCTCTTCCGGCTGCACGCCTTCCGCCTGGCCGTTAAAATTCAGGATCAGGCGGTGACGCAGCGCGGGCACCAGCGCGTTTTGCAGGTCCGCCGCGGTCACATCCATCCGGCCTTCCACCGCCGCCAGGAATTTCGCCCCCAGCACCAGCGCCTGCACGCCCCGCGGGCCGGCCCCGTAACGCACATATTTTTTCACCATTTCCGGCGCCGTTTTCGCGTCCGGCTGAGACGCGAACACCGTTTCCACCGCCTTTTTCCGCAGCGCGTCCGAAATCGCCACATTTTTCACGATTTCCCGCATTTTCAGGATTCGGCCGCCGTCCAGCACCTTCTGCAGCACCACCCGCTGGGCGGACGTGGTCTGCTGCAAAATCAGATCCAGCTCTTCCGGCGTGGGCATGACCGTCTTCACCTGAAACAGGAACCGGTCCACCTGCGCTTCCGGAAGCGGATACGTCCCCTCCATTTCCAGCGGATTTTGCGTCGCGATCACGCAGAACGGCTCCGGCAGGCGAAACGTTTCCGTGGAGACCGTGATCTCCTCCTGCTCCATGGCTTCCAGCATGGCCGCCTGCGTGCGGGGCGAGGTGCGGTTAATCTGGTCGGCCAGCACGATATTCGAGAAAAGCGGGCCTTTCTGGAACTCGAAAGCCCGACGGCCCTGGGCCGTCTCCATGATCACGTACGTCCCCGTGATGTCCGTGGGCATCAGGTCCGGCGTACACTGAATCCGGTTCAGGTGCAGCGAAATCACCTCCGCCAGCGCCGTGCCCAGATGCGTTTTCCCCGTCCCCGGCAGCCCTTCCAGGAGCACATGCCCGCCCAGGATCAGCGCTCCGAGCGTCATTCGCACCGCCGTCTCCTGCCCGACCACCGTTTTTTGCAGCTCCCGCTCCAGCTTTCCGTAATCCGCCACAAATTTCTGGAGCTGTTCCGCCATGTCTTCCCGTGTAATCACCATAAAAAATGTTCCTTTCCGAAAAAATCGCGTATTTTGTGCGTGGCGCCCTGAAGCCGCACGCTTTTTTCATCCATCAGTCTATAAATTCCCATTAAAACACCATTATATCCGTTTCTCCGCATCATTTCCACTCTCCCGGCGTGAAATTTCGAATAAAAACCTTTTTTTTCAGCGTGAGGGCGGCTGGAATCGCGCCGGCCGCCCACATGCCACAAATTAAGTATTCAGCATGAAGAGCGACTCCCCGATAATGTATTCACAAGAACAGCAGCCGGGAGCGCAGCGGAACGCAGTGACGCGCAGAGACCGGATAGAATCGTCGGGTGTTTTTTCCACTTCTATCCGGCCTCTGCGCGAACGCTCCGCTTCCGGCTACTGTTTCCGTGTGAGGCAATTAATTTGGTAACTGCTCCAGCATTCAGCATTTCCCATCTCCCTCTCCACGTTTCACATCCAAATACCGCTGATATTCCCGTTTTTTTAGATTCAGCAGTAGTGGGTGCGACGTGCCCTGTCCTGAAAATTTTGTGTGCTTTTTTTGTGCACTTTCCTCGCGTGACGTACGGACGCGTAACGCGCACGAGCGGCACGGCATCACCGCCCTGCATCCGCACTCCGGGCATCGCGCATAAATTTCGCCACCGCGTACTGCTACCATCCGCGGAAGTGAGTTCTCTGAAAGTGCTCGGCGTGTTTTTTCACCTTCATTTTCCCGAGTCGGTGTGCCGACAATTCCCGCCACGTGCCGCCGCGAAATCCCCATCCGCCGCGCGATTTCACGCTGGCTGACCCCCGTAAAATAAAGATGCAAAATGTTTTTTTGCAGAGAAAAAGATAAACGTTTCATACTAAAAAATACTCCTGAAAAAAATACAAAAAATGATGTATAATCGCCCCGTGCGGGGGACACGCAAGTTTAATATTATTTTCAAGAAAAACGCTGAAAAACAGAGCTTTCGTCGCTGTTTTCGGCCTTTTTTTATCCTCTGATATGAGTCCATGAAAATCGCCTTTCGTTCGCATGGAAAAAACCGCGTGCACGCTCCCGCGATTCAATGAAAATTCATCATTCCGAATTTCCAATTCCTAATTCAACTCCCCGCCCCTACTTGCGATTTTCTGAAAAATGGTTAAGAATGAAGGAAATTTTGGCCTCTTTCGATCACGTTTTCACATCTAAAATAAAGGAAAAATCGCATGAAAAAATGTGTTTTGGCGTACTCCGGCGGTCTGGACACCTCTGTGCTTCTGGGCTGGCTTCTGGACGAGGGTTATGAAGTCCACGCGGTGTATGTGGACCTGGGGCAGCCGTGCGAAGACCGGCAGGCGATCATGGAGAAGGCGCGGAATATCGGCGCCGCCAGTGCGCGAATCGTGGATGTGCAGAACGAATGCTGTCGCGATTTCGCGTTCCCCATGGTGCAGTGGCAGGCGAAATACGAGGGAATTTACCTGCTGGGCACATCCATCGCACGCCCGATCATCGCGAAAGCGTGTCTGGAAGTGGCGAAAGAAGTTGGCGCGAAGTTTTTCGTCCACGGCGCTACCGTAAAAGGAAACGACCAGTGCCGGTTTCAGCTCGCGGCCGAGGCGCTTGACCCGAGTATTACCGTCGTGGCTCCGTGGCGGATGGAGAAATTCCGTCAGCTTTTCCCCGGCCGGACGGAGATGATCGCATACTGTGCCGAGAAAAACATCCCGATTAAGGCGTCCGTTTCGAAGCCGTACAGCTCCGACGAAAACTGCTTCCACATCAGTTACGAGGCGGGCCAGTTGGAAGACCTCACCGTTAACGGCGTGGAAACTGTGGATTTCGGCATGACCGTCAGCCCGAAAGAAGCCCCGGACGCCACGGAAGAGCTCACCGTCGCTTTTGCGTCCGGCGTGCCCGTGGCCGTTAACGGCGAAAAGCTGGACGCGATTGGAATCGTGAAAAAGCTCAACGAAATCGCGGGCCGAAACGGGGTCGGGCGCATCGACATGGTCGAGAACCGCTTCGTGGGGATGAAAAGCCGCGGTGTGTACGAGTCCCCGGGCATGACGGTTCTTTACATGGCCCACCGTCAGCTCGAGAGCCTGTGCCTCGACCGCGACCTGACGCACCTCCGCGACCGCCTGGCGCCGGAAGTGGCCGAGATGATTTATTACGGTTTCTGGTACCACGCGAAGATGGACGCCCTGCTGTCCTTCATCAAAACCGCCCAGCGGCCCGTCACCGGCGAGGTGAAGCTCGCGCTTTATAAGGGGAACGTCGACGTGGTCAGCCGCGTGAGCCCGAACAGCCTTTACGACGAGGGAATCGCCACGATGGAAGGCGGCGGCAGTTATAATCAGACCGACGCCGAGGGTTTCCTCCGCATCATGTCGCTGCCCGGCCGCGTCCAGGCCCAGGTCACCCCGCGGAGTGAGTTGAAGTAAGCCTTGGCTACAGAGCCGCAATCGTAAGATTGCGGAGAGCGGAATGCGGTAAATAATGGATGGAATGTGAGACAGGGGAGTACTCTCTCGCATCTCTATCCTTTCCGCAATCTCACGATTGCGGTTCCGCAAAACCCCCACACCCCACATCCCCATGAAAAGGTCCTCCAGCACCATCCTTGCGATCGACATCGGCGGCTCGAAAGTTCGCGCGGCTTTCGTCGACGAGCACGGAAACGTGGCGCATCGGCGGCAGCAGCCGTGGCGGGAGTTGACGGCGGACGGCGTCGCGCGGCAGATTACCGAAATGGCGGAAATGTTACTCCGCGAACATCCCGAGTGCGCTGCGGCGGCGATCGGCGCCACCATTCCCGGCTTGGCAGACCCCGCGCGGGGGATGTGGGTGGAGGCCAGTTTTTCCGGCATTCGCGACTTGCCGCTGGGGGAGATGCTGGAAAAAAAGTTCGGCTTGCCGGTGGCGCTGCGGAATGACGCCCAGGCGTGTGCGCTGGCCGAGAAGCGCTTCGGCGGCGGGCGCGACGCGGCCCATTTTTTGTACATCACCGTTTCGAACGGCGTGGGCGGGGCGATCTGGGCCGGGGATGGGATTTTCACGGGCGGATACGGTAACGCGGGGGAAATCGGTCATGTGACCGTCGTTCCCGGCGGCCGTCCGTGTCAGTGCGGCTCGCGAGGATGTCTGGAAATGTACGCGGCCGGGCCCGGAATCATGCGGAATTACACGGAGCAGGGCGGTGGGCCGTTAACCGCTGACCAAATCGCCGCGCGGGCGATTGCCGGGGAAGCGGCGGCGGTGAAAACCTTCCAGCTTGAGGGCGAATACCTCGGCTCGGCCATCGCCGCGGCGTGTAATCTTCTGAACCCGCAAAAAGTCGTCATCGGCGGCGGTGTTTCGCTCGCGTTTCCGCTTTTCGGGCCCACGCTGCGGGAAACAGTGCAGCGGGAAATATACTGCGGTGCGAATCCGAATCTCGAAATCATTCCATCCCCGCTGGGTGAAAACGGCGGGCTGCTGGCCGCGGCGGCGCTGGCGACGATTTAAAACAGCAGCCGGGAATGGAGTGCAGCGGAATGATCGGATAGAAGTGGGGTAATGCTTGACGGCTTTATCCGGTCATTCCGCTGCGCTCCATTCCCGGCTGCTGTTCTTGCGGAACCATTCCTAA
>JAVBLI010000009.1:0-451264 GCA_031553595.1 Thermoguttaceae bacterium | reverse complement strand
GTTTTTGTCCAAATAACATTAATCGTCGCTTTCACACACTCATCACCATCATTTTAACATAAATCTGAAAACATGCCAAATCCCCCCGTTCTTTCTCGGGAAGAATCCCGGAAAATCGATCAGATCGCGATCCAAAAGTACAAAATTCCGGGAGTCGTCCTGATGGAAAATGCAGGCCGTGAGATCACTGATGTGCTGACGGAAAATCGCACAGACGGACGGGTGCTGATTTTTTGCGGAACGGGAAATAACGCCGGGGATGGGATGGTCATGGCCCGGCACCTGGCCCTACGCGACATCCCAGCTCAAGTGTTTTTATGTACGGATCCAGCCAAATTTCAGGGAGATGCCCTGATTCAGTACACGATTCTCCGCGAAATGGGCCTGCCAATAACGGCACTTTTTTCGGTAGCTAGTGAGGAAATTCGGCGTATAATTATCCCCTTTCTGGAAGAATCCAGCTGGCTGGTGGATGCCATGCTCGGAACCGGGGCCGAGGGAACCCCGCGTGCGCCCATGGATGGCGTGATTCAGTGGATGAATTCAGTTCAGAATAAAGTTTTGGCCGTGGATTTACCCAGCGGTCTGGACACGGACACAGGGACGGCGACAGAAATATGCGTACGGGCTGATATTACCTGTACACTCGCGACCCTGAAACCCGGACTGCTGAAAGACGCGGCGAAACCGTACGTCGGGCGGCTTGTGGTGTGCTCCATCGGATTTCCTGTACGTCTCGCTATCGTCGAAAAATGACCTCAAGAAACGCGAAAAAGAAGCATCCCTGCTTCTTTTACGCATTTTGCCATAACGTCCCTGCCACGGCATTTTTATCTAATTTTAACGTACCCCAACCCCCGCAAAACCTCCAAAACCTCACAGCATGTGGGGAATTTACGGCCGCTTTTCATTTTATACGCTTCCACGGCCCGCATAAACTCGGCCTCATCCTCCGAATAATTTCGTTCGCAGGTGACCGGATCAATCATGCGCCGCCGCTCTTTCGGAGAAACTGTTTCCTGAAACGTCTCCTCCTGAGAGAGCGAATCAATCGCCGCCGCGACGTGTGTGCTGATTTCAAAACTCATTTGTGTTCCTCCTTAAACAGAAATCTTTTTCTTTTGTGTCTCCCTACAATTATATTATGACCCATTTGGCGAGGAAAGCAAATGAAACTTTAGCGAATTTTGAGAAAAAAGAGAAAATTTAGAGAATCGCAGAAGTTAAAAGTGTCACAGGCGGAAAACTCGCGTCGCAGTGGTTCACAAAAATCACTCGAAACCATGATTCCAGCAGTGGCATAGCGCGATCGCGATCGCGTCGGCCAAGTCCGGCGGCTCTGGCAACTGCTTTAATTTGAATTCTCTTTGAATAGCACGCTGCATCTGATCTTTGGTCGCCCGCCCGCTGCCGGTGAGGATTTTTTTGATGGTGGTAGCCGGGTAATCATGGACGGGAATGCCACGCTGGGCTGCTAAGAGGGCGATCACGCCGCGGACATGCCCCATAATAATGGCGGTTTGCGGCCGATCATAATGTGAATAGAGTTTTTCGATCGCCATCACCTGCGGCTGCCAGCGTGTAAAAACCTCTTCCAGATTTTGATAAATCTCTAGAATTCGTAACGGCAGCGTATCGCGCGACTTCCCCCGGATAACCCCTCCTTCGCGGAGAATCGTTTTTTGTCCTCTTTTCTCAAGAATGGCATACCCGGTAATATTTATCCCTGGGTCCACGCCTAAAACGAGCATTTTGTCATCTCTTTCACAAAACAATCCCCGAAAATCAAATTACGAATATCGCACGTACGTTTTCAAGAAATAACAGGGAGAGTGAGAAGACCCACTCTCCCTGGCTCTTCGCTGAATCCATTCAACGAAGCATTTTTTTCGGAATTTTCGGTAATCCATCACCCTTTCCGAAACTCCGCCGATTCCTTTCGGCGAAAGTGCATCAAAAATCACACGTCGGTTCGCGTGACGTCTTTTGTGGGGTCATCACTGACTCTGCAATTTCATGGATTCGTTTTGGAGCGTATTTTTCGAACCGGCGGAGTAATACTGGACATCATCCTGAAGGTAATAGCCGCTGGGGAGTGTCTGGCCACCGATATGGGACTGGCACCCCACCGAGCTTACGATCAGCGCGACCAACAAACCGAAACAAAAAAGCATACCATGCAGCGGGCGCATCCGCCACCTCCATTCTCAAAATCGGGTTCCTGTGGGAAAGGCTTTTCGCTTGTTTTATTTGCAAAAGCCTTGTGATTCGCATAAAAATAACAATCGCTAAAGGTGATATCGTCATTACATCCCGCAAACTTGAGCTATCCGGACTTTTTTGCGAAAATATTTTATTCGGAAACTCATTTCTTGGGCAGTATTATTTTATGTGAGCAAAAAATACGCCTCATTTTTCGCATTCTACGCAGTGTGCAATTCCTTAGGATCCATCGCATACCTCATCACCGTTATGGCACAAAACGCATAACCGCTAAATGCCGCCCCTGGCGATGCCTGTTTCGCCAAATATTCACTGGAATTATCAACTCCCCTACTTTCATTATGTCGATATCATAAATCGATTTAGTAAAGGTCCGTTTTGTCTTGTGTCGTTCAGACACGGGCGTTCGCGGGCGAAGGATGTCCGTCGGAGCATGGAAGTGCAACAGAAATTCGTTTAGCTTTGCCAGGTGGAGCGCGGTATGCGGAATTATAAAATAGCAAAAGTCGTGAAAACAAGCCGAAAAAACGCCCGTCGCGGTGTGTTGACCTTCGAGTGGATTTTGATTTTCGCTCTGCTTGTCATCGGCGTGGTGGGCGGCCTTGCGGCGGTGCGCGACGCGCTGAATATCAGTTACGGCAGCGTGGCCGGTGCGGCGCTGGGGCTGGATGCGTCTTACGCGGTGAAGCCGTTCCCGCCAGTGGATGACCAGGGAGATCCTGTTATTGATCCTGGATTTACCGCCCCGGGAATGATCTTCGTCGACAATAACAGCGAGCTGGACGGCACATGGGGTATTAAGTCCAAAGCAGCAGATGATGACTCGCGAAATAAAGTGGCAGTGAGTCCAGCAAAGAACCTTCCCACGGCAGTGGCTTATCCCAAATAGAGAGCGTATCAGGTTGCGAAAATGACGCGAGCACACAAAACAAGGAAATGATGCATGGGAATTTTTCAAAAAATACTCCGCGACGAAAGCGGCGCCCTTTAGTTTGAGTGGATTCTCATCACGACGCTGCTGGTCATCGGCGTGGTGGGCGGCCTGGCGGCGGTGCGCGACGCGTTCGTCGTTTCATTTTACAGCGGCGCAAGAGCGGCGGCAGGATTGAACCAGAATTTTACGAGCCCTCCCAATACCTACGATTCATTTAGCGGGAACACCTCCTACACATTCGAACTGAAGGAAGGCACTGTCCCCACCGCGTCCACGTACCCCTGACACCCTTTCCCATGCCGTCACTCAAAACATAACAACTTTTTGCCCTATATCGCATGATTGTCATTATCCTATTCACTGCCGCAGTCGTATTATACACGCTCACGGCGGCCATTACCGACGCCCGGGAACGCCGGGTTCCGAATAAACTGACCATTCCGGCCGCGGCCGCGGGGCTGGTATTCCATACGCTTGTTTTCCTGTGGAATTATTTTTCGCCCTTCGACCTGGATGCGATGCGCGACGCTTCGACGGCGAACCTGACGGTCATGGGCGAGGTACTGAAGCAGATTATAGCGATCGGTCCCGGTTGGGCGATCCTCGGATTTTGGGTGGGCTTTTTCCTGCTGTTCCTCCCGGCATATGTCGGCGGCGGCGGTTTTGGAGACTGCAAATTCCTGGCGGCGCTGGGCATGTGGATGGGCATCCGCTGGACCATACTGGTATTCATGCTGGGCGTTATCCTTGCAGCCATCGGGATGATTCTCCTCATGGTGGTGCAAGGTCCGCTGAAGGCCATGCGCCAGACACGAAAAAGAATCGAAGAATCCAAAGCGCGTTCGGCAAACGAAAAAAACACCCCGGCGACCAAAAAACCCAAGGCGGCAGCCGCTTTCTGCATCCCCCTGGCCATCGCGACATGGATCATCCTTGCCTTCCTTTTAACCGGCACCCTGCACTGGACCCTGTTTTAAAAATGCGTAATGCGAAATGGATCATTGAAAATTGACAACAACGATTAGCCCGCATTACCCGACACCTTACACCCTACACATTACACTTCATTAACATAACAAAGAGGAGAAATAGAAATGACGTCTGCCAGTCCCGCAACAGTCTTTCTTGGAATTTGTGCGATCCTATTCGGGCTCGCTTCAGCGTATGGCGTGCGTGTCGCAATGGATCAGAAGGACGAAGTGGCCCCGCCTCCGCCGCCGGCGGCCAAGGCCCTGCCGCAGGAACCGATGCGGAATATCATCGTCGCCGCGACGAATCTCCCGCCTCACTGCCTCGTCCAGGCGGAGCATCTGCAAACCTACAGCATTCCTGAAGAGCGTTTCAAGCAGTTGGAAGGCGCCATTTCCCGCCCCGAGAAGCTCATCGGCCGGGTCACCAGCCGGATCGTCCAGGCCGGTAGCGCCATTTCCGAGGCGGATGTCTACGAACTGGGGAAAGTCCCCACGCTGGAGGACAAGCTCCAGGCGGGTGAAATGGCCATGACCATCCCGGTCGACACGGTTTCTTCCATCTCGGGGTATCTGCATCCGGACGCATATGTGAACGTTTCGCTGACGGTAACAGGCCAGAAACACCCAAAACTCAAGGATCTCACGACGGTCACGCTGCTGAAGAACGTTCGCGTGCTGGCCACCAACCGCAACCTGTTCCCGTATAACCCGGGCGTGGCGAAAAACATTTCCGACATCACGATTGCGGTCACGCCGGAAGTGGCGAATAAAATGATCGTGGCCCAAAAATACGGCACGCTGAGCGTCACGCTGGCCCGCGCCGAGGACGCTTCGGGTGGAATGCTGGACAACGGCCCCGAGGAAGCCATCGCGCCGCTGGACCTTTTCGGTCTGGAAGACGCCCCGCAGATTCATCCCCAGACGCCGCCGTCCGCCAAGGCCGACATGTGGTACTCGACCAGCAGGCAGACGCTGACTTTTAGCAACGCCGAAGTGGAAGAGGCGAAAGCCGCCTCCAATGCCAACGGCGACGCCGATGAGGAAGAGGGAGTCGAGGCCGCGGAAGATGAAGAAATCATAACCACCGCCATGCGGCCGCGAAAACAATCGCTGCTGATGAGCATGCCCGCAATGTAAGTGTGACCGCTTTTTTCTGACAGGAAGTTATCCCATGAAGTCGAACCGTCATCCCCGCCGTCAACTGCTCTCGCTCACCGGCAGTCGCCCCCGCGGCTGTCGGCGTGGTGTGTTGACGCTGGGGCTGGTGATCTGCATGGTGATCCTCTTCGCCCTGGCCGGCGTCCTGTGGAATTACCAGTACATGGTGGTCGTCAACCGCGACGTGTGCAACACCTCCGAGCTGACCATGGACGCCCTGAAAGGCCCGTGGCGGGATGATGTCGCGCTGGAGTTGGCCAAAGCGCAGCTTGATTACGCCGTGGTGAGTCAGGGACTTTACGCTGGCGGCAACAATGTTTGTGGCCCGTTCACCCTCTCCGGCTTGGTTTCGACGGCGAATATTACAACTACGAGCAATTTCGCCTTGGCAACGACACCACCACTGACGAGTATGGCGGAGCTGGTCACAGAAAACAGCAAGCCTAACGCCACACGTATCTACAAAGCCGGGTTCAACGCGGACAACAATCCTTACACGATTTCCATCATGATCAACGGCGGTACAAACGGCAACACCAACACCGGCCAGGTGATGGCCAGCACGCCGCGAAATATACCGTCCGACTGGACTCCGACGATCGTCGGCGGCACGGCAACGCCGGCTTTCGATAACTCCCCGGCGGCCACTGCGTTCAATCAACGCGCCACCTCGCGATTGAATTTCTTCCGCTACCGTAACGTCGGCTTCCTTTCCGGCATCTTCGCCAGCCCTAAAACCACCGGCCTGGGCACCTCTGCCGGCACTCTGGAGGAAGATGTCCAGCAGCACCAGGATATTTTCGAGTCCTACGTCGCCTTGGATCCGTATGTATTTTCAATTAACCGAACAACGTTGAATGCTGACGGGATTAAAACGCCGAGCACCGCATTATCGCTATCGATATTTGAGGACTCGGACGCTCTTTTTTTGAAATCATTTTACCCTGAAAACGCAAGCGTCGCCACTGCATCAACCACCATCACATTTACGTTTAAGCGGACCTGGACAGTTACTCGCACCAGCGGTTCTCCAAGTTATAACACCAATACCGGTGTTCTTGACACGTCAACATGTAAAGTTGCCGGAGCATACACCACCGGAAACGGGGACGTTGGCGACTTTGCAATTTATGCGGGTATCACTCCTAGCTCGCTGACTACAACAACATCTCCAGTGTCTACAGCAACAACGATTAATTACGATAACTTTGCCACTTACTTTAAGACCTTCCCAGTCAACAGTAACAATTATTTGAATTCTGGGAATTTAGTCTGCTTTCCTGTAGTCCGTGACTTGGGGGGCAACACTGGACACGTCATTGATTTCATCATTTTCAGGGTGCACACATGCGAAAGTCCGGCCGATCCTTCATTAAACCAGCCGACGAATACTGTCGGTAATTCCGTTACGACGGTTAACGAAAAAACAATCAGCTTAATCCCCACGTGCGTTGTCACCAATGCGATCACATGCGATCAAGGCAAACGCAAAAATATCATCAATGCAATCACCAATCCAGCCACCGCCTTCAACGCCCCTCGCTGCAACACCTCCATGAGCACCCTGAAAGTCCAGGACACGCCGATTTTTACACCCTAATAAAACAGAGCCGCAATTGTAAGATTGCGGAAACAAATCATTCGTAATTATTCGCAATCTCACGATTGCGGCTCTGCCAATCAAGGAATCGAACCCATGAGTACCTCTTTCAGCAAACCCGCGAACACGCCCACGAGTCTGTCCTTCTCGGCTTCCGGTGCCATCCGCCAGCCGGTCAGCGATCAGGAAGTCGAATTCCAGCGGGTGAAGACCGACGTGCATCGCGAAATTCTGGACGCGATGGACCTCAACCGTCTGGGCGACATGACCGACGACCGCCTGATCACGCATGTGCAGCGGATTGCCGAGCGGGTGCTGGCGGCGAGAAAAGACCAGTACGCGAACATCGACAAAGAGCGGCTGCTGCGCGAGTTGCTGGCCGAGTCGTTCGGGCTGGGGCCGCTGGAAATGTACATGCAGGACCACGAAATTACGGATATCCTGGCCAATGGGCCCTACGAGGTCTTCATCGAAAAGCACGGTGTGCTGCAACTGACGCCCACGCGTTTCGCCGATGAAAGCCACCTCATGCAGATCATTCAGCGCGTCGTGTCGCGCGTCGGCCGGCGTGTCGACGAACAGACGCCGATGGTCGACGCCCGGCTGGAAGACGGAAGCCGCGTGAACGCCATCATCCGCCCGCTGGCGCTCTCCGGGCCGATCCTTTCCATCCGCCGGTTCGGGAACACGCCGCTTTCCATCGACGACCTGATCCGTTACGGTTCCGTCCCGCAGGAAATCGTTTACATGCTCGAGGCGGCCGTCCGCGGCAAGATCAATCTCATGATCAGCGGCGGTACCGGCTCCGGTAAAACGACGCTGCTGAACTGCGTTTCGCGCTTCATTCCGGAAGGCGAGCGTCTGATCACGATCGAAGACTCGGCGGAATTGAAATTGCAGCGTCCGCACGTCGTGGCCCTGGAAACCCGCATGGCGAACAACGAGGGGCTAGGCGAAATCCCCGCTCGGGCCCTGGTGCGAAACGCCCTGCGCATGCGTCCCGACCGCATCATCCTCGGCGAGGTTCGTGGCCAGGAGGCGCTGGACATGCTCCAGGCGATGAACACCGGCCATGAAGGCTCGATGACGACCATCCACGCCAACAGCGTCCGCGACTCGCTTTCGCGTCTGGAGGTGATGGTGAACATGGCGGGCTTCGAAATCCCGGTTTCCGTCATCCACCGTTATATCGGCTCCGCGATCACGCTGGTCGTGCAGCTTTCACGCCTTCAGGGCGGTATCCGCCGGGTGATGAGCGTGTCCGAAATCACGGGCTTCGACAGCGGCAGCCATTACCAGATTCAGGAGCTGTTCAACTTCCGCCAGGAAGGTATCACCTCGGAAGGTGTGGCCCGCGGGCGTTTCCATGCCACCGGCGTCGTCCCGGCGTTCCTGCCCCGGCTGGCCGAGCAGGGAATCCTGCTTTCAGAAAAACTTTTCGAGAAACGGGCGCTGTGAAATAATGAGGAATGAGGAATAAAAGAATGAGGAATGACGCAAGCGTTCTCGCATTCCTCATCCCTGACGCTTCAGGCTGTTACGCAAACTGTAAAACTGCGCAAGCTGTGCGTGTCCGGTGGCATGTACCGCGGATGACGCATATCATGCAGGACCGTTTGCCGCCGCGCCGATGATAAGACATACATTTAAATATTCCATAAGCCCCGGCTTATTTTTCGGAGAATCGAAATGCCCCTGCCACAAATTCCGCTGCCCCTGCTGAGCCTGTTCATCTTTCTGGCGATCACCAGTATTTTGATGCTCTGTTTCATCATGCTGGAATCGCTGTTCCGCAAGCGTCTGACGCCGGAGCAGTTGCGTGAAAAGGAAGCGTCGCTGGCCGAGGCGGACGCCATCTCGCGACTGACGGCGAAACGTAAGCTTTCCGGTTTCGACCGCTGGTTCGCCACGCTCCTGGAAGAAGCGGACACGGGCATCACCCCGCTGACGGCGTCGATGATGGTGGCAGGCTTTACGCTGCTGGTCGGCGGAGCGATTTTCGTCATCACCGATAATATCCTGCTGGGCGTCGGCTCGGGAATGATTTCGATGGTCATTCCGATGGCGTACTGGATGTCGCGCCGCGAGTGGCGTATCTCGCGGATGCGGAAATATCTGCCCGAAGCGCTGGAGGCCATCGGCGACTCGCTGCGCAGCGGGCTGAACCTGGAAATGTCGATGGAAAACGTGGCCCAGCAGTTGGAAGAGCCGTTGAAGGCGGAGTTCGAATACGGCGTGAAGCAGCTTGCCGTGGGGCTTTCTCCCACGCTGGTGATGGAGCGTATGGCCCGCCGGATTCCGGTTTCCGAGTTCCGGATTTTCACCACTGCCGTGCTCGTGCATCGCAAGACGGGCGGTAACCTGGCGCTGCTGGCCGAGCGGCTGGCGAAATCGGCGCGCGACCGCACGGAGTTTAACAGCCTGGTGAAAGCCGTTTCGGCGGGAAGCCGGCTGTCGATGATCGGACTGGTGGTGGTGACGCTCATCGCCATGCTGTTCCTGGCGGGCATGAACGGCGAGTACCTTCGCATGTTCCTGATCCACCCGTACGGGCCGCGGCTGATCGGACTGGCCGTCTGTCTGATCCTGGTCGGCTCGCTCTGGGCGTGGAAAATTATGAAGATTACGTATTAGCCGCAGATACCAGCCCCAAGCGTCAGCGCGGGGCACTATGGAGCAGGGAGTTTTCTTGCAGCCCGTGTTCCATAAAATTATCATATCGGCATTTCACGGTTTTATACACAGTCTGCAAGAACAGGTTCATGCCGCACAGTGCCCGGCGCTGACGCTTGGGGCTGGTAAGAAAATAGCTTGCAGCTTACTTGAGGTTTTATCATGATCGTGTTCAGTTCCTTTTTTGCCCAGTTGCTGGAAGTCGTTCCGCCGCACGTGATGCTGACGGTGGCGATGGTAATCGTCGGCGTCGGCTCGGCGCTGGTGGTGTTCATCGTGGCGTATCCATTCGTGAAGCCGCGGGCGGAGACGGATACGGAAGAAGACGCGGAAAACGAGCAGGGAATCTTCGGAAACCTCACCCCGGCCCTGGCCGCCGTCATGCCCGAGCGCGAGCAGGAAACGAAAGACTTCCGTCAGCTGCTGCGTCAGGCGGGCATTTATCAGCCCAGCGCCCGAAACTCCATTTACGCCCTGCGTCTGCTCTTGCTGCTGGTGCCGATTTTCCTCGCGATGTACCTCGGCGTGCTGGTGCCGAAAAACATGTCGCTGTACCTGTTCCTGGGCGTGCTGATCGGCGTGACGCTTTCGGTCATTCCACGTCTTTCGGTGTACTTCATCCAGAAAAAACGCATGGAAGAAATTCGCCGCGGACTGGCCGACACGATCGACATGTTCGGCATGTGCGCCAGCGGAGGTATGACCACCAGCGAAAGTCTGGAGTATGTCTCGGAACAGTTGAACGAGTACCCGGAACTGGCCCGCGAGTTGCGGATTCTGCGGCGCCAGTCGGAAGTCGGGAGTCTGGAAGCCGCCACCGCGGATCTCGTGCAGCGGGTGAACATCCGTGAGATGCGGCAGTTCGCGAATCTGCTGCTGCGCGGGTCGAAGCTCGGCCATCAGATGTCCGGCACGATGAACGAGCAGGCCGACCATCTCCGCGTCACCCGGCGGCACATGGCCATGGCCCAGGCCAACAAAACCCCCACGAAACTCGTCTTCCCCCTGATGTTCTGCTTCGCCCCCGCGGCCCTGATCATCCTGCTGGCCCCCTCCCTGGTCGACGTCCTGGACTTCATGCAAAACACCGGCGAAATGAACTCCCAGAGCGTGGTGGAAAGCATGAATAACAGCACCCAGACAAATCTCATGCCCGGCGGTACCCAGGCACCTGAATGAGCGGAGGCCGCGAGAAACAGCAGCCGGGAATGAAGCGCAACGCAATGACCGGATAGAAATGGCAATTATGTCTCCACTTCTATCCGGTCATTGCGTTTCACTCCATTCCCGGCTGCTGTTTTAACACTCAAACAAAAAAATTCTAACACACACGTCGAACGCTCCCCCTCTAGCCGCGTTCACGATTCAGAGGTATACTATACCTCTTATGGCACCCGGCTTTCGTAGCGCCGGGAATCCCCTGAAATCTTATGAAAGGATCGCGTATCATGCTGAAAGTCATTCTTCCCGACGGAAAAATGCTGGAATTCAATAAACGTGTACGGCCCATGGACGTGGCGGCCGAAATCGGTGCCGGGCTGGCGAAAGCCACCATCGCGGCGCGGGTCGACGGCGAGCTGACGGGCGCGGACACGCTGCTGCCCGAAAACGGCGAAGTCCGCCTGGAAATCATCACGAAAAAGTCGCCCGAGGCGCTCGATATTATGCGTCACAGCGCGGCTCACCTCATGGCCCGTGCCGTCATGCGGCTTTTCCCCGGCGTGCAGCTCGCCTTCGGCCCCACCGTCGAGAACGGCTTTTATTACGATTTCGCCCTGGAGCACTCGTTGTCGGAAGCCGATTTTCCGAAAATCGAAGCCGAAATGGCGAAACTCGTGAAGGAAGACGAAGCGTATGAGCGGCTCGAACTGCCGCGCGAGGAGGCGCTGAAGGTGCTCAAGGACATGGGCCAGACGCTGAAGGTGGAGCACCTGACCGAGACGCTGGCGGATCAAGAGACCGTTTCGTTTTACCAGCAGGGCGAGTTCATGGACTTGTGCCGCGGGCCGCACGTGCCAAGCGCCAAGGCCATCGGGGCCTTCAAACTCATGTCCGTCGCGGGGGCATACTGGAAGGCGGACGCGAATAACCAGCAGTTGCAGCGGCTTTACGGCACCGCGTTTTTCGATAAAAAAGAGCTGGACGCGTACCTCACGCAACTGGAAGAAGCCAAAAAGCGTGACCACCGCGTGCTGGGCAAGCAGCTTGAGCTCTTCGCGATCGACCAGCGGGTGGGCTCCGGGCTGATTCTCTGGCTCCCGAAAGGCGCGACCATCCGCCGGCAGCTGGAAACGTTTCTTTACGAAGAACTCATGCGCCGCGGCTATCAGATGGTCTATTCGCCGGTCGTGGGCCGGGTGGGGCTTTATATGACGTCCGGGCATTACCCGTATTATGCCGACAGCCAGTTCCCCCCCATCGAGGTGGACAAGGACGATCTGTACCTGCTGCGGCCGATGAACTGCCCGCACCACGTGACGATGTACATGCAGCGGCCGCACAGTTACCGCGAGTTGCCGCTGCGGCTGGCGGAGTTCGGAAATGTTTACCGTTTCGAGCAGTCCGGCGAGCTCAGCGGCCTCACCCGCGTGCGTGGCTTCACGCAGGACGACGCCCACATCTTCTGCACCGAAGACCAGGTTAAGGACGAGTTCCGCAACTGCCTGGAGATGACGCAGCACGTGCTGGGCATTCTCGGCTTCACCGACTACCGCGTGCGGCTGAGTTTCCGCGACCCGGACAGCGATAAATACGTCGGCGACGCCGCGACGTGGGATAAAGCCGAGGCGGCGCTGGAGGCGGTGTGCCGTGAATTGGAGCTTCCGAACCTGACGATCGCGAAAGGCGAGGCGGCGTTTTACGGCCCGAAAGCCGATTTCGTCGTGTCGGACTGCATCGGCCGCGAGTGGCAACTGGGTACCGTGCAGCTTGATTACAACCTCCCCAGCGAGAACCGTTTCGACCTGACGTACATTGGCCCCGACAACCTCCCGCACCGCCCGGTCATGATCCACCGCGCGCCGTTCGGCTCCTTCGAACGCTTCATCGGGATCCTCATCGAGCACTTCGCCGGGGCGTTTCCGCTGTGGCTGGCGCCGGAGCAGGCGCGGGTGCTGGTGGTGAGCCAGAAATACGAGGATTACGGGCGTGAAATCGAGCAGAAATTGCGTGAGGCCGGGCTGCGTGTGACGGGCGATTACCGTTCCGAAAAAATCGGCGCCAAAATCCGCGAGGCCCAGCTCCAGCTCATCCCATACATGTTTATCATCGGACAGCGTGAGGAAGAGGAGCGCAACGTGTCCGTCCGCGACCGCATCGCCGGCGACCTGGGCAGCATGACTCTCGAGGCCGCGATTGCGAAAATGCAGCTCGAAATCAAAGAAAAAACGATCCGCCGCCGCGAGGAAGCGGAAAAATAAACGTATTTTTCGTTTACGTGTCGGCCTTATTCACCCCGGAGGGACATCACATAACAGCCCAGGGGAAGGCACAGCCGCACCCCTGGGATCACGGAAACCGCCCCTTTTCCCCCTCCGTGGACTTCAATCCACTTGCCGCTGCTTTTCGATTTCCTTGCGGTGGCTTGATTTTTAACCTGCCGATGGTTTATAATGAAATGACGCTATGGGGAGGCTGAGTGAGTAATTCCCATCGTCCGAAGGACGTTTCTTAACAGCGGTCTTTAGGCCGTGGTGAGGGAGTCCCTCCATGGGCTGGCGGACTTAAGCCCGTGGATCGAAGGACGACAAACAAACGGGGTAACCCGCATGGCACGCACCACGGCCTAAAGGCCGCGGTTAACTTACGTCCTTCGGACGATATTAACGTAAATCACATTCACATTTTACATACAACCTAAAGGAGTAACACATGTCGCATGCAAAACCCGTGACGGGCGAAAATTTTGTGCCGGAAGTGATGGAATATCCCGGCCTGGTGCTGGTGGATTTTTGGGGGCCGGGGTGCGGGCCGTGCCGGATGATCGCGCCGACGATCGACGCGCTGGCCGCCGAGTATGATGGCCGCGTGAAGGTCGTGAAGGTGGACGTGTCGCAGGCCGACGAGGTGGCGAACCATTTCGGCATCACCGCCATCCCCACCATCATGTTTTTCAAAAGCGGCACCGTCGTCGAGCAGATCGTCGGCATGGCCCAGAAGCCGAAACTGGTGGCGATTATCGAAGAGAATCTAGCGTAAAAGGAACACAAACATGAAACACACAACCATTTTCGCGTCTGCGGTGCTGGCGTTTTTTGTCATGGCGGGATATACCTCCGCGCAGGAGTACACGTCGCCGGACGACATCAAGGCGAAGAGTGCCGACGACTGGCGGGATTATCAGATTCAGGGCGAGTATACTTATAAATATGCGGACGACGATGAAGATGTTGGCGTTCAGATCATCGCGGACGGTAAAGGTAAATTCACGTTGGCCCTTTATCAAAGTGGTCTGCCCGGCGCTGGTTGGGCCGGTGAACGGATGATCGCGAAAGGCGAATTGAAGGACGGTAAAATCGAGTTTAAGCCGGAATACATGGAAAAACTGGCCGAATTCGGGAAGCAATTTCCGTGGGATGATCCGCAAGATGATTCGAAAAAGGACATCACGGCCACCTTCAACGTGGCGAATAAAACGCTTATCACGCCTGAGTTGGGGAAGGTTACCATGGAATCCGTCTCCCGCACCAGCCCGACGCTTGGCCAGAAAGCCCCGGAGGGCGCGACCGTGTTTTATGATGGCCTGAGCAAAGACGCGACCGCCACCGACATGATCGTCGACTGCAAAGGCGTCAATCCCGAGACCAACGCGCTGTGGCCGGACATGAAAACGAAGCCGCTGGAACTCGGAAAACCATGTAATATCCACGTCGAGTTCATGCTTTCCTTCATGCCCAATGCTCGCGGACAGGGGCGATCGAACAGTGGCGTCTATCTGGATGAAAACTACGAATGCCAGGTACTCGACTCCTTCGGCCTTCGCGGCGAAAGCGACGAGTGCGGTGGTTTTTATCAGGTCGCCCGCCCGGCGGTCAACATGTGCTTCCCGCCCCTGACGTGGCAGACCTACGACTTCGACTTCACCCCCGCGAAGTTCGAAGACGGCAAGAAAGTCGCCAACGCCCGCGTCACGGTGCTGCACAACGGCTTCATGATTCACGACAACCTTGAACTCCCCGGCGCCACCGGCGGCGGGCGCGGCGAGTCCCCCGAAGCCCGCGGCGTCTACTTCCAGGGCCACGGCAACAAAGTCCAGTATCGCAACATCTGGGTGCAGTATAAATAAAGTGTAGAGTGAAAAAGTGTAGAGTGTAAAGTTTGTTTTTCGGAGAGATTTACTCTTTTTTCCATGGAAAATCGAGGTCGCCCTTCCGCTTGATAAACTCTACACTCTGCACTCTACACTTCCTTCCATTTCAATCCGGCCTCCCCGGCCGAACACCTTTCCATTTTAACCAATCAGGAGTAACGAAGCATGAAACACACAACCATTTTCGCGTCGGCGGTGCTGGCGCTGTTCGCGCTGACGGCGGTCGCCCCGGCTCAGGAGTATACCACGCCGGACGAAATCAAGGAAAAGAGTGCCGACGACTGGCGCGACTACCAGATTCAGGGCGAATACGTCTACGCCAAAGACACAGCGGTCTTCGCGGTGCAGGTCATCGCCGACGGCAAAGGCGAGTTCACGTTGGTGGGCTACCCTGGTGGTTTCCCCGGCTGCGGATGGCACGACAAGCAGGTTCGCGTTATCTATAAAGGCAAGGTCGACGGCGATTTTGTCGACTTCAAAGTCGCGTATATGGAAAACAAGGAAGACTACCAGAAAGAGCTTCCGATTCCGGAAGGCAAGCAGGACTGCGGCGCGAAGCTGAACATCAGCGAGCGGACGATCGCGTTCACCACGCCTGGCATGCCCGACCGCGTGGCGAAGCGTTTCGACAAGCGCGTCAGCCCAACGCTGGGCCAGAAGGCTCCGGAAGGCGCGACCGTGTTTTATGATGGCCTGAGCAAAGACGCGACGAACACCGACATGATCGTCGACTGCAAGGGCGTCAACGAAGCGACCGACGCCCTGTGGCCCGACATGAAAACCAAGCCGCTGGAGTTCGGCAAGCCGTGTAAAATTCACGTCGAGTTCATGCTTTCCTTCATGCCCGAAGCGCGCGGCCAGGGTCGTTCCAACAGCGGCGTGTACCTCGACGAAAACTACGAATGCCAGGTGCTCGACTCCTTCGGCCTGCGCGGCGAAAACAACGAGTGCGGCGGCTTCTACCAGGTCGCCCGCCCGGCGTTCAACATGTGCTTCCAGCCGCTGGTGTGGCAGACCTACGACTTCGACTTCACCCCCGCGAAGTTCGAAGACGGCAAAAAAGTCGCCAACGCCCGCGTCACCGTGGTGCACAACGGCATCACGATTCACGACAACCTCGAGCTGCCCGGCGCCACCGGCGGCGGACGCGGTGAATCCGCCGAAGCCCGCGGCGTGTACTTCCAGGGCCACGGCAACAAAGTCCAGTACCGCAACATCTGGGTGCAGTATAAATAATGTGTAATGCGTAATGCGTGATGCGAAACGTAAAATTATTTGCCGGAAAAGCCTTCCGGAGAAATAATGGAGCGTTTCGCATTACGCATTTTTTCGTCTGCGATTCCGCCAATCGTACCCCTGCGAATCTTCATCACCTGAATATTTTCCGACCTTTCCCCATGGTATGAAAATGTATTCTCTGATAGTACTGTTTATCGCTGGTTTGGGCGTCATTATCACGGTGATTTTGATGAACACGCATTTCTCAGAACCGACGTGGCCGACCTCCGTCGAACATGATGACAGGCTCCGGGCGTATCTGCAGCAATTCCCCGAATACCGTGTGATGCTACGAATGCCGGATCGCCGCGGCGACGCTTCCGCGTGGATGGAGGTGGTGCGTGTCGACGGCGATATCCTGACGACGCGCGAAAGCGTTTCGATTGCGTGGCCCGAAGCCGGCAGCGTACTGATCGTGTATCCCAACGGTGATATTCTTTACGCCCACGGCGACTGCTTTCCACCGCCTGACGGATGCCGCTTTTTAACTTACGATGAAACGAACATACGCGTTACCTACCCACAACTGGACGAGGGAAACGCCTACCTCCGAGTGACTTACAACCGAACTCCTATTCCGCAAAAAGGTCAACAGCTGTATTCCACAACGCTGACGAATATCTCCGCCGAGCCGATTCGCGTGGTACGGTTTTGCCCGATGGAGCCGGGGCGTGACGCGTGTGTCGGCGGAATGGTTTACACCGCCGAGCAATTTCACGCATGGTACGGCATGGCGGAAGGCCAGCCGTGGGTAGAGCCCGGCCAATCCGTTTCCGACGACTCCAATTTCGGCGATCCGCCGATTCTCTGGGCGTATTTTTTCGAAACGCCGTCAGGCAAAAAAATGGTGGCGGGCAATCAGCTGAAACGCTTTCCGTAAAAAATTCGGGAAAGATTTTGTTTGCAAACAGTACATCGCCGCGTATGTTTTCGTGTGGAGAGCATCACTTGGCTGTACAAAATACAGTAAACGTCGAGTGTCCGATTTTTGCACACATCACTCCGCCTGACAAAATGTCTCTACCATTTTCTGGCGGTATTATCCCGGAAAAAACCGACAAAATACCACATTTAGTGGTTGTGCGATAAATTTGCACTAGAGATATGGTTTCGCCGAGCTATGGAAACTAGGCGGATTAGGACGTTTCTTCCTCGGAAAATTCCTGGAAATTTTCAGAAAAATAATAATTCCTTCCGTCCCACGAGGGGCGAACGAACGATTCGCAGGGAGTTTTCGTAAGTATATTAGATTCAATATACTTACGTCAATAGGAGGCGGGGATTTACTCAAAAAATCGCCGCGGCGGATTTCCCGTGAAAACGCGGAAACGCCGTAATTTAGCGGCTTAAAAAAAACATTCGGCCAAACATTGACTTTCTCGTTTTATTTGGTAAACTACAGGTGTTGGTTACATGATGTGGTGCTCACTGGAGCTAATACCACTAGATATGGTAACTAACAATTCGAAAAAACCGTTTTTCTCTTGCTTTTTTGCTGACGATGGCCGATAAAGACAAACGTCGGACGTTCGAAGGCAACCTTTGGGGACGAGAAAAACGACAAGCTACATCGGTGGAACCGCCTCTGTGAGAAAAACAAAATGAAAAGTAATCCATCTACGTCGCGCAATCTAATGCAAATGACTGCCGGCCAGTGGAGTGCGGAACGGATTCCCGCTTAAAATATAAGTAGGGAAATTTTTTTTCCAAACCCAATGACTCCCGGCTGGTATCCCACCGCGAGTAGGACGTTTATTTTGTTTATTGTCAGAAGCTGACAGACGGAAAACAGGAAGTTTGATTCTTGGCGAAAGAGACTCTCTTTTCACCCGGAACCTACCGGTACGTTTTCATTTTCGTCTGTCGCAGGACGCACAGCGACTGTTCGCCAAGGGATTTTTCACATACAATGTCCGCGCTGCGGGGAACAAGGAGTACAGGTAATCGCTTATGTCAACAGTTCAATCTTCGATTCAGGATCAGATCAGATCGTCGCTGAAAGTTCGTCCGGTATTTTGTCCGGAGAACGTGGCTGACCCGTTTCAGACGGTGGAATGGGAGCTGCGTACGGCGCAGATCAAGGGGGATAAAGGGGAGTTGATCTTCGAGCAGAAGGACTGCGAGATTCCCTCGACGTGGAGCCAACTGGCGACGAACGTCGTGGCCAGCAAGTATTTTTTCGGCGAGAATGGCACACTCCAGCGTGAGAAGAGCGTCCGACAACTGGTCGGGCGGGTCACGCGGACGATCGCCGACTGGGGAAAGGCCGACGGCTATTTCGCGTCCGAGGCCGACGGCGAGAATTTTTATCGCGAACTGACTTGGCTGTGCCTCCACCAGCACGCGGCGTTCAATTCGCCGGTCTGGTTCAACGTGGGCCTCTTCACGCACTATAATATTATCGGCGCGAAGTGCAACTGGGCCTGGAATCCCGAAACCCGGCAGATCGACCAGCCCGACAATTCCTACGCCTACCCGCAAGGCTCTGCCTGCTTCATCCAGAGCGTGCAGGACAACATGGAAGACATCATGGAGCTGGCCCGCAGCGAGGCGATGCTCTTCAAATTCGGTTCCGGCACGGGCACCGACCTCTCGACGCTGCGCAGTTGCCGCGAAAAACTCTCCGGCGGCGGACGTCCCTCCGGCCCGCTCTCCTTCATGCGGGTCTATGACCAGATCGCGGCCGTGGTCAAAAGCGGCGGCAAGACACGCCGCGCCGCGAAAATGCAGTCCCTGAAAATCTGGCACCCCGACATCATGGAATTCGTCGAGTGCAAGCTGGTCGAGGAGAAGAAGGCCAAAATTCTCATGGAACAGGGATATACGTATGACGAGGCGTACAGCTCGACGATGTTCCAGAACGCGAATCTCTCGATCCGCCTGACCGACGATTTCATGCAGGCCGTGGTGGATGGAAAAGAGTGGACGACGAAGTGGGTGACCGACACGACGAAAGACGGCCCGAGCTACGACGCCCGCGAGCTGATGGAAAAAATCGCCCGCGCCACCTGGGAGTGCGGCGACCCCGGCGTGCAGTACGACACGACGATCAACCGTTTTCACACATGCCCAAAGTCGGGGCGGATTAACGCCTCCAATCCGTGCTCGGAATACATGTTCGTCGACAACTCCGCGTGCAACTTGGCCAGCATCAACCTCATGCGTTTCTTCGACGAAGAGACCGGCGTCTTCGACGTGGAGCGTTATCAGGCCGCATGCCGGATCATGTTCATCGCGCAGGAGCTGCTGGTGGATCACGGCAGTTATCCCACGAAGCGGATCGCCGAAAACAGCCACAAATTCCGCCCGCTGGGCCTGGGTTACGCGAATCTCGGCAGCCTCCTGATGGCGCTGGGGCTTCCGTATGATTCGGAGGAAGGCCGGGGCATTTGCGCGGCGCTGACGGCGATTATGCACGGGGCCGCGAATCGCACGAGTGTCGAGCTGGCGCGGGCGAAAGGGCCGTTCGACGAATACGAAAAGAACAAGGATTCCATGCTCGCGGTGATGCAGCTTCACTGGGACGCGGTGGAAACGATCACGGCGGCGCCGGGTTATTTGCGGGATGCCGCGAGAAAAGTGTGGGATGAGGTGCTCAGCAACGGGCGGCGCTACGGTTTCCGGAACGCACAGGCCACGGTGCTGGCCCCCACGGGTACGATCAGTTTCATGATGGATTGCGACACGACGGGCATCGAGCCGGAAATCGCGCTGGTGAAGTACAAGCAGCTTGCCGGCGGCGGGCTCATGAAGCTCGTTAACCGCACTGTGCCGCAGGCGCTGAAGCGGCTGGGATATGCCGAGGAAGACATCAAGTCGATCAAGGATTATATCGACACGGAAGATACCGTCGAGGGCGCCACCGACCTGAATCCGGAGCATCTGCCCGTGTTCGACTGTGCGTTCAAGGCGCAGAAGGGCACGCGGAGCATTCCGTGGATGGCCCACCTGAAAATGATGGCCGCCGCACAGCCGTTCCTTTCCGGCGCGATTTCGAAAACCGTGAACCTCCCGAAAGACGCCACCGAGAAGGACATTTCGGACGCGTACATCGAGGGATGGCGGATGGGGCTGAAGGCCGTGGCCGTTTACCGTGATGGCTCGAAAGGCATGCAGCCGCTGAACACCACGAAGTCCGGCGAGAAGTCGGCCTCCGACAAAAAAGACCCGGCTCAGGAGAAAGTGATTTACAAGCCGCGGCGCGAGCGTCTGCCGGATACGCGGAATTCGATCACGCATAAATTTTCCGTCGCGGGGCATGAGGGTTACATCACCGTCGGCCAATACCCCGACGGCCGACCCGGCGAGGTCTTCATCACCATGGCGAAAGAGGGCAGCACCGTCGGCGGCCTGATGGACTGCTTCGGCACCGCCATCTCCATGAGCCTGCAGTACGGCGTGCCGCTGGAGGTGTATGTCAACAAGTTTTCGCATACACGGTTCGAGCCGCAGGGCCACACGAAAAACCCGGACATCCGCATCGCGAAGAGTATCGTGGACTACATTTTCCGCTGGCTGGGCATCACCTTCCTGAACGTGCCCGGCGACCAGGCCAGTCATATGGACGAGGTGCCGCACGAGGGAATGCAGATTTCCGGAAAGACCACGCCAGAGCTTCCCAAACCGGTCGACGCGCCGGCGGTGGTGGAGAAGAAGCCGAGCGTGCCGCCGCAGGAAAAAGTCCCGGCGAAAAGCGCCCCGACAGACGGCGGATACAAAACGGACACCCCGAAAGTCCGCGCCGCCGTGCGTGAGGAAATCGGCACGGTGATGCAAGCCACGCTGATCTCCACAGGCGGCAGCACCGCGAAAAATGACGCCGTCAGCGGATTCGCGGAACAGATGCGGTCTTTCCACTCGCAGCAACACGGCAACGGAAACGGTTCCGCACGCACGCGCAACGGCGCCAACGGAAACGGCCACGCCGCCTCCCCCGCCAAGCGTCTGCAACTCGGCGAAGACCGCATGAGCTTCCCCGCCTCCCTGGAGATGAAAACGGACGCCATGCCGTCTCTGGACACCCACCGCATGTTCAGCACCTTCCAGGAAGACGCCCCCTCATGCAGCAATTGTGGCACCGTCATGGTACGCAACGGCAGTTGTTACCTCTGCCACACCTGCGGCAGCACCAGCGGATGCTCGTGAGAAGATGAAATGAATGAGCCGCAAGTGGAGCGCAATGCAACTTGTGGAAACAACAGCCGGGAATGAAGCGTCAGCGCAATGACCGGATAGAAGTGGAAAATGATTTCGCCATTCTATCCGGTCATTCTCGTTACGCTTCGCTTCACTTCGTTCCCGGCTGTTGTTTTTCTCTAATCCCAAACCCCTAACCCCTATTCTTCAAACAGCCAGCTCGACAGATACCGCTCCCCGCTGTCCGGCAGGATCACGACGATCCGCTTTCCTGCGAATTCTTCACGACGGCTGAGTTCAAGCGCCGCGAACAGTGCGGCGCCGGAGGAGATGCCAACCAGAAGTCCCTCGCGTGTGGCAGCTTCCCGTGCCGTGCGGCCGGCGTCCTCGGCGGTGACTGGGACGACTTCCGAGATGATCTCGCGGTTCAGAATTTTCGGCACGAACCCCGCTCCGATGCCCTGTAATTTATGCGGCCCCGCCTTTCCCCCCGAGAGCACCGGTGAGTCGGACGGCTCGACCGCGACGATCCGTACGTCCGGATTTTTCTCTTTCAGGAATTCGCCCACGCCGGTGAGCGTGCCGCCCGTGCCGACGCCCGCGACGAAGGCATCCACGCGGCCGTCCGTGCCGTCCCAAATTTCGACGGCCGTGGTTTTTTTGTGCCAGGCGGAATTCGCGGGGTTCTCGAACTGCTGGGGCATGAACGCGCCGGGATTCTCGGCCACGATTTCCCCCGCCTTTTGAATGGCCCCGGCCATCCCCGCCGCGCCGTCCGTCAGCACAAGCTGGGCACCATACGCCGCCAGGAGTTTCCGCCGCTCCACGCTCATGGTTTCCGGCATGGTCAGCACCAGCCGATACCTCCGCACCGCGGCGACCATCGCCAGCCCAATCCCCGTGTTCCCGCTGGTGGGCTCCACGATCAGCCCGCCCGGCGCCAGCACGCCCCGCTTTTCACCGTCCGCGACCAGCGCCAGCGCCAGCCGGTCTTTCACACTTCCGCCGGGGTTAAAATACTCGACCTTCGCCAGCACCTCCGCACGCCCTGCGTTCATCTTCCCCACCCGTACCAGCGGCGTGCCGCCCACGGTCTGGAGAATATTTTCCGTAACTTTCATTTTCAGCTCCAAACACGCTCGTTAAAACAATTAACTCCTAAACATTTATTTCACCACAGAGAACACAAAGAACACAGAGAGGGACAGCCGGGGATGGAAAAATTCTCTCGGTGACCTCCGTGCTCTCTGTGGTGAATTCTTGCAGTTTTCAATAAACATGGCGTTCTTTACACAAAAAAAGGTGGAAAACGCGAGTTCCCCACCTTTATTCTGTTCTTTTGACGAACCCCACCGCGATTAATAGCGACGGTTTCCATCATTGAAACGCCGGCCGCCACCGCCGCCGCCACCGGTGCGGGGCTGCTGCGGACGCGCTTCGTTGACAACGATCGCTCTTTCGCCCAGCGTGGCACCATTCAAGGCGTTAATCGCGGCCTCGGCCTGCTCGCGATTATCCATTTCAACGAACGCAAATCCCTTCGGACGGCCCGTCTCACGATCCGTAATCATCGTAACCTGGCCGACGCTACCAAACTTCTCGAACTGCTCCCGCAACTCGCCCTCTGTGCACTTGTACGACAGATTTCCTACATAAATTTTCATGATACCTAATCCAGCCGTCGCGCGATCATTAGATTGGCATTCCCCTGAACGGCAAGCAGAGAATACCAAGGTGCCGGGAATCACAGGCGGCACCACCTTTTTATCCATTGCAGATAACGGATCCGGGCAAAGAGGACTGAATCTTCAACTTAACCGATTCCAGCAGCACCTATCGAACAAAACGCGAAACATTCAGTCACAAGGGAGCTTTTTATCTATCAATTATGAATTAAACGGCATTTTCCCCCTCTTGTCAAGGAGCGCGACGGGTATTTACGACAAAATTTTCGATTTTCGACGTATTTTTTGTCCCAAAACTTTGTTTTTCCGTGCGCAGCCGCTTGAAAAAACAAAAAGGCACGCCCCGCGGAGGAGGTGTGCCTTTTCTATAAAGAAACATCGGCGACCGGCAAAAAAGGTGGGCCATACGGACCCAGGGGGGGGTGCGGCCGAGGCCGCTGGATTTACACTCCGACACGGATACCCATCCATGAAAACGGAATTAAGCGAGTCTTTTCGCCAGTCGTCGATGATTTTTTGTCTCTTTTGTGCTATTGGGAAAGTTCATTGAAAATGTCGTGGAATTCGGTAACCTGACTTTCCTGGTACAGGAGCCACTCTTTCGGATTCCAAAGCTCGACGCAAAGGCCCGCGCCGACGATCACGATTTCACCGCCCGGCTCGACGCCCAGAAACTCCCGAAATCCTTCCGGCAGCACTAGCCTCCCACGTCCGGCGAGTTGAATCGTCCGGTGCCGTGCGGAGAGCATGCGGGCCAGTTTCTGAACTTCCGCCACGCGACCTTCCAGCCGTCCGGTTTCGATCTTTTTTTCAATCAATTCGATTCCCTGCCGCATTTTTTCATTCCAAAGCCCCGCGTTCCAGAGGCCCAGGCAGCCGGTCCGCTCCTTGGAGAGAACGCAGTCCTGCCCTTCGCCGGTCAGCAGGTCGCACATTTCCGTGGGAACGGAAAGGCGAAACCGCTCATCCAGCGTCCGCTGATATTCACCGAGGATTAACTTAGCCGAGGCATTCATGAGGAAAGGTCATGCAAGTGCCGTGCTTTCGGTTCCTTCCGGTGTCACGAGCAGGGGAGTAAAAAAAGGACATTTTGGATATGGGGCGAGGAACGGGCGGCGGTGAAAATTCAATTTGGGCAAAAAACCCACAATTATGATTCATTTCACTGCCTAACCGGGCTCATCTCCCACACATCTGAGTATAGCACCCTTTCCTGCAATTGCAAGCGTTTTCCTGAAAAATTTTCACTTTTTTCCAAAATTTCCGCCAAACGAACCTGTTTTTTTCAGATTTTTGCTCTTTTCGAAAAAAGTAATTGAATGTATGATGCGATTAAGGTATAATAATATTAGTGGAAGCTATGGAAGCTCGCGCACATTTCACTCGGGTGCTATTTCCGAAAGGAGTTCATCATGAAAACGAAAACAAATTGGATCGGCCTGACGGTTATCTGTCTCATGACGTTTACGGCGGTTATGTCGGCGGAAGCTCAGTATCGCGGGCCGAACCCGGGCGATTATAAATATGATTCAGGCCGCTACGGATATCATGGAAAAGGAGCCAGCGGCGGTGTGTCCGCCCCGAAGGTGGAATCCGCACCTGGGGCTTCCGCACCAGCGGGGTTCGGCGGAAACGGAACGGTTCCGAATGGCGGCGTCTCGACGAACACGCCGGCCACGCGGACGCCCAATTCCGTCGTCGGAGAGATCACCGGAGGAGTCGGCGGCCTGCCCGAAGATCTGGGGAAGTTGCCCACCGCTCCCGGTGCTGGAGTTCCGAGTGCCGGGTCGCCGGGAATAAGTCATTCGCCGAATGCGATGAATCCGTATCAGCCGGCCAATAAAAACCCGCAGACGCAGTATCTGAACCCGTATCCCAAGCAGGGGGAGCGGATCAATTCCGTGCCGGTGCAGTATGGCGCGGGGACGCCGGCGAATGTTCAGAAGCCGTTCGCGGACTACAAAACGCCTGCCAATTTCAGTCCGTGGATGAATTTGTATCGCACCGGGAACCGCACGGGGATCGACAATTACAATTTTTATGTGAAGCCGGCCCTCGAAGCCCAGCAGGACAAGGAAGCCATGCAGCGCGAAATGCGTGCCGTGCAGGAGCAGCAGAATGCCGACACCATGCGGCAGCAGAATCAGGGGCGGTACGGCGCGACTTACGGTAATGTGAACAGTGGGCTCGGAGCGTCTTACGGTTTCGGTGGCGGGGCGACGTCTCCGGCCACTTACGGCATTTCGGGGGGAGGAAGCACCACGCTGACCCCGCCGGCGGCACAGGAACTCCCCAATAAAGACGCGAACACGAACACGCCGCGGAACATTAATCCGTATTCGTCGCTGCTGGACAACTCGTATGATTTTGATATTAATCCGTACGGTCCGTCGTTCTGACCGGATGCCGGCAGGGCCGCGCGACGGTCGATCATTCATTGCAGCATGTCCTTCGGGGCATGCTTTTTTTGTCACGCGGCGGGTCTTCACGGCTTTCGAGACTTGAATTTTTGGCCATTTCCATTATATTTAAAAGAAAACGCATGCCTCGGCGGATCGGACCAAAAAATGGGGCGTGATCTCAACAAAAAATCAGGTGAAACATGGAACCCGGGACATCCCATCACGAGCTTTACAGAAACCACGACCGTTTTTGGATGGATTATGATTACGTGTATCCGGTTTTGAGCCGGCGGTCGCGCGGGATTTCGGTGGGCATTAATATTAACCCGGCGGGCGACTGTAATTTTCGGTGTGTGTACTGCCAGGTGGATCACTGCCAGACGCGGAAGCTGCCGGCATTCGACCTGGAAAAACTGCGGGAAGAGCTGCGGACATGCGTGGCGTACGCCCTCAGCGGACAGATTTTTGAAGATGCGGTGTTTCGGGATGTGCCGCGAGAGTTGCGGCGGGTGAATGACGTGGCGTTCAGCGGGGATGGTGAGCCGACGATTTCGCCGGTGTTTGCCCAGGCTGTGGACATCGCGGCGGATGTGCGTCAGAAATTCATGGAGTACGGTCATCCGGACGACATGCGGCAGGCGGCGAAGGAAATGAAGCTGGTGCTGATCACGAACGCCACACGGTTTCGGCAGCCGGAAGTGCATGCGGCGCTGGAAAAACTCATGGCGAATAACGGCGAAATCTGGGCGAAACTGGATGCCGGCACGGAGGCGTATTATCAGGAAATTGATCGTTCGCGGGTGCCGTTTTCGGAAATCCTGGCGGGGATTACGGACGTGGCGAAGAAGACCCCCGTGGTGATTCAGACGCTTTTTTGCCGCATGAACGGGGAAGCGCCCGCCGAGACGGAGCTGGCGGCGTACCGCAGGCGGATTCAGGATATTCTCGCCGCGGGCGGAAAAATCGATCACATCCAGCTTCACTCCGTCTGCCGCCGCACGGCCGTGGAGGCCTGCACCCGTCTGGAAACGGAATACCTGGAGCCGATCGCCGCCAGAATCCACGAGGAAACCGGCGTGGCAGTGAAAATTTATTAGAACGGTACCAGGTTAATTTACTCACAAGAACAGCAGCCTGGAATGGAGCGTTAGCGCAGAGACCGGATAAGAAGTGAAAACTCCCTCCCCACTTCCTGAAGCCCGATTAGAATAGCAGGACATTTCCCATTTCTATCCGGTCATTTCGCTTCGCTCCATTCCCGGCTGCTGTTCTTGCCGACACCTCATTTTGACATCTAATCTTGGGAGGAAAATAACATGAAACGCTTTTTCGCATTTCACGCCTGCGTGGTTTTCATGGCGTCCGTGATGATCGCGGTGACGGCGACTGCCCAGACGCCTCCCCGGCCGAACGTGATCGTGATTCTGGCGGACGATCTGGGAATCGGCGACTTAAGCTGTTACGGCGCGAAGGCAGTACAGACGCCGTGCCTGGATAAACTCGCGGCGGAGGGCATCCGCTTTACGCGGGGGTATGCCACCAGCGCGACGTGTACGCCGAGCCGATTCGCGCTGATCACGGGGCTTTACCCCATCCGAAATCCGCACGCCAGTATCCTGCCGGGGAACGCGCCGCTGATCATTGACCTCCAGCGGGTAAACTTGCCGCGAATGTTTCAGCACGCGGGTTACGCCACCGCGGCGGTCGGGAAATGGCATCTCGGCCTGGCCGATGGTCAGCAGGACTGGAACGCGGAGATAAAGCCCGGCCTGAAGGACGTCGGTTTCGATTACTCCTTCATCATGGCGGCCACCAATGATCGCACGCCCACGGTGTATATCGAAAATCAGTTCGTCGTGGGGCTGGAGAAAGATGACCCGCTGCGGGTTTCGTATCAGCATAATTTTCCGGGCGAGCCGACCGGCGCTCTAAACCCGGAACTGATGACAAAAATGAAACCGTCGCACGGCCACGCGGACAGCGTGGTGAACGGCGTGGGGCGCATCGGCTTCCAGACCGGCGGCGTCGCGGCCCGCTGGGTGGACGAAAACATGGCGGATCTCTTCAGTGCCAAAGCGAGGAAGTTCGTGGCGGACTCCGTCGCGGCGGAGAAGCCGTTCTTTCTGTATTACGCCCTGCATCAGCCGCATGTGCCGCGGATGCCGAACGCGCGTTTTGTGGGGAAGTCGGAGCTTGGGCCACGCGGGGATGTGATCGCCGAGCTGGACGCGCAGGTCGGCGAGTTGATCGCGGAACTGGAAACGCTGGGACAGTTGGAGAATACGCTGATCGTCTTCACCAGCGATAACGGCATGGTGCTCAATGACGGATATTATGACCAGTCCGCGGTGAAAAACGAAGGAACCCATCACGCCCCCGGCGGGATTCTCCGCGGCGGGAAATACAGCCGGTATGACGGCGGGATGCACGTGCCGTTTATCGTGTACTGGAAGGGAAAGGTGAAGCCGCAAGTGTCCAGCGCGATTTTCTGCCAGGTGGACTTCCTCGCGACCTTCGCCGCGCTCACAGCCCAGGAACTCCCCACCGGACTGGACAGCGAAAATCATCTCGCGGCACTCTTGGGCCAAAAATCGGAAGCCCGGACGGAGCTGCTGCTGGAAGCGTCGCGAAACCTGTCCTTCCGCACCGACCGCTGGTTCCTGGTGTATAATAACGGTGAGAAATCCGAGCTTTATGACCTGGCCGCGGATCCTTCCCAGACGAAAAACGTCGCCGCCGACCACCCGGACGTGGTCCACGAAATGTGCGCGGCAGTGAAGCGGACGCTGGAGAAAAAATGAGAAATGAAAAATAAAGGAATAAAGAAATGCTGGCGTGGTGTTAATCCCCTCCTGAAATAATAATTTCGCGCGCGTTCCTTCATTTTCTCATTTCTTTATTTCACATTCATTTCGCTCTCGGGTGGGCTTTTTCGTAAATCGCCAGCAGATTGGCGGTGCTAATGTGGGTGTAAATCTGCGTGGTCTCCAGGCTTTTATGCCCCAGCAGTTCCTGAACGCTGCGGATGTCCGCGCCGCGGTCCAGCAGGTGGGTCGCGAAACTGTGACGCAGCGTGTGCGGACTGGTGCGGATGTCCAGGCCCGTCTCTTTCAGGTATTTTTCGAGCATCCGCCCGATACTCCGCGTGGTGATCCGTCGGCCATATTTATTCGTGAAGACCGGCGTGTTCTCCCGCAATTTCTGGCTCGGGTGGATGTTTCGCTCTTTCTGCCACACCATCAGGGCCTCGGCGGCGTACGGCCCCAGCAGCGCCAGCCGCTCCTTCTTCCCCTTTCCGCGGATGGTCATCACCCCTTCTTCATAATCCACATCGCCGTCATTCAGGCCCACCAGCTCGCTCACCCGCAGCCCACCCGAATACATGACCTCCAGAATCGCCCGGTCACGCAGGCCCGCATGCTCCAGCGGATTCGGCGATTCCAGCAGCCGCTTCATATCTTCCGTCGTCAGAAAATGAGGCAACTTCCGCCGACTTCGTGGATTTCGTAAAAATTTCGCGGGGTTCGTATCCAGCACTTCCTCCCGCTGGCAGAATTTAAAAAACGTCCGCAGAGATGCCAGGCGGCGGGAAATCGTCGACGGCGAATATTCCGCCTCGTTCATCGCGGAAACATAAGAACGCAGCTCGGAGAGTGTAATCTCCGCCGGCTTCGGGGCCTTGCCATGACGGCTGGCAAGCAGATACTCCATCAGCGCGATCATGTCCTCACGGTAACTTTTCACCGTAAAATCGGACGCGTTCCGCTCCACCACCAGATATTGCAGAAATCGGGCAATCGTTTTTTCCATGAAAATTTACCGATTCGGATGCGGATTTACAGAAATTGTTCCGGATGGGAACTCGGAGACGAGGACTCCTGGCGAATCTTTTGACTCAAAACCGCCGCGTCATACCATGTGAAGCTCAGATCGGGGTTGGATGCGTATCTCGCCAAAGTACGGAACGTCTCCGCACGCGTCGCCTCGGTGTATAAAAATACGTACCGCTCCTGCCCTTTGACCAGCGCCAAAACATTCACATCCTGATTCACTATCCACACTCCTCATGTTCCCGGGAACCGCAATCTCGCCGGTATCAAAAAACTCGCCGCGGCTTTCGTCCACAGAGTTTTCCGCTTGTTATCCGATTTACGCATGTCAAAAAACGGACGCGGAACAGGCGTTCTCTTGTATGTTTTTCGAAATGCAGTAAAATAAAGCCGATAAAGTTAAAATCACATGCGCGAGATTTGTTTTCAGATACCGCAGCGGGTATAAAAATCCCTCTGTTTACTTTATCGGCAAAATCGTCCCATATAATTAATTTTGCCGCCAGGGAAAACAAGTTTTCCACCAGCAACTGTTCACTCCATATATAAGTACGTCATGAATCAGGGAAAACACATGACAAAAACCAGAGAAATACGCGTCGGAACCATCTTCATCGGCGGCGGACATCCGATTTCCGTTCAAAGTATGTGTGCAACGAAAACACAGGATGTGGAAGCCACTTTTAGCCAGATTGCCCATCTTGCGGAAACCGGGGCTGGAATCGTTCGCGTCGCCGTGGATAGTCGCCGGGATGCGGCGGCGCTGGAGGAAATTTCGCGCCGGATTGCCCAGCTTGGGCCGGATTTGCGGGAAAAAATAAACCTTTCGGTGGATTTACAGGAAAATTTTCGCCTCGCGGAGCAAATTGCGCCGTTTGTCGCAAAAATTCGTTATAATCCAGGCCATTTAAATCACACCGAAAAAGATATTTCGTGGCGGGAAAAAGTGCGCTGGCTGGCGGGTGTAGCAAAAAATGCGGATGTGGCCCTGCGAATCGGGGTGAATTGCGGCTCGGTAGATACCGAAAATTTTCAGGACACGGGCGTAAATGGGGAAATCGCCTTATCGACAGCGGAAAATGGGGGAAATGCAAAAAACACGCACTTGCACCCCATGCTCGCCAGTGCCCTGCACCACGCGGCCTGGCTGGACGAAATCGGGTTCGAACGATTTTGCGTTTCGCTGAAAGATTCGGATCCGCGGCAAGTCATCGCGGTAAATAGAGAATTTGCAAAAAACAGGCCGGATGTGCCGATTCATCTGGGGGTGACGGAGGCGGGAATGCCACCGGCTGGCATCATGAAAAGCAGGGCGGCCCTGGAACCGCTGCTTTTTGAGGGAATCGGAGACACGCTGCGTATTTCGCTGACGGTTGCGAATGAGCGGAAAGCGAAGGAGGTCGCCGCGGGGCTTGCGTTGGTGGCGGACGTGGAGGCAGGTCGACGCACAGTAACCGGAGAATGGTCGAATACCGGCCTGAATATCATCAGTTGTCCAAGCTGCTCTCGCGTGCAGAATTCACGTTTCGTAGAATTGGCCGAAAAAGTGGCAGAGATCACGATGTTTGCGCAAAATTTTCCCGTGACGATTGCCGTGATGGGATGTCGGGTGAATGGCCCTGGGGAGTCGGATCATGCCGATCTGGGTCTTTGGTGCGGTGCCGACTGCGTGAACCTGAAACGGCAAGGAAACCTGCTGGGGAGTTTTTCATACGATGAAATTCTGCCAAAGTTATTGGCCGAGCTGAATTTCATTATACAAAATTTGCCGAAAAAGCCTCAGCCGTCATAATTCCCTTGGATTACGCGAACCGCCTTCCCGCGATCTAGATTTGCTCCTCGGTCTCCTCATCATGAGCAAAGATGCGCATGTTACATAATCGCACGTAAACATCCTGCCCCATTTCCAGCGAAAGATCGACCAGTTCCGCGTGGGTCATCTCCGCCACGAGCTGTTCGTCGCTGTCCGTCACCAGGTCGACGCGCACGCGTGCCCCCGCCGAATGAATCTTTTTGATATTCGCTCGCAAATTGAGATGCCCAGGCTCGTACGTGTGCGAAATTGTGAGGTCATGCGGCCGAACAAAAATCTTAGCATCCTCGCCACAGGATTCCGGTGCATCAATCACACACTGCCCCCCGAATCGCACCTTTCCTCCCGAAATCCGGCCATGAAATTGATTTACGGACCCTAAAAAATTCATTACAAACTCCGTCGAGGGGTGATGAAACACCCGATCAGGCGTGGCAAACTGCTCCACCCGCCCCGCGTTCATCACCGCCACGCGATCCGCCAATTCCAGCGCCTCGTCCTGGTCATGGGTCACAAAAACGCTTGTCAAATGAATTTCGTCGTGCAAACGTCGCAGCCACTGCCGCAATTCCACCCGCACCTTGGCATCCAGCGCCCCAAACGGCTCATCCAGCAGGAGCACCTGTGGCTCCACCGCCAGTGCTCTAGCCAGCGCCACACGCTGACGCTGGCCGCCTGATAATTGATGCGGATATCGATTCGCCATGCTGTCAAGCTGCACAAGCTGCAACAATTCGAGAACCCGTCGCCGAATTTCTGTAGTACTCGGTCGCAATTTCCTCGGCCGGACAGAAAGGCCAAACCCGACGTTTTCCATGACCGTCATGTGGCGGAACAACGCATAATGCTGAAACACAAATCCTACGCCACGCTCTCCGACTTTATTGTGGGCCATGTCTTTCCCATCAAAAAGAATCGCCCCACTGCCGGGATCCGCTTCCTCCAGCCCCGCGATGATTCGCAGAAGTGTGGTTTTTCCGGAGCCCGAAGGTCCCAAAAGCGCCACCAGCTCGCCGGAATTGATGGTTATGCTGACATTATTCAGCGCAAGGAATGTCCCAAAAGACTTGGTGATATGCTGAACTTCAATACTCACGATACGATTCCTAAACAGTGTTAACGCTCATCACTCGCCACTATTTTCGCTACGGCAACTGGAGATTTTCAGCCACTTGCGCGTCTTGCGGTTTTTGGGCGACTTTCATTTCGATACATGTTTTTATAATCAACGTAGCCATCGCAACCACCGCCAGCAAAGTGGAGACGGCAAAGGCGGCAATCGGATTCGAGCTATTATTCAATTCTTCGATCAATAATGGCAAAGTATTCAAATCGCCACCGCTACAAACCACTTTTACCGCACCATATTCTCCCATCGCACGGGCATTACAGAGAATCACGCCGTACAGCAATGCCCACTTCACATTCGGTAACGTGACCCGGAAGAAAATTTGCAGGCCGTTCGCCCCAAGCACCCGCGCGGCATACTCTTCCTCCGTTCCCTGCGACTGCATAATCGGAATCAATTCACGTGCAACAAACGGGAAGGTCACAAACATCGTCGCCAAAACCGCCCCGGCGGTGGAATATACCATTTTTATACCAAAACCGGAAAGCCACAATCCAAGTGGGCTGCGAACACCGAAGAGTATGATGAACAATAACCCTGCAATCACCGGTGAGACTGCAAAAGGCAGGTCGATGAGTGAAATGAGGCAGCTTTTCCCGTAAAAATTAAACTTTCCAATACACCAGGAGGCGACCAAACCAAAAAGGACGTTAATCGGAACCGCAATGCAGACGGTGATGAGGGTCATTCCGATAGCACGAAGCGTTTCCGGTGCGATAATCACATCCCAATATCTGCCGAAGCCAAGAGCGAATGCCTCGTAAAAAATCAGCAAAAGCGGTAAAAATAGGAAGAGTACAATGTATGCAGTGGCTGTGAGGATGAGCAGCCATCGCACTGAAGCGGGTTCCGTCGTGTTTCCGGTGGTGATGGATTTTGGCATTTTGAGATGTTTTCGATTATTGTGGCGAGGCACTCCGCCGGTTCATCCAGGTTTGGAGCAAATTAATCAACAATAATATAAGGAAGGAGGCCAACAACATGGTGACGGCGATGGCGATGGCACTTAAATCCCCGGCGGCGGTGTTCTCGCCAAGGAGTTCCACGATTTCGAGTGAGACGATTCGCTGGCCGGCCATGCTCCCCGAAATGAAGACGACCGAACCGTACTCGCCTAGGGCGCGGGCGAAGGCCATGGCGAATCCGGTGATCAGCGCAGGGCAAACGGTGGGAAAAATGACTCTCCAGAAGGTTTTCCACCGCGAGGCACCGAGGCTGGCCGAGACTTCCTCAAGCTCCTGCTCGACATCCTCGATCGCTGGCTGAAGCGTGCGGACGACGAATGGCAGACCGATAAACGTTAACGCAATCAAAACACCCAACTGGGTCAGGATGATTTGCATGCCGATCATGTCGCCGATCCGTTGATATAAGGCGGTCAGCGCGATGCCCGAAACCGCCGTCGGCATGGCAAACGGCAAATCGACCAAGGCATCCATCAGCCGCCGGAGGGGAAAATCATAACGTACCAAAACCCAAGCGACAATAAAACCGAAAAAAGCGTTAATAATCGCCGCGAGAAACGAGGCGCCGAAGGTGAGGCGGAAAGCCGAGAGGACGGAAGGGGCGGTCATGGTAGTGATGTACTGATTCCACGACATTCCGCCCATTTTCAGCACGAGACCTGAAAAGGGTATCAGCACCATGAGACTCAGATAGACGAGCGTTAATCCCATGGTTAACCCGAACCCTGGAAGGACGCTTCTTTGTTTTAACCTAATCACGCAATTGCCCCAAAACTCTCAGACCAACTTTCCACAACCCGAAAGTGGCATTCCATATAAAACCACCCTCTTTATCGGCTTTTTCAATGTCCCGCTTCTTTAATTTTCAATCCGTACATTTTATCTAATCAAAAAAGTGAAAATTCCAGAACGATAACTTGGCGTCACAAGCTAATCGCTCTGGAATTTTCAGCGTTTTTTGATGTTTTGTTGCCGTCACTGACTGGCGTCGGTTTTCCCCATCATGCGGTCAAATATCCCGCCTTGCGAAAAATGCTTCTTTTGCGTATCCTGCCAGTTGCCAAAAACGTCGTCGATTTTGAACAATTCGAGATTTTTGAACAGGTTTTGATGTTTTTCCTGAACTTCGGGTTTGTAGGGCCGATAGAAATTTTTCGCGGCGATTTCCTGACCGACGTCGGAATACAGGTATTCGAGGTACGCTTTGGCGAGCTCGCGCGTGCCCCGCTTGTCGACGACTTGATCGACGATTGCCACCGGCGGCTCGGCAACAATCGAGATGGACGGCGTAACGATTTCGAATTCGGCACTGTTTTGGCCGATGGTCGTTAAAAGGGCCTCGTTTTCCCATGCCAGCAGCGCGTCGCCGAGGTTATTTTTGACGAATTTTTGCGTCGCACCGCGGGCGCCGGTGGGCATGTCCAGGGCGTTCAGGTGCATTTTTTTGACGAATTCTTCCGCTTTTAGATTCGCGGCAGCGACTTCCTTCGCTTTTGTGGGGTCTTTCAGGGCGTCAAAGCTCCCGCCAAGCTCCCGTTTCAACTCAAATCCCCACGCGGCAAGGTAATTCCAGCGGGCGCCGCCGGAGGTTTTCGGGTTCGGCGTGATGATTTTCACGTCGTCGCGAATCAGGTCGTCCCAGTCTTTGATATTTTTGGGGTTTCCTTTTTTGACGAGGAAAACAATGGTCGAGGTGTAGGGGCAATTATTATTCGGGAAGTCACCTTGCCAATTCGCTTTGAGCATGCCCTCACCGGTGGCGGGGTCTTTGGTCTGTTCGATGATGGCATCGATGTCGTAGGCTAAGGCCAAGGTGACGACATCGGGGGTCAGGCCGCCGACGACTTTCCGGGCCTGATCGCCTGAGCCACCATGGAGCGTGGTGACGCGGACTTTTTTGCCCGTGGTTTTTTCCCAGTGTTTTTGGAATTCTTCGTCAAATTCTTTATACAGCTCGCGGGTCGGGTCGTAAGAAACGTTCTGCAATTGCGTCACGTTACCGCCGTCCGTGCACCCGGGGAGCGTCACGAGCCCGCAACATAGGGTGATCAGTGCAAAACCACAGGCCCCGAGTTTCCAGACGCAAGTCCTTTTCATGTCATTTTCTCCTTGAGTATCCCTACTCTGTTTCCTTCGATGTTGGTGGATGGCCCCGGCGTGATCGAATACCGGGAGTATATCGTCCCCCAATTTTATCTCAAATCGGCATTTTATGCAACCAGAATAACCGAAAAATTCGGATCGGCGAAAACATATTTCAAAGCAGGCATTTGCAGGAAAAACAGGTAAAATAGGAAAACCGGATTGTGCAGTTTGTGAAGATTGTATTAATCCTCCCCTTTTTACCGAGATTCAATTTGCCGGTTGTGTCAAACGTGACGATTGTCCGCATAGCTTGGCCCGGGAAACTGACGTGGCAGGGAAGCCGCTGCCCGGCTAAAAATGCGGTTCTTTATAGGGAGATGTGAAAATGAAGAACGGAAGGTACTTTCTTTGGGGATTATCCCCGGTGGTTTTATTGATTTTCCTGACAAGTTTTTCGGAAAATGTTGCGGCGCAGCAGCAGATTACGGCGTTGTCGCCGACTCCGGCCTCTCCGGCTCCGGTTTCGACTTCGTCGGAAATGGTTCAGGTGCCGGCGGGCGAGTGGAAACAGATGCAGGACGACATGAAGAAAGTCCAGAAACAGATGGCTGCCGACAAGGAAAAGGCGGCGAAAAAAGCGGAAGAGGAAAAGGAGAAGAAATTCAAGTCGCCGGACACGAAACTCAGCGCGCGATTCTTCTTTGACGGCGCGGCCGCTTCCGGAAACGACACGGCAGATCTGATGAGTACGCCGAACGGTCTGGTGAACGGCTCGCAGTTCCGGCAGATCCGTCTCACGTGGAAGGGTAGCATGTATAACATGATCGAGTACGCGGCGAGCATCGATTTCGGCGGCTCCGATTATGCGATCAAAGACGTTTATGGCGGTTTTTATAACCTGCCATGCGGGGTGAGTTTCCGCGCGGGGCATTTCAAGGAACCGTGGAGCATGGAAGAGCTCATGAGCACGACCGATACACCGCTGATGGAAAAATCGTTCCTCAACAGTACGAAATCACTCGTCGGCGGGCGAAATAACGGGGTCATGCTGCACAACTGGCATGTGGCCGACCGTTATACGTGGGCGGCGGGTGTCTTCGCTGCCAGCATGACGGAAAAAACCCTGAACTGTTTCGACGAGAAAGATAACGTCGCGCTCACGACCCGGCTTACATGGCTGCCGCATTACGTGCAGTGGTGCGATGGGCGCGAAACCGCGTGGCACATCGGCGCGGCGTATTCTTACCGCAAGTATGACCGGGTTACTGGCAGACCTGCGGATCACGGCACGTCGTTAAGTTTTCGCCCGGTGTGTGCCATCGAGCCGGCCCTGATGAATACCGGGAACATGACGGGTCTGGATTCTATGAACGCGTTCCAGATCGAGTCGGCCTTGATTTACGGCTCGTTCCTGCTGGAATTCGAGCAGGCATTTCTGTGTATGAAAGATGAGCGTTGCACGGCCGCGAACGGCAAGCCGTTCGTTCACGCGGGCTTTTTGCAGGCGTCTTATGTGCTGACGGGGGAAGGCCGAAAGTATAAGAAAGACGGCGGCATCATCGGCGGCATCACACCCGAATGCCCGTTTGTGCGGGTGTGCACGGACGAGATGAGCGTGTTCTCCGGGCCTGGAGCGTGGGAAATCGCGTATCGGATTTCGTGGGCGGACACCGGCGAATTGGCCTCCGGGTACGACCCCGTTGTGCCGACGACCTACTCCTCGAAAAACGGCTTTATGCTGGCGAACACCGTCGGCCTGAACTGGTACTGGAACAAGAACGTGCGGATGATGTTTAATTACTCTTACGTGAAGGCGGATTACGACGGCGTTTATGACGGCCTCAGCGCCAAGGAACACGTCTTCGCCACGCGGTTCCAGGTGGTGTTTTAGAAAAATGAGAAATGAGGAATGAGGAATAAAGAAATGTAAAAGTGCGAAAGCGTGCTTCATACATTTCTTTATTTCTCATTTCGCATGGAGCGTCTGGATGATCTGGGCGTGGAACTTGCCGTTGCTGGCCACGCACTCGCCGGCGGTGTACGTCGGAGTGCCGTGCCAGTCGGTCAGCGTGCCGCCGGCCTCGGTGATAATGGGGTAAAGCGCCGCGATGTCCCAGAGATTCATCACGGGGTCGAGCATCGCCTCGGCACGCCCGGTGGCCACGAGCATGTAGCCGAAACAGTCGCCCCAGTTGCGCACGAGCCGACTTTTCTCCATCAGAGCCTGCCACCCGGCATAACGGCCCATCGTGTGCAGCATCTTCTCGGAGGTGGTCATCACCAGCGCCTCGTTGAGGGACTCACACGTCGACACCCGCGCGGGCTGCGGCGCGCTATCACGCAAGGTGTAAAACGCCCCGCCGCCTTGCATGGCGTAAACACACTCGCCGATAGCTGGGATGCGGATGACGCCGATGACGCTTTCGTCGCCGTACTCCACCGCGACGAGCGTTCCGTAAAGCGGCACGCCATGCATGAAAGATTTCGTGCCGTCGATCGGGTCGAGAATCCAGCGGAAGCCGGACGTGCCGTCGCGCGACGGAAACTCCTCGCCGAGAATGGCGTCCTCCGGAAACGCCTCGGTGATGAGCGTCCGCAGGAGCGTTTCCGCCTCGCGGTCCGCCACGGTCACCGGCGAGCGGTCCTGCTTCCACTCCACGTTAAAGTTGTTTTGCAGGAAATACTGAAGCGTCAAGTCGCCGGCCATTTTCGCGGCGGAAACGGCGAGTTCGAGTCGTGCGGATAAGTCGGAGGAAGTGGTCATGGTGGGATTCCTTTCAAGTTGCTGGAGCAAGGAAACAGCAGCCGTTAGCGCAGAGACCGGATAGAATTGGAAAAATATTCGGCCATTCTTTCCGGTCTCTGCGCGTCACTACGTTCCGCTTCGCTCCCGGCTGTTGTTTCTTGTTTGTTCTTTTTTTACACACGCATCGCGATTCCCGCGCTCTCCAAAAATTTCAGCCATTTTTCACGAAAATCGTCGATTTCTTCGCCGCTGAGCGTGTGATCGTCGGCGCCGATCCAGAATCGCCACGTGTAACTGCCCTGCGTTTTTTCCAGCCCTTTACCTTTATAGCAGTAGAGAAAATCCCGGCCTTTTAACAGCGGATGTGTGAACGCGGCGAGCGTCGCGTCAAGCGCAGCATACCCGGCGTCGAGATCCCAGACCAGCGAAAAATCCTGCCACGAAATCGGGTACACCGCCAGCGGCGCGGGCTTGAAGTCCGGGAAAATCGCCGCGTCGAGCTTATGAAATTCCAGCTCGAACCACACCACCTGCCCGCCTTCCGGCACGACGGTCTGGAGCATCTTGCCGTCCAGCACGCCCAGGGCGCCGATTTTCACGCCGTCTTTCGCACTGCCCAGGTACACCTCCACCCAGTATCCGTCCTGCATCCACGGCGCGGCGGCCCCCGAGACGCTCGCATGCTCCGGCACGCCCGCCGTGAACGTGAACGCCACGCCCAGCAGTTGGGCCAGGTCTTCCAGCGCGCCCTTCACGCTACGGTAATGGTCTTCCAGCGTACCGTGGGCGTTCGTGGAATAACTGACGCCGGCCAGGTGTGTGCGCTCGGAGCACTGGCCGATCCAGTTTTTATCGCGTCCGACGGCCCCCGGCGGCAGCGGTTTCCCCTCCAAATTTTGCGGCGTCGCGGCGATCTCTTCCGGCGTCTTCTGCGTATACACGTTCCCGATTTCGAAAATGCGGAAATGGTCGCGGTTCCCACGATTCTTGCCCACCAGTTGCATGAGCGTCGGCGTCAGCGTCACACGCAGGAAGCGGTTAAACGCCGTGGCGGGGTTCCGGAATTCCACCGTATTCTGCGGCACGAAACCCAGGTGCGCGAGCCAATTTTCATCCATCCACGAGTAATTATGCACTTCCATAAAGCCGTGGGCGGCGGCCAGCAGCTTCCGCGCCTTGTGCTCGGCACGCAGGGGCTTATCCATCCGCAACGGCCGAATCGGCACGCTGGGCAGCCGCGGCGGAATGCGGTCGTATCCATACACCCGCAGCACCTCCTCGGCGATGTCCTCCGGGATGGCGATATCCTTCACACTGCGAAATGGCGGGATTTCCACCTTCAATTTTCCGTCCGCCGCGAATTCCGCTTTATATCCGAGGCTCGTCAGGATACCCGTCACCTCCGCCGGCAGCAGCGCCATGCCCGCCATGCGGTCCAGCGTCCCCGCCGGGATTTCCAGGGGACGGTACGCCTCTTTCAGGTCACCATCCCACGAAAAGCGGCTCGTGACCACGAACTCCACCCCGGAATCCTCCAGCAGCTTCAGAATCCGCCCCGCCGCCACGCGCGTGTTCGCCGGCGGCTGGCTCTTCTCGAAACGCTGAGACGCGTCACTCCGCAGATCCAGGCGCACGGCCGTGCGGCGGATGCGCGCCGCGCCGAAATTCGCGCTCTCAAGCAAAATACGTTTCGTGCCCGGCTTAATTTCACTCGCCAGCCCACCCATGACGCCCGCCACGCCGATGGGCGTCACCGCGGTGCCGTCATCATTACAGATCATCAGATCATCCGCGAGCATCTTGCGTTCCTGGCCGTCCAGCGTGGAAAACGGCATCTGCTCTTTTCCCGAAATCTGACGGATGTTCGCCACGCGAATCGCCTGAACGTGGTCGCCGTCAAATGCGTGCGTGGGCTGGCCGAGCTCGAACATCACGTAATTCGTTACGTCCACCATCAAGTCCATCGTCCGCTGGCCCAGTGTATGCAGCCGCACCTGCATCTTCACCGGCGAGGGCGGAATCACCGGCATCTCCAGCGCCACGCACCCGTAACACGGGCAGTTCGCCAGATCGTCCACCTTCACCTTCACCGGCGGCAGCGCGTCAAATTCCGTCATATCCAACTGGGGCAGCGGCCGCAACTCGCGCCCGAAAATCGCGGCGAATTCGCGCGCAAAACCGTAATGCCCCCAGAGGTCGGGCCGGTGCGTGAGGCTTTTATTATCCACCTCGATCAGCATGTCCTCGGCCGGGATGAGCGTCTCCAGCGGCGTGCCGTTTTCGACCTCCGCCGGAAGGGTGAACAGCTCTTCATGCCAGCGGCTGAGGCCGATTTCGCGCGCGGAACAGAGAATGCCCTGGCTTTTCCGCCCGGCCAGCTCCGATTCCGTGATCTTCACACCGTCCGCAATTTCCACACCCGCCGGCGCGAAGGGTGCCTTTACCCCCACGCGGCAATTCGGCGCCCCACACACCGACTGGAACACGCCCGCCGCGCCGCAGTCGACCGTCACCGCCGTCAGCGTTTTTCCGGACTCGGCGACAACTTTCTCCGCCGCCGTCACCTCGCCGACAAACAGACCCTTCACACACCGTCGCACGATCTCCCAGCCCTCCACCTCCGCAGTGGCCATGGTCAGGCGATCCGCAATCTCCTTCGGCGTGATGCCCGAAAGGTCGACGAAATCGGAAATCCAGTCCAGTGAAATGTACATGATTTTGTTCCTGTGTTAAAATTATGGCGTACCCTGAGAGCACCCGCCCCTATAATATTATTGCTGTCAATTTTACCATGCCCCGCTAAAAATACAATTTCCCCCACGCAAAAAGAAAACCGCCTCGTTTTGAAGCGGTTTTCATGGAAAAACGTGTTTCGTGTGTGCAATAAGCACCCTTTATCGCGCGGCGTATCCTCCGCCGAAGGAACTGATAGCCGGGCGCCGTGGCACTACGATGATTTTCGGCGTGATGTCGTATGGAATACTGCCCATCTCCTTGCCGTCGATCGTTTCCTGACGAATCCCCAGCACGCCGCCGCGCGGGTCGCATTTGGCGCTGTATTTTTTGAAAATTTTCATGATCGCCGGGTCGAGTACCAGCTCACCATCACGCATTTCGCCGATGCGGTCGAAACTGCCCACGGTAACGATGCTTGCGTAATGATCGCGAAAAACATACGCCTCCACGCCCTGGGCCCGCATCAGTTCGCACATCCGCACCGCCTTCTTGTCCGCGTCTTCCAGCGTCTGCTTTGTTTTAATGCTGTCGATTTCCTCGCCGCGCTGAATCCGCATGATCTGCTGCTGATTCAGGGTCGTCACGCCCTTGAGCACGGCCACCTGGACGGAATACTGTCCGGGACAGTCCAGCAATGAATAACGCTTGATCTCTTTATTCGCGTTGAGCACGGTTTTATCAAGCTGCGTGGCATCCACCGGGCTTTTTTTCATCATCGGATTCGGTGTCAGAAACGCGTTTCCCAGCGGGGCGATTCCCTCCCGCGAACTCCACGGCATCCCGAAAAGCGGGTGCGTCGGCTGGCCGCCCAGAGAACGAGGGTTCATTTCACGTACTTTTTTCAGCATCGCTTCCGCCCCTTTATCGTTCAGGCCCGGAAAATCCCCCACCATCACCGCGAACTCCCACGTGGAGATTTTGTTCACATATTTATATTTCGTCGAAATCGTCGGAGCCTTCATAATGTCCTCATTATCATACACCCAGTGCGGGCGGGCGTCTGTCGTGTCGGAATCCTGCTTTTTCGCGTAAATATACGCATTGATTTTATTCTGGCGAAATTCCTGGACGAGTTTCATGGCTTTATCATATGCCACGCGTTCGTCGGCGTCCGCGAAAACGGTCGCCATGATCATCCACGGACCGTTCTGGCCGGTGAGCCCGTACGACTGCTGTTTCTGGGGCTGCTGAGCGGACAGGAACCCACACACGGCGATCACTGTTGCGAAAATCAGCGAAATAAGGATTCGTTTACGTAATCGAAACATTTCTCTCTCCTTGCGTAAAGTATAACGGTTTTTGCGAAATAATCGAATATCGTTGGGAGTCTAGCAAAAAGACCGTGTCGCCGCCAGAGCAAAACGCGATTTTTTGGGAAAAATCTGCCCGTCACTCGACAGCGACGTGGAAAGGTGATAAAATGGAACGCTGATATATAATGAAAATTGGGCGGAATGGGAAGGGGCTACAAGCGACCCGATGGTAGTTTCATACTACTCGACCAGCGAAGTCATTTTTGCGTTTGAGATGGATGCGTTATCGATAAGCATAAAGCTTACAGCCCGCCTCCATCAGAACAAACGCCGGTACACAAAAACGGAATCAATTCAATTAAAATCAGGAAGAGGAAAAAATGCGTTCAGATACGATCAAAAAGGGCGACGCGCGGGCGGCGCATCGGAGTTTGCTGCGGGCCTCGGGCGTGAAGGAAGAGGATTTCGGCAAGCCGTTCATCGCCGTTTGCAGCAGCCACACGGACATCGTGCCGGGGCATGTGCACCTGAATAAGGTGGCGGAGTTCGTCAAGCAGTGTGTGCGTGAGGCGGGCGGCGTGCCGTTCATTTTTAACACGATCGCGGTCGACGACGGAATCGCCATGGGCCACGCTGGCATGAAGTATTCGCTGGCAAGTCGGGAGCTGATTGCGGACTCGGTGGAGACGATGATCAACGCGCATTGTTTCGACGCGATGATCTGCATCCCGAACTGCGACAAAATCGTGCCGGGGATGCTGATGGCCAGTGTCCGGTGCAACATTCCCACGATTTTCGTCAGCGGCGGGCCCATGGAAGCCGGGCGGAAAGACGGGAAAGGGCTCGACCTGATCGACGTCTTCATCGGCGCTGCCGCCAAGCAAAACGGCGCCATGTCGGCCGAGGAGTTACTCGAACTAGAACGCATCAGCTGCCCCGGCTGCGGATCCTGCTCCGGCATGTTCACCGCCAACTCGATGAACTGCCTGTGCGAGGCGCTGGGGATGGCGCTGCCGACGAATGGCACGCTCTTGGCCACCAGCGTCGAACGGAAACGGCTGTATCAGAAAGCCGCGAAGCGCATCGTTGAGATGGTGTACGAACTCGAGGAAAAAGGCGCCGCCGCGAAAATTCTCCCGCGCGACATCATCACGCAGGACGCCGTGGATAACGCGATGATTCTCGACATGGCCATGGGCGGCAGCACGAACACGGTGCTGCACACGCTGGCGATCACGAACGAGGCCGAGCTGACGTACGACATCGGGCGCATTAACGACTTGAGCCGGCGGACGCCGAACGTGTGTAAGGTCGCGCCGAGCTGCCATTACCATATTCAGGACGTGCATAACGCCGGCGGTATTCACTCCATTCTCGGCTCCGTGCTGCGCGGGTGTCCGGGGCTTTTGAAGCTCGGTGCGCCGACTGTCACCGGTAAAACGTTGGGTGAAAATATCGCGGATTGGGACTTGCGGGCCGACACGGTTTCGGCTGAGGCGCGCGAGCTTTACGCCGTCGAGCCCAGTAATGTGCGGAACATGGCGGCGATGAGTTTCCCCCGGAAAGCGAAGACCGTTGACGAGCTGCTGCTGGAATTCGACGTGTTCGACTGCATCCGCGAAGTGCCGAATGCTTATAGCCGGGAAGGCGGGCTGGCGATTCTCTTCGGGAACCTCGCGCCCAACGGGGCGGTGGTGAAGACCGCGGGTGTGCTGCCGAACATGCTCACGCATACGGGCCCGGCCGTTATTTTCAACAGCGAAAACGAAGCGTACGACGGCATCGTCGCCGGGAAGGTGAAGGCGGGCGACGTGGTCATCGTGCGTTACGAAGGGCCCCGCGGCGGCCCCGGCATGCAGGAAATGCTCGCCCCGACGACTGCGATCAAGGGCATGAAGCTCGACGACTCGGTGGCCCTGATCACCGACGGGCGTTTCTCCGGAGGCACCGCTGGCGCGTGCATCGGTCACGTCAGCCCCGAAGCGGCGGCCGGCGGCCCCATCGCCGCTCTGCGCGACGGCGACATCATCGAAATCGACATCCCCGCACGCAAGCTTAACGTGCTGCTTTCGCCGGAAGAAATCGAAGCCCGCATGGAAGCCTGGGAGGAACCCGTCCCCCGCTTCCAGCGCGGTTACCTCTCCCGCTACGCACGCATGGCCACCAGTGCCGACACCGGAGCGGTACTGAAGTAAATTGACAATTGATAATGGATACAGCATAACGCTTGCGTTCATTATCCATTGTCAATTATCCATTGTCAATTGCCCCACGCGTGCACCATGTCGATCAGCGCGATGGCGTGCTCGACGGGCGTGGTTTTGTGGATGCCATGGCCGAGATTAAAGATGTGGCCCGGGCGGCCCCCGACCTGATCCATAATCCGCGCGACATGCGGGCGGAAAACATCCGGGGAAGATAAAAGCGTCATGGGGTCAAGATTTCCCTGCACGGCACGGTCTTGGCCGATCATGTCCCACGCGGTGCCGATTTCGATGCGCCAGTCGACGCCGATACAGTCGCCGCCGGCCCGGGTGATAGCGGGCAGCAGCATGGGATTCCCCGTGGCGAAATTAATCACCGGCGTGTCCGGGAACTCCGCTTTTAGTGCCGAAATGATCCGCGCGACGTACGGCATCACGTAATGCTCATAATCCGCCACGCCCAGGCAGCCGACCCAACTGTCGAAAAGTTGCACAATCTGCGCGCCGGCCTTAATCTGCTCGGCAAGGTAAACGGTAATGGCCCGCGAAAGCCGGCTCATCAGCGCGTCCCACGCACCGGCATCCCCGTACATGATCTTCTTCGTCCGGGCATAATCCCTGCTCGAACCGCCCTCCACGGCGTAACTGGCCAGCGTAAACGGGGCGCCGGAAAACCCGATCACCGGGATGTTCTCGGCCAGATCCGCGCGCGTCAGCCGCACGGTTTCATACACGAAATCCAGCGTCTGCGGATCATCCAGCTCACGCAGCGTGTCCACCCGCGTGGCGTCCTGAATCGCGTTATGAATCACGGGGCCCTCTCCCGCCGCGAATTCCAGATCCATGCCCATGGGCTGTAAAATCGGCAGTAAATCGGAAAAGATGATGGCCGCGTCCACCCCGAGACGGCTCACGGCCGTGAGCATGACCTCCGCGCAAAGCACCGGATTCCGGCACAGCTCAAGGAAACCCGTCGTCGCCCGCACCTCGCGGTACTCGCCCATGTAACGCCCGGCCTGGCGCATAAGCCAAATCGGCGTGCAGTCCACCGGCTCGCGACGCAGGGCCTTCATCATGCGGGAATGGTAACTCGGATGCGGTGTGTTCATGAATTAACCGTTTATATAAAACGCGAATGGAAAAGCCGGGAAAGCCGGTACATTAAAAATCGTCGTCGCCGAAAGCATCGTCATCGCCGCCGCCGGAACCGCCGGAGTCATCATCATCGTCGCCGAAATCATCATCGCCGCCGCCCTTGGGGCCGCTGGGGGTGTCGTCGTCATCATCGTCGCCGAAATCGCTGCCGCCACCGGATTTTCCGTCTTCGTCGTCTTCCTCCTCGTCCACATCCGTCTTTTTCCCGCCGGTGATTTCCACCTTCGTTTTCTTTTCCGGCATCTTCACCATGAAGTCCAGCGGCTTGTCCAGCGCCGTCTCCCGCAGGCACAGCACCGTGCCGGTTTCCGTGGCGATGTAAATCCGGTCGGTCTGCTCGTTCACACAGCGCACCGTATGATTCGGGATGGGCAGGGTGGAAATCCGCTGCCCGGAACGACGGTCGAGAATCACCAGATTGTTCTGGTGGTCAGCGGTGTAAACACGGGCCTTGCTGCACGCGAGGAACTGGCGGATGCGGGGCGACCACCATTTCGCTTCGGGCGAGTTGCCGTCGCCGCCGGTGACCGCGTCCAGGCAGAACATGCCGGAAAGCAGGGTGGCGACGAAAAGCTCTCCGTCGACGTAAACAGGCGTGCTGTGAATTTCCTCGCTGGCCGGGAAACGCCAGAGCGTGAATCCAGTGTTTTCTTCCACGCCGTACACGAAACCTTCTTTCGTCGCGACGAAAAGGATGCCGGTTTTTTGGGGGTTATTGGCGTCGAAAGGCCGGCAGCTGAGGGACGCCAGCACTTTGCCCTCCAGCGGGACGTTATATTTTTCGTCGAGAACCATCGCGTGCTCGATGGGGGTGTCGCACATGGTCAATTGGTTGTCGTCGGTGGCCCATGCCACGTTTTCACGGCGCAATTCCTCCCGCGAAATGATCGGCTGGGAGACCACGTCGCCGAGCGTTTTGAGCGTCAGCGGCGGCTTGTCGGATTTCATCAGCCGCAGGGAGTCCAGTTGGATGAGGTGCCGTTCGCGACGTTCTCTTTCGGTGAGTTTGTCGTCGGAAAGTTTGAATTCCTTGTAGGGGTCTTCCATCGGCTGGAGATCGTAGGAGTACATGATGCCGTCGGCCGCGGGGATGTACGCCCGAAATTTGGAAACCGCGGGCCCGGTCGCCGGGGCGGAGACCATCCGCGTGTCCAGCAGGATTCGCCCCGTATGGCGGTTGAGGATGTAGAGCGTGGAGCCGTTGGTCACGCCGACGTAATTATCGCTCACGCCGGGGGCTTGGGTTATCAGGCCGGGCTTGCCGATTTTTTGGGCCCAGAGCGTGGAGCCGGACTCGGCGTCGATCGCGTTGACGGTTCCCTGGTCGGTCACGGCGAAGATCGTGCCGCCATGCACTTTCAGGAATCGCAGGCGGTCGCGGGCCGCGTCGAGCTGAATCTGATTCTGCCACTGGCGGAAAAGCCCCCGGCTGTTGGCCGTTTCCTGGAGAATTACGCCGTTGGCGCTCTCGCCTCGCTGGGCCGACGCTTCCGAAATCAGCATAAACGTCGCCGAAAACAGCACGCCCGCCCAAAAATACCCGCGAAAAATCGAAAAATGACCGGCCATATTACCCCTCATCCCCTGTTTATAAAAATTCCGAGAAAAATTCAGTTATTATATCATACCATACGCGGGGGGGCGGTTTCAAGTGTTTTTTTGCGAAAACTCACAAAAATGAGGAATTAGGAGTGAGGAATAAGGAATAAATGCATCATTCTCATCAAACACGCTTCTTTTTCACTCCGTCGACGGTATCCGCATTTCACCCATATCATTCCTCCTTCCTCATTCCTCATTCGTTCCCCTCCCCCCTCTTGACAAACCACGCGGGATGTGGTATACTTTTCGCGTTATGGAAAATTTTAGCCTCCTCCTATCGCTGAGCCTGCTACTTACTCCGCCGCACGGCGGCTGTGAGATCGGAGCGCGTATGGCGTGGTAGGAGTACCTATTTCCCCACGAATTTTTTCAAGCCTCGGATTCGCAGTCGCGTTTCCGGGGCTTTTTTTTAATGAGGAATGAGGAATGATTTCACTTCGCACTCCTTCGACAGGCGAGAGTCTCGCTTGCGTCATTTCTCATTCCTAATTCCTCATTCCTAATTCACCCGAAAGGAGCTTTCCCATGTCCACGTCATCCGTTATTCCCTCAGGCCGGCATATTGCGATTTTTGATACCACGCTGCGCGACGGCGAGCAGTCGCCCGGCGCGAGTATGAACATCCAGGAGAAAATGGAGGTCGCGCAGATGCTGGCGCTGCTGGGGGTGGACGTGATCGAGGCGGGGTTTCCGATTGCGTCGGAGGGCGACTTCGCGGCAGTGAAAACGATTGCGGAAACCGTGCGTGGCCCGATCATCTGCGGACTTTCGCGCTGCCGGGAGGCGGACATGCTCCGCGCGGCGGAAGCCGTCAAGGCGGCCGAGCGGGCCCGGGTGCACATTTTCCTCGCCACCAGTCCGATTCACCGCGAGTTCAAACTCAAAATGTCGCAAGAGCAGGTGCTGGACTGCGTGCGGAAAAGCGTGGCCTTTGCGCGGAATTACTGCGGCGACGTAGAGTTTTCCTGCGAGGACGCGTCCCGCACGGAGATGGATTTTCTCTGTGCCGTGACCGAAGCGGCCATCGCCGCCGGCGCCTCGACGGTGAACATCCCCGATACCGTGGGATACGCCATTCCGACGCAGTACGCCCAGATGATCCGCGAGTTGATGAACCGTGTGCCGAACGTGGATCGTGCGGTCATCAGCGTGCACTGCCACAACGATTTGGGCATGGCGGTGGCGAATACGCTTTCGGCGGTGGAGGCCGGGGCCGGGCAGGTGGAGTGCACGATTAACGGCATCGGCGAGCGGGCCGGCAACTGTGCCCTGGAGGAACTCGCGATGGCCATCCGCACCCGCAACGATTATTTCCAGGCGTATACGAACATCGTGTCCGGGAAATTGCTGGCCGCCAGTAAACTCGTCTCGGGCATTACGGGCCTCGAAGTGCCGCGGAATAAGGCGATCGTCGGCCGTAACGCTTTCGCTCACGAGTCGGGCATTCACCAAGACGGCATGCTCAAAAATCCGACGACGTATGAAATCATGAAGCCGGAAGATGTGGGTTTCGTAACGACGGACCTCGTGCTCGGGAAACACAGCGGGCGAGCGGGCCTGGCCACGCGCGTCAAGCAGCTCGGCTATTCGCTGGATGACACCCAGATGGACGCGCTGTTCGTCGAGTTCAAAACGCTGGCCGACCGCAAGAAGGAGATTTATAACGGTGACATCCGTACGCTCGTGCAGCAGATTCTCCGCCGGGACCTGGCGCAACCCGTCTGGGCGCTGGAGAATTACGCGTGTAGCTGCGGAATCGGGAAAGAGTCGACCGTCATGCTCACGTTGCGACTGGGTGAGAATGAGCCCGTCACCCGGGAGCTGACCGCGAAGGAAGGCCCGATCGACACGGCGTTCGTGCTGCTGTGCGATATGACCGGCTACGACATGGCATGCTGCGAATACCGCGTGCACAGCGTGACCATCGGCCATGACGCCCAAGGCGAGGTGAACGTGGCCGTCAAATACCGCGACAAAGAATACCGCGGCAACGGCGTCTCCACTGACTGCGTCGAGTCCAGCATCCGCGCGTTCCTGGACGCCGCGAACCGGATTCTGCATGAGTAAACATGAGAGTGAGGAATTAGGAGTGAGGAATTAGGAATTTCGCAAGCGAGCTTCCTAATTCCTAATTCCTAATTCCTAATTCGCGCCGCCGGCCATTTCTCGAAAGACGGCTTCATACGCCGCGTGCATTTTTTCTTCGGTGAAGCGTTCCTCGAGGCGGGCGTGGGCGCTGCGTACCAGTTTTTCCGCCAGGGCCGGCTCATAAAACACACGGTAAAGCGCCTTGCCCAGCGCCGCCGCGTCACCGGCCGGGGCTAGCAGGCCGGTTTCACCGTGCGTGATGATTTCGGGAATGCCGCCCACATCCGTGGAAATGATCGGCACGTCCGCGGCCATGGCCTCCAGAATCGTCACCGGGATGCCCTCACTGACGCTGGTGAGGATGAACGCGTCCGCCGCCGCGAGAATTTCCGGGATGTCGCGCCGCTGGCCGAGCATTTTGATGTAGGCCGCCATGCAGTGCTCCGCGATGAACGCTCGCAGCGCCGCTTCTTCCGGGCCTCCGCCGACGATCCATAATTCCACGTCATGCGTGTTTCCCTGAATGCCGTCCGACACTTTTTTCTCCGCCGCACGCCACACGCATTCCATCATCGCCCGCATGGACGTGAAGTGGTCTTTAATCGTATCCAGCCGCGCGATGTGCACGCAGACTTTCTGCCCGGGCGTCACGCCCTGCTCCATCCGCACCGCTTCCGCCGCTACGAGCTTTTCAGGCGTCCGCGCGAAATGCGCCGCTTTAATGCCGTTATAAATCACCTGAATCCGCCCAGCCGGGATGCCCTCATACCGCACCAGCGCCCGCTTCACCGACTCACCCACCGCCACCACCCGGTCGCGCGACCGCATCATCAGTCGGGTAAAAAGCACATGCTTCCAATTCGACACATCCGGGTAAAACCGCCCGTGCTCCGTAAACATCACCGGCGGCGTGCGCCCGAAAAACCCGCGTGCCCCCAGCGCATAAAAAAACGGCGTATACTGATGTGCCTGCACGAGCGTCACATCATACTGCCGCCACAATTCCGCGATTCGCCGCATGCACGCCCGGTCAAACCCCGCCTTCCGCCCGAGACATTCCACCACGAACCCCCGCTCCCGCAGCCGGTCGGCCATCACGCCTTCCTCGTCCAGGCAAAAAAACACGAAACGGAACGACTCCCCCGCCATCCGCTCTCCCAGCCCCGCCGCGAGCACCTCCGCCCCGCCGATATTCAGGCTGTGCAACAACTGACACACGGTGATCATGGCAATGTTCCTCCGTCACAAGCTGCAAGCTATAAGCTTTAAGCCACAAGCTTACCGCGCGTATCTCATACTTCTTAAAAAATCGCGTGGTATACTTTCACGCGTCACAAACCGGTTGGTTTTGCACGAGAACAGCAGCCGGAAATGGAGCGGAATGGAATGACTCGCAATGACCGGATCGAAGTGGGAAAATGCTTGGCAGTGCTTATCCGGTCATTCCGCTACGCTTCATTCCCGGCTACTGTTCTTGTGGAAACGACCAGTTTATTACGCACAGGAGTATAATGGCCGGGTAATTCACACAAAAAACGAGTAGCTTAACGCTTATGGCTTGCGGCTTACAGCTATTCCCAGCCACAGCAGCACGCCCAGCGAGCGAAAACACTCGGCCCACCGCAGCTTACTCGTCCCCACACGCCGATCCGCAAAATGAATCGGCACCTCCGCCATGCTCGCCTCCGCACGCATCAGCCGCCAGAGCACTTCCTCAAAAAACGAGTACCCACGCGACACGATTTCCTGCGTTTCCAGCACGCGCAGCTTCTCCACGGCGTAATTCCTGAAAGAGCCGCTGGCATCCCGCACCCGCAAGCGCAGCAGCACACGCGTCAGCCGATTCACACCCCGGCTCATCAAGTGCCGTGCGATTCCCCAGCCGGAAATTTTACCGCCACGCACGTAGCGCGAGCCGATTACCACATCCGCCGTTTCCGGCAGCGGCCGCCTTTCGCCCGGCGGCGTTTCCTGCCCGGGAAGTTCCTCCGAAACATCCTCGTCCGAAATCCCCAGCAGCCGATGAATCTCCTCCGGCGCGTGGCTCAAATCCGCATCCATATTTATCATCCGCGCGTACCCGTGCACCACCGCATACCGCATGGCCGCAATCACCGCCGTACCCAGTCCGCATTCACCCCGCCGGTGCACACACGTCAACCGCGGATACTCCGCCGTGTGCGCATCACACCACGCGCCCGTCCCGTCCGGCGAATCAACATCCACCACCAGCAGGTCAAACACACACGCAAAACGCGAGGAAATCCGCCGCGTCTCCACATCCATCCGCCTCAGCATCTCCGGGAGATTCTCCGCTTCATTATACGTGGCCAGCGCGATGAGAATTTTCACATCTCCATCCATGCGGACTTACTTCCTCGCCATTTCCACGGCCTTCGCGCCCAGCAGCCGCCCCGCTTCACGAGCGCTGGCCAGCGCCGCCTCATCCGGACGATACACACACTTCACCGGCTCGCACACCGGCTCCCATTTCACCCGCTGAAACCACGTCGTAATCTCTTCCACCGCGCCCCGGCCCCAGCCGTAAGACCCGAACGCCACCGCGTGCTTAATCGGCGGCCGCAAGCCCTGAAAATACGTCATCACCGCCGACACCATGGGCATCTGCACCGCGTTCTGTGTGGAACTTCCCAGCGCGCAGCACCCGGCATCCGCCGCCGCCGTCACCAGCTCCGCCAGCGTGCAGCGCCGCACATTCAGCAGTTGCGCCGACGTCCCAGGCACATCCAGCACCCCCGCGTAAATCGCTTTCGCCATCTTCTCCGTGCTCTCCCACATGGTGTCGTAAAGGATCAGCACTTTCGGCTCCACACGCCCCGACGCCCACCGTGTGTACGCCTCCAGAATGTCGGGCAGATGCTTCCGCCACATCACTCCGTGACTCGGGCACACCGTCTCTATCTCCAGCGTCGCCGCCAGCGCCAGCGTCTTCAAAACCTGCGCCCCATACGGCATCACGATGTTCGCGTAATAAATCTTCGCCTCCTCGATCACCTCCCAAAGCGGCAGCTCCTCATCAAAACGCTCCGAGCTGGCGATGTGCTGCCCGAACGCATCCATGGAAAACAGCAACTTCTCTTCCGGCACATACGTAAACATCGATTCCGGCCAGTGCACCATCGGCGTGAACACAAATTTCAGCGCCCTCTTTCCGATCGACAGCGTCTCACCATCCGCGATGATCTTCCACTTCCAGCCCGTGGTGTCATAATAAGCCGACAGCGCCTTTTGGCACCGCTCATTACACACCAGCACCGCGTTCGGCAGCCGCTTCATCACCACCGGCAACCCCGACGAATGGTCCAGCTCCGCGTGATTACACACCACGTAATCCACTTTTTCCAGGGCCGTCAGCTCCGCGACGTTCTCCAGCAGGCTCGACACATAAAGGCTCTTCACCGCGTCCACCAGCACCGTCTTCTCGTCCTGGATCAGATACGCGTTATACGTCCCGCCCCGCGGCGTGGTATACCCATGAAAATCCCGCAGCGTCCAGTCCACATATCCCACCCAGGAAATCCCGTCCGTAATTTTCGTGTGCATGTTTTGCTCCTGAAAAAAATTTTTGCATAAATGTTTATCGCCACAGCGATAATGATGTTTTTTTATTTTTTTAATCGCGTCAATCGTCCAAAGGACGCCACGTAACCGCAGCCTTCAGGCCGTGGAACACCGTGCCACAAAGGATGTTAAGCCCATGTTTTTTGAAATGCCACCTTGTCACGTCATAAAGGAGTGATACATAAGCTTTTCTATTATTCCACCACCTCCCAATGCGCCCAATCAACCGTATTGAACGCGATATTCCCAAACCGCGAATGCTCCGTCCGGTTAAAAATCAACTTCACCGTTTTTTGACGCTCATCATAACTTACCAACCACGGAGCAAACAACCGGTTCGTTTTTTTGATACTCTCGGCGATGAAATCTTCTGCATCGCACAAAGGAAACTGCAAAGTAATCCGATACGCATTCTCGAATTTGTGATATTCACAAACCTCAGGAACACAGGCCACATCCAGTACTTCTACGATCAACGCCGCAAGCTTTATCGCTTTTTCTTTTCTGCTCAATGGCTGAGTGACGACGGAAAATCTGACATATTCCATATCAATCATCTTTTAGCTGCTCTGGAGGTTGGCGCCGAAGGTGCCTGACATAACAGGCCGGGGTAAGCGAAGCCTGGTTATCATGCTCCACCCCTCTGGGGCGAATATCATTTACCGCCCTACCACACGTCAACCAATCTCACCTGCGCGAAAAACCACGGCACCGGTTCCGCCGCCGTTTTTTCGTCATTCATATACGCGGACAACTCCTGCCACCGCGAGTCGTCCGGAATGAGCCCGTACTCGTTCATCTCGACGCCGAATTTTTCCTTCAATTCCACCGACAGGCCATGACAGTGGAACGTATGAAAATTCATATGCAAGCTCATACCGATCAAGTCATACCCCAAGACGGTTTCATCTTTCCCGGGCAGATGCTTTTTCTTCAGCCACTGACTATTACTGAAATCATTATTGTCTGGTTCCCACTTGCGGGTAAGCTGTTCATCTTCATGGGCAAGCCGCTCCAATTCCGGTTCCGGCAAATACAACCCCAGCAATTTCACGTCCTTCCCGTGTGAGAAAAAAAGTTGGCGATATTCCCGCGCTGCGTTCGCATCATAAAAAACCTCAAACAGTCCCGTTTTCCCGGCTGTGTCCGCTGCCTCCGTCCATGCTTGAAGCCTATCAAGTGTCAGTAAATCAATCCCAAATTCTTCTACCGCCAGCTCCAGGCTATTTCCATAACACGTCCACGAACGAGCAAACCCGCCGTCAAGCAAATTATCATTCAGGCAATCGCTGCATGTATAAATCATCGGATTCTGCAGCGTTTCCCAACTCCGCTCCCGCAGCAACCTCATCAGATAATATCCCGCTAGGTAATAATTCATGCCTCACCTCACAAAATATACTTCGTCAGTTCCTCGTTCTTTGTCACATCTTCCAGCCGCTGCCGCACGAAGCCGGCGTTAATCGTCACACGGGCGGTGCCCATGTCGGCAGCCTCGAAACTCAGTTCTTCCAGCAGCCGCTCCAGGATGGTGTAAAGCCTGCGGGCGCCGATGTTCTGCGAGGTCTGATTCGCACGCCAGGCATAAGCCGCCAGTTCGCGGATGGCGTCTTCCTCGAAAACGACCTCCACGCCTTCCGTTTTCAGCAGCGCCTCATACTGTTTCAGCAGCGAATTCTTCGGCTCCTTCAGAATCCGCTCAAAATCCTCCTGCGTCAAATCGCTGAGTTCGACGCGAATCGGAAACCGCCCCTGCAACTCCGGCATCAAATCGCTGGGCTTATTCCGATGAAACGCCCCCGCGGCGATAAACAAAATGTAATCCGTTTTCACCAGCCCGTACCGCGTCTGCACCGTCGTGCCCTCCACCAGCGGCAGCATGTCCCGCTGCACCCCCTGCCGGGAGACGTCCGCGTTATGCGACTGCTCGGCCGCCACGATTTTATCGATTTCGTCGATGAAAATAATCCCCGCGTTCTCCGAAAGCTCCACCGCCCGGGCGTGAATCTTCTCATCACTTACCAGCGCCCGGCTTTCCTGCTCCAAGAGCACCTTCCGTGCCTCCGCCACGCTCATCTCCTCCAGCACCCGCTGCCGGGGCATGAGATTTTCGAACATGTCCGACATTTCCGTGTTCATCCCCTCCGGCCCGGAAATATTCATCATCATCAGCGGCGATTTCGCCTTCCGCTCCAGCGGCACCGTCACCATCCGCTCCTCCAGCTTCCCGGCCAAAAGCAGCTCCCGCGTCTCCTCCCGCTTTTTCTCATATTCAACCAGCCGCCGGGCATTTTCCGCCGCAACCTTCACATCCTCCGCATTTCCCTCATCCACACCAGCTATTTCTTCATCCTGAAATGAAAATTCGGCGACAATTTCATCATCCTCCATATTTTCGGAGGCGTTTTCAGAAACTTTTCGGAAAGAATTTTCCGCCTCACCAAGCACATTCCCCTGCCGCCGCTCCTCCAGCAGCCGCCCGATTTCCTGCATGGCCTCCCCAAGATCCCCCAGCCCCCCCACTTCCATCCGCTTTTCCATCACCTCCCGCATCATGTCCGCGAATTCCAGATCGCCCGGCGAGCATCGCGACTCCAGTTCCGCACGCAATTTCTCCAAAATCGGGTCATCCATCTTCCACCGGTCCGGATTCCTGGTTTCGCGCCGCTGCTGGCGGGCTGCGTCTTTTGCCCAATCTTTCCCTTTTCGCAAATTCGGCTCAAACGTCTCATGCCGCGGGCAGAGCATGTCCAGCATCCGCTCCTCGACCTTCCTTTTCGCCTCCTCCAGCACCTTTTCCTGTTCTTCAGCCCGCACAAGCAAAATCGCACTCTCCACCAAATCACGGATCATGCTTTCAATGTCCCTTCCATAATACCCAATTTCCGTATACTTCGTCGCCTCCACCTTAATGAACGGCGCCGACGCAAGTTTCGAAAATCGTCGCGCAATTTCCGTTTTCCCGACCCCCGTGGGCCCGATCATCAAGATGTTTTTCGGCAGCACTTCCGCACTCATTTCCTCCGAAAGCTGCTGCCGGCGCCACCGATTTCGCACGGCAATCGCCACCGCGCGCTTCGCTTCCGCCTGCCCGACGATATGCTCATCCAATTTCGCCACGATCTGGCGCGGTGTTAATTCCTGCACAGCAATTCCTCCACCCGGATATTATTATTCGTGTAAATATCTATTTCCGATGCGATTTCCAGAGCCTTCCGCACGATTTCCGCCGCCGGGAGTTCGGTGTTCCGCATGAGGGCCCGGGCGGCCGCGACAGCAAAATTCCCGCCGGAACCGATTCCCAGAACGCCGTCCGAGGGCTGAATGACGTCCCCGTTTCCCGTGATTAACAGCGTATGCTCCGCATCCACGACAGCCATTAGCGCCTCCAGCCGCCGCAGCGCACGATCCGTACGCCATTCTTTCGCCAGCTCTGTAGCCGCCCGCGGCACATTTCCCGGATAATCCTTCAATTTCGCCTCAAAACGCTCCAGCAGCGCGAACGCGTCCGCCGTCGCGCCGGCAAATCCTGTGATGACGTTTCCGCCGGAAATACGCCGTATTTTTTGTACATCATCCTTCATGATCGTGTCACCGACTGTGACCTGCCCGTCACCGCCGATGGCCGCCACGCCGCCGCGACGCACGGTGAGGATGGTTGTGGAACGTGATTTCATGGGTTTTCCCTTTCCTTTATGCACCCCGCTGGAAGTCTGTTTATACATTATAATATTATAAGCGATTTTCCCGCCCCTGCCTACGGGGTGCAAAACGTTTCACGACGAAGAGCACAGAAAACACGAAGAAAGTAATCGCGATCTACGACTTATTCCCCAAATTCCGTCTTGACAGAAAACATCCAAATTGCTAAAACCACAAAATAACACATTCCACCCCCTTTATCTCCGTGTACGCTGTTCACGCTGGGGTGGGCAACATCACAATCTAACGAATCTGCGCGTTCTGCAAAAATTTTTCCGGTAAAATAAATTCCGAAAACTTTTCCGATTAATTAAGATTTAACGCGCATCTAGTCGATAAAACCATAAAGAGAGGCTCTGAAAGAGAGAGCGCAAATGCTATTTCACCGCCAACGAATCAAACGAAAAACAAGATTTTATTTATAATCCCCGAGTTGACTTATACGAAGCTCAATTAGGAACAAAACGATGAAACGCTTAATGAAACGAAACGTAACCTCCCTTGTCAGACGTCTGACGAGTTTCGCCCTTTTGGCGGCGATATCCTTTTCGGTGGGGTGCAATCCGCAGGCGCCGCTGTATCTTGGGAAGCACAATCCGTGCCTGCCCATCGATCCGATGCTCGACATGGCGACGCAGATCGAGTTCCCCGATACGCAGACTACCTCCACCAACGAGGTGATGGGCGCGCAGTCCCCCCTGACGATCAACAACTCGGAAGGGAAGGTCATCACGCCGATTTCGCTGGAGGAAGCGATTCGTTGCGGGCTGTATAACAGTCAGGTCATCCGCTCGCTGGGCGGCGTGTCTTACGGTCCGAACGGCCCTAACGGTGTTCCCAGTGCCCTGCTGCAGAACCCCAACGGCGCCAGCACGATCATGGACCCCGCCATCACCGAGAGCGACCCTCGTTACGGCGTGGAAGGCGTTTTGGCCGATTTCGACACCCAGTGGAATACCTCGATTTATGCCCAGCGGAATTACACGTATAACAACCAGATTGGTTATGCCGATCGTGTTCGCACGAAGGGCGCTTCGATAGATACGGGCCTGCAGAAGACGAACGCCACGGGCGGTACGACGACGGCCCGATTCACCGGCAGCTATACCGGCACGGATCCCGCGACGAGCCTTAAGCTGGGAAGTTATTTCCAGGTCGGCGTGGAAGTCGAAGCCCGCCAGCCCATTTTGCGCGGCGCCGGCGTGCAGTTCAATCGAATTGCCGGCCCGGGCGCTTCCCCCGGTTTTTATAACGGCGTGATGCTGGCCCGTATCCGTTCCGACGTTTCGTTGGTGGATTTCGAAACCGCCACGCGGAATCTCGTGGCCGACATCGAGCGGGCGTACTGGGAGCTGTATTTCGCGTATCGTCGGCTGGATTCCGTGGTGGTCGGGCGCGACAGTGCGCTGCAGACGTGGCGGCAGGCCGAGGCGAAATATCGCGCCAGCATGAAGGGTGGAAGTGCGTATGAGCGTGCCCAGGCCCAGCAGCAGTATTTCATGTTCAAGGGTTCCGTCGAGTCCGCGCTCAACGCCTTGTATAAGGCGGAAGCCAACCTGCGATACATCATGGGTCTGGCGCCGGCCGACGGCCGCCTGTTCCGGCCCAGCGACGAGCCGAGCATCGCGAAAATCAATTTCGACTGGTGTGAAATCCATGCCGAGGCGATGACGCGGAACCAGGAACTCCGACGCCATAAGTGGGTCATCAAGCAGTCCGAGCTCGAGCTGCTGGCCTCCAAAAACTTCCTCCTGCCGCGACTGGACCTCGTCGCCCGCGGCGGCGTCTCCGGCTACAACGAAACCTTGCTGGACCCGCGTGGTCATGAAAACAGCGCTTTCGGAAGCATGACGCATGACGGATACTGGAGCGGCCTGATCGGCATGGAGCTCAGCGTCCCGATCGGATTCCGGCGTGAGCGTGCCGCGGTGCGAAACGCGGAACTGATGCTGGCCCGCAACCGTTCCATCCTCCAGGAGCAGGAACTGGAACTGACGCACAAGTTGAATTATGCCGTGCGTGAACTGGAAGACAATTATGTGCTGAGCCAGACGTATTTCAACCGTCGCGTGGCGGCCCAGCTGGAAGTAGAGGCCACGACCTCGGCGTACGAGACGGGCACGATGACGCTGAACCTGGTGCTCGACGCCCAGCGCCGACTGGCGGAAGCGGAGATCGACTTCTTCCGCTCCGTGATCGACTACAACCTCGCGGTGGTGGACATCCACACCAGCAAAGGCTCGCTGCTGGAGTATGACGGCGTGCTGCTGATGGAAGGCCCGTGGACGCAGAAAGCGTACTTCGACGCTCGGAAACTTGCGAGAATGCGTGAGAAGAGCCTGTATATCAATTACGGCTTCACCCGTCCGAACGTCATCACGCAGGGCATGTACCGCCAGCACACGGGCGTCGCCGACCCGGCCGATCCGAATACCCAGGCCCGAAAGATGGGGCAATGCTATCAGATGAATGGCGCCCAGCAGGGAATCATGATGGACACGCAGGGCATGATGGCTCCGCTGCCCGACGATGTGATGCAGGAGCTGCCACTGGAGGATAGCGTGCCGACGCTGGCCCCGGGAATCGAATCGGCCGCGCCCTCCGTCCTGGAAGACGCCCGTGGAACCGGCCTGGAAATCATCCCGGCCCCGCCCGCCCGACGTATCAGCGCCTCCACTGAAAACCACACGGCCCAGCACATCCCCGCCGCCGACGCCACGGCCCTGACCGTCGTCCCCGCCGGGTATGTTCCCGCCGAAAAATCGCAGCGGGTGTTCATGCAGCTTAACAAATAACCCGGCAAAAAACCGGAACCGTATTGCAAGCAGTCGTTTCATCGTTTCAGCACCGTTTCTCTCCGGAGGGGCGGTGCTGACTCGTTTTAAAACGCGTGAGGACATCTGCAGAGCCGCAATCGTAAGATTGCGAAAGGGATTTTCCGTCAGTAAAAAATTTTCCAGATTTCCAGTGTCTCTCCCGCAATCTTACGATTGCGGCTCTGTAATCCACATAACCCCCAAGAAACAGCAGCCGGGAATGAAGCGAAGCGGAATGACCGGATAAGCACCACTGAGCATTTCCCAACTTCTATCCGGTCATTGCGCGTCACTGCGTTCCGCTTCATTCCCGGCTACTGTTCTTGCGGCGGCACCCATTTTGAATGAGACCAAGTAAAAGATTCGCCGCTTACTTCCGCATCCGGCGGCGGACTTCCGCTTTCACGTCCGGGTCACCTTCCGTCACTCTCAGCTCCTCCCGCATTTCCTGGTACGTCATCCGCAGTTCCTGCTCGAACCGCCGCCGCTGCCAGGCGTAATCCAGCAGGGAGAGGAGGAAAAGCAGGGCCGCGAGTTTCATGCCCATGCCAAGCAGCGTGCGTGTGCCGGTGTGGATGGCCGCCAGCAGTTCCGTCTGCGTGAGCTTCAGGAAGACGGGAATGTCCGCCGTAAGAATCCAGACTCCGACCGCCGCCAGGAGCGTCATTTTCAGCACACCGAAAAGCAGCGTCATGAGGGTGTTCCGCGAGAAAATTCGTTTCGCGGCATTCGCCGGGCTGACGTTTTTCATATCCGGAAACATCTTTCCCGGGAGAAAGAGAAACCCGGACTGAAAGAGAGACGCCGCCATGGTGACGCAAAAGACGAGTGTCATCAGCGGAAAGACGCCGACGAAAAACAGGCTCAGCCACTGGTTCCAGACGTCTGCCGCACCGGCCGGGGTAATCTCCGTCCACGCGTCCTGGGTATAATACGCCTCCAGCCGCCGCGTGCAGGTGTTCATGAGCCAGAGGCCGCCGAAATATAAAAACGTCATGCCAGCCAAGAGGCCCGCCGCCTGCACCATCTCCCGACTATTCGCGAACCGCCCCTGCTCCCGCATTTTCCGGCGGTGATGAGGCGTGGGGTCAAACTGTTTTTCAACGTCAGACATGAGCGTTTATCTGGAGGTTAAAAAATCGCTGATGGCTTCTGTAAATCGGCTTTCGAAAAGCAAAAAGCCGCCGCCGAGTGTCAGGGCCAGTACGCCCAGGGCCAGCAGGGCGTTCAGCGGAAAGCTCATGGCGAACGCGTTTATCTGTGGCACCGCGCGGTGTAAAAACGCCAGCAGTGCCTGGGCCGCCAGCACCGCGCATAGCACCGGCAGCGCGATGTGCACGCCGAGGTAAAATCCGAGGTAAAACATTTCCATCACGGCCTGAAACATGTCCTGCTGCCACGCGATCACACCCGGCGGATAGGCGACAAAAGTTTTTATCAGCGCGGCGAGGATCATCCGGTGGCCGCCGAAAGCGAAAACGGCCGCGGTACCCAGGGCGTAAAGAATCTGCGTAATGACGGTCTGCGACTCTCGTGCCATGCCGCTTTCCACGGGGAATGACAGGCCGCTGGCGTAACTGACGGCTGTGCCCGCCACACTAAAAGCGCTGAAAACCATCAGCACGCACGCCCCAAGCGTTGCTCCCAGCAAAATTTCATTCGCTCCCGCCACCAGAAACGCCGTCACGCTAACCGTTTCCAGAGAAGCGGACGTGAGAAAAGCCGGCATCTGGTGCACGCATAACATCACACTCACCGCCGCCGCGAGCATCACCCGGAACCGCACCGGCACACTCCCCCCAGCAAACAGCGGCGCCACGGCCAGCAGCGCCGTCATCCGCAGCAGGATGAAAATGAAAAGCGTAAAAATGGGCAGAATGGATGCAGGCATTTTGCGAGAGAAACGGGAAAATAGGAAGGCTGTTTTAACTGACTTTCCCAAAATACCAAAAAACGCCATTTTCGGCAAGAGTAAAACGCTCAGAGAAAAAAATCACACGCGGTAAATCACTTCATCCTCCACCGCGGGGAAGACCGTTTTAATTCTCACCGGCCAGCCGAAACGCACATGGGCGAAAATCCAGAGTTTCCGCCACCACGAAAGCCGGACTTTCCCCCGCAGCACGCGCGCGGGATTCCGTTTAATCTTCTCAAAAATGGAACGGTACACGGCCAGCATCATCACGAGAATTTTTTTCGCGTCCGGCGGAAGATGTTTTAGAATTTCATCCGCGTCCTGGTAATGGCTTTCCGTGAGCATGCAACTCATGAGCAGGGTGGCGAAATAAACTGGATTTTTTCGGAGTTTCCACCAGTTTCCGTGAACCCACCGCCCGGGAATCGCTGAAAGATTATGACAAAGATCGTGCGACACATCTTCCGGCATCCATAACAGATAACTCCGCCCGTCCAGCGTGTCCTCTTTCACATCCCGCAAAAAATTCGTCCACTGAAACGCCATGCCGCACGCCACGGCGGCTTTCCGCACGGGTGTTTTTGCACGCGGCGCGATCAGTTCCGGCTCCACCCCCCACACATGCAGACAGATCAGCCCCACGACGGACGCCACGTAATACGCGTATTTCGGGGAATCCACCGGGACACCATGCAACTGATGTGCCACGTCCATCCGCATGCCCAGCAGCACTTCCACGAAATACTGCGACGGAATCCGGTAACGCGCGAGTGTGTCAATCACCGCCGGCAGCGCGTTTTCGCTGATCTCATCCACGCGGCGTAAAAGCGTGTCCTCCGCGAATAAAATCGGCTGCCCTTTCAGCGCCCGCAGAAAATTCGCCTGCCAGCGGTCCAGAAGTTCCTCACGCTGAGAGTCCTGAAAATCGCCGTCCGCCAGATCATCCGAAAATCGCATGTACGCGTAAATCGCCTCCATGCTCTGCCGCTGCGTGGGATCCGGCAAAAAAGAAAACGCCGCGTAAAAACTGGAACGGGACGCCCGCGTCATCCGGCGGCAATAATCGTAACTCCGCGCAAGCACCGCCGCATCCATCACGCATCCGTTTCCGGCTTTTTCCCGATAAAGATATAATACGGGGCCTTCATCAGCGGGAAGTACGGAATTTTGGCCAGGTGCTCGCGAAAGTCCACCTGCTGGAAATGCGCATGCAGGTACGGCACATGATCCGGGGAGAGAAACACGTTATCCGTCCCGAAATGCACGGGCATGTAATTCCGCCGCAGCCAGCCGTGGCGCCGAAAGCCCTCCGCAGCCCATTTTCGCGAAACGTAAAAATCCACCACGCCGATAATTCCGCCGGGCTTCAAAATCCGCAGCGCATTATTAATCGCCAAAAACCAGTCCGGAATCATGGTCAGCGAATAAGAAAACGTCACCACGTCCGCGTATCCCTCCGCCGGCGTAAACTGCGTGGCGTCCGCCTCCACGGCCTGCACATTCTTCCACCCGTGGCGCTCGAAACGCTTTTCCGCCACCCCCAGCAGCGACGTGGCCAGGTCCACCAGATACACACTTTTCAGCTGCGGAATCCTCTCCGCGATGAACTCCAGATTTGCGCCCGTACCGCCGCCCATGTCCACCCAGACACCATCCTTCGGCACCGGCACCGCCTGCATCATTTCCTCCCGGCCTTTCAGCAGCCGCTTCCGGAAATCATCATACCCCTCCGCCTGCCCGGAATAAAAATTGTCCAGACGTTCCGCATGATCCTTTCCTTGCCCGCGCGTGAAAAGCATGTGGTAAATGATTTTTAAGTCGGAGGTAAACGCCATGGGCTGGGAAATGGTTAATTGTTAATGGTGAATGGTGAATTATGTAAACTGGCGGATGGTACATGGCGCAAACAACTCATCATTCACCATTACTTCTTCAGGTCCGCGATGTAAAAGCTGCCGTACGTGTGCACGCGGTCTTTTTTGTGCAACTCTTCGGCCAGTTCCGTGTGCATGGTGAGATGATCCATGAGTTTCGATTCTTTCGAAGCGCCCGGAAACGTCAGCTCCACGCGTTCCAGGAAGTCCGTCCGCAGCCCGCCGCTGCGCCACAGGAAGCGCGCGTTATCCGTGGCCCGCATCAGAATGGCTTCCCACTCCGAAACCAGCGCCGGGAACAAGTGGCTGGCCAGCCAGTCCATGTGATCCAGCAGCACGAAACGCGAAATCTTCACGTCATGCTTCCGCAGAAAACCCTCCACCGAATCCGTGTACGTGGTGACCTGATCCGCCAGCCCGTTACGCAGCTTCACATAATTTTCCGGCTTCAGATACTCCGGGCAGCACTCGGGCGTGTAACTGCCCGTCATATAAACCCGCCAGAAATAATTATCCTTGATCGGCAGGTCGCAGAACACCGCCTCCACACAGTCCTGCACGAATTTCACGATTTTCCCGTCATACTGCTTCTCCACCTGCTGCCGCTGCGCCCGCGGCACGCCCAGCATGGAAAGCGTGGTGTCCCGGTTCATGATAAACCGAATCGTCCGCGTCCAAAACCGTTTATAAAGCTCATCATGATAAATCCGCCGCTGCTCCTCCACGGTCTGCGCGTCCAGCAGGCGATTCAAAATCGGCCGAATTCGCAGTACCTTATTCATATATCCATTAATGAACCACGCAAACTGCCCCGACGTGCCGTGCATGTAATACGAACGTTTTTTGCGAGAAAAATACTTCCATTTTTTATCCCAAAACCCCTGTGACTGTTCCGGCAGCGCCGCGCGGAGCTTATCGCGATAAAGTTTTTTGAATTCCGGATAATATCCATGTCCGAAAAGTTGAAAAAAGTCCTCGTATTCAAGATTCATCACCGCAGCTTTTTTCAGATCCAGCACCGCGTTCTGGCGAAAATTCATGTCCACCGCGTACACATGCTTGCACCCCGCGAGAATATAATCCAGCGCATTACACCCGGCGCTGGTAATCACCAGCACATTATCTTCCGGCGTCAGTTCCAGCGCCACGCGGTCCAGCCGGGGGTCTTCCCAGCACGTATTATAAACCAGGTTTCGGCCGTGCACAAACTTAAAGACCTGCCCGCTCATCCATTCTGAAAGAGACATACGCTATATTTTCCTGTCAGTTAGGTAATCGTTTCAAGAAAGAGGTTTTCCGCACTTTTGCGAAAATTTTCATTCCCCGCAAAAGAAACGCTCCGTATATATTATAGCAGTTTCACGTTTTGTCACAAGGGGCATGGCCACTTGACATTTCTGCGGAATAACATAAAATTCCGTATGAGCGAGGCCGCTTTCAGGCCCCCTGCCCCGAGTCCCTAACCCCCACATCCGCCCATGCAGCGAATCATGCTTAAGTCGAAAATCCACTGTGCCACCCTCACCGGCACGGAGCTCGATTATGAGGGCAGTATCGCCGTGGACCGTGACCTGCTGGACGCGGCCGATATGCTTCCCGGAGAGCAGGTGCATGTTCTTAACAAGACGAACGGCGCCCGCCTCATTACGTACATTATCGAAGCCCCGCGAGGTTCCCGGATCATGCTCCTCAACGGCCCGGCCGCCCGCCTCGGCGCTCCCGGAGACGTGGTTGTCCTCATTACGTACGCGAATATGGACGAAAAAGAAGCCCGCGAGTACAGGCCCACAGTCGTGCTGGTTGATAAGAGAAACGATATTCTGAAAAAATAAAGATCCCGTTCTAAAGCAGCAGCCGCAAGCAAAGCGGAACGGAGTGGCGCGCCTAGACCGGATAGAATGGCCGGAGTTCTCCCCACCTTCGGTCCGGTTATTCCGCTCCGCTCCATTCCTGGCTGCTGTTTTTACCCTCCGTAACCAACAAAAAAGACGCGAATCTCTCGACCCGCGTCTTTTTTATGCATTTCCAGCGAAAACGCCCGAAAATCAGCCGATTTCCGTAATTTTCACGGTGGTGTACTTCTGGCGGTGGCCCGTCTTGCGGCGCAGCGTCTTGCGGCGTGCGAATTTCTGAATCGTCAGCTTTTCGCCTTTCGTCACGGCCTCATAAACCTTTGCCGTCACTTTCATTTCCAGCGCCGGACGGCCGATTTTCAGCCCCTCATCATCCCGATACGCCAGCACTTCCTCGAAAACCACTTCCTGCCCGTCTTCCAGGCCTTCCCGATAATCGATCCGCAGCTCCTGCCCGACCACGACCTTAAACTGACGGCCGCCATCACGAATAATCGCGTATTTTTCCATCTTTCCTGCCCCTTCCTGAATGTCCGATTGACACTATAAAGAATTATAGCCTAATAACAAAAACAAAATAAGTTTCAGCATTTTACGTCAAGCCCGCGATTCTTCAAGGGGGGGCGATGGGGGAAATGAGGAATTCGGAATGAGGAATGCGGAATTTTCCGATGATTCCATGCCCTGCCGCTGTTTCTTGAATCCCGCTTGCATCCCGCGGACGCCGTGTTATAATTTAGACATTAACACGGGCACAAAAACATCCCAACCCAGCCGGAAATCATGATAAAAATCCTCAAAAAAACCCTTCTCGCCCCGAAAATTTACGAATTCGTCCTTCACGCCCCGGATGTGGCCAGCAAAGCCCAGCCCGGGCATTTTATTATCTGCATGGCGGACGAGTTTGGCGAGCGGGTGCCGCTGACGATCGCCGACTACGACCGCGAAGCCGGCACGGTAACGCTGGTGCTGATGGAAGTCGGCACCTCCTCCGCGAAGCTGGCCCGCCTGAACGAGGGCGATTCCCTTTACGCGCTGATTGGCCCGTTGGGCCACGCCTCCGAGATGGGCCGTTTCGGCACCGTCATCCTCGTCGCCGGCGGCGTCGGCACTGCCCCGGTTTATCCGATCGCCAAAATGCTCCGTGAGCAGGGCAATCACGTCATCGTCATCCAGGGCGCCCGCACGAAAGACCTGCTGTTCTGGGTGGACAAGATGGCCGGCGTCTGCGACGAACACATCGTCACCACCGACGACGGCTCCTTTGGCCGCAAGGGAATGGTCACCGAGCCGCTGAAGGAAATCCTTGACGCCCGCGGCAACGAAGTCAAATGCGTCTGGGTCATCGGCCCGGCCATCATGATGAAGTTCTGCGCCAAGACCACCGAGCCGTATGGCGTGAAGACCTTCGCCAGCCTCAACACCATCATGATCGACGGCACCGGCATGTGTGGCGGCTGTCGAGTCAACGTCGGCGGCAAAACCTTCTTCACCTGCTGCGACGGCCCCGAGTTCGACGCCCACCTCATCGACTGGGACGCCGTCCTCAAACGCCAGGCCGTTTACAAACACCAGGAAAAATGCAGTATGGATAAATACGTCGAGCTATACGAGGCACAGAAGAAGTAAAACAACAAAATCGGCCTCAAGAGCAACAGCCGGGAGCATAAACGTCCGGATATAATCGTGGTGTCACCGCACATGGTGAACCTTTAGGTACTGTTATCCTGTCGCTCACACTCCGGGCTGTTATTTTTTGCGGCGAACCTATAAAATTTACATCAACCCTAGGAGCCTTTTATGTCCCACCGAATCATCATCACATCCTGCATTGCGGCGCTGCTGGTCTGCGCCACGCTCACGGCGGAGGACAAAAATCCGCTGGTGACGGTTTATCCCCTGAAGCTTTCCGCGACGACGCTCAAGCCGGGCGACACGCTGAAGGTGGAGTTTCATTTCAAGGCGGAGAAGCCGTACCCGCGCGACAATTCCGTGTTCGTGCACATCCGCGACGCCAATGGCCGGATGATGCGGCAGATGGATCACTTGCCGCCGATCGCGACGTCCAGTGCCCAGTGGCAGGGCGACATTAAATACACCCTCCAGACGACGATTCCCGATCATTACGAGGGCCGGCGGACGAAGGGCGAATTCGGAATCGTGCTGGGCATCACGTATCAGGACGGTGATGGCAACTGGCACAATGAGCCGGTGAAGTGTGCCGGGGGGGTAACGCCCGACGGCGACGACACGCGCTGTTACATGGGCAAAATCACGGTCGAGCGGCCCGCCGGCGAGAGCGAATTGGATCCGCCGATCACGAAGTGCCTCAAGGCGAAGCTTTCCGCGGACCGTGTGCCGCCGGGAGCGCGGATGAAGATCACGTTCAACTTCGAGGCCGAGAAGCAGTATACGGTGGACAACTCGGTGTTCGTGCATGTGATGAACGAGAAGGGCCAGCGGGTGCATCAGGCCGACCATCTGCCGGGCATCGCGACGGGTAGCCCCGGTTGGGTGGGGAAGGTTTCGTACGACATCGATTATGTTGTGCCGGAAGAGTACGAAGGCAAGCCGTCTGACGGCGGAACGTACCGGCTGGTCGTGGGCCTGTACCACAAGGAAGACGACGACTGGAAGAACGAGTCGCTGATGGCCGGGCCGGGCGTGGAGTTCGACGGCAGTCCGACGCGATGTGTGGTGGGTCAGTTTACGGTGGATAAAAATGCGCCGATGCCGCCGGGCGACACGGAGCGTGAGCCGACGCTGGATCTAAAGGGCTACAAGATGGTGTTCAATGAAGATTTCTCGAAGCCGCTGGACGTCTCGGCATGGGGCCCCGGCACGCGCTGGATCGCGCACACGCCGTGGTCGGGCGACTTCGGCGACGCGCGTTTCATGGACCCGACGCCCGCGGAGACCTCGCCGTTTTCGATTAAGGATGGCGTGCTGTGCATCGAGGCGAAAAAGTCGGACGAATACATCGAAAGCGATGGCTACAAGCGTCCGTGGCGCGCGGGCCTGCTGTCGAGCTGTGCCCACGACGGAAGCGGCTTCGCCCTGCAGTACGGCTACTTCGAAGCCCGCATGAAGATGCCGCCGGGCCCGGGTGTCTGGCCCGCGTTCTGGCTGGCGTCCGCCTACGACCGCAAGAATCCCGATGCCGGTAAAGACGGGTCCGTCGAAATCGACGTCGTCGAGTATTACGGCCACTTCCCCAGCACCTACCGCACAGCGCTGCACGTCTGGGAGCCCGCCCCGCACCACGGCAACGGCTCGCTGATCACCACCCGCAAAGACGAACCCAGCACCGGCTTCCACAACTACGGCGTCCTGGTCGAGAAGGACTTCACGACCTTCTACTTCGACGGCGTCGAGGTCTGGAAGCAGCCCACGCCGAAAGAGCACAACAAGCCGCTGATGCTGCTGGTGAACCTGGCGCTGGGCAGCGGCTACTCCGTCGAGCACACGCCGAACCCCTCCCCGCTGTACGTCGAGTATATCCGGGCGTGGGAAAAAAAGTGAGCCAGTGTGATTTGTGGATTGTGGATGGGAATTTGGCGCAAGCGAGATTCCATCCGCAGTCCACAGTCCACAACTTCCGACCCCTAATTCACAAACCCCAATCCACCATCCACAAACCCCTATGAAAACAATCAAAGACATCTGTCCCGTCCGCACGCCGATGCGCGAGCAGGATCCGAACGTGCGAGCCCGAAATTTTCAGGAAGTGCCGCTGGGCTATTCGCCTGAAGAAGCTCAGAAAGAGGCGGCGCGGTGTTTGGGCTGCAAGAAGCCGATGTGCGTGACGGGGTGTCCGGTGAACGTGAGTATTCCGGAGTTCATCGCGCTGGTGGAGGCGGGCGAATTCGCGGCGGCGGCGAGGAAAATCAAAACGACGAACGCCCTGCCGGCGGTGTGCGGCCGCGTGTGTCCGCAGGAGTCGCAGTGCGAGGCGAAGTGCGTTTTGAATCACAAGATGGAGCCCGTGGCGATCGGCCGACTCGAGCGTTTCGTGGCAGATTACGAACGTGAAAACGATTTGGTCGAGATTCCGGAAAAGGCGGCGCCGAAAGGCAAAAGCGTGGCGGTGGTGGGAGCCGGGCCCGCGGGGCTGACCGTGGCGGGCGATCTGATTTTGGCTGGGTATAACGTCACGATTTTCGAGGCGTTTCATAAAGCCGGCGGCGTCCTGATGTACGGCATCCCCGAATTCCGCCTGCCGAAAGCGATTGTCGAGAAGGAGGTGGAGTACCTCGCGAAGCTCGGCGTGAAATTCCAGATGAACCAGGTCATCGGCCGAAGTATCACCATTCAGGAACTGCTTGGCGAGCGCGGATTTAGCGGCGTGTTCGTTGGCGTCGGCGCGGGCCTGCCGTCCTTCATGCGGATTCCCGGCACCGACCTGGGTGGCGTGTACTCCGCGAATGAATATCTTACTCGCAGTAACCTGATGAAGGCGTACCTGTTCCCGAAGTATGACACGCCGATCGTCGTGGGGAAAAACGTGGCGGTGGTTGGCGGGGGGAACGTGGCGATGGATGCCGCCCGTACGGCGCTGCGGCTGGGCGCTGACAGCGTGACGGTGGTGTACCGCCGCTCGAAAGTCGAGTTGCCAGCGCGTGCCGAGGAAGTGCATCACGCGGAAGAAGAAGGCATTCAGTTTAAGCTGCTGACGAATCCCACGGCCCTGCACGGTGACGAAAACGGCATCCTCACCGGCATGACGTGCATCGAGATGGAGTTGGGCGAGCCCGACGAATCCGGACGGCGCCGGCCTGTGGAAAAGCCAAACTCGGAGTTCGACATGCCCGTGGATCTCGTCATCTTCGCGGTCGGCACGGGGGCCAATCCCATCCTCACGCAGTCGGCGGAAATGACGCTCAACAAGTGGGGGTACATCGTCGCAGACGAACACGGACGCACGTCACTTGATGGGGTGTGGGCCGGCGGAGATATCGTCACCGGTGCCGCGACCGTCATCGAGGCCATGGGCGCCGGACGTGCGGCGGCGAAAGATATCTGCGCGTATCTGGAAAAGAAGTAGCTCATGAAAGACGACACTATCTCGCACGTTACACGAGAGGATTATGACGAGTTGCTGGCGGTCTGGGAGGCGTCTGTCCGGGCGACGCATGATTTTCTCAGCGAGGCGGATATTCTGGAGTTAAAGCCCAGCGTGCGTGACGTGTACTTCCCAGCGGTGCGGCTTTTCTGTGTACGTGAGGCCGGGCGGATCGCGGGGTTTCTCGGGCTTTCGGAGGATAAAGTGGAGATGCTGTTCATTCGCCCCGACCTGCGCGGACGGGGAATCGGGCGCCGGTTGATGGATTTCGCGATTCACGAAAAAGGCATCCGGCTGGTGGACGTGAACGAGCAGAACCCACAAGCCGTGGGGTTTTACGAGCGTCTGGGATTCCGCGTCATCGCCCGCTCGCCGGTGGATGGCCAGGGCCGACCGTTTCCGCTGCTGCATTTACGCTTCTCGCCTGACGGAAACGGATGATAAAGTACATCGCGGAAAACAGCAGCCTGGAATGTAGCGTCAGCGGAATGACCGGATAAGCACCGCCGCGTGTTTCCCCACTTCGATCCGGTCATTGTGAGTCAGTCCACTCCACTCCCGGCTGCTGTTTTCATGCAAAGCAAATCGGTTTGTGACGTGTGGGAGCATAAACTTCACTCACCCGGCCGTCTCCACACTTGCCCCCTGCGCGTGCGGGGGGTATAATGAACGTGTGTGCGTTTCGTTGCGTGCACGCCTCATTAAATCACTTCGCATAAGGGGAACGCCATGAACACGCTGAGTGAAAAAACGCAGGAACTCCTACATCTTCTCGGGCACGACGAGGAACCGCTGGGAATTTATTTCACGGACGAAAAGCCGGATGGGACGGGGCCGCGGCCTGGGCCGGCGCTTTCGGTGGAAGCGGAACGCGCCGGGGAGCTGGATCAGGAGGCCCTCTACAAAAATTTCAGTTGCGTCATGGCGAAAATTTTTAACGTGCGGCGGCAGAAGAAGCCCACGTGGCTGGCGGCGGACGCTTACGGGTGCCTGGGGGCTTCGTTTTATGCCGGGTTTCATAAACCGGCGCTGGACGGCACGCTTTATTACGTCTCCACCGGCATTCCCGGCGTGATGGACGGGGAGCGTTTTCTGCCCAGTCCGGAAAAAAGTCGCGAATTTTTCGCATTTCTTGACCCTGTGCCAGCCGCGAAAAAATACTGCGTCATCCAGCCGCTTTCGCTTTTTTCGGATGATGACCCGCCGCTGATCGTGGCGTTTTTTGCTCGCGGCGAACTGCTCTCGGCGCTCATGGCGCTGGCGGCATTCGCCGGAGATGATTCGGAAATGTGCGTCGCGCCGTTCGGGGCCGGCTGCGGAAATCTGATCGCCTGGCCGCTGCATTATAAAGCCCGCGGCGTGGAGCGTGCCGTCATCGGCGGAAATGACGTTTCGTGCCGAAGTTTTTATAAACCGGACGAGTTGTCGCTGGCACTGCCGCTTTCGCTGTATGAAAAAATGCTGGCCGGAATGCATGATTCGTTCCTGAGCACGAAGCAGGCGGAGGGCATCCAAAAACGCGTGGCGATGAGCGAATCGCAGTGGAAGAAAGAATCGAAGTCATAAAGAAAGGAAACGGATATGCAATTTAATGATCGTCTGGATGAAGTGCTGGCGCAACTGGGCAGCGGCGGGGCGTTTTTGACTGTGAAAAGCGAGGAACTGGTGAACACCATGACCATCGGCTGGGGGCTGGTCGGCATCCAGTGGAGCCTGCCCGTGTTTACGGTGCTCGTGCGGAACACGCGGTACACGCATTCGCTGCTGGAACACGCGGAGGACTTCACGGTCAGCGTGCCGACAAGCGAGCGCTGGAAGAAAGCCCTGGCATTCTGCGGGTCGCGCAGCGGCCGGAATGTGGATAAATTCGCAGAGTGCGGCATGATGCTTAAACCGTCACGGGAAGTGCTGACGCCCATCATCGCCGGCGGTGGCGTCACGTATGAGTGCGAAATCATTTACCGCGCACCACTTGAGTTGGAGGAAGTCCCAGCCGACACCCGGCGCCGGTTCCAGTATACCGCGGAAGAGATTCACACGCTTTACACAGGAAAAATTGTGGCGTGTTATGAAGACGCGTAACGGCCGGAGCGAAGTGGGGAAACACTCGGCGGTGCTTATCCGGTCATCCCGCTTCGCTTCATTTCCGGCTGCTGTTTTATGGAAAATGATCAGCTTTTTACGCAGGTGAGAATATCCAGCGCAAAAGAAAAGCGGCCAGGCATCGCGCCCAGCCGCTTTTTTTCATTCCGATTTTTCCGCCGAAGCGCTTACTTCGTGGGAAGGATGATCGGGTCTTTTTCCGCGTACACCGCTTCACGCTCCGTGCCGTCGGCATACTTGAACGTCACGCGGACGGTCTTCACCGTGTCTTTGACGGGGTCACCGAAAACCTCATTGTAGGGATGCAGCGGCACGAGCCGGGATCCGTTATACGCTTTCTTCACCTTTTCGGTTACGTCGAGCCACGTGTCGCCAGCACCGTATTTGGCGCTGAGGATTTCCACGTCGAGCTTCTGGCCGGAGAATTCCTCGAACTCCCGCAGCCGCATCCGCGCGTTGGCGTCGTACGTGCGATCTTCCAGGATTTCCAGCGGGCCCAACGCCACTTTTTCCGAGTCGCCATCCTGACGGATGTTGAACCGGTTGATACGCGGAGCCGTGCGGATGCGCGGACGCACCGGCGGAATGGTTTCCACGGTCTTCGAGTAGGGATCGTACATGTCGCGGATTTCCTCGTCGCCGAGATACGGGCCGTTGCAGTCCACCCACGCGATCAGCTTCTCGGCATCTTCTTTCGAGACTTTCACGTCGTGATGCTCGCCGCTGATGGCGTTATGAATCAGCGGGCTGGTGGGCGAGTACGACGAGTACGGGGCCAGCGTGCGGAGGTTGTTCGGGTCGTTCGGGTCGTAACCTTCCACGACGAAAACGCCGGCGAGGTTAATCGGAACGCCCTTGTCATTCTTCGGTTTGCTGCCGCCCCAACCGCAGTCGCCGGAGACCAGCGTCAGGTACGGCTCGGTGAACGGGCTGATGTCGTTCGGACGGGAATACACGTTGCCCCACCAGCCTTTGGCGGAGGGACGCTCGACCATGTTCAGCTTCTTATACGCGTCGTTTTCGGGATCCTGATGGCACTTGCCACAGTTGCGGTCGAGCACGGGCTGCACGAAACGCGCCCAGCTGATGCTCTCCATGCCCCAGCTCGGAGGCGTCGGCACCACGGAGGGTTTCCGCAGCGCGATGCTCATGTTGCCGGACTGCATTTCCATGTTGCCACGCGTCTGGAGGCTCATTTCATGGCAGCCGAAACAGCCGCGGGTTTCGCCCGGCATCACGTACGTGAAGGAACGCATGACGTGGATGGCCATGCCGTTTTCGTCGAGCATTTCGAAGAAGATCGCTTCTCCCGGCGGAACGCGGAAGTTCACGCTGCCGTCGGATTCGATCGGAACGGTGCCGATGATGCGCTTCACGCCGTCGGCCTGGAAGACGCTGACGGCCGGGCCATCGTGCTGCACGGTTTTATGCCATGTGGTGTAGGTCTTCGGATCCATCTGGATGATGCGGATGAACTTGCCCTTTTCCCGCAGGATTTCGGGGGCGCCTTCGAATACGTTATTGCTGTAGAGGACGCCGTCAGCGGGTTTTTCGGGGACGCCGTCGACGATTTTGGGCCACTCGACTTTGTCGGGCCGCTCCAGCGGAACGGGACGCGCACGCAGCGGAACGGCATAATACGCATTGTAATCGCCTTCGTACATCAGCTCTTTGTTACCGTAAACGTCCTGGAAATAGACGTTGAAGTACCAGTTGTGGTGCGGGCCGCTGTACAGATGGCCGCCGTCACGGGCCGAGACCAGGAAGTATTCCTCGCTCAGTGGATGGGGGGATTTGTAGGCGAAATAGTTGCCGGCCTTATGATAATCATAGTCCGCCGGGGGATCGTTCGGGCCGTTGCCGACTTCCGGCCAGTCCACCTCACGCGTGATGCGGGACAGTCCGTGCGGGTAATCCAAACCCTTTTCCGGGTTGATCATGCCAATCGATCCGTTGAACCACGCGTGGTGGCCGACCGCCGTGAACATGACTTTCTTGCTGCCGGGGATGGCTTTCGCTTCGGTCAGCACGTCGGGCCACACGCTCTGGTTGCCCCAGAAAATCTGCGGGTTGGTGCCGTCCGGGTTGGCGGTCCAGAGGCTCTGCACGCGCCACAGGGCTTTGTCGGTGTACTCCCAGCGGGTGAAGATCACGCGGCCGTCGGCCAGCATGTTCGCCATGTATTCCGGTTCGCCATTGGCGGAAATGATGTAAATGTTTTTGCCGTCGCCGTCGCAGCGAGACAGCGAAAACGCATGCGTCATGGGCATGCAGCGCACATAGGAATGCTGCCGGCTGCTGCAGAACACGATTTTGCCTTCGGGGGTATAGATCGGGTCCAGATCGTCGTAGTCACCGCGGGTGAGCTGCTTGAGATCGGAGCCGTCGACGTTCACTTCGTACATATGGAAGGATTTTTCACCTTCGGGGCGGTAGCTCATCAGGACCTTCTTCGCGTCGAAAGAAAGGTCAGGACGCCAGAAACTGCCCTTGAATTCGGGGGTGACGTTCCGCTTGAGTTCGCCGGGGTTCAGGCCGGTGACGATCAGGCTTCCGCCGTCGCACGCCATGAAACCGTTGCGGTGACGGGCCTCGTGGCCCCACTCGTCCGTCGCGTCGCCGGGCTTGCCGGCCGGGTACGGATTGTCGATCATCAGCAGTTCGGTGAAGTCGACCAGTGGGTTGCGGAACACGATTTCACGCTTCGCGCGGCGGACGTCCAGATAAAGCGCTTTCGCGGTTTCAGGAGTTTCGGTCGCCGCATCGATTTTCTTCTCCAACTCATCCAGCTTCGCAAGCTGCGGCGCCATGTCGGGCGCATTGTCCATCTTCGAAATGCGGTCGGCGATTTCCTTCGCCCACGCGATTTCCTGCTTCGCCTTCGCAAACGTCGGCTCGTTATCGCACTGGTATAGCCAGTCCGTCTCCAGTTGCTGAATGCCCTTTTCCGTCGTCGGCTGGAACTGGGCGGCGGCTGTGTTCAGGGCTCCGAAGAGCATCCCGGCACAGGCCAAAAGACACAAAAAACGTTTCATACTTTGACTTTCTCCTGTAAATTCTGACTTTTTTTGCAGAAACTGCAACCCCAAAAATAGGTAGGTAAAAAAACACTTACGGAATGCACTCTGCGCATATTCCATAATATTATACGTATTATATCATAAAGCGACTCGCCCACGCAAGTGTCCGGGCACTGCATCTTGAAAGAAAAACCAGGAAAATATCATTTTTTTATCAAAAACTTGTTTTTGGCAGTTATTTTTCACTTTTTTCCAGTAGATTCGCCACGCGGTTTTTCATTCGCTGCTCGATATTCAGGTCGGGCAGGAGATCGGCGGGCGTTTTTCCGGCATGATTTTTGGCCGCCGGGTCACAGCCGTTTTCCAGCAGAAACAGCACGCCTTCGCGACGCGGCCAGTGGTTTACGTACCAGTGCAGCACGGTGTCGCCGTTTTTGTCGCGGGCGGTGAAATCCCGGCAGTGGTTCATGAGCATTTTCATGCCCTCCTGGTCCATGAAGCCCATCTCACTCCGCCAGGTCGACTCACGCACCAGCGCCGCGAGATTGATTCCGCCTGAGAGAATCGCTTTCACACACGCCTCATCCCGATTCCGCGCGGCCAGCACCAGCGGCGTGACGTCCCAGTACCATGTCTGCGTCTTCATGGTGACATCCGCCCCGCGCCACACGAGCGCCTCCGCCACATCCGCGCGCCCGGCGTGCACGGCCCAGGCCAGCGGCGTGATTTTCTGATGCTCCTTCTTCGTGGTGGTGTCTGAACGGTTCACGTCCGCGCCGGCGTCCAGCAGCGCCTCCACCGCTTTTATACGCCCGAAAAGCGCGGCGTAATGCAGGGGCGTGCCGCCGTGAATGCCGGGCGCGTTCACGTCCGCACCGTTTTCCGCGAGCCATTTACACATTTCCGCCTGACCGGCCCGGGCCGCGAAATGCAGGGGCGTCTCGCCGTCCGGTTCTCTGAAATTCACATTTTTCCCACCGGCCAAAAGGCGCTTTACACGCGGAATGTCACCGTCCACAGCCGCCATGCACAGCGAGTCGGGCGCGACGGCATTCGGGAATACGCCGCTTTTCATCTGGAGATATTTCGCCACCAGCGGGCTAAAACCTTTCTCCGGATCCAGCACGCGATCCATGAGCGATTCTTCGAATTCCATGTCTTTTCCGTACTTTCGTCGCTGGTGAAGGTCCGCTCCGTTCTCCGCCAGCGTCTGAATCACCCGGCACTGCCGCTGCCACGCTTTTCCGTTATGCACCGCCCACACCGCTGCAAATCCGTGCCGGTCCGCGGCATTCACATCCGCCCCGCGCGCGATCAGATATTCACACACCGCCGGGGCATTCGGCACGACCTCCGCATCAGCCCCCACGATATATTTCAGGGCCGTCGCGCCGGTCACATTCCGCGCGTTCACATCCGGGTTAAACGCCAGCACGTACGCACACACATCCGGATTTCCGCCCAGGGCCGCGAAATGCAGCAGCTTCCATTTATCCTCCGGCGTGTCCACACACCGCGCGCCGTGCTCGACCAAAAACTTGCACAGCGCGAGGTTCCCCGTTTTCGCGGCCATCCACAGCGGCGGCCTTACATCCCAGTTTTCCTGAAATTCCGGATCCGCCAGCGAAGCGCCGTGCTCAACCAGAAACCGTGCCATCTCTTCCTCATGACGATAAATCGCCACCGCCAACGGAGACCAGCCATGCCCATCCGCCGCGTTCACATCCAGCCCCACCGCCACCAGCTTCTTACACAGCGGCAAATCGCCCCCCCATGCAGCCGCCAGCAGAAGCGTCTGGCCTTTTTTCGTTTTCCCATGCACATCCGCCCCGGCATCCAGCAGCAGCCCGGCCGTCTGCACGTCCCCCTGCGTCACCGCCAGCATCAGCGGCGTTTCCCCCGTCTTCGGACGCACAGCATTCACATCCGCACCCCGCGCCAAAAACTCGCGCACCAACGGCTCATCCTCCATCTCCAGCGCGGCGAACAGCGGCGATTCCACCCCCTCCGGCACACTCACCCGCGCCCCATTTTCCAGAAGCACCCGCGCGGACTTCATGTTCTTCTTAATCGCCGCGGCAAGCACCGGCACACCGCCCTCACTCACCACATTCGGATTCGCTCCGTGCTCGAGAAACATCTTCACCACGGCCTCATTCCCAAGCGCCGAAAACAGCATCCGGCTGTCATCACGCTCGGGTGTGAAGCGGATAATGCCCCGCTCCAGGAACAGTTTATCCAGCGTGTAATTTCCCTTACCCACGCACAGATTATAAGCCTGCTCTTCATAAAATTCCTCCGAGCCGAACGTAAACTCCTCGCCGAAATTCGGCCCGGCATCCAGCACCAGACGCGCACCCTCCGGGTCCAGGTCTTTCGTGCCCGGCATCACTAAAAGCGGTGCCGCCTCCGGATTCCGCTGCCCCTGCGTCACGCAGTCGTGTGCCACCACCAGCCCGGCATCCAGTAACTGCTTCACGATTTTCGCATCAAAACGGCGCACCCGTACCAGCACGTCACATCCTTTTAAATCTGTGGCGTTCACGTCCGCACCTGCCGCGATCAGAATCGGCACGCACGCGAAACCGTGCTCCTCATTCCCCGCCGCCAGCATCAGCGGCGTCATGCCGTTTTTCTCGCGGTAATCCACTTCCGCGCCGTGTTTTATGAGAAACGCCGCGAGCGCTTCATTCCGGGACACGGCCCAGTGCAGCGCCGTCTTCCCCGTCTCATCCGCCGCGTTCACATCCGCACCGCCGGCAAGGTACGCCTCCCACGCAGGCAGATCTTCAAAATCCGGCCAGGCCAGCGTTTCCGCCCCGTGCGTTTTTACACCGACACAAAACGTGAGACATAAAAGCGTCACGCACATTGCACACTTTTTCATGGGATACTCCATCATTTTTTGGCAGGTATATAAAAGGGGACGCGGAAGAAAAAACGCCTCCGCGCCCCGCTGAAGGTCTGAAATTCACACCGCGCCGCTCACCCGGCTTTCTTCGTGTCCTCGGATTTTTTCGTGTCCGTAGGTTTCTTTGCATCCGTCACCATTTTCGCATTCGGTGGCGTTTTCGCGGGCTTTTTACCGGCCGCGGTCGCGCTTTTCGCTTTCGGTGTCCCCGACGATTTCGTTTTCGTCTCCGCGGCCGCAATCATCCGGGCACGCACTTTCACCGGGATGGGCACTAGACTTCCGGTTTCCAGCGGTGTCTTCCCGGCATCATTCCTCGCGGTGATGTCCGCCCCGTTATCCATGGCGAAAACGACGGCGTCCCAGCCGCGGCTGGCGACCAACTGGTGCAGCACCGTATCTCCTTTATAATCCGCCAGCGCGAAGTCCATGCCGCATTCCTTGAGAATCTGAAGCTGCGAAATCGTAAACGGCTTACTCAGGAATGAGTGTTTTGCGGTGAATCCCATGCGGCGAATTTCCTCGTTCACATCCACCCCGTTTTCACACAGCAGCTTACACAGCGAGGCCTGATTCATCTCCAGCGCCATGCGAAACGGCGACGGCTGATCCGTATCCAGCGCCGCTTCCGCGCCGCCTTTTATCAGCATCTCCACACAGTCGCCGCGCGAAGCGTAAATCGCCCACACCAGCGGCGTGCCTTTTTTGTTATTATCCTGCGCATTCGCATCCGCCTTCTTTTTCAGCAGCAGCGGAATGATCTCGGTGCGTCCGTACGCCGCCGCGTAATGCAGGGGCGTGGCTTTAAAGATGCCCGGCGCCTCGGTGTCCGCGCCATTCGCCAGCAGGAATTTACACACCTCCGTCTGGCCGCCGCGAATGGCGAAATGCAGGGCTGTTTCACCGCTTTTATCTTTCGTTTCCAGATCCACACCGTCCTTTAGCCGCTTCTCCACTTCCGGCAAATCGCCTTTATAAGCCGCCACGAGCGTACCGGACGGAGTGTCGCGTTCATCGAATTTTCCGGTCATCAACTGAAAATGCTTAGCCACGAAATCCTGCGAATTATGATGTTTTATGGTGTCCATCACCGTGCGGTTCAGCAGAGAATTTCCCGTACTTTTCGGCTCCATGCTCGCGCCGGAGTCCAGCAACAGCTGCGCAATCCGAATCACTTTCACCGCCTTTTCCGGGTCCGACGCGTACGAGGACTGGAGTAAATCAATCAGCGGCGTGCCACCCACTTTCGGCCGGGCGTCCACGTTCGCGCCTTTCGAAATCAGCAGGGCGCAGATGTCATAATCCAAATTTTTCGCTGCCTGATGCAGGGCGGTTCTTTCCATGAAGTCCGAAACGTTCACGTTTTTATTAAATTCCAGCACATACGCGCACAGCTCCACATCCCCCGTTTCCACCGCGGCGTGCAACAGCTTATCCCGCGAGCCGGAATCATCCACCGTACGCACTTTCTGCCCGGCGAGAAATTTACACATCTCGAGATTCCCGCTCTTCACGGCCTGCATGAACAGGGCCGAGTTATTCTTCGGGAGCTTCGCGCCCTTCTCCACCAGAAATTTCGCCACCTCCAGATGATTATTCATCACGGCATCCACCACCGCCGTTTTTTGCAGCGCGGACATCCCATTTACATCCACGCCTTTTTTCAGCAGCGTTTTACACATTTCCAGATTCCCGGCCCGCGCCGCAGAAAACAGCAGCGTTTCGCCGTTCATATTTTTCTGCTTCAGATCCACTTTTTTGTCAGCGAAAAAATCCAGGATTTCAGGCGTGCCGAATTCCACGGCCAGGAAAATCGGAGGCACACCGCTCTCCCCGGCGGACTGAATGTCCGCACCTTTCGCCAGCAGCATCTTACAGACGTCCGCATGCCCGGAAATAAAGCTCGCAGCCAGCGGCGTCATTTTCCCCTCACCGCCCGCGAGATTCACTTCCGCTCCCGCCTCCAGCAGCAGCTCCACCGAGCTCAGCCGGCAAAAAGGACTGCTCACCGCACGCAGTAGCGGCGTGTCCCCCTCCTGCGTTTTCGCATTCACGTCCGCATTTTTCGCCAGGAACTGCTCCACGATTTCAGGAGACGAGTTCACCGTCAGATGCAGGGCCGTTTCGCCGCGTTTATTCGCCAGATTCACATTCACGTTTTTCGTCAGCAGAAAAGTACACACTTCCGGATTACTGGCGGCCGCCAGCATGAGGGGCGTTTCGCCCTTTTCGTTCTGCGAGTTCACATCCGCCCCGGCCGCGACCAGCGTCTGGCAAATTTCCAGCTGCGTCTTCGCGCCGCGGAGATTCTTGTTAAAAAACATGGCTGCGTAATGCAGCGCCGTGTCACCGTCTTTATCTTTTATCGAAACGTCCGCACCTTTTTCCAGCAGCAGCTTCAGTATTTCGAGCCCGTCTTTGGCGGCTTCCATCAGGGCCGTACATCCGTCGCGATTTTTCTCGTTCACCGCTGCGCCTCCGTTGATCAGCTCTTCCACCCGCTTCCGGTCATTCCGGCGCGCGGCAGACATCAGCGGCGTCACCTCCTCCAGAATAATGATCCCCACCGTGCCTCCACCTCCGCGGAATGCGGACGGACGCGGCGGATAATACGGCCGGGGAGCCGGCGGGGAATAACGCCGGTAAGAGGACGGGCGCGGCGGCATCCGGGAATTATCCTCGATGATAATCACCGTCACGTCATCCGCGCGAACATCCCCCGGAAAAAAACCGAGACTCATGATCCATAATACTCCGGCTAAAACACTTTTTACTCTCATGATACTCTCCTGAAGTGGATGAAACGATTAAAACCTCGACTGTCACGATCAAAACAAAGAAAACTCATCTTTCATTTAATGCGTCCGAAACCTCATCCGTACCCAAAAAAACTGCACGTACCCTCCGCCATTCCGCAGAGCGTCCGGCCTGCGGCGGAACCACATCCGCCGGAGTCTGGCCTTTTTTATTTTTACGCGAAACGTCCGCTCCGCGCGCGATCACATCCGGAATGACACCCAGCTCCTGGGTGGCCGCAAAAAAATGCAGCAGCGTATTTCCTTCCATATCCCCGGTGTTTATGTCCAGCCCGCACTCCAGGAGAATGTCCACCTGACGCAAAACGGCATTCGGCTGACGGTTTCTCGGCGGCGCCAGAATGTTTCCGTAAATACTTTTCGAAAGAATCTCCGCCGACGATAATCCGTTTTCGCAAAAATACTTGCAGTAACTTTCCTTCCCAAAAATCATCGCGCAGGCAAAAACCGAGCGGTGAAATTCATCCGTAAGATTCGCCTGCGCACCACGTTTTACCAGCTCCGTGACACACGCACCCTGGAGCCCGATCACCGCCCAGTGCAGCGGCGTCTGCCGGTAAGTCGTCACGCGAAGATTCACATTCGCCCCGTTATCCAGGAACAGCCGCAGGATTTCCACACGCCCCAGCCCGGCCGCGAAATGCAGCGGCGTTCCGTTCCAGCACCTCCCGGCCTCCGCCGTCATACTCGCGCCGTTCTTGAGTAAAAAACGGCACATTTCCACCTGATTTCCCCGCACGGCATAATGCAGTGGCGTTTCGCCGTCCGAATCCGCCACGCGAAGCAGCTCCCCGGCTTTTATCCGTGCCTCCATCTGCGGAATGTCGCCGGTATAAGCCGCCATGAAAATCGGCTGCGGCCTCTTCGCTTCATCATCCCACCGGCCGGTGCGCAGACGGAGAAATTTCATGAAAAACGCACCCTTCAGCGAATCTCCGTCACTGAACACATCCCGGCTGTTATTATCGCGCAGCCCTTCATCCGCGCCGGCGTCAAGCAGCAGCTCGCCGACGCGCACCATGCACCGCTCCCAGCCGCTCACCCCCGCCAGGGACTCTCCTCCCGAATTCCGGGACATGAGCATCAGCGGCGTTTTTCCCGCGGAATTTTTCGCGTTCACGTCTGCCCCGTGAGAAAGCAGGAAAATACAGACGTCCAGATTATGCCGCTGCGCTGCAGCATGCAGCGGAGTCTGGTTATCCTGCCCGCGCACATCCACCTCCGGATTAAACGTCAGCACGTACCGGCACACGTCCACGTCCCCGCTGGAAACCGCCTGCATCAGCAGCGGCGTCTGCAAAATCTCCCCCGATTTCCCGCTCTGCCTAACGTCCAGAAACGGCGCCCCGTGTTTCACCAGCAGTTTCGCCAGTTCCAGATTCCCGTTAAGTACCGCCTGGTTAAAAATCAGCCGATTCACATTTCTTGTCGCTGACCCGTCCGCCTTTTCCTGTTCCCGGTACGCATACGCGCCGTGCTCAAGAAGAAAACGCGCAATCCGTGTATCATTTAAACGCACGGCTTCAAAAATCGCGGTGACCATTCCCTGAGAAACCCTGTTCACATCCATCTCGTGTTCCACCAGCAGGCGACATAATTCGAAATCCCGAAAGCGCACGGCGTCAAAGAGAACGGTTTCCTCGCCGCGGCCCTGCGCTTTTACATCCGCCCCCTTCTGAAGCATGAGCCGGGTCAGGTTCAGGTCCCCCATTTTCACGGCCTTCATCAGCGGCGTAATCCCCTGCGTTCCGGTTCCATTCACATCCGCCCCAGCCTCCACCAGCAGCGCGGCGATGCGCGCGTCACTGATATTCAGCGCACACAGCAGCGGCGTTTCTCCGCTGCGGTTTTCCGCGTTCACATCCGCTCCGGCTTTCAGCAACATCTCCGTTTTCTTGAGGACATCCGTGTTATTCGCCATCACCAGCGACAAAACCGGCATGCCACCGAGTGTTTTCGCCTTCACGTCCGCCCCGGCGCTGAGCACCAGCTCCAGAATCTCCGCGCGTCCGTACAGGGACTCCGTGAGAGCCGAGACGCCGCGCGGCGAGACGGCGTTTACATCCGCGCCCTTTTCCAGACACAGTTTCGTCAGTGCGTAATCCTCCCGGGCGGCACGCGCCACCAGGGGCCTGTCCTGCGTGTCCGTAATATTCGGATCGGCACCGTTTTCAAGCATAAATCGCCAGAATGCCGTGCGGAAGGGAAATTGTCGCAGTGCCCGCTGCGCCACGCTCTGGCCGCCTTCATGCGCGTTCAGGTCGCCGCCGGACGCCACGTATTCTCGCCATAAATCCGCATCTATTTTTTCCGGGCCGATAAATGTCATCCCGGCTTCCGGGGCCGCCACGTCCGCGTCCGGCGATTCTTCCGGTAACTCTCCGGACATCTCCTCCACCGGCAGCACCCGCACATTCTCTTCCGCCGCCATCAGAAAAGAATCTGATAAAGAATCCGGCAGTATCCCCCCCGGCAGCGCAAAATACAAAAAACCGAGTATCACCATCCACGCGCGACTCATCTTCATTCTTTCCTCGAAAAAGTTACCGTCACTTACATTTTTCGCGTGCATCCGCGCTGCGGTCATTCCGTGCGGCCTGCTCATTCCACCCGCATCCGCCGCATCACCGTCTCCAGTTTATTTTTCAGAGACTCACGTCCCTGACTCCTCGCGTAATCCATGGCCAGTTTCCCCTGCTTATCCCGGATGTTCGCGTCCCCGCCGTTCTCCAGTATGTACTGCAGTGGCATGTTTTTCCCGCCCCGCTGAAACACATGATGAAGCAGGGTCATGCCGTTTTTATCCTGTGCCGCGAAATTCATGCCGTATTCTTTCAGCTTCTTCAACGTGCGGAGATTCATGACCAGATTATCTGAACTGGATAACGAATTCATGAATTTAAAATCCGCGTTTACATCATACCCGTTCTGCACAAAAAAATCGCAGTACGTGTATTTCCAGTCGCGCAGCGCCAGTATGAACGGGTCCATGCGCGTTTCGGAAAGCTGTCTCATATCCGCGTCTTTCCGGACCAGCGTCACCACGCACGCCCCCTGGGATGCTTCCACGGCCGCGAAAAGCGGTGTGGCGCCGAGCTTATCCCGGGCGTTTATATCCGCCCCTTTTTCCAGCAGCAGTTCCACGATTTCCCGATGCCCCAGCGACGCGGCGTAATGCAGGGGCGTGCCACCGAAATGCCCGGGCGTGTCCGTTTTTACTCCGTTTTCCAGCAGAAATTTCACCATGTCCGTCTTCCCGCCGCGGATAGCGAAATGGATGGCCGATTCACCGTCTTTATCTTTCAGGATTACACTTTTTCCGCCGTCCATGAGCCGTTTCATGCGTTCCGCATCCCCGTCATACGCCGCCATCAGCAGGGAGTCGGGCTTTTCCGCGTTCCGAAAAACTCCTGTCACGAGTTGCATGTGCTTCGAAAAAAACGCGTCTCTTCCCCCGGAATTCGCAAGCACGTTTTCCATCATGGTTCGGCCGCCGGAATCCGTTTTCATCGCATCCGCGCCGGCTTCCATCAGCAGCAGCGCCACACGCGCACCCGCCCGCGCCAGAAGCGGCGACGGTTGCCGCGCGGTGTAATGCAGTGGCGTCCCTTCATTCCCGCTTTTCGCATTCACGTCCGCGCCGCGAGAAATCAGGAACACGCAAAGTTCGTAATTCACTTTCTCCGCCGCCACATGCAGCGGTGTCATCCCGTCCTGTGTACGGACGTTCACGTCCGGGTTAAAATTCGCCACGTACCGGCACATCTCCACGTTCCCACTTTTCACCGCCGCGTGCATGAATTTCTCGGCACTATCCTTCATATCCAGAAAATGCGCCCCATGCTTCACCAGCAGTTTACACAGTTCCACGTTCCCCGTCAGCACGGCTTTCTTCAGCGGCAACTCGCGGCGGTCGCTGTTTCTCTGCGATTCCGTTTCGTCCGCCCCGTCCACCTTCGCGCCTTTTTCCAGCAGAAAACGTACCGTTTCCTCTTCATTTTGCGCGATGGCCAGGGAAATGGCCGTTTCGCGTGAACCATTTTCCGCATTCACATCCACGCCCTTTTCCAGCAGCAACGCGCATATTTCCGTGTTTCCGCATCCCGCCGCGGCACAGAGGGCCTCCACGACAGCCTGATCTTTGGGATCCACATCCTCGCCCTTCAGCATTTTCCGAATTAACTCCGTGTCCCAGAGCCGAATGGCCAGCGGCAGCAGCGCCCCTCTCTGCAAGGAACCTTTCACATCCGCCCCCGCATCCACGAGCAGATGCGCCACGGCGGTTTTTTCATAGTGCAGCGCCGTACGCAGCGAAGAAATTTCTCCATGCAGATTCACATCCGCGCCGGCTTCCAGCAGCTGTTTCACCGTTTCCAGAGGACAGGAATGGCTCTGCACCGCCGCGCACAGAGGCGTCATCCCGTTTTTCGCCTGCGCGTTTATCTTCACCCCGGATTCCAGTAGCCGCGGGACCATTTCCGGTGAAAGCATCACCGCCAGATGCAGCGAGGTGTTTCCCTGCTCATCCACCTGATTCACATCCACGCCCGCGTCAAGGAACACATTCCACATCGCCGCGTCTTTTTTCGTGTGCATCATCAGCGGCGTTTTTCCTTCATCATTCCGCGCATTCACGTCCGCGCCGCGCGAAATCAGGAATTTACACAGCTCCACCCGGCCTTCCGCCGCCGTACGGTGCAGCAGGGTGTTCCCCGCCTCATCCCGCTTCTCCACGCCGCCCTCCGCCGCGAGGTACTTCTCCCATTCCGCGTTTCTCCGGGCCGCGATCTGCTCTTCCGGCTTTTCCAGCATCAGGCGTTCCAGATCCGTACCCGCCTGCGCAGTCGCCACGGCCGGTATCAGCGAAATCACCGCCGCCAGTGAAAGCAGCGTCCGTTTGAAAATGGTGTTACTTCTCATTGCGTTTCGCCATTTCTCTTAGGATAATGCCAAAGATCTGCTTTGCTGTGGAGTTGCGATTATTGGGATTTTGCACATACTCAAGCACGGATTGACAGCCAATGTATGGCGGGCACGGCGGCTTCGCCGTCGGATCCGCGCCGTGCTGCATCAGGAACGCCGCCATAGGCACTTCGCCACGGGTGACCGCGTAATACAGGGGCGTTGTCTCTTCTTTGCACCGCATGTTCACATCCCCCCCGCATGCCAGTGTGACACGGGCACGCGCCGTATTTTGCCACAGCGTGTTGTACATGCCGTGAATATCCAGGGTATGCGCATACGCGTTCAGATCCAGCCCGTTCTGGCAGAAATACTTGCAGTACAATTCTTTCTTCATGTACATGGCCTGGGAAAACGCGGCGGTGGAATCGGCACCTTTTTTCACCAGCACCACCACGCACGGGCCGTTAGATCCCGCCACCGCCCAGCACAGCGCATTCGATTTCTCATCCTCGTTCGCGTCTTGCTCCAGCAGCAGTTCCAGGATTTCCGCCTGGCCCAGCGCCGCCGCGTAATGAAACGGCGTGCCTTTATGAATTCCCTTCGCGTGTACGTCCGCCCCTTCATCCAGCAGAAATTTCACCATGTCCGTATTCCCCGCCCGCACCGCGAAATGCAGCGGCGTTTCATCGTCCCGATCTTTGCGGTTCACACTCTGGCCGGATTTCAGTAGCCGCTTTACCCGTTCTTTATCCCCTTCATGCGCCGCCATGAACAGCGAATCCGGCGTCTCCGCGTTCCGCCACTGCCCGGTGGACGTTTCAATATACTTCACGAGAAAATTCGGCTTATACTCCTGCTTGGCCCGTTTCTTTGCATTTTCCGCACGCGGCATATCATCATCTTCATAGCCATAACCTCCATCCACAGGATCAGCCCCCGGCGCCACGGAATATCTCTCCAGGATGGAATCGACCACCGTTTTTCCCTGCCTGTTTTGCACGTCACTTTTCGCCCCGGCGTCGAGCAAAAGCCGCCACACCCGCACGTACTGGATTTCCATCATGGGGGAAATATATCCGCCGCTGTTCGTTATCCACCCCATCGGCGTACCGCCCGAATCACTCTTACCGTTCGGATCCGCGCCGTGGGAGAGCAGCAACACACACACGTCGAAATTCGCTTTCCCCACCGCGTAACACAGGGGTGTCGGGCAGTCTTCGGTTCGCGTATCCACGTTCGGGTTAAAGCGCAGGATGTACTCGCACATCTCCACGCTCTCGCTGTCCACGGCGCAGTGGAGGTATTTTTTCCCCTGGCTTTTCGGATCGTCCAGAATCGGCGCCCCGTGCTTGACAAGCAGACGCAGCATTTCCAGATCGCCGCGTTCGATCACCTGCCAGAGGCGCGTTGGTTCGTTGTAATCGCCGCCGTTTGCCCGGTCCACATCTTCACCCGCGGGGTCTGCCCCCAGCTCGAGGAGAAAACGCACCATCTCGATATCCTGCCTTTCCACCGCCCGGCCCAGCGCGTTCCGCCCCCACGGCGTCCCCTGGTTCACGTTCAGCCCTTTGCCGATGAGCCATTTCATGGTCTCCAGGTCCCCGGCCTCCGCCGCCGTCGTCAGCAGCGAACACCGGTTACTGTCCCGCTCATGGATGTCCTCGCCCATTTCGACCAGACGCTCCATCAGCCGACGGTCGCCGAGACGCGCGGCCAGGAAAAGCGGAATCGGATCGTTCGGCGTTCGCTTGGCGAGTTTCGCCCCAGCATCCAGCAGCTTGATGACCAGCTCGATATGTCCGGTTTGCAGAGCGGCTTCGATCGGGCGGCCGCTGTTCTTTCCCTCCTTCCCGAAATTCACATCCGCACCCGCTTCCAGCAGCAGGTCGAAATTTGGATTCTCACTGCCAAAACAGCACACTAACGGCGTGCGTCCCTCGTCGTCGCACGCATTGATATCGGCCCCTGCCGCCAGCAGCAATTGCGTGACATCCGTCTTATCGAAGCAGACGGCACGATGTAACGGCGTTGCGTTGCGGTTACTCCGGGCATTCGGATTTGCGCCGTTTTCCAGTAACATCCTGGCGATCTCCGGGAGCCTGCCCACGGCTTGGAAAAGCGGCGTTTCTCCCTGTCCATTCTTCGCGTTGACATCCACCCCGGCCGCCAGAATCTTTTCGACCATTGACACGTTGCCGCCTTGGACGGCATAATGCAGTATGGAGTTATTGGACGCATTCACACATTGTACATCCGCGCCGGCTTTAAGAAGCTGCGCAAACGCCTCCGCGCCATTTGCGTTTTGGGCTGCGAGCATCAACGGCGTCTCGCCGCCTTCCATGCGCGCGTCGACATCGCCCCCGGCCTGCACCAACCTTTCAATCACCGGCGCACCGCGGTAACGGGCAGCGCGATGAAGCGGCGTTTCTCCGCGTCTATTCGTGCATTTGAGATCCGCTCCCGCCGCCAACAATTTTTCAAGCACCGGCAAAGCGCCGCCGCCGGCAGCCATGAGCAGCGCGGTATTCTCTTCATATTCGTCCCTGCTTTCAATATCCGCGCCAGCCGCCAACAGCAGTTCTATTACCAGTGGCTCACCACAATTTGCGGCAAGATGCAGCGGGGTATAACCGACATTATTCCTGCTGCGGACGTTCGCGCCGGCCGATATAAGTTTTGCAACCATCTCCGGCGATCCGGATTGAGCGGCAAAATGCAGCGCCGTCCAGTTGCTGTGATTCTTGAATGAAACATCCGCACCGGCGGCGATCAGCGGATCGATCACCGCCAGGCGGCTGCGATTCTGTGTGGCGATCATCAGCGGCGTCTCGCCGTTTTCCAGCCGCGCATTGACGTCTCCGCCCAGCGACAGCACTTTTGCAACCACCGCCGGGTTGCCGGAAAAAGCGGCGTAATGCAGCGCCGTATCGCCGAATTTATTTGTGTCACGGACATCCCCGCCGGCGGCCAACAAGCTTTCCACCATCGGTAAATCACCGCTGCGACAGGCGATATGCAGCGGCGAGTTGCCGTCAACTTCCGGAATTTTTATATCCGCGCCGGCTTTCAGGAGCATGTCGACGATCGCCACGTTATTCTCATACCGGACGGCGTTCATCAGCGGCGTCGCCCCGTTTTCCATTCGCACATTGACCGGGGCGCCGGCCGTCAGCAACATTTCGACGATTGCCGGATTGCAGGAACAAACCGCGTAATGCAGCGGGGTGTCTTCCCACACCGTCACACTCTTTACATCCGCGCCGGCCTGTAACAGCAGCACGACGACCCCCGCCATCTCCGGCTGCCGGGCGGCGGTCATCAGCGGCGTTTTTTTTCGATTATTCTGCGCATTCACGTCCGCGCCGGAGGAAATCAGCAGCTCGCACAGCGCCGGGCATCCCAGCGCCGTAGCTTGGTGCAGGAGCGTACATTCTTCCATGTCGACCGCCTCCAAATCACCGTCCACTGCCACGTACCTGCTCCAATGCTCCTTTTCCTCCAGGCGAATCCACTGCTCCGCCTCCCGCAGTGCATCCTCACCGCTGCGAGCGCTGATCTTCAGCGGAAGGTCCACTCGCGGCTCGGCGGCCAACACCCACCCGGCTGCCCACCCAGCGAGAATGCACGATAACATAAGGCACAGACAAATCATCTTCCGCATCATGATCGCTCCTTCACGTTTTTGTGTTTTTACGCTTTCATTTTTTCACGCTTTCACTTCTTCATCAGTTCTTCCATCTGCCGCCGCACGAACCACGGGCCGCCCATTTCCTTCACCAGATCAGCCGGCGTTTTCTCCTGCTGATTTTTGACCGACGGATCCGCGCCGAGCTTCATCAGCAGCGCGATCAGCGGCCCCTCCTGCCGATTCACGGCGTAATGCAGCAACGTCATGCCGGAATTGTCCCGCGAGTTGACGTCCATTCCACACTCCAGAAGCACACGCACGTTCTCCGGCGTCAGCCCCACGGCGTCATAAAACATGTGAAAATTCCACTTTTTTGCCAGCGAATCCACCTGAAATCCGTTCTGGCAGAAAAATTTGCAGTACGCCTCTTTCCGCATTTTCAGCGCCAGCGTAAACGGCGAATACGTGGAGCCGAACAGGCCGGGATCTGCGCCTTTTTTCACCAGCGCAATCACACACGGGCCCTGCGACGCCGCCACCGCCCAAAGAAGCGAACCATCATTCCGCTCCGTGTCCGAAAGATTCACGACGGCCCCTTTTTCCATCAATAATTCCAAAATTTCACGCTGCCCCAGCGCCGCGGCGTAATGAAGCGGCGTGCCACCATGAATGGCCTGCGCTTTCATGTCCGCGCCCTTATCCAGCAGGAACTTCACCATCTCCGCATTCCCAGCCCGCACGGCGAAATGCAGCAGCGTCTCGCCATCCCGGTCACGACGGTTCACATCCTGCCCAGCCTCCAACAGCCGCGTCACCCGTTCTTTATCGCCCTCATGCGCCGCCATGAACAGCGACTCCGGCGTCTCCGCGTTCCGCCACTTTCCGGTGGTCGCTTCAATATACTTCACGAGAAAACTGCGAGGCACCAACTGTCCTGACGAATCATCCACTACGCCGATTACCCGCCCGTCGGATGACGGTGCAAAAGGCGCCGCCAGCACCGGCACCGTCCACTCTGACGCAAAATTCAGGCCGCTGCTCTCCCACACATAATCCATCACCGTTTTTTCCTGGCTGTCTTTCGCGTCCAGTTCCGCCCCGGCATCCACCAGAAGCTGCCACACCCGCACGCCCATCAACTCGCGTAAGCCGTCCGCAAAATTCGAGTAATTCTGCCCGCCCATCACCACCTGCATCAGCGGCGTACTGCTATTATTATTCTTCGCGTTCACCCGCGCGCCGCGCGACAGCAGCAGCACGCACAGATCATAATTCCGCATCCCCGCCGCACCATGCAGGGGCGTATTTCCCGCGTAATCCCGCACATTCACGTCCGGGTCAAAATTCAGGACGTATTCGCACATTTCCACGCTGCCGCTCTGGACAGCGCAATGCAGCAGCTTTTTCTGGTCCCGCTGCTCATCCGTAAACCGCGCCCCATGCTTCACCAGCAGACGCACCATCTCCACATCCCCGCGTTCCACCACGCTCTGCAGCGGCAACTGCCCGGCATACCCACCGCGCTGCGACTGCTGTTCCGGATCACCTTCCGTTAAATCCGCGCCTTGCGCGACCAGAAAACGCACCATTTCATCCTGCCGGCACTCCAGCGCCCGCATCACGGCCGTCTTTCCCCAGCGCGAGCGGGCGTTCATGTCCACGCCCTCTTCGATCAGCCATTTCGCGGTCTCCACGTCCCCGACTTCCGCCACGTACATGAGCACCGTCTCCTGAGCCGGGCTGTTCACCTCCTGAATGTCCGCGCCCATTTTAATGAGGCGTTCCATCAACGGGCGGCTCCACGTTTTCGCGGCAAGGAAAAGCGGAATCGCGCCGTGCTCCTTCCGCTGCGTGATGTCCGCCCCGGCGTCCAGCAGTTTCATCGCCGTCTCCGCGTGCCCGTGCTCCAGCGCCATATCCAGCGGCGTGCTGCGGTAATGCTCTTCCGGCCCGAGATTCACATCCGCCCCCGCCTTCAGCAGCGCTTCAAAAACCGGCATGTTCACATCATACCGGCACACGCTCTGATACAGCGGCGTTTCGCCGTTATTATTCTGCGCATTCACATCCGCTCCGGCATCCAGCAGCATCTGTATGATCTCCGCCCCCTGCTCGGGGGTGGTATAATGACTCGCGGGGTGCAGCGGCGAATCGCCGCGATTATTCCGCAGGTTCACGTCCGGCTTTTTCTTCAGCAGCATCCGCACCATATCCGGCGAATGCCGCACGGCACGGATCAGCAGCGTGTCCCCATCCTTTTCATTCCGGAGGTTAATGTCCACGCCCGCATCCAGTAATAATTGCAGCACATCCTCCTGCGCACGCTGGAGATGATGAAACGCCGTGTTTCCGTTTTCGTCCACCGCGTCCAGCTTCGCGCCGTGCTTCAAGAGCAGCTCGCACACCGCCTTATTCCCGTTCACGGCCCACATCAGCGGCGTGATTTTATCATTCGGACGCTGGTAATTCACATCCGCGCCGTGCTTCAGCAGCAGCTCACACAGCGCGACGTTTTCAGACGCCGCCGCGTGCATCAGCGCGGAAGCGCCGCCGCCGTCCGGCTTCTCCACATCCCCGCCGTCTTCCAGATATTTTCGCCAATTGCCCAGCGTGTGGTCGTTCGTGTAAAACGGAAACTCGTCCACGACGGTCTTCGCGATGATCGTCGGCACCGATGCACCCGGCGCGACGGGCGGGGATGGCATTCCCACACTCGGCGTATCAGCGGCTGGCTGAAGAACCACCACCGGCGGCTGAAAATCCGCGTTCATAGGCACCGCAGGGGGAACCACTTTCGGCGGTAACTCCTCCGCAGGTAACAGCACCGGCACAGGCAGCGGAGGAAACGGCGGGGGCGGGGGTTCAACTCCCATGAGCATCGCGCCGGAAGCGGATGCGAGGAGAATGAAAATCATCAGGTATACGTTTCGCGTGTTCATGTTATTATCAGGTTATATTTACCGAAATGGAAGCTCTTATTCAGGAGGGAAACACCTTTGAAAAATTGTTTCTCTCCTCTCGGCTGCGCCGATTCATCTCTCTTCAAAAAACTTTTAACTTTTTTTTATTTTTCCTTCTCCGCCACTTCCTTCTCCAGCTCCCGCATGCGGCTCATCCAGTTCGCCGGCGTGCCGTACCGCGAGAGCACCTCCACGGGCGTTTCGCCGCGGTCATTCTTTAACGCGGGGTCTCCACCGTTACGCATGACGTACTCCATCATCCGCACCTCTTTCCGCATGGCGAGGTAATGCAGCAGCGTGTGTCCGCGGGCGTCCCGTGTGTTAAAATCCATCCCACATTCTTTCAGGATGACGAGATGCCGCGTGGCGGAGTCGGGCCATAACGCCCACTCATACGGATGCTTCCGCACCGTGGCGTTTATGTCACACCCGCTCTCACAGAAGAATTTACAGTACGGCAAATTTTCCGCCTCCACGGCCCGCATGAACGGGGACATGGTGTATTTATCCAGCCGCCACGGATCCGCCCCGGCACGCACCAGCGCGATGACGCACGGCCCCTGCCGCGCCTCCACCGCCCAGTGAAGCGGCGTGGAACCGCTGCGCTCATCCACCGCGTGAATGCCCCGCGGCGCTGCGTTTTCGTCATTTTCATCTGCTGACGTCACGCACTTTTCCAGCAAAAACGCCAGAATTTCTTTTCGCCCGAAACCAGCCGCGTAATGCAGGGGCGTGGCCCCCAGCGGCTCCCGCGCATCCAGCGCCGCGCCGTGCTCGGCCAGCAGTTTCACCACTTCCAGGTTCCCTCCGCGGACGGCGTGAAAGATGGGTGTTTCGCCGTCACCGTCTTTTTCATTCACGTCCACCACCGCGTTTTCGTCCGCCAGTATCCGCCGCACTTCCTCCGCGTTCCCGGCACCCGCCGCCCGGTGCAGCGCCGGCGGTTTCACCGCTTCCGCATACTGCCCAGTCACGCCCTGCAAAAACTTCCGCCGAAACGCGTCATCCGCATCCGTCATCTTCGCGCAAAGGTCGGCATACGACTCCCCGGAAGAATCTTTCGCGTTCAAATCCGCCCCGGCCTCAAGCAGAAGCTGATAAATCCGCACCATGGTCCGCATCTTTTCCGGAAACCCCGCGTGCTGTACCCAGCGTAAAGCGTTCCGCCCGTCCTTTCCCGCCGCGTTAACATCCACTCCGCGTGAGAGTAAAAGCACGCACATGTCCAGGTTCAGGGTCTCCGCGGCCAGCATCAGCGGCGTACGCCCGAAAGTATCACGCACTTCCAGGTCCGGATTAAAATTCAGGATGTACTCGCACAGCGCCACACTGCCACTCTGCACCGCGCTACAGAGCGTTTTATACGGATACAATTCTTCATCCAGAAACGGCGCCCCGTGACGCACGAGAAGCTTACACATTTCCAGATTCCGATTTTTAATCGCCAGGATCAGCGGCGGGTGTATATCATCTTTCCACCGTTTTTCGTCGAGCATGTCTCCGCCGAGCGTCAAATCCGCGCCATGCGTCACGAGAAATTCCACGGCCGGCATTTCATCATTCCGGATGGCACGCATCACGGGTGTGTACCCCTGCCGAGAAATCGCGTTCACGTCCACGCCGGCCTCCAGCAGCCGCGCACATAACGCCACGCTGCCGCTTTCCGCCGCGAAATGCAGGAGCGTTTCCCCGTTAATATCACTGACCGTAACGTCCGCGCCCTTTTCGACCATTTTTTCCAGCAGATTCTTATCCGGCATTCTGGCCGCCAGCGTGATCAGCGGCGTGCGGTACCGATCCTGCGTATTCACATCCGCCCCGGCGTCAATAAAAAGCTCCGCCGTCTTCGCGTTTTCCTGAAGGGCGTAACACAACGGCGTCTGGCCCACCTGGTCCTTCGCGTCCAGCTCCGCGCCTTTTTCCAGCAGCAGTTGACACACGGCCGGGTACCGCACGGAGTCCATCAGGGGCGTCCGCTCAAATGTGTCCACGGCCTTCACATCCGCCCCGTGCTTCAGCAGCAGCCGGCAGAGTTCCACATTTCCCTTCTTGCCCGCCACGCCGAGAATGCTGTACTGCTCATGCTTTCCGATGCGCGTATTCACACCCGCCCCCTTTTCCAGCAGCAGCTTAATGCTCTCCAGCGGCGCGTCATTCATCACCGCGATTTGCAGCGGCGTGAAATCCCCTTCCGCCCGCGCATCCACTTCCGCCCCGGCATCCAGAAGCATCTGGATGAGTTCCAGATTTTTTTCACCCTTCCTGCGAGCCGCCTCATGTAACGGCGTACACCCGGTCCGGGTTTTCGCGTGTACATCCGCCCCGGCTTCCAGAAACGGCTTCACACATTTCGGATACACCAGCACCGCCACCACCAGAGGCGTCTGCCCCTCCGCGTCTTTCGCCTCCAGGCCCGCGCCGTGCTTCACGAGGAACGGAATCAGGCGTTCATCCCGCGCGAAATGCAGCGCCGTCCAGCCGCCGATTCCCCGCGCCATGATGTCCGCCCCCGCCGTGAGCGATTCTTCCAGCGGCGCAAAATCGCCGTCAAAACGCTGCACGGCACTTAAAAAACGGACATCCTCCACTTTAGGCGGCTCTTTCACCGGCTCCGGAACCGACTCTTCCGTATCCTCACCGCGAAGTACCCCGGCGAAAATCAGAAGGCATAAAAAAAGGATGCAGGGTTTCAGATGTTTCATGGTTTTTCTTCTTTCGAAATGGCACCGGAGGTGCCTGACGCATCAGGCCGAGGTAAGGCGTCAGCCGCAGCCCCGGTGAAAGGATGCGGCGTGCCCTCCCCCGTCCCGGAGGGACGTGATAAGTGGCAAGATGAATCGCGTTTCTTAAAGGGAGAAACATTTATGAAAAATTGTTTCTCCCCTTACTCGCCGCCGGTCGCACCGGCAAAAAAACTTTTACTGTTTTATTCTTTTTTTCATTCCCGCGGATCACTAAACCCCGGCGGCACCGGCTTCATCTCCTCCACCACCTTACTCTTCACCGTCCGCCCGGGCGTGCCTTCCGGAAGCGGCTGAAATCCCAGCTTAAATGCAGGGGACTCCGGTTTCAGGCGGTAATCGTCCTTCGCGGCATCCACGAAAAGCGGATCCGCGATCACGCTGTGTTCATCCTTTTTCTGCTCACCCCACACAGCCCCGCCGCTTTCCGGGTATTTCAGCGGATGATTCGGATTAAAATACACGTTATAATCCAGATCGTAATTGCCGTTCTGCCACGTGCTGCCGAAAACCCGCCCGTCACTCTCCCAGTAAACCACGTTCCGCTCGAATTTAAAGCTCAGGTGGTCTTCCTCGCGGCTGCGCTGAAGCTGCTGTTCCAGGGCGTCCACGAGAATGTTATTCTCGATGATGTTATCCCGGCCGTAATGCTGATGGAAGGACGCGCTTTTGGTGCGGAAGACGGTATTCCCCCGCATGACGATTCCGGTCGAGCCTTCATCGGTGTAAAGGCCCCAGCCGCCGTAATCGTATGACTTCACATCATGAATACGGTTATACTCCACCACGGTGTTCGGCGAGATGCCCAGGGTGTACACGCCACCCATGTCGGAGAGCACGCCCTGGCCCAGCGTGTGCATGTGATTCCACGCCACGCGGTTATCATGGGCCTGCGACGGTTCATGGTATCCCCATGTCCAGCCGACGGAAGTCGCGGAGTAATAAAAATCGTAAATGTCGCAGTGATCCACAGCGCAGTAAGACGCGTGGCCGATCATCACACCGATTCCCGCGGGGTGCATGCGTCCGCAGTGGGCCATGGTGCACTGCGTCACCCAGTGGCGGGTCACGTACGCATTCTCGCCGTACAAATCCCCGAGTTTCGCCATGTCGAACGGAATGCCCACATCCGGCACGCCCGCCCAAAACTTGCCGATTTTGATGCCGCCGGCGCCGAGGTCCGCGAAATCGCATCCCGCGACGTAATTCTGCTGACAGCCCAGACTGAAATCTATTCCGTAACCGCCGCAGTGCAGCACCGCGCATCTCTCGAAAATGCAGTGGGCCGCGTTCACGGCGTTAATCGCGCCGATCACGCCCACTTCACCCTGCCCTTCATGGAATCCCTCCGCCGGCACTTCCCACCCGGCGTGCATGAACGTCAGCCCCCGAAACATCACCTCCCGGAGCTTCTTTTCCTCGCCGTACCCCACGGCCATGAGGCACTTCACCCGCGGCACGATCACCTCCGTATTTTCCGGCGTCTCGCCCTCCCGGGGAATGTACGTCAGCAGGTTTTTCTTCACGTCATAATACCACTCGCCGGGATCACTGAGCGTGTCCCGCACATTCTCCAGAAAATACGGATGCCCGGCGATGAAAGACGTCCACGGCGCGCGGGTCATGCCGGTGAACGCGACGATTTTCTCGGCCGGGTCCACTTCCTGAATGAACATCCGCGAGGCAGTCCATTTAATGAGGGAAATCACCTCGATCTGATCCAGATTCGTCATGTCCGGGCGGATTTCGGCGGTTTCCGTGCCGTCCGCATTCTTTACGGTGCCGAAACGAAAACGGTCCATGCACTCATTCTTCACAGGCTGTGTGGGCTGGACGGTATCCGTGACGGCGTAATATCCCTTTTTCGGCATCCGCGGGCGGAAGCGGCGCTGGCCGTCCACAAAAAGTTGGGTGGGCCGCCACGGAAGCACGTTTCCGTCCGGGCTTTTAAACACCGGCAGTTCCACCTCCCACCAGCCTTTTTCATTCACGCGCCAATCGGTGATTTTCACGCCGCCGCTGAAAATGGGGCGAGCGCCGTCCGCCGCCTTAAAAATCGTCTCGCCGCCATTTACGCCGGAAACACCGGGCGTCACGTGAATCATGTCCTCCAGAAAATACGTGCCGTCCGCGAATTCCACGGTAACTTTTTCTTTACCGGCATTCTCCGTGCGGACTTTTTCCACTTCCGTCACCGCCCGCTGGAAGGTTTTAAACGCCGCCGCCGGGGTACGCCCGTCCCGCGCATCATCCCCGTCCACGGCCACATAAAACGTCACGTCCGCCCACGCCGCCGGCAGCGCCGCCAGCATAAACCCCGTCACGCACATTACGCACATAAAAATACTCAAAAATCTGCAGGTTATTCGCATGTGATCATCCTTTCATTTTTCGGTTACTCATTCGCCCGGTTTCCCCGACTCTCTCTACTATAAGTATACAAAATGCGGCAGCGAAATACAAGCGTTAACTGTTATGAAAATAAAGATTCACCACGGAGTTATAAATATTTCACCACAGAGCGCACAGGGAACACAGAGAAAGAAAGGGAGAGAAAAGAATAAAAAAATTAAAAAATTCAGCAGGGCTGCTGGCATCATAAACCTGCGTCTTCTCCTCTGTGTCCTCTGTGCTCTCAGTGGTGAATCACTCCCTCTCCGCGGTGAATTTTGAAATTCCATTCCCATTTCCATCAAAAATCCCTTAAAATTTCCCGCGATCTCTGGATTTTATCTGCTTTTCGGGGTAAAATAGAGAGTGTGTGTTTTTCTGTATACTATAATATTAGATCACTTTTGCGAAAATTCGTGGCCCCCTGCGAAAAAAGGAGCTTTTCCCCATGAAATCTATCATCCATTTTCTTTCTCCGGCGAACCGGATGAATCGGCTTTTCCTCCTCTGCGTGATGACGGGCGTATGCCTGCTGACGGCGGCGGGCAGCACACTGACGGCGGGCGACTGGCCGGGATTTCGTGGCCCGAACCGTAACGGCGTCGCGTATGAGACCGGCCTGCTGCGAAAATGGGGTGAAAACGGCCCCCCGCTGCTGTGGAAAAATAGCACCGTCGGAAACAGCATGAACGGCGTGGCCGTGGTCGGAAACATGACGTACACCGTGGGCGTGAAGAGTGGCGTGGAGTGCGTATTTTGCATCGAAAACCGCACCGGCAAAACGGTGTGGGCCCGGCCGATCGGAAAAGCCGTGGCGAAAACGCCGTACCCCATGCAGCGCTGCACCCCCACGATTTACAAAAATCTGGTGTACGTGCTGAGCTCCGCCGGGAACCTCGTGTGCCTGGACAGCGGCAGTGGATTCGTGCGCTGGACACGGAATATCGTCACCTCCGCGGGCGGTGTGATGCCGGCCGGCGGATACGCGGAGTCGCCGTACGTGGACGGGAAATGGGTCATCGTCACCCCCGGCGGCCCCAGCGCCACCATCGTCGCCATCGACCGCCATTACGGCCGAAACGTCATGAATGGCCCCTCCGGCCTCTGGGTTTCGAAAGCCGGCCTGCCCGCCGGATACGCGTCCATCATTAAAGCCTCTTTCGGCGGCGAGCATCAGTACGTCCAGTTCACCGGCGGCGGCGTCATGGGCGTCAAAGTGCGCGGCGGAGATGTGCGCTGGAAGAATGAAAAAACCTCGCACCCCAGCGGCATGAACATTAACACCCCCCTCTGGTACGGACAGACAGTCCTCACCTCCAGCGCCGCCGGCACGGGCCTCACGTGGGTGCTGAAAAATGGCTCCACATACAGCACCGAAGAACTCTGGTTTAAGGAAGATATCAAAATCCCCACCGGAGACATGATTAAAGTGAACGAAAACGTCTTCGCGTGCACCGACAAAGACGGCCTGATCTGCTTCAATTATAAAGAAGGTAACATCATCTGGAAGAATAAGACGCTCTTCCCGGAAGACGAGAAAAAAACGGAGAAGAAGACGGAGAAAAAACCGTCTTCCGCCGCCACGGCCATGCTGGACTTTCCGCTGCATTTCCCGCTGAATCTGCCCAGCACGCCGGCGCAACTGTTCATGATGGAAGCGAATTGCCCCCCCGGCGTTTCGCCCGCCGCCATGGCCCCGCGACCGGCAAATATTCCGCCCGCCGGGAAATCGAAAATGGCCAAAAAACGTGGCCCTCTGCCCGCCGTGCCGTCCAAAATGGCGAGCATGACGTACGCCGACGGTCTGCTGTACATCCGCACCTCCGCCGGCGAGCTGGCCCTGGTCGAAGCGTCCCCGAAAGGCTTCAAGCTCCGTGGCAAGCTTTCCATTCCGCAGATGAAGCACGGCTTCGCGCCGGCCCCGGTCATCGCCGGCGGTCTGCTGTACCTGCGGGAAGGCGGCACGATCTTCTGTTACGACCTGCGCGACGCGTCCAAGGGTGGTAAAAAAGAAGAAGGCGGCGAGAAAAAACCGCTGCCCGGCATGCCGCAAGCGCCGAAGAATGTGCGTCAGCCGCCGCGCGTGGGATAAAAAAGAAAAAAAATAGTAAAAGTTTTTTGGAAGAAGGGGAAACAATTTTTCAAAAATGTTTCCCCCCAAGAATCGCATTTCATTCTGCCACATCAAATAACCGACAAAAGCGGTGGAAGGGCGTTACGTCACCGGCCACCGCTTTTTCTCTCATCCGATAACCAGGTAAAAACGCATGAACGCTCATCAGGAAGATACGGAACAGAAGAACGAAAAAAATCCCTCGGGTGCCGCGGCGCCGGAATCACAGCACGGCCAGCCGCGTGATGAAAACGCTCGTGTGGGTTCCGAAACCTCGGCACCAGACGCTCTGGAAACACCGCCGGAGGAGCCCGAGCATGAAGCGGAACCGGATCCGCCGCCGAAAGGCATGAATCCGAATCTGCGGAATCTGATTTTTTATATGTCTCTGGGCGTGATACTGGCGATGCTCGCGGGCCATTATTTTCTGCAAAACGCGCAGACGGTGCAGATTCCGTATGTCCAGCTGCTGCGGCTCATCGAGCAGGGAGCGCCGGACAAAAACCCGGACGCGTTCATCGAAATTCAGGAGGAAAAGGGTGATGTCACGCAGACCGTGAAGTACTGGGATCTGCGGAAAGTCGTTATTTCGGACAGCAGCGTGACGGGGAAAGTCCGCCGAAAGGTGCTCTCCGAAAAAAAGACGGCCGAACTGAAGGCGGAGGCGGAAAAAGCGCAGGCCGCGCCGGTGACGGAAGAAAAAACGGATGGGCAGTCGGTGGCAGAAGCGAAAACGGAAACACAGCCAGAATCACCCTCTGCCGTGCCGCCAGCTGAAACCACGGAGAAGCCAGAGGAGAAAAAGACGCCGACTGAATCCCCGCCGGAAGTGGCTGAAAAGTCAGAAGTTACAGAAAAAAAGGAACCCGAAAAAGAACCGGAGCTGGTGAATTTCACGGCGAATCGTCGCGGGGTGAGTTTCGATAACGGATACCTTCTGAACCTGCTGAAAGATAACGGTTTTTATGACACGGACGCCGCGGCGTCTCCGTCCGTGCTGGAAACGCTCGTGCCCACGCTGGTGATGTTCGGGTTCATCGCGCTGGTCTTTTATCTGGTGCTGACGCGTTTCGGGAATGCCAGCGCCGTGGCGTTCGGGCGGAACCGCGGGCGGTTTTATGACCGGAATGAGGTGGGCATCACGTTTCATGACGTGGCCGGGGTGGACGAGGCGGTGGAGGAGTTGCGCGAGGTGGTGGACTTCCTGAAGGAGCCGGAAAAGTTCGAGGCGCTGGGTGGCAAGATTCCCCGTGGCATCCTGCTGGTGGGCCCGCCCGGAACCGGGAAAACGCTGCTAGCGAAGGCTGTGGCGGGGGAGGCCGAGGTGCCGTTCCTGAGTCTTTCCGGCTCCGATTTCGTGGAAATGTATGTCGGCGTGGGGGCCGCGCGTGTGCGGAGCATGTTTCAGGACGCCGTCGCGCACGCGCCGTGCATCGTGTTTATCGACGAGCTGGATGCGTTGGGAAAAGCCCGGAGTTCCAGCGGCCACGGCAGTAATGACGAGCGCGAGCAGACGCTCAACGCGCTCTTGGTAGAGATGGACGGCTTCACGCCCAACGGCGGCGTCATCGTCCTGGCCGCCACGAACCGTCCCGAGATGCTCGACCAAGCTCTCTTGCGGCCCGGGCGTTTCGACCGTCAGGTGCTGGTGGATCGCCCCGATAAAGTCGGACGCGAAAAAATCCTGCAGGTCCACGCGAAGGATGTCAAGCTTTCGCCGGAAATCGATCTGACGGAAGTCGCCACCATGACCGCAGGGTTCGTCGGGGCCGACCTGGCGAATCTCATCAACGAAGCAGCCCTGCTGGCGGCCCGCGCTGGCAAAAAAGAGATTACCATGCGCGAGCTCAATGAAGGCGTGGAGCGCATCACCGCGGGGCTGGAAAAACGCAGCCGCGTGCTGAGCGAAAAGGTGAAGCGGCGAGTGGCCGTGCATGAAAGCGCCCACGCGCTGGTGGCGCATATTTTGCCCGACGCGTCCGAGGTGCATAAAATTTCCATCATCCCCCGCGGCCTGGCGGCTCTCGGTTTCACCATGCAGAAGCCCGACGAAGACCGCTATCTGGTGACGCGTGAAGAGCTGGAGGCCGAGATTTACGTGCTGCTGGCCGGCACGCTGGGCGAGGAGCTGGTGTTCCAGACCATTTCCACCGGCGCCTCGAACGATTTGCAGCGGGCCACCGAAATCGCAAGAAGCATCGTCATGGATTACGGCATGAGCACCCTGGGGCGCGTCACGTTCCGCGACAAGCCGCACACCATGCTCGGCGGCGAGGAATTTTATCCCCGCGAGTTCAGCGAGACCACCGCCCGGGAAATCGATCTGGAAATCCGCCGAATTCTGGAGGCCAGCGTCACGGAAGTGCGCAAACTGCTGGCCGACCGCCGCAACATCCTCGACGCCATCACCGCCCGCCTGCTGCTGGAAGAAGTCATGGACGCGGAGACATTAAAGAAAATCGTCGACGGCGCGGCACAGCCGGTGTAAATGCCTGAAAACAGCAGCCGGGAACAGAGCGAAGCGCAATGACAGGATAGAAGTGGAGAAATATTCAACCATTCTATCCTGTCACTGCGCTTCGCTCCGTTCCCGGCTGTTGTTTCTTGCGCCGCTTACAAATTCTCCCCGAATTGCAGCAGCCGGGCGCTATTAATAATGACGAACGCCTCGCCGACGTTATGCAGCACGGCCCCCATCAGCGGGCTGATCTGCCCGATCGACGCAAGCCACATGAAAAACAGCGAAAGCCCCAGCCCCACAAGAATGTTCGTGTGAATCGTCCAGCGGGTCTTGCGGGCCAGCTCCATGGTCTGCGGAATGCGGCGAAGGTCATTCGTCATCAGCGCGATGTCCGCGCTCTGCAGCGCGATGTCGCTGGCCACGGCCCCCAGCGCAATCCCCACATCACCGCTGGCAAGCGCCGGCGCGTCGTTCACGCCGTCCCCCACCATCATCACCAGCCGACCTTTCGCCTTCTCCTCGCTGACCACGTCCAGCTTCTGCGACGGGAGCACTTCCGCGATCACCTGATCCACTTCCAAATCGCGGCCGATCTCCTCTGCCACACTCCGTCGGTCGCCGGTGAGCAGAATGCACTTCTCCACGCCCAGCCCGCGCAGCACGGCGATCGCCTCCCTCGCTTCCGGACGCGGCCGGTCCGCCAGCAGGAAACATCCCAGCACACGAAGCTCGGCATTCCCCACCTCGTCCACCGTCCGCACACCCAGCCACGTCACCGAGCCCAGACTTCCCGCCGACTCCGGCGAAATGTCCGTGCACCGCGACGTGTCAAAACCCTCCTCCGCAAGCCACTGCAAGCGACCAAGGTACGTGGTCTCCGACCCTTCCGCCAGCATCACGCCCTTCCCCGCCACCTCCTGCGTACCCGCGCCGGGCGGCGAGAAAAGTTTAATATCCCGCGCGTCCGCCGCCGTGACGATGGCCCGCGACGCCGGGTGGCGCGACCCGATCGCGCATCGCAGCGCCTGTTTCAGCATGGCTTCATCCGTGGCCACGTGTCCGTTTTTGTCCGGAACCGCTACGATCCGCGAGAGCTCTAGGTGCCCGATGGTGACCGTGCCCGTTTTGTCGAGCACGACGGTATCAATATCCGCCACCGACTCCAAGAAGCGTGTATTTTTAATGAGAATCCCCAGCCGCGACGCCACGGCCAGCGCCGCGATCATGGCCGTGGGGCCCGCCAGCACGATCGCGCCCGGGCATCCCACCACGAGAATCGCCACCGCGCGGTTCATGTCATTCGTCAGGAACAGCACCACGCCCGCCACCGTGAGGATGATGGGCACATAAAATGTCGCGTACCTTTCAATCAGCTTCATTACTGGCGTCTTCGACTGCTCCGCCTCCTGCAGCAGACTCACCACGCGGCCCAGCGCCGTCTTCTCGCCAGTCTTCGTCACCCGGATACGCAGCACGCCCGAAAGATTCAGCGTCCCGGCGAACACGTTCACGCCCGACTCCACCTCTTCCGGTACCGACTCGCCCGTGATCGACGACTGATCCACCGCCGAAACACCCTCCAGCACTTCCCCATCCGCGGCGATCACATCCCCCGGCCGCACGAGCAAAACGTCTCCCACGTTCAGCTCCGACGGAAGCACGAGCCGCTCTTCGCCGGTGGGCGAAACGACCGTGGCGTCCCGCGCCTCCAGCGTCCGCAGCCCTTCAATCGCCGCCTGCGCGCCGAGAATACTGCGTTCTTCGAGGAAATGGCCGAGGTGCATGATAATGGGGATGAGGGTCGCGACCGTGAACTGCCCACTCATCATGGCCGCCAGCGTGGCCAGCGCCACCAGCTGTTCCGTCATGGCGTGGGTGTTCGCCGAGCGCGAAAAAACTCCGATCACCGCGGCGATGAAAATCGGCGTGGCCACGATCATCGCGGCAATGGCGATAATCAGATCCGCGACCGCTTCCATTCCCGGCGTGCCATAGTACTTCTGCAGCAGCCCGACGATCAGCAGGCCGCTTGCCAGCAGGGCAGACCCGAGCTGAATGACGATCCGCGTGCGTTCCGAAACGGTCAGCGGAACTTCCAGGTCGCGCATCCGCTGCGACGCGGGGTGGGCAAATTCACTACTCATTTACGGTCCTCCGAACTTGGCAAAATCACCCGCGTGCCCCCGGGCACGAAATCCACAGTTCCGACGTTCCCCATCACCTGCTGCACGGTGTCCATATAAATCCGCTGCCATACCAGGTCGGGCGATTTCTGATACTCCCGGAAAAGCGGCTCAAACTCCCGCCGTTCCGCCCCGGCCTGCGCCACCATGTCCTGCCGGTACGTCTGCGCCTGGGTAACTACATTCCCGGCCAGCGTTTTCGCCCCCTGTTTCATCCGGCCCGCGTCCCCTTCCGCCGCATGACGCTCGGTCTCGGCCGCGATCCTCGCCGTCTGCACATTCACGAATTCCTTGTTCACGTGCCGCGGATAATGCATGTTCAGGAACTCGATCTGATTCAGTGTAATGCCGCTTTCCAGCGCGTCGAGCCGGGTCTGCGCCCGCCGCATGACGAGCTCGCCGAGCTTTTCCGTCACCGCGACCTTCTGCGGCGCGTGCTCCACGGACGTCTCGCCGTCCGCCTGCCGCACGACTTCATATGTCCGCTGCAACTGAAGCACTTCGTCCACGCCCCACCCGGAAATCGACTGCGTCAGCGACGCCAGCACCAGGCTCTCGATCAGCGCCTGCGGGTCCTTCACCCCGAAACGGCATGCCTGCGCGTCCGTGATGAAATACTTCACCATCAGTTTCGTCTGCACCACGTTCTGGTCGCCGGTGAGGCAGTAACCCTCCATCAGCGGGTCGATTTTATTATTCTTGATCGGAAGATCCAGCGACGCCCAAACTTTCGAAATCTCCAGCTCCTGCACCGTTTTTGGCTCCAGCAGCAGGTTGTCGATCGGCTTCGGCAGCGCCAGCACGATGCCCGGCTGACGCACCTTTTCATTTTTCGAGGAGGGCACGACCTTTCCGAAGCGGGTCAGGATGCCGACGTCTGTCGTGCCGACGGTTTTGATGCCGGAAAGCCAGTAAAAAATCACCAGCACCAGCACCGTCAGACGGAACAGCGTCATCCCGGACTCCACGCCCTGAAAGAGCACTTTTCCTGGTTTTTTCTGAGCCATTTTATGTTAATTAGGAATGAGGAATGAGGAATTTAGGAATGCTTGTATTTATTCTCCGGCGGGAAGAGGTGCCGGTGTCGGAGGTGAAACGGGTTCCACTGGAGGTGGGGCCGGCGCGTCGGGGAGGTCGATCACGCCCGGTGTGTCCAGCGAAATTTTCGGCATCGCCCACGGTTTCGGCATTTCGAAAATCGGCGCCACAAAACCGCTGTCGTTCCGCAGAATCAGCGTCGTCCGCGGGCCCAGCGTATTACGAATCGCCTGCATCTGGCGCCAGAACTGGTAAAAACTCGGATCCAGCGAGTGCGACTTATCGTAAATCGCCGCCGCCTCGATACGCGCCTCGGCAAGAATCTCACCCGCCTTCTGCGTGCCCTTGGCCACCGTCTCCGCCGCCTCACGTTGGGCTTCGTTACGAATACGGCTGGCCTTCTCTTCCCCCTCGGCGCGAATGGTCGTGGCGATCGCGACGCGCTCCGCACGCATTTTTTCCAGCGTCGAGTCGATCGTCGCTTCCGGGAAGGAAATCCGCTTGATGCCGACTTGCAGCACGTCGATTCCCGAGTCGATATATTTGGCGTGGACGGCCTCGCAGATTTTCCGCTCCAGTTCGTCCATGATGCTCGCGTGCTCGGGGTTCGTCGAAACCAGCGTGCTGAGGTTATACGTCCCCAGGAGCGTGTTCTTTTCGCTGACGACCGTACTCTGAATCTTATTCATCGCCTCGGGCACGGTCTTCGTCGACTTCAGGAAAAGCTCCGCGTCAGCCACTTTCCACACGACGTACGTCAGCAGGATGATACTCTGCTTGTCCTGCGTCAGCGCCGCGGCCTGCGGCACCTCGAAGGTCTGCTTCCGCATGTCGACGACATTCGCGCGGTCGATGGGCCACGGCAATTTCCAGTGCAGCCCCGCCGACTTCTCCGTGTGAATCGGACGGTCGAAACGCGTGACAACCACGTTCTGACTCCCCTCCTCGACCTGATACGCCATCCCGTTGGCGATCAACAGGGCCACGATAAGAATCGAAATCGTCACCCGAAGAAGATAAGACCCCAGCGGCTGTTGATTTTCCGCGTCGTGCTCGTGATGATGATGATGGGACATTAAGGAACTCCAGTGAGGAAAGGTGTAGGGTGAAAATGAGGAATGAGGAATGAGGAATAAAGAAATAAAAGAATGATTCTAAGGAACGGTTTGCGGTACGCCTGCGTCATTTCTCATTTCTTTATTCCTCATTCCTCATTTTTATTCGGCGCGGGTGATCACGTTGCGGTTCTCGGCGGTGCCGGATTTTTGCATGTCGAAATACACGTCGATGGATTCGTCGATGATCGCGAGGTTTTTGTTCTGGAGAATTTGCTGCAAATTGTCCAGCCAGTACCGCAGGCGGAAACAGTCGGGGTTGACCTGGTAGGCCGTGCCGGAGGCGACGAAGTCGTCGGTGTCGGCGTGCGCCTGCGCCACCTGCTGCTGCTTCATGACCTCGGCGTCGGTCACGCGCAGGTTATGATCCTGCATCGCGCGGAAGGCGGAAGCGTCGTAGGCACCGCGGGCCACGGTCACGACGCGCTGCGCGTCGGTCTTGGCGGAAATGACGTCCAGGTACGCGTCCGCCACTTTCGCAGGCGGGTGGAGCCCAACCAGGGCCACGTCGATGATCTGCACGCCAATTTGGTCGTCGTCGATATATTTTTGCAGCCCTTCGCTGAGCCGCGCCGCGAACGCGTCCCGCTCCATGGCCAGCACGTTGTCCAGGGTGGAATTCCGCGTCAGCTCGGTCAGGCAGTGGTGCGCGTAATTGTTGATCGCGTCCTGCGGATTCTGAAATTGCAGAGCATATTGGAAAAAGCCCTCCTTGTCTTCGCGGATTTTATAAAACACCACCGCGTGGATGGCGATCGCCTCGTTGCCGTTGCCCAGGGCCAACTCAAATTCCTTCACGTTCTGGTTATGCGACCAGAGGTAGGAAACCGTGCCGGACTTGGGCGGCTCGAACCCCACGGGGATCTGCTGAATGTCTTTCACGGGGTAGGTCGTGATGCTGCCGAAGGGGTACGGCCACTTGCAGTGCAGACCCGGCTCGAGCGGCTCGGGATACAGTCGGCCGAAATCCCGCCGGACACCCATTTCGTTTATCCGCACGACGGAAAGCCCTGAAAGCCCCCACCATAAAAGCAGCACCATCAGCAGCGCCGGCACGGTCGCGCGGGCGACGAAACGGATGGCCCACGACGAACGGAAGCTCACGCCCCATTTCTTTTCCATGGTGTAAAAAATACTGTGAATCGGATTCCCGCGGACGAAGATCATGTAGCGCAGAAAAACCGTCACCGGCGACGTGAACTGATTTTTGACGTTTTTCGCCTGAATCCAGCCGAGAATCAGTCGGCTGAGCTGCTCCGCCGCCACGGCAAGAATCCAGATGAGAATGGCCCACGCAAGATAAATTTCCGTGGCCGGCCAGATGATTTTCAGGACCAGACCCACCGCCACCAGCCCCATCCACCAGCAGGATTCCCACGCGGCCTCCGCCAGCGCATTCACCTCCGGGAGACTGTTTTCTTCGGGGTCTTCCTCCTTCACAGCATCATACGCCCGCGCGATCATCAGCCAGAGAATACAGCCGACCATGGTCAGGATGGCGATCAGTGTGGCGTGCGAAGGCGGAATCAGCAGCACCTTTTCCGGCGGAGCCGTCCAGCGAAACAGCACATAAAGCGCAAGCCCCGCCACCAGCACCGTGGGAATCATGCCCAAAACGAAAAAATGAATGATTTTCGCCTGGTCCACCTCAATCTGATACGGATTCTCGGCGTTTTCGCCCCACTCAGGCCGTTTCCATTCCAGGGTTTCGACGATTTTTTTGCGGATGAACCCCGCGTGAACCGTCAGCATGGCGGTGATGACTGCCATTAGCGCCTGCAGGCCCAGGGCCGTCATTAAAAGCGAGCCGGGCCCGTAAATCCCCGTGCCGTAAATGAAAAGAAGGACAGCCACGGCCACGGCGAAACTCAAATTGGCGAAAATCATGCCCCGCCACTGGCCCGAAGCGCCGCGCACGCCGTCCGGCGCCCCGTTTTTCCCAGCCGCGGAGTAATTATCCTGATGGTGTGGATCCATATCGTTTACAATGAAAATAAGCCGGATTTTCAGTGAATAATGTCTTGCTATCTTTTACGTGGGGGCTCGAAGTTAGGTTCACCTAAAAACCATCCACGATATGGTATTATACCATAAAAATAGGCAAAATAGAATGGGTGTGTGTGAATGTGGGTAAAATTCCGAGAAAATTTTTGGCGGAGGTTGAGAGGTGTATAATATAATGGTATTTTTGAGAATTTTGGCCATTATCCGCTCCTACAGGGCGGTGAAATTTATGACGAGCCATTTTCTATAAAACATTACATCCCTCCGGGATGGAGAAAGTTTCCGGGCAACTTCATCTTAAATCCAACATTTTCCTAAAAATAAGAAAGTCCTCCTAGTAAAAAAACTGAAAATAGGTTAAAATTACCACTAGTATTTTTCAGATTTGAATCCTGTTGCGCAGGGTGGCGATTTTTTGATATCACCGCCCCGCTTTTTCTCGCGCGGTTAGCTAGGGCTGGAACCGTAGCCGCGGGAGGAGGCGACGTGTGCCGGGATGTGGTTTTTAGCTCCAACAGGGCGGATGCATTATGCTTGAAAAAATATTTGTGATTTTTAAGATTCCCGAACTTCGGCGGAAGATTTTCTTTACGCTGCTGCTGCTGGCGATTTTCCGGATCGGTTTCCATATTAACCTTCCGATGATCGACCCGTCGAAAGTGGCCCATGGGGACACGCAGACGGACTCGGCGCTGGCGGGCCTGCTGAACCATGCGGCCATGTTCAGTGCGGCCGACTTGCGGCAGATCACGATTTTCGGTCTGGGGATCATGCCTTATATCTCCGCGTCCATTATTTTCCAGTTGCTGGCCAGTGTCTGGGCTCCGCTGGAGAAGCTCCAGAAGGAGGGCGAAAGCGGACGCAAGAAAATAAATGAATACACACGGTACGCGACGATCGCCATCTGCCTTTTGCAGAGCTGGTTTTATCTGGGTGCCGCGAAGCTTGTGACGGGGAATAATACGATCTTTTTGCCTGAGTTCGTGAACGCGGCGGGGAACCTGACGCTGTTCTGGCATCTGACGGCGGTGCTGATCATGACCTGCGGCACGGCGTTTTTGATGTGGTTGGGCGAGCAGATCGACGCATACGGAATCGGAAACGGCATCAGTCTGCTGATCATGGCGGGCATCTTGGCCCGTATGCCCGAGCCGCTGCTGCGCATTGCGTCGAACATCAGTAAGGGCGGCCTGAACGTCACCGGCGACGAAGGCGTCAGCGCCGTGCAGCTGCTGATCCTGGTGGTGCTGTTCCTGGCGGTGGTCACGGGTGTGGTGTTTATCACCCTGGGCCAGCGGCGGATCCCCTCCCAGAGCGCGAAGCACGTCCGCGGCCGAAAGGTTTATGGCGGAATGCGGCAGTACCTGCCCATGAAGGTAAACCAGGCGGGTGTTATGCCGATCATTTTCGCCAGCAGTTTGCTGCTGATCCCGGCGTGGCTGTGTGCCCTGCCGATCATTTCGCATAACGATTATTTGAAATTCCTCACCGACTGGTTCACCGGCGAGCACGGATTCGTATATAACGTCTGTTATATCGGCCTGATCTTCTTCTTCTGCTATTTCTGGACGGCGATTACGTTTAACCCGAAAGACATGGCGGATAACCTGAAGAATAACGGCACGATCATCCGCGGACATCGGCCCGGCAAGCGGACGGCGGATTACCTCGAAAAAGTGATGATTCACATTACGTATGTGGGGGCCGCGTTCCTGGCACTGGTGGCGATTCTGCCCACGATCGTGGCGAAATCGCTGGGTATCGACGCGAACCTCGCCAGTTTTTACGGCGGTACGGGGCTGCTGATCGCGGTCAGCGTGGCGTTCGACATGGTGCAGAAAATCGACTCGCACCTGGTCATGCGGAATTATAAAGGATTACTCGAGAAGTAAAAATTGATAATTGATAATTGATAATTGATAATTGACAATTGATAATTGATAATTATAGGAGAAAATAATGCGTTTAGTATTTATCGGCCCTCCCGGCGCGGGGAAGGGAACTCAGGCGGAGCGGTTAATCGCGAAGTATCACCCGGCTCATCTTTCCACCGGGGACATGTTGCGGGCCGCGCGGGATGCGAAAACGGAAGTCGGCCTGAAGGCGGACGAGTACATGTCGAAAGGCGCGCTGGTGCCGGACGCGGTGATCATTTCGATTATTGACGAGCGTTTGGCGGCGGCCGACTGTGCGGAAGGTTTTCTGCTGGACGGTTTCCCGCGAACGATCGCCCAGGCGGAAGCGCTGGACGAAATGCTGACGAAAAAAGGCACGCCGCTGGATATCGTGCTGGAACTTCGCGTTCCGGAAGATGAACTCTTCACGCGGCTTGCGGGCCGTGGCCGGGCGGATGACACACCGGAAGCGATTCGGAATCGGCTGGTGGGTTACACGAATCAGACTTCGCCGCTGCTGGATTATTACGCGAAAAAGGGCCTGCTGCAGACCGTGGACGGACTGGGAACGGTGGACGCCATTTTCTCGCGGATCGAGGCGATTCTTGATAAGATCGCGTAATGAATGACGGTAGCGACAGAAATCGTCAGGCCCGGCGGCACTTGCCAGATGCACGGCAGTCGCTGAAAACCTGAAAATTTCTGTCGCTTTTTTTGATTGACCGGAAAGCGGATTCCCCGGTGTCCGCGGTTTCCCCGCAACTTTTTTGGGACGAGGTTTTTATCATGAAAATCGAGTTAAAGTCGAAAAAAGACATCCGTCAGATGCGTCGTGCGGGCCTTCATGTATACGCGGCCCACCAGATCGTGCGGGGGATGGTGCGACCGGGAATCACCACGCGGGAAATTAATGAGCAGGTCGAGGATTATTTTCGCCGAAAAAATTTGGAGGGCATGTTTAAGGGCGTGCAGCTCCACTCGCGGCAGCGGCCGTTCCCCGCGGTGTGCTGCATGTCGGTGAATGAAGAAGTGGTGCACGGGTTTCCCTCAAATCGCGTTTTGCAGGAGGGGGACATTCTCAGCGTGGACACCGGGTGCCGCCTGGAGGGCTGGTGCGGCGACTCCGCGATGACGTATGCCGTGGGGAAGGTTTCGGCCGAAACGCAGAAATTGCTGGATGTGACGAAGGGGACGCTGGACCTGGCGATCGAGCTGCTGGCAGTGAAGTCGCGGTGGAACGAAATCGCGTCGGAGATGGAAAAATACGTCGAGGACAGCGGTTTCGCGGTGGTAGATGCATTCGTCGGGCACGGGATCGGCCGGGAGATGCACATGGATCCGCAGGTGCCGAATTATTTCTGCAAGTATTCGGATTTTCGGATTCAGGCGGGGCTGGTGATCGCGGTGGAGCCGATGGTGAATGTGGGGACGCATAAAGTCGTGGAGGGCAAAGACGGCTGGGTGCAGTACGCGGCGGATAAGAAAAATAGTGCCCATTTCGAGCACACGATTGCCGTCACCGAGCATGGGCCTTTCGTCCTGACCGCCGGCGACGATGAATATTTTAACGCGAATTTTCTGGATTTTTGAGGCCTGCAAGAAACAGCAGCCGGGAATGAAGCGAAGCGAAATGACCGGATTAGAACTGGGAAATATCCAGCGGCTCTAATCCGGTCTCTGCGCTAACGCTCCGCTCCCGGCTGCTGTTCTTGTGAGAAATTAATTGGAAAGATGCCCAAAAACGTCTTTTTTTCTTTATCCGCGTGGCTTTCTTTTTAAAACGCGGGCGGATATAATAGAAGGGTGCCGCGCGGGTTGCCGCGGATGTCCCGCCGTGTGGGGTTCTGCCATTTTTTGTGTGTCTGTGAGAAAGGGGAGTCGGTATGTGCGTTTTCAAGCATTCCTGGGGGAAGATGTTTCTGTGGATGGCCGGGGGGCTGTTTCTTTTTGCGGGGGCGGTGACGGCGCAGGAGTCGAAACTGAATCCGCTGACAAATCCCACGCCGGATGAGGTGCGGGCGACGTTTTTGAAGGGGCCTGACCGGAATTTCGCCACCGCGCCGCTGTGGGTGTGGAATGATCTTCTGACGGAAACGCAGATCCGTGACACGCTGGGCGATTTGGCGTCTCAGGACGTGAAGCAGGCGTTCGTACACCCGCGGCCGGGGCTGATGACGCCGTATCTTTCCGCGGACTGGTTCCGGCTGTGGCGCGTCGCGCTGGATGAGGCCGAGAAGCTGGACATGAATATCTGGATTTATGACGAGAACTCGTACCCCAGCGGTTTTGGGGGCGGGCTGGTGCCGGACGAGATGCCGGAGTCGCGCGGGAAGGGGCTTCATTGCGGCGTGTTCGCGACGATTGCGGATGAAAGCGGGAAGTGGAACGCCGGCGACGACGTGATGTACGTGGTGCAGATGAATGAAGACGGCACGCTGGTGGACCGCACGGCGGAAGTGCTGGCGGCGCGGGATGCGGGCGAGAAGATTCCGGCACTGACAGAAGGTGGGAAAACGTGGTTTCTGGGGCGGTATCATTTCGCGGGGCACAGTCAGTGGTACGGCGGGAAGTTTTATGTGGATCTGCTGAAGCCAGGCGTGACCGAAAAGTTTATGGAGGTCACGCACGAGCGTTATAAGAAGGAGCTGGGTGAATATTTCGGCACACGGATTCCGGGGCTCTTTACGGATGAGCCACAGATCACGCCGGCGGGCGGGCTTTCCTGGACGGACGATTTACCGCAGCGCTTTCAGGAGAAATTCGGGTATTCGCTGATCGCGCATTTACCGCTTTTGTCGCAGGAGGCGGATAACCCGGCCACGGGTGTCACGTGGCGCCAGGTGCGGCATGATTATCACGCCCTGCTTCTGGAGCTGTTCATCACGCGGTGGGCGGCGCCGTGTTTCGCGTTCTGCGAGAAAAATAATCTGGAATTTACGGGCCATTACTGGGAGCACGGCTGGAGCGGAACGTCGCACGGGCCGGATAACATGGCCATGTACGCGTGGCATCAGCGGCCGGCAATCGACCTGCTGATGAACGGATTTAATGACCGCCACGTGGGGGCGCAGTTCGGAAATATCCGCGCTGTGAAAGAGCTCGCGTCGGTGGCGAATCAGATGGGTCGCAGTCGGACGCTGAGTGAAAATTACGGCGCCGGCGGATGGGATCTGACGTTTGAAGACATGAAACGGCTGGGCGACTGGTCATATGTGCTGGGCGTGAACACCATGGACGAGCATCTTTCGTACATCACGATTCGCGGCGCCCGGAAGCATGATCACCCGCAGTCGTTTTCGTATCACGCCTCGTGGTGGGAGCAGTATCACCTGATGGCGCGGTACTTCACCCGGCTGTCGTACATGCTCTCGCAGGGAAAGCAGGTGAATCGCGTGCTGATTCTGGAGCCCACAACCACGGGGTGGATGTATCAGAATAACCCGGAGGGAAAACGCGGGCAGCTGGAGGGGACGTTCACGGACCTGGTGTATGAGCTGGAGGCCCGGCAGGTGGAGTATGACCTGGGGAGTGAGGACATCATCGCGCGGCAGGGGCAGGCGGGCACGAAATGGCTGAAAGTGGGACGTGCGTTTTATGAGCTGGTGGTGCTGCCGCCGGTGACGGAAAATCTGGGTCGCGCGACGCTGGCGCTGCTGGCGAAAAGCGGCGTGCAGGTGCAGGCACTGGGAGACGTGCCGCAGTATGTGGACGGCGTGGCGGTGGAGAAAACGGATGCGGAAACGCAGGCGGATTTTGATCGCGTATTTGGAAAAACAGCGGTGAACGCCACGGTTGCGCGCCCAGCACGCACGCGGCTGGTGAGTGTGGAAGATTTCCTGGCGGAAATGGATGCGTCGTTCTGGCGGGTTAAAGGCGCCGGCGGAAAGCTGTATCATCACTGCCGGGCCATTAACGGCGGCGAAATTCTGTTCCTGTGTAACGCGAGTCTGGAGGAGGCGTCCGGCGGATCGCTGAAAATGCTGCCATGGCGGAGCTTCCAGGCGTATGACGCAGTGACGGGAAAAGTGTCGGCGCGGATGGCGGTGCCGGAAGTGATTCCGTTTGCCATCCCGCCGGCAGGAAGCCTGCTTTATGTGTTCTCGCAGGAGGCGGCGGAGATCGCGGCGGAGAAAACGCTGGAAATGTTAAAGCCCCGCGAGGAAGCGCAAGTCGTGGCGGGGAAAGGGTTTCCGCAGATGCGGCGGCTGAAGGAAAACGTGCTCGTGCTGGATTACCTGGACGTGGAGACCCGCGGCAAGTCGCGCGCGAATGAATATTTTTATCGCGCGAATCAGTTTTTGTGGAATCAGAACGGGTTCGGCGTCAGTCCGTGGGATAACGGCGTGCAGTTGCGGGATGACCTGCTGAAACACGAATTTTCGGATGACAGCGCGTACTCGGCCACGTACCGTTTCACGCTGGCGGAGGCGGTGCCGGACCTGCGTTTCGTGATCGAGCGCGGCGATCTTTATGAGGTGACGTGTAACGGGCAGGTGATAACGCCGATTCCCGGGGCGTGGTATCTGGATAAAGCGTTCCCTGTTTATGACATTCGCGCGGCGGTGAAAGTCGGCGTGAATGAAGTGCGGATCGCGTGCAAGAAAATGCACATGTGGGCGGAGCTGATGCCGGCGTACGTGATCGGCGATTTTTCGCTGGAGAACGCGGAGGCGGGGTTCGCGATTAAAAAGTCGCAGCCGCTGTATTTTTCGCAGGCGGCACAGGACGCGGCCCAGCCGGCGAAAGCTGTGAACGCTGGTGAAGATGAAAAACCCGCGCGGCACAGTGCGGAATTGGAAGGCGTGGCGTGGCTCACCACCGGCGTGGATTTCGCGGATGGAAAGCGTGATCTGGCGCCGTGGATTGAGTTTACGCTGGAGGAGCCGGTGAAGCCTGCCGGGCTGCGGGTGTGGAATTACTGTGAAGCGGGTCTCGAAAAACGTGGCGTGAAAACGGCCGACATTTATTTTGATGACGCGAAAGACGCCTCGCTGCGGATGACCTTCCGGCGTGGAAACGGGGAGGCGGAAACGCTGCTTTTCACCGGTGCGAAAAATGCGGCGGTGCCGGAAACGGTGACGCGCGTGCGGATGAAGATTCGGGATAATTATAATGGCGTCTGGTATCCGCTGCCGAATGATTTCACTGGAAGCACGGCCCCGCAGAATGATAATGCGTTCGTCGGGCTGGCGGAAGTGCGGTTTCTCGTAGCGGATGCGGACGGGAAGCTGAAGGAAGTGCCGGTGAAGGGCGTGAAAGCCAGTTCCGAACTGACCGCGCGGAATCATGACCGGCGGGCGATTTACGCCGTGAACGGTGCGGGTTTTGGAGACCTCGCGGGGAATGCCGGGGCGCTTGCGTGGCAGAATCAGGGCATGCCGTTTTACGCGGACACGGTGGCGTATACGCAGACGTTCCGGGTGAAGGACGCGTCGGCCGGCGTGTGGAAAGTGCGGCTGCCCGAGATGCGGCGCGGCTGGTGGGGGAGCGTGGCGAAAGTCGCGGTGAACGGGAAGGAAGCCGGGTGCGTGGCGTGGGCGCCATGTGAGGCGGACGTGACCGGCCTGCTTGCGGACGGTGAAAATGAAGTGACGGTAACGCTTTACGGCACGCCGAAAAACCTTTACGGGCCGCACCATGTGGGGCGTCATCGCGGGTCGGCCTGGCCGGGCAGTTTTCATCAGGCGCCGGCGGAGTTGCCGGAGGGTACGTGGTATGACATGATTCCCACAGGGATTTTTGAGCCGTTCGTGCTCGTGCAGGAAAAATGAAAGAGTGAGAGAATAAAAGAGTGGGTGGTTTTGTGCTGTCCGCTCTTTTTTACTTTCTTGACGCCGCGACGGTTCCGGTTTATAATGATTTACTGTTATTCCCCTTTCCTCCTTCCTCATTCCTAATTCCGTATGACCGCTTTCCTACTTTTCCTCGCCTTCTGGGTCTTCTTCGTCGGCTCGGCGTTCGGCAGCTTCCTGAACGTCGTTGTCTGGCGGCTGCCGCAGGGGATGAATCTTTCGTTTCCGCTGTCACACTGCCCGAAATGCGGGAAGCCCATCCGCCGGCGTCATAACATCCCCGTGCTCGGCTGGCTCCTGCTTCGCGGCAAGTGTTATGACTGCGGCCAGAAAATTTCCCGGCGGTATCCCACGGTGGAGTTTATTTGCGGCTGCGGGTTCTTGGTGATTTTCTGGGGAATTTGGCCGGGAGTGGTGCTCTCTTTGACGCCACACTCGGGGATGTACACGTCGGCAGAAAGATCTTTCTATATTTTTTTAATGTTGGCGACTTCCCTTGCGGATGCCGCGTTATTCTTAACCATCCTGGGTACCGGCCTGATTATTCTTGACGAGAACCGCGTGCCCTGGAAAATTTTTTTGCCGTTTTGGATTCTTTGGGGACTTTTCTGGGGGGGATTGTTCGTTTATATCGAGAATCCGTATATACTGAAAGAGTTGGGTGGAGTTGTCGCGTTATATGCCGTTCCCTCGCTTGCTATGTGTATGATTGCGGGATGGCGGCTGTACGCAAAAAATAGAGCCGTGCTGGCGATGTGTCTGCTGGGCGTGCTGCTGACCGCGTATGGCCTGTCCGTCGTCACGATAAACCTTACCCTCATCATTCTGTCTTTCGTTTGGCTCCTTACGTTCCATAAAAAAAGCGAGGAAATCTCCAGTACCGCGTTGGCACTGCCGATTTTCTCGCTGTTGAGCGTGATTGTTTTGAAAAGCCTAGTGATACACATCTTTTGGATGAGCACGCTTGCCACGCTGGGGTGATAAAACCATGGGGTGAGGTGAAAGCCGCTGCTTAAGGAGGAAAACATTTTTGCAAAATTGTTTTCCCCCTTTTCGCTGCGCGAATTCACCCCCATTCCAAAAAACTCTTACTCTTTGTTATTTTAGCTCAGCCAACTCGGCAGCTCATTTTCCGCCGGCAGCGTAGCGAGGATCACGTCCTGAATGAAATCGAATTTCTTCAGTTCTTTAATCGTCTCCGCCGAGGGCTTCGTGTCTAAGGACAGTACGGCCAAGGCGGCGCCGCAACTCATTGACCGGCCGACCGACATCTGCGCGATGTTCACGTTTTCCTTGCCGAAAAGCGTGCCGATCTGGCCGATGACGCCCGGCTTGTCGGTGTGCTTGATGAGGCAGAGGTTTCCGTCGAGGTACGCTTCCAGGCGGTTGTCGTTGATCTGAATCAGCCGCGGCATGGCGTTTCCGAACAGGGCCCCGACGAGCGTCGTCTCCTGCGTGTCGGTGCAGAGCTTGACGGAAATCAGGGAATCGAAATGCTGGGACGCGTCGGACTTCTGGGCGGTGAGCTTGATGCCACGCTCTTTCAGGAGCATCTGGGCGTTGATGATGTTCGACTCGCCGCTGCTGGCTTTGAAGAGCAGGCCCGCGACGAAAGCGCTGGTCAGCAGGGAGGTGGATTTCGTGGCGATCTGACCGCGATAATTGATCTCGCACGCGGTGACGGCGTCCTTATTCACCTGGGAAGCCAGCAGGCCTAGCCGCCACGCAAGCGCCAGACTGCCGCGCATCTCGGCCAGCACCGCCCCGTCCAGCGGCGCCATGTTCACGGCGGTCGTCACCGTGCCGGAAGTGAAATAATCGATCAGAAGCTTCACGGCCTCCAGCGCCACGTTCGTCTGCGCTTCATCCGTGCTGGCGCCCAGGTGCGGCGTGCAAAGCACGTTCGGCATCCCGAACAGCGGACTGTCGGTGCACGGCTCGGACGGATATACGTCCAGCGCCACGCCGCCCAGGTGACCGCTCTTGAGGCCCTCGACCAGGGCCGCTTCGTCGTAAATGCCGCCGCGGGCGCAGTTGATCAGGCGGGCACCTTTCGGCATCATGGCGATTTCGTCGGTGGAAATCATGTTCCGCGTCTCGTCCGTCAGCGGCGTGTGCACCGTCAGGTAATCGCAGTAGGGCAGCATGTCCCGGTAATTCGCGAAAAGCTGCATGCCAAGCTCCTCGGCTTTTTCTTTCGTCATGAACGGGTCGAACGCGACGACCTTCATTTCCATCGCCTGCGCACGCACGGCCACCGCCCGACCGATGCGGCCCAGCCCGATAATGCCCAGCGTTTTGCCCGCCACCTGCGAGCCCATGAAATTCTTGCGGTCCCACCGGCCTTCCCGCAGCGACTGATACGCCGGCGCGATCTGGCGCGAGAGGCCCATCATCAGCGCGATCGCCAGCTCGGCCGTGGAAAGCGTGTTCCCGTCCGGCGTATTCATCACGAGGATGCCCTGGCGGGTGGCGGTTTCTTTGTCGATATTATCCACGCCCACGCCGGCCCGCGCGATGGCCTTCAGCCGCGTGTTCCCCTCCAGGATGTCTTTCGTCAGCTTCACACCGCTGCGGCAAATGGCCCCGTCAAAGTTCATCAGCGTGTTACGGAGTTCCTCGCCCTTCAAACCGGTGTGAATCTCATATTCGATTCCCTCGGCAGCGTCCATCATGTCCAGCCCATCCTGCGAAATGGGGTCAAGAATTACGATTTTCGGCATATTATGTCCCTTTCAAATTAAAAATTTTGGATTTTGAGGCAAGGAATGCTCTCGCCGCCACCGTACAGGGGGCGAATGGCGAAAAGCTGAATATAATTTTATCCAACTTTTAAAAAACGGGAAGTCCCCCCGGGGAGAATTTTTTGGATGCAGAGCCGCAAAAAAAGCGGAGACAGGTGCCGACATCCGGTCTGTCTCCGCCGTAAAAGGCTTTTTCAGCGATTTCCCCATCACCAGTCGAGCGAGAATCCCACGTTTCCGGTGTGCAGGACCTGATGGCTGTTCATATAAATATCGTATCCCGCGAAGAGGCTGATGCGTTCGCACTCGTGATTCAGGCCGAACTGGAGGATGGCCCAGTCTTTGCCGATATCGTTGCCGCGGATGGTGAAGCGGGACATATCCAGGTCGGTGAACTGGGCGTTGAGCTTGCTGTAAGGATCGAGCATCTCGTGCATCCAGACTGCGTTGAGGTGGAAGGAGAGATAGCCGCGACCGACGTGGCCGATGTCCACGTGAAGGTGGCTGCCCAGCAGGGAGCGGAAGCTCTTGCCAGTGAGTTTATCGGCATTTAGGCTCACATCGCCGGCCCCGGTTTCCAGGAACGAGTTCTGACGGTTGCCGACGTACTGGAAGCCGAGATAGGGTTTCCAGCGGAGGAAACTCACTTCGAATTCCAGGCCACGCTCGAAGTAAAACGTACCGTTGATGCCACCGTGGCGGTTGTCGGTTTTTCTGCCCAGGAAGGAAATGTGGCGGTAGGTGTCGTAGCGGTTGTATCCCAGGGCGGCGTTGGCCATGAAGTAACCCCAGTGCAGCTCGCGGTAATAATACAGGCCGCCGAGAAACTCCCGGGACTCGACGCGGTCGTAAAGCTCGGAGGAAATGCGTCCTTCGCCGTAGGAGAAAAACACGCCGAGGCGATTGTCGTTGTCGTACACATCGGCGCCGAACATGGTGCCGCCGAAGCGCTGGCCGTATCCATAGGCGTTGCCGTCGTGTTTGGTCGAGCCGCCCATGCCGAACCCCAATGCCCAGAGGTTACGATTGGCTTCGATGAATTTCCCGCTGCACATGCACTCGTCTTCGCATCCTTTATCGCATCCGCCTCCGCAGCCGTTGGCGGCATACACCACTTCGCTGAACGCGCCGCGGCGCAGCAGGCCCGTGAGCGTGTTGTTGACGATCGTCGTATTCTGGATGCTGCTGTTGGCCAGCGACGCGTAAATCGCTCCGCTCATCTGGTCTTCGGCAAACTTCGCTTCTGCGGAAATCCCCTCGCGGTGCGGAATCCCCGCAGCCTCGTTGAGCATATCCATCGCCACCAGGACGTCGAAATAATCGCGGTTCGGGTCGGGGTAAATCCCCATGCGGTCGATGCTGTCGCCGATTTGTTTCTGATTGTATGTGTCGCCGTGCGGGCCGTACTCGTACCACCGCTTGGTTTCCAGCCAGTAATCGTTCGCGTCGTGGTCGCCGACGAAATCGAACAGCAGCACCGGATTGACCGTCTGCACATCCGGCGGCTGCTGCACATCCAGGCCGTCCTCGGTCTTGAGGAACACGTACTTCGAGCCCACGGCATACCGCGCCGGCGTCTTCGTCGCGCCCTTGTCGTTGCTGGGCGAATTGACAACCACCGTCCCGCCTTCAATCACCGCCTTTCCCTCCAGCGCGAGGTCTTCATCGCCCATGACACGGATCAAATCGTTGTCCACGCCCGCCGTCGGCGCGACCGCCAGGCCGTGCGTCGGGTCGATGTCGATCAGCAGGATGCCGTTGGTGTCGTTTGTCAGCTTACCAACGATGGTCAGGGTGTCGATGTCGCCGTTGCCCGGGGAGATGATACCGGTATTCAGAACGCCGAGATTCTCGGCCACGACGACACCCGTTCCGGAAAGGATGCCATTGGCGGCGATTTCCAGATGGTCGCGGAAACTGACGCCCCCATGGATGTTCAGCTCCGAAGCGGCGGTTCCGGCACCAACCAGGCCGGTATAAAGAAACGACACTCCCCGCAAAGAAGTTCTTCCACCCCAGGTTTCCAGCGAGAAGTTGCCCTTGCCGGTAATGATTCCGTCATAGGCAAAATCGAAATTCGCGTCGCCGACCGTCGTCGACTCCCCGGTCGCGGCATCCGCCGCTTTGCCGAAAGCGAGCTTCGTCGTCCTCGCGTTGCCTTCGCTATCCGATGCGACATATTCCGAAATGATATTCCCCGAAACGGCCAGCTTGCCGTTGGGGTCCATGAAGTTGATCTCTTCGACATGCGCGTTGCTTGAAAGGTAAATCGCGGCCGCGGTGCCGGAAATGGCGCCGGAAATATCGAAGCGTTCGACCATCGGGCCGTCGAGCTCAAGTATCCCCGGCTGATAAGACGCCCGGTCTCCCGTAAGAAGATTCGCCCCGATATCAAAGCGAACTCCCACGCCGTTGCTTCCATTCGCCTGGATTTCGCCTTGATGAATAATGACCGACCCGTATCCGTACGAGGTGAGCAGTCCGATGCCTCTTTCGCCGTTGGCATGGATTTTTACATCCCGCGCGACCGTAATATGATTTTGCACTCCGTCGGTGCGAATACCACATCCCCCGACTCCATCCGCCAGAATATCCGCTTTTTGCACTAGGGTGGTGTTATTCGCAAAGACGTGCAGGCCCAGGCCATACGAACTGAGATTGCTTGTGCCTTGGATGTATGCCGTCCCCAATTCGTTTCTTCCCCAAAAACCATCATAATTATCGATGGTCTGACCGTCGACATAAACGGAACGACCAAAGAAGTTCCGCCTGTCGATGGTATACCCCAAATCCTGCAGCGCAGCCAGCTCCACTTCCATAAAACCAGAATAATTTCGAAACTGCTGATGCGTCATATTCCCCTTGAAAACGTCAAAATGCGAGTCGTCGACATCCACCGGCACCCCCCGGGCAACCGCAAGCAGACTGGTATTTCCCCGACCGACATCCCCATACACCGCACTGGCGATCGCTCCCGAAAATTCCCTGGTGGATGTGTGGACAGCCCCCGTAAGAAGCTGCGTCCAACGCGACTGGGCCTCATCCTGCGTCGCACTGAGAATTCCCAAAGCGTGCCCCATTTCATGAATCATGATGGATTCGTAGTTCCAGACATTCGCATTAAGCTGGGTGTTGAGATCAAAGGAACGAAGCGGTATTTCCCCCATACGGATCAGCGCATGGAAATCCCCCCCGATCGGAATGTTGTCGACCAGGATAAATTCAGGCGCCCCGACGATGGTCGTCGGATTTTGTAAATAGAGAACGGGGCTCCCCGTCGCGTTCCAGTTGAAGTCAACGATATCGGAGCCATACGTATGCTCGCCGGCCAATGCCCCCACATGAATGATCACCGCTTCTTCCGGTTGCCCCGTGGGGTAAATTCGCTCCACCCAATACTCCAGCGCTCTGCGAATCGACTGGATTTCGTTATCCCCCAGCGTCCATTCCGACGTTTCCCCGCTGGCAAACGGACCATCGGTCGGAGAATACAAGCGCACATCGAAAATGAGCTCATTGGAATTGTTTCGAATTTCGAGGTATTCGATGGCAGCCGCCTCCCGCATCACGCCGCACAGGGCCGCGATGAGGATCAGGGTGGCTGGCAGCGTGCGCAGCAGACCAGAGAGGGCCGGAAGGCGGGGGGTGTGATGTTTGTGTTGCATGATCGTGTCTCCGTGGATACGTGAGTGGAGAAAAAAACGATGAAAAAATGACTCTAACGAATCGGCGTACAAACGAATGTGGTACGAGGATGTCTCCGTTGGTGTATTCGGGAGAATCGGACAAATCGCTAAAGTCGAATTTATGGCTTGTGCCGATTATTGCGCGAGTAGCGATTGTGCGGATGCTACATTCTTTGCAAATCACGCATTTTATTTTCGCGTCAAAGAATTTAATCCGCGGTGTCTATGGAAAAAAATGGGTTTTCGTGATAAAATAAGGACGTCAAGCGTCGTTTATCGGGAAGTCGGCCGGGCCGTGGAGCATAAAATGTTTGCGAGAAATCGCTATTTTACCTTGTCTGCCATTTTTATCATTCTGGCATGCCGTGTGGCGGTCGCGCAGGAAGCGGCGGTGTTGACGGTGCCGGGGAAGGGGGACGATCTTTCCGCGAAAATCGTGCGGGAGACGATCGACGGGGCCGTGCTGTATTTAAAATCCACGCAGCTTTCGGGCGGCGGCTGGACGGAAGCGGATCCGCATCTGGGCGGAATTTCCGCGTTATGCACGCTGGCACTTTTGAACGCGGGGGTGACGCCGGACGACCCGCACATGGCCCGGGCGCTGGCGTATCTGCGGAAAATCGACCCGACGTCCTCGAACGTGAAGAGCAATTACGTCACGAGCCTCCAGACGATGGTTTTTTGCCTCGCGGATCCAAAAAAAGACGCGAAAATTATCCTGCGTAACGTCCGTTGGCTCATCAAAGCGCAGAAAACGGAGGGGGTGCGTGCCGGGGCGTGGTCGTATCCGGACGGGGCGGGGGATCCGTCGAATTCGCAGTTCGCGCTGCTGGCGCTGCACGAAGCGGAGCGTGCGGGGATGGAAATCCCGGACACGACGTGGGATCGCGCGAATGCGTACTGGCGGAAGACGCAGAACATGGACGGCTCATGGCCTTACCTCTATTTGCCCCCCTCGCTGGAGCGCCAGAATCCGGGGACGGGTTCCATGACCTGCGCGGGAATCGTGTCGATGCTTATTGCGTCGGAGAAATCGCAGCCGGCCGACGCGCGCGTCGCGGGGGAGCATCTCGTGCCCTGCAAACGCCAGGAAACGGACGACTCGAAGCGCATCCGGCATGGCCAGCGCTGGATGAGTCAGCATTTCAGCGTCGCGCGGAATCCGGGAAATAAGGAGTGGCTGTATTATTATTTGTATGGGATGGAGCGGATGGGCCGCATGACTTCCCAGCGGTTTATCGGCGAGCACGACTGGTTTCGGGCGGGCACAAATCAGATCGTACGCACACGGCGGACGAAAGCGGTGGGCGACAAACTCGTGGTGTATTGGAAGGGCGATCAGTCCAGCGAGATGATCGAGCCGATCGCGACTTCCCTGGCGCTGCTGTTTTTATCGAAAGGCCGACTGCCGGTGCTGGTAACGAAAGTGCAGTTTTCGGAAGATGAGAAAGACACCGACTGGGATCAGCACCGCCACGACACCGTGAATCTGACGGCGTATGTCGAAAAAGCCTGGAAGCGGAATCTCACCACGCAGCACGTGAAGCTCGCGCCGGCGACGGTCGAGGATCTGCTGCAGTCGCCCGTACTTTATATTTCCGGAGTGAATTCGCCGCTTCCGGGGAACGTCCAGCGGCAGCAGGAATACGCCCGGAAGCTGCGGGATTACGTGGATCGGGGCGGGTTTATCGTGGCGGAAGCGGTTGCGCCGGGTGGAAGTTTCGACGCGGGATTCCAGCGGCTGGTGAAACTCATGTTTCCGGAAGACACCACGACCATGCACCCCATGCCCCTGGAGCATCCTATCTGGCGGGCCGAGGTAAAAATCCCCCAGCAGTTCATGCGGCCTGTTTACTGCATGGACCACGGATGCAGGACGTGCGTGGTGTTCATTCCCTCGCAGGGGAATCCCCGGCCGTCGCTGTCATGCACGTGGGAACTGGCCGGCGAGCTGAAACGTAAGAATCGCGAGAAGCACCCAGAAAGCGTGATCGCGGAAATCGAGGCGGGGCTGGCGATGGGCCTGAATATTCTTTCATACGCCACAAACCGCGAGTTGAAAACGAAAGACGAAACGCTGGACATGGCGCCGGAGCAGGACGTTCAAAACACGGCCGTCCAGCGAGGCCGGCTGGCCATGGCGAATTTGCGGCACGGCGGCGGGTGTGACGTCGCGCCGAACGCCCTGCGGAATCTGCTGAGCGTCAGTGCGAGGAACATGAACATTCGCTCGGGCATCCTGGAAAAGACTATCTCCATTACGTCGCCCGAGCTTTTCGATTACCCCGTGGTGTTTTTGCAGGGCCGGGGGAGTTTCCGCCTTACGCCGCAGGAAAAGCAGCAGTTGCGGCTTTACATTCAGCGCGGCGGGATGATTTTCGCGAATGCGATTTGCGCGTCCGCGTCTTTCGATAAAGCGTTCCGCGCGGAGATGGCGGAAATTCTGCCCGAAAACGCCCTGACTGCCATTCCACACGAGGACGCCCTGCTGACGCCGCGTTATGGCGGGTACGATCTTTCGCGGGTGCAGGTGCGCCGGCCACCGACGGAGTTCGCACCGCCTGACGCGGACACCACTGCTGCGTCTGCCGATAAACCGCAGCCGCCGCGTCTGGAGGGCGCCCGTTTCCAGGACCGTTACGCCGTGATCTACTCGCCGCTGGACATCAGTTGCGCTCTGGAAAAACAGCCCGGCACATGTGTGGGCTACTCACCCGAGGACGCCGCGAAAATCGGCATGAACGTGATTCTGTATTCCATGCAATAGTGTGGATGGGGGTTCGTGGATGGTGATTTGTGATTGAAGTAAACTCCGCTGCATACCAAACCGGGGGTTTCCCGAAAAACAACAGCCGGGAGCGAAGCGGAACGCAGTGACGCGCAGAGACCGGATAGAATCGCCGGGCGTTTTCTCCACTTCAATCCGGTCTCTGCGCTAACGCTCCGCTCCCGGCGACTGTTTTCTTGCATAACAAACCGGTTTGTGACGGACGGGAGTATAAAACCCAAGCCGCCGTCCACAAACCCCACGCTCACACCTCCAGCCTCTTCCATTTTCCGTAAAGAAAGCGGGCGGACATGAGGATGCTGCGTACCCAGAGGTCGGCGGACATGGCGATCCACGCGCCGGCGACACCGAAATTCATACCGGGGATGACGAAATCGTGCGCGGCGTCCGGGTTCACGCTGATGCGCCACGTGGCACTGTTCCAGTAAATCTCCGGGAACGCGAGATAATACGTCAGCAAAATGCGGATGAACAGGAAGCCGAAAAAGGAAATCAGCAGCGGACACCGCGTATCTCCTGCCCCGCGCAGCACGCCCGCCAGCACGACCGTCACCGCGAAAGGCGGCAGCCCGAATGCGATAATCCGCAGCAGCGGGGCCGCGGCGGCGGCGATTTTCGTATTATCATGCTTCAGAAACACATACGGTAAAATATCCGCCCAGACAAAAAATCCCAGGCACGCGGTGAAGATAAACACCAGCGCCACCGCCAGCGTGAAGTACGTCGCGCGTGTGGCTAAATCCGGACGTTTCGCGCCCAGCAGCTGCCCGACGAGCGTCATGATGGCTGTCTGAAACGCCGCCAGAGGCGCGAAACCCAGCGATTCCACGCGCATCGCCACGCCGTGGGCCGCCGCCGAGACCACGCCCAGCATGTTAATGAGGCTGATGAACCAGATCTGACAGCCGATGATCGTCATCATGTCCAGCCCGCCGGGAACACTGATCCACAGCACGCGGCGGATGATATCCAGATCCGGCACCATCTGGCGGAAGCTGAGTCTCAGGCCGTACGAGCCGCGCCGCAAAACCAGCAGCGTGGCCGTGCCGCCGACCATCAGCCCCAGCGAAGTGCCCACCGCGATTCCCTTCCAGCCCAGCAGCGGAAACGGCCCGAATCCGCACACCAGCACCCAACTGAAAAAAATATTCACCGCGTTCACGGCCCCCATGATCCACAGTCCGCAGACCATGTTCCCCGCCCCGCGCAGCGCCGCCAGCCCCACCGCCGAGCACATCACGAACGGAATGGCCGGCATCAGAATCCATAAATATTCGCTGGCATACTGCCGCGGCTCGCCCCCGAGCCCCAGCAAATCAATGAGCGGTTCCAGGCCGAAACACAGGCTGATCATCACGGCAGCGCAAAAAATCGCGCCGATGAAAAACGCCTGATTCATGACCTTCGCCGCTTTCTCCGTGTTCCACTCTCCGCAAAACCGCGCGACCATGGCCGTCACGCCCACGGAAACAAAACAGAACACTGACTGGATGAACCACGTCAGATACCCGGTGGAGGTGATCGCCGCGAGATGTTCGTCCGCGAGGAATTTCCCGGTGAGAATGTAATCCGAAAACGACACCCCCAGAATCAGCACCTGCTCCGCGATCAGCGGCACCAGCAGCCACAGCAGAACGCGCAGCAACTGCCCGTCCGTTTCCGGAATGCGCTGCAACAAAAACGCTCCCGGCGCCGGCGGCGGCAGGTACTCGCTCTCTTCATTCGCGTGAAATTCGTGCTGGCTCATGACATCCGTATCAACATAACCCACGGGCGGCAAAAGCGCCACCCCATATGCGCGTTATTTTAACACGTTTCCCGCGAAAGAAAAGGCCGTGGGGAATGGGGGGAGACGAATTCTATTCCCGCAGCTCATAAAACACATTCCGCCGCCGCGGTGTGAATCCCGCCCGGCGAATTTCGTCGCGCAGCTCCGCTTCCGTGGCAGCGAAACGCGTGCCGCAAGCCGCGACGACGTTTTCCTCGATCATCACGCTCCCCAGATCATTCGCACCGAAAGCCAGCGCCAGCGCGCCGATTTTCATCCCCTGCGTCACCCAACTCGCCTGGATATTCGGGATGTTATCAAGAAAAATCCGGCTCACGGCCAGCGTTTTCAGATACGCGAACGTCCCGGCTCGCGGAATTTCCACCGGCCAAAGAGCGTGTGGCACGGGCTGATACGTCCACGGAATGAAGGCCGTGAAGCCGCCCGTGCGGTCCTGCAAGTCACGGATGCGTGCCAGGTGCTCCATCCGCTGGGCATGCGTTTCCACATGCCCGAACATCATAGTAGCCGTGGAGCGTCCGCCGCGGGCGTGCCACAATGCATGCACGCGGAGCCAGCCGTCCGTCATGATTTTCTTCGGGCTGACGATTTGCCGCACGCCGTCCACGAGAATTTCCGCCCCGCCGCCGGGCAGACTCCCCAACCCCGCCGCCGCCAGCCGATCCAGCACCGTCTCCAGCGGCAAATCCTCGATTTCCGCCAGAAACGCGATTTCCGTCGGCGTCAGCCCGTGAATATTCACCGTGGGGAACGCCGTTTTAATTTCGCGAAAAAGCTGCTCGAACCACGTCAGCCGCAGCGCCGGATTCAGCCCGCCCTGCAAAAGAATCTGCTCGCCGCCCAGCGCCACGGTCTCCTGAATTTTGCGGAACATCGCGTCCCACGGGATCACATACGCGTCCGCGTCCTCCGCATCCCGCGAAAACGCACAGAACCGGCACCGGCACCGGCACACATTCGTGTAATTGATGTTCCGGTCCACGTTATACGTCCGCCACGGCTCCGGGTGCATCCGCCGGCACACCGCGTCCGCCGCCGCCGCGATTTCAGCGAGATTCGCGGAGTCCAGCAGCGCCGCGCCTTCCGCAGGGGTCATTCTCGTCACATCAGATTTCATTTCCACCATATTACCACGCCGTCCGCGTCTCATCTTTCCTCGAACCGCACGCCACTCCCCAGCGGGAAAAGGCCGATTTTCTGGCCCATACGGATAAAGACTTCCATGCTCCGGCGTTCGGCGCCGCCGAGGCGATAACGGATTTTGCGGGTGAGATAATCCAGGCAAAAATCGCGGGAGAGATTCCGCTGTGAGGCCTCCGTGTCCACGATTTCCAGCATTTCCAGCTCCGCGTTTTGCCGCACGGCCGACAGCAGGTGTGAAAGCCGCCGCGTGTCCACACCCGGGCGTGCAAACCAACTGGCATACGTAAACGGCAACCCCGTCCACTGCGTCCAGCACTGGCCCATGTCCTGAATCACCGGCATCCGCCCATCCCGCAGCGGGACGACCATGGCCGAGTCACCGATCACCAGCACCGCATCCAAATCGCGTGCCGCCAGCGTGTCCGCCAGCGTGTCCAGGAAGGCGTCATCCACATCCGCCGCCGCGTCCGCCGCCGTCATCCGTCCGGCATCCCGCCGCAGCATTTCATCCTCCGCCGGCAGCGTGACGAACTCCGGCCGCACCTTAAAATAATCCGCCAGACAGACCTGCACCATGGCCGCACTGCTGCGCGACGCCCCGTCCAGCGCCACCCGCCGCACCTCATGAATCGGCACCCGCGACAAAAGCTTAATGCTCTCCACCCGCCCGTGACTGGAAATGCAGGCGTCCGAAACATGCACCAGCCGCGGATTCCGCACCGCCTCCGCCACCGGAATCAGCGCCACATCATACTCCCCCGCCAGCAGCCCCGGCACCAGCCGCGACGGCAAATCGCGAAACAGCTCCACCCGCGCATCCTGCTTCCTCGCAAACTCCTCCAGCCGCCACACCAGCGGCGCCGCATTCAAGAACTGCACCGTCCCCACGCGGAAAACGGGGGGCGTTTCGGAGGGAGGGACAGGAGGTGCGTTCATGATTTCATACATCTCACGGCTAATATTCACACACCCCAATCCACACTCCTCAAACCCCTACTTCTTCACATCCAGCCGAAGCTCGTTCAACTGCTTTTCATCCACGGAGCCCGGGGCGCCGGTCATCAGGTCCGTGGCTTTCGCCGTTTTCGGGAACGCGATGACGTCACGGATGCTATCCAGCCCCGCGAAAATCATGGCTAGGCGGTCCACGCCCAGCGCAATGCCCCCGTGCGGCGGCGCCCCGAAACGCAGCGCGTCAAGCAGGAATCCAAAGCGGTCTTTCGCGGTTTCTTCATCAATGTCCAACAGTCCGAACACCTTCCGCTGCAGGGCGTTATCATGAATACGGATGGATCCGCCGCCGGCTTCAAACCCGTTAATGATGATGTCATACGCCGCCGCGCGGGCCGCACGCGGATCCGTGTCCAGCAAGTGCGCGTCCTCCGGCAACGGCGACGTGAACGGATGATGCACCGCCACCCACCGCTTCTCTTCCTCATCAAATTCGAGCATGGGGAAGTCCACAATCCACGAAAAATGCATGGTGGCCGGGTCATACAATTTCAGCTCTTTCCCCAAGCGACGACGCAAGCCGTTCAGCGCCCGGCAACTCGTCTCGAACGTATCCGCGACGATAAACGCCACATCCCCGACGGCCATCCCCAGCCGCTCAATAATTTTTTCATGCAGCGGCGCGTCAAAATTTTTCGCAATCGGTGACTGCAACGTTTTCTCATCCGCCAGCTTAAACCACGCCAGCCCCTTCACGCCGAAATTCTCCTGCGTCCAAAGCGTGAGTTCATCAATCCGTTTCCGCGAAAACTCGTCCGCACTTCCTTTCACGACAATCGCCCGCACCCGCTTCCCGGCATCAGCCGTCTCCCGGAACACACGAAAATCGCACTGACCAGCAATGTCCGTCAGATCAACAATTTCCATCCCGAACCGTAAGTCCGGCGCGTCATGCCCAAAACGCTCCATGGCGTCTTGATACGACATTTTCGGCAACGGCAACTGCAATTCCAGCCCCAGCACCTCCTTCGCCAGCCGGGCCATCAGGCCGTCCATCATCCCCATGATATCCTCGATGGTGATGAACGACATTTCGATGTCCAACTGCGTGAATTCCGGCTGCCGATCCGCCCGCAAGTCCTCATCCCGGAAGCACCGCGCGACCTGCACATACCGGTCATATCCCGCGATCATCAGCAACTGCTTATACAACTGCGGCGACTGCGGCAGCGCGAAAAACCGCCCCGGATGCACCCGGCTGGGCACCAGATAATCCCGCGCACCTTCCGGCGTGCTGCGTCCCAGCACCGGCGTTTCCACCTCCAAAAATCCATGCTCGTCCGTGTAATCCCGCATGATTTTCACCATCCGATGCCGCAATTCAAGCGCCTTCTGCATGTCCGGACGCCGCAAGTCTAAAAAACGGTACTGAAGCCGGATTTCTTCGCTGGGCAGCTCCGGAATGCTCGGCTGCACGGGCGGCACGTCACTGCGGTTCAAAATTTCCAGCTTCAGCGGCCGCAGTTCAATCTCCCCGGTGGCAAGCGCTTTATTTTCGCCGCCCTCCGGACGCTGCATCACCTCCGCCTCCACCGCGATGACGAATTCCTGCCGCAAGCCGCGCGCCTGCTCCAGCAACTGCTGCGCCTCTTCCGGAGAACTCCCCGCTTCCGGCGAAAACGTAATCTGCGTCTTCCCGAAACGGTCTCTCAGCCACAAAAATGCCAGCCCGCCTTGGTCACGCTGGTGGTCCACCCATCCGCAAAGTTTCACGATCTGTCCGACATGCGATTTCCGCAATTCGCCGCAAGTGTGGGTACGCAACACGCGATTTCTCCTTATGAAAATTTACACAGATATTTTATACTCGGAACGGTATACTAAGCATTCTATTTTAAACCGCCCTCGCGAATCCGCAACCGGGGGGACGAAATTTTAATACAAAAACCACGCCATATCCATGTTCCCTTTTTTGCAAACCATGCTATAATACTTATATAAAAAACAAAAATCCCCGTTTCTCACCCCATGACCGTGCCATGAATACATTCGTCATCCTCACCCCGCCCGGCCACGGCGCCATCGGCGTCATCCGCGTCCAGGGCGAGACGTGCGCGGAAGGCATGGACCGATTTTTCACCTCCACGCGAGGAATTCTCGTGCGGGACGCCGTACCCGACCGCGTTCTTTACGGAAAAATCATGGAAGAAGACGTGGTGATCTGCCGCACGGCCCCGGACGTGGTTGAAATCCATTCGCACGGATCGCCCATCGCCCTGCGGCGCATCGCGGAACTGCTGGAATCGCACGGCATGACCGAAATCTCCCGCGAAACGTACCTCCAGCAGCAGTACGAGGATGCCATCCAGAGCCTGGCCCATGAGATGCTCGCCAAAGCACCCACGTGGCGGATTTCCCGCATCATTCTGGATCAGTATAACGGGGCGCTGCAAAACGCGATCCTGGAAATTGACCGGGAAGCGGATCCCGAGAAACAGCAGCGGCTCCGCGACCGTCTTTTTCGCTGGACGGACATCGCGCTGCACCTCACGCAGCCGTGGAAGGTGGCGTTTATCGGGCCACCGAATGCGGGGAAGAGTTCCCTCTTTAACGCCCTGCTGGGCTTTTCGCGTGTGCTGGTGCATGAGAAAGCGGGCACCACGCGGGATGTCGTCCGCGAGACAATTACGCTCGACGGCTGGTGTTTTGAGCTGATTGACACCGCGGGGCTGCGGGCCGAGACGGACGACGAAATCGAGCGAGAAGGCATGCTGCGGGCCGGGAGAATTGTCGAAGAAGCGGATCTGATTCTTCAGGTGGTGGACGGGACGAATATGCCCACAGCCCTCGAGACGCTCATTTCCCTGCCTGAAGACAAAAAATGCCTGATTCTCGTCAATAAATGCGATTTGTGTGGGGAAACGCCATCCCTTCCGGAAGACGGCCCCCGGGCCTTGGCAGTCTCTGCCAATGATCCCGCCAGCGTGGAATTACTGGCCCGTATGACTCTCAAAACGCTCATTCCGGAAACGCCCCCACCGGGCACCGCCATCCCGATCGGCCTGGTGTAAATGAGGGGATTCCCCTGGAAACAGCAGCCGGGAGCGGAGCGTTAGCGCAGAGACCGGATAGAGGCGGAGAAAATTCCGGCAATTCTATCCGGTCTCTGCGCGTCACTGCGTTCCGCTGCGCTCCCGGCTGCTGTTCTTGCGAGTACATAAATCAGAAAAATGCGCTAAAAGTCCGCCGGCAGCATCAACCCCGGCAGCGCTTCGCCGTCCGTGGCCGACTCCGCAGCAGAAGTACTCGCCTCCGCCGCGGGCGAGCCGGATTCCACCGCAGTGCTTTCCCCTTTCAGCAGACTCTGAATTTCTTCCTCCAGCTTCTGTAACTGCTCAGCTGTTTCCTGGATGTTTTCGAAATTCACCAGCACGGGCGAAAGCCGCAGATCAATAATCGCCACCATGCCCGCGATGCCCCATTTTTCACCGTTTTCCTTGCCCAGCACCCACGCGATCGGCTCTTCCACATCCTCACCCTTTTTCTCCGGATCGGGCAGCATCCACACCGTCCCCACACGGGCGCCGACCACCTCGCCGGTGTCCGGATCTTCCACGTACTGCACGTTCCCCAGATTCACGGTCGCGTTCTCGCATCCGTCGGGCCCCAGCGGAATCTGCATCTTATACCGCTCCTCGCGGGCCGCTTCCGTCAGCAGGGCGTAAATCACTTTTTCGTCCTTCAGCTGCAGCGCCCGGATGAAATAATACACCACCTTCGCCGGCGGCTCAAGCGTCTCCAGATTCGTGTCATCCGCGAACTCCTTCAGGAAATCCTGAAAAGCCGCGTCCAGTTCCTGTGGCGAATACAGCCCGCCCGCCACCGGCAGCGCCGCCTGACGCCCCACCGCCTTACCGGCCAGTGCCTCCTGTCCCTGCGTTTTCGCGCCCGACTTCTCCTCCGCTCCCCCCTTCTTTTCCGCATCCCTCGCGGCTGGCGGCGCCGAAGTTTCCGCTTTCCCACCGCAGCCGGTAACGAAAATTCCGCCGAAAGTCAGGCAAAACACAAGAAAAAACCGCACAAAACCCGGGTTTACCGCACAACGACGCATCATTTTCTCCTCAAACATAAAGCCACACGGAAACGCCTCCGCGCTTCCCTACAAATTACGCGGCTTTATCTTTTCAAAAAAAACGATTTGTGTCAAGAGAGAAATTTCTAAGAAACAGCAGCCGGGAATGGAGCGCAGCGGAATGACCGGACAAGCAGTGGTAAAATCTTTACCGCCACAAACGGTCTGCAAGAAACAGCAGCCGGGAGCGGAGCGGAACGCAGTAACGCGCAGAGACCGGATTAGAAGTGGAGACCAATTCCCCCGTTCTAATCCGGTCTCTGCGCTAACGCTCCGTTCCCGGCTGCTGTTTAAATGTCACGCATTTCGGCAACTCGCGTGCTGCGCGGTTAAACGGGGAAAACGGCGTATGATGGGCCTTATTACTCGCCGCCTTTCTTTCGCCGGATTTCCTCCATGTATTTTTGCAGCATTTCTTTTCCCTTTTCGGTCTGGCGGGCGAAAATTTCGCGGAAGAATTCCTTGTCGGGCGTTTCGCCGCTACGGAGTTTCGAGAAGTACACGCACAGGGTGTACCCGATCGCGTACGTCGTGCCGGCCACGTACCCCGCCGCGGCTGCCGAGCCGAAAATCGGGATGAACTTCAGCAGTTCCCGCCCTGCCATGCGCGAAAGATAACTCACGCCGAACATGCCCGCCAGCTCCGCGATGCGCGCCCGGGTCATGGGCTGGCCGTACACGGACGCCACGCTGTGGAACATTTTCGCCTGGATGGCCAGGATGACCGGCGCGGCGACGAAAGGCACGGGCGTCAGTGCCGCGCTGCCAGCAAAGACCGCGTAAGAAAGCACGTGCTGCATGGCCGTGTGATGGTAAATATCCTCGAAATCCGCCGCCATCATGGCCGTCTGAAGCCCCGGCAGCACATGCGCGTCAATCACCTGCCAAAGCTCCTCTAGCCCATAATCCGCCACCGAAAACCCATCCTCCGGCAGTGTTAAATCCACCGGCACGAAGATCGCCTCCAGAAACGCGAACCGTTCCCGCTGCGCCGCAAGCGACCTGCGTAATCCATCAGGAATTCGTCCATCCACCGCGTTTTCATACGGGTACGGCATCACGTGATCCCGAAAATCCGCCGGGTAACCCTCATGCAGGCACGTCTGCACGACCAGAAATTTCCACTCCGGATGCTTGCGCTTAATTTCCGTCAGCGGCTCGGTGAGACACTCCAGCCCCTGATCCATGGCCTTCACCACCACCATCACGCAGTGGGCCTGCGCCGCGTGCGCCTGCATGTCCTCCGCCGGATCATACGCCACTTCCCCCAGCCCGCGTGTGTCCAGAAAATACAGCACCGGCGATTCCTCGCTGCCGTACGTGTAAAGCTGCGAAAACCGCGTGCACGGCCGGAATCCGTTCCCGATTTCCGCGCGTGGGTCTTTCGTCATGGCGTGAATGATGGACGTCTTTCCCGCCTGCGTTTTCCCAAAAAGCCACAGTACCGGCGTGGGGAGCGTCTGGCGCAATTCCTCCATTTTCGCCTTCAGCGCCTCCTCATCCACCGACGGGCGCCACAAATTTTTCGCCGTTTCCTTAAATTTTTTCCACATGATTATTTTATTCCATCCGTTCCGCAAGTTACGCTGCGCTCCCCATGCGGCTCATTAAGCATTTCGTATTTCGCATTCCGCATTACAGGCTTCACTTCCATCCGGTGAATCGTCATGCCCGCGTCCGTCATGCCCGTGATTTCCCATCCGATGTTCATTCCGTCCAGCATGAAGTCATCCGCCGTGGAGTGCGGGATGAAGCCCTGCGTGTGCGCCGCCGCCACGGCTTTTTTGATATCCGGCAAAATGTCCCGGCGGATCGTAAAACGCTTTCCCGGCACGACTTTTTCCGCGAGCGTTTCCTCACTGCCCACGTTATAAATAAATTTTCCTGCCGGCACCGCGAAATCCTGAGCCGCGTAAGTCTGCGTGAAATCCCGGCGCGAATCGAAAATACTCAGCCCGAACCAGAGGAAGTCATGCCATCCGGGCGAATTTTCCTCCTGATTTTTCAGATAAAGAAACCAGCTGAACTGGGCCGCGTGCAGGGCCATGTTCTGCGGCCCTTTCTCGTCCATCCGCGTCAGCTCCAGCTCCGCCTCCACGATGATCGCCTCCGCATCCACACACCGCATCGCCCGCGCGAAATACCCCTGCTCCAGCAGCAGATGCACCCACGGCTCCGCGGCCGACTCCCGCTGCTTTTCATAATCCCGGGATGCGTCCGCCGTGAGCGTCACCGCACCGGTTTTCCGGTTAAACGTCACGGACTTAAATGCGTCACGCAGCGTGACTTTCTCCCGCGTGACTTCCGTATGTTCCAGCTTCCCGCGTGAATGCCACTGCGCAATCCGCCAGCACGGCGACTCTTTTTCTCCTTCATCCTCCAGCGAAAACCGCACTTCCTTCACCGGCTCATCATGCCCCACGCCCGTCACCATCACCCCGCGCGCGAACGCCGCATCCGCCAGTACATTCTGCGCATCTTCCCCCGACGCGCACAGCGCACATGCAAAAAACACACCACAAAGAAACCCAAAACACCTATTCACGCATTTAGCCATTCACTTATTCACCCCACCCGCAAGTTACGCTGCGCTCCCCATGCGGCTCATTACGCATTTCGCATTCCATAAATCGAGTCCCGCTCCACCGGCGTGCGTCCCGCCTCCAGAATCAGGCGGCGAATCTCCTCCACCGACAAAAATTCCGGCCCGCGGCTGCCGGCGTCATGATGAATTTTCTCCTGGCGCACCGTACCATCCAGATCATCCGCGCCGTACGCCAGCGCCACCTGCGCGGTCTGCACGCCAAGCGAAATCCAGTATGCCTTCACGTGCGGGACGTTATCCAGGATCAGCCGACTAGCGGCCACCACCCGCAAGTCCTCCGCCGCCGTGGGCCGGTGCGGAACACGGTCCGTCAGCGCCGTGTTCTCCGGATGAAACGCCAGCGGCACGAACGCCATGAACCCGCCCGTCTCATCCTGCAAGTCGCGCAATTTCAGCAGATGCGTCACGCGGTCATCCGGCGTTTCCACGTGCCCGTAAAGCATGGTGGCCGTGGACCGAATTCCCAGTTCATGGGCTGCGCGGTGCACCGCCAGCCACGCTTCACTGCCGGGCTTCCAGGGGCAAATCACCTGCCGCACTTCATCCACGAGAATCTCCGCCCCGCCGCCGGGGAGCGTTTCCACGCCCGCCGCTTTCAGCGTTTCCAGCACACTGCGCACATCCCGCCCCGCCACCTCCACCATCCACGCGATTTCCACTGCCGTGAACGCTTTTATCTTCATCCGCGGAAACGCTTCATGCACCGCACGCACCGCCTCCACATACCATGTCCACGGCACAGACGGATCCACACCGCTGACCACATGCACCTCCGTCGCGCCGCCGGCTTCCGCCTCCGCCACCATCTTCAGCACATCCTCCACCGCCAGCCGGTACGCCCGCCCAGCGCCCGCGTCACACGAAAACGCACACAGCGCACAGCGGTATTTACACACATTCGTGAGGTTCACGTGCACGTTCACGTTATAAAACACCGTGTCCCCGCACACTGCCCGCCGCCGCGCATCCGCCGCCTGCCCGAGTTCATGCAAATTCCACCGCGATTCATCAAAAAATTCCCGCGCCGCCGCGCGATCATAACGTACCATCAACTCCTCTTTCCATTCCTCATTCCTCATTCCTCATCCCCAATTCCAATTTCTCCCCGCTTCCCATCATACTAAAAATCGCGTAAAAGAACAGGACATACGCCCCCGCGACGCCCCACCCGGCCCCTGCGAAAATCCCCGTGGGTGTGCTGAACGTTCCGAAAATTTCCCACATCAAAAGCATCCAGAGATTCGCCACGCCGACGATCGCGGCAATAAAAATCACCAGCAGCATCACGGGTCCAAGATTAATTCGCATCATCCACAGGGACGCCGCGCCGGCCCGCCCGATTTCCGTGTCATGCACCGCCACCAGCCACAGCCCCGGCGCCAAGACCACCAGCCACACATCCAGCGGCACAACAAAAACATTCAGCGGCACCAGAATCGAAACACCGTTTTCCGGTGTCCACTCCATCCACAGAAAAATCGCCAGCACGACCATCCCCCAGGCGAACATCGGCAGCACCCCAAAATACAGCACATACAGAACCAGATGCCACACGCGCCGCCCGTTCCGCCGCGCGGTCTGCCAGAGTACGTTTCGCCAGTTTTCCTCACACCGAAACACGGCGTGCAGATACCGCATGAGCCACACCACCGCCCAGAGCGTCACCGCAGGAAGAATCACATATAAAAATAGAACGCTTAAAATAACGATTACCGAGAAGGACACATTATTCATCAGGCGGTCACCAAGATTCACAATCACGGTGGTGATTATCAGAGGAAACGCACACACCGCCAACATGACGGTCAGCGTCAGCGCCACGGCGATCAGCCCCGCCAGCACCCGCCAGAGCGTGGTGCTAAAAAACCGCCGGTTCACCGCGCGAAGCACCTCCACCGCCGTCACCCGCACGGGCCATATTTCCCCGTCCTCCGGTGACAGCCGCTCCAACTCCTCCGGGACATACTCCGGCGCGCTATACGGATTTTCCATCACGTCTCCATTTTACACGGAACCATCCGTTTTTTCCCCCGCCGGCCGCTCCTGTTTTTTGAGAAGCTCCTGGAGATGGAATTCCTGCTTTTTCGCCTCCGTCACGTCCTGAATAATCCCGCCGAAAAACACCTTCCCCGCACTGTCCGGCACGGGAACCGCCTGCATGTTAAAGTAACGCACATCAGCCGCACCCGCCGGCGCGCGGTACGTCACGCTGAGCATCAGCGACTCCCCGTTCACCATGGCCCGCCACGCCCGCAGGAAATCTTCCAGATCCTCCGGATGAATCCACTCCCGCGGATGCATGGGCTTATCCCCACGCCAGCCCCAATTTTCCGTCCGCACCGGAGCGTTATAAAATTCACCCATCCGATCACAGACGAAAAATTGAATTTTCGCCACGTCCGAGGCCTGCATCAGCAGCAGATCATTCCACTGGAGGCGGTCTTTAGCCGCATACTCTTCCTTCAGATTCCAAAACACGAACACCGCGCCGATGATATTCCCCTTCTTATCCAGAATGGGGCTGGCGCACTCCGTGACCGGGATCTGATACCCGTCCTTTCCCACCAGGAGAACCGCCCGCGTGTCCCGGTGAACGCGGCCGTCACGGAGTGTTTTTTCCACCAGGGACGGCAGCGGCGCTCCGCTGGCCAGCGTCACCCGGTGCAGCACCTCCGTTACTACACGTCCTTCCACCTCCTCCAGTGAATAATGCGTCAACTCGCACGCCGCGGGGTTCATCAGCCGTATCCGCCCTTCCGTATCCGCCGTGACCATTCCTTCACTGATGGAGTCCATCACCAGCATTAACTGCTGGGCTTTCGCGGAATATTTTTCCTGGAGCTGCTTTATGCGCATCATATAGAAGAGGGAAACGCTCAGCAGGATGACGAGAATCGCCACGCCCACCGCGGCCGCGCACCAGAAAATAGGCGGGATGGCAAAATGCACGGCTGGTATCATCTCCGCCAGCGGTACCGGTGTCATTCCCGTCACGGTTTCCTCCGCCGCGGTGACATGCATTTCCGAAAAGAGTATTCCTGAAAAACAGGCAGAAAATCCTGTCAAAACTCCCAGGAAAGCCGCAGAAAATCTCCGCGTAAAAGCTCGGCGGAAGCCCGGCGATTGACAGCGTTTCATTTTTCGTTTCATCATTACGCCCTTTATGTTTCATAATCCTCAAAAAATACCCCGGAGGCGGCATACTCTCCCTCTCTGTATTCTATCAAAAAACCGTCGCAAAAGAAACTTCCGCCGTGTAAAAAAGAAAAAAATTCCCGAAATTCTCTTAAAATCCCATCTGAAAATCCATAAACCGCCATTCTTTCCTCAAAAACCCCAAAAAGCGCCCGGTTTGGGTCATTCACGCTTCCTGTCTGAAATGTTATAATCAACGCCATGGAATATTAATTGTATGAAATCATTCTTTCATCAGGAAAATCCGCATGACGGCCTTAATCAAAAAATTTCCGGTTTACGTTATTCGCGTGGGCACCGGTTACGCCACCATCTCTACGCCGCACTCTCCGGAGGATGCGCCGGAATTCGCGGTGCTCGTTTTTTCGGGGGAAAAACCGGCGGAGCAGTTCATTTCAGACACCAGTCTGGAAGATGCGGAAGTGCGTTACGTGCGAAATGAGCGGGAATTGGCGAGGGTGCTGGTGCCGCAGCGCGACCCGGTGACGCACGTGGCGCTGGACGCGAAACTGGAAGCCGCCGGGCACCTGACCCTCATCTGCATTCCCATTCCCGAAATGCTGCATAAACATCTCCTGAAGGCGCGTTCTCCGTGGGATTACCCGGTATTTTTTCTGGAGCTGCCCGGCGGCGGTTTCGCTGGAATTAAGACGGCGCTGCCGGAATCTGACGGGGCCCCACCGGACGGGGAAGCAAAAAACGCGGATAAGAAAAATGCCCCGCCGAAATCCGGAAACGTGATCGCGCTGTTCTCCACGAATCAGAAAGCGAAAACGTACCGCCAGGGCATGAATCACCCGTCCGGCGTGAAAATTTTCCCGGTGGACACGCCCGTGCGGCTGCGTGAAATCCTCCGAGAGGCGGCGAAAGACGTTTTCGCGGTGGCACTGGACCCCATCATCACCGAGGACGGCCTGCATAAAACCCCGCAGTGCATGGAGCTGGAAAAGTTTCTCGTCACGTTCCTGCTGTAACGGCCTCACGGAAAGCGGTGTGTCATGACGGATTTTTCTCTCGAAACCTGGCAGTGGCTGACGTCTCCGGAAGCGGCGGCGTTTCTTGATGAGCCCTCCGGCGCTGGAGCCGAAAAAATGGACGCGTACCGCCACACGCTTTTTTTGCGAGAAAAGTGTGGTCTCACGCTCCAGCAGGCCGCGGCGGTGGTCATGACGTGTGCGTTGCGCACGCGTGCCCTGCGAAAATTCCCCGCGGCGGGCCGCATGTTTTTCACGCCCGTGGGTTTGGAACAGAGCACGGATGCCTTCATCGCGGCGTATAAAGCCTCCCGCTTCCCCGCCGGCGCGTGCGTGGCGGATTTATGCTGCGGTGTGGGCGGCGATTTATGCGCCCTGGCAGCCCGCGGCCCCGTGCTGGGAGTGGAGAAAAACCCCGCCGTGGCACATCTGGCGGCGGTAAATCTGGCGGCGGTGACTCTGGCTGCACAGACTCCGGCGGATTCTGAAAATTCCGGTCACCGCAGCCGTGTTTTGTGCGAAGATGTGGCGGATTTCGCGAAAAAATATCCCCCGGAAATCGTGCCGTGCGTTCACGTGGATCCCGACCGCCGGCCTGCGGGCGTGCGCACCACGCGGATGGAATTCTTCGCGCCCACCCAGGAAACGCTCACGGAAATACTCGTCGGGCGGCTACTTTCGGCGATAAAACTTTCTCCGGCCAGTGATCCGCTGGACGTGTGGCGGGAGCGTGGCGAAATGGAGTGGATTTCCCGTGACGGCGAGTGCCGCCAGTTAATCGCGTGGCTTCCGGACGCGTCTTTTTTCGGAAATCATGAAGCCCCGCCATTTAAAATCGGCCATCATCGCGCGACGATCATTGCGCCGCACGCGCCGGACGTCCTCCGCACGCTGACCGGAGCGCCGCGTCTGCGTGTGCCGGTTTCCGAAACGCCGGAGCGGTTCATTTTTGATGTGGACTCCGCCGTCCTGGCCGCGAATTTGGAAGGCGAACTGGCGCGCGAACACGGGCTGAACGCCGTGGCGTCCGGCGCAGCGTACCTGACCGGAAATCACGCCGTGACCACGGACCCGGCACTGCACTGTTTCCGCATTCTGGAAATTTTACCGCTGGACAAAAAACGGCTAAATGCCGCCGTGCGTGCGCGGGCGTGGCAGACCGTGGAGATCAAGAAACGCGGAGACGTCCCCACACCGGAGACCGTGCGAAAATGGCTGAAACTCCCCCCCGGCGGCACATCATCCGGCGTCATTTTCCTGTTCCGCACTCCCACCGGCGCCGTGGCCGTCCTCGCGGAGCGGCGGAATTAATGGGGATGGAGAATGGATTTTTGTGAAAGTTTAACATGGTGGATACGCATCTCGCCACGCACGCGGTAGCGGCATCTCCCCTCCCTTCATTCCACATTTCCCTCATTCTCTTCCCAGCAGGCTGTATGTCCGCAGGCCGCACAGCGCCGCGATCACGGAATCCGGAAACGTTTCCAGCCGGGTATTATAATTCGTGGTGATGTCATTATAATACGCCCGGGCCAGCGCGATTTTATTCTCCGTATTTTGCAGTTCGCGCTCGAGGGCCATGAAATTTTCATTCGCGGTCAGTTCCGGATACCGCTCCACCACGGCGGTCACCGTAGGCAGCAGGAGATGCACACCGCGCGGCGTTTCGCCTTCCGCCGGCCCCGCGGTTAATTCTCGCTGCACGTCTCCGCTGTGATAATGCTCCCCACGAAGTTCCGCCAGAAGCGTCTCCACGGCCTGCTCATGCACCTTTAACCCGCTGACGGCCCGCACGAGATTCGGGACCAGATCATGCCGGCGCTTGAGCTCCACATCCAGATTACTCAGCCCCTGCAGAACACGATTTTTCACCATCACCATGGACATGTACACGACATACGCCCAGCAGACGGCCCAGAGGAACAGGTATACTCCCAGGGGGATCAGCGCCAGCAGGCACTGCTCAAGTACCGCTCCCTGGTTCGCCACGCAAAAAAATGGGATGGTCGCCAGGATGCCGCCAAGTGTGAACATGCCGTTAAAAAGACAGCCGTAATGCCCCGCGACTTTTTCCTCGTTTTGGGTGGAAATCAGGTACATCGGCGCGTCCGGCGAGTACGCGATCACCGGACGATCCGCCCCCTCCGGCAGACACGAGTACCCGAGCAGGTACACATCATGCCCGCGCGGGAAAACGGTTTCCGTAAACCGCCGACGGTGCGTGGAATCCATGATGCTGCGGGCCGGGCCTTTCCCGTAATACAGCGGATGCGAGCGCCCGACGGTTTCATCCATCACGGTTATGCCCGTGATCTTCGCGCGATCCGGGTGCACGACGATATGCCCTTCCTCGTCATGAAGCTCGAACGGCTGGATGTCCCCGCCGCTGTCCACCGTACTCCAGCCGGTCTCCAGCTTCTGGCGGGTTTTCATCTTCCCGTCACTGTCCGTGTACGTTTCCGTGACCCATCGCTGCCAGTGCTCGGAAATGTCCCAGGTGTAATAAACGCACTCGTTTTCCGCAAGATAAGACACCAGCGGCGCTGGCGTCTCGGCCGTGCCCTTCAGCTCCACCAGCCCGATAAACACGCCGCGCGTCTTGCTGGTGGGAATGTCGTCGATCACGCGTTTTTTGTAATAACACAAGAACGTAAAATAATAGAATCCGAACACCGCTGACAGTGCGAGGATGAGAATGATAATCGCCGCCCCCACCGCGGATGCTCCTTTCCGTATTTTTTGCTATTTCTCAAATCTATTCTGGTAAAAAAACGCGGAAAACACGATCCTTGCGTTTCCCGCGTTTTTTTCTCCAGTCGAAACCGCTTCGATCACTGCAATTTCGGGATCACCAACTGCCCGGCTTTCTGCTCGTCAATTTCGTCATACGCACCGTAAAAATCGCAGTTCGTGTCCATCCAGAGGGTGAACGCCTCCATCTCCGCGGGCGTGAGTTCCACGCCGTAATGCCCGTCTTTCAGCACACGGTACAGCGGACTGGCGTGCGCGCCGAACTTCGTGGGCAGCGTCTTCGGCTCCGTCCACGCGGCATTATCGAAATAATGCGTGTACTGGCGGAGATTGTCGTAAGACGTGTAAAAATGCTGACCGTCCGGGCCTTTCGCCAGCGAGAACGTGGTCTTTCCGTCCACGCCGTTTTCATGGCACTCCACACAGCGGCGGTCGAGAATCGGCTGGACCAGGCGGGGATAACTGATGGGTTTCGTGCCGTCCATGCACGGCTGAATCGTGCTGGGCGTGCGGCGCATGGCCTGCGGGGTCTGAAGCCGCTGCTGAACGTTCCCCACCGCGCCGTGGCGGAATTCATGGCAGCCCTGGCAGATTAAATCCTCACCGTGATGCACGTACGTGGCACTGCGCATGGACTGGATGGCCAGGCCGTCCTGGTCGATCGCCTGAAAATACACCGGAATGTCCACCGGCAGTTCAAATAGCGCCGAGCCGTCCTGCTCCACCGGCACCTCGCCCAGCACCATCCGCGCGCCCTTCTGGTCTCCGTACCCGATGCGCGGGTAATTCGCCGGCGGCGTGGTTTTCGGCAGGAGCTGCACGATTCGCAATTTTTTAATTTCCGTCCCTTCCGGGAGTTTATTCAGCGAGTCATACACATTCACCACACCCACGCGAGCCGTTTTCGGCAGCGACATGTAATCCACGGGCTTATATTCCTCGCCAGGCCCCAGCGGCATCCCCACCAGCGTGCGGTGCGGCACCACCGGCGGCACTGGACGGGCTTTCACCGGAATCGGATCGTGGCACGAAATCAGCGGGTCACGGTACAGCAGCGTCCGGTTTCCGAAAGCGTCCACGAGATAAATGCCGTACTTGTTCCGCTCGCCGCCACCGGAGTGGCTGAACGCGTCATACACGCACAGGAACGTGGTTTCGTCCAGCGGGTACGGCGTGCTGTAATTGGCGGGCGGGCCATGCGTGCCGATTTCGGATTCCGGGAAAAGCTGATCCGGCGTCAGACGCCTGACGGACGCCATTTTCCCATCATCCGGCACCTGCGGGTCCACGAGAATCAGGGAGCCGTACGACTGCCCGTGATGGCAGGACGCGGTGACCATGATTTTATAAGAGCCGGGAATGGCGCGAATGCCGGTCTCGAAATGCGGCCGATTCCCCTGCTCGGGATCATAATTGCCCTGCAAAATCCGCGAGTCGCGTCCGTCCGGCGTGGTGATCCACGGGTGATGCGCCTGGCTGAAACCGCGATCCACGTAATCCCACCGCGTGTAAATCACCATCCCGGCGTTATCCACACTCGGCGCCCACTCATTCGTCTCGTGCGGGCTGAGCATGGTGATGTCCCGCCCATCCGCGAGCATGGAGTGCAGCGTGAAGCTGGGCACCGGCCGGCCGTGACACCGCCCGTAACCGCCACGCCGCTCGGAAATGAACAGAATCCGCCCACTGGGAAGGTAACATGGGTCAAAATCGTTATACGGCCCTTCCGTCATCTGCACCAGCGAGGAGCCGTCCAGATTACAGCGGAAAATGTGGTACGTGTTATCTTCCGTCCAGGTGTACGTATGCCGCTTGACGCGCTCGGCGTCCGTGGCCGCGAAGAGAATTTCCTTGCCGTCAAAAGAAAGCTCGGGCGAGAGAAACGCCCATTTTTTATCCATCTTTTCGCCCAGATACTGCTTACTGCTGTGCGGCGTCTGGCCGATGACGGAATTTTCCAGCACATCTTTCGCCGCGGGATGATCCGTAAACGCGTTCTCCAGCACGAAAAGCCCGCCGCCGGTACGCCCGTGGAACCCGAAAAACTGGTCACACATGTGGTTCCCCTGCATTTCCGGCTCCGGATTAAAATGCCGCTTAATGAAGAGCACGCTTTTAAAGTCGATCAGCGGGTTCTGGAACATGATTTTCCGCCGCAGCGCGGTGACGTCCGCGAAAATGGCTTTCCGCGCGTCCATGTTTTCCACATCCGTCGCCTGGCGTTTTTCATCCAGGGATTTCAGGGCCGCTTCTTCGTCCGTAAGCGCCGGGCCGCCGGGCAATTTCCGCAGGTACTCGATCAGCGGGAAAATTCGCCGCGTGACCACGTCCAGCGGGTCACGGTCCGTCTCCAGCAAGGTGGCGGCGGGGTGCATCGCCTGGGCTTTCACGTAATCACGCATTCCCTCGCGCAACTGAACGGTCAGGGCCGCCCATTCACACGCGCTTTCGTCCATGCGGTTAATGATCCGCCCGTCCGAAGACCGCATCACGTCTCCCGGGTCATGCGTGAACGGCTCCGCGCCTTCCGTGTAAACTTTCGCTTCCAGCCAGTCCGTGTGATCATACGCGTATCCTTCCGGGCCGGTGTCCACCACCAGGCGCAGGCTGTGGGTGTTATTAAACGCCACGTCACAGGCTTTCGCCTTTTCGCCGCCGACCATGAAACCGCTGCGCCACAGCAGTTCTTCCCCGGCATACACCAGAAACTCGGCGTGGCCTTTCTCGCCCACCTCGTCATCAATTCCGACTTTCGCGGAGAATCGGCCGGGCACCGGATCCACCACCACGAGAATTTCGCCTTGGGGATGCGTGCCCACGCCGCGTTGGAATTTTTCTCCGCCCACGGAAAGCGGGTTTCCGTCCACGGATTTACACGCCTGCGTCTGCCCCCAGCCCTGCCGCGCCACGGACATGTCCAGCGCGTCCAGCCACACCTCTTTCATCTCAGCGGCGGCCGCAAAATGCTCCGCGGCAACGAAAAAACATAACCCGGCAAAAAAGACTTTTAACAGTTTCATAAAAAAGCTCCAGAAAAATCGGAAAGGAAGGGGACGGCTGACGCACGAAAAAAATTTACCCTGAACCGTGGGGCTCTCCCTAAATATAATACGGATGTTCTTCCGCCGACGGCCGGCGCTTTCATCGCGCAACCTCTCCCTCGGCAGACAGAAACGCAAGCCGCGGCACACATTTTTGTCGGCGTCAATATTTTCATCTGTCACCTTATATTTTATCATTCCCGCCTCGCTGTGTCAATAAAGCCGGGAATTTCGTCATTTCCTCTGAAATTAGTGACTTTTTCTTGAAAAACACATTTTTTTACCATTTTTCCATTGAAATCGCACGCTTTTTCAGGTAATCTAAAGATTAATGAGGGGGGTGACTTTACCTTGTCCGCATCGTGACGGTGTGCCATACGCCGGGGGATTCTCTGAAGTATATACCCACACCACTTGAAAATACCGTTCCCCGGAAGTTCGGAAGCCGGATTTCCCGAAGGGTGATCGGCGGACAGGTGGAAAAACTCAACGGTTCCGAGTATATATACTCAACATGAAAAAAATTTAACGGGGGCATGCGACCATGACTAAAAAAGATATCGTGAAAAAAATTTCTGAAACGCTGGATCTTCCCCAGACTTTCGTCAAAGAACTCGTCCAGACCATGCTGGATGAAATGATTGATGCGCTGGCGGAGGAAGGCCGACTCGAACTGCGTAATTTCGGGGTATTCGAGGTGAAGCACCGCAAGCCGCGGATGGCGAGAAATCCTCGAACGATGAAAGAAGTGCGGACGAAATCCCGGTATGTGGTGTCTTTTAAACCCGGGAAAGACATGGGAGCCACCGTTCAGCGGGTGGGTGTCGCGAAGGAGAAAGCGGCAAAAAAAGCAGCCGGAAAATAAACCGTAAATCAGCTCGGCTGCGGAAAATTCGCTGAAAACCGCCGCTCGGGGTGTCAGCCATCCTGGGAGTATTTCCATTTCGTGGAGCTGTTACTCTCCAAGATGCTCTCTTCGACGAAAATTTTCAGGGGCGGGTGATGGGCGAACGCCGTGGCCAGGGCGTCCGTCGGACGACAGTCCAGTTCCATCATTCCGTCTCCCCGTTTTATCCTCAGGCAGGCGTAAAACGTATCTTCATCGGCGCTGCAAATCGCCACATCCTGAATCGCGCCGCCCATCTTTCCGACCGCGGACGCCAGCAGATGATGCGTCATCGGCCGGGGCAGTGTGTCATCATGCACCAGACGGTTCACGATACATGCCTCGACGATCCCCACGACCATCGGAAACTCGCGAGGGCCGTTTTTTTCTTTCAGGAAAAAATAATGAGCGTCGTCCATCTCGGAAAAAACAATGCGCGATAAAACGGCTTCCACGTACATATTTTCACCTCTTACTGGTTTCGGACCCCGCTAAACCCGTCCCGCCGACCGTTATGGCGGCGTGTTTTTACACGTGGACGTGCGTCGCGATTTCCTGCATTTTCCTTCCGGGCTTTTCTCTCTATCATTTAATGTGACATGAACGTGAAAAAATACAAGACCCCCTGCCCCCGACTTCTTCATTTTTCATTCTTTTTCTACAAAAACCCCCACCGAGCAGATGCTCGCAAATTTTTCGGCAAAAAAAGGAAAGCTGAAAAAATCACACCGCACATGACGCGGATCCCCGCTGTAATTCATTTCGCGCAGAGGCACGACGAGATTTCACAAGATATGCTCCCATGCGTCACAAACCGGTTTATTTTGCACGAAAACAGCAGCATGGAATGGAACGGCATATAATGACGCGCAATGACCGGATAGAAGTGGGGAACGTCCGGCTACGTTAATCGCCCTTCTGGAAGTGGGATGTGTGTTTCCATTTCTCATCCGGTCATTGCGATTCGCTCCATTCCCGGCTACTGTTCTTGAGGCTGCATCAATTTTGGTGTGCTCTGCCCAAAATATTTGCACGTCTCACCTCCCCCCCGTCGCCGCGGCGTGTACGTGTCTTGAAAAGACGCGACGAAAAAGTTATAATAAAAAGGAATCGTTTTAAAACCCTCGCCATTCCCTGAAAGGACATCTCCCACCGCCATGTTCGGCTTTTTGCGTTCCTGTTACTGCGATCCGGCCTACCGGCGTGCGTACTGCCAGACATGCCGGCACCTGAAGACGCATTACGGCCCGACGGCCCTGCCGTTTTTGAGTTACGAAGCGGCGTTTCTTCACGCCCTGGCCGCGGATCTCGGCTGGCTGGATACCGCGGGTGACGGAAAATGTCGCCGACCGCTGGGCCCGAAAGTGCCTCATTTTACGGATGTCCCGGATCTTGAACGCCGCGTGGGCGAGTTTTCCGCCGCCTTCACCCTGCTGCTGGTGGCGGTGAAAATGGCGGATGATGTGCGGGACGGGAATTCCACTGCCGCGCGGGCGATTTCCGCGTTTTACCGGCGGAAATTTCTCAAAAGCCGGCGTTTTTTCCGCGTCCTGGACGCCGATTTTGATATGAAGATCGCGCGTTTCATTCAAAATCATCATTTTCTCGAAGAAACCGGCGTGCCGCGTGAGCTGACCGAGTACGCCACCCCCACGGCCATGGCCTTTTCCTGGATTTACACGCTTTTCGCACGCCACCTGAACGCGGACGCGAGGACGGCGGAGTGGCTGCGCGAGGCTGGTTTTTTAGCCGGCGCGTCCCTCGTCCAGGCCGACTGCGCGTGGGACTGGGAGCGTGACGCCCGCTGCGGCGATTATAGTCCTGTGCGGACGCTACACGCCTCGGCGGAAGCGTACGGCCAGTCGCAGGAAAATCTTCGGAGGCTGCACGCGCTGTGCACCGCAGAACTCGGCGGGGAAAGTCTTTCCGCAAAAACCGTCATGGGTGTCCATGACCGCCTGTTTTACACGGCCCGGCGCGACCCCCGGTACCACGCGTTCCTGTTTCCGAAAATGAGCCAGCACAGCGCCCGCGTCTCGGCCGCCTGCCCCACGCTTATTTTGCTGGCCCAGCAGCCCGAAAACTCCGCCACATGCACACAGTTCACCTGCTACGTGTGCGGCTGCTGCACCTGCCTCTCCTGCTTTCTCGGCCTATGCTCCCCCTTATACGAAGAACGGGACGGCATTCCCACTACCGTCGTCGACGCGTGCTGCTCCTCATTCCTCTGCGTGCAGGGCCGCGAAATGTGCTGCGGCCGGGAGGAGTATTAAACAGGGGAACAGGAACTTTTCAGATGGCTGTGCGTCTATACTCACGCCACTTAAAAATTCCGTTCCCAGAACGTCCTGAAGCTGGATTTCCCGAAGGGTAATCGGCGGACAGGTGGAAAAATTCAACTGTTCCGAGTATAAAGAGTGACAATCTCTACCATGGGAGCAAAATCGTGCTTAAAAATAGCGAGTCGTTTGCATCAACCACGAAATCGGAGACCATTGCCATGAAAAATTACACACTACTTCTTATCGCGCTAACCCTTTCTCTTTTTGGTATCACTTCCGCCACCGCGCAGGATGCGAAGACCAATGCGAAACGCCTGGAGACCATCATCATCCGCGGCGTGTTTTTTGATGAGGAAAAGAAGCCGATTGCGGATGCCGACGTCACCGCCCGGGTGTGCAACGACCAAATTGAAACGACGAAAACGGATGCTGACGGCGGATGGATCGTATCCATGATCTTTATATCAACATAACCGCGGTGTCGCCGGATAAAAAGCTGGTCGGCATCGAACGTAACCTCCTAGAGGGTAAGCGATCCGCCTTTCCTGAAATCAGGCTTGAAGGCATTCCCGGCCTCCAAGAAATCAGCGGCATGGTGGTGGATGCCGAGGGAAAGCCCGTCGAGAATGCGATCATCGGCACATCGGGGATGCGTTGCATGACGGATGGGAACGGCCGTTTTTCCTTTTATCAGAAAAAAGACGCCGGTATCCGGAATATCTATGCGTTGAAGCCGGGCGTCGGCCTTGATTTTGTCGATCAGAGTATCTATGGCTACGATTCGCACATTGACTACGATAAAATACCGCCCTACACGGACGGGCCGTTTCATTTCAAGTTAGAGGGCGGGACGGTCAAGGTGCGGGTGGTCGACGAAGCCGGCCGGCCTCTGAAAAACGCGGTGGTGGCGCCCGAAGTGATTCGACGGGGCGACGCGCCGTGTTCTCACATTGGTTTTGGTGTTTATCCCGGCGGCGATCATGTTTCTCCGCCGAAATTTTTGCAGCCATGGCAAGCCAAAACGAACGCCGCCGGGATCGCCACCTTCGATTGGATTCCCATGAAAGACCTTGTCGGCATCTCCTTCATTTCCCGCGGCGGCTGGAACGAACACCATCCGACGACGGAGAATTTCATGGCGCAGGGCACCTGGGAGAAGCTGGCGAAGATAACGGTCAATGCCACCCATCACGACATCCCGGATTACAACCGCAACGCGGAAAAGAGCGAGTGGGAGGAAATCGACTGGGTGAAGCTGTTCCGAGAGCCGGTGGAGATCAAAGTCAATTATATGGTCATGTCTCCGCCCGTGGTGATCGTTTCCGTGAAGGATCGCGACGGCGAGCCGATGTGCGGAACCGTCATTGGTTCTGGAAATTGGGGCGGCGCATCCACCGATATCGACGGAAAACTCGTGTGGTACTACCCTCGCACCGGTCAACTGTCGCTGGTGGTAAACAGCCGTTTCGGAGCCGCTCCGGGCGTTTTCGACATCCCGTTTCGTGATGGCATGACCACAAACGTCGATATCACGCTTGAAAAAGGAACCCGGGTTTTCGGGAAAATTCCCTTCCCCGAAGCGAGGTGGGGCGGCAGCGTGAGGTTCGATGTTTTTGAATTGCGTCCCGACTCGGATGAGAAAATTCGCCGGCATGCGAGTTTATCCCGCGATTCGAACAACGACTACACGGGCACGTATGAAATGGTTCTGCCGCCAGGGCGATTCGACATTCAGGTACGATGTGCTTACGGTGACGGCAAGCACCGCATGTTCAAAAAGATACTCGTCATCGACGGCAAGCAAGAGGAAATCGAACTCGACATCCAATTCGAGATCGTCGACGATATGTGGCAACGCGAATAACGGCCGCCTTACGCCTTCCTCAAATTCTCCCGGCTGTAGGGCGACGCTTTGCGCAGTCGCTCGACGATTCCGGGGAACACGTCCAGCACGCGGTTCACTTCCGCTTCCGTGGTGAATCGGCTGAAGCTGAAACGGATGGAGCCGTGGACGGCCGAGAACGGCACCTGCATGGCCCGCAGCACGTGCGAGGGTTCCAGCGAGCCGCTGGTGCACGCCGAGCCGCTGGAGGCGCAGATGCCATACTCGGCCAGTTCGTAAAGAATGGATTCGCCTTCGATAAAATGGCATGAAACATTCGTCGTGTTCACCATCCGCGGGGCGTCCGCGCCGTTAATTTCCACATCCGGAATCCGCTTCACGAGCTCCGTTTCGAAAACGTCGCGCATCTGCTTCATCCGCAGTTCATCCGCGTCATGAGTGGCCGCCGCGAGTTTCATGGCCTCCGCCATCCCCACGATAAACGCCACGTTTTCCGTGCCGCCGCGCCGGCCGGATTCCTGGTGGCCGCCGATTAAATACGGCCGCAGCCGGGTGCCGCGACGGATGTACAGCAGGCCCACGCCCTTCGGCGCGTGAAATTTGTGCCCGGAGCAGGACAGCAGATCCACGTACCGGAAATCGTCCGCGCCGCCTTGTCTTGTGCCATTTTTGGAGAGCGAAATCAGGCGTTTCGTCACACTCTGCGTGGCGTCCGTGTGGAACAGAATTTCCGGATCCGTTTCTTTAGTAATCCGTGCCAGATCCGTGACGGGGAAGAGCACGCCCGTCTCGTTATTCGCGTGCATGACGGTCACCATGAGCGTATTCCCCGGCTCCAGCGCCCGCACGAAATCACGCACGTCCAGACGTCCGTGGCGGTCCACGGGCAGGTACGTCACACGGTACCCGCGCCGCTCCATCTCCACACAGACTTCCAGGATGGCCGGGTGCTCGACCTGCGTGGTGATGATGTGCCGGCGCGCAGGATTCGCCTGCGCGGCCCCGAAAATGGCGTGATTATTACTCTCCGTCGCGCAACCGGTAAAGAGTATCTCGCCCGGGTCATCCGCCAGAAGATGCGTAGCGATTTCCGCCCGCGCCCGCTTCACGGCAGCTGCGGCAGACAGGGCAGGGTCATACATGGAACTGGGATTAAAATACACGTCCTCAAAAAACGGCATCATCGACGTCCGCACTTCCGGCGCAACGCATGTCGTGGCGTTATTATCAAGATAAATTACAGCTGTTTTTTCCATCACACATTCCCCTGCATTCCCGCATTAAGCATTTCGCATTACGAATTCCACATTACACCTGAATCACCCGCAGCTCCGGGCTGACATTTTCCTTGAGCACCTTCTCTACCAGGCCTTTCAGGGTGATATTCGCGGCCGCACAGCTTGCGCAATTGCCGGAAAGCTGGACATACACGAGATTCCCTTTAATGTCGACGATCGAAATGTTCCCGCCGTCGCGCACCAGCACGGGCCGGACGAGATCATCCACGGTGGTTTCAATTTTCTTCGCGAACTGATACGGGGACAGGCCGCCGACATTCCCGGGGGCTGCGGGGGCCGCGATTTGCGTCGGCACGATTTCCGGCGTCACCGTCTGAGCATCCCCTAGAATCGTCAGCTCCAGCGGATTCCGTGCCGGGTTTTCCTGAAGCCGCAGGCGCACGCTTTCGGTGCCCCACACCTCATCCAGCAGATCCTGAAGCCCGCCCGGGGCGTGATGACAGTTCATGCACGCGCCGCCAGCCTTAATCGCGTCCGTGATTTCCGGAATCGTGCGCAGGCCCAGCTCCCGGATTTTCCGCTTAATGTACGGCTCCGTCAGCGAAAAACACTTGCACACCAGCCGGCCTTCCTCCTCCTCCTCATGCTGGCGAACGTCGATTCCGAGCTCCTCCAGCGAAACGCCGCGCTTCTTCGCCCAGTCATAAACCGCCGCGTCCAGCGCTTCCTCGCCCATGACCGAGCAGTGAATCTTCTGCTCCGGAAGCCCCTCCAAAAATTCGACGATATCCTTATTCGAAATCGTCAGCGCCTCGATGGGCGTGCATTTCCGCGACTCAAGAATAATGCACAGTGCCTCGGAGGCGGCAATCGCCGACGTGCACCCGAATGTCAGGTATTTCGCCTGCGTAATAATGTCTTTTGTGGGGTCTTCCTCATTTTTTTCCACGCGGAATGTAAACCGCATGGCGTCCCCGCACGCGATCGAGCCGTGCTCGCCCTCGCCGTCCGGATTTTCGATTTCCCCCAGGTGCGTCCCTGGCTTTCCATGAATCGCGTCCATGAAAAGCTGTTTCGTTTTTTCACTGTATTCCCAAGCCATCACGGCCTCCTTTCATTCTCAGGCACTCCCTGCTCCCCCACCGGGGGAACGGACGGTTTTTCGCCATTATTTCTTTATTATACCATACGCTGTGAAAAATGAAAGAGTCGAAAGGGGAATTTGAACGCAAATACTTAAAGAGTACGTAAAATGACATGAATGCAGGCGACTGTCTCGCAAAATATTTCTCTTTTCACCCCGGGGCGTGGCTTGCGAAAAACACCGGTTTTCAGGTATAATAAATGATGTATGTGAACCACCCGAGACGCGGAAAGAAAAAACCATGAAAACCTTTTATCTGCTCCCCTGCACGTGCGGGAAAATCCATGAGGTGATGCGCGTCCAGGCGGGGAACGTTATCACGTGCGAATGCGGAAAAACGCTGGAAGTTCCGCCGTTGCGGGCATTGGCGGAACTGGAAACCGTCCAGCGTCATGATGCGGAAACGCCCGGCCAGCCCGCGAGCGAAAAAAATCAGCTCGGCAAAGAAGGCGGCACCCGCCAGCAGCGTGCCGGGAGCCTGATGATGGCGGGCATCCTGACAGTGGTTTTCGCCGCTTCCGGAATGTATTTTTACGTCACACGTTCCAAACCGTACGATTTCAGCACATACTCGGCATTCGATCTCTGGCGTGAATGGCAGCGTCTGAGCCCCGGCGTGGAAATCCCCATGACGCGGAATGAATATCTCATGGCCAGCGCCATGGATGTCGAGTGGCGCTGGATCATGATCATGATTTTCCTGACTGTGGTGTGCGTCATCTGGATGCTCGCCGTCCTGCTGGCCCCCGCCGCGAAAAAAAATCCGTAATCCTCACATTTCCTTCACTTTTCGCTTTTCATTTTACCGCCTGACATTTTTTCATGGACGAAACACTTCCTCTTCCGCCGGATCCTCGCGAGACCACGACAACCGTCGCCGGGGGCTCCTCCGTCACCGCTGGAAACTCCGCCCTGACGGACGCGGAGCACCACCGCGTACCGCCGCTGGAGGTGCCCGAGCTGGATTTCGAGGAATTTCTCGGCGCCGGAGCGTACGGGGAAGTGTGGAAAGCCCGGGAAAAAAACACGGGGCGGGATGTGGCCGTCAAGTTTTATCTCCACCGCCAGGGGATGGACGGCACGTTTCTTTCGCAGGAAGTGGAGAAGCTCTCCTTCCTGTTTTCGGATCGGCATGTGGTGCAGCTGCTGCATGTGGGCTGGGACTCCGACCCGCCGTATTACGTCATGGAATACATGGATTCCGGCTCGCTTTCGGATGAAATTCACCGGCAGACCCTTTCCCCGGACGCGGCGGTGCAGATGCTGCGGGAAATCGCGGTGGGAGTGCATCACGCCCACCAGAAGGGCATGGTTCACTGCGACTTGAAGCCGGGAAATATCCTGCTGGACCGGGACGGAAACCCGCGGCTGGCGGATTTCGGGCAGTCGCGGCTTTCCAGTGACATGGCGCCGGCGCTGGGCACGCTGTTTTACATGGCGCCGGAACAGGCCAGCCTCAGCGCCACGCCGGATGTCCGGTGGGATGTGTATGCGCTGGGCGCGATTCTTTACGCCATGATGATGGGGCATCCGCCGCATTATGACCCGGAACTAGTAGAGAAAATTCATGCCCACCAGCGTTTATCGCACAAGTTGCGCGCGTATCGCCGGGCCCTGAGCGAGCAGCCGGTGCCCGTGGATTACCGGATGCTGCCGGGAATGGACTTTTTTCTGGTGAAAATCGTGGAAAAATGCCTCAGTCCGGATCCCGAGGAGCGTTTTCAGGATGTAGGAACGCTGCTGGAGGCGATTTCCACGTACCTGCGGCGAAAATCATTACGGCCACTGGTGCTTCTGGGCGGCGTAACGCCCGTCATCCTGCTGTTAATGGTTTCCTTTTTCGTGGCGTGGGCGCTGAACGTGGCCGTGACGGATGGGCGAAAAGCCCTCATTAACACCTCCTTGCGGAGTGACCGTTTCGCGGCCCAGCTTGCCGCAAAAACCGCGACTTACGAGCTTTTTCGGCGGTATGAGGCTGTGGAGCGTGTGGCGGGGAATTATAAATTTCGCCAGGCGGTGGAGCACGCCATCAGTTCTTCGGAATGGCAGTCGGTGACGGAACATCTGCTGAATCCGGAGCTTCCGCCGCGGGAGCAGGCCGTCTGGCAGGAGCAGTTTTTGGGGTTACCGGAGCGCGAAACGCTCCAGACGGTGATGGAAGAAGTGCTGCCGGATGATTTTCGCCCGAAAAAATTAGAGGGTGAAATTCTAAAAGAGGCCACCATTTCGCCGGTAAAACGGGTGGCGGAGCTGGAAATTTCGCAGATTGTGGAAGGGCCCGCGCTGTCCGTGGGGCAGTCCACGATCATCGCAGGAGATGAGTTTCACGCCGGAGGCAAAGAAAACGCCCCTGCGGCAGAAACGCCTGGAAATCCACAAAATTCAGAAAAATCGCCACCCCAAAAGAATTCCAGTGACGAAAAGACGCTCACGGAAAACAAAGAAACGGAAAAAGTATCGTCGTCGCAGCTTTCCGGAGAGTTTGGCAGTCTGGGCGGGCCAGCACTCACCCCCTTGGAAATCGCGCAGATGAAGGACTTCCAGAAACGCGTCCACGGAAGCATCAGTGAGTACTCAGCCCGGCTGCGCTCGGATGTAGCAAATTGGACGTTTTTCGATTATCAGGGCATTTCCACCACCCGTGTGCCATACATGAGTACGCTGGGGAAAGATTTTGCGTGGTGCACATTTTTCACTGGTGAAACGGAAAACAAAGAACGGGGCTGGCGGCCCCCGGAAGGAAAGCATCTGAAACGCATTTATGTCTCACCGGCGTACCGCAGCCCGATTTCCGGGGAGTGGGTGATCACGATTGCCTCGCCTGTTTTCGGTGCGGAAGACGAAAAGCGTTTTCTGGGCGTGATCGCCATGGCGGTCGGCGTGGGTCGATTCATTCAGATGCAGAATTCGGATTCGCAATTCAGCGTCCTGGTGGATAATCGGCCTGGAAACATGCACGGCCTGATCCTCCAGCATCCGCTTTATGATGAAATCATCGCGGGCGGGAAGGCGGTGCCACCTGAATTCATGGACAAAAAATACCATGTGGATTTCGATAAAATTCAGCGGCTGATTCAGCATGAAGAAGCGGGTAATTTTTATCGTGACCCGGTGGCGCTAAATCCACTCGGAAAGTCGTATGATAAAAATTGGCTGGTTCAGTACGAAACCATTAACCTCGGCCAGTCCAGTGACGGTGAATGGGCCGTGCTTGTGCAGGAATCGTATGATGAATCCGTGGGCAGCGTTCTGAATGAAATCGAAAAACAGGTGCTGCGGATGGGGATGCTCGCGCTGGGCTCATTTCTGGTCGTGCTGTTTACTATGTGGTATTTTGCACGGCGGAATACGCGTTTTTATTGAAAAAAAGAAAAAAGGAAAAACTGAAATGGATCCGGAAACATCCCCTTTTGAATTTTTGAAAAAATACCGCGTTGTGCCGGTGATTACTGTTCCGGATGCGGAATCCGTGTATCCGCTGGCGGATGCGCTGCGTGATGGCGGGCTTCCCCTGGTGGAAATCACGTTTCGCACCCCCGCGGCGGCGGAAGCCATTTTCTGCATTCGGCGCCACGCTCCGGAAATGTGTGTTGGGGCTGGGACGCTCCTGAACGAAAAAAATCTGGAAGACGCCAGGCTTTCCGGTGCCGCTTTCGGTGTCGCGCCGGGCACAAATCCCGTGATGGTGGAGCTGTGTGACGAGTACGGTTTTCCGTTCATCCCCGGCGTGTGCACCCCCAGTGAAGTGGAGACGGCCGTTTTCATGGGATGCCGGGTTCTGAAATTCTTCCCGGCGGAGGCGGCTGGCGGCGTGAACATGCTGGACGCGATTTATGCGCCGTACGCTTCCACGGGGGTAAAATTCATACCCACGGGGGGTGTTTCGGCGAAAAATTTGGCCGATTACCTGAAAAATCCCGCGGTTTTGGCGTGTGGCGGCACGTGGCTGGCCACGAAAGAGGAAATCGCGGAGGGAAAATGGGCTCAGATTTCGGAAAAATGCCGGCGTGCCCGCGAAATCGTGGCGTCCGTGACCGATTAATGGATGCGGGCTTTTTTCTCCATTTTTTCTGTATTAAATTAAGTTGAATAACGCAAATAAGAAGGAGTTGCGATCATGCCAGTTTTCATTCCGTCCGGTTATGTGCCCACACTCGTTCCAGATATGATGGAGCAGGCGCTGGCATTTCTGAAGTATGATTTTCAGGAAAAGCTTGCAGCAGCGCTGAATTTGCGTCGGGTGACGGCGCCGCTTTTTGTGCTGTCCGGAACGGGGCTGAATGACGATTTAAGCGGTACGGAACGGGCCGTGAATTTTCCGATTAAGGCCATGAATGACGCGAGGGCGGAGGTGGTGCACTCGCTGGCGAAATGGAAGCGGATGAAGCTGGGCGAATATCATCTGCCGCCGGGGTACGGGCTTTATACGGACATGAACGCCATCCGCGCGGATGAGGATCTGGATAATATTCACTCGCTGTACGTGGATCAGTGGGACTGGGAGCAGACGATCACGGCGGAAGACCGGAGCCTGGATTTTCTGCGCACGACGGTCGAGAAAATTTACGGCGCGATGCTGGCTGTGGAAAAAGACGTGTATGACCGGTATCCGCATATTTTGCCGTGGCTGCCGGAAAAAATCACGTTTTTGCAGTCCGAAGATCTGATGCGGATGTCCCCCGGACTGACACCGAAAGAGCGGGAAAATGAGGCGGCGAAAAAGTACGGCGCCATCTTCATCATCGGCATCGGCGCCGCGCTTTCGGACGGCGAAAAGCATGACGGGCGGGCTCCGGATTATGACGACTGGAGCACGGAAACCTCGCCGGGGTATTTCGGCTTGAACGGGGATATCCTGCTGTGGAATCCGATTCTTGAACAGGCGTTCGAGGTGTCCTCGATGGGCGTTCGCGTGGATAAAGACGCCCTTTTACGGCAGTTGGAAATCGGAAATTGCCTTCAGCGCAAGAGCCTGTTTTTTCACGATTCGCTGCTGAAAGACAAAATTCCGCTGTCCGTCGGCGGGGGGATCGGCCAGTCCCGGCTGTGCATGTTTTATCTGCGGTGTGCGCACATCGGGGAAGTGCAGGCGTCGATCTGGCCGCCGGCCCAAGTGAAGCAGTGCGCGAAAGGCGGAATCATTTTGCGGTAACGCCCTGATGAACACCGGAAGCAATTTTTTGAGCGCATCCGGAATCAGCACGCCATAAAAATAGCAGCCGGGAGCGGAGTGGAACGCAGAGACCGGATAGAATGGCCGAGTATTTTCGCACTTCTATCCGGTCTCTGCGCTAACGCTCCGCCCCCGGCTGCTGTTTTCAGCTGTTAATACGGATTCTTTCGCTGTTTTATTGCGTGGGGTATCGCGGCGGGCCGTCCCAGGTTTCGCTGCCACGGGGAAAAGTACTCTCCGTGCGAATGGACTCCGCTGCGTCACCGTAATCACCGGTGGCATCTCCTCGCGGCGGCGGCGGAAGCGGCGTAACGTCTTCCGGGGTGCCTTCCCAGGAACTGTCCGGCGGAGAAATCATCATTTCTTCCAGCGCGCTTTCCATGCCCGCCACGCCGCGCGGCGCGGATGGTTCCGGCGGTTGCGCGACGGTCGGGGCCATCTGGGACGCATTCAGCTCGCGCATTCTCGGGTGATTCTCGCGTGCCAGCGGAGGCCCGGCATTCCCGCGCGAATCCACCATCCGGCTGCCGTCCTTGCGCAACTGATCCGCCTGGGAGAGCACCTGGTCGCGTGCCGCCACGACCTGCGGAAGCAGCGTGTATGTCCACGTGTGCTGATCCTTCACCTCGTTCGGCGAGCACGTATCCGCGAAAAAATCGATGACCGGGTACTGATACCACGGCGGACGCACCGGCTGGCGGATACGCAGCGTCTGATAATGATCCAGCTCGAGGCGGATATTGCGCGTGCCGTAATACGTGAAATCGGTGGAAATCGGCGTTCGGCCGATCTGTTTTTCATCCACATACACCATGGCCCCGCGGGGGACGCTGTCGATCGTCATGCGCCGCCGGATGCAGCCGGGAGCCGTCAGCAGGGTGATGCACATCATCGCGCAAAAGATCCCCCGTAGCACCCGGGGTGAACCGGCCACGTAAAAAAACGGGCGTAAAACGTCAGAAAAAAGAAAATGCTCCATGATAAAACGGAGCATAGCGGCTTTCAGCTAAAAATGCAAGAGCAAAAATGTGCCGCCACCGCCGAACCTCACCGGGGCTGAAGTTGCGCAAGAAAAGCGGCCGGAAACGCAGTGTGTCGCGTGCACTTCATTCCCGGCACTTATTTTTTGCGTGGATTTTACCCCGTCACCGGCTCGGCACCGCCCCAGAGCTGCTCCAGACGGAAATAGTCGCGCGTGTCGGCATCAAAAAGATGAATCACCACATCCCCGTAATCCAGCAGGATCCAGCGGCTCTCGCGGTAACCTTCCATGCCGAGTTTTTGCAGCTTCAGCTCTTTCTCGAAAATATCGTCCACCGCGTCGCTCATGGCGTGCAACTGACGGTTGCTGGCCCCCGTGGCGATGACGAAATAATCGAAAGCCGGTGAGAGTTTCCGCATGTCCAGAATCACCACGTCCTTACCGCGGTTATCGGAAATGGCCTGAGCGGCGCGTTTCGCTTTTTGCAGCGACTCGTCTCCGTCGCGCGGAAGGATCACCGTGGGCAGGCTCATCGCCTCATCCGCTTCCGCCTTCTTGCCGGCCTTCGCCGCCGATTTCCGCGGCGTGATGTCTTCCGGGAGCTGTGTTTCCTCACGGGAAATCGCGTCATCCGTCATGATGGTTCCTCTCTGACAAAAGTTAAATGATAATGACCCGCCGGGTCCATGTTCGGAAAATCGGAGCGATTATGGCATCCGCGCGTTTCTTCCCGCGCCAGTGCCGCCCGCACGACCATCGTCGCCACGATTAACATATTCTGTAATTCCCAGCCCGCCGGCGAGTCAAAACTGCCGGAAAGCACGTACGTGTGCCACTGGTTGAGCGTCGTTAGCGCCTCCTCCAGTTGCGATTTTTCCCGATTCACCGCCGCGTAGCGCCACATGAGGCTTTTCAGCGCGTTCTGGATGTCGTCCAGATGCAGCACGTCGCCGGCCGCTTTTTTCGTGTCATACGCCAGCGGAATGACATGCCAGTCGTCCGGCATTTCTTGCGCGCGGCGCGAGGCTTCCTCCCCGGCGGCGGCACCGTAAACCAGCGCTTCCAGCAGGCTGTTCGAGGCAAGGCGGTTCGCGCCGTGCAGGCCGGAAGAACTGACTTCGCCCACGGCGTACAGGTTCGGCACGTTCGTCCGCCCCGCCATGTCGACCTGGACGCCGCCCATCATGTAATGCGCCCCGGGACGCACGGGAATGGGGTCTTTCGTAATGTCGATTCCGAACGTCAGGCACGTCGCGTAAATACCAGGAAAACGGGCTTTGATTTCATCCGGATCCTTGTGCTGGAGCGTTAAAAAAACATTCGAGGAATCCGTCTTGAGCATCTGGCTGGTGATCGCCCGGCTCACCACATCCCGCGGCGCAAGCTCCATGCGAACATCGTAATTCTGCATGAAACGGGAGCCGTTTTTGTCGATTAAATATGCCCCTTCCCCGCGGACGGCCTCCGAAATCAGGTGGCGGGCGCCGCCAGCCACGTACAGCACCGTGGGGTGAAACTGGACGAACTCCATGTCCCGCAGCACCGCCCCGGCCCGCAGCGCAATCGCCATTCCGTCGCCGGTGGTGGTCGTCGCGTTCGTCGTTTCGCGATAAAGCTGGCCGCAACCGCCGGTGGCGAGGATCGTCTGCTTGGCCCAAATCGCGATTTTACCGTATTCCGGCACCGAGACGATCGCCCCCGCACAGCCGTTTTCCGTCGTCAGCAGGTCCAGCGTATACGCGCCGCACCAGACCTTGATATTCTTCGCGGCACGCACACGTTCGATCAGCGTGCGGACTAGTTCGTGTCCGGTGGCGTCACCGTTGGCGTGGGCCACGCGATTCATGCCGTGACCACCTTCGCGGCCCAGGTCGATCGTCCCGTCGTCGTGCAAATCGAAATGCGCGCCCCATTGGATCAGCTCCGCGATCTGGTGAGGCCCATCCGTGATAACCCGCTCGACCACCGCCGGGTCGCACAGTTCGCCGCCGGCCGTGAGCGTATCCTGAATGTGCGCAGTGAAATCGTCGGCCGGGTCGAGCACCGACGCGATTCCACCCTGGGCCATGTCGCTGTTCGAGGTGGTGATCTCCGCGGCCTTGGTCACCATCAGCACATCCAGTTTCGGATCCACCGCCAGCGCCGCCCGCAGACCGGCCAGGCCCGTGCCGACGATCAGCACGTCCATGAACATGTGCGGAAGCTTTTTAACGTTAAAAGAAGCCAGAAAACGAGGACAGGTAATGTTCATTTTCACTACTCTTTAATATCTTGCAGCGTTAGCATCATATCATCGAATACTTCCGCCGGCATCCCTCTCTTAAATACATCGCGAACATTCTCCACGAACGTGCTCCCCCACAAAACATCCGAGGCGAACCCGGTGTTGATGGGGCAGGAACGGGTGTGGCAGGAGCCGCAACCACTGCTTTTGCAGTTTTCGAACATGTAGTCGACGAACGCCCGACCACTGATCCACTCGCTTACAACCGGCCAATAAGGCTTTTCGCTGAAATACTTCCTGACGGCATCTTCGAATTCCATCACGCGCCTCCTGCAAAAAAATCACTTTATCGTCGTCACACACACGTCTTTTTTTGACAGGATTTACAGAATTTACAGGACAAAAATGCGAATTCGACGTGAGGTATAAATGACATAACTCTTGACTTTATTATAGTTTATGTGATTTATTGAAAAAGTCTTTTTTTGCGTTTTTTATCCTGTAAATCCTGTTCATCCTGTCAAAAGATGAAGCGGTGAATACATAAATTCGGCAAATGCTCTAGCGGGCCATCGCGCGGATGAGGATCTCGGACGTACTTTCCCGCATGATGCGGGGGTCGACCGGATGCCCTTCCAGCAGTGACTTGCGAACATCTTTGCCGGAAATGAAAACCGGCTTTTCGTCTTTATGAAATTCCATTAGATCCACCCGGCCGATGGAGTCGTAATATGCCGCGAAGCCGACATTCAGCGGTTTGATCTGGAGATCGCCGTGGAGATTGTTGAAAATCTCCTGCGCGTCGAAGTCGCCCCAGATGGCCGTGCCGTCGTGATATGGGGCGTCGGCGTGCTTGCGGCCGATGATGATGTCGGTGAAGCCGAAATTCTGGCGGTAAATCGCGTGCATGACGGCTTCTTTCGGGCCGCCGTAAAACATTTTGATGTCCAGACCCAGCAGGATGACGCGGTCCGGCACCGACTCACCGCGCGGGCCCCACAGCGCCGGGTCGCTGTCGCCTTCGCCCAGCGAGCGGTTTTCGATCAGCTTCTCGTAAGTTTCCATCCGCACGACGGCATCCACATCGTCGCCCTTCGTCTCGCCGACCAGCGGATTCAGGCACGCGCCGGCATTCAGCCCCTGGCGGATGAGCACCTCCAGACCGTAAACCAGAGCGTACTCATGCGCGCGGTGCAGTGGGTTGCGGGTCTGGAACGCCACGACGCGCTCCCAGCCTTTTTCAGCCAGAAACTTCCGCACTTCCGCCGGCGAAAGAACGTACTTGCCGAACGCCGGATTCTTCGGCTGGGGCAGCACCTTGATCGTCCCGCCCAGGAGCCAATCCTTCCCGGCATCATTCTTCAGCACCATATCCGCACCGGGATGATCCGTCCGCTCGGTGAGGTACACCTTCTTGAGGTAATCCATTTTGTCCCACGGATAAATATCCGAAACCGTGACCACCGCGACGATTTCGCCCGCGGAATTCGTCAGCGCGACCTTCTCGCCGACGGCGATGCTTTTCGCCAGCGCTTCCGTCATGGGGAAGGCCAGCGGAATCGTCCACGCGTACTTTTTGCCGTCATGGAGGATCACCTCTTCGTTCAGGACGCGGTCCCACGCCTCCTGATTCATCGGGCCCGTCAGGGGCGAAAGGCCGCCGTCGCCGAAACGGTAAACCGTCGAAAGATCGGCATCCGAAACCGGCACCTGCTTGAGCGTTTTCGCCTCGGCCAGGAAGTTGTCTTTATCACAGGAACACACAGTGCAGCACACAGGCTCGGCGACTCCGCCGTGGGGAACGATTTTGGTCATGTTGATTATAATTGGGGGTTAAAGGATTGGGGTTGAAAGTTTATGATTGCAGTCATTATGTTACTCAGTAAGGTTCCAGAAGTTGTAAAACGCTTCCAGGCCTTTCTCTCTCGAGGCGGCATCGAGAACGTCCTTCGGGGTCGGTATGCCACCGGCGTCGCGAAGGATTTTCTCTTTCCCAGCCCTGTCTTTGGCTTCCATGGCGTGCATCGCCATGTCCAGCGGGGTTTGCCCTTTTTTGTTTTTCGCGTTGGCATCCCCACCCTGTTCGACCAGGTATTTCACGACTTCAGCACCGCAGCGCCCGCAGGCGGCGTAGTGCAGCGGCGTGTTGTCCGCTTTGTCTTTCGCGTGGACGTTGGCGCCATGCTCAAGCAGGAATTTGATGATCTGGACGTTGTAACAGTATTTTGCCGCGTAATGCAGCGGTGTGTCGTCCGCTTCGGTTCTCGCGTTGACGTCCAGCCCCAGCTCGACCAGGACTTTTACAACCTCTGGATACGTTTTCGCTACGGCGATATGTAACGGCGTTTCCCCGTTGGCATTCGCATCGGCATGGGCGCCGCTTTCGATCAGGGCTTTCACGGTATTGGGACAATCCTTCTCCACCGCAAAATATAACGGCGTATAGCCGTCGACATTCGCGTTGACGTTAGCCCCGTTGTCGATCAGGAGTTTCACGACCCCGGGACGATTTCTCTGAGCGTTAGAACGTAACGCGAGAAACATCAGCGCGTCGGCATTGACATTCTCGCTGCGATCCAGCAGGTATTTTACGACTTCGACATTCGCGTTGCACAGCACCGCGTCGTGCAGAGGCGGATTGCCTTCGTTGTTTTTCGCGTTGACATCCTGCCCTCGCTCGAGCAAATACTGAATGACATCAAGGTGGGAATTACTTCTGGCAGCGTAGTGCAACGATGTCTCGCCGCTGTCGGTTTTCGCATTGATGTCCGCACCTTTTTCGACCAGGTATTGGATGATGGCAAGGTCGGAATCGCTTTGGAGTGCAAACAGTAACGGTGTGATGCCGCTGGCGGATTTCGAATCAACCTCGGCACCCTGTTCGACCAGGTATTGAATCACTTCAAGGTTGGTGGAACGATTCATCGCGGCACTGTGCAACAGCGTACAGCCGTCTTTGGTCTTCGCATGGATGTCCGCGCCACGCTCCACCAGGAGTTTGACGATTTCCAGGTTATTGCCGCCCCAAGCGCCGAGCGCACTGTGCAACGGCGTATAACTAAAGCCTGTCTTCGCGTTGATATCGGCCCCGTGCTCAAGCAGGATTTTTATGATCTCGGCATTATTTCTCTCGCAAGCGAGATGCAGCGGCGCCCGATCATACTGGACATTCGCGTTGGCGTCCGCGCCTCGCTCCAGGAGGAGTTTGACGACTTCGGGAAAATTCCGCTCGATGGCCCACCGCAACGGCGTTTCACCCTCGACAGCCACATGAACATCCGCCCCGTGCTCGATCAGGATTTTCGCGATTTCGGAAGCGTTCGTCTGCTGGATTTGACGCAACACGCCAAGCAGCGGCGTCTCGCCTTTCGTATTTTTCGCGTTGACATCCGCCCCCAACTCGACCATGGTTCGGATGACATCGACGGCGTTGTGCGAGACCGCATTGTGTAACGGCGACCAACTGTCCTTTGCCGTCGCATTGATATCCACGCCGTGGGCTGCCAGGAGTTTGAACACCTCGGGGTCGGAATTCCGAAACGACGCGTAGTGCAACAGGGTTGCGCCATCCCTGCTTATCACTTTGGGATCAGCCCCCTGTTCGATCAGGAATTTTATAATATCCACGGACCCACTGCCGGCCGCGAAGGCGATCGGCGTCCTGCCGTCAGAGGCCGGGACGTCGACGGCCGCCCCTTGCTGGAGCAGATACTCGGCCACCACCACGGTGGGGTTATCCCTCTTCATCGCGGCGTGCAACGGCGTCATACGCTGCTTGTCTTCCGCGTGGACGTTGGCGCCATGCTCCACCAGGAATTTCACGTATTTCAACTCACCCCCGCTCCCCCCAAAATAATGCCTCGCCGCCACCACATGCAGCGGCGTCCGAAGGTAGCAGTCTTCCGTGTTGACATCCAATCCCTGTTCGAGCAGAAATTGGATGATCGCAATATCGATGGCAATTTCCGCCGCGGCGTGCAGCAACGTCTCGTTTCGGTCGTTTTTCTCGTAAATGTCCGCCCCTTTCGAGACCAGATATTCCACGACTTCCACCATTCTACCATTGGCCGCCTGACGCAGCGCCGTATATCCGTTTTCGGCTTTCGCGTTGACATTCGCGCCTTGCTCGACGAGGTATTTTACGACATCGAGATTGTTGTGATTTGCCGCCATGATTAACGGAGTATAACCCGAGTAATGCGAATCTCCAAAACGGATAACCGCGTTCACATCCGCGCCGCGCTCGAGCAGCGCTTTCAGGACGTCGGCATGGCGATTCATCTTTGCCGCGAGGTGGATCGGCTTCTCGCCGTATTTGTTTTTCGCGTTGATATCCGCCCTGTGTTCGAGCAGGAATGTCACGATCTCGGCGTTTGGATTGAACTCCGCCGCGTTGTGCAGTGGCGTTTGACCATCATCGCCTTTCTGGTTGACATCCACCCCCTGTTCGATAAAAGTCCGGACGTCGGCGACCGTGCCTTTCCGTGCGGCTTCGAAAATGTCGCGAAACACCACCACGGCGCCGGCCTGACGGAGAACCGCCGCGTTTTCCGCCACCCAGGCGAGATCGAACGGCGACTGGTCCTCGGCATTTTTTGTATTCACGTCCGCACCATGGGCGATCAGGATGCCTAAAATTTCCGGCGAATTGGAACATGCCGCGTTGTGCAGCGCTGTCGAGCCGACGGAATCGGCGGTCTTCGCGTTCACGTCGAGGCCCTGCTCGAGCAGGTATTTCATCACCTCGGCACTGGGGTTGAACCGCCCCGCGAAGTGCAGCAGCGTCGCGTTCCAGTTGTCGGTCACATGGACATCGGCCCCCGCCTCGACCAGCGTTTTCAGGACATCGACGTTGGGATTATGCCATGCCGCGAAGTGAAGCGGCGATTCACCTTTTTCGTTTTTCGCGTTCACGTCCGCACCTTGCGCGATGAACGCCCGGACGTCGTCGGCTGAGCCTCGCGCCGCCACGTCGAAAATATTTTCATATTCGGAGACCTCCTCCCCCCGGACGGCGGAGGCAAGCAGAAACAGGATCAGCGTCATGCAAAGCGTGATTTTTCGCGGCATTTGGAAGTCTCCTGAATGGTGGCCCTGAAGGCGAACGTTTTATATTTCCTCGGCGGTATCCGTTTCTTCCCATGTGGACGTTTCGTCGTCATGCCCGAAATCGCGCCCGACGCCCCCCGCTCCATAAAGAAACGCTTTCTTCACGTCGGTGTCGGCGACATCCATCGGCGTCTGGCCGGCGCTGTCTTTCGCGTTAACGTTGGCCCTACGTTCAAGCAGCGCTTGCGTGATCATGACATTGGAGTTGTTCTTCGCCGCGTTGTGCAGGGGCGTCATGCCGAGGTTGGACTTCGCGTTTATGTCCGGATTATAATTCAGCAGGAATTCCACGGCTTCGACATCCGGATTATGGCCTGCCGCGAGGTGTAAGGGAGTGCGGCCGTCGTTATCTTTCGCCTTGAGATCGACGTCCGCGTTATCCTCAAAGAACTCCCATAATTCACTCGCCGTGCCACGTTTCGCAACATCGAAAATATTCGCAAAATCGGAGGCCCCAGCCACTGCCGTCGTCATCAGCGGCAACAGGAGCAGCGTGACACGAAACATAACATTTTTTATCATTTCAGCGTCTCCTGGTATCGTCCCGTAGGGACGGATGTTTATAGAAAGGGAATGCTGATTCAACTCCATTGCTCCGTCAGCAGCGGGATGTTTATAGAACGCCGATTTCCCATAAACATCCCGTCCCGACCGGACGATAAAACTGCAACCTTACGATTACGGCTCTGTTTACTCCGCGACTGCTTTTTTCAGGGCGTCGACTTTATCGGTTTTTTCCCACGTGAAGGTATCGCCCGCGCGACCGAAATGGCCGCCGAAGGTGGTCTGCTCGTAAACCGGACGGCGGAGCTGGAGGGTTTCGATGATGCCGCTGGGGTTCATGGGGAACACTTTGCGGACGGCGGCCTGCAGTTTCGCAAGCGGAACGGTTTCGGTGCCGTAGGTCTGAATGAAGACGCTCACGGGCTGCGCGACGCCGATGGCGTAGGCCAACTGGACTTCGCAGTCGGTGGCCAGGCCGGCCGCGACGATATTCTTGGCGATGTAACGGGCCATGTACGCCGCGCTGCGGTCGACTTTTGTCGGGTCTTTGCCCGAGAACGCGCCGCCACCGTGGGACGCCCAGCCGCCGTACGTGTCGACGATGATCTTTCGGCCTGTCAGGCCGCAGTCGCCGTGGGGGCCGCCGACTTCGAAATTGCCGGTCGGGTTCACATGGTAAATGATGTCGCCTTTGTTCAGCTCGGCGGGAATGCACGGGTCAATCACGTTTTTGATGATCCAGCTGCGAATCTCCTCCTGCGTGACATTCGCCTTGTGCTGCGTGGAAACGACCACCGTGCTGACCTTCACCGGCGTGTGGCGATCGGCATACTCCACCGTCACCTGGCTTTTACTGTCGGGCAGCAGCCAGTTCACCTCGCCCTTCTGGCGGGCCTCGGTCAGGCGGTTCATGATCCGGTGCGACAGCGCGATCGGCAGCGGCATCAGCTCCGGGGTCTGGACGCACGCGTATCCGAACATCAGGCCCTGGTCGCCCGCACCGTCACGGTCGACGCCCATCGCGATGTCCGGACTCTGCGTATGCAGATGCACCTCGACCTGGCACGTATCGCCGCAGAAGCCGATATCGTTGTGCGTGTATCCCACATCGTTGATCACCCGCCGCGCGACGGCTTCGTAATCCACATTCGCGGAAGTCGTGATCTCACCCGCCACCACGCAGCGGTCCGTCGTCACCAGCGTTTCGCACGCCACCCGACTTTTCGGGTCCTGAGCGAAAATCGCGTCCAAAATTCCGTCCGAAATCCGATCCGCCAGCTTATCCGGATGCCCCATGCTGACGGCTTCGCTGGTAAAGAAAAAGCTTTTTTCCGACACGTTTTACTCCTTATACTAATAACGTATATTGTGGGTTACAGAACAAAATTAGGTGAATGGCTTCCATTTTACACCTTTTAAATATTTCCGCAAGAGCGGCGGGTATTTTTTCCCTTTTGCGCACAGATCTGTCAATTTTTTCCAAACTTTTTTGCTTCACCGACATACACCCCCAAAAACTCTTTTTTTGTGCAGCCGCAATGTTTACCTGCTATCCATATTTACGCATTTTTTCCATGCCTTGCTCATACGGAATAAAAAAAAATTCCCACATCAAAGGCATACCCAACGGCGTGTGAGATGGTGTGCCGCAATTTCAGTTGCACTTTTGAGAAGCCTGGAGAAAATGTTTGATTTGCGGGATTCACGGAGGCTGGCCATACATAAAATGGCAGACTTGAAAAGGCCATCCGGAATGGCACACGGTCTCCGCTGCATTTTTTCTCGCACGAAGGCAAAGAATCATCAGCGGGGCGTGACGTGTTTTGGCATAGCATTCCCCAGTTTTTATAATTAAAAATCATTCGCCATCAGAAAATGTTTTTTTCTTGTGAAACTTCTTTGTGCCTTCGTGTCTTTGTGTGAAATAAAGAGCAGCGGGAAAACACGTGTTTTACGGCGGACTTTTCTCTGCTTTTCTTTTTCACCGAAATATTTACTGGCACACCGACAAAGGATAATTTCCCCGGTACGTCTTCAAAAAACAGCGGAAAATGCTATACTCGCACAGGTGGCGTACGCGTCAACCGAAATTTTGCGTCAATCCAAAACTTTTCGTGGGAGAATCGTTATGTCAAAAAACGTCGTGCTGGAAACGTCCCTGGAGATGCCCGTGCGTCATGGCAAAGTTCGTGATATTTACGACATGGGCGACCGTCTGCTGCTGGTCAGTTCGGACCGGATCAGCGCTTTCGACTGGGTGCTGCCGTCCGGGATTCCGGATAAAGGCCGGGTGCTGACGCAGATCGCCGCGTTCTGGTTCAAGGTGCTGGGCGAGCCGAACCACCTGATCACCACGAATGTGGACGAAATTCCGTTCCCATTCACGCTGGATGCCGAGACACGCGGAATGCTGGACGGGCGGGTGACGTACTGCAAAAAGACGAAAGTCATTCCGATCGAGTGCGTGGTGCGCGGGTATCTGGTGGGTTCCGGGTGGAATGAGTACAAAAAGAGCGGCACCGTCTGCGGCATTCGCCTGCCCGACGGCCTGAAAGAAAGCTCCAAGCTGCCCGAGCCGATTTTCACGCCCTCGACGAAAGCGGAAGAAGGGCACGACGAAAACATCACATTCGCCCAGACCGTGGAGATTATCGGCGAGAAATTGGCGTGCGAATTGCGCGACCGCAGCCTTTCCGTCTTCACGCGGGGTGCGGAATACGCCCTGAAGCGAGGGATTATCATTGCCGACACGAAATTCGAGTGGGGTGTGCTCGACGATCAGGTCATCCTCATCGACGAAGTGCTCACGCCGGACAGTTCGCGGTTCTGGCCTGCCGATCAGTATGAGGCAGGGAAGTCGCAGCCGTCATACGATAAGCAGTTCGTCCGCGATTGGCTGCTGGCCTCGACGTGGGACCGGAACAGCACGCCGCCGCAATTGCCGGAAGACGTGATCATGAAGACGCGCCAGAAGTACATCGAGGCGTATGAAAAGCTGACGGAATCGGCGTTTCCGTGGAAATGACGCCCGATTGCGAATGTAACTAAAATCTGAACACATTAAGGTGAAACCTCGACGAAAGTTGAGGTTTTTTTGTTTTTTTATCGTTTTTTATAATATTTTATTGTCAAATTATTGATTTTTTCGTAAAAAACAGTATATTATAGTTGTATTTCTTGTATTTTGTGTGAAATATGATTAACCTGTTTTTTTATCCATATTGTATGAATACCAATCTCTATAATCCATCCAAGAAAAGGAGACGAAAATGTCCGAGCGAGGAATGTGTGTATTTTGGGTCCCAGTAACGCGTCTTTTGTCGAGCCGCCTCCCGCTGATTATTCTGAGTTTTTTCTTACTTTGCAGTGGTCTTCACGCTGCGGATTATCACTGGGTGCCCAATCGAATCGGCAATTGGGGCGACCTGGAAAATTGGACGGTAAACGGCCAGCCCGCCACCCAACTTCCACAGGACGGCGACACTGTCATGATCGCGCCCGGCAATGTGAAAGTGCCCTATTCGCTCGCCTTCGACGGAACAATCAATCTGGAATATCAGTCCGCGTGGCACCCTTTGATTGAATCCACGTGGGCCATCGGGACATTGACACTTGGCAGCCAGTTGAACACAACCGTCAACAGCAACGGCGGGAATATTAATTTTCCATACATAAATCTGAGTGTAAATGCCCGTAATTTCGGCACCGGCGACGACACGCCGGAAGTGACGAATGTCTACATGAACGGCTTTTCTCAAATGAAAACCACCTCTTTGTGGATCGGTGCGCCGACCGATGGAGACTATGACATCCTCCCGTCGGCAAACGTGTATTTTAAGGATAATTCCAGTCTTATCGTATCGAAAGAGCGATTATCGACGATTGGGTATGTCAGGGTAGCAAACGGTTTATTGGACATGGCGGGCCAGTCGTATCTCTCCGGCCTCGATGACCTCAATAAGATCGGCGTCTACATCGGTAGCTTTGGCCGGGGAAATACTCAGGGAGTCATGAATATCCGGGAAGAGGCTGATGTGAGCGTCGAACTCTTCGCCGTCCTCGGCGGGGGCACCTTGAATATGTCCGGCGGAACGTTGGATATGAGCCGGATTTTCTACAACTTCGGGATCGTCAACCACAGCGCGGCTCCGATCACAACCCAGACTTTCGTCCTCGGGGAAGGCGGCGACGCGATGCAATCCGCGGACTCGCTGATACGCTACAATCAAACCGGCGGCAGCGTCACCGTCAACGGCAGTTATTATTCCGGATTGGCAGGCCAGAAAGATATCGTCTACAGCCTTTCCGGCGACGCGGCCCTTACTGTAAATGGCGATCGCTTCCGCATGGGTGTGCAAGAGAAGAATCATCTGAATATCTCGGATAACGCAACGGTGGCCATTACCGATACCGATGTTTATCTCGGTGATCTGGATGGAGAATTCTCCTCAGCAACCGGCCAATTCGATACACGGATTAATCAGACCGGCGGAACATTCACCGTTTCCAACATCGCCAGCGGTGTGCAGTTCGGCTATCTCGGCGGCGAAATCATCTATAACTTGTCCGGCAACGGGCGTTTTGCCAGCCAGGACACGTCGAATGTGGTTTTCGGAAACGGAACCGGTAATTTTTATCTCAGACCTGAAGACGGAGGTGAAAGTGTGCCGGTGGAAGTCGCCAGCCACGGTGTTCTTAACCTCAGCGGCAACGCGGTGTTCGACATTTCCACCGCGGCGATCATCATGGGCGTTAACCGGGGCCGAGGCACGATCAACCAGCGCGGCGGCAGCCTGTTGGCCAGTAATCTGGCGATCAACCGCTTCGACACGGGGACGAGCATGTACCATTTCTACGGCGGCGATATGGAAGTCCTCAGCCGGTTCGCCAACGACGGAACCAGCGAAACCGGTTATCTGGGCATTCACGGCAACACGGGCGGAATCGTGGAAATCAACACCCTCAGCGATCCGACCGCAGGCGTCGGCGACCGTGCCGGCACCCGCTTTTATCTCGACTCCTCCGCCAAAGGCGTGACCGAAATCGACGTCGTGGCGACGGCATACCTCAATACGCTGGACAATCAGGCAACGGTAGACGGTTTCGCGAATATCAATCAGGAGCGTTATTTATTGATTGATGCCTCCGCCGGGGCGCTCAACGGAACGCGGGCGGTCGACACAATTCTTTCACCATACTATGAAACGGAGATTAACGCCAGCGCCAAAACGGTGAGTCTGGTGCTAAACGCTTCCGCTCAAGGGCTGGAGTGGAATATCGATGCCCAGACAAAGTATATTCTCGATCCCCCGCTGGAGTCGGGGATTATTAAAGTCAGCGGCGGCGACGGCGAAAATATCATTCTCGATTTTTCGAACATGACCGACACCTACACCCCCTTGTTACTGGATTATCTCATGAATGGACTTAAAGGCAGCAACCTGATGCTCCAAATATTGAACAAGGACTCGCTGGTTCTCTCAGGCGATTATATCAGCGATCCCCTGGGCTATACATTTTTCGCGTGGGACCTGACGGACTTCAACAACATTCTCGGCCTGACAGGCGACGGCAGGATTATGCTGCAAAGTCTTTCAGTGCCAGAACCCGCGACGTGGCTGATGCTGCTTCTGGGAGCCGTTATGGTATTCCGTCTGCGTAGCCGCTTTACTCGAAGATGACGGTTTTCCACCGCCTGATTTTTCCATAAAAAAACCTCTGTTTTTGCAGAGGCTTCTTTTATGGTTCACACGGCATGTGCGTGTTACCGCGCGCGGCCGCCGTCGTCCTGGCGGGCGGTACGGATCTGGTCGACCTCGGTCGGGGAGACCTGTTTGTAGGTCACCAGCTCGGACTTACCGCTACCGCTGAAGTCGCCCACCAGTGGGCGCTGGCCGGGAGCGCCGCGGTATGCGATTTCGACTTCGCCGTCGCCGTGGAGCATTTTCCACTCGCCGTCGCGATAGACGCCGATGCGCGAAATGCCGTCGCCGTCCCAGTTTCCGACCACCGGGATGTCGCCCTTCTGGCCGAAACGGAATCGGGCGTCGTTAGAGGTCAGCAGGCCGTCGCCGTCGGTGTCCAGGATCCACTCGCCGTCGCGGTACAGGCCGATCTGCGTGATGCCGTCGCCGTTCCAGTCGCCGGAGATCGCGATATCGCCTTCTTTGCCGAACGCGAACACGTGGTCGATCACGTCGCGGCGGACTTCGCCGTTGCTGCCTTTCTTCATATCGCGGAAGAAATTCGCCATCTGCACTTCCGGCGGGATGTTTTTATAGGCCCGGTGATGCCGGTTCTGGGAGTCGGGCAGACCGGCTTCGCGAGCCAGCATGACTTTGTCGCCTTTCCATTGCGGGCCGAAAACGCCGATATCGGCTTTTCCGTCACCGTCCCAGTCGCCGACCACGGGCTGATCGCCAGCCGAGCCGAGCTGCACCCACAGGTCGTTGACATCCCATTCCATGTTCCCGTTGAGGTCGATGAACCAGAACCCGTCGTAAAAGACGGCCAGCTCGTCTTTGCCGTCGCCGTTGAAGTCGCCGGTGAGCGGGATCGCGCCGTCCAGGCCCACAAGCACCATCATCGGCGTCGTGCCGTCCTGGGTCAGCAGGGCCTGGATGCGCTGCATGGCCTCGCCACGCCAGGTGTTGGGATCGAAAACGGCCTTGGCCCACTGCGTGCCGCCGACGGTGTTGTCGCCGTTGACACGGGGTGTGCCGCCGTTAATCACGCTCAGGTGCCAGGCGTACGCCGGCGCACCGGCCAGCCCGCCACCGCCCATTGCCGTGGACTGCCGCCCGTAAAAATACGGCATGTAACCCACCCCACCGCCCAGCGGCGAACTGCCGGAACTGAAGTACGGACGCCCGGGCGGAGGATCCAGCGAAGGCGAGCCACCCGGATCCGGCGTGGGTTTCGGATCGGGGTCTGGATCCGGGTCGGGGTCTGGATCCGGCGTGGGGTCGGCCCACTTGACGACGATTTCGCTGAAGTTGTACTCCGTGCCATTGTCGCCGTAGTCGACGTTGATGCCGGAAATTTTGTCACCGTCCGGTGCCAGGGCGCTGCCGCCCAGCGAGCCGGGGGTGTCGATGCCGTCCATGTAGCCATCGGGCTGGTATTCCAGAATCGAATACGTGCCCGGCGTGACGTTCTCGAAGCAGTAGTAGCCCTTCTCGTCGGTGACGGTGGTGATCATTTTGCCGTTGGCGTCGAGGATCGGGTTGCCGTCGGCGTCGGCCAGCACGAGCGTGACGCCCGCGATCGGGGTGCTCTTGCTGTTGCGGACACCGGGGTACATCTCCCAGAGGTCGCTAGGTAGTTTTTCGCCGTACGCCAGGTTCAGCGTGTCGCCGTCCTTGAAGACGTAGCCGGAAATCTGGGCGTATTGGTATTCCCAGAAATCGTATTTCACGGCTTTGTCGCCGGACACCAGCGTAATGCCCACGATCAGGTCGATCGCGCCGTTCGAGCCGCCCTTGGAACCGACGATCTGGCCGCCGTTGAGGTACGTTTCGGGCTGATACTCGAAAACCTGGTACACGCCCGGCGCGAGGCCTTCGAAAATGTAGTAGCCCTTGCTGTCGGTGTAGGTCGTCGCGACGACTTTGCCGTTGGCGTCGCGGAGCTCGATTTTCACCTTCTCCAGCAGTAGCTCGCCGTCGTCGTACTTGCCATTCTTGTTGGCATCGACCCAGACGGTTCCGGAAACGGACGCGGGCCGCAGCTCGCCGAAATCGTAGTTGATGCCGCTTTGGCCGCTGTAAACGTAAATGTTGCAGATTTTATCTTCTTCGGCGCTGTCGGTGATCTGCGTGCCGCCCAGCGAGCCGATGTGGTCTTTGCCGTCGAGGTAACCGTCCGGCGTTTTCTCCGTCACGCAGTAACGCCCCGGCGTCAGGTTCTTGAATTCCCAGTAGCCATCGTCGTCGGTGACCGTGGAAAATTCCTCGCCCGTGTCGAGGTTTTTGATTTTAATCGTCACGCCCGGCAGCCGCGGTTCGCCGGATTGCATCTCGCCGTCGTCGTTGACGTCTTCGAAAACGTGGCCGGAAAGCGAGCCGGGGACGTATTCGGAAAAGTCGTTGTGGATGCTGTCCTGGCCGCCCTTGATCGAGATGTTGGTCAGGTTGTTGGCGTCGATGATCGTTCCCATCGGGACGCCGTTAATCGTGCCCACGAAAGCACTTACGTCGAGGTATCCGTCCGGCGTCAGCTCCGTCACGCGGTATGTGCCCGGGGCAACGTTGAAGGAATACTCGCCTTTGGAATTCGTGTAAGTCGTCGCGCTTTGCTCGTACTGGCCCGTCGTTTCGTTGAGTTTCCAGAGCGTGATCTTCACGTTGGCCAGCAGGCGGTCGATCGACGCATCATACGCTTTGTTGTAATCCACGTCCTCGTAGACCTTGCCGGAAATCGTAGCCGGCAGGGGGATCTGAACGCCCTGCACAAATGCCCCGGCTGTGTACACCGCCTGGTTTTCGCCGTCGCCTGGCGGAATGCTGCTGGCGTTGGTGAACGCGTCATTCGGCAGTTGCGGCAGGTTGTACGTGTCGTAATCGGACTGATACTGATCCTTGAACTGCTTCGTGACGGTCAGGTCTTCGTAGTGATTGGTCGTAAAGACGGCCGTCACCTTGGAAACCAGCGAAAATTCGGCGCCCGTCACCTCGGCGTCCATGACCTTCTGGCCGTCCTGCACGCCGAGCACTTCGTCCACGTCCAGCGAAAGGATGAGCATGTCGCCGGCCGTGAAATTGTCGAATGTGATCGTCAGCAGCGTGCCCTGCCGCGTGATGCTGTAATCCGTGACCGTGAAACCGTCGGCGGAGTAAATCGTGAAGGGCACGTAGCCATACGTCCCCTGCCCCTGGTCGATGAACGCGTACCGGCCGTCCATGCCGTACGCCGCCATGTCGATGGTCAGGGATTTCAGTTGCGTGCCCTCGGCCCCGCCGGTGAAGGAAACGTAGATATAATCGGCCGCGGAATCCACCCCGGAACCGTATTCCGTGCGTGCACCTTCATAATAGACGGCCCCGAAATCCAGCGGATTGACGGACAACAAACATCGGCTCTCCAGAAGCTCCATGCCCGCAAGTCGTCGGATTAAAGGCGTTCTACTATTTTTTTTCTGACTCATTTTTATGCCTCAAAACTTTTCTGGAAACCGTCGTCCTGACGGTTATTCACGTGTTTTTTGGTTTTCTGGTTCGCGAAAACCCCGCCGGGACTTCTCTGGGTACGCCGAGACGGTTTTCGCTGTTTTGCGCGCCGAGCCGTTTTTTACGGGTTTCGGCGTTAATTTATTTTCATTCGGCTTCCTTATGCCGGAAGCGCCGGTCATGACGGCTGGCAACTTGGCACCGGCCACGGTAAATTTACCGCCGCAGGATGCTCCCTTCCGGACCGCCGCTGGCCACCGCCGTGTCCACACGCCAAAACTTCACGGTCGTGTCGAAACTGCATGAAATCAGGCGGCGATTCGCCTCGTCCCAGACCAGCTCGGCGATCGTGCCAGTGTGTTCCTGCGAATAATAAACCGGCTGCCGGCTCCCGGAACCCAGTTGCCATACGCTGAGCGAATTGTTTGTCGAACCGGCAGCGATCATGTCCGTGCCGCAAAACGTGACGGCGCTGACCTTCCCGGAAGGATACGAAAAGCTCTCCAGCGCCTTCCGCTCCTCGACCGACCAGATATAAATTTTCTGATCGTCGCCGCCGGTGGCCAGCTTGTAAGATTTTTCATCCGGAATAAAGGCCAGGGTGTTGATCCGCCGGGTGTGAAGCTTCGGCAAGTCGAAATACGTGTCGGGTTTCGACATATCGAAAATCCGCACCTGCCCCGTACGCCCCGCCGCAGCCAGATAACGCCCGTCGGCCGAAAACGCCACACACCGCTGATCACTGCCGTTGGCGTCCAGCGTGATCGGCTCACGCTTGTGCGAAAGCCGATAAAAACGCAGCTTCGAATCGAAACCCACCATCGCCATACGCTCGTTGTCCCGGCTGAACGCGATACTGCGGATCGAGTTGCCGCCGGTGTTAAAATCGAATTTTTTCAGGAAAGTCTTTCCATCGTAACAGAACATCTCCTGATCCATTCCGCCCGTGACCATGTACTGGCCATCCGGGCTGAACTTCGCGTCCCGCACCCAGTCGGCCTGGTCCGTCAGGCGGTGAATAATCTTCCCGGACGGAAGTTCCCACACCCGCGCAATATGATCGTCGCCCACCGTCACCAGCCGGTCGCCCGTCTGGTTGAGTGAAATGCCCACGACCACCGGAATTTTGTCGTCCGGGTGGTCTTTGAGCAACTCCGGCGTCAGTTGGATCGTCCGCTGCGAACGCCACTCCGCCGAAAATACGGGACACATCGCCCACACAAGCGAAAACAGCGATAATGCTAAAATTACGCCGAATTTATTGATTCTCATCATCCGATTCCTCACCGTTTAAGCCTCGTGAACGCATCCATAAGCCGGAACATTGCCGCCTGACATTTGCGGCGATTCTTACGCATGTCGCTACAGATTTCATTCTCCGAAGGTCCCTAAAAATAGTCCTATTACTATTTTTCGGAATTTATCGATTCATAAATGAATTTATTCCAGAAAAAGCGAAAAGAATGTTAAAATATTTCGATTTTAACGGTCAAACACGTGTTTCCACCCCCGGACTCTGCGATTCCGTGAGGGGTATCGGCGAAAATGGATAAAATGTGTCGCAAAATGACGACGCGCGGGGGTCACTGTTTCTCGCGAAGGGTGATACGGATTTTGTAAAGATTTCCATCCCGGTATACCGATACGGGAATTTCTTTGCCTATTTCCGCCAAACTCACTAAATTGTAAAGATGTTTATCGTCCTCCACCTTCACATTATTGAAACTCAGCACAATATCCCCCACCGAAAAGTTGGCGGCCTCCGCCGGCGACCCGGCCTGAACATCCGCCACACGGGCACCGGCTGGCCGAGGCAAGCGAGCTTCCAACGCTTTTTCTTGCGTAAAATTCGCATCCAGCGTAATGCCTAAATACGCCCGCCGCACTTCGCCATACGCGATCAACTGGTCGGCGATGAGCATCACCATGCGGATGGGGATGGAAAAGCCGATTCCCTCGTTCCCGCCGCTGTTACTGGCGATGGCGGTATTTATCCCCACGACTTCCGCACGCAAATTCACCAGCGGCCCGCCACTGTTTCCCGGGTTAATCGCCGCGTCCGTCTGGAGGAAATCCTGGAGTCGGCCACCCGCCGAATTCCCGATTTCCAGCGAGCGTCTGCTTTTCGCACTGATAATCCCGAAAGTCACCGAGTGATTCAGGCCGAACGGACTGCCCACCGCCAGGACAAAATCGCCGATATCCAGCGCGTTACTGTCTCCGATCAGGGCCGGCACCAGGCCATCCGCCGAGACTTCCAGCACGGCAATATCCGTCTCGGTGTCATGCCAGGCGGTCTGTGGGTGAATAATTCGGTTGTCGTACAACTTAATTTTCACGTCCTTCATCTTCGCACCGCGGATGACGTGGCGATTCGTGATGATATAACTCTTATTGTTTCGAGCGATAATCACCCCGCTGCCCGCTTCTTCCAGCGTGGTGTTACTGCCTCGGATAGCCGGAATTTTCGTTATGGATTCGATATGCACAACACTCGGGGCGACGATTTTCGATACCAATTTCAAAACATTGCTTTGCGCCTCCAAAATTGCCGCATTTTTCGTCAGGTCGGCCAACATTTTTTGCCGCTCCGACGAATCGGACTGCGGCGACTCATTAATAATCATGGCCAAATTATCTTGCGGCTCCGCTTCCGCAATAACGGGATAGCGCGGCGAGGCCATTTCTTTTGATTTTTCAAGTAATGTCGGATCCGCTGCGTCATTCTCCTCCGCCCCCTCTATCCCCACAGGCGTTTCCACCGGGCGAACCATCTCCGCTGGCGCTCTGGAAGCCTCTTGGACGGGCGTGGTGTTTTCCGCGATTAATTTCAGCTCGGCAGTAAACGCATCAATTGAGTACACATTTAATAATGATACAACCATGAAAAAAGCAGGAATTTTCTGAATAACTAACCTGCGTAAAGCCCCGAAACCACCTGAACACAACATAAAAAGACCTTTTGCCAAAATCATGTCAATACAATACGCATATCATCTCTAATCGGTAAAATCAGATTATTAATTAACATTACTTTTAAAGAACTTCCCTGCAAGTAATTCACCCGAATTTCATAAATGCGCATAAAAAAACACCGAAGCCACGGCCCCGGTGTTCGTATATGCATTTCGGTGCAATGAAAATTATTTCGCAGCCTGTTCGCCGCCAAAATTCGGCTTGAGGGCTTCTTTGCTCGGGCGATCATTTTTCCCGACGAATTCGATAAGTGCACGCGTACCAGCGTCACCCAGACGGGGTTTCGCCAGACGCAGCACGCGCGTGTAACCGCCTTGACGATCCACAAATCGCGGGGCAATCACATCGAACAGCATCCGCACCGCTTTTTCGTCGTGCAGCAACTGAATCAGCTGCCGACGCGCGGCCAGAACCGGCGCCACAGCCTGATTCCATTTCGCCCAATCTTCGCTCTTTCGCCAGGCATCCCATTCGGGGGAGCGGCGGTCACACTTCGGCAGCATCGCATCCGACGCCTCTTTCGCCGGCAGCGCACGCTTCGCGATGGTAATGCACTTCTCGACGAACGGCCGCACTTCCTTCGCCTTCTGGAGCGTCGTGACCATCCGGCCTTTCACCTTCGGCGCGCCCACGAAATTCCCTTTCGTCAGCTCAAAATCCTTATCGTCGTCCTCGCGTTCCGTCAGGATGAGGGAAACGGCCAGCATCCGCATCAGGGCCCGCTGGTGTTTGGGGTTACGTCCGAATTTGCGACCTGCAAAACGATGTCTCATGCTATAATTCCTTACTATTTGGGGGTGATTTCGGCCGGGACGCACAAAAAAATCCGCCGAAATGAAAAAAAACCGGTGCCACGCTCCGCTTCGGAGGTCCCGAAGGACGAATCCTTTCAGTTTTTCTCAGGAAAAACAGGAAGCGGTTCGCGCCCCACGCAAAAAATGGTTAATTGTTAATGATAAATGGTTAATAGAGAGAATTACATTTTTCTCTCATTCACCATTCACCATTGAAAATTATCTCTGCGGCAGCCGCATGCCCAGTTGCAGGCCGGACTCGGCCAGCTTGGTGCGGATTTCGTTGAGGGAGGTTTCGCCGAAATTACGCATTTCCAGCAGTTCGTCCTCGTTTTTGGTGACCAACTCGCCGACGGTCGTGATCCGCTCGGCTTCCAGACAATTGCTGGCACGCACGCCCAGGCGGAGCTCGGAAATCGGCAGCTTCAGCTTGCGTTCCAGTTCCGGGTCGATATCGCAGCCCGCGACTTTCCCTTCGGTGTGGATCTGCTCGCCGAGTTCGTTGTACTGGATGAAGGGATTCAGGTGCTTGCGAAGAATCTTCGCGGCCTCGACCAGCGCGATCTGCGGGGTCAGGGAGCCGTCCGTCCAGATTTCGAGGTTCAGCTTGTCATAGTTGGTTTTCTGGCCGACTCGCGTCTCGACCACCTCATAACGCACCCGCACGATCGGGCTGAACGTGGCGTCCAGCGGAATCGCGTCCTGCACGGAATGCTGGCGCTCGGTGGCGGGCACATAACCGCGGCCCTTTTCCACCACCAGCTCCATCATGAACGGCGCATCGGCCGTCAGGGTGGCAATGAGGTGATCTTTGTTGATGATTTCGACCTGATGGTCCGTGATGATGTCACTGCCGTAAATCGGGCCGGCGGTGTGTTTCTCGATGCGGATCACCCGCGGCGTCTCCGATTCGGAGCGCACGACCAGCGATTTCACGTTCAGCACGATGTCGGTCACGTCTTCCAGCACGCCGGGCACGGTGGAAAATTCGTGGGAAACGCCCTGAATCTTAACCTGCGTGACAGCACTGCCCTCTAGGCTGGAAAGCAGGATCCGGCGAAGGCTGTTGCCAATCGTCGTCCCGAAACCGCGTTCGAAGGGCTCGGCGAAAAACTTCGCGTAGCGCTCGGTGCACGTTTCATTATCCCATGTTACCAGACTCGGCAGCTCCAGGCCACGCCAACGCATCCGTTTCAGCATTTTTTACCTCCTGTTTATCGTAGACCGCTTCACCTTTCTTTATTTCACGCCGAAAACCGGAAAACATTGCGCGGCACGCTGCGAATCGCCCGCGCCGTCACCGGTTTCTTCATGAAAAATCACAGAATGAAGCCGTCCGAAAGGATTTTTAATTAAAATATAAATACCGCCGGCATTTTTTCGCAGACCGGCGGACAAATTGTTATTATGGGAGGCATGAGCAATGAAACAACACCCTTTCACCTGCTCACCCTTCACCTTACACCTTTAGACGCGGCGGCGTTTCTTCGGCCGGCATCCGTTATGCGGCAGCGGGGTCACGTCCTCAATGGACTTCACCGTCAGGCCGGCGGCTTCCAGCGCCGTGATCGCACTTTCGCGACCGCTGCCCGGGCCCTTGACCCGCACTTCCACTTCTTTCAAACCGAACTTCACGGCACGCTCGGCCACCGCCTGCGCCGCCGTTTGCCCCGCGAACGGCGTGCTCTTGCGGCTTCCCTTGAAACCGCTGGATCCGGCCGTCGCCCACGCCAGCACATCGCCCTTCGCGTCGGTAATCGTTACCGTCGTGTTATTGAACGTCGCACGGATATGCACGATCCCGGACGTCACATTGCGACGCACCTTACGCTTCGCGCCGCTATTACCTTTTTGTTGTGTCTTCGCCACTTGGAAATACTCCTAAAAACTTCTGGAAGTGTAGAGAGAGCGAGTGTAACGTGTAGAGTTCGCGTAAACCGCACCAAACTCTATTCTTTACACATGCGTTATATTTTCTCACCATGAGCGTCAAGCCTGCCTGACAATCGGCAAACTCTACACTCTTTCACTCTACACTTTACACTCTTACTTTGAACGCTACACCGCAGGTCACCGGACCGCCCGGCCCCACGATCTCAACACGAATCGCTTTCAGGCAGACACGCAATTAGCGCATGTCTTTGACGCCCTTCTTGCCCGCAACCGTCTTTTTCGGACCTTTACGCGTACGCGCATTGGTTTTCGTCCGCTGTCCGCGAACCGGAAGACCACGACGATGACGCACGCCGCGATAACAGGCGATTTCCTTCAGACGAGCAATGCTCTGGTTGACCTGACGACGAAGATGACCTTCGACGACGAAATCGTTGTCCAAAAGAGCCGCAAGTTTCGCAACCTGCTCCTCGGTCATGTCGCGTGCTTTGACGGTCGGATCAACGCCGACCTTGCGACACAACTCCAACGCAGTCTTCAAACCGACGCCGTAAAGATACGTTAACGAATACGCCGCGGGGCGATCGTTTGGAATATCAACACCTAACAAACGTGGCATGAAGCCCTCCTAAAAAACTACAAAAAGACCAAAATTAACCTTGGCGCTGTTTGTGACGCGGATTCGCCGAGCAAATCACACGGACCACTCCGCGGCGACGAATCACTTTGCAATTCTCACAAATACGCTTGACACTGGCGCGAACTTTCATCATGCACCTCCATTTCCGCCACCGCGATAGCAATGGCAATCCAATAAAACATTATAGAAGGGGCATTTTAGCAGAATTTCCGAATTATTCAAGTGCCGGGGGAAAGATTTTTTTGTGGGAAATGCCGGAAAAGAAATAAAGCCTTGCGGACCGCAAAGGGTTTCGATATAATTGGGGCTGTGGGGATGGCGGCTGTCAATATTAGCCGTGAGTTTTAACGCATGGTACCCGAGATAAAAATCATTACGATGAAAACCAAGTATCTTTTCACATTATGGTGCCTGTCCCTGCTTTGCGCCTTTTGGATGTACGGTTTTTTCTGTTATGTTTGGAACGGCACCCTGAAAGGACTAACATCCTGGGCTGACATTCTGGATCCCATCGTGCAATTCGGCTTTATCGGGCCACTGCTTGGACTTCCTGCCGCCATAATATGTGTATGGTACGGTAAATTATGGGGTAAAATTATTTCCGTCCCACTGCTGTGCTTTCACTTGTTTTGGATTTTAAATTTTACGCTGCTTTTCATTTCGAAAATTTCTATCGGGACCTAATGTTTATTGGTATCGCCTCCCCATGCGTTAAAATGCCCGGCTAATACCGCTACATGGGAATTTTACTAAAACACACCATAAATTTATATCCATGCAAAAGAAAACCTTCTTTTTATTGATTTTCGCGATGGTTTTTCCGACCATCCTAACGTTGTTTTATTTCGTCCTACTGCCGGGATGGGGACTGGCGGCGGAGGCGAAGATTTTTTACGGGGCCGGGAAGGTGCTGCAATTTTCGTTGCCGTTTTTGGCGGTTTGCGCAACTTGCGTCGTGCTTCGGGGACAGCGAGCCGGATGGCGGGAGGCGAATACGCCGGAATTTTCGCCGAAAAAGGATGTTTTTCTTGGTTTAGCCACTGGTGCGATTATTTGCGCGATGATGCTCGGCGCGTATTGCGTGTGGATGCACGAGGCGCCTTGGATGGCCGGGCCGGCGGGGGCGATTCACGCGCGGATGAAGACGTTTGGCGTGGTTTCGCCGCCGATTTTCCTGCTGCTGGGTGTGTTTTACTCGCTGGGCCACTCGTTTTTGGAGGAATATTACTGGCGGTGGTTTGTGTTCGGAAATCTGCGTCGCCTGCTTCGCTTCCCTGCGGCATGCGTGCTGAGCTCCGTGGTGTTCATGGCCCACCACGTTTTGATTCTCGGCATTTATTTCGGTTGGACGTCCCCCATCACGTACCTCGCGTCGTTGGGCGTGGCGGTCGGCGGAGGGCTGTGGGCGTTTTTATACGAAAAATCCGGCCGCATCACCGGTGCCTGGCTGAGCCATATCGGCCCGGACGTCGCCATTTTCACGATCGGATTCTGGATTCTCAGCGGAATGGCCAGGTAAAAGCGGGAAAATTTCCAGCGGTTCGATCCGGTCATTCCGCTTCGTTCCATTCCCGGCGGCTGTTTTCAGCTTCTGTTTTTTGTCCGGTGAAATTTTGGAACGACGCAAGATTTAAAAGCAAAAAAGCCGGTGGAACGCTGTGTTCGCCCGACTTTTTTTAGATGTTCCAGTGAATTCGTTTAGAATCTTATGATCGCGTCCACGCCGAAGGTGAACTGCGAGCAGTCGTCGCCGTGATCGTAGGCCCGGTAGGTTTTTCCGTTGTAGGTCTGTTTGTAGTCGCTGTAATCCCAGCGGAATTCCGGTCGGACGGTCAGCCAGGACAGCGGCGTCCATTTCGCACCGACCGTCCACGCGAAGTAATTCGCTTCGTTGCCGGAGTCGGTGCCGATGATCATGGTGTCCTGCGGGTCGTTAAACCATTCGAAGCGCGTGCCGACGGCCCAGCAGTCGTTGATCTGGTAGAACAGGTAGTTGGAGAGACCAAACCAGTTGGCGGTTTCGGCATTCCAGTCGGGAGCCTGGTCACGTTTGCCCGTGCCCGCCACGAAATCCACGGCGTAGGTGAGGCATCGCGTAATCCGCCATTTCGCCTGGAGGTTGAAGACCGTCACCCAGTCGCTGTCCATGGGGTAATCATCCCAGGCGTAGCGGTGCATGCCGTAGAGGCCGATATCCTGTTTGCCGGTCATGACCATGGCGGCCAGTGAAAACCGCTGGTCGTAGCTGTCCAGCGTGATTCCGGCGACGAATGACCAGTCGTTATTGACGGTTTCGCTGCCGTTCCATCCGTTGACACCGCCGAGCACGAGATTCATGCACTGGGAAATCCGCGTGGTGGTCATCACGCCCGTCATGCTGGTGGGCAGGCCGTAAATGCTGGTGTAGGAGTGCGAGAAGAAGAAATTCTGCGTCGGCATCATGGATTCGTAACCCATGGGCGAGTAGAAATGCCCCACTTTCACGCTGATTCCCTGCAGCCACGGCGAATAAACCTCGAAAAACGCTTGCGGCAGGGCCACGCCGTATTCGTTGGCGTATCCGCGGCCGGTCATGGTGTCCGACGTACCGTTCCAGCGGGGATGACCGTAGCGGGTGGTTTCCAGGCCGCGCGACTGCATATAATAATAGTCGGTTCCGAACATGAAATCCACCTGGCCGCCCACCGCCCAGCAGCTCTCCCGGGCGATCGAACGCCCCAGGGACAGGTACAGCTGGTTCATTTGATAACCGTTTCCGCGGTCATTCATCGCTTGGGGATGGTTGTCACGTCCGCTGCTTCCCCAGGTCAGGCTCTGGGCGAGGTATCCGTCCAGGAAAAAGGAGCCCGGGCCCAACAAATTCCCACCGGCGTACGCACAGGGATGATGGTTAAGCTGCGGCAGAATCAGCCCGCACGACGTGTCCGCACAGCCGCCTTCCGGGCCGCACCCGCTGTAAACTTCATCCTGAGCCGCCGCGCCGTATCCGGGATACCCCTGGGCGTAACCCTGACTGTAATCCGCATACGGCTGGCCGTAATCCGTGTACCCCTGCGCGGCGGCCGGGGAAGCCGTCTCGGCTCCGCCATAAACCGCCCCGTAACTGGCGGGAATGTAATTATTTTTCGCCTGCTGGTTGGAAATCGCCGCGTCCACATCCGCTTCCGAACCCGTCCGCGGAAAATAGGACTGGTAACGATTGCCGGCATGGTCCGAATACCCCACTGCCGCGGACGACGACGATGACGGATAAACCGAAGAATAACCCTGGCCCAACGCCATATTCGCAACAAAAATGCTGCCCAAAAGCAGGAAAGCCGTTACCCGAGTGCAAAGCGTTTTCATGACACATTTCCTTAAAATTCTACCTAAACCGGCAACTCCGGCGATTATATAAAATATCCTGCCTATGCCGAAAGCTCCAGTATTACCTTTTACATCGGTAAGTCCGGTAGTGATAATTAACCCAAAGGCAACGATTTGTCTCGTTTTTCCGAAAATACTTGCGAAAACATCCACAGTGTGTTAAAATAAAAAATATGCGCAATATGCGATCAAAAACTCCGATTATACAGCCGGCATACTTTACCCTGTTTCCTTGGCCGATCCGTTTTTCGGCATCCGAAATTTTTGCCAAAAAATCCTGTCATAAACAAGATAATCGCGGATATTTAGAAAAAATTTCGACAAAAAAAATTATTTTGCGTAGTTAGTATATATGTCTGGACGATAACAATGATAGGGTTATACCGATTTTGTGAATCATGACGCCTGCTGCTGCTCCAAAATATTTTCCTTGTGATATAATATAATGGTATCAGCGAATGGGCAATCAATAATTAACGTTTGTCTTATTCCGAGAACATGCTTAACAATCTTCCTTCCATTTATCTGAGCGCCTTGGCTGCCGGAACATGATGGGGACCGTATTTTGTGAAAGCATTTCCGTAATTTTTTTGTACTGGAACGAAAGACGATGAAAAAGAACGCTTCCAAAATTTCGAAGAGAAATCAGTCCATGAACAATTCCAAGCCGGGCAGTCTTCAGCCCCGGTCGTTTCACATGGAGCAACTTGAGCAGCGGCATTTGTTGTCTGCCGTTCCTTTCGCGACAGGAACGATCGACAGCTCGTTTCAGGACGAAATCCAGATAAAACTCTCGGCGGCTAAAGCTCCCGCCGACGCCGCCGCGGTGGTGCAGATTCGGGTCGAAGCCGCCGACGGCTCGACGCTCGACCCGGGGCAGATGTCTCTGGTGAACGCCCAGAACGGCGAAATCCTGTTCTCCCACATGAATTACAACGGCACCGCCAGCTACGCCCTGGCCCGCCTGGTGCTCAACCAGCAGTACACCCTGCTGGTGCAGTCCGAAGGGAACACTTCCGGCGACTACACCATTTACGTCCAGCTGGCCGGCGATGCCAACGGCGACGGAATCGTTTCCGAGACGGAGTGGCGTACGGTCGAAGCCGCCGCGCTGCAGGCCAACGGCTTCTCGTCCGGCCTGGCCAAAACCATGCTCCAGGCCTATGGAATCGACCTCTACCGCAATAATTACTACGACGCCCGCTACGACATCAACACCAACGGCAAAATCGACAGCGCCGAAGTCAGCCTGCTGGTTGTGCCGAACTACTATCTGACGACGCTCGACGGCGTGCGTATCACCACCGACATCATCACCGACAGCGTGGCCCCGGAGCTCACCGATGTGCGGATCACCAACGGCGCCGGCGTTTCCGTCGACACTCCCACCGGCGAACTCAACGCGTGGGACGGCCCCTGGATGGAATCCCAGAAGACCGACCTGATCACCAACGCCGCGCTCAACGCCAGCACCGGCTTCCTCATCACCGGCAAGATTTACGACAAATCCGAAATCGCCTCCGCCCACGGTACGTTCACATACAACGGCACGACGCTGACGATCGCCGACATGCTGACGAATTCCGACTATTATACTTATAATGCCGCCACCAGCACGTTCACGCTGGACGTGGCCGCGGCGTTTGAGGCGATGGGCCTCACCATTCCCGCCGGCGGTTTCGCGGATGGCGAATACGTGCTGAAAATGTGGGCCACCGACGTCTTCAACAACACGCACGCCGAGGGTTCCCCGTCCACCATTACGGTAACCATCGACCGCGAGGCTCCGCTGTTCAAGCCGGAAATTTCCTCCGGTGCCCTGCTGGCCACATCCCCGACAACAATGACCGCAACCTTCGACAAAACGAAAGCCACCGTCGGCGATTTCGTCCAGATCTGGCGCAGCAACGGCTCAACCCGCGTTTTGCTGGGCACCGCGGCGCTGACGCAGGCGGACATCGACGCCGGTTCCGTGAGTGTCACGATCAACGTCATTCCCGACGGCGAGTATACGTTCTATGTCCGTTCGATCGACCTGGCCGGCAACTTCGACGAGAGCAACGTTTCCGAAACCACCATCCGCGTCGACTCGACCGACCCAACCATCACTGCCCAACTTTCGCACGATGCCAATCCGAAAACCCGTCCCAACGGCGCCATCGCCAACACGGTCTACACCGACGACCCGACGGTGAATCTTTTCATCACCGCCACCGACGCGACGACGCTGACCTACGTGCTCTACCGAAACGGCACCGCAACCACTGCTGTTTATGCCGACGGCAAGTTTTCGGACATCGCGCTGGAATACGGTGAGAACATTTTTTACGTCCGTGTCACCGACGCGGCCGGCAACCATACCGATTCCGATTCGGTCAAGTTGTGGATGAATAACGCGCCGACAGTGGTCAACGAGTTGGCCGCCCTGACGTGGGCCGAGCAGGAAGGCACGACGATGGAGATCGACCTGACCGACTACCCGCTGTTTGCCGACGCGAACATCAGCAAGGGCGATTCGCTGACATACACCTACGAAACCAGCGGCAACGCCGTGGCCAGTGTCACGCTTACCGGCACGAAGCTGACGATCGTGTTCAACGCCATTCCCGACGGACAAGTCCGTCTGACAGGCACGGTCACGCTCTTCGCCACCGACAAGGACGGCGAAAAGGCTGAGCAGACCTTCGACGTCACCTTCACCAAAGACGACATGGCCCCGACCGTCGACACCATCTCGCTGGCTCCCGGCGGCTTCCAGAACGACACCGCCAACAACACCTACTACACCCACAGCCAGGGCGGCACGTTCGTCATCCACGGCCAGATTTACGACATCTCCGAAATCCTCGAAATTTACGGCGCGCTGTATTATAACGAGGAAAGATACGACATTTCCGGTTATCTTTCCATGACCAGCGGCGACGCGGTGACGATCGACGTCCTGGCGCTTCTGATAGCGGCCGGCGAAGACATCACGTCGCTGGAAGACGGCACGTACGTCCTGAAAATCTGGGGCCGCGACGCCGTGGGCAACGTGTCTACCGAGAACAGCGGAGCCGTCACTTACACCTTCGTGCTGGACAACGTGGCGCCGGAAATCACGGTCGACTTCATCACGTCCTCACCGCGATACACCCAGGACACCACCCCGGCGGTCGTCGTCACCCTTTCCTCGACCGAGCTGGGCCAGGGCGATTTTTGGGTGCAGATTTACCGCGGCAGCGTGGTTATCGCGAGCATCCCGGCCGCCGATTTCGTCAACGGTAAATACACGTTCGTGCCGGAAACCGAGTTGGCCGACGGCGAGTACACCTTCAGTGCCCGGACGATCGACGCGGCCGGCAACACGACCGCGCGGTGTGCCGAGATCACCGTCGTCGTCGACACCATCGCGCCGACCGTCGACGATTACGAACTCTCCGCGACCACCGGCACGGCGCCGATCGCCGGCGTTACCAACTACACTTACGACCCCACGACCAGCATCAAGGTCTGGTCCACCGACGCCAACCCGGTGAAATACTACCTGTATTCCGGCGGCGTCTGCATTTCCGAAACCCTCTCGACCATCGACGACGGCTACCACACCTTCACCTTCGGCGACGGCAGCATCACGCAGATCGCGCTGGACTGGGGCGTGAACGAATTCATCGTCGTCGTGGTCGACGAAGCCGGTAACACAAGCGCCGAGTACACGATCGTCGTCACGCGCAACACCGCCCCGACGATCGACGGCGGCATCATCGGCGACCAGACCCAGCCCGCTTCCGACGGAAGCACGATGGAAATCGAGCTCAGCGACTTCTTCACCGATGCCGACCTGCTCGACGGTGACAGCCTGCTTTACGATGTCAGTGTAACCGACAGCTACGGCGCCCTGGTGGACTGGTATTTCAGCACGACCACCGGCAAAGTGACACTTATCTTCAAGGAATTGATCGACGACGCCACGCGTGCCTCCGTGCGGGTCAGCGCCACCGCGACCGACACCTACGGCGAGAGCATCACGGGCGCTTTCGACGCGATTTACAGCAAGGGCAACACCAAACCGAGATGGGTTACCGGCCAGGCCCTGACCGTCGACATGTACTACACCGGCCAGACCGCCGGCGCCATGGAAATCGACTTCAGCAAGCTGATCATCGACAACGAAACGCCGTTCACCCAGCTCGAGCTTTCCGGCGTCAGCATCACGTATGCCGGTCAGACATACAACCTCGACAACGGCGGCATCACGCTGGTCGACGGCAAATACTATTGGACGCCGCCGGTGAACTATTACGGCGGAGGCGAGCTTTCCGTCACCGTCGCCGACAAAGCCATTTTCGACGGCGAAGGCGACAACGCCCAGAACATCGAAACGCTGACCAGGAATTTCACCGTCGTTTATAAGAACTACGTCCCGACGCTGGCCCTCAAGGAAGACGTCCTCGCCGCCGTGGCCGACGTCATGAACGAGCGTGTCGCCGGAACGCGGACGCTCACCGTCGACCTCAACAGCTTCTTCGATTACAACGACATCCAGGCCACTTACAGCGGCATGGGCGACGGTCCTGTCGCGAGCCAGACCATTTCGTGGGGCCGCTCACTCATTTCCGCATACGGCGATCTGCTGACATCCGCTTCCGTCACCGCCGGCGGTATCCTGACCTGCACCTTCGCCGAGGGTGGATGGGGCGAAGCGAAGATCAACGTTTACGTCACCGACGGCGTCGGCAACTCCCTGCTCCAGGAATTCACGTTCAACGTTTACGCCGTCAATCACGACCCGATTGGCGTCTCCGACACGTTCCCCTTCCAGGTCAACGGCGACGCGATCCAGTCCAAGGATCTCACCGCCAACGACCTGCAGACCTACGACACATGGCAGACGCTCACCGTTCAAAGCGTAATGCTTATTTACAAGGGCTCCACGTACAATGTCACCGCTGGCTCGCCGCAGACGATTCCCGTCGAGGTGGGGGGCGTGACTTACGATCTCGTCTTTTCGCTCAACGGCAATTTCCTTGAAGTGGACGCGTCCGATGTCAGCGACCTGGCGATCCTGGATGGTGTCGTAATCGATTTCTTTTATGTCCTAGCCGACGATGGCAGCTTCCCAGAGGATTACCTCTATGCGACATGGGCCGACGGCACCGCGGAAGGTACGGTTCGTACCACCACCATCACCGGCAACCAGATTCAGTTCAACAGCTATGCCGAGGCCATTACCTACAACAGTTTCGTGGCCAACCTCGGCAAGAACGTCCCCGCGCCCATCACCGACATCCTCACGAGAAACGCGTCCAACTGGGTGGACAGCGGCAAGCAGTTCATCCTGCAGACCGGCGCGACCTTCGACATCTATCAGGGAACGACGAAAGTCGGTACGGCCGTGGTAATTTCTGACAGTGAGCTTCAGATCAATCTGCCCGGTAACGCCTTCGGCCAGTATACGTTTGAGTACGTGCTGCAAAACGTGGACGATCCGTCCGAAACGGCCTCCGCGACCATCACGCTCAACGTCACGGCCACCAACGCCGAGGCCCCGCAGTTCACGGGCGTCGCGACCGACCTGCAGTTCACGATCAACGAAAAAGGCACGAAGACGATCCTGGTTTCCGACCTCGACGCGCTGTTTTCCGACTGGGAAACGCCGGGGCAGTACACCTACAACTTCACGTGTGCGCAGGGTACGTTCGAACTCAACGACGAAGGCACGGCTTACATCTTCACGCCCGCCGACGGCCTGTTCGACGCGACCATCGCCTTCACCGTCACCGCCACTGACACGGCGTTCGGCGTTTTGGGCAACATGTCCTCCACGCGGACTTCCGCCGCAATCGCCGGTTCCGTCTTCGTCAGCGCCGTGGTCGAGCTGGAGGTCGAAGGGCCCACGTCGGCCCTGGAGCTCAACGAAGACACCACGCTGGAAATCGACCTCTGGGCGTACATCGCCGAGATCGACCTCAACGCGACCTACACTTTCTCCGTCAACGGCATCCTTCACGGCACGCTCACCGAGCTGTCCAACGGCGTTTACCTTTACACGCCCAACGCCAACTACTACGGCACCGACAGCTTCACGTTCAGCGTTTCCGTCGTCAAGGGTTCCGCCAATGACAGCAGCACGGGCAACGCCGTCAGCCTGACGATCCTCAACGTCGCCGACGCCCCGACCCTCACCGGCACGCTCGTGCTCAACGACAGCAACGGCAAAGCCGGCACGGAAGGCCAGACGTATGTCATTTCGATCGCCGACCTGGAAGCGATGTTGAAAAACGGCTACGTTTCCAACCCGGACGACCTGGCCACCGGCGGCAAGGGCGGCCTGACTTTCGACTTCCATGCCGACCAGATCGTCACGCTACTGAACACCTACTGGGCGGCCACGGGCGTCACCGCAACACTCTCCGGCGGCAATCTGACCATCACCCTGCCCGCCTACTGGAACGGCACGCTGAGCATTCCGTTCACCGTCACCAACACCATCGACGATGCGAACATCACCGCCAACGGCACGGTGCAGCTCGTGGTCAAGGCGGTCAACCAAGCCCCGACCTTCGCGTTCGGCCCGAACGTTGTCGACGGCAAGATCACCATCACCGGCACGACGCAAATCACTCTGACGAACATCGCCCCCGGCCCGGCCGGCGCGCTGGATGAACTGGCGACGCAGAACGTCACCTTCACGGTCACCAACGCCGCGGGCAAAGTCGTCGGCACCATCACCGGCGTCGGCGCCAACCGTATCCTGACCCTTACACCCGACGCCTCCTTCACCGGCGGCGTGGTCACCCTCACCATCACCGCCGACGACGGCACCGGCGGCCTGAACGCCACCTTCCCCCTCGAGCTCCAGGTCGCCATGGCGATGAGTGTGCAGATTGAGGATGTGAGTTTGAAGACAGAAATAACAACTCGTACACAGAATTTTACATATGGCAATTCGTTGTCAACAAGTGCACATTTGTCTGGAGAAAATCATGTCACTGGCCCTATATCAATTGCAGTAAATTCCGCACTAAAACAAGGGATGTCATTCTCTGTCAATAGTATGATGCCAGAAAACATTATTTCAGATATGTTGCAAGGTTTGAGTTATTCACGGAATGGATATGATTTCGTGTTGACGGCCGACGGGATTGTTGGAGATACAGGTTTAACAGCGCTGAATGTTACTTTTCCAGATGGAACACAACTGGCGGCGGGAACAAAATTTGAAGGATATTCATCCGAACAGCTTACCATTGCGTCTTATTCGCTCAACGAAGCTGCCTTCCTCGATCCCTCTTACGCTGGCCTTGTGAAAACTGTGAACATGGGAGCCGCGATTACTGGTATTGATGCCTCGAATTTGCCGTCTGGGACGTACATCAAAGATATCTCCTATAGCGGTTCCACATTAAAAATTGAATACCATCCCTACAGCCCTGCGCAGGTACGGAAGCCTGTGGAAATCACGGTTACGGTCGATGGAGCCGATATCCCCGTGATGATTTCCATTGATTACGATCAGCCGCTACAATACTATCTGCGTGTGGTTTCCAACCTCGTTACAACCAAAAACGGCGGCGGGCAGATTTCCAATCTCAACCACCCCGATGAAGTGAGTATCAAGGTCGGTCAGGATTATTACGTCGAAGTTTGGATGCAAAACGAAAATCCCATTTTCGGCACCATGTTCTGGGCGCAATACAATGAGTACTATCAGTCCACCATCCTGGAAATTTACGGCTCGTATCTATCGGAAGACAATCCCGAGTTGACGATTACCATGGGAGAGACACTTGAGGGTTATTCCCAGGCATCGAATTGGTCTGGCGACAGTAGCCTTGAAATGGATGCGGATGGTTTTACACTGAAAGAGATGAGCACTCTGGCCATGTTGGAATCGCAGATATACGGTTCAAAAATGGATGGTCACTACGCACGCATCGGATACTTTGTTATTAAGGCCTCTTCCACGGGTTCCTTTACTTTAACTGTATCCGCTGCCGGTGGTGGTGGGGATAACCCCGGTGGAACAAGCACTCTGGCTCTTACATCAACGACCCCGAATCCTGACACTCCTGGGGAAAAATTGCAGTATTTTGAAGAGTCCAATTACGATCCATCACAAGTCGGGTATCAGAAAATCACCATTCACGCCGTCAACTCCCTGTCCATCTACGGCACGCAGTCCGCTCGCGAGACGGTGGTGGACGGGTCGGGCGTGTACATGACCGTGTCGAAGGACAAGACCGCGCCGGCGAAGGTCGATGCGCTGCCCGCCAACGAGCAGTGGCTGACCGAGTGGGATACGTATTACGTCAACCTGTGGGTCAACACGCAGGACCCGAACGTGAATCTCGAGAGCCTGCTGTTCGACCTGGCGTACAACGGGAAGTACATCACGGCCACGGGCATCGAGTACACCGACGCGATTGCGGGCCTGATGGCGAGTTTCAACTCGGCCGACGGCACCGTCACCGGCATCGGCGGCAAGCTCCTGGCCGAGCTGACGAATGAGGACGGTTTCATCCTCATCGGACGCGTGAAGATGGAATCGCTCAAGGGCGACAACGTCCCGGCGGCCACTGTCGGCGCGGTGAAGACCGGCCTGACCCTGGATAACATCACGCTCTTCGACAAGAGCGGCGAAAGCCTCACGCCCAACACCCGCGTCTACGTCAACACGAACGTTTACGCCGTGGTCTACGATATCAACGACGACGGCAAAGTCGACATTTACGACCTCATCTCGTTCGCGAAGAACTACGGCGACAAGTCCGTCGACAGCCTGAATCCGGTGACGTGGGCCCTGGACTTCAACAACTCGGGCAAGATCGACATTTACGATCTCATCCAGTTCGCGAAGAACTACGGCGCGCGTCAGGGCGGCAATCAGACGATCGTTTATCCCGAAGGCTTCATGCAGCGGTGGATCGGATCGCAGTTCCTCACCACCGGCGACGCGTCCGTGGCCGAGATGCTGGACGTGGTCGTTCGCCAGTGGCAGGACGCGCTGGGCGAGCAGTTCCAGCTCGACGTGCAGATCATCGTCCGTGAAATCGGCGACAGCACGCTGGGTGAGACGGTGCTGGTTTCGCTGGACAATGCCGGCAAACCGGCCGTGGCGGTGATTTACCTCGACGCTTCGGCGCTGGGGCTGGGCTGGTATGTCGGGACGGATGCGACGCAGTTGGCCGACTCCGGGCGGTACGATCTGTACACGGTGCTGGCGCACGAGTTGGGCCACGCGCTGGGGTTCAACCCGCTGTACACTGGTTTCATCGATACGCTGGACGCCTCCAAGCAGTCGTACACCGACGACAACGGCGACCGCCACGTGCTGATGGTCGGCTCCGATCATCTTTGGGACGAGAACGACCTGATGTACTATCAGATCGCGCCCGGCGTGCGGAAAGAGATCTCCCCGCTGGATGCCGAGATCGTGGCGAAGGCTCGTGCCAACGGCGGCGAGTTGAAGCAGGTGCAGAAAATCGCGATCCTCGGCGAAAGCAACGTAATGGAAATCGAGCTCGCGGTGACGGACGTCACGACGATCACAGCCAGTGTCGCCGTGCTTGACGAAAGCGCTCCGGCAGCGGTGGAAAACGCTCCAATCAGTGAAGCAAGTGCATTCGTCTCCGTGGAAAACGCTCCGGCGGCGGTGGTGGAAGTCCCAGTGATGACGATCGCGGTGGCAAGCACCGTGGTCGACCAGGCCGCGTGGACGCAGACGCTGGAGGAAAAAGTGGTCGCGGATATTCAGCGTGAAGCGCAACTGCTGACCGCGGCAGCCATGCTTGCCCAGGACGACGATGCCCCGGCGATCACGCCTGCGGCCGAAGCCGATTCCCTGGAATGGCTCGACCTTTCCGCCAAAGCGCCCATCATCGCCCCGCTGGCGACCGCGCAGACCGTGGCGGCCGACCTGCTGCTGGGCGAATGGGAGAACTTCCTGAACGACGACGACGGCGGGCCTGACGCGCTGGACGTCACACTCGACGCCGAATGATCGAATCCGTTTTTCATTTCGCTCACCCCAGATAAAAAAATCGAGGATGACAATCAAGACGTTCTGGAGCATTTTCGGAACGTCTTTTTTTGACTAAATCCTCATTTCCAATTCCAAATTCCTCATTTCCTATTTCCCCGAATCCGAGGCCGATAATGTCGCTTTCCAGGCATTCAAAAAAGAAGAATTTTCGTATGGAGCCGCTTGAGGAGCGGGTGTTATTAAGTGCGAACGGATGGGAAACACTGAAGCCGGACGGCATGCAGGCTTATGAATACACGAGCTCGGCCGCGATCTCTCCGGGGACAACGTACACGTTTACGTTCGAAGTCGGCGAGACCGCGGACCTGGCCCTGGCGGTAACCATGCCCACCAGCCTCAACGGCAGCGCAACCCTCAGAAGAACAGGCAACACCAGCTCGATCGGAACGTTTCCGGTCAATGCCGGTGTGACCAATTTTTTCTCGACCTACGTTATTAACGATGAAATGGTCGCGGGGACATACACGCTTCAGGTGACGACGACCGGCCTCGGCACGCGGGGCACGGTCACGCTGGACGTGCTGGCCAACGGCGTCTGGGAGACCGAAATCAACAGCACAGGCGTGAACAACACCCTCGCCACGGCCCAGTCCATTTCCGACAAGGAGTTCATCACCATTACGCCCGCCACCGACCGTGCCGCCATGTCGCGCGTCGTTGTCGTGGGCAAAGTGGATGCCGGGAAAGCCGCCGACTGGTATGCGTTCACCGCGCAGGCGAATCAGCGGCTCGACATTCAGTTGGTCGCCCCCGGGTGTGAAAATCTGACCCTCGAGCTGTACAACGCCTCCGGAACGCTGCTGACCAAAGGCACTTCCAGCGAGGGTTTTCAAAGCGCCATCGACTCCTACCTGGCCGGCACGACCAGCGCCACGCTTTACGTCAAAGTCGTTGGCTCCGTCACCACGGGCACGATCGGCACCGGCACGACTGCCGACGCGAACGGACGCTACACCCTGGCCATTTACCGCAACGCCTCATTCGAAATCGAAAACAACGATGCGTTGCCCGACGGCCAATCCGTTGCGGGCGGAACGCTGGACAGCGAAACGACCGGCTTCGGCCACGTCAACGGTTACACCGCCACCGACGTCACCGAATCCGTCCTCACCTCCACTTCCAGCGCCTTCGGCAAGGCAATCGCCGTCGACGGAAATCGCATGGCCGTCACCACCAACGATAGCAGCACCGGCGGACGAAAACTTTCGATTTACGAATACGACGGCGTCCGGTGGGTGCTGAAAACATCTATCTCCACCGACATTGGCACGGCCGCCCGCTACGGCGTTTCTGTCTCTTTCAGCGGCAATTACATTCTCGTCGGCGCCTCGAGTGGCACGAATTCCGCCTCGGTTCAGACCGGCTGCGCCTTCATTTATCAATACGTCGGCGGCGTTTTAACGCAAGTCGGAAAATTCGCGCCGACCGACCTGGCCGCTAGCGACGCGTTCGGTTCATCCGTCTCCATTTACGGCGACACGGCCGTCGTCTCCGCGCCCAACGCCACGGTCAACGGCGTCAAGTCCGGGGCCGTCTACGTCTACAAATTCAACGGCACCGGCTGGAATCAGGAAGCGAAAATCGCCGGCGGCGCAAACGGCGCGGCAAGTGCCTCCACCACGTCTGTCGCTGAAAAAGGTCTCTTCGGCACCTCCGTCGCCTACGACGGCAAGTACCTCGCCGTGGGCGCCTCGGCCGACGTGAATGCCGAGAACCAGAAAACCGGCGCGGTTTATATCTACACGCGAACCTCTGCCGGGTGGACGCAAATCTCGCGTCTAGTGCCCACGAATCTCTCGGAAACCGCGTACAAACAGATGTCGTTCGGCGAGACCGTTTCCCTGGCCGACGGCATCCTCGCGGTCGGCGCGCCGGATTACCACGATTCGGGAAGCAACCGCGGCAGCGTTTTCGCCTTCCGCCTGGCAACCGTTACCGGCAGCGGCGTTTCGACCCGCGCCGCCTGGACGCAGCAGGCCATCCTTACGCCGTCTTCTACGATCACTGCCGTCACGCAGGATTTCGGTATTTCCGTCAGTGTCGAGGGCGGAAAAATTCTCGTCGGGGCGACTTCCTACGTAAAATTCGGCTCCCTTTACTCATCCGGCGCGGCTTTCCTTTACGAATACGCCGCCTCCGGGAAAGACACCAGCGCCGTTATGCAGTGGCGCAGCGCCGGAATGTTTACGCCGGCAACGGTCGGTGAAACGATGAATTTCGGCGGCAATGTGGTGCTGGCCAACGGCCGCGCGTGTGTCGCCGCGACCCTCGGCGGATCCGTCCACACATTCGACCATCTCCCGGATTACGACACCTGGACCGTCAACGTTTCCACCGCTTCGGCGCGAGTGAACGTCGCGCTTTACGTCCTGGGCACCGCAAATTCTTTGGGCACCGGGGCCCTGACCGCGCCGGTCGTCGAAATTTACGACCCTGCCGGCAAACTGCTGCGGACGATCGTCGCCGTCGAAGGAAGCAAGAGCCTCTCCAACTTCTTCACCTCGACGACTGCCGGAACGTATACGATCATCGTCCGTGCCGCCGCTGGAACGTCCTGCCAGTACGCGCTGGACGTGGCCAACTATAACGGCAAAGCGTTCGGCTCGTTGACGCCGCTGTCCGTGGAGGGCGTTTCCCCCGCAGCGGGCACTGTCATTTCCTCGAAACCCGGAACGGTCACCGTGCGTTTCTCGCAGCAGATCCTGGCCAGTTCCCTCACCACCTCCACCGCCAGCATCCTCCAGAAAAGCGGCTCCACGATCACCCTCACCGGCGGCACGCTGATCGACGGAAACACCATCCAGTGGACCGTTCCCACCGCCGCAACCCTGCTCGAGGGCACGCTGACCGTTTCCCTGCAGGGCGTCAAAGACATCTGGGGCCAAACCATTTCCACCACCACCGGCGTCAATTCCTACACCTTCCTGTATGACAACACACCACCGAAAGTAACCACATTCTCGCAGGAAAATCTCCCCGCCACCACCTACCCGGCATTCGCCAAAATCACCTTTTCGGAGGCGATGGCCGAAAATTTCAACGAATACAATCTCGTCCTTACGGGCAGCAACACCGGCACGCACAAAGTCATCCCGGTTTACGACGCCGCGACGAACACGCTCGTGCTGTGCACCGCGAAGGCCCTGGTGGACGACTATTACACCCTGACGCTCAAAAGCGGTTTCGACGGTCTCCGCGATCAGGCGGGCCTGGCGCTTGCTGGAGACGGAACGACGGCCGGAACGAATTACGTGAAACAATTTTTCATCGACAGCGACGGCCAGCAGCAACTCCCCACGCCGTTGACCGCCGTGGGAATTTCTGGTGCCATGACCTGGAGCGCCAGCGCCAAAGCCAGCCTTTCCAGTTTCGCCGATAACGACCTCTTCACGTTAACCTGCAAAGCCGGGCAAACGATCAGCGTGGAAGTCCTCGGCGAAGTCGCCGGCATGCGTCCCGTCATCACGATTTACAAACTGGGCGGCAGCGCCTCCAACCCGCTGGCCACCTCCATCAACGCCGGCACCAGCACCGCCGTCACCACCGCCTTCACCATCCCCAGCGACGGCGATTACGTCATTCACGTTTCCAGCGAAGCCACCGGCCTGGCGGGCATCTACACCGTCCACGCGGTCATCAACTCCGCCCTGGAAACCCCGGCCGACAACAACACCAGCGCTGCCGCGCAAACCATCAGCACCGCCTTCTGGACGGCTACCGGTACCGTCCGTCAGGGTTCCGTGATCGGGTCACTAAGCTCCGCCACGGACGTGGATTACTACGCCTTCCAACTCGGGGCCGGCTATCAGGCGAGCTTCACGCTAACCAGCGAATACAGTGACGCCGTTTTCGAGATTTACAGCGGCGCCACGCTCATAGCCCGCAGTGCCCCCGAATCCGATGGCTCGCGCCAAACCGTTCTGCAACTGAAAAACACCGGCGCCCTCAGCGCCACCTACCAGGTGAAAGTTTACAACCCCGACGCTTCCACCCTAGCCGTGAAAAATTACGTCTCCGAGTACCAGCTGCTCATCACGCTCAACGCGATGCTCGAATCCCAAAAGAACGACACGCTCTCGACTGGCCTCGACATCAGCACGCTGCCCAGCGTCATCGGATCCGTCACGGGCCCGGAAATCAACAGCACCACGCACACGGCCGCGATAAGCGTCTCCGCCCTGGGCACTTCCAGCTTAACGTCTACGCAGATGGCGTCTCTGGGCTCCAGCGCCGCGGTGTCCGGGAACTGGGCCGTGGTCGGTGGCAGCGATTACGCCGCGGTTTACCAGCTTTCCGACGGCGCCTGGCATTTTTACCAACTCCTGACGCCCAGCGTCGGCGTGGGGAATGAGCTTCTCGCCGCCAGCGTGGCCATCTCCGGCAACACGCTCGTGCTGGGCTCCACCGGCTCCTACCAGCAGCTCAAAACCGGCCAGGGCCCGGTGCGTACGGGGGCCGTTTATATTTACCAGCTCAACGGTACCCAGTGGAAACTCGAACAGGCCTTCACGCCGCAGGACGCGCAATACGCCGACCTTTTCGGCCACGCCGTGGCACTCGAGGGCGACACGCTGGCCGTCTCCGCCGTGAAGGGCAACGAATCCGACGGCGGCAACTCCGACACCGGTGCCGTTTACATCCTCCAGCGAACCGCCAGCGGCTGGCAGCAGACCGCGAAAATCACCGCCAGCGACGCTTCCCAAACCGAATATTTCGGCTTTTCGCTCGCCCTGGAAAGCAACACCCTGATCGTCGGCGCCATCAACGATTACAACAAAAACACCGGAAAAGCCTATGTTTTCCGTAACATCGACGGACACTGGCTGCAAACGCAAACCCTGCAGGATTCCATTTCAACGCTCACCAGCGGCGCGCTGTTCGGCGCCAACGTCCAGATTTCCGGCCAATGGCTGGCCGTCTCCGCCCCCTCTCAGACTGTCAGCGGTAAAGCCTACGCCGGCGCCGTTTACATGTTCCGCTACAACACCACGACCGACGCCTGGGTTTATTACTCCACGCTGACCGCGCACCAGACCGCCGAAAACGCCTACTGGGGCACGCAACTCGTGCTCGACGGAACGTCGCTTTTCGTGGCTTCCGCACCCGCGGGCACGCTTCCCTCTGCCACCGTGGAGTGTTTCATGCAGGAAACCTACACCCCCGGCTCGTATGGCGTCTGGGTTTCCCAGTGGGCGAACACCGTGACCAATTCCGGCTCCATTCTCCTGGCCGGCGACGCCACGCGAATGATCACCCTTTATCCCCAGCGTTCCGCCACCGCCGTGAAAGTGGAGTCCTGGACGAACTTCCAGGATCTGGATCATTACACCTTCACCGCCACCACGTCCACAAGCGTCTCCATGAGCATTACCGCCATCATCAACGGCAGCACCATGGCGACCGGCACACGCCCGCTGGTGGAAGTCTTTACCGCCACCGAAACCGTGGCATCCAACGCAAGCTCGAATTACGGCAACATGCTCACCTTCAGCGTCAAAGCGGGCACGACCTACTACGTCCGAGTCACTTCGCGTTTAGGCCAGACGTGCAATTACGCCCTGAATTTAAGCGGATTCACGGCCGCGTCCTTATCCCCGACCGTCGACGCCACCACGCCCGCCAACGCCGCCGCGGTTCCTTCCATCGCGGACAACGGCGTCACCGTGCACTTTAGCCAAAGCGTGAATCTCAGTACCGTGAAGATGAACTTCGCCAACGTGAAAGCGACCGTCGGCGCCAATACTTCCGCCTGCACCGGCTATGAAGTCATCGACGGCAAAACCATCCGTTTCCTTTTCGCCAACGCGAATTTCAGCACCGACGCGGCCGTCAGCGTCACCCTTCCCGGCGCGCAACTCAAAGACGTCAACGGCAACAACTTCCCCCAGGCGACCTTTTCCTTCACTATCGACACCAGAGCGCCGTACCTCGACTACGCCGTTCTCGGCGCGGGCAGCATCATCTCCCACACCTCCACGACCAGCGCCACCACGCTCTCCCTGGTGTTCTCCGAGAAGCTCAACGCCCAGGTGATCAAAGCCTCCGACTTCATCCTCACCGGCACCGTTTCCGGCCAGCAAAATGTCGCCAGCGTTTCCTTTTCCGCCGACGGAAAACAAGCGACACTGAACTTCGGTGTCCTTCCCCAAGACCACTACACCCTGACCCTCAACCCCGCCGGCAGCGGCCTGCCCGACATGGCTGGGAATGCGACGACGCCCTTTACAGTCGATTTTTCCGTGGTTTACCGAGCCACTGTGACCCTGGAAAATTTCGAAAAAATCGTCATGCCAGGCTCGCTCGCCTATGAGAAAAAAGACGCTGGCTACCTCACCCCGACGGGTAGCAGCGGCTACGAAAAAACATACTCCCTCACCGTCGCCCCAAACCAAACCGTTTTCCTCGCTTTATCCGGCGCCGACCTGACCAACGCCGAGATCCGTGTGACCTACTCCACCGGAGGAAATGTAACTCTCAACACGTCCACCTCTTCCGGCGACGGCGTCTGGACCGCGATTTTCAACTCCGATCAGAGCTTCGCCCGCACCTACACCATTTACATCACCAATAAGGGTGCCGCCGGCAGTGTTTACGAACTGACCGCCATGCTCAACGCCATGGCGGAGGTGGAGATGCTTTCCGCGCCGGGCAAAGGTGGAAACGACCGCCCCGCCAACGCTCAGGACATCACGCCCGTATTCCACGGCCTGAATCCTTTTGTCTCGAACGTCACGTCAGCCGCGGTGAAGGGAACGCTCTCCAGTGCAGGCGACGCCGACTGGTACCGGTTTACGGTCGCCGACGGCGCTTCCTTCTCGGTCATGCTCACCGACAACCTCCCGGGGAATATTTCCCTCGAGCTTTACGGTGTCGGTGTGGCGGCAAGTGGAAAAAGTACCTCTCAGCTCACCGAAGCCGACATGGTGCGCATCCTCGCCGGATCTGTCACCGGCCAGACCGACGCCTGGATCGACACCGTCAAAGACATCACCGATGGCTCACCCGGCACCTATTACCTCAAGGTGTCCCGCACGGGGACATCCTCCGGGAATGGAGGAACCCAGCTGGAAAATTATTTCGCGGAGTACGGCTTTTTAGTCGTCCAGAACGCCACGTTCAATCAGGAGCCGAATGACTCCCGCGAAACCGCGCAGCCGCTGGGTGACACCACGCACATTCTGGGATACATTTCCGGCACGGGCACGACAGCCGGGCTTTCCGAGCAGGCGCTGCTCTCGGCGGAAAGTGCCCGCGGCGTGCGGGAAGGACAGGCCGTGGCCACCACCGGTGATATTATTCTTGTCGGAAGCCCCGGCTCCAATCGCGACGGAGAAAGCTCCGGCGCCGTGGCCATTTACCAGTTTGACGGCACCAAATGGTACCTCGTGGGCCATCTGGAAGGCGACGATACGGCGTATTTCGACCAGTTCGGCGCCACCGTTGCCATCAGCGGAAACACCGCCGTGGTCTCCGCCACCGGCCGAAAGAACGCCAACGGCACCACCGGCGCGGTCTACGTTTTCGATTACGACGGAGCTTCGTGGACGCAGACCGCCATGCTCACCAGCCCCGACAACGACGACGGCGTGTTCGGCTATGCGCTGGACATCTCCGGAAACCGGCTCATCGTCGGCTCTCCCGGCACACTCGGCGCCGCCTACGTTTTCGCGCGTGACACCGGCGCCACCGTCTGGCGGCTGGAAAGCACGCTGCAAAACTTAAACGCCACCACCGCCAACAGTAATTTTGGCGCCGCCGTGGCCATTTATGGCACCACCGCCCTGGTGGGCGCCCCCTCCCAGACCGTGACCGTCGGCGTCACGGAATACGTGAAAGCGGGAATGGTTTACGTTTATGAACGCGCCACCTCGGGCAGCACATGGACGCAGTCTGCCACGGTCGTCGCGGAAACCCCCAGCGCCGGGGCGCTTTTCGGATACGCGCTGGACATGGCCGACGGCCTGTTCACCGCCGGATCACCTGGTGAAACCGTGGACGGCAAAGCAAATTCCGGCGCCGTTTACTGGTTCATGAAAACCGCCGGTCAATGGAATTTCCATCAGCGCATGACGCAGGGCACCGCCGCCGCGGGCGACTATTTCGGATGCTCGCTGGCACTGGACGGCACATCCCTGCTGGTGGGCGCTTACGGATATGATAATGGCGCGGCAGTTGACGCCGGAGCCGCCTGGCTCTTCCAGTCCGTGGGAACCACGTGGCTGCAAAAAGGAAAAGTTGCTTCGCAGAGCACGGCCGCGTACGACTGTTTCGGCATGGCCGTGGCAATGAAAAACGGAACCGTCGTCGTCGGCGCGCCGCTGGCATCCACCACCGTCATCGGAACGGACGGCAAACAGCACGCCAGCCCCACCGGCGTAGCCCACGTCTTCCAGGACGCCACCGACGTGGATTATTATCCCCTGACGGTCACCTCCGAAAGAACCATCACCGTTTCCCTGACCATTCCCGGCGCCAGTGCATCCGCCGAATTCCTGAACATGCTGCAGTACGGCGAATCGCTCGTGAAACTGCAAACTTCCGCCGGCGTGACGATTAACGCCACTTCCTACTCGAACGGTTACTGGGTATTTTCGACCGGCCTGGCAACCAACCAGAGCGTTTATCTCGTGGTCTCGGCCGAGGCAGGCCGCAGCGGGGAATACATCCTGCAAATCACGGGAAATAAGGCGGCCACCATCACCGCACTGACGGCTCCCACCCTTTCCCTGACGCCCACGACGCCGGTGCTCCAAACCCCGCCGTCTTCGTTCACGCTGACGTTCAATCAGCCCATCCGCGGCGATCTGGTGAACCTGCAAAACATTTCGGTGAACACCGGCGCGGGCACCTACCATCCTTCCGGCATCAGCGTTTCCGAAGACGGAAAAACCGTCACGCTACTGATGCCCACCGGCATTCCGTATTTTAACACGGAGCCCACGATCAGCATCCTGGCGAACACGTTCATCAGCACCGGGGGCGCGGTTTACGCTCCGGCGATTAACACCAGCTTCCGCCTGAAGATAAATACCGTCAGCGTCCGCACGCAGGTGACCGCCACCGAAACCGGCACGTCCGTCACGTGGACTTTCGCGGAACCCATGAATTTCGCGAGCTTGACGCATGATGAATTAATGGCGGCCTTCCAGGTTCTGAATTCCTCCGGTACGAATCTCGTGAACAGCCCGATGACGTTTTCGTGGAACGCGGCGGGCACGACCCTCACCTGGACGAGTCTCCAGCCGCTGGCGAACGGCACGCAGATTACCACGCGGCTGGACGGCCGACTGGTGTGCGCGACATCCGGCGCGATTCTGGAAGGGATAAACGCGCAGGGAATCCTGACCCGGAATTTCGTCATTAACATGGACTCGCATGTGGAAGCCGCGCTGGTGGTAAAGAAAACGGCCTCCACCGTAAACTCCACTGGAGAGGCTTCCAGCATCCCAGCCAGCGAAAAATGGGTGGATGAATGGCAGACCGTCTGGGTGGAAGTCTGGGCGTACGTCACCTCCACGGATAATGCCGGGCTGGCGGATTTCGACGCGGTAATCGCATACGATTCCTCCCTGTTCATGCCCACCATAAAGGCGGACGGTACCTACGAATTCGTGGGCTCCACGCCCTTCACCGGCACACGCGGGCAGCTTTTCGTCACCGCCGGCGCGGACGGCACGCTGAAAATCAGCGGAACCACCACGCAGACGGGAATCGGCGATAACGGAACCGGAAGCCGCGGACAGTACGTCATGGTCGGACGCGTAAAATTTTCGCCCAGCACGCTCGGAACCGGCACGCAGACGGGCGTTAATCTGGATACAGTAAATAAAAAATTCACCGCCGTGGACTGTGGATTCCGTTTAAACGGCGTCACCGGCACGACCACCGGCGGCGTGAACGCCCTCTCCGGAACCGTTCTGCAGAGGGACATCACCGGCGTGTACCCCGTGGTTTACGATCTGAATGACAGTGGAAAAATCGACATTTACGACTTAATTCAGTTCGCGAAAGTTTACGGCCAGGATCCGTCAAAATCCACATCCCCGTATGCGTGGGCCGCGGACTTTAACCATGACGGAAAAATTAACATTTACGATTTAATCCAGTTCGCGAAGAATTACGGAAAATCCCGCACCTCCGGCGGCGTTTCGCTCCCAGACACGCTGACCTCCGGCTGGGGATACACAAACGGCGTCAGTGCCGGAGAATATGCCGCTTATCAGGAATTCGCCGCCGTGCTGGCAGAGGAAAGTATTTACTTTACCGCCGAAGAAGCGGAATTGCTGCGTTCTCTGGGAATGGGCGGTCTGGTCCCCGCGAATATGGTCCTTCCAGCGGAAGCCGCTGAGGCAGAGGAATTTTCACCGGAAGAAACAGCAGAAACGGCTGACGTCCCGAGTGCCGCGGACGCTCCGGCGCTGACGGCAGAAGTTACAGAGCTGGAAAACGCGGAAACGCCTCAAAATGCCTTCACCCCGGAACCCCCGGCGGAACAGCCGCTGACGGAAACGCTGGCGGGTCTCCTGACGGATGCCATGACGGAAACGCTGCTTGCGCCAGACGCAAAAAATCTTGCCGCGACGGAGACAGAAACCGTAATGACGGGTCTTCACCCCGTTTCACTAGAAACGGAAACGGTTATGGCAGTGGAAACGGCCGGCATCCTCGCGAGTGAATCACCGGAACTTCCGCTGAAGGCATCCACGATTTTCACGCCGGTTTCCGTTCTCCCGCAAGAATCGCCGGCGAACAGCGCGCCCGCATTCACCGCGCTCACCACCCGGGACGCCCCTGTCATTCGCGCCGCCCTGCTGGCCCCGCCCCAGTCCGCGGACCGCAGCGGCGTGACCATCCTCCGCTTTTCCGGAAATGTGGAAGCGGCGGAAATCGGAAACGTGAAGTGGATGGACATGAACGGCCCGCCCGTGGAAGTGGCCGCTCTGTTACCCATGACGCATGAGAAAGACGTGCACCGAGAACGGCTTTTCGCTGATGAATTTTTAACCGCTCAGAACGCCGCCCGTGAGAATGCAGGCGGTGAAGAGGACGCCGAAGACGCGTGGATGTTCGCCGTTCTGAAACGGTAACTCACGGGAATGAAAACCCCGTTTCGCCGCACATGGGGCGTGAAAGCGAAACGGGGTTTATTTTGCGCTCATTCCGCCCCTCACTCCATTCTCAGCACTTCTTCCGCCAGCGCGGCATAATCGGCTGCGCCGTTCGACTTTTCGTCGTACTCGAAAATGGACTTTCCGTAACTCGGGGCTTCCGCCAGCCGCACATTTTTGCGGATCCGCGTCTGAAAAACACCGGCCCCCGCCCAGACCGTGCCCACATTCCGCTGCGGCGTGAAGAAGTCCGTGACATCCCCGCCGACTTCCGCCGTCAGCCGTACGGACGCGTCATAAAGACAGAAAACCACGCCGCTGACGCGCAGCGCCGGATTCAGCCGCCGGGACACGAGCGTCACCGTCTCCAGCAATTTTCCCAGCCCATGCAGCGCCAGATAATGCGGCTGAAGTGGAATGAAAATTTCCTCGACCGTTGTCAGGGCGTTAATCGTCAGCACCCCCAAAGACGGCGGGCAATCCACGAGAAAATAATCCACCGGCAGCGCGTTTTGCCGCGCAAGCGTCTGGCGAAACTCCGCCACCTTATCCCGCAAAATAAACTCCCGGCCGACCACCCCCGCCAGCTCCACCTCCGCCGCCGCGAGATCCAGATGCGCGGGCACCAGACACAAATTTTCTCGCCCATCCACCTGAATCAGCGCCTCCGAAAGCGGAATATCCGCCACCAGCACATCATAAATAGACGCCATGTCCCCATCCGGCTCATAACCCAGATGCAAGGATGCGTGCGCCTGCGGATCCATGTCCATGAGCACCACCCGCTTCCCGGCTCCCGCCAGCGCCGCCGCGAGATTCACCGCCGTGGTGGTCTTCCCCACGCCCCCTTTTTGATTCATGATCGCGATGGACCGCATGTTTTTCTCCTCTTTCCGCTCTCCCGCACGTTCCGGTCTTCACAGCCGGCAAAATGTATCCTCCATTTTAATCAATTCAGGATTTTTTTACCAGAGCAGGAACAGAAAAAAAACGCCGTAACACCGTGATTCGCCGCTCGCGCCGCCGTCACTGCCCGGCTCATCATCCATCACGTGGTTTTTTCCAGAATTTCCACCGCCACCGCCGACTCGCCCGGCACATGCCCGCCTCGCGCGACGCATTTATCCGAAACAAAAAGCTCCAGATCCGCTTCATTTACATGCCCGAAATTCAAAATTGCCCCCACTTCCAAACCAAGAATCGCTTCCAAGAGGAACTTTTTTCGGCCAAGCACCGCGCGAACGGTGACCGGAATCCCCTGCAGCACCTTTTCAGGTGACAAAACAGGCTGGTCAGCACGGCATTTTATATCCGCGCGAACCTCAAAATCCGCGTTTTCCAGTAAATTCTCAGGCCGAAAAGCGCCCGGCGGAGATGTAATTGGCGCCTTTTTTTCCTCAAAAAATGACAAAAACGGTCTCGCGTCGCGCCACCGCTGCGTGATTTTGGGATGCGAATTTTGCGAAAAGATTCCAAACGCCGTACCCCGCGCTTTACGAAATATTTTGTTGGAATAAATACCGTTTCGATGATTCATCCGTCGCAAATCGCAGTTTTTTTGTTTTTCTCGCACACATTCATTTCGCGTCGCAAGAAACTCACGAAATGCCCCCCGGAATTTCTCTTCATTAAACGGGAGTAAAAATTCCTCCCGAACATAACGAATTTCATCCGTATTCACACTCGAATACTCGGGCTTCTCCGCGAAAATAAATGCATCAGGCGTTTTCGTGCTGAATTTTTTTTCGTCCGTGATTCCGATTATCTGTTCCGCGATTCGTAATTCGTCTTCAGAAACCCGATCATTTTTCTCTAAACGTGTATCTGGCGAATTTTGCTCCGTTTCCTGGCTTTTTTGTTCCTTCTCGGCTTTCTCATTCCCCACTGACCGAAACTTTTCCTCCGGTGAATCTTTTACACTCAATTCTTTTGCGTTTTCGCCCGGTTCCGTGATTTTCGCACTCTGCTGCTCACTTTCCGTGAGCGAAAGCACCTCGAGCTCCCGCACCCTTTTCAGTCTCTGCGTTTTTTCAGCGGTATTCGCGGCGGGGCCACACAAAAAATCACGCAAAATTTCTGGATTCTCCACCGCGGTTATCAGCCAGCCACGCCCGGGGTTTCCGTCAAAACGCATGATGGAAAAGGACAGCAGACGGGCCCCAGGCGCCAGTTTCATGCGGGAAAAAAGAGCCAAGCTGGCGCGCATTTTCCCACCGGCATATTTATCTGAATGGAGAAAAGTGGAAAAATCCGGCGTTTTTTCAGGTGAACCATTTTCGTGAATCATCGATTCTGCCTCCATATCATCCGTGAACGGGGAGGTTTCCTCGAAGAATGAGGTATTTTTTGATAAAAGATCAGATAAATTGCCCGCAAAAAATGTCAGCCGGGATTTTCCCGCGACTCCTGGATTTTTGTACCACTCCGGAAGCACGTTATTTTCGTTCGAAATAACTAAAAACGCAAATTTTCCGCTGAATGGAAGTGAAAGACCAAAAAATGAATCGCCCGGCAATGAAATTTTCTCTGCCAAGTCACCTGCCGAAACGGGATTTAATGAAAACTGCTGAATAAAACAGAAAATGTCAAGAAATCGCTCAAGCTGCGTCTCCAATCCGCGTTTTAGCTGGGATTCCAGCGAAGTTTCATCCCGCGCATCTTCCACCTGCCCCTCATGGAGAGAGGTGGGCTGCGACGATTCTGGCGGAAAATGAAATTCGCTCATTTTTAGTTTTTTGACGATCAAAAATCACATATTCTGCGGCGAGGCACACGAGCACACCTTCTCCCCGGCCTCTTTCATTATTATCGTCATTGCAACCGAAAAACTTCACGCATTCCGCCCACTCCACCATATGTATGGCGTTCAAAATCAGCCGAAAATCGGCGAAAATCGCAAAATAATGAGAAAAACGAGTGCGTTATATGGTATTTTTTCCTGTTTTAGGGTATCATATTTTCATGGCGTTTTATTTTAAATATGCCGATTTAGGAAGAGAAGCGATATTTTTTCGGAAGGCGCTCGGTGAGGGCACCATCCCAAGAAAACACATAAAATGCACAAAAGAAAGAGACTCGCGTGAGTGGTAACGAAAAAAGCACGGTGGAAACCGGGGTAAAAAAGGCGTGGGGCGGGGTTTTTAACCATGCCACGGATCCTCGAATGGAAAAATTTACGGAAAGTATCAGTTTTGATCAGCGGCTTTATAAGCACGACATTCTCGGGTCGCAGGCCCACGCGATGATGCTGGCGAAAGTCGGAATTTTGAAGCCGGAAGAGTGCACCCTGATCGTGGGCGGCCTGGACGCCATCCGCGCGGAAATCGAAGCAGGAAATTTCGAGTACAGCACGGCCCTGGAAGACATTCACATGCACATCGAGCGTGCCCTGATCGCACGGATTGGAGACACGGGGCGGAAGCTGCACACAGGCCGCAGCCGAAACGATCAGGTTTCCACGGATCTGCGTCTGTGGATGCGTGACGCGACGGACGATCTGGATGACCTGCTGAAAGCGCTTCAGCGTGCGTTCATTTCCCGCTGTGACGCGGACATGGACTGCATTCTCCCCGGGTACACGCACACGCAGCGGGCGCAGCCGGTACTGGCGCCGCATTACTGGATGTGTTACTGCGAGAAATACGCCCGAGACCGCCAGCGGCTTTCCGACTGCCGAAAGCGGATTAACACGCTGAGTCTTGGCGCGGCGGCCCTGGCCGGCACGTCCATTCCGATCGACCGTCACATGACCGCGGAGCTGCTGGGTTTCGATCAGGTGGCGGCGAACAGCCTGGACGTCTCCAGTGACCGGGATTTCGCGGTGGAATTCGTATTCGTGCTGACCCTCATCGCGGAGCATCTCAGCACATGGGCCGAGGAGTGGATTCTGTGGAGTACGGAGGAGTTTCATTTTATTCGCCTGCCGCAAAAGTTCTGCACGGGCTCCTCCATCATGCCGCAGAAGGTGAATATGGACACGCTGGAACTAATTCGCGGAAAAACGGCGCGGGTGATCGGCGATTTACAGACGCTACTGGTGCTGATTAAGGGGCTTCCGCTGGCGTATAACCGGGATTTGCAGGAGGATAAGCCGCCGATTTTTGACGCGTATGACACGGTGCGTGCATCCCTGGAACTGGCGGCGGATATGGTGGCGGGGATGGAGCTGGATCGTGCCGCGATTTCCGCCCGGCTGGACCGCGGCCATCTAGACGCCACGACGTTCATGGAATACCTGATTCTGCGGGGCATTCCCCAGCGGACGGCCCATGAAATGGTGGGGAAGCTCGTGCGGAAGGCCCTGGATGCAAATTGTCGGCTGGCGGATCTGCCCCTGACGGATTTTCAGGGGGCGGACGCGAGCCTGGATGAATCCGTGTACTCCGTGCTGGGGGTGGAGCACGCCATCCGCGCGTTTCGCAGTTACGGCTCCACGGCGGAAGACCAGGTGCGAGCGCAGCTGGCGGAGTGGAAAAAACGGCTGAACATGCCCGAATAAAAATGGAAGATGGAAATCCGCAAATATTTCTTTCCGAAAGAGAACACACATGAACACGCATAACGGTTTTTTTTCCGTTTACCGCAGAATGAGGACCGCCGCCGAGTCGCTGCCGAGGAGAGTGATGACGGTCTGGGGCGCGGGCATTTTTCTCATGACGCTGATGCAGTGGAGTTCCGGCATGTTCCAGTGCGGAGATTTTTTTTCCGGCGGACCGGGAGGCAGTGCCGTGTCTTGTATGTGGATTTCATCCGTGGCGGCGCAGGGTCTGGATGATGAGGATGATGACGGCCTGGGCGGAGATGATCTTTCGGAAGATGGGGACGGGGATGAGAATCCGTTCGCGGATGCCGGGGACACGGGAGATGAAGAAGATGAAGAAATAAAAGCCCCGGCGGGTGGCGGCGGCGGTAAAACGGCACCCGCGGCGAAAGAAGATTCACTGTATGATGAATTCGGCCGACTTTTCGCGCCGGGAGAACGCCAGTTCGGAGACGCAGGGGTGGAGGCGGTGCTGGGCACGAATCCGAAAACGGCAGCGGAACTGGTGCAGGCCGGAAAAATTATCGCGGATCTGGGACGTCTGGAAATCGCGAAAACGCTCTTCAAAAGGGCGGTGGCCGTGAAGCCCACGGACGCGGAAATGTATGACATGGTCATGACGCACGGCCAGAGTTTTTTTGCCACGCTGGCGAAAGGGAAGAAATACGGGCCGGAAGGGCAGGCACTGGGGCAGATGGTGCTCAGCGCCATGAATCGCCGGTTTCAGGATGAAAGTATCCTGAAAACCACCGTGAAACAGCTCGGGCACGCGGACGCGCGGCTGCGGCGTCAGGCGCTGACGGATTTACAGGCCCGCAGCGGAATCGCGGTGCCGCTGCTGCTGACGTCTCTGGTGGATCCGGAGATGAAAGGACAGCGCGAGGAAATCGAGCAGGCGCTGCTGTCTTTCGGGGGGATGACCACGGATGCGGTGCGTGCCGTGCTGGATTCCGACAATTACGCGTTAAAGACCGCCTGCGTGAAGCTTCTCGCCATGCAGGCCACGCAGAATAACGCGGCGGCGATTCAGAATCTTTTCCTGGCCGCGGCGGAACGGGAACCGGCGGCGGAGCCCCTGCGAAAAGCGGCGTATGACGCCTTAAGCGGCATCCTGCGACGTCCGTTTCCCGAAGACGGAAGCTCGGAAAAATTCATCGCGGAGTTTATTTTAATCGATTTAAATCGTTACACGGCCGAGCTGAACCTGATACGCTCTCGCGAAAAAACGGACACATCCGTGACCGTGGTCTGGCGCTGGAATCCGGAAACCAAAAAACCGGAATCGGCCGCGAAAAGCACTGAAGACGCCCTGACGCTGAACTGTTTCCGTTTCGCGAAAGCGCTGTGGAAGATGTGCCCCGACTCGGCGCTTGCGAAACGCGAATTCCTGAAAAATACACTGGAGCAGACCCTCCGCGCGGAGGGCGTCCGCAGTGAAACCCTCCTGAAAACGCCCGTGTTTAAGATGATCCGGGAGGAATTTTCGCTGGTGGATGTGGAAGCGCTGCTGACGACGGCCTTACAGGAAAAATCGTTCGTCGCGGCCACCGGCGCCGCTGTCCTGCTGGGTGAAATGGGAGACGCGTCTCTGCTGGTGCCGCGCGAGTACCGTGACGGGGCGGGTGCCGCCGCCGGCCTTTTCCCTCTGGCTCCGATCATCACCGCCATCAATTCCCCCTCGCGCAGTGTCCGTTTCGCGGCCATGGAAACCGTCATGAAATGGAATCCACAAAAACCGTATGCCGGCTCGCAGCTTTTAATTGATAATCTCGCGTGGTTCCTTTCCACCACCGGAAAATCGAAAGTCCTGGTCACGGGCCGGGACGCGGCAGACTCTTCCCTGCTGGGCGGCCGTTTTTTGCCTTTCGGATATTATTATGACACGGCAGAATCCGGGCGGGAAGCGGTGCTGAAGTGCCAGGCCAGCAGCGATTACGCGTTTCTGCTGGTGAGCATGGAAACACAGAATCCGTCCCCGGCGTTTTTAACGCAGAGCCTGCGTCAGGACGTGAAACTGGCGGACATCCCGGTGGTTTTCGTGGCCCGCAGTGAACATTTTCGCGCTGCGGAAAATCTTGCGCAGCGGATTCCGCGAACGCTGTGGTTCCCGCGTCCGACGAATGCCGCGGATGTGGGTATGCTCATGACGCTTCTGGAGCGGATGCAGGGATTTTCGCCAATCACGGATTTACAGCGGCTGGAAGAAACGCGGAAGTGTCTGGTGTGGGCCGAGAAAATCGTCTCCACGCACCGCGGCGCGTGGGTGCGGCGGCTGGCCGGGGAGGAAAGCGATTCCCCCGTGCTGGAGGTGTATGACATCACGAAACTCCAGATGCCGGTCATGCACCTCATGTCCATCTCCGCATACACGGCGGAGGTTTCCCGCGTGCTGGCCTGGCTCGGCACCCAGCGCTCGCAGCAGACGCTGCTGATGTTCGCCTCCGCGGGCACGCATGATCTGGATTTGCGGAAAGAATGTGTCCGCGCGCTGGAGCTGAGCGTGAACCATTTCGGCATCCTCTTAAACGGCTCGGAAGTGGCCCGTCAGTACGACATTTATAATGACACGCCGGAATCGGATAAAGACTCCAAGATCGTCCGGGACGCCATCCTCACGGTGCTGGAGAGTCCGCTGATGAAGAAGAATGACCCTCAAAATAACGAGAAAGAATGAAACATCAAAATAACATTCAGACGTACGTCGCCGCCGCTCTCATGCTCGCAGTGTGTGGACTGGTTTTAAACGGGTTTTCACAGACGGCACATGCCCAGCGAAATGCGAGGGCCGCAAAAAATACGCAGCAGACAGCGCAGAAACAGCCGGTGAAGCAGGAAACTCCCGCACCGCAGGATATCATGCCGGAACTGGACGCGCTGGAGGAAACGCTGCGTGCAGCGGAGGACACGGCGGTCGAGGTGGCGGAACAAGCCGCGGCGGCGGCAGAAAAAGTTGCAGACACTGACGCGGATGCTCCCGGCCCGGATGAAAATGACGCGGTAGACGCAGGCCCGGAAGAAGATGAGGATGAAGACGATTACGTGCTGGAGGAAATCGTGATCGTGCCTTTCGAAATGGAAGGCGTCCGGCGTATTTCCCTGGCGGAGCTGGACGCGGCGATAAAACTCCCGGAGGAAAACACGGCGGATGCGCTGCTGGAATTCCTCGCGACGCTGGAATCGTTGGAGCCGGAGGATGAAACACTGGAGGATGAAAAATCGCTGGAGGCGTTCCTGGCGAAAATCGCGGCGGCGAAATGGGATGCCGGGATGCGGTTACTGGAGATGGATGATGAGCGTACCCTGGCGGTTCAGACGCTCCTCGGCGCGGTGTTCCAGGAGCCGGAAACGTATATGAAAAAAATAAATACGCTATCCAAGCTGCTGCGCGACCGCGGAGAAAGCCGCCTGGCATGGCAGGTGGAGGGCAATTTGCTGCAGTTGGAAGCGTCTCTCATCATCCAGAAAAACACGAAGACGGATGCCGAAAAGCAGAAGCTGCTGGTCGGCACGTGCGCCTCGCTGATTTCGCATGTGAAAAAAGGACTGGCCGCGAAACTGGCCGAAAATGATGACATTTTGATGCTGGCCATTTCTCTCATCGCGTATGGAGAATCGCTCTCCACGGAGAGTAAGTGCACGCTTTACATGCAGTTCGCGCCGCTTGCGAAAACGTCGGAAGACGGGCAGTTGCAGCTTTTCGGCGTGCTGATGGAGCGGGCCGTGGCACGGTACCGGATGGCGGGAAAGCCGCTGAATATGGCGTTTCAGACGATTTCAGGAAAAACCGTAAAGCCCAAGGATTTCGTCGGAAAGACGCTCGCGATTTATTTCTGGAGTCCGGAAAATGACATCTCGCTGCGGGAGCTTTCGCTGCTGCTGAAATTTTACGTGTTTTACCATGAAAAAGGACTGGAGGTTCTTGGCGTGGCGCTGGGCGGGCAATCGGACGAGCTGGATGCGCTGCTGGAAGATGGGGCGTTTCCGTGGGAGACGGTCGTGGATGATACCACGGAAGCCGCGGCGGAGGCGGAGGATGTCGCGAAACTGGACACCCCGGCGGTGAAGCTGGGCGTGCTTGAGTGCCCGACGATGATGCTCGTGGGCACAGACGGAAAGGTTGTCGCGGCGGAGATGAACCTGCTGGAACTGCTGGCGTACCTCGAAAAAGAATACGGCGCGTATGAGCCGGCGGAGGAGGATGCCGACCTTCTTGAGGAGAAATAAAACGTGGAAGATGCGGAAAGAAGACAGAATACGCGGAAGTATTTTTAAGAATTTAACATAATGAAGTGGTGACATTTTTCCATGGGTTAAATGCCACCACTTTTATTTTCACTTCCGCGTATTCCACGTTCTCTTTTTAAAAAGGATCAGCTCCGTCCCCGAAAACGCTCTCCGGTGGCGCGCTCAGCGGTGATCATCTCGGCGATTTGCGTCGCGGCGGTGTCGGCGGCGAGCATCTGCACGTCCGCATCCCAGCGCCACTTGATCTCCACCTCATTTTTCTCCAGACCTTTCGGGCCGATCACCACGCGAAGTGGGAAACCGATCAGGTCGATATCGTTGAATTTCACACCGGGGCGGGCGTCACGATCATCGAGAATCACGTCCACACCTTTCGCCTTGAGGTCGGCGTAAAGTTTTTCCGCGGCCGCCATCGTCGCGTCGTCGGTCACCTTCATCGGCACCACGCACACTTCATACGGCGCCAGCGAAACGGGGAACAGGATGCCTTTTTCGTCGTGGCTGTTTTCGATCAGCCCGGCGAGGATGCGGGCGACGCCGATGCCGTAACATCCCATGATGATGGGTTTCAGCGTGCCGTCTTCGTCGAGGAAATTCGCGCCCAGGGCTTCCGTGTACTTCGTGCCGAGCTTGAAGACGTGCCCGGTTTCGAGCGCTTTGCGGATTTCGATTTTCGCCGAGCACCGTGGGCAAGCGTCGCCGGCCTCCGCGTTCCGCAGGTCGGCATACGCCACCGGCTGGAAGTCTCGCCCGGGATTCACGCCCGTGATGTGAGCCTCTTCCGGCGCGTTCGCACCTGTGACGGCATTCACCATGCCCGCCACCGCGAAATCGGCATACACCGCCACGTTTTCCTTTAATCCCACCGGCCCGGCAAAACCCACCGACGCCCCAGTCACCCGCCGGATGGTCGCCTCGTCCGCAAGCTCCACGCTGGCAGCGCCGAGGAACTTCCGCAGCTTGTTTTCATTCGCCTCGTGATCGCCGCGAACTACGACAACCACGGTTTTTTCGTCGGCCGTGAAAATCATCGTCTTGAGCATGGCTTCCGGGCGGCACTTCAAAAATTTGCTGACCGCCTCGATGCTGCTGGCTCCCGGCGTGAGCACTTTAGTCACATCCGCCGGCGCCACGCCTTTCGGCTTCGCGTAATCGGTCTGGCCGATCTGGGCCTTCTCGGTATTCGCCGCGTATCGGCACGCGGGGCACACGACGATTTTGTCCTCGCCGTTATTGCTGAGCACCATGAATTCGTGGCTGGCGTCGCCACCGATGGGGCCGCTCTCCGCCTCGACGGGCAGGAAATTCAGGCACGCCCGCTCGAAGATGCGGTGATATGCCGCATACATCCGGTCGTAGCTGGCGTTCAGGCCGTCCACATCCGTGTCGAAGCTGTACGCGTCCTTCATGATGAACTCGCTGGTTCGCATCACGCCGAACTTCGGGCGTTCCTCGTTGCGGAACTTCGTCTGAATCTGAAACAGCGTGATGGGCAACTGGCGGTAACTGGAAACCGCGCGGGCGACGATGTCCGTCACCGGCTCCTCGTGCGTCGGGCACAGCACGAACGGCGTCTGCCGCCCGGCACGCGTGGTCGAGAATTTCATCAGCACGTTGCCGAACGCCTCGACGCGGCCTGTCTGCTCCCAGAGCGACTGGGGACTCAGAGCCGCCATCAAAAGCTCCACCGCGCCGGCATTTTCCATCTCCTCGCGGACGATGTTCTCCGCCTTCCGCAGCGATTTCAGCCCCAGCGGCAGGTACGCGTACACGCCCGCCATCGCCTGGTTGATCAGCCCGGCCCGCAGCATCAAAACATGAGACGGAATCTCCGCCCCTTCCGGCACTTCCTTTTTCGTAACGATCAGCGTTTGGTTCCAGCGCATGGCTATCAATGGTTAATTGTTAATGGTGAATGGTTAATTATTTTTGTGGTAAATTGAATGGTGAGGGACGGGCATGCATCTCGCTTGCGGCATTAACCATTCACCATTAACAATTAACCATTACTCTTTCACGCGTTCGATATACTCGCCGGTGCGGGTGTCGACGCGGATTTTTTCGCCGGCTTCGACGAAGTTGGGCACGATGATCTCGGCACCGGTCTCCAGCGTCGCGGGCTTCGTCACGTTCGTCGCCGTGTTGCCGCGGACGGCCGGGTCGGCCTGGACCACTTCCAGCACCACGTGGTTCGGCGGCGTGATGCCGATCGGGTTGTTGTTGTAGAGCATCACGTCGCAGATCATGCCGTCTTTGAGAAACTTCCACGCGTCGTCGACCACGGCCTTGTCCAGCTCGTACTGCTCGAAGGTCTCGTTGCACATGAAGAAGAACGTGTCGCCCTGCTGATAAAGGAACTGAGCCTGGATTTCGGAAATGTCGGCGGATTCGATCGAGTCGCCGCTTTTCCACGTCCGCTCGAGCACCGTCCCGCGGAGCAGGTTGCGGAGCTTGCACTTGTAAAGCGCCTGCCCCTTGCCCGGCTTCACGAACTGGCACTCGATCATGATATACGGATCGCCTTCCATCTGCACTTTCAGACCCTTGCGAAATTCACTGGTATTATAAGTTCCCACGTGTTCCTTCCTTTCGGTTTTTAGGAAATATGATAAAATAGGTTGTGTTCAAAAAAGTGTAGGGTGTACCGTGTAAGGTGTAGGGTTCGTCGTTTGGCCGATTAAGCCAAAATGTGTTGCAGAGCTTTATCGTCGTTATTTATTTCATACCATATATATTAATGTCAAAATCACGTTCGTCCCACCCTACACCCTGCACCCTACACCCCACACCCGCCTCGCCAGAGGCGTACCCCATGGCGGTGTCGGCGAGCTTCACGCGGCGGATTCAGGCGTATGGGCATTCGGACGCGGCGGAAAAGAATCCACTTTTGGCCCAAGTGCTGCCCACCGTGCAGGAATTAAATAATCCCGCCCATTTTACACCGAATCCGCTGAAAGAGCAAGTCCCCACACCGGCGGAAAATGCTGCGGGAAGCGGGCCGGGGCGATTATTGCATAAATATTCCGGGCGGGCGCTGCTGCTGGTCACGCCGCGATGTTTCGGGAATTGCCGCTTCTGTTTTCGTCGCCACACGCTACGCGGGAATGCCGCGGAAGATGGAAATTTTGTGGAAGATTTTTCGCCGGAACTGACGCAAATTGCGGAAAATGAAACGCTTGCGGAAATCATTCTCAGCGGCGGAGATCCGCTGGCGGTGCCGGACGCGGTGCTGGAAACGCTCCTCCGGGGGCTGCTGGGGGTGCCGCACGTCATGCGGGTGCGGATTCACACGCGGGCGCCGATTTTTGAGCCGGATCGCGTGACGGAAACCTTCACCCGGCGGATGGCGGAAATCGTGCGGCATGCGGGATCGCTTTCGCCGCGGAAAACGCTGCTTTTCACGCTGCACGTGAATCACCCGGCGGAGCTGGACGCGGAGGATGTGCGGCAGGCGCTTGCCCGGCTGCGGGAAACCGGCGCGACGCTTCTGCAGCAGGCCGTGCTCTTGCGGGGCGTGAATGATGACGCGGACACGTTGGCCACGCTTTACGAAACGCTCGTAGGCCAGGGTGTGCTGCCGTACTATCTCCACCAGTTGGACCAGGTTGCCGGGGCGGCGCATTTTGAAGTGCCGGAAGAAGCCGGGCGGCGGCTCATGGCCGAACTGCGGCGCCGGCTGCCGGGGTATGCCGTGCCGCGGTATGTGCGGGAAGTGCCGGAAATGCCGGCGAAAAAGAGTGTAGAGTGAACGAGTGGCTGGCGTACGGCCACGTTCCTCCCCACTTGCTCACTTGTTCACTTTTGGAGAAATCATGCTCACATCCATCGTTCTGATCATCCTCGGCTTTCTCGCGGTGCTGGGCGGCGGGGAAGTGCTCGTCCGTGGGGCCGTGCACCTGGCGAAAATGCTCGGCGTCTCGGCCCTGCTGATCAGTCTGACCATCGTGGCGCTGGGCACCAGTGCGCCGGAGTTCGCGATCACGCTGAAGTCCACCACCCAGGGCGTGCCGGACATGGCCGTGGGGAATATTCTGGGCAGTTGCATTTTTAACGTGCTGTTCGTTCTCGGGCTCTGCGCGGTCATTGCGCCGCTGAAAGTCCGCCGCCGGATGCTGTTTTTCGACTTGCCGATGATGATCGCGGGAGCGGTGATGCTGTATGTTTTCGCGACGAATGACGGCGTCATCAGCTGTGCGGAAGGCGGGATCATGTTCGGCACGCTGGCGGTGTTTCTCGCCGGGCGGGTGATGTTGGACCGGTTTGTGGAGCGTCGGCAGACCGCGCGGATGTTGCAGTCGAATAAGGGCATCGCGGGCGAGTCGGTGGTGGTGTACGCCCAGGGCGAAGAAGCGGAAAAAGACCGGTTTACCTTCATGCGATTGTTGACCGACCTGGCGTTCATCGCGGCCGGGCTGGGGCTGCTGATCGGCGGCGCGGAGGCGCTGGTCGACGGTTCCGTGAGCATCTGTAAAATGTTCGGCGTCAGTGAATTGCTCATCGGCCTGACGGTGCTGGCCATCGGCTCGTCGCTGCCCGAAATCGTCGTCTCCGTCATCGCCACCACGAAGGGCGAGAACGACGTGGCCGTCGGGAACATCGTGGGCAGTAACACGATGAACATCCTCTGCGTGCTGGCCCTGACCGCCGTCTTCTCCGGCACCGGCGTGCCCGTTTCCGCCGACGCGCAGGCGTACGACCTGCCCATCGTGCTGATTTTAAGCCTGGCGTGCGTGCCAATTTTCGCCTCGAGCCTGTTTATCTCCCGGCCGGAAGGCGTTTTCTTCCTCACGGCGTATGTGGCGTACTCGGTATTCCTGTACTTCAAAACTGTCGGCAGCCCGATGCTCGACAAAATCGGCCTCGGCATGGGTATCGGCCTGGCCGTCCTCCTGGCCGCCGCGATGCTGATCGAAAAATGGCTGGAGTGGCGGGGAAAGGAATGCTAAATGCTTAATGCTAAGTGCTAAATAACGCAAGCGAGACGCATGCTCGGTATTCAAAATTTAGCATTTAGAGCACATCCAAAATCGATGCAGCCACAAGAACAGCAGCCGGGAGCGCAGCGGAACGCAGTGACGCGAAGAGACCGGGTAGAATCGTCCGGGATTTTTCCCACTTCAATTCGGTCTCTGCGCTAACGCTCCGCTCCCGGCTGCTGTTTCCTGCCGTTTATATTGATTTTGGATGTGCCCTAGCATTAAGCATTAAGCATTTTCCGGGGAATTGACGCCCTATATATAATCGTATACAATAGAATCAGCGGGAACATCGGTTCTTCCCGCGAAAGAAATTTTATTCACTTTTCTGAGGAGACATGATCATGGTGAAGCGAAACGATAAATATTGTGTGGAATTTAACAACATGTTCCGGGAGTACGACATCCGCGGGCAGTTGAGCGACAAGGAGCTGAACGTCGACAGCGTGTACCGGATCATCAAGGCATACGCGAAGTATCTGATTCAGAAGAACATTACGCGGGCGGTGGTGGGGTACGACAACCGCGAGTGTTCGCCGTCGTTTGCGGATGCCGCGATCCGGGCGCTGCGGGAAATGGGCATCGACACGTATTTTATCGGCATGGGCATCAGTCCGCTGACGTATTTCGCGCAGTATTTCCTCGACTGCGACGGCGCGGTGATGATCACGGCCAGCCACAACCCCAGCAACTGGTCGGGGTTCAAACTCGGGCTGGGCAAGTCGAAAACGCTCAAGCCGGACGACATTCAGGTGGTGTACGATCTGCTCGACACGCCGGATCCGACGGGGATCAAGCAGGGCAGCCTGACGGAAACGAACGTCCGCGACGCGTATATCGACGACATCGTCGGGCGGATTACAATGGGCCCGAAAAAGCTCCGCGTGGCGATGGATGCCGGCAACGGCGGCGCGGGTGTGTTCGCGTATGAAATTTTTCAGCGTCTGGGCTGCATGACCTTCCAGCTTTACTGCGACCCTGACATCCGCTACCCGCAGTACTTCCCGAATCCGTCGAACGTCGCGGCCCGTGCCCGCCTGCGCGAGATGGTGCTGCACCCGTATATCAAAGCGGATATCGGCCTGGGTTTCGACGGCGACGGCGACCGCCTGGGTGTCATCGACGAAAAAGGCAACGACATCTGGAGCGATATCGTCCTGGCCGTGCTGGCGAAGCAGCTGCTGGAGAAAAAACCCGGCGAGACGATCATTTTCGACGTGAAAAGCTCGCAGACGCTCATCGACGTCATCAAGCATGAGGGCGGCAACCCCGTCATGTGGAAGACCGGCCACTCCTACATCAAAGCGAAGATGCACGAAATGGGGGCGACGCTGGCCGGCGAGCGCAGCGGGCACACGTTCTTCGGAGGCGACCTCTATTACGGCTTCGACGACGCGATGTTCGTCGGCGCGAAACTCGTCGAGTACCTCTCGTGGCAGGAGGAGGAAATCTCCGAAATCATTTCGCATTTCCCGCATTACGTGACCTCGCCAGAAATCAACGCGTTCTGTGCGGACGACGTGAAATATGGCGTCGTCGACAAACTCGTGGCCGAGCTGAAGGCGATGTTCCCCGGGAAAGTGTTCGACGTCAACGGCGCCCGCGTGACGTTCGACAAGGGCTGGGGGCTGGTGCGTGCGTCCTCGAACCTGCCGGAACTCGTGCTGGTTTTCGAAGGCCAGGACGTGGCGACGGTGAAGCAGATTCACAAGATTTTCAAGGATCTGCTGGCAAAATATCCTGAAATCGCGACGGACTGGAAAAACGACACCGTCGAGCAGATGTAAGAATTCGCAAGCATGAGCGACGCCTATTTCGCACAACATGGCCGGCCGAAAACGCCCGAGGTGGTGAAAAGAAATTTTCGCCACTTCGGGATCGAAGGCTGTTTCGACAAAATCAGATGGTTTCTCAGGCCGGCCATTAACGTGATTCTCTCGCCGACGGACGACGCGGATATTCGTATGGGGCAGTCGAAAGTCGGCGGCCGTCCCGATCTGCCTGCGGGAGCAGAGTGGCCGATAAATGGCGACGGCGATCCGCTGGATTTCATCGCGCAGCTGAATTTCCGTGAAATTTCGCCGTATGACGAGACGGGGCTGCTGCCGAAAGAGGGCCTCGCCTCGCTTTTTTACAGCATCGAAGACTTCGCGTGGGGATATCACCCGGCACACCGCAGCAGCTTCAAAGTCCTCTACACGCGCACCCCGGAAGATTGCGTCCGCCGTGAGTTTTATGAGAAGCTGAATCCCGAGGTCGCCGTCAGCTCGAATGCGATGCGGTTCGAGCGTTTCCTGAGCTTGCCGCCCCGTGAGGACGACCTCATCGCGAAGCTCATCGGCGACGAGTACTTCGACAACTACGCGGAGGCATGCAACGACATGTGCATGCTGAACCAGATTCTCGGCCATGCCGCCGTCATCCAAAATCCGATGGAGCTGAAGTGCCAGTTGGTTTCGAACGGCGTATACTGCGGCGACGCATCCTGCTATGAAGACCCGCGGTATAAATCCCTGGAGGAGGGGGCGGCCGACTGGGTGCTGCTTTTTCAGATGGATTCCGAAGAAGAGAAAACCGGCGTCATGTGGGGCGACTCCGGGCGGCTGTATTTCTGGATTCGCCGGCAGGATTTACTGGCCTGCGATTTCGATCACGTCTGGTGCATCTTACAGTGCTGTTAAATGAAAAAATTTCCATGGGAAAACAACAAACCTGCGGGCATATCATATGAGCGACGAATACATAAAAAAACACGGCATCCCCGCCACGCTGGCGGAGGTGGAGAAGCTGTTTCAGTTTTGCGACGCGCAACAGCATTTTGAATTGGTCAAACGGTACATCAAACCGGCGATCAATCTGACATTACAGTCGACGGACGATGGCGAGATTCCTTGCGGGCAGTCGAAAACCGGCGGCCTTCCCGACCTCCCCGCCGAGATGCCATGGCCGCGAGATGAGGATGGAATGCCCCTGCATTTTCTGGCGCAGCTGAATCTGGCGGAAGTTTCGCCGTATGACGCCACGGGGCTGCTCCCCCCGAAAGGGCTGCTGAGCTTTTTTTATTCGGTACGCCGCCAGCCGTGGGAAAGTGTTTCCTCGGATGGTTGGTTCACCGTGCTTTATCGGGAAAACCCGGCTGATTGCACCCGGCAGCGCTGTCCGAAGGATTTGGAGCTGCTACGGATTTTCCATCCCAACACGCTGGCATATGAAAGCGTCTTGACCGTCGCCGACTGTTATGATTCTTCCGTAAGCTCACTGGTGAAAAATATGGAGGCGTGCATCAAATCGGAATGGGGAATGGATTATCAGATCCTCGGCCAGCCGAACTGCGTACAAGGTAATATGGAGCAGCAGTGCGACGAGGCCATGGGGCAAAGCACGAGGGACACGCCGTTCGAAGAGCGCGGCGGGGCCTATTCCGACTGGGTTCTGCTGCTGCAACTCGATTCCTCGGAAGAAACCGGAATGATGTGGAGCGATCTGGGCAAGCTGTACTTCTGGATTCGGAAGCAGGATTTGCAGGCGAAAAATTTCGATAACATGTGCTGTATTTTACAGTGTTATTAAGAGGTGAGGAGAATGCCGCTTTATAAATACGAACATACGGGTAAGCCGGGAAAGGGCTGCCGGAAGGAATTCGAAGCGCTTCAGTCGCACACGGAGCCGGCGCTGGAAGTGTGTCCGGAGTGCGGGCGAAAGTGTGCGCGTGTCTTCAGCGGGCGTGTCGCGGCGGTGAAAAGCGAGCGCGACATGCTCAGCCCGAAAAACCTCGAACGGCACGGCTTCACGCAGTATAAAAAAAGCGGCGACGGCTTTTACGAAAAAACCGCCGGGGACGGGCCGCAGATTATCTCCGCGGACGAGGCGCGGAAGTTGCAGCAAAAAAAGAAGTAACGGAATCGCACGCTTATGTCTGAATCACCGCTTCTCCAGAATCCGTATGCCTCGCCGGCCGAAGAAAATGCGTCTGAAATCACACTCGCCGAGCGCCAGCGCCTGCTGGAAATCTGGCACATGCACCAGCGTACGGAAGGCGCCATCACCGGCCTGAGCATTTTTTGCGTCCTGGGCGGCATCATGGCCATGGTCATCGGGGTGATCTTCATGGCCATCACGCTGATCGGGTTTTCCGCCAGCGACGCGGAATGGACGCTAGGCTTTTTCGGACTTTTCATGGCCACAGTGGCGATTTACCTCTTCGTCCTGGCGTATACTCTGAATAAACGGACGCCTGAAGCGCGCGACCGCGCAGTGTGGATGGCCGCGTTTCTTCTGCTGCTGTTTCCGCTGGGCACCGTTTACGGTTTTTACGCCCTGATGATCCTCAACTCCCGCCAGGCGAAAATGGTGTTCTCGCCGGAGTACGAGGAAATTCTCCGCCGAGTGGATGACCGCACGGCGTTCCGCTTCACGCCGCGGCTGATTCTCTGGGGCTTTATCCTCTTCCTGATGATATTTTTCGGCGTGGGCGTCATGCGTGGATGCACGAAAACCTTCCTGCTGGATTCCGTCCTGCCCGCGCAAACCGATTTGCGGGAAGAAATCCGGAAAGCGAATAACCCCGCCCCCGTGCCGCGAATGCTCCCGCCGGACGAAAAATGAAAGGCGTTTCCATTTCCCCCACCTGCCGACTCTCCGGCTTTTTTTCACGGAAAGGTTTTTCTGAAATGAAGTTTTCATCTCATTTCCCGCTAACGGCAGTGGTGTTTGCTGCCGTGCTTTTATCCGCATTCACCCTGATGGCACCCCGTGTTTTTGCCGAAGAAACGCCGGAAGCACCGCCCCGATTAACCCCCGTCCAGCGTGGCATCCACGCCATGACGCTCACGGACTGCGGCGGCGGGGAATGGGAAATCCGCACCACGGGCACGGATCCGTATTTTTACATCGAGATGGAAGGGGACGTGGATTTGGGCCGGACACCGATCTTCGCTTTCGAAAGTTTCAGCGTGACGGGGGTGGGCCGACTGCTGATTTTCGTGGGGGAAGCGGTGGACGTTCCGCACATGGTGGAGTATCACGCGGTGGCCCGGACGGAAGGCTGGACCGCCCACGGTGTGGACATTTCCGCCACTCAGGCGCCGCCCGCCCGGCCCGTGAAACAGTTGCGCGTGACCATGGGCCAGCACCCCGGAAACACGGCCCGTATTCGAAACCTCACGCTCCGCGCCCCCCTGCCCCACGAGCTGGCGGAGAAAGAAAATCGGGTGCGAAATGCGCAGGAAGATGACACCCTCACCCGGCGGCTGGACGCGTACCTAAAATATGATTTTCCACTGGAAATTTTTGCGATTTTGGATGCAAATGACCGAATTTCCATTTCCGGCACCATGGTTGGCCCACATTGGGAGCGGGAATTAAAAAATCTGTACCTCGTGGAAGTTCCCATGTGGAAGGACGTCACGCAATTTACCGGCGATGAAACGCGGCATCCGCTTCCCATGACCGGCACGACGAAAAATGGCGAATCTGTTTTTCGCATCACCCTGCCCCGCACCGCGGAAGATAAATCGGACCGCCTGCTGACGGGCTTCGCGCTGGCGCGTGTGCCGGAAGAGAGTAAAGACGCCACAAAATGGGAGCTTCTTTCGCCGCTGTGTTACCCGGCGGTGACGCTTCATCGAGCGAATCTCCCGAAAATGGTGCCGCGGTCAAAAAAAGGGCTCGGCGGCTGCCCGCTCGACCACCCGGACATGCAGACGCTGGCAGTCGCGTCCGTGACCTTTAATATTATCCTCAGCCATCTGATTTTCGCGGATGACGCTCCGGGGCGCGTGCCGTGCGAGTATGCCGGACGGACGTGGTACGTGGACCTGAATAACCTGAAAAATACGGATCGGAACGCCAAAATCGCCTCGGAAAACGGCTGGATGGTGACGGCGATCATCCTGATTCCGCCAGGCCGACACGCGCCGGAAGGTTCCTGGCACCGCACGGTCTCCCACCCGGACGCAGATCACGGGTGCGCTTTCGTCATGCCGAATTTCACCACCCGCGAGGGTGTGGAGGCATACGCAGCCATCATGAATTTTCTCGCCGAGCGGTATTCTCGGCCGGACGGCGAGCACGGGCGCATTCACCACTGGGTCATGCACAACGAAATTAACAGCGGTTTTTACTGGACCAGTGCCGGGCGGAAAAGCACCGTGACGTACATGAATCTGTACCAAAAGTCCATGCGACTTACCCAGAATTTCGTCCGCCAGTATGACTCCCACGGAAAAACGTTCATTTCGCTCGACCACTGCTGGACGGCCGTGCATGACCCGCGGGCGTATGCCGGGCGTACGCAGCTGGAGTATCTGGCGAAATTTTCCCGCAAAGAAGGCGATTTTGAATGGGGAATCGCTTTCCATCCATACCCGCAGGACATTTCGAACCCCCGCGCGTGGGAAGATCCGGACGCCCGGCCGGATGAAGACACGCCGTATGTGGCGTACAAAAATCTTGAAGTGCTGGACACGTGGGCAATAAAGCCGGAAGTGGCGTTTTATGGAAATTCGCGCGAAATTCAGTTAACGGAGCAGGGGCTGAATTCGCCGGATTATTCGGAAAAATCCTTGCGGGAACAAGCTGCTGGAATGGCGTACGCCTGGCAAAAGGTGAAGCCGCTGGCCGCTGTCACGGCGTTTCAGTACCATCTTTGGGCCGACGCGCACGAGGAGGGCGGCTTGCGGCTCGGCCTGCGAAAATACGCGGATGATCCGGACGATCCGCTGGGCAAAAAGCCGATCTGGGAGACGTTTCGCGTTCTGGACACGCCGGAAGAAGCCGGGGCGTATGACGAAATGCGAGAAATTATGGAAAAAGGGCAGCATTAACGCTTTTTTTGAAATTAGGCTCTTGCCCAGTTAAATTTCAAAAAACCTTCACTTTTTTGACCATGACCTGGAAGAGGTCATCCGATTTATGGTTGTAACGGAACTCACATTCCTTGAGATAAAGGACGAATTTTGTAGAATGGATTCCGTTGAATTTGGCGAGCCGCCGCTTGGCGAAACTCCAGAAAGATTCGATGCCGTTGACGTGGCATTTTCCGCGGGCGAATTCGTTGTGGCAATGGAACACGCGATAGTGGTCATAGCCATTGAGGATGAGTCCGTCGTAAGCCTTCCAGCCGTCGGTGAAAACCGTTGACTCCGAGAGGATTTGTCCCGTAATTATCGGCATCAACTCACTCTTGGAACAATTGTTTACAACCGTCACGAACACTTTTTCGCCTCGCTTGAGCACTCCGAAAACCGGCGTTTTCCCCGCCGCCCCACGACCACGCTTTCCACGCACACGCCGGGCACCAAAATAACTTTCGTCCAGCTCAATTTCCCCTGAAAAAGGAGCGAGCTGTTCGTGCTGATACTCCAAAATCCTTTCACGGAAATGATTGAAGTATCGATCGATTGTTTTGCGGTTCATGCCCAAAATCGCCGCCGTCTGCGTGGCGGTAATGTCCACGCAAAAACAACTCAGTATTTTTTTCACAAAATAAATGCTTAATCGCCTGTGTTTTAGCATACTTCAAGTATATCACAGGAAATTTAACTGGGCAAGAGCCTTGAAATTTTATGAACAACGACATTTCCGCTCGATTTTCCCGCACCCGTCAGTTTCTCGGCGAGGAGGCGATGCAAAAATTACACGCCGCCCGAGTGCTGGTGGTGGGGCTGGGGGCCGTGGGCAGTTACGCGGTGGAGGGCCTGGCCCGCGCGGGTATCGGGCATCTGCGCCTGGTGGATTTTGACGTCATTCAGCCGACGAACATTAACCGCCAGCTTTTCGCCCTGGAAAGCACGCTCGGGCAGCGAAAATGCGACGCCGCGAGGCTGCGTGTGCTGGACATTCACCCGGATTGCGACGCCGAGGCGCTGCCGCTTTTCGTGCGTGAAGACACGCTGCCGGAACTTTTCGCGGGTTTCGAGCCGGATTTCGTGGTCGACGCGATCGACTCGCTGTCCCCGAAAGTCGCCCTGATGGCTTATCTCCAAAAACACGCCATCCCCGCCATTTCGAGTATGGGGGCCGCGCTGCGAACCGACCCGACGCTGGTGCGAATCGGCAAACTCCGCGACGTGCGTGGTTGTCCGCTGGCGAAACTCGTCAAAAAGCAGATGCGGAACCGGAAATTGCCGCTAGACCCGCTGTGCGTGTATTCCACGGAGGACATTTCCGCCGTCCGCCTCTCGCGGCTTGGCCCGCCGGAGCCGCACGACTCGCCGGAACATGGCCGTGGCCGACTGCGGAATGTGCTGGGCAGCCTCCCCACCCTGACCGGCATTTTCGGCCTGACGATCGCCAATCACGTCATTTTTCAGCTCGCGGAAAGGGAGTAACGCTGCAAACAACCGCCGCCTTTTCGTAACCCCACTTGACTTTTCCCGATTTTTTGCTAAAATACCCATAATCAAGGCGGCATCGCCAAGTGGCTAAGGCAGTTGATTGCAAATCAACCATCCCCGGTTCGAATCCGGGCGCCGCCTCTACAAAAAAACCAGCGTAAAGCTGGTTTTTTTAATGGGGCATGGGGTTCGTGGATTGGGGTTTGTGTTATGAACCCAATCCACAAATCACAAACCACCATCCCCAATCATTACCCTTGCGGTCCGCTGGCGGAGTCGATGTTTTCGATGTAAAGCCGCAGGCGTTCCACTTCGTCGGTGACCGTCCGCAGGCGGAGCATGTTCTCGACGCGCTTCAGAAGCTCAATCTTATTCACCGGCTTGCTCAAAAAATCATCGCACCCGGCATGCACCGCCCGCTCGATATCGCCCAACTCGTTCAGCGCCGTCACCATCAGCACCATGATCCCCGCCGTTTCCGGCTGCGACTTCACCTGCTGGCACACCTCGAACCCGTTGAGTTTCGGCATCATGATATCCAGCAGAATCACGTCCGGGTGGAAGGCCGCCACTTTGTCCAGCGTGTCCTGCCCGTCCACGGCGATCGCGATCTCGCAGTCCATTTCCGCCAGGTACGCCTCCAGCAGCTCGACGTTCGCCTCGTTGTCGTCCGCAATCAAAATCCGACTTTTTTCCATGGTTAACCTTTCGTAATATACTACTTTCAGCCACTCTTTCACTTGTTCACTCTTTCACTTCGCGAAGCGAACGAGCGACGCGCAATAATCCGCCGGGGGAACGTAGCCCAGCAGGTTCAGCACGGTGGCGGCGACGTTCGCCAGGCCGGGGTGCTCGACGCCGGACATTTCATATTCGCCGTTATACTTCGCGTCGTAAATGCAGAACGGCACGGGGTTCAGCGTGTGGGCCGTTTTGGGCGTGCGGACGCCTTTTTTCTCCGTCCACATTTCGTCCGCGTTCCCGTGGTCGGCGGTGACGATGCAAATGCCGCCAAGCTCCTGGATGGCGTCCAGCAGTGTCCCGACAGCCGCGTCGACGGTTTCCACCGCCTCAATCGTCGCCTCCATGTTCCCGGTGTGGCCGACCATGTCGCCGTTGGGGAAATTGAGCCGGCCGAACTTGAACTTGCCGCTTTTCAGGGCCTTGAGCGTCCAGTCGGTAATTTGCTGGGCCTTCATCTTCGGGGCCTTGTCGAACTCGATCCGGTCGGACGGAATTTCGTCGTATTCTTCCAGCGCCGAATCGATGTACCCGGAGCGGTTGCCGTTCCAGAAGTAGGTCACGTGGCCGAACTTCTGCGTCTCGCTGACCGCGAACATCGGCACCTTCTCGCCGCAGAGGTACTCGCAGAACGTCCGCTCGATCAGCGGCGGCTCGACGAGGAAGTTTTTCGGGATTTTCAGGTCGCCGTCGTACTGCATGATGCCCGCGTAAAACACTTTCGGCACCCGCACACGGTCGAATTTATCGAATTCCGACCCGTTCTCGAAGGCCTCGGAAATTTCGATCGCCCGGTCGCCGCGGAAGTTGAAACACACCACCGCGTCGCCATCTTGAATCGTACCCACGGCCTGGCCGTCCTCGGTGATGACGAACGGGTCGAGATACTGGTCGGTGGCTTTCGGGTCTTCATCATACATCGTCTGCACGGCTTCCGCGGCGGTGGCGAAAGGCCGAGCCTGGCCGAGAACATGGGCGTGCCAGCCGCGCTCGACGATCCGCCAGTCCGCGCCGTAACGATCCATGGTCGTGATCATACGGCCGCCGCCGCTGGCAATCCGGTAATCGGCACCGTAACCCGCGTTAATCTTTTCCAGCACCCGCTCGGTCTCCTGAATGTACGTCAGGGCCGATTTTTCGGGCACGTCCCGCCCGTCGTGCAGAATATGCAGTCGGCACATCTTCACGCCCTCTTTCGCCGCCGCGTTGAGCATGGCGTACAGGTGGGCCGTGTTCGAATGCACGTTGCCGTCGGAATGCAGGCCGATGAAATGCAGCACGCCGCCGGCTTTCGCGGTGGCAATCGTTTTTTTCCACACCTCGCCCTGGAACATTCGGCCGCTTTCGATCGCGCCCAGCACCAGCTTCGCCCCCTGGTCGAACACTCGGCCCGCCCCCAACGCGTTGTGCCCAATCTCCGAGTTCCCCATGTCCTCGTCGGACGGCAGCCCGACCGCCTTGCCGTGGGCCTGCAACTGGCAATATAATTTCGCGCCGAAAAGTTTATCCAGCGTCGGCGTCTTCGCCAAATACACCGCGTTCGAGTCGTCCTGACGCCCGATACCAATTCCATCCATCACGATTAAGAGCATCGGGCCGGGCCTGCCGGGGTAAAAGGCGTTTTTTTCGAGTCGAAGAGAAGTCATTTTTCCGCTCCTGTATGAATTTTGTGGTTGTGTGATTTTGAAAATCACAGCGTTTCGCATATTATAATGGAAAAAACACTGTTTGGGAAGGCGGCGGGGGCCCCACCCGCTTCAGGAAACGGCTGCCGGGAATGGAACGGAATGCGGTGACGGAATTGAAGTGAGGAAACACTCGGCGGTGCTTATCCGGTCTCTGCGCGTCACTCCGTTCCGCTACGCTCCCGGCTGCTGTTTTAAAACGTCACGGGCTTACAAAAACCGCTCGGCGAACTCCGCTTCCGTGAGCGTCGGGACGCCCAACTCGCCCGCTTTCGCCAGTTTACTGCCTGCGTCGGCGCCGTAAACCACAAAATCCGTCTTTTTTGACACGCTCCCGGCCGCTTTTCCGCCGAGCTTTTTGATCAGGCCCTCCATCTCCTCGCGGGTGTATTTCTCCAGCTTCCCCGTCACGACCACGGTCTTTCCCGTCAGCGGCTTTTCGGCACCCGCATTTTCATCCGAATCGGCAAAAATCCCGTATTCGTCCACGAAATCCAGCAGCACGCCGACTTCCGCCAGACCCGCGATCTGCTTTTCGCCGTCCTCGCTGTGGAGATAATCATACACGCTTTGCGCGATGATGGGCCCCACGCCGTCCACAGCCGAGAGCGCTTCCACGGTGGCGGTCTGAAGCGTTTTCATTGTGCGGAACTTCCCGGCCAAAAGCGCCCCGCCTTCCTCGCCGAGATGCGGAATGGAGAGCCCCGTCAGAACGCGCGAAAGCCCCTGATTTTTACTGCCGGCGATGCTTTTAAAGAGGTTTTCCGCCACGCCTGTGACGTGCACAAATGCCGCTTCTTCACCATCCTCCCCGTCCAGTGAAAACAGCAGCCCCTGCGAATCCCCCGCGTCCGCCTCCGCTTTCTTTTTGGCATGCGCCTTTTTCGCCTTTTCGGTGGCGTCTTCGGACGGCGAAAACCGCTCGACATCCATGATTTCGCCCCGCATGTACTTTTCCTCGAGGCGATACAGGTCGGCGAACTCACGGATGTATCCCTTTTCGACGAACTGCGCGGTCAGGCGGTCGCCCAGGCCCTTTATATCCATGGCGTTTCGGCTGCCGAAATAACGGATCTTCTCGGCGAGCTGAGCGGGGCAGTGGCGATTCGTGCAGCGGATGAACACGCCGCCCTCATCCTGGTGGAGGTGATGGCCGCACACGGGGCACGCGGTGGGAAATTCGTATTCCTGCAGAGGTTTCTCCCGCCGATGAAGCTCCACACGCACCACGTGGGGGATGATTTTCCCCGCTTTTTCCACCACCAGCCAGTCGCCCACGCGGATATCCTTGCGGCGAATTTCCTCGGCATTATGCAGCGAAGACCGCGAGACCGTCGTGCCCGCAAGCTGTACGGGCGCCAGCTCCGCCACGGGCGTGATCGTGCCGGTCTTCCCGACTTGCACCGTGATGTTCAGCAGTTGCGTAACGGCCTCATACTTCTCGAATTTCAGGGCGATCATCCATTTCGGGAACTTGCTGGTGACGCCGATCTCCTCCCGCTGGGCGAAATCATTCACTTTCAGCACCACGCCGTCGATTTCGAAATCGTACTCGTGGGCGTTCTCGAGCCGCTCTTTGCCGTACTCGACCGCCGCGTGCACATCCGTGAACGTCCGCACGTCCGGCGTGGGAATCAGGCCCCACTGTTCCAACCCGGCAAGAAACTCCGCGTGTGTCTTGAACGGCAGCTCCGCCGTGTCTCCCGTGGAATGACAGAACATCCGTAGCGGCCGTTTCGCACACTCTTTCGGGTCTTTTTGCTTGATGCTCCCGGAAGCGGCGTTGCGCGGATTCGCAAAAATCTCCGCCTTCGGCCCACGCCCTTTCTGATGCTCATTCCAGTACGCCAGCCCGGAGTTCGGCATGTAAATTTCGCCGCGCACCTCCAGAATTTTGGGTATGGGCGGCGCGCCCGGGCCGGACTTCAGCCGCAGCGGAATATCGTAAATCGTGCGGGCGTTCTCGGTGATGTCATCTCCCTCGCGCCCGTCACCCCGCGTGACGGCCTGGGCCAACTCGCCGTTTTCGTAGATGAGGGAAATGGCCACGCCGTCGATTTTCATCTCGACGATCCACTCCAGCGCCGCCCATTCCGCGAGCGCTTTTTGCGCGTCGGCCGCGAATTTCCAGACGGAATCCTCGTCGTAAACATTCCGGATCGAAAGCATCGGCACACGGTGCATCACCGTCGGGCGATCCCCCACCGGCTCGCCACCCACCCGCTGCGTCGGCGAGTCCGACGACTGAAGTTCCGGATGCAGAGCCTCCAGCCGCGCCAGCTCCGCCATCTTGCGGTCGAACTCCGTGTCCGTAATTTCCGACACCGAATCGGCATAATATCGGCGATTATAATATTCAAGCTGGCAGCGCAACGTTTCGATCTGTTTTTTGATGGAGTCGGACATGTTTTTTTGTATGATCCATGTAGTTGCAAGAAACAACAGCCCGAAGCGTGAGCGAGGGATAGCGCCGCCCGATGGGATGGCAAATCCGATCGTCCCGCTAGAGCATCTATCAATTTTATGTGTTCACAAGAACAACAGCCGGGAGCGTAAGCGACCGGGTAAAAACGTGACGGCACCTGAAAATGGTGAATCTTTAGGCAATTCTTATCCCTCGCTCACGCTTCGGACTACTGTTTTTTCGTGTTAGCCCAAGCCACGAAAAAATCCTCTAACGAGAAAAATTTAGCAGAAAATTGGAGAGCCCGTGTTAAAAGGGCGGTTACTCGGACAACGGCTGCTGTGATGCACGTTCCACGAGGGTGACGTGCCTATACATTATAACCATCATCAATAATTCAACGAGTACCTCACGAGCTACATATCGGCTCACCAATTAAGGTATCTGCTAAAATCCGTTAGAGGATTTTTCGTTGAGAACGCGGAAATCGCAGCATATGCCACTTCTTTCCGTCCCTCAACCATGACCTTATTATAACATCCGCGGAACCAAATTGCAAGCATTCGGGATGCCGATTCGGAAAAAAAAGACGACGTGAAAAAATACGTTCCTACAAAACGCAACATCCTCCTTGCGGCTGTCCGCAGCGACAAAATCGATAAAGCCACTACATTCAGTACAATCGCGCCGATTGGTATGCAAAATGTTGTGTTACGCTTGCATTGCTTTTTTTATCTGCTATACTTCACGTGGATTTACACTCAGGCGGTGGATGCCGCATCGAAAGGATGGTGAAGCGACAGAACATGGAAAACCGAAAACGCGAATGCATGCCCTCGGAAAACCCGATTTTTCTCCGGGAAGCGTGATTCGGACATACCCGCGGCAGCGAGAAGAAACGCTCCGTTGGCGCGGTATGTGGGGAATTTTTTTTCGTTTACCGACCCGCGGGAAAACTGCCGGAGGATTCGGAAAATCGGTTTTTTGAATGTGTATGCTTGTCGCTTTCATTCGGTATCCGTGCGCTCAGGAGGAGTAAATACATGCAATTTGGTAAAAAACCGTTGGTGGGGATTAACGCGGACTTTGTCAGCGCGAAAGGCGATCAGGAGTCTTTCAGTTTTCTTTGGACCGGCTATTACGAGTCCATCTCTCGCGCCGGGGGCATCCCGGTCATTCTCCCGCCGATGGAAAATGAAGAGGATCTGCTTCAAATCTTGAAAAAATTGGATGGTGTCCTTCTTACCGGCGGTGCGGATCTGGATCCCACACGCGACGGTTTCATTCCCCACCAGTCGCTGCGGATGATGGATGCGCGACGTGAAAACTTCGACCGCATGCTGATGCGCGTCATTGCGGAGCACAAAATTCCCGTCTTCGGTATCGGTGCCGGCATGCAACTGATGAACGTCGTCATGGGCGGCGGCCTCTATTTCCACCTGCCGGTGGACCTGCCAAAGGCCATGCCGCATTTCGACCGGACGTCCACAACCATGCACCGCCACACGCTGGACGTGGTGCCGGGTACGCTCATGGAAAAAGTGTACGGAGACACGGAAATTCGTGTCAATAGTCGGCACCATATGGCCGTCAGCGAAGTGGCCCCCGGTTTCCGCGTCTCGGCTTGTGCTCCCGACGGCGTCATCGAGGCCATCGAGTCGGAATTCGACGACTGGTTCGCCATGGGTACGCAATTCCATCCCGAGAGCTCCTCTGCCACGGCACTGGATCTGCGCATTTTTGAAGAATTCATCACTGCCATCGGCGGCGTGCCCTACGAATTCAGCCTGGTCGCGTAAAAAAAACGCCTGTTTTTGAAACATTTTTCTGAAACACATGCATTTTCGACTGTGCCCATGGATGGGGGCGTCCTCACTCGTGCTTTACCGGCTTCGGGGAGGCGTAGCGGTCGAAAATGATGTGTGTTTTCGAAAAAACAGTCTGTATTATTACGCAACGACGATCGCCCGGGTTCCCGGATGAAAAATCACCCCTAAAATTCCGCAGCCCCCTCTCGACAAGAAGCGGGGCTTGGGGTATATTACGCTTTATTCACGGCGGGCGTGGGGCAACGTTCCCCGTCGGTCGGGGCGGTAGCTCAGTTGGCAGAGCGCTGCGTTCGCAATGCAGAGGTCGAGGGTTCGACTCCCTTCCGCTCCACTTTTGAATGAAACGAAAACCGCGGCGGAATATTTTTCCGAAGCGGTTTTTTTAATGTGAAATGCGTAATGCTAAATGTCGCACGCGAGTTTTACGCCCCAAACCGATGGATGCGGCGTAAAACAATTAAGCATTTCGCATTAAGCATTCCCTTGGAGCCTTTCCATGAGCGACGATTTTAGTACAGTGCGAGGCAGGCAGATTGCGACGCGGGCCGAGGGATTTCTCGAGTTGGGAATGCCGGAGCGGGCCATGGACGAAATCCGGCGGGCGAATCGCGAGCGGGTTTTCTTCGATCCGCATCTGTTATACCTCGAGGGCGAGGTCTATCGACAAATGAAGCGTTACCGCGAGGCCCTGTTTCCACTGGGGCAGGCGCTGCTGCTGGAGCCCCGCAACACGCGCGTCTGGCTCTTGATCGGCTACTGTCAGAAGCGGATCGGCCGATGCGACCTGGCCATCGAGTCCCTGGAGAACGCCCTGTATATGGACCCCAACTCGCCGCTGATTCTCTACAATCTGGCGTGTTACCTCGCCCTGGCCAACCGTGTCGACCAGTGCCTGGAAACCCTCTCCCGCGCCATCCTCATCGACGCCAAGCTCCGGCACGCGGCTCAGACTGAAACCGACTTCGACGGCCTCCGCGAAAACCCCGATTTTGTCGCGCTGACGGCCCTCACGGACGATAAAAATTAGAAAAAATGTAAAGCCTGGCACGCGTCCCGGCTTTTTTTATTTTTCCTTCTCCACCGCCACGAGCGTTTTCAGCGTGCTGATATAAAGCGTTCCGTTAGCGGCCGTCGGCGTGGTATAAGACGGCGCGTCGAGGCGGACAGTGGAAATGAGCTCTTTTTCCCGACCGTGCTTCATCACCATCATCGTGCGACGGCCCGTGGTAACGTAAACCTTCCCGTCCGCCACCAGCGGCGAGCCCCACGCGGGTTTCCCCACATTTTCGCGCCAAAGCTCCTTCCCCGTGTCCGCGTCCAGCGCATACAGGATGCCGTTATCGCCGGGCATATAAAGAATGTCGTCGGCGATGGCCGGGCTGGCGGGGCAAGCGCCAATTTCCTCGAAACTCCACACGAGCGTCTTCCGCGTGATGTCCCCCTCTCCTTCCGGCTCGAACGCGATCAGCCAGCCGAGATCCGGGCCATGAAAAATATTCTGCGTCACCGGCACGTAAATGCGATTTTTATAGGGAATAGGATTTCCGACTACGAGGTACGATTTCGAATAATGCCCCATCTCGATGGGCACGTCCGGCGACTGCTGCGCGTCCGGGTGGCCGTTAAACATCCAGCGGGGCAGGATTTTCAGCGGGGTGCCATCCGCCGGAAGGTTTTCTTTTTTCACCGGGTCGAAACCGAAAAGAATCGCGACGCCCGTGGCGTAACAGATCGTGGGCCGACCTTCGTACTCGAAATACACCGGCGCACTCCACTGGCCGTGAAAGACCGTGGTGCCGAGCTGAAAATCATCCACCGCGACGAGCTTCCCGGTGTCTTTCTCGAGCACCACGAGATTCGGCGCGTCCGGATTCCCCATTTCCTCGTGCCGCCAGTCGACGCCGTTCCCCGTGCCGGCATAAATATAATCGCCCACCACCAGCAGCGAGCAACTCGTGGCGTTATGGGCCTGCACGCCCAGCTCCTCATACATGTCATACATCCACAGAATGTCGGCGTCATGCTCCGTCGGCGGCGTTTTCGCGAAATCCTCGTGCCCGTCCGGAAACTCCTCGGTGGTATGCCGCATGAGTTGCGCCTCGTCCTGAAAACCGTCATTGCCGTTTTTCATGCCGTGAATGTCCAGGCAGACGATCATCGCGCGGTTCGTCATGAGATACACTTTTCCGTCACGCACGACGGGGTTCGCGGTGATGCCGACATAATGCCAGTCGCCGTATTTCACGTTATACAGCTTCGGGAGATTCAGCTGCCAGAGAAATTCGCCGGTTTTTTCGTCGAAACACATCAGGATGCCGCGGTCTTCAGGGAAACGCTCATCACGTGGCGACTCGTTATTCGTGCCGATGAAAACTTTCCCTTCCGCAATCACCGAGTTCCCGTACGTCTGCCCGCCGAGCTTCTGCGCCCAGCGGACATTCGGGGATTTCGAAAGATCAAACGTTTTCGTATTTTCGTCATACCGCGGAAACACGAAATCCACGGGAAGATTTTTCTCGGCGGAAATGTTATTCCGCGTCAGATCCTCGCCCCACTGCGGCTGGTCGGCTGCCCAGAGACACACCGGGTGAAAGCACGCTGGTAACAAAAACAAAATGCCCGAAAGAAGCCGGGCGGCAAGGTGGGAATGATGCATGTTAAAAGTCCTTTTTTACGTTTTTTGGGGTGGGCGCGAGCGGGAAGGGAAAAATGGGGATGGGGGATGGTTTTTGAAAAAAAGGAGGAATTGGAACAGCAGCCGGGAATGGAGCGAAGCGGAATGACCGGATTAGCCGCGCCAAACAACTCCCCACTCAATCCGGTCATTCCGCTTCGCTCCATTCCCGGCTGCTGTTTTTTTGAGGCATCACGCCCCCTCCACTCACCGCGCCGTTCCGCCGCTTTCCGCGTGGGCCGTGCGGAACATTTCCACCCGGACGGGCGCCGTGTATTTTTCGGGATCATTCCGGAATATTTCACGGGATTCTTCGGACGCGAACACGAAATTCACGTTATCATAGCGCAGGCCATACTCGCGCGAGCCGGGGATGTACTCTCGCGCATCCAGCAGCCGCACCACATCATATCCGCTGGCAGCCACCGCGTAATGATCCGGATTTTCGAAAAACCGCCGGGCGTATTCCTGCGAGCCGAAAAGGTAAATCTGGCCGCGGTGACTGACACCGAATTTCGGATCTCCTTTCAGCCACTTTCCCTGCTCCACCAGCGTGACGCAGCAGTACCCCTCCAGCATGATCTGGGCGGCGGGTTTCTGAGCCACGAGCAGCTTTTCCTGCGGCGCGACGGCTCCGATAACCGTCTCCCGCGGCGGGACGGCGTACATCTTCCCCGCGACTTTCGTCTCCGTTTTTTCATGTTCCGGCTCTGCCGAAAAACGCTCCGCCGGGGCATGCGGGGGCGAAACGTTCCCGGCCACCGCCGCCGCCGGAGCCGAATAAGGAATGATGTCTTCCGTGGGCTGCAACTCCGCTAAATCCACCAGCGGCTCCGCCATTTCCTGAAAATTCGCATGCGCCGCGGGATCCGTATTTGTCACGCTACGCGCGCCCTGCGAAACCGGCACGGCCGGCGCGCTCTGCGTGCCCGGCGTATTCGCCAGCATGACCTTATTCGCCGTCATCTCCCCCACCGGCGCGTATTTCATCTGCGTGGCCACGGAGCGAAAAAACGTGTTAAATTTATCTTTCGTTTTGCCGCCCATACTTTTCGCCACGAGATTTCCCTCCGGCGAAAGAATGACGTCCGTGGGCACCCCCTGAATGCCGTACCGCCCCGCCGCGGTCCGATCCTCCAGCAGATTCACCTTTACCATGATATAATATTCTCCGCAGGCCCGCAAGACCTCCGGATCTGAAAAAACATCCCGCTCCATCACGACGCACGGGCCGCAGGAAGTGGAATAAAAATGAATCAGCACCGGTTTTTTCGTTTCCGCCGCTTTCTCCGCCGCCGCCGCGACGGACGCCAGCCAGGGTGAGGCATCCACCGCTAGCGCCGGTAATGCCGGCACGGCAGACAGGGCTGCCGCTTCCGGTTTTCCACTTTTTTCCGCAAAAAAATGACGCTCCTGGGCACCGACCATGGAAATCATCCAGACGGCGCAAATCCCCACCAGCCCCGCCCGAAAAATCGTCCCAGCCAGGCCGTTCCCCCCTAAAAAAATGTTAAAAAATGGAAAAATAGATTTTCCTGAAAAGCGAGACACCATACCTTTCCCTTCCTCCCGAGATTCTCCTGAAAACCGCAGCGGCGCAGCCGTTTCGGGGAAAGATCGACGAAAAGCAGACACAAGCGGCGCTGCGGCGCACAAAACGCCGAAACATTCATTCCCCGGCAAAACCCGTTCTCTCACCGGAAATGAACCACAGCCACCTGTTTTTCAGTATAAAAGCTGCTCGAACGAAAAACCCTGCAAGACACTCGCGATAACGAAGACATTTTTTCCGCCTTCTCCCCCCACACGACCACCGCAAGGAAATTTATCGGCCGTGGCTGTAAAAAAAAAGACGAAACACTACGAAAATTGTGATAAACCGGTGACGTAATCTCTCGTTAAAATGCGTGTTAGACACGTCCGCCGCGTGGTATGCGATGCAAGAGTAACGCGGAATTTTCCCATCATGGCGGTCAGTGAAAATGTTCCGTAAATTTTAGCGCCGTGGAGGGAAAGATCACGAAAAAAACCGCAAAAGAAAGCCGTTTCAAGAGAAAAAAATGCGAAAGGGGGGAATCGAACCCCCACAGGTCACCCTACTGGAACCTAAATCCAGCGCGTCTGCCAGTTCCGCCACTTCCGCAAGCATCCCGAAAAAGAGATGTTCCATTATAATGGTTCAGGTTGAAAAGAAAAGACCCCCGAAAACCGCGGGTCACTCCAGAAGCATACTCTTTTCGGCTTCCACCATCTCGCGGACACATTTTTTCACATTCTCGGACAGCGGCGAAGTCCCGCCCTGTTTCGTGGCGATCAGCGACCCGATACAATTCGCGAATTCGCCCTGCTTCATCAGATCCCATCCCTGAAGCTTCCCGAAAACCAGGGCCGCCGTGAAACCGTCTCCGCATCCCACGGTATCACAGACTTTCACTTTCCGCCCGGGAACGTCCGCCATCATGAAATGCGACCCGCCCGGCGAGCGTTCCATCAGCAGGCACCCGTCTCCGCCGCGCGTCACGCAGACCTGCTGGACGTTATACGCCGTGCAGACCCATTTCGCGATATTTTCCAGCGTTCTTTCGCCGCTGAAATTCAGTAACTCCGCCGTTCCGTACGCCTCCTCCAGGCTCAGTTTCACGAGATTCGCCTTCATCAGCGAAAACTCCACCGCCTCGCGGGTGTAATAATGCTGCTTGAAATTCATGTCCAACACGCGCAGGCAGGAAGCCGGCGCCTCGTCCAGCACCTGATGAATGACCTGCCGGGAGACGGCGTGCCGCTGCCCGAGCGTGTCAAAATAAATCGCCGACGCCTGATTCATCAGCTTTTGCAGCGTTTTCGTCAGCCGCAGATAATCCCACGCCACCTCCTCAAGAATCTCGAATTGCGGATTTTCCGGCTGAGAAACGTCAATGATCGACTGCCCCGTGGGGAATTTCGGATTAACCTGAATTCCTTCCGTGGACAGGCCGTGTGCCGTAAAAAAGTCCTGCAGCTCCCGTCCCAGCTCATCATCCCCCACCGCGGAACACATGATGCCATTATATCCAAGTTCGTTGATATGAAAGCAGAAATTCATCGGCGACCCGCCAGGACAGCGGTGATCCGTAAAAATATCGCATAAAATTTCGCCGATTCCGAGAATGGTGAGTTTTTCCATGAGATGCTCCGGGGTTATGTGGAAAATGGGAAGGGGGGAGGGGAGGGGGAAGGCCATTTATTCGGGGGAGGGTTGTGAAAATCTTTCCTGAGCCGCTTTCAGCGTGTTTTTCAGGAGCATTGTGATGGTCAGCGGACCTACACCGCCGGGCACGGGGGTGATGGCGCTGGCGACTTCTTTCACCGCCGCGAAATCCACGTCGCCCACCAGACCGACATCTGTGCGGTTAATGCCCACATCCACGACCACCGCACCGGGCTTTACCATGTCCGCCGTTACGAAATTCGCACGCCCGATCGCCACCACCAAAATATCGCCCAGCCGCGTCACCGCCGGCAAATCTTCTGTCCGGCTGTGGCAAATCGTGACCGTGGAATTCGCCCCCGCCGCTTTTTGAACCATGATCGCCGCCATGGGCTTCCCGACGATATCACTCCGCCCGAGCACAACCACATGCTTCCCGGCCGTCGGAATCCCATAACGCACCAGCATTTCCTGCACACCCGCCGGCGTGCATGGCAAAAACCGCGGTCGGCCCTGCAAGATCAGCCCCACATTCGTCGGGTGAAAAGCGTCCACATCCTTGTCCGGCGAAACACTGTCCAAAATCGCCTGTTCATTAATCTGCTTTGGCAGCGGAAGCTGTACCAGAATTCCGTGCACCGTGTCATCCTGGTTCAATTTTTGCACCAGGGCCAGCAATTCTCCCTGCGTGGCCTCGGCAGGGAGCCGAAAAAGTTGACTTTTTATGCCCACTTTCGCGCACGCGGCCTCTTTATTCCGCACATAAACCTGACTCGCCGGGTCCTCTCCCACCAGCACCGCCGCCAGACAGGGCGTCACACCGGTTTTTTGCGTAAAATCAGCCACCTGGTGCGTAATTTCCTCGCGCAGGGTGGCGGAGAGCGTTTTTCCGTCAAGAATCAGGGTCATGAAAGGTTCCTCTAAATATATATGTATCCCGGAAAACATGGTCATCGGGTGTGCCGCCGGGGACGCACATCCCTATTTTACCTTTATTTTTCGCCGTGTCAACTCACGATTATTTTATTCACGGACCACGGCAAACGAAAACATTTCGCAATCCGCAAACTTTATCACACCGCGACAAGAATTACATGGCAGTGACACAGAATGCATGCCGAAAAAACCAAAATATCCCGATAACCCCATCAAAAGGCATTTTCCATAAAAAACACAAGGAGCGTTTAAATGAAAAATACGTCAAAATCGCTAATCTCCGTCGTCGGAGCTGTTTTCATAATCACCTTTTGCTGCACTTTTTCGGTACGTGGCCAGGGAATCGCATTTCACGGTTTCGGGGCGGCGAGCGAAGGTATGGCCGGTGCGTCCACGGCGGCGCCGATCGACGCGGCCAGTGCGCTTCAGTGGAACCCCGCGGCGATCATGGGCCTGCAACATTCTGAGATGACGTTCGGCCTAGGAATCGCCGTGCCGACACTCGAAGTGGAGTCGAAATTGCCCACGGCGATGGGCGGTCTTGGCGGCGGCAGCACGCGCGGCGAGCCCGGCGCGGTTCCGATTCCGTCGATGGCGATCGTGCGTCGCGTGCCCGACAGTTGCTGGGCGTGGGGATTACAGATGGGCGTAGTCGGCGGCTCCCGCCTGAATTACCGCGGCTCGGACGCCTCAAATCCGATGAGCCCGAATTTCAACCCCATCCTCGCGCCGCAAAGCGCCACCATTCCCGGTACGTCGCAGTCCTACACCGGTTACGGCAGCCTGAACGCCGACATCCAGGTAATCCAGCTTATTCCGACGATTGCGTTCCAGGCCACCGAGAAACTGTCGTTCGGATTCGCGCCCACGCTGACCATGGCGAATATTTCCTGCCATCCGCTGTATCTGGTACAGAGCCATGAACTGACCTCCGATACCCACGATGCGACGAAGTACTACGATCCCTCCGGAACCGGCACTCGATGGGCCTGGGGCGGCGGCTTCCAGATCGGAGCCTACTACGACACCCAGTGCGGCTGGCGCTTCGGTCTCAGTTATAAGAGTCGCCAATGGGTCGAGAATTTCCGCTACAACATCGTGCACACGCCGAACGCCAAGGGCCTGGACGAGGGGCTGACAACCTCCGTCGAGACCATCACCGTCGGCCTGGAGTATCCCGACATCTTCTCGTTCGGTATGTCCTACAACGGAATCGAAAACTGGCTTTTCGCCGTGGATGTACGTTACTTCCTTTACGGCGAAATGCGGGGCTTCAGCAGCCTGGACTGGGAAAACGTGTGGGGCGTAAATATCGGCGTCCAGCACACGCTCACCGAACGCCTGACCCTGCGATGCGGCTATTCGTATAACGACAACCCGATTCCGGACGAAGCCGCGCGGAACAATGTGGCCAGCCCTCTGATTCAGATGCACGGCGTGTACCTCGGTGCGTCCTATAAACTGACCCACCGCCTGACGGCCCACATCGCCTACAACCACATGTTCGAGAATTCCATCCAGGGCGACTATTTCGGTACCGCGGCCGATAACGTCACCATCCCCAAAGGCGGATACGTGAAGAGCACGGTGTCCAACGACGCCGTCTTCCTGAGCCTCTCGGTGGGATTTTAGAGCATGTTCAGAATTGGCGTAAACATCTGAAAACAGCCGCCGGGAGCGGAACGTTAGCGCAAAGACCGGATAGCAGTGGTGAGATTTTCGCCACTTCTATCCGGTCTCTGCACGTCACTGCGTTCCGCTCCGCTCCCGGCTGCTGTTTCCTATTTCCTCAGTCTTTAACGACTTCTTTCAGCGCCGCGGCCAGCCCCGCCACACCCTGAATCTGGCTGGGGATGATGAGTTTCGTCGCCTGGCCATCCGCCGCTCTTTCGAATGCTTCCAGGCTTTTAATCGTCAGCACCTGTTGCGTCGGCGCGGATTCGTTCAAGAGCCGAATACCGTCGGCGGTCGCTTTCTGCACCATCACGATCGCCTGCGACTGGCCTTCCGCCTCGCGAATTTGCCGCTCCTTCTCGGCCTCCGCCTTCAGGATCGTCGCCTCCTTCGTCGCCTGGGCACGCAGAATCTGCGCCTGCTTCTCGCCTTCCGCAATCAGAATCTCGCTCCGCTTGCGGCCTTCCGCCTGCAACACCGCCTCGCGCCGCTCCCGCTCGGCCTTCATCTGCTTCTCCATCGCGTCCTGAATCTCGCGCGGCGGCAAAATGTTCCGCAACTCGACGCGATTCACCTTGATGCCCCACTTGTCAGAGGCATGGTCGAGAATCGACGTGATTTTCGCGTTGATCACGTCGCGCGACGTCAGCGTGGCGTCCAGCTCCAGGTCGCCGATGATGTTACGCAGGGTTGTGGCTGTGAGGTTTTCGATGGCCGAGATGGGGCGTTCGACGCCGTACGTGAAGCGTTTCGCGTCGGTCACCTGATAAAAAATGACCGTGTCGATCTGCATCGTGACGTTATCCTTCGTGATCACCGGCTGCGGCGGAAAATCGATCACCTGCTCCTTAATCGACACCCGCCGGGCCACGCGATCAATGAACGGCAGCAGGAAATGCAGCCCCGTCTCCCACGACCCCGCGTAAGTTCCCAGCCGCTCGATGACGTAAACATTCGCCTGCGGCACGATCCGCAGACACGAAATGCACACAATCAGCAGCACGAGAAAAATGCCCAGCGAAATGAAAATCGCCACTTGGGATAATGCAAATAAAATCATGGAAATATCCTTTCTGTTTGTAGATTATGGTAATGCCGGATGCGACAATCGTCCAAATTATTCTTCCGGCAATGCTTCTTCCTCTGCCTCGTATTGCACCTTCACCCACTGGAGGCCGTCGCGTTCGTAGGCTTCAGACTTGCCTTCTGTTACCTGAACCCATCTGTCCCACAAACCATCATTGTTTGTATCGACATAATGGCTGGCGGGCCCGCTCACTTTATCAAACCAGCAGTACGTGCCTTTAATATCGCCGGTTTCACGGTCTCGGAAAAGGGTGTATAACGCATCTACCGGCAGCAGGTCTTTCCAGCACACTCCGGGTTTCGGGCCATAGTATTCATTATAAATATTGTCGTCGTCGATCATTTCCGAAGTAATCCACTGCACCTGGCCGGACTCGTTTTTTTTGCCAAACGCGTACTGCGTGAAATCGTCGTTCGCCATGAGGACCAGTTTGCCGAAATCCACACGCCGTGTGAAATAATTGATAACCATATCCTCCGGGCGCAGGGGAAATTCGGCTAAAATCTCTTTCAATTCCATTACTTTCGGGTCGTTTTTGGGAAGCGCATTGAGACCTTTTTCGATGTCGACTTTAACCTGCGGAATGGCGTGGTATGTGATTCCCTTGGCGACATATTTATATTGCCCACAGAAAAAACCGATAGCGAACGCGATGCATACCGATAGGAGACAAACGATTGTTTTGTTCATGGAAATGCTCCTTTCATGAAAACCTGAGAAACTATTCTTCAACGATTTTCCGCGTCACGAACAGCGTCACGCCTTCTAATTTATCGACGACGATCACGCTGCCGGCGGGAATCGGACGCCCGTTGGTCGCCTTTGCGGCCCAGTCGATACTGCTGATCACCACCCGGCCTTCGCCCTTAATATTATCGATCGCCGTTTGCACGATACCCTCCATGCCGATGATTTCGTCGGAATTCGTGGGGATTTTTTTGATTTTCAGCGAGCGGACAAACGGCCGGGTCAAAAGCAGCAGGACGGTGGACGTGGCGACGAAAATCAGTGATTGCGTCAAAAACGTGCATCCGTCGGCAGCCGCGACGATTGCGGCAAGCGACCCGAACACGAACCAGATCGAAACCAGCGCGCAGCTTCCTACCTCCGCGAGAATAAACACCACAAGCAAAGCCCCCCAAATCAGCAGGCAAATTTCTATCGGAAAAGGCATGAATTTACTCCTTTCGTGTCAAATGGAAGAGGAAAAACCGCACCGGCATAGGCCACGACCTCCTCGAAACGGCGAAAAGTTTGAGCGTTAAGGCTCTCTATTCTTATTTTACTCCGTCTCATCATCGGTTGCAAGGGATTTATAAAATTTATGTGTTTTCTGTTAAATCTGTAAAAAAACGTCCAGTTCCGCCATGTAATTTAACAGAGAAAATTGAAAATAATCCAAAAAACATTCGCCAGAATTTCAAACAACACCTATTTGTCAAACTTTATCAGTCGTTCCGATTGTGCCGCATGCAACGATTCCCCTGCTTCGCACGAATTATCTAAAAATTCCGCTCGTAAAGGGAGATAATAGGTAATACTCTGCGGATTGTGGGAACAATACCTCAGAGGGACACATTTTCCGGAGAATTTCTGTCATGGAAGGGAGTCGGGGAAATGTGCTTTCTATGCGTTACATTTACACAAGATAAGGGATTACATGATGAAAAAATCTAGAAAAAAACAACAAGGGCAGCTCCGTCCTGGAGCGGCCGGCATGAGCCTTTTGCGGAGACTTTTGGATCCGCGGAAGTGCTGCACGCTGCTTCTGTTCGGCAGCCTGCTGACGGGTGGCAGTGCGCTGGCAGTGGATTACGATTACACAGTCGCTGACCAAACTTACGGTCCCACAACCGACCCGCTGGGAGATACGATCTCCAATTTCAGCGATGTCGACCTGACGCTTAAACTCGGCGGGCGATTCATTCTGCAGACCGCTGGCGACGGAACACCTTTGATCAATGCGCTGGACTATAGCACGCTGAAATCGCTGAACACGACCGGCGGCACGCTTCAGATCGGAGCCCAGGACGCCGCGGTCAACGGCGCTGGAACCGCTGGCCTGCTCCAGCTCAGCGACGCAACCCTCCGCACCGGCGGCATCCAAATCGGTGGTATCGGTTCCAGTGGAGCGAATCTCGCGAATGATCCGTTATTGAATGGGACTTCCCAGGCGAAACAACCCAAAGGCACTAGCGGTGGTGTGGGAACACATGGTTCCGGTGCAGATGGTACGCCAGCCCCTGCTCAAGCGGCTGCAGGATCGCCTGGTACAAATGGAACGAACGGTGGAAACGGCGGAGAGGCTGGTTCTGGTGCCGACGGTGCGAATGGCGGTAACGGCACGAAAGGCGCCGATAACACCAATAACGGTCAGGATGGCGGCGAAGGCACTTTGACGCTTGATAACGTCACCGGAACGACAGGCGCGCTGAATGTTGGCGGTGCTGGCGGCAGCGGTGGCAACGGCCAAAAAGGCGGCGACGGCGGAAAAGGCGGCGACGGCGGTGACGGTGGCGACGGCGGAAACGGCGGACACGGCCAAGACGGTGGCAATGCCGGCGCACAGACCGGCACCGGTACTGCCGGGACGAACGGCGTCGGTGGCGGTGGAAATAACCCCAATCCACCTAACCTCGATGGTGGTGTTGGTGGAGCAGGGTTGAAAGGTCTCGTTGGCGGTAATGGTGGCGACGGTGGCGATGGTAGCGCCGGTGCGAATGGTGGCAAAGGTGGAAACGGCGGAAACGGTGCCGAAGGCGGTAAAGGAGCCGACGGTGGAAACGGTGCCAATGCGACTGTCACGATTTCCGGACGCGATACCAACATCACGATTGCCAGTGCCCAATATGGCGGTGCCGGCGGAAACGGTGGTGCCGGCGGTGTCGGTGGAAACGGTGCCAAAGGCGGCGACGGCGGAAACGGCGGAAAAGGCGGTGACGGCGGACTCGGCGGAACCGGTGGAAACGGCGGGAAAGGCCAGACCGGCGGCACGGGTGGTAACGGCGCTCAATATAAGTATCAGTGGGGAACGGAAACTGACGATTATTGGTTCATTAACGGTACTGCTGGCACTGGTGGTGTCGGCGGAAACGGTGGTGACGGCGGAATCGGCGGTTCCGGTGGAAACGCTGGTCGCGGCGGTGGCGGTGGAAACGGCGGCATCGGCGGATATGGCGGAAACGGCGGCATTGGCGGAAACGGCGGCGACGGCGGAAACGTAACCTACACCATGACCGGCGGAAATGTCACGTACACAGGCGATGTGTATTTCGGCGGAAATGGCGGACGCGGCGGTGCTGGAGGAAACGCTGGTCAAAATGCGACCGAAGCCAGTAAAGGCGGATCAGTCGGCGCCAACGGAAATGCGCCTAACGGCTCCACCGGCGGTACCGGTGGACTTGCCGGTGACGGCGGCGCTGGCGGCCTTAAGTATGACGGCACTCCGAGCAATCAAAATGGTGCCGATGGCAATCAAGGCGTACGGGGTGCCACGGGGATAGCCGGGCAACTTAACGGTCCAGTGAATACGAGCGGCAGCGCTGGTGCACTCTCTACGGTCGTACCTAGCAAAGGCGATGCCGGCACGGGTGGTAAAGGCGGCGACGCGGTCGTGAACTTTGAAGGTGGCGTGACTACGTTCAATGGAAACGCGACTTTCGGTGGCCTGTCCTACAATGGCGGTGTCGGTGGCGACGCAACTATCACCATCAGCAATGGTGCTTGTGACTGCACACATGATAGCTGCACGTGCGGCGGCACGACCTTCTGTGCCAGCTACGTTCCCACGACGGTCAAGTTCATGGGCAGCACGGTCGATTTCGCCAGCACCGGCGGAACCGGTGTGTTCACCATCAACAGCGGCCGGTTGGAGCTTGGAGCTCAGGCCTTCTTCAACTCCGGTGTGAACACCACGTTTATCGCCGGTCAGGACGCGATCATCCGATTTAACCTCGACACCTACGGCGACAGCACGTTTGGCGTCGGCCAGATTTCCGCCGCCACAGTGCAAATCGACGGTAACCTGACGTACTGTCCGATTCCCTTCCTGTCCCTGGCGGTGGGCAGCTATACGCCCAATGCCGTGACCGGTCACGACGGAACTGTCATTGTTGCAACCGAAGCGGGTGGGTTGACCACGATTTACAACGGCGGCGACTACTCGACCGAAAACTTCTTCTACAAAGTCGACATGAGCGTCGGCGATGCAGGGAACAGTGAAAATCCGGACGCGATTTACCTCCGTTCCATCGACGTGAAGTATCAGTTGGCCGACACGCCCGGCGAGAAGAAAGCGGCCGAGCGTAACTCCGGTTATCTGGTGCTGCAGAACGAAACGGCGGTGTGTGCTCTGGTGAACAATTCCAACACCTACGCCGAGTTCCGCGACAACCTGAACCTGATGGTCGGGCGCACGACCAGTGCGATGTACACGGCCCAGATGCTGCGTTACGAGCAGGTCAACAAAACGATCATCGCCAACCGGCTCGCGCCGAAAATGTATGATCGGTACTCGGGATTCGAAGAAGAGCAGGAACACGTCTGGACGCTGTGGGCGGCCGGCTACGCGATGAATGGCGAAAGCAAAGCCCGTAACTTCAACCCCGGATTCGACATGGACGGCTGGGGTGGAATCATCGGCGGCGAGTATTACTGGAGCCAGAGCTTCATCCTGGGCGGATATTTCGCCTACGGACGCAGCGACCTCGACTCCCATGCCAAACTCGGCAGCACGATCATGGAATCCGACGACTATTCGTTCGGCTTCTACGGTCGCTGGGACAGCTTCTTCATGCGTGGGTACACCGTCCTGGCGGGGAACTACACCTTCAATGACATGCGGCAGGAACGCTACATCATGAAGGAAATGTTCGCCTCCGACTTCGACGGTCATTCCTACGGCCTGTACTTCGAAAAAGGTTGGGATTGGTACTGGAGATACGTGCGCGTCAGCCCGTATGCCGCGCTGCAGTATCAGTACCTGGCCATGGACGGCTACAACGAAGGCGACCTCCCGTACTGCACCAGCCCGATGGCCCTGAACGTGAGCGATTCGCACATGGAATCCTTCCGGTTGTATCTGGGTATTCGTTCCCAGGTGCAGGTCACGGATTGGATTCAGTTCTCCGCGGGCATCGCTTATATTCACGAGTACTGCGACGATGGTGCCCTGATGTACACCTCCTTCGCGGACGGTAGCGGCCCCACGTCCCGCATCATGGGAATCGACCTGGGCAAAAACTGGGTCAACGTCGGCCTCGGAGCGCATATGCAGTTCAGCGATTACGTGAAACTGTATGTGAACTACGACCTGGCCGCCGGCTCGGCCGTGTCCCACATGGGCATGGGAACCCTGGAGTTCCGTTATTAATCCATCATCGGGGATTGGCTGAGCCAGTCCTCGGATGAATCCACAACGCGGGTTCACCCGGCGAGTATCCACTTGTCGGGTGAACCTTTTTTTTATTCATTTGGACACAAGAACAGCAGCCGGGAATGAAGCGAAGCGGAATGACCGGATCGAAATGGGAGAAATCCCGGCGATTCTATCCGGTCATTTCGCGTCACTGCGTTCCGCTGCATTCCCGGCTGCTGTTCTTGCGCCCACGCGAATTTTGAAACGGAGTCGGGCATGCACTTACCGGATAAACACAAAAAAAGACCGTACGAAATACGGTCTTTTGCGTAATGGCCAGGGGCGGGGTCGAACCGCCGACACACGGATTTTCAGTCCGTTGCTCTACCTACTGAGCTACCTGGCCGCTTTTAGTAAAATACAGTATATCCAACGTTCGCGAGTTGTCAACCGCCCCCGCCGCATGTTTTTCGGAAAAGTTTTCAGCACCGATTTTCTGCCGGGTTGAATTCCCCTTCCCATTTCGGGCGGAAAAGAGTAAAATAAGGAAATCGTGGTTATTTTTTACGAAATTCTTATGGAAACGCAAAATTCAGGAGGGGTTATGGTGCTTCCCAGTTATCGGAAGGAAGTGGTCATCCAGTCGGAGCATTTGGACGAGATGAATCATGTTAATAATGTGCATTACGTGCAGTGGATGCAGGACGTGGCCACCGGACACTCGGCGGTGAACGGTTGGCCTGCTGAGCGTTATCTGGCGGAAGGCGGAGCGTGGTTCGCGCGGCGCCACACCATCGAGTACCTGCACCCGGCCGTGCTGGGAGACACGATCATCGTCGAGACCTGGCTGGCGGAGATGAAAAACGTCAGTTGCCTGCGAAAATACCGCTTTTATCGGAAGTCGGACATGAAGGTGGTCGCCGAGGCGGAGACGAAGTGGGGATTCGTAAATATTACCACAGGCCGGCCGACGAAAGTTTTTCCCGAAATGATGGCTGATTTTATCATACTGGATGACCTCGCCCCGCAGAAGTGTGCGTGATGACGGAACATATGCAAAAAACGTCCACGCATGACGAAAACGTTCGCACCGTGCTGGTGCTGGCGGCCACCTCGGACATCGCGCGGTGCAACTGTCGGCTTTTTCTCCGGCAGGGGTATCGGCTGCTGCTGGCCGGGCGGAATGAAACGCTGCTGGCCGAGCTGGAAACGGAGTTGAACGCGGGGTCGGAAACGCCGGGGCGTGTGCGGTGTTTGCCGTATGAAGCCACGCGCGATCTGGCGGACGTGGCGGCCGCGGAAATTTTCTGGCGCCAGGCGCTGGCGGAATCGCAGGCGGCGTGGGATGTGCCCGTGGATTGCGTGTACATCGCGCAGGGGTTTTTGCCCGTCAGTGACGCGCGGCTGTGGAAATCGCAGGCGGAAATCACGGTGCATTTGAATTACGCGTCCCTGGTGTACTTGCTGGAAGTAGTCGCGAGTTGGCTGGAGACGGAAGCGCCGCCGCGGGCGGTGAAACGCTGGATTACGGTGCTGACATCCGTGGCCGGGGACCGGGGGCGGTTCAGTAATTATCCTTATGGGGCGGCGAAAGCGGGCATGAACGCGTATCTGTCCGGGCTGCGCGCGAGGCTTTTCCGCCGGAATGTGCACGTGCTGACGGTGGAGCCGGGACTGGTGCAGACGCGGATGATTGCGGGCCGAGAGCAGGCGAAATCTTTTCTCGTGGCACGTCCGGAACCCGTCGCGCGGATGATTGACCGTGCCATCCGCCGCCAGCGAAACATCCTTTACACCCCCGGCGTCTGGTGGTGGATCCTCGGCTTCACGCGGTGGATTCCGGAGTGTATTTTTAAGCGGCTGAGGTTTTAGTGGCCTCGCAGCAGGGGATGGGATGTGGGGAATGGGGGATGGAAAAATTGATAATTGATAATTGACGCAAGCGAGATGGTAAGCCGTCTGGAAAAAGGTGAACCATCTGGTGAGGAGTGGGATGTAAAATCCATTCCCCATTACTCATCACCCATTCCCCTTATCCATCATGCCAAAAACCATTTCTGAAATCGCGCTGCGCGGGAAACTTTATGAGGAAACGCTGGGGAAGGCCCAGCGCCGGCAGGGGGGGATTTTTTACACCCCGCCGGAGGTGGCTGCGGAGGTGGTGCGGACGGCGCTTGAGCCGGTGCTGGCGGAAAGACGCACGGCAGAGGCGGTGACGGCGCTGACGCTCTGTGACCCGGCGTGCGGCGGCGGCGTTTTTCTTCTGGAAGCGTGCCGACAGTTGGCTGAACATCTCGCGGCGGTGACGAAAACGGCGGGTGGGCCGGGAATGCCTTTTGCTAAGGCGAAAAAACGGGTGGCGGCGGCATGCCTGACGGGTGTGGACCGTGATCCGGGCGCGGTGGCCCTGGCGCGCGAGTCGCTGGCGCTTTATACGGGAATGGAACCAGCGGTGTTTACGCGGGTCGTGTGTGCGGACTCTCTGGCTGCGTGGAATGACCCGGCGGTGTTTCCCGCGAAGGGCGTGGATGTACTGCTGGGGAATCCGCCGTTTCTGGGCGGGCGGAAAATTCGCCGCATGCTGGGAGACGCGTATTTTGAGTTTCTGACACGCCGTTTTGCGCCGGGGGTCAGTGGAAACGCGGATCTGTGTGCCTTTTTTTTGCGGCTGGCGGGGAAAGTCGTGCGGCCCGGAGGTGTCTGCGGGTTCATCACCACGAATACCGTGGCGGAAGGAGACACGCGGCGTGCGGGACTAGATTTTCTGGTGCATGAAAAAAAGGCGACCATTTTTCACGCACGGAATCATCTGGGCTGGCCCGGAGACGCGGCGGTGAGCGTGGCGGTGGTGCACCTGCGGTTTCCTGATGAAAACGCAGTGGAAACGGATGAAAATAACACGCCGCGCGCCGAAAATGATGCGGTAAATACGGCGTTTCCGTGCATGCTGAACGGCGTGCGCGTGCGGCGAATTTCCCCATCTCTGCGGGAAACGGACGCGGATGCGGAACCTCACGGACGGACGAAAATTTTTGAGGAAAATAAAACGCTCTGCTTTCAGGGGCACGTGCTGGCGGGGAAAGGTTTTCTGCTGGCGGCCGCGGAGGCCGAGGAGCTTTTTCGGCGAAATCCGAAAAACCGGGACGTCATTTTTCCGTATTTTACGGGAGAAGAAGTGTTTCACCAGGCTCGGCTGAACGTGACGCGGATGGTGATTCATTTCCAGGACTGGCCGCTGGAACGGGCGGAGATGTACCCGGAAGCGCTGGCGATTTTAAGGGAAAAGGTGCTGCCGGTGCGGGAAAACGTGCGCCGGAAGCGTCATCGTGATTTATGGTGGCGTTTCGGAGACGCCCGCCCCGTGCTGACGCGGATTCTCCAGGAAAACGCCTTCTCACGCATGCTTGTCCAGACACGCCACAGTAAGCACTTCTCGCCGACGTTCGTGGAAACGGGCTTTCCGCGGAACGCCATTTTTTCAGAGTCCGCAGTGATTTTCCCCAGTGATTCGCCGCTGCTGCTGGCGGTGCTGAATAGCACCGTGCATGAAATTTGGGCGAGGCGGATGAGCAGTTCGCTGGGCCGGGAGCTACGGTACACGCCCACGCAGGCTTTTTATACGTTTCCATTTCCGTTCCCCTCAGAAGCGCTGCGGCGGGCGGACGCGTGCCCGGATGAAACGTGTGCCCGGAATTTATTCGCGCTGGGGGAAAACCTGCACGCCCTGCGGATGGAAATTCAGGAAAAAAAAGGGCTGGGAATTTCGCCGATTTATGATCTTCTGCATGACCCGGCCGTGACGGATGCGGAAATCACACGCCTGCGTGACGTGCACGTGCAGATAAACGCGGCGGTCATGGCGGCGTATAAATCGTGTGAAAATCTCGCGAAAATGCTAGGAAATTCCGCAAATTATGAGTTTCATCCCACCCACCGCGGCATCCGCTGGGGCATTCCGGCGAACATGGAAAAGCACGTGATGACGGAGCTTCTAAAGAATATTCCGCGTGAAAGCCGCGAAAAGATGTGAAGCCTGAGCTTTTCCGTAAATTTTTAGCCAAAGCTAAAAAACCCACTTGACGCCGCCATTATTTCTGTTAAAATTTGTTTTTCGAAATGAAAAATGGAAATGAGTGCCGAAAAGCATCTTTTTTTCGCGATAAATTTAGTCAAAACTAAAATACTTCGTCGAGGCTTTAATGAAACATGCCTGCTTTCGTGACCGTTATGATCTGCTGAATTTTTTGCTGATTAACACCGCGGCGGTCCGGCAGGGGATTAAGCCGGGGGAGCTGCTGAGAATCGGCCAATGCCCGTGGGGCGATGCGAAAAAAACGGAGAACGGCATGTGCGTTTATCAAAAAGAAGCACTGGACGCGATGAAAATGCCGTATTTCGTGCTGCGGACGAATGCCGTGGGGGTTCTTGTGATGTTTTACTCGCCGGAAAAGATGCACGCGGCGCTGGAAAATGAAAGAACCTCGGAATATATGAGTGAATATGGTTACGGACCCAGTGTCATGGACACGCCTTCTCCCAGTGCCATGGTTATCGCGTCCCTGGAAACACTCCGCTGGCGTTTTTCCGTGGAGCGTTTTCCGCACGAGGTGGGGATTTTTCTTGGGTATCCGCTGAAAGACGTGGTGGGATTTATGCGGCAGCCGGGCACGTTACCCACGTTCCGCGGAGCCTGGCAAGTTTACGGTGACCCGAAAGAATCGCTGGCGCTGATGCAGCAGTACAAAAACGCGGCGAAAATGGCGGAGACCCTGCTACGGATTTACAGGGATCATGAAATCTGCATGACAAAAATTGCGGAAATGGCGGATTTTTCTCAGCGAAACCGGCAGGCGGCTGGGTAAAAATCTTTTTTAAAAAATCGTTTTATCAGAACCACTTTTTAATATTATGGAGGCAAAAATGGCAGATGTTAAAGTAATTTTCGGCAGCACCACTGGCGCAACGGAGATGGCGGCGAAAGAAATCGCGCGTAGGCTCGGCGCGGCACTCGTAAACGTGGCGGACGCGAAAGCGGGGGATTTTGCTGCGGACGTACTCATCCTGGGCACATCCACCTGGGGAATCGGAGACCTCCAGGATGACTGGGACGCGAAGATCGGCCTGCTGGATAACCTGGATTTAACCGGCAAGAAAGTGGCCCTTTTCGGGATGGGCGACCAATTCGGTTTCGCAGACACATATGTGGACGGCATGGGCACGCTGCGGGATAAAGTCCTGAAACGCGGCGCGGCGATCATCGGAGAAACGTCCGCGGCCGGGTATTCTTATTCCGGCTCCACGGCGGAGACGGACGGAAAATTGTGTGGCCTGGCGCTGGATGATACAAATGAAGCCGACCTGACTCCCCAGCGGATTCAGGCCTGGACGGAACACCTGAAAGCGGAGATCGGCGGCTGAGCGAGCTGATCCGTCGAAAATCGGAACTGGGCAGCTGAAAGATGGAATCGAAGAGAATCACGGAGGATGCGTGTTTCATGTGCCAAGCCGTCACGCGCCAGGAGGGAGCGGGACGGCTTTTTTTAAGCGAAATGCGAAATGCCGAGTGGATCATTTTACCCACGCGGCACTCCGCATACTGTATTCAGAAATTATTTTTCCGTATGCTTACCGGCCGATCGGGCGGGGATTCGGATCATCGAAATGCCGGGGGCCGCGAAGGGTGTAATAGGGGTCTTGCATGGGCTGCTGACGTGAAGCACCGCGGCGGCCTCCCGTAAATACCGGGGCATGCGCGCGTTCCGCAGGGACACGTCCGGTGAACAGCGGACGCTGATGATGCCCCCCGAAGAACAGCGGCGGACAGTCGGGGCAATCCGGATAATTCACCGCGACGGGCTGCGTCTCCTGAAGCGGAGCGGCGGGCACCGGGGCAGCGGCCTGCACCGGAACGGGTGGGGCCTGCAGCGCGGATTTCGGCGCCGGACTGGTCGGCGGAGGAAGAATCGGAGCCCCTGTTTCTTTGGTCACCGTCGACTCTAAAATGGGGGATGTTTTGGCTGCCGTGTACGCCTGCGGAGCGGTTTCCGGCCCGTCTTCCAAAATTCCTTCCCCGGTCAGCGCCGCGGCGTCATCCGCGGGCAACTCGAACGTCGCGGCCCCCCCACCAGGAAGTGCGTCCACGGGCGACAGAATGCCCGCCCCCATGTCCGCGTCCAGGGTGTCATCCATTTCAGCGTCCATCGGCAGCGTGCCGAGGTCTCCCAGAAAACTGAAATCGTCTTGCGCAAAACCGCCTTGCGCGGCAAAGAAAATGATTCCCGCCGCCGCGAAAGTCATGGCGCCGACACTAAAAACACACATTCTTTTCATGGGAATTCCCCTTCATCGAATATTCTACTTGGAACGGTTGAGTTTTTCCGTCGTCCGCCGATCACCTTTCGGGAAATCCGGCTCCTGGCTTGGCCGAGAACGAAAAAAACAAGTTATTTTTGTATCTTATCCTTTAGCGCATACGCACCTTCTATGGTGGTGGGGCGCCTGATTATCAAAAAAACTGCCAGTATAACTTATTTCGGTTTTTCCGGTGGGTACAAATCAGCGGTATTTCCGGATGAGCGAGGAAATTTTGTTGCGGAATGTGCGAGTTAACGGGTACAGGAAAATAGTGAAATTAAAAAAAGTTTGCGGCCTGGCAACTTATTGTGGTGAATAACATGGATACCTGCCAGCCGGTGAATCGCCGCATTCGCAGCTGGTGAACCGACACAGAGTGTCTGGTGAATCGCCAGCCGGGCTGGTGAAAAATCATCATTCGGCATGAAAACGCGAGCGTTAAAACGGCCCATCACTCCGGCGAACTTTTCACGCATTATTCCACAAAAGCAGGCGCATCGCGCAAAAATAATGGCACGTCTTCCGTAATCCATTTCACTGATACTTTATGCAAAAAGCGTCTCTTTCTTGCGGTTTTCCATGGAAAATTTATTAAAACGGTGTTTTCATTCTTGCTTTTCCAGTTCCCTCTATTATAATGAAGGTATGCGGATTGTCGTATGACCACTTGAGACGGGGAACTCGTAAATGGCTCTTTCTGAAATTGATCGTAACCTCCTGGAACGGTGCCTGAGCCGTCAGCCGCGTGCGTGGGAGGATTTCGTGGACCGGTTTATCGGGCTGGTGTACCACGTGATTCGACATACGTCCGTCTCTCGTAATATTTATCTTTCGGCGGAAGATCATGATGAGCTGGTAAATGAGGCTTTTGCCGCCATTCTGACGGATAATTTCGCCATTTTACGGCGTTTTCGCGGAAACAGCAGCCTGGCGACGTACCTGACAGTGGTGGTGCGGCGCGTGGTCGTGCGGAATATTTTGCAGAAACGGCTGCACGCGAATGTGAATCCCACGCGAGAGTCCGCGCTGCCGGCCGCCAAGGATTCTTTGGGCGAAAAATGGCTGGAAGATCGCGAAGAAGTGGAGTTTCTGCTGAAAGAATTGCCGCAGCAGGAAGCCTGGCTCATCCGCGCTTATCATCTGGAAGGGCGTTCTTACGCGGATATCGCCGAGGAATTGAACATCCCGGAAAATTCGGTGGGCCCCATGCTTTCCCGTGCGCGCGAGAAAATGCGCAAGTCCGGCGGGATCCCGTGATTCTATTTTTGTGCAAATTGCAATTTTGCGTGAAAACATGCGACAAAAATCACTTTAGGGCTAGTCTGACGGGAAAAAAGCGAAAAATTTGGGGAAAGATGCCATGTTTTTTAAAAAAATCTGAAAAAACTCTTGACGCCGGCCGGAAAGTACGATTTACTGTTATATATAGTATAAATTCTCAGGCGGTGCTGTTTCGTCTGTGAACTGTGGTGAGGGTGTACCCCCACGGTGCACGCTGAGAGAGAATGTGTGGTTTTTGTTTTACAGAAGGAGTATATTAGCGGATGAACTTACGTAAAAGCCCCGCGAATGAAGGTAAAAATCAGCAGAGGGTGAATGAGAGTATTCGAGCGCGGGAAGTACGCGTGGTTGCGGATGATGGAACCCAGTTAGGGATCTTGCCTTTACAGAAGGCGCTGGATCGGGCGGCGGAGGCTGGCCTGGATTTAGTGGAAGTCGCCCCGAATGAAAAGCCGCCGGTGTGCCGGATTATGGATTATGGTAAATTTAAATACCAGATGGCGAAAAAGCAGTCCAAAAATCATCCTCATCAGGTGAAAATCAAAGAAATTCGTCTTCGGCCTGGCACGGGTGAGAATGATGTGATGGTGAAAGTGAATAACGCACGCGGATTCCTTGAAAAAAAGGATAAAGTAACCGTCTCCATTCAGTTTCGTGGGCGTGAATTGGCACACATCCAAGAAGGGGAAAAAATGATGCAGCAAGTGATTGCGTTGCTGGCGGATAGCGCGAAAGTTGAGTCGGCGCCCTCCCGGCAGGGAAAACGGATCACGTGTACGCTGGCGCCGAACTGAGGCGGAAAATACTAATATTTTTTGAAGAGGGGTAAGTCGCCGCAGCCGGGAAGAGAGGAATTATTCTCAAAAATTCTTCTTTCCCTCGGAGCGGCCTGGGCTTTCCTGCGAATGATCCTTGCCCTCACTTTTTTTATATACCCACGCCACTTGAAAATTCCGTTCCTTGGAAGTTCGGAAGCCATATTTCCCGAAGGGTAATCGGCGGACAGGTGGAAAAACTCAACGGTTCCGAGTATATACAGCGGAAAAATCGGAAAACAAAAAATCCGGGGGCGTGGTTTTCGTCCCCGTTTTTTTGTCAGAAACTTCAGGCGTGATTCCATGATGACGGAAAAGAACCCTTTCACGGCACCCACGGAAGTGGAGGAAGACACACGCGTTTCGGTGCTTTCCACGGGGATTCCGCGGGAAGTCGTGCCCAGGACGCTGGCGGTGACGGACGTGCTGCGTTTTTCGCACCGTGTTTTTTTGCGGAACATGAAGAAATGCCTGCTAGGGACGTTCCTGGCCATCCTTCCCGCGTGCGTTTTTGCGGGGCTGGGGCCACTGCTGTACTGGCTTTTTGCATGGGGGACCACGACCACGTTTCCGGTGGACGCCACGCTGGGGGACCGCATTCCGGTGGAGCGGCTGGCCGTGCAGGGGGATATTTTCTGGGGGCCGCTGGGCGGAATTTTTATTACTGTCAGTGTTCTGGGCGTGCTGATGGCTTTCTGGATTTTAGCCGGGACGCAGCGTTATTTTACCCGTCTGGTGCGTACCGGGCATGCGGATTATCAGGATATTTATCTTGCCACGCTGGGAGAAATGTTTCGCACGGTGATGTATCTGGGCGGTGTCTGCCTGCTGATTCTGTGCGGGGCGGCCGTCTTTTTTCTGCAGAATCTCCAGGGCCGGCCGTGGATGCAGCTTCTGTTCAGGCCGCGGCAGTGGAGCATGGAATTTTGGATCGAGACGGCTGTTTATACCGCCGTCATTCTGCTGCTTTTCCTGCCGGGGTTTTGGCTGCTGGTGACCCGAAGGATGACGTTTCCCCAGACGCTTTATTATTCCGTGGCCATGGCCGCGCGGAACGCGGTACAAGTGCTGCTGCTGGGTCTGACGTACACGGTGTTTTTTGTGCTGGCCACGGGACTTACGGGAGGGATCATGGTGATTTTCGCCCTGCCGTACCTGATCATTTTTTACACGGTGTCATGCATTCTCGCCAGCGGGGAGCAGCTGACGTTTTTCGCCGAAAGTGGAGCGAATTAGAAAAAAACGGTTCATACGCCGCGAGCAGAACGCAGCGCAACTTATAAAGAGGTGAGCGAAGAAAAACCGGCTTCCTCATCCCACATTCCCTCCTCACTCCTCTGCCGCGGCGTTTCGGATCTGGGTTTCTTTCATTTCAGACATCATGGGAATGCCGGCCGCCACCGCGCGGACGCTGATTTCCACACGCTCTTCGCGGAGGGGGCGGACGGGAATTTTGAACTGCATGGTCTCGCCCGCCGCCAGCTCCGGGATGACGGAAAACTGGATCAGGCCGTCATGAACGCTCTCCACCGTGACGCTTTCCGGCTTCTGGATGCCGTCACGCTGAATGGCCAGGGAATCCGGCGGCAGCGCCGTCAGCAGGAGAACTTTTCGGATGGGCTCGGCCGTGGTATTCGTCATGGTAAGCGTGTAATAAAACGGCTGGCCGAGATAAGCGACTTCCGCAGACGCACGGATTTCCAGGGAAAGTGGCGGCGTTTCAAGATCCGCCCCACTCCCGGCGGCATCCGCTTCCGCCTTCACGCCGGTATTTTTCTCGGGACTCATTTTTTTGTCCTCGCCGGTATTTCCCGGACTCTGACGCTCCCCTAAAACATCTCCCACGGTGGTATGCTCGGAAATTTCCGGAATCACCGCCGCACGCGGCATGGCAGCCGGGGCCAGCGAGGTTTCATACGGCCCGGAAGCAGCGGCGGGGGAACGTCCCGGCGAAGTGGGTGAAATGGCGGAAGGAAGCCCGTCTCCGATTTCTTCCGTACCGGACGCGCCGGGAGCAGAAGACAGCGGCGGTAACCCCAGCAACGGCGGCATGTCTGACGGAAGCGTGGATGCAGGAGGAGCGGACGCCGGTGGAGTGGACACTGGAGGTGCAGACACGGGTGGCGGGGATACAGGTGGCGAGGACAGCGGGGGTGCAAACAGCGGCGGCGGCGCGGGCGGAAATTGAACGGGATCCGCGATTACCTGGAATGAAAACGTCTTCACCGCCAGCTCCCGGCCATCCAGAATCAGGGAAACTTCATTCTGCACCCGTTCCGCAGGCGTCTGGCAGAGATACTCCGCGCGGTAATGGTACGTGCCGGAAGGGCGTAAATCGCACATCCAGAAAGCGGGGACGCCGCTGGGACGCTGGAGCTTTTCCGTGCTCCGGTATAACATCACTTCCGGTGCCGTTTTCAGCTGCACTTTTAAATCCGGAAACGCCACCGCCGTGGGGTTATTCACCCAGATGGAGAAGAGAACCTTTTCACCCTGTTTTACTTGGGCCGGGCCTTCCACGCGGAGATTCAGGCGGGATTCCGGACGCTCGCCGGGGACCGTACCAGAGGATGCCGCCGCGGAAGCGTCGGTTTCACCGCCGGGAATTCGCGGGTCAGCGCCCGTATCACCGCCGGTACCGCGTGCAGCATCACCGGTTGCGCCACGCACCGCATCACCCGTCGCGCCAGTCGCCGCGGTTTCACGGAAGCCGGAAAGACCAGGGACGGATTCTCCCGGTGCCAGAACACGGACCGTCACGCCGCGCGTATACATGATCTCCCGCGATTCATCATAAAGCGTCACCGAAATGGACTGATCCCCCGCGATGATGGCCTTCAGCGGCAGCCCCAGCAGCATCCGCTTCCCGGGCTCCATATTCCCCAGAGCGCGTTCAAGCCGCGTTTTGTCCGGGCCTTTTTTATTATCCAGCCCCTGGGACGTCGCCACCCGAATGCTCAGTTTTTCCAGCGGCTTTCCAGCACGATTCTGCACCGCCAGACGCACCTGAAGATCTTCTTCCAGGCGGACATACGCATCTGTAATAATGTCCAGACCGATCAGCGCGTCCGCAGGCTCTTCCGGATGCACCGGCGCACGCGGCACGCCGGAAGCCGTGATCGCATTCGCCGCCGCATGACCGCCGGGCGCTTCTTTTTCAGAAGCCGTCCCGGGGAAAAGTCCGCCGCTTCCCGCAGGCACACTTCCGGCACCGCCACCCGTCCCCGCTCCTGAAGAGAGACCGGCGTCCCGTGTTCCGGACGCTCCCTCATACGTTCTCCCCGCCTCCGGAGAAGTTCCGGGAGAAATTTCGGACGGGCCATCCGTCATGGGCGGCGGCGGGAGCGGTAAAAGTGCCGGTGCTCCACCGCCGGGCGTCATAAACGGATCCCGCGTTTCCGGATCATTTCCACCAGCCGGGGCTCCCGGGGTGTGCACAGCATTCGGGTCTCCCGCGAAAACCGTCGCGCAACTTTCCACCACCAGCTGATTCCCCAGCTTTTCGACCGTCGCGCGAGCGCAACTGGCGTACGTCCCCGGGCTCTGCACGCGGTAAGTGGTCTGAATCACATGCGTTTCGCGCGGGCCGAGCGTTTCCAGAATCCAGGAGGCACCGTCCACCGCCGGAACCGCTTTCGGCATGCTCTCCACCAGCGAAAAACCATCCGCCAGCATCTCCGAAACGCGGATGTTCGTCAGCGGCTGCTCCGTAACATTCGTGATGGAAATCGTGCCCATGACCGTTTCCCCCACATTCGCCCGCGGCGGAAGCGATTTCTGCACCGCCAGCGTGTTCGGCATCCAGCGGTAACGCACCTTCCCCTGCTGGACGACCACGGGCTGCGAAAACGCCGTCCCCGCCTCCGCCGGGCGGATGATCTGAACGCTGACGTCCGTGTCCTCCTGCCGGGAAATACTCTGGAGAATGTCCAGCCGCGCTTCACCCTGAGCATCCGTGAGCACTTCCAGCATTTTATTTCCATCCGGGAAAACGGCCGTGGAACCGCCGGGGATTTCGTACCGCACGCGCCAGTTGGCCAGAGGGCGACCGTCACTGCCGCGTTTCAGAGACGTGATCATGGTGTAACGCCCGCCGAAATCGATCACCCGCGGAGACTCCGGGAGCTTAAACACGGCATCCACCCAAAAAACGCGGGCCGTCTGCGTGCGTTTTTCCCAGTCTTTAATGTTTTTCGCGGAAACCGTCACCCACGTAATTCCCTCCCGCGGCGAGGTAACCGAAATCCACGTCTGCCCGCGCAGCACGCGAATATCATCATCCGTCCGCGGCGTTCCCCGATCCAGCACCTGCTCCGTGCGGGACGTGGTGCTCACGGCGTGCGTGTCCGACTCAATTCTTGGCAGCGTAAAGTCCCCCACCATCAGATTCCGCCACTGCCGGCCTTCCAGCCGCACGAAATGTCCCACGCTCTCTTTACTGATGTTCCACTCCACGGGCTGATTCGTGCGTAAATACCCACCATGGTCGCGGACACCCGCCACGAAAATCACCTCCGCCCCGGGAGACGCCACGTACTGCGGCGGCCCAAGAATAATGTCCCGCGGCTCCCACTCCGGTACGGCGTTCGGCTCCACCGCCGGCACGACGCGCGTGGAACGCTGGTCATTTCCACGCACCACCGTCTCTCGCGTGTCCGCAGCCGGCCCGGAAGAAAGACGCGCAGCCGCCGCAGGTGCGGCATCACCTTCCGCGGAAGGCGGCGGCGCGGCACGGCCGTCACTGAATAACCGTTTTCCCGTGGGGTCATAAAATGAACGCGGCGCACACCCCCCCTGAATCGCCGCGCATAAAATCATAAGAAACGCGGCGAAAACCAAAAAATGGTCTTTCATTCCTTTAATATTTAAGGGCATACCTTCTCTCCTCTAAAAAGAGTTTATCACATTTTCATAAAAATGGTATGTTTTTTTTGAGAAAAGGACTTTTTTTGAAGAAAAAATGAGAAGATGTGCGGAATGCGGGAATTTTCGGACAGTCAGGTGCCCCAAAAAAACGCCCCGGATGAGCCGCTCATGCCGGGGCGTGAATCATGCTGTGAAAAATGAAAACGGGGAGGAGATTTTATTCCGGGTGAATGTCTGTGGATTTCCAGTGCACCGCCTCATGCCCGGGCTGAGGATTTCCCGCCGCCGCCCCGCCAGCACGCTCCTGGAATGTGGCCGGCATGACGCCAGAATCCCCGGCTTCACTGAAAGCAGCGGACGCCTGCACGATTTTCGCGTCTTCACGCACGCCGTCTTCGGAATTTTGCGGGTTTTGCGTATTCGCCACCACCTGTTCCTGCGTTTTCTGGTCACCGGCAATTAAATTACTGCCCAAAAATTCCGGACAGCCGTCCGCCACCCACGCCACCCAGTCCGCCTGGAGTTCCTGGAGCGTTTCATACCCGTAACAGTCGTAAATCAGCTCGCTCCACGGACATTTCCGCTGCATGCTGCACTCCACGAAATAAACGAAATACTTCGGGCCGCGCTGACGGATCAGGAATTCTGAAACGGAATATCCTTGCGCATACAGCGGAAGCGGGTCCTGGGGGTATTCATCCATTCCGAAAAGGCGGTCCATGGGGATGCCCTGCTGTCCTTTTAAATAGCGCAGAAGCATTTTTTGATATTTTTGGCGTTCCGCGAGGGATTCGGTGAACGTGGCCGCGCCTTCATCCGCCCAGCGCGGGACGGGCTGACGAAAATGGCTGGCCAGAATCATGTGCGTGATTTCATGCGGCAAAACGGAATCATAAATCCGCTCCTCCGTGCCCTGAATGCTCATGTTCCAGTCATAAACCTCCCCGTCATTAAAGATGAACGTGGTCTGCCCGCCGGGGGAGAGCTGGCCGATCCGGATTTTGATGTCCGCACGTTTAAACCAGTTCGGGAGCGTTTTTCCCAGCCATAACTCCGCCAGACTCTTACGTAGCTCCTCCGCGCGCGTGGCCATTTTCTGCGCAATCTTCGGATCATGCGCACTGACAGTGAAATTTTTGGTCTGGTACGTGGCCGCCGCCGCATGAGATGCCACGAAAATAGCATTCACACAAAAAATGAGCAGAAAAATACGCGAAAAAAACGGCCGTGAAAACGTCTTCTTTCCGGTTAAAAAGCGGGATGAGGGGAAACGCATGCATCACTCCTGGATCTGCGGCTTCATTATTAATAGGGAACAGTCACGGCGATTATACTGAAAAAGCCATGATTCCGGAAGAGCAGATCTCTTGAAAATCTTTTCTGATAATGTAATTTAGCATAAATAATCGCGTCTGTCCCGGATTCAGCGGAAAAAAGTAAGAAAAAGTCATTTTTTTTGAAAAATCCTATTTGGAAATGGTCAGCCCGGGCTTATAATGGCTGGAATATGCAAAATTTGGTTCATTTTTTTCACTACCGAGGACACAGAGAGCACAGCGTGGAAAACGGAGCGGAGAGTTTTTTCTCTGAAATTCTTAAATTTAACTCTGTGATCTCTGTGTCCTCGGTGGTGAATAAAGTGCGTTTTAATAAGTCATTTTTTGAAAAGTTCCGGTCACAGGGAAATCCATGAAAAATCCGCTGGCGCGTTACCGTTTAATGACTCCCGGCCCGACTCCCGTTCCGCAGGCCGCGCTGGAAGTGCTGGCCCGCGACTTACGCCATCACCGCACGGAAGAATTTCGCGAAATTTTCCGTACATGCGTGGCGGGGCTGCGTGAGGTTTTTTGCACCGAAAATGAAATCGCCATCATCACCGGTTCCGGCACCGCGGCCATGGAGGCGTGCGTGGTGAACGCGGTTCCGGCGGGCGGAAAAGCGCTGGTGCTTTTTAGCGGAAAATTCGCGGAACGGTGGGCGGATTTATGCACGCGTTTCGGTATCACGCCGATTCTGTATGAAGTGCCGTGGGGGAAGCCTTTTGAAGCCGCGAAAGTTGCGGAGTTTTTGCGGGATGAGCCGGGGATTCGGGCGGTGTTCGCCACGCTGAGTGAAACCAGCACGGGTGTCGGGCACCGGATCCGCGAAATCGGGGCGGAAGTCACGAAAACGGACGCCATTTTCGTGGTGGACGGCATCAGCGGCGTGGGCGGGATGGAATGCCGCACGGATGCGTGGGGGGTAGACCTGCTGGCTGTGGGTTCTCAGAAGGCGCTGATGACGCCGCCGGGGCTGAGTTTCGTGGCCGTCAGTGAAAAAGCGTGGCGGAAAATGGATGCGGACGCGAAAACGCATAATTCCCGTCCATCCGCGTTTTATCTGGATCTGCAGGCGTACCGGAAGGCGGCGAAAACGTCGGACACGCCGTACACGCCCCCGCGTTCCCTGATGGCGGCCCTGGCGGAAAGTCTGCGGATTTTGCGGGAAATGGGCGTGGAAAACGTCTGGCGGCACACGTCCCGGCTGGCCCGCGCGGCGCGTGCGGCGGTGACGGCCATGGGCCTGGAGGTTTTCGCGGAAGAGCCGTGTGATGTGCTGACGCTCATTAAAATGCCGGACGCGGTGGATGTGAAGGCGCTTCTGACGCGGCTGGAGGAGGAATTCGGCGTGAAAATCGCGGGGGCGCAAGGGTTCCTGAAGGGGAAAGCCATTCGGATCGCGCACATGGGGATGATTGACGAGCTGGATGTGATCGGATGCGTGGCGGCGTTGGAGCGTGTGCTGATCGCGCAGGGCTGGGCCATTCAGCCGGGCGTGGGGCTGACGGCCATGCAAAAAAGTTTAATGGAATGAAACGCGGCACGTGATGCAGGGATGCGAAACATGAAAAAATTGCAAAAAATGGTGCGTTTTCACCCATTTTTCCCCGTGTTTCTCGGCGTGGTGCTGCTGTGGCTGGCGCTGCCGCCGGTGAATTGCTGGCCTCTGGGATTTTTGGCGCCGGTGCTGTGGTGCCTGATGATTTTCGAGCGCCGCCGGCCGCGTCATCTTTACCGCTGGCTGTATTTGTGCGGATGCCTGTTCTGGCTTTATGAAGTGCATTTCGTGCGCTATCCTCATGCCGTGAATAACTTTCTGCTGGTGCTGCTGGCGGCGTACATGGGCGTTTATCTCCCGCTTTTTGTGGGTGTTTCGCGGAATCTGGTGCATGGCCGACTGCCGCGGTTTTTCACGGCGGTGCTGGGTGCGCGAGACGGCGTGCGGCTTTACTCCCGTGTTTTCGGGACACTCCTGGCCGCGCCGCTGGTGTACATAGCGTGTGACCTTTTGCGCGGGTGGATTTTTACCGGGTATCTGATGGGGAGTCTCTGTCATGCGCTGTACCGTGTGCCGGTGCTGATTCAGTCGGCGGACATCATGGGGGAGGTGGGCGTTTCCGGGCTGATGGTGCTGCTGGCGGCGGCGGGCGGCGTGGCGGTTTACGCTAAAAATATCCGCGCGGCGGTAACTTTTGTGCTGACGCTGACTTGCATGTTTGGGTACGGTGCATGGCGGATGACGGGGGCGGGTACTTCGGCGCTGGAGAAATCCGAATATGTGCCCGCCGTAAATGTCGCGCTGGTGCAGGGAAACATCCCGGCGGTGCTCGCGCTGGATCCGGAGACCACGAAAAAAACGGAGGAGCAGTATTTTTCGCTCACCACGGAGGCGGTACCGCTTGCGCGGGGGACGGGCCGGCCGGCTTCTCTGGCGGGTTTTCCACCTTCCCTGATCGTGTGGCCGGAATCCATGTACCGGCATCCGGTGGTTTTTGCCCAGCAGGACGCGGTGTGTCCGCCGGGCCTGACGGATGAGAACGGAGATGCGTTTACGCAGGCACGGTTCGCGGCGCGGGTGCATGAACTGGCAGAAGGCACGCAAATGCGGCTGCGCGGGATTTCAGACCATTATAACATTCCGCTGGTGACTGGCGGCAGCGCGGACGTGTTCACCGCCGGGGGCGTGGAAAATTATAATGCCGCGTTTTATGTGCGGCCGGGTGATAAAAACGTGGCCTTTTACGCGAAAATGCACCTCGTGCCGTTCGGCGAATACGTGCCGTTTTTGCGGACGCTGGAGAAATGGATGCCGGGGACGGCGCAATGGTCGCCCATCGGTGCGGGCGGCGCGGCGGGAACGCATCCCGGCTCCTTCATGGTTAAAGGCCTGGCCAGCGGAGAGTGGTTTTGCGCCACGCCGAGTATCTGTTTCGAGTCTGTCGTGGGCCGGCTTATCCGCCGCCAGATCGCGACGCTTGAGAAAGAAGGCGTGCGGACGGATTTTCTGCTGAACGTCACGAATAACGGCTGGTTCCAGAACTCGCACGAGTCCCGACTGCACCTGGCGTGCGGGGTGTTCCGGGCCGTGGAGAACCGCAAAAAAATGCTGATCGCCGCCAATTACGGCATCTCGGCCGAGATCGCCCCCACGGGAGAAATTTTCCAGGAACTGAAACATGGAGAACCGGGCGTGCTGGTGGCCACTGTGTCACAGAATGACGTAAACGCTTATAAATCCTCGCTTTACACACGCGGCGGACACCTGCTGACCACCGTTCCGCTGGCGATTTTTGCGATGGGCGTGCTGCCGAAGAGGAGAAAAAACAGCATTCGGCAGGAAAACAGCAGCCGGCAGCGGAGCGGAACGCAGTGACTCGCAGAGACCGGATTCGAATGGCCGCGTCTCTCCCCACTTCTTTATTCGGTCATTGCGCTGCGCTCCATTCCCGGCTGCTGTTTCTTACGCTCAATCTTTCTTTTGCGCCTAAATTTCCCTAAAATTACACAAATTTTTCTTAAATTTTGAGAAAAATGGCAAAAAAATGATTCCTTTTCGCTGAAAAATCGGATAAAATAAAGGAAGTGAGAACCGTTTTCAGTTTCCGTGGCTTTTCGAGGGAAGGAGCAAGATCATGTCTGCCATTTATTCAGTGTGCGCCATCGCGTGCGGTGCGTTCCTGGTGCTTCAGTTGGTGCTGACGCTGCTGGGCATGTCCGGCGGGGATGATATGGATGTGGACTTCAGCGGCGGAGGGGATATGGCCATGGACGGGTCGGACGCCATGGACGCTTCGGACAGCGCTGACGGCTCGGACGGTCAATTAGGCCACCACGGGCACTCCTCATACATGTCCCACGCCCTGCGATGGATTTCGCTTAAAGGAATCGTCGGCGGCCTCGCCTTCTTCGGCCTTTTCGGACTCCTCGGTCAGTCGTACGACTTGCCGGACAGCATGTCCCTGGGCATGGCACTGGCCGGCGGCATCATGGTGCAGTTCGTCATCACCTTCGCCTTCCGCTCGCTGATGTCGCTGCGCAGTGACGGTGCGGTGAACGTCCGAAACGCCGTCGGCTGCACCGGCACCGTATACACCCCCATCCCGGGTGAGCGCCGCGGCGAGGGAAAAATCCAGATCATCATCCAAAACCGCACCGAAGAATTCCTCGCCCAGACCACCGGCGCCACGCTGTCCACCGGCACCCCCATTAAAGTCGTGGAAGTGCTCGGCGAAAACCTCATGCTCGTTAAACCGGTAGGATAATGCTAAATGCTAAATTATTTTGCTTCCCGCTCACAAACAGGCATGCAGCCCGCTTGCGTCATTATTAAGCATTTAGCATTCCCCCCGCCGTCCTTGCGGGGAAACGCAAACATGGTATAATCCCGGCGAAAAGCGTGTGGATACGGACATTCACCATTACGCGTTAAGCATTCAGCATTTCCTCGGGGGTTCTCAAAATGGGTGGTTTGATAAAGGCCGTGGCATTTGACATGGACGGCCTGATGTTCAATTCGGAAGATCTGTATTTTCGTGTCGGAACGCGGCTCATGGAACGTCGCGGTGTGGAGTACACGCCGGAGTTGTGTGCCGCGGTGATGGGAACGCCGCCGCGAAAGAGTTTCGAGACGATGATCGCGTGGCACAATCTGCCCGACGCGTGGGAGGACATGCACCGGGAGTCGGACGAGACGTTTTTCGAGCTCATGGACGAAACGCTGGGGCCCATGCCCGGGCTGCTCGACCTGCTGGATTATCTGGAAAAGGCCGGCATTCCGAAATGCATCTGCACCAGCAGTACCCGGCGGATCGTGGAGGGTGTGCTGCCGCGTTTTGATCTGATGTCCCGCTTCCAGTTTATGATCACGGCCAACGACATTACCCATGGCAAGCCGGATCCGGAGATTTATCTCACGGCGGCCTCGCGATTCGGGATTTCGCCTGCCGAGATGATGGTTCTGGAGGACAGCGAGACGGGGTGTAAGGCCGGGGCCGCCGCCGGGGCGTTTATCGTGGCCGTCCCTGCAGAGCACAGCAAGCACATGAATTTCTCCTGCGCGAAAATGATCGCCCATGGCCTGGCCGACCCCGCGATTTATGAAATGCTGAATGCGTAATGGTGAATGGGTAATTGTGAATGGGTAATGAATTCATCATTCACAATTAACCATTCACCATTTTTCTCCCCTTTTCTTCGAAAAATTCTCTTTTTCTCATTTTTTCTGCAAATCCATCTTGACGTTTTTGTAATAAATGGGTATTTAACTCCATAAGACACGTGGTAGACCACGGTTTTCCCTGCAAAAAAAGCGTTTCCCAACGGTTTTGCGCCGGCCATTTCCTGAGTGCGTCTCAGGCGAGCGGTCGGTGTGCGATCCCGCGGTGATGTTCTTTTGCGGGGATGTGGGCACGTGTGTCGAAGCAGCCGTAACGGGGTGTTCCGCGACGAGGTGTTGCGCGAACGATTACGGCCGAACGTGATTCAGTTCCGAACTGTAAGGCTTTAAGGAATATGAAGAAAAGAAGAACGATGAACAGATTTACCACACGATCACCGATGGTGCTGGCAGCTGTTTCGCTGGGACTTTTCGTCAGCGTTTGTGCGGGGCAATACTACCCTGCCGGCGCAACGACGTCTCCTGGCGGCGGACAGCCTGTCCCGAACACCACGACGCGACCTGCGAACATTCAACCGAAGATGCAGGCGATGGAGTATTTAGCGAAGGGGCGTCAGGCGTTACAAGCCGGCAACCTTCAGGAAGCAACCCACTGGGCGAGACAGGCCGACACACTGGTGGCGACCTATGCCCCGAACGAAGATTCGCCGCAGCGACTGATGCATGACGTCGCCGTGGCGGCAAGCGGCACCCAGCGTTCCGTGCTGGCGGCTCCGGCAGCTCCGGCACCCGGAACCTACGGCCCGGCACCCGGCGGATACGCTGCTCCGGCGGCACCGCCCGTCGCGCACGCCGCACCCATGAATCCCAACATGGCCCCTGGTCAGCCCTACAATCCCACGATGGCACCCGCGCCCCAGCCGCCGTATAATCCGGCGATGGCGCCCGCGGCCATGCCTCCTCAACACGACCCAGCGGCCGCCCAGGCCAACGCACGTGCCACCGGAGCGCGGAATAAGTTAATCGTCGACGCACGCGTCGCGCTTTCCCAGGGCGACGTCAATCGCGCAACCCAGCTGGCCAATCAGGCCGGCGCCATGCAACTGCCGTATCCGCCCAAAATGGATACCCACGAGAACGTGCTGGCGCATGTCCGCAATTACACGTTCATCATGCAGAAGCGGCAGCAGGAAGGCGACACCGAAGGCGTCCGTCGGGCGCTGGCGAAAAGCTTTATGGAGCAGTCGCAGACGCTCCTGGGCTGGGGTCGGCTCGACGAAGCGTCCACGCTGGCGTTCGCCGCCGACAACCTGAACGTGAAATTCAACCAGTTTGAACCGCAGCCGCGCGACATCCTGGCGAGAATCGAAGCCGTGAAGAATCAGCGTGGCAATCCGAGCGGCAGGCCTCCCATGACGGCGACCACGCCAGCAACCAGTGCGGCGGACATTCCCCCGGCCCTGGCCATGACGCCCCCCGCGGAGTACGTCACGCCCGCAGGCGCAATCGGTACCGGAGCCCACACGGCATCCGCGGCCGTCTACGCGCCGGGTCAGGACAACACCGCAGTGGTGCCCGCAAGTGTCAACCAGAGTCCCGGTTATGCGCTGCTGCAACAGGCGAAAGTCGAGCTGCAACAGAATAATCGTGAGGCGGCCAAAAAATACGTCGCCCAGGCCGAGCAGTATCGCGCGGAGCTGGATCCGGCAACGGCCCGACATCTCAACGACCTGCAAATCCTGCTCTCGCAGCCCGATCCCAACGCCTCCGCCGCCGCAAGGCCCGGACCGCTGGCGAATCCCGAATCCGAGTCCGTCACGTTTAATCAACTGGCGACCGAAATGCAGAATCTTCAGCGAAAAGCCAGCGATATGCGGGAGAGCGATCCCCGAGGTGCCCTGAAGCTGATGATCGATTTCCGCCAGAAACTGGAGGAGTCCGAACTGCAGGGCGGTCAGCGTGATATGCTCATGCGGAACCACGACAAAAAAACCGAGGAACTGCAGAAGTATATCAACGACAACGAGGCCCAGATCAGGATGGCCGAGCGGAACCAGAAAAATCTGGACGGCGCGAAGCAGGATCAGGAAAACCTGATGAGCAAGCAGGAGCGTCTGGCCGAGATGACCGAAGAGTTTAACCGCCTCCAGAAAGAACGCCGTTTCGCCGAAGCGGAAGTGGTTGGCCAGCGTGCCAAGCAGCTATTCCCCGACGAACCCGTTGCGATTCAGCTGGAAGTCAGTGGAAAAATGCATCATCGTATGCATCTCAACCGGGAGATCCGCGACGAAAAGGAAGACGGATATGTCAAGTCGATGCTCGCCGTCGACCGCAGCTCCATTCCGTTTGTCGGCGAGATCGAATACGCCGACGACTGGGACAAAATCAGCAATCGGCGTCTGGCAGCCATGAAAAAACAGACGCGGCTCAACGAGCGAGAGCTGGCCATTCAAAAAGCCCTCGACACGCCCGTGCATCCGAACTTTGCGCAGCAGCCGCTGACGAGCGTCATCGACGTGCTGGCCAAGGCGACCGGCATCAACATCCACATCGACGAGGCCGGCCTGGCTAAAGAAGGCGTCAATCCTTCCGACCGGGTGAGTCTCACGACCCAGAACGAAATCAGCCTTGCCAGTGCGCTGAAGCTGATTCTCGGCGGGAAAGAACTCGATTACGTCATTCGCAACGAGGTGCTGCTGATCACCAGCAAGGGCCTCAAGAGCACGGACGTGTATGAAGTCGTGTACCCGGTGGCGGACCTCGTGATTCCAATCCCGAACTTCAGCCCCAGCAGTGGCATGGGTCTGGAGGGTGCCTTGCAGAACGCGATGACCACGGCACGCGGCACGATGTCGCCGTGGCAGGCCGCGATGGCTGCACCGAGTATCGGCATGGCCAGCCGCGCCGGCTCGCCGAGCATCAATTCCAACATCCCGGCCGGCGTCAACGCCCAGACCACAGTCCCCGTCGGCGGATCCGGCGGCGGAATGGTCGGCGGCGGCGGACTCGTCCAGGACGGAGCTTCCGGCGGTGCCGCAAGCGCCGACTTCGAGAGCCTCATGGACCTGATCGTCAACACCATCCAGAAGGATTCGTGGGAGGAAAACGGCGGTCCCGGAACCATCGCGAAATTCCCGGTCAACCTCAGTCTGGTCGTCAGTCAGACACAGGAAGCTCACGAAGCGATCGCGAACCTGCTGGAACAGCTGCGCCGTCTGCAAGACCTGCAGGTGACCATCGAGGTGCGTTTCGTCACCCTCAACGACACCTTCTTCGAGAAGATCGGCGTCGACTTCAACGTCAACATTCCGACCGGCACCGCGGGCGCCTTCAATTCCCAGACCTACACAACGGCCGACGGCACGACCGGCCGCGTCTGGGCCCGTAACGGCAGAAGCGCCACCGTCGGCCAGGGAACCTATTACCAGGATTACAGCCTGAACACTTCCGGCCCGGCCCCCATCAGTTTCCTGCAGGGCAGCTCGGCGCTGACCACCGCGGGGGCCCTGCTGGGCGGCTACGACGCCTCGAAGAACTTCGGAGCCCAGCTCGGATTCGCCATCCTTTCGGACGTGGAAGCGTATCTCTTCCTCGAGGCGGCCCAGAGCACCGAGCGTTCGAACGTGCTCCAGGCCCCGAAGGTAACGCTCTTCAACGGCCAGCAGGCGTTCGTCGCAGACACGTCGCAGACGCCGTTCGTCATCAGCGTGACGCCTGTCGTCGGCGACTTCGCGGCGGCACTGCAGCCCGTGATCGTCGTCCTGTCGGAAGGTTCCTTCATGACCGTCCAAGCTGTGGTCTCAGCCGACCGTCGCTACGTGCGACTGACAGTCGTGCCGTACTTCAGCCAGATCGGCGACGTGCAGCAGTTCACCTTCACCGGAACGTCAACCACCAAGACGGACTCCAGCGCCACCGGCGATCAGGATAATCCGAACGACAATACCACCAAGACCAACAACACGGAAACGACCCGCCAGGGTACGACCGTGCAGTTGCCGACGTTCTCTTACGTGACGGTCACCACGACGGTCAGCGTGCCGGACGGCGGAACGGTGCTCCTGGGCGGTATCAAACGTTTGAGCGAAGGCCGCAGCGAGGCGGGCGTCCCGATCCTCAACAAGGTGCCCTTCATCAACCGACTGTTCAAGAACACGAGCATCGGGCGTGAAACCTCGAGCCTGATGATGGTCGTCACACCGCGTATCATCATTCAGGAAGAGGAAGAAGCGGCCATCGGCGTTACCGGCGCGTAACGCATGACGTAACCTCAACGTTCTTCTTAACTTACGCCGGCTCCGAAACCCCATCGGAGCCGGTTTTTTTATGCGCGTTTTGACGAGAGATGTGAGATGCAACAGCAGCCGAGAATGAAGCGAAGCGAAATGACCGGATAAGCCCCACCGAGCGTTTCCCCACTTCTATCCGGTCATTGCGCGTCATTACATTCCGCTCCATTCCCGGCTGCTGTTCTTGTGAGTAAATTAATTTGCCCCCCCTCTTCCAACTGCCGCCGATCACATGAATCCGCCCCCAAGGTAATCATTTCTCCTGCTCCGCGACACGGGGCGGAAAGGCACGAAGCGCTGCGATTCGAGTGCTTCGCGCTTATCGTCCTGCCACTGCCAAAATTCCCGTCGGTCGGTGTCCGACGGTAACTCCGCCTCAAGGTTTTTCAAGAGCCCCGCAATCATCGCATGCACCGTGGGCGTCTGCGCCACCACCAAAAAAAACGGGCCGCACTCACCCATCAGGGGGTGTTCCCCTCGGCCATCATGCAAAAACGTCAGACGCTCCTCAAGCATCTCTTTCACGTCGCCCGACGTCATATCCAGCCGGCCGGCCCCCGTCACATCATAAACGCGGTACGCCACGCTACGGTACGCCACCCGGGGCGTGGTCAGCAGCACGACATCATTTTGCACCAGCCAGCGCAGCCCCAGCGGGTGCAGCATCTCGTTCAGCGCCCGCTCCAGCGGCACATTCTCCACCCTCGCCGTAACCGGCGTTTTCGGCGAAATTTCCTTCTCACGACCGCTCTCTTCATAAGCGCTCACTTCATCCATCATCGCGCCGGCGTCCGGCACGAAATTCACCCCCACCTGCCGGCTCAACTCCAGCGCCACCTCGCCCAGCGGACGGGCATGAAAATCCCATGTCACCGGCTGTTTCATGCATTTCGCGATCCGCATTTCCGTCGCCGTTTGCAGCGGGGGCTTCCGCCGCAAAGCCCGCAGCAGTTTTTCAACCTCCCGGTGCACCGCCTCCGTCTGGGTGACGACGATCCACTCCGACAGCCACCCGGCCGTGCCGGGCCCGCCATTCACCTCCCAGGAGTCCGCATCAATCAGCGTTAAAATGTCCAACAGCTCCCAGCGGTCCGGTGCCGGCATGCCCGCGTCCTCCGCTTCTGACGGCGCCGGCGATTCGAGGAAAAATCCTCCCATGATGCCACCTGTCCCACCAGCACCAAACAATCTGCCCGACATACTCCTCCCCACCGAGTACCTGTCGCCTTCCAAGAATCTTTCCGGGGGAAATTTCCACGGATACATCTTCGCGAACATATAATTGTCGGCGAATTCCCCCTTATAATTACCCCGGGGCAGCACCACCACCTCCTCGTCGGTGACCGCCAGGCCGATTTGGTCGGACTGCCGACACAGCAGCTCCATCGCGTTTCGCAGCGAAATATCCGTCACCTCCAGCGTCACGCGAATTTCATCCAGGTTGACGACATTTTCCCGCATCGCTTTCCAGTTAGGCCGGATGGTGATGCCGAACTTCCCTTGCAAATCGGCCATGACCTCCCGCATCGTTTTGTCGACATACGCCAGCGAGACTTTCGTCGCCAGCAGGTCCTGAAAATGTTTTTCGATTGCGCCCCGCGGAGGTGTTTTTTCGTGGTAAGTCTGTAACAGCCGGGCGATTTCCCGGTGCGTGGCGGGGGACTGCAAAACGATGATCCCGTCGCGCTGCGGCGGTCGCGCGATAACTGCCGAGCCGCCATTATCCTCCCACGAGTCTTTATTGATACAATTGACCACGAGTTCCATGATGCTTTCCAGGTCATCCCCCGGGTTGAGCGTCAAGGGATAAAAAACCGGGTACAGCGCTTCGTCGTTTTTCGTCAGCCACAGGGTTTCGTTCCGCAGCGAAATATCCGTATCCTGCATGATAACACCCCGCAGGGCGGTCCGCGCCGAGACGCTTACGACATTCGGGTAAATACGCCCTTTGACGGCACTGCTCTCCTCCAATTCATAAAGTATATCCTCGGTACAATAAATCTTCTCGCCGATCTGCCGGCCGATTTCCCCGACAAACTCCGCGATCGTCATTCCCTCCTCGATCGCCGTCACGCTCACGGGCTTCTCCAGCGCCGCCAGGGCGCGCAGCTCGGCCGGTGTCCGCCACGGTGTTTTTTTCGTCACCGCGTCCAGCAGGCGCTTCACGTCTTCGTGCAGACGCTGCGAGCCATTCACCACAGCAAAAATTTCCTCGGTATCCGGTTTCGGCACACCCATGAAAAATAGTTTTGCCGCCCCGCCGTTACACTCCCACGTGTCCTTCTGAACCATCCCCTCCAGCAGCCAGTACAGCGAATCCCATTCCGCCGTCGGCTCGCTCTCCACCGGCCCGTCGTAAACCTCCGTCACCGGCGTGTTTTCCTTCGTCGCATGCTCCGGCTGCATTTCCCATAGGGTGACCATTTCCCCATCCGGCGCCTGGATGAGCAGCACGCAATCGGTAGGCTCGAACTTCCACGGGTAAAGCCGCAGCTCATGGGTATTGTCCGCCTTTTCCCGGGACGTAATCACCAGCGTATCGCCGTCCGGCACATACCCAAGATGCTTTTCGAAAAACATATTCCGCAGGATGCTGCCCATTGCGATGTCCCGATAATCCGCCGAAAACGGTTCATCCGCACTGACACCACAATCTTCCAGCTTCTCCATGTCCAGCCGGATCGGCACGCCGTACTTCGTTTCGAGCAACTTCGCGATTTCTCGCAGCGGCGTTTCGGGAAACGCGAGCGTCGTGGGGGTTTCCAGCACACGCAGGAGCTTTTCCCTCCCCGGCGACGGCACATACGTCCCCATCAGCTTCGCGAAAAAATCATCCACCAGCGGCATCACATCCGGCGATTGCCACACCGTCAGCGTTTTCGTTTTTTTGTCGAACTCACACACACCCGCGCCGCCGTTACTCCGCCAGGAGTCTTCACAGATCAGCCGCGGCAGGATGTCCAGGATATCGTCCGCCGCTTCCCGCGGCAGCGAATAACGCTTTTCCAGCAGGTACACGCCGGGGGTTTTCCCGCCCGTGACCCAGTAATGATCTGCTTTTTTCTCATAAACCAGCCCATGGAGCGTCAGCGTTTGGTACAGGGCCTCCTCCAGCGTCAGCCCGGCGGGGGGCATGGCGACGATCTCCAGTTCCGGCTCGAAAAGCTTCCCCTTCCCCAGCCAGGGCGTCAGGCGGATGGTCACGTCATACCGCCGCTCGATTTCCCGTATCACATTCATGAGCATCACGTCGGCGTTTTCCCCCTCCTCCTCATCCGCTTCCTGCTCCACGGGTGCTTCCTGCGCCATCGCCAGCGGCTTGGCCGTGAGATGAAAAATGCAGAAAAAACTCAGAATCCCAAGCCCGAGCGTCAGAACAAGCGCATTTTTTCGCAAAAACAGCGTTTTCATGGCGGATTTCTCCTGAAAAGTGGAAAAAAGAAAAAACGAAAAGGGCGCAGCCGTCTTTCATTTTAATTTATCCGCCGCCGAAAGTCAAGAAAACGGGGAGGGGAGAGAAATTGATAATTGATAATTGACGCAAGCGAGCCACCGGCCGGATGGTTTTCTCTACGCAATCAATTATCAATTATCCATTGTCAATTATTCCATCACGCGGGAGGCGATGACGATACGGCTGGTGTGGCTGTGCACTTCGTCGCGGTAACCGGGGTGCGGCGGCTCCCACCACGTCGTCGGCTCGCAGGAAATCAGCCGAAAGCCGGCCCGTTCCATCGTCGCCACGAATTCGCTTTCTTCCTGGAAGCGGAAGAAGTAGTCGCCTTTATACATGAAGTTGCCGGTTTCCAGCGGCTGCATGTCGGTGCTGGAAATGCCGTCGTCGAAGTCCGGGACGTTGGCCACCAGGACGCCGCCGGGCCGCAGCACGCGATTCATCTCCCTCAGCACTTCCTCGAGATTCGGCAGCGTTTCGATGATGTCGCAGGCCAGGATCATGTCGAAGGAAAAAGCCGGGAAGGGCATCAGGGCCAGGTCGCATTCGACGGCGCCGACGCGGTCGCCGAAGCGGGAGGCCAATTTCGCAAGCGCTGCCGGGGAAGCGTCGCAGGCGGTGACATCCGTCGTGGCAGCCAGCAGCGTCGGGAGGTTGCGCCCCTCGCCCGTCGCTGCATCCAGCATCGCCGGCTTCTGCGGCAGCATGTCCGCCGACCGAAGAAAACGAATCGCATCCTCGACGAACGGCAGCGCGTTGTCGCCCCAGACCAGTTCGTCGGTCGAAGCGTAGAGGCGGTCCCACGCCGATTTGTTGACTTCGGAAAGCTGGCTTTCGGCGGAAATCGAATCGGTGGAAATCGCGGGTTTCATCGTACTCATGGGCTAAATATCCTTATAAAAAGGGGTTGCGGTCACAATAAAAAACGTAAGAGAAAAAAGGGGCCGTGCGCTGGGTCAGTTGCGGTGCCACGACAGACGCCGCAACCCGCGCATCAAGGAGCGGTAAACTCCAGAAAACCTCCCCGCAGGCAATGATTGGAAGCCATCGCCGCGGCATACGCGCCGGCATTGAGAAAACCGAGCCATTCGCCCTCTTCCGGCACGGGCATTTCCATGTCCCGGGCCAGCAAATCGTGGGCTTCGTTGATATTTCCGGCGATGGTCACGGGCGCGATTTTCCGCTGCGGCGCCGGACGGTTCAGATAGACCGGCTCCAGTCGCATGCCGTAAAAAACAGGCTCCATCGCGAGATTAAATCCGGCATTGACGCCGGCGAAAGTCCATTGCCGCTTGGTTTCGACGGTGTTGACGCGAGCCAGCAGGATCCCGGCGTCCTGCACGAGAAACGACCCGGGCTCGAGGCACACGCGCCACCGCCCGCCAACGGCCTTGCGCACCGCCTCCGACCAGCGGTCCAGCGAAAGCGGCTTGTCGTCCGCACGGAACGGCACGCCCAGCCCGCCGCCGAGGTTAATCCACTCGACGTCCGGCAGCGACGCCGCCATCGACGTGGCACGCTCCAGAATCTCGGCCAGGCCCGTCAACTGTTCGTCCAGCCAGCCGCAACCCACATGCCAATGCACTGTGCAAATCCGGCAGCCGAAATGTTTCGCCATCGCCGCCGCCTCGGGGAGCTGCTCTTTCAGCAGGCCGAACTTCCCGGGACGCTCTTGGGCGGAGTAAACCAGCCGGGCCTCGTTGCGATATCCGATTCCGGACTCCGGATTGATACGCACGCCCAGCGACCGGCCAGGGCAGCGCGACGCCAGCCGCCGCAGACACGCCAGCGAATCGACGTTCACATGGATGCCGGGGTGCTCGGCCAAAAATGTCAGATCGGACTCCGACAGCGACGTGCCGGTATAACTGAGCTGCTCCTCTCGAAACGACGACGCAAGTGCCAGCCGGGCTTCGTTCGGGGAGCAAATATCGATTCCGTCCACGGTTTCACGCATCCGTGTGAGGATGGCGGGGTGACGGTTCGCTTTCATCGCATAAAGAAGCGTCGCCTCGGGCAGGGCGGAACGGATCATCGCCGCTTTTTCCGCAGCGCGGGCCGGGCGATAAACATAAGCGGGCGTATCCCCGGCCTGAGCCGCAAAGTCACCCAGCGCCGTTTCGCCGAAATAAAGAACATCGTCGCGGTACCGCAGATCGGCCCGCTGCCACCAACAAGAAAGTCCCTGGCCCGACGATCCGGGAGGCTCCGGACTTTCATCACGCCCTTCTTTCAACAACATACCGTTCATGACGATTTCCCTGAAAAAGCGAACAGAATGATCAATGAAAAAATTGCCTGCAACGAGAGTTCCGGTCCATTGTGGGTACGCCGGGCATGCCGAAAATGGATTCCGCTTATCACGGGGGAAACCACATCTCCGGTGGCGAGAGCTTTCGTACGATGGCGGTGATTTTAGCGTCTTTTGAAAACTTGAAAAGAGGGTGGGAGACAAAAAAGTCAAAAAAAATCGGCCTGTCCGTCCGCGAAGGCGAATCTATAAAAGAATACGTCATTTCCGGGGTGGAAAAAATGTCGCGAATGTGTTAAAATTTTGATTGGGGAGAGGAAACGTGGCGTAAGCGAAATGCGTACAAAACACATCAGCCACGCAAACTTCCCTGGCAAGAAAATCGCCGCATTTTGTTTATTTTATTGACACGCAAAAAATTTTACCAACCCAGGAAATCGCCATGCCAAACATTCGACACATTCTGTGTATTTTAACACTCACGCTGTTTGCGAATCCCCTGCACGCCCAGCAGGAGCTGCCGGAGATCGGCCCGCAACCGTCGGTTCTCCCCGCGTGGAAGGCACATCTGGAAAACGGCGGCGACCTGGAAGCCCCGGACAAAAACGGCAACACGCTGCTGATGCTGGCGGTGTCGCGGAGGAATCCGGAGTTGGCGAAATACCTCGTCCAGAAGGGCGCAAACGTCAACGCGCGGAATAAGGTTGGCCGAACCCCGCTGATGTTCGCGGCTTCCCAGGCAATCGAAATCTGCCAGTACCTTCTGGATCACGGTGCCGACATGGAGGCGACCGACGACGATCTGCTGACGCCGGTGCATTACGCGCTGGGATACGAGGACAAAGGCTGCACCTCTGGGACCTATTCCGGGAAATTCGACTGCCCGCTGTGGCTCTTGCTGGAAAAAGGGATCGACATCAACGCCCGGACGAAAAAAGGGGAAAACGCGCTCTATCTGGCGGTCGACAATCCCAACTGCGACGAGCATTTCATCGCGAAAATGCTGGAAATGGGGGCCGAAGTGAACGTCCGGACGATGCCCAACTGGGAGACGCCGCTGTTCAAAGCCCTGCAGCACGGCAACACCGATATCTGCATGATGCTGCTGGATCACGGTGCGGAGGTGCGGATTTACGACAGCAGGGGCCGGCTGCCGATTTTCTATGCCGCGGAGTTTTGGGATTCCAAGCTCATCGACAAGTTCCTGGAGAAAGGCGCCACCCTGCGGGATCTCGGCCGGGACGGCAACACGCTGCTTTTTGCGGTTGCGAAAGTCGGGGATATCGAATTGGCAAAGCGTGTTCTGGATGCCGGTGTGGATATCAACGCCTACAACATCAGCGGCCTGACCGCCCTCATCTGCGCCCTGGAGAAGAATAAACAGGAAATGGTAAAATTTTTGCTCGAGCGCGGCGCGACGCTCGAAGAACGGAAAGACCGCCACCAGAGCGACCACGATTTCTTCGTCTACGCGGCCCTGCAAAACGCCGTCAGTCGCGGGGACCTCGAACTGTGCAAAGACCTCGTCCGCCACGGAGCCCGATTTCTCGACCGCCCGGCCGACGCCCAGAAATTCCTGACTTGTGCCGTCAACAACGGCGATGTGAACCTCTGCCGCTATATCCTGAACTTCAATCCCGACATCAACGTCTTCAGTTGGAACAGCAAACTCCAATACGCGGCCCTGCACACCGCGGCGCTGCACATGAAGTACGACATCTGCGTTTTTCTGCTTTCGCAAAAGGCGGATATCAACCTGAAAAACCGCCACGGCTGCACGCCGTTACTATTCGCCGTGGTCCATCATCAGCCGGTGTCCGGCTCGGATCACATGGATGCGCCGGGCGACCGGCGTTTGCAGCGGATCGTGCAGACGTTCATCGACATGGAAGCCGACGTCGACGCCCGCGACATCAACCGCAAATCCGTCGTGGATTATCTGTTCATGGAAAAATACGCCTGCATCCCCTTTACCCGCAAGTATTTCACCCTGCGTACCGGCATTTATAAAAACGCCCAGGCCCCCGACCCGTTTCTCATGGCGGCGTACGAAGGCGATCTGAACCGCGTGAAAACGCTGCTGGAAAGCGGAACGGACATCGGCATGAAGGATGCAGACAACGAAACGGCGCTGCATTTCGCCATTCGCGGCAACCGCAAAGAAGTGTGCGAGTACCTGCTGGAAAAAGGCGCCGACCTCCACGCGCCCGGCCTCTACGTCGCGACGCCCCTGCATTACGCCGCCTCGCTGGGGATGCCCGAACTCGTCACGCTGCTGGCGGATAAAGGCGCCGACATGAATCGCCCCGACACCCCGAACCGCGCCACGCCGCTGCACTGGGCCGTCGAAAGCTCCCAGGGAACTTGCCTCCAGACGCTCGTGAAAAAAGGGGCCGACATGGAAGCCCTCGACAGGTTTAATATAACGGCATTTTGCCTCGCCCTCGAAAATCGCAAGGAAAGCTACTGTCGCTATTTCTGCAAAAACGGCTTCGACATCAACCGCGTCGTCCGCAATTGCAACTTTTCATCCATCCTGCCCCACCTCAAAACACGGGACGTGCTGAAATTGCTCAAAGAACTGGGCATGGATTACAACACGCAGAGCAGGTCGGGCAAAACGCTCCTTCACGAACTTCAGGCCGACCCGGAGTTGGTTCATTATCTGCTGGAAAACGGCGCCGACCCCACGAGTCGCGACAACGAAGGCAACCCGCCGTCCTTCTACAAAGAGCACGGCCTTCGAAACGACAAGTACAAAAACCGCATCCTCCGCGCTTTCGGACAGACGCCGTAACGCGTTTTTCTCGGCACTGCGTGCCTGGTGAATCGCCGCGGGACGGCTATCGATGATCCCTTAACGAATAGACAGGCAACTCCATAAACTGAATCGCGAAGGCGCGAAGAACGCGAAGGGGAAATGAGGAGATGATATGTTGTAAAAACAGGGAAAACATTATATCTCTCTGTTCTTCCTTCTTTATCTCTTCGCGCCTTCGCGATTCAGTTCCTTGTTTATTCGTTATGTAAAAGTCACTAGCCCGGCGGGCGATTCACCAGACACCCTGTGTCGTTTCACCAGCGGCGCCGCCGCGATTCATCGGCTGACAGGTATCCATATTTTTAATCTTAACAAGCCACTGGAACGCCCGGCATGCCCCCACTTGTCGGGCGTTCTTTTTAAATAAGAGTTAATTCCATCTTCATCATTCCTTAATAATTCTCAGCTAAAATGGTGTGCAAAGGTGCGTGAAGCATCGCGTATAAACCGTAGTACAGAACAGGTATAGGAAGAAGGAGAACTCGTCATGAGAACATTAGTCGTGTCTTTCGTTTTAATGGTGTGTGTGATCGCGGCGACGGCCGTCGCCCAGGAAATCCGCATCGACGGCTCGACGACCGTCGGCCCGATTTGCGACGCGTTCGTCGAGGCATTCACGAAAAAATATCCCGACCAGAAATTTTCCGTCAAGAAAACCGGTAGTGGCGACGGCGCGGCGGCACTGATCGAAGGCCGATGTGAGATCGCGGCCATGAGCCGACTCATGAAACCGGAAGAATTCAAAGACGCCGCCGAGGCTGGTAAAATGCCCATCCCGTTCACCGTCGCGATGGACGGCGTGTGCCTCATCGTCAACCCCGCCAACACCGTCAAAGAGCTCACCGGCCAGCAAGTCCGCGACATCTTCAGCGGCAAAGTCACGAACTGGAATCAGGTTGGCGGCCCCAATCTCCCCATCGTCGCCATCAGCCGCGACACCTCGTCCGGAACGTACGAAGTCTTTTACGAAGTCGCCATGAAAAAAACCAAGCTCGGCGATAAAGTCGAGTATTCCAACGCCAACCCCGCGATCTTCAATCGGGTTTCGACCACCAAAGGCGCCATCGGCTACGTCGGCCTGGGATTCGTGAAAAAAGGCGTCGTCGCGGTCAGTTACGACGGCATCGCCCCTTCGAAAGCGACCATCGCCTCCGGACGTTACGCCCTGGCCCGCCCGCTGTTTCTCTACACCAACGGCTATCCAGCCCTGGGATCCCGCCTGCTGGAATTCTGCAACTACTTCCTCACCGAGCAGGGCGCCGAGATTATCGAGGCGAAGGGCTTTGTCCCGGTGACGGATTATTGATGGATGCCAAATTGCAGAGCCGCAATCGTAAGGTTGCGGGTGAACCCCAGCGACTTTCAGCCCATTACATTTTATGAACTCACCCATGCCCCCCGCTCTTCCCCCGCAGGAAACCGACAGCGCGCCCGAAGTGTTGACTTACACGCTGACCCCGTGGCAGCGCTGTCGGCAGCGAATCCTGCATTTCCTTGGATATCAACTGGTTGCGAGAACCGCGAATCTCACGATTCTCATTGTCGCGGCCATCTTCCTCTTCATCTTTTATAAGAGCATGGCCTTCTTCCACCTCATGTGGCAGGAGTCGCGGCTGCTGGAAATCTTCACCTCCACGCAGTGGCACCCCACCGCCGAGCACCCGGAATACGGCATGCTTTCCATGATATACGGCACGTTCCAGGTCACGCTCGGGGCGCTGTGCATCGCGGTGCCCATCGGCCTGACCGCCGCGGTGGTCCTCAGCGACATGGTGCCCTTCCGTGTGCGGCAGTGGATTAAACCCATCATCGAATTGCTGGCGGCCGTGCCGTCCGTGGCGTTCGGTTTTTTCGCCATCACGGTCGTCGCCCCGTGGTTGCAGGACACACTTGGCTTCCGCACGGGCACGAATTCGCTGAACGCGTCGTTGATCCTGGCGGTGATGGCCATCCCGCTGATTGTCAGTGTGGCGGAGGACGCCCTGACCAGTCTCGGGCGCGAGCTGCGCGAGGCGTCGTATGGGTGCGGCGCGACGCGTTTCGAAACGATTATAAAAGTGATCATCCCGGCCGCCCATAACGGCATCATCGCCGCGGTTGTGCTGGGAATGATGCGGGCCGTGGGCGAAACGATGGTCGTGCTGATGGCGGCGGGAAACGCGTCCAACGTGCCCACGCCGTGGTACGATTTGACGCAGATCGTCACCGGTTTTGCGGACGCCGTACAGACCATGACCGCGACCATCGCCCGCGACATGGGCGAGACGCCGGCCGTCTCCATCCACCGCTCCGCCCTGTTCGCCGTCGGCTTCATCCTGCTGGTGATCACGTTCGGAATGAACCTGCTGACGGAACGGCTCTCGAAAAAATTTCGCGAAAACATGGGCCAAAGTGCAGCCCGCCCGAAGTCACCTGCTTACGGTTGGTCGGCACGGCTGCAAAAAGCCCTGTGGTACATCCCGAAACAAATCATGGCAGCCATCGCATTTTTGATAAACGCGCTGCACGGCGGCGTGGTTCGCGCGATGGGCGAAAAGACGTACCTGCGATTCCGCCTGGGTACGAACCACGGTTTTAACGCCTTCGCGGTGCTGGCGGTTCTGCTGCTGGTGACGGCACTGCTGCTGGTGATGGGCCCGATTTTCGTCGGAGGCTCGGAGGCTGTGGTCTTTCGTGGTACGGTCGAGCACCGCCTGTTCATCCTCGACCAATTCGGACGGGGGAACGCGGCCGCGGTAGAAAAAGAGTGGCAGGCGTGCATGGAATCGCGCCGGCCGGTATATGAGGCCCTGGAACATTACGCCTGGCTCTCGCCGGATTTGCTGTTGGATCAGGCTGGCAAAGCGGATCGGGCCACGCGGGATTATCTTGAAAAAACGTTCGGCGAAAGTGAAAATAAACACACCGCGGCGATGGTGTCCGCCTCGAAAAAAATCCGCCGAGCTCTGACGCGCATGGGTGAAAGCACCGACCCGGAAGAAATCGCGGCCCGCTGCGACGATATCCGTAACCTCATGGCGGAGAACGACTTCCGTCATACGCCCATGGGCGATTTGCTGGTGGCGGCGGAAAAATATCAGGCCGGCGTGGCGTCGTTTATCGCCGAAAGTGGGGCGGAAGATCTTACGATTCGCGACATGCCGACGACGCTCGACGACAGCGTGACGTATGCCGGCGTGTACCGCCAGATGCGGAATATCGTCACGGGCCTGGACGGTAACGGTTGTATTCTCGGGCCCGAAGTTCGCGGTGAGGCGATCAAGCATCTGCCGCCCGAGGTGCGTTACGGCGCGACGCACTGGTCGCAGGCGCAAAAATACCTGACCGACCTGACGACCGTCGAGGTGTATGCGAAACGTTTCGCCGACGACGGAACGCCTCTGGAAAGCGTGAAAACGAGCGTCGCCCGCAAGGATTTTTTCGCCGGGACGCCGCTTGTCGGAATGACGCGGGTGGTGGATCTGGCGGAAAAAAATCTCACCGCGATGATGCGGCCCGAGCTGACGTTTTACGGATATTATTTTTTCGACCCGTCCACCGCGGGGCATTTCCTCGGCGGTGTGGGGCCGGAACTTTTCGGCACGCTGATGATTACGCTGCTGGCCGTGGCGCTGGCGATGCCCGTGGGCGTAATCACCGCGGCGTACCTCGTCGAAGTGGCGAAAGATAACGCCGTCACACGCCTGACGCGCCTGTGCATCAACACGCTGGCCGGGGTGCCGAGCATCGTGTTCGGGCTTTTCGGCCTGGCCGTCATCGTGGAAATTGTCACCGGCAAGCCGTCCGTGCTGGCGGGCGGAATGACGCTGGCGCTTTTGATCCTGCCCATCATCATCCGCTCCAGCGAGGAGGCGATTCGCGGCGTGCCGGGCTCCTTCCGGGAAGCGGCGTTGGGGCTGGGCGCGGGGCGTGCGCGGTGCTTTTTTTCGGTGGTGCTGCCCGCGTCGATGCCGGGAATCCTGACGGGAACCATTCTGGCCATGAGCCGTGCGGCGGGTGAAACGGCCCCGCTATTGTTCACCTGCGCGGTGGCATACGGTGCGGCCGCGCAATGGGCGCCGGACATGCTCATGCAGGCCACGCCCGTGCTTTCCTACTCGGCCCTGGACATCGCCACCGGCGACCGCCTCGCGAAACTCGTGCCCTACAACCAGTACGGCCTGGTGCTCACGCTGATCCTCGTCGTGCTCACCCTCAACGCCGTGGCGATTTACCTCCGCGGCCGAATCGCCAGCAAACTGCGCGGCTAAAACAGCGATATAAACCAATCATTCGAAAGGGAAAAATATGTTAATGCAAATGATGGAAGTGCCGACAACAAAAGAAGATACGCCGCGGGTGGCGATGCCAACGGTGCGGGTTTCCGACTCGGCGAGACTCGTGAAGACGGTGAAGAATATTCCCACGGATCGTGAAGACGCCGAAGAAAACCAGGTCACCGAAGCGGCGCCGATCGTGCGCAGCCGCGGGTTTTCGATTTATTACGGCACGAAGTCCGGCGTGATCGAAGTCGACATGGATATCCCCGAAAAAGGCGTCACGGCCATCATCGGCCCCAGCGGCTGCGGCAAAAGCACCTTCCTGCGAAGCATCAACCGCATGAATGATCTGATCCCCGGCATCCGCACCACCGGCCATCTGTTCGTCGGCCCGCAGGACGTCTACGATCCGAAGACGAATCTCGTGCTCTTGCGGCGGCATGTGGGCATGGTGTTTCAGCGGCCGAACCCGTTCCCGAAAAGTATTTACGACAACGTGGCGTTCGGGCCGCGCTTGCAGGGAGTGACGCGACGGGCCGATCTGGACGCGATCATCGAGAAGTCGCTGACGCAGGCCGCGCTGTGGAATGAAGTGAAGGATACGCTGCAAAAATCGGCACTTTCGCTCTCCGGCGGACAGCAGCAGCGGCTGTGCATCGCGCGGGCACTGGCAACGAACCCGACGGTGCTACTGATGGACGAGCCGTGCAGCGCCCTGGATCCGATCGCGACTTCACGCATCGAGGAGCTGGTGGTCTCGCTACGGGACACGTACACGATCATCATGGTGACGCACAATATGCAGCAGGCCGCGAGGGTGAGCGACCGCACCGCGTTTTTCTGCCTCGGCCAGTTGATCGAGTACGGCAGCACGAACGACGTGTTCACCAATCCGCGGGACAAACAAACCGAAGATTACATCACCGGCCGATTCGGGTGATACATACGACATATACGAAAGGAAAATTTCATGACGGAACAATTATTCAAACGACTCGACCGATTATTTTTAAAGCTCGACCACACGGCGCTGCTGGTGGAGCAGGCGCTAGCGGACGCCCTGTTCGCGGCGACGACGATGGATGTGGATGTCGCCCGCGGCGTTATCGATTCGGACAGCGTGATCGACGTGCGGGAAGTCGAAACCGAGCGCGAGTGCATTCGGCTTTTGGCCCTCTATCAGCCCGCGGCGATCGACCTGCGGCGGATCTGCTTCGTGATTAAAGTCAATAACGACCTCGAGCGGATGGCGGATCATTGCACGTCGATCGCGAAATTCGTGCTGATGCTGGCCGAGCGGAACATGACGGTCACGTCCATCAAGACGTTCCAGACGCTGGCCGAGAGCGTGACCGACGCCCTGCACCAGATGACGCGGCTGCTGGCCCCCCCCGGCGACATCCAGGACGATACGCAGGAGCCGTTCGACGACGATACGCCGACCGTCAAGCTCGCGAAGTGGATCATCAGCAACGATAAAGCGCATGTGGACGTGTATTTCCGCCAGTACCTCGACGATGTGTTCACGAACGGGAATTTTTCGGACCCGTCGGGCATGAACGCCGTCTACGCGCTGACGTCCATCGGCCGGAACCTGGAGCGCATCGGCGACCTGTGCAAAAATATCGCCGAGGACGCGATTTTCCTCAAAACCGGCGAAATCGTGCGGCACACCAAGGCGAAGTAATTGTATTTTCGCGGCGAGGTGGTATATTGAGGAAATCGGAATAGCCGGCGTAAAAAATGATAAATTATTTAAGTGAATGCAATTTCATGAATGGCAAACGATTACTGATTATCGAGGATGAGGCGGACATCGCGGAGATGCTTGCGATGCGGCTGCGGAAAGAGGGATTCGAAACCCAAACGGCGGGCGACGGCGTGGCAGGCATGAACCGGGTGATGCGTGAGGATTTCGACGCGCTGATTCTGGACCTGATGCTGCCGGGGATGCCTGGAATGGAAATTCTGCGGACGATCCGCCGTGAGCGCCGGCTGGCGACGCTGCCGGTGATTATTCTCAGTGCCAAGGGCGACGAAAGCGATATCGTCGTGGGGCTGGAAATCGGGGCCGACGATTACCTCACCAAGCCGTTCCAGATGTCGATTCTGGTGGCCCGCATCAACGCGCTGCTGCGGCGGGTGGGGATGCTTCAGCAGGAGCCTGCGGACGAGGAAAACATGGCGGTCGGGCCGATCGAAATCAACATGGAAACGTACCAGGCGTATGTTTCCGGCGAGCCGATCTCGCTGACGGCGACCGAGTTTCGCCTCCTGGCAGCGCTCATGGCGGCCGGCGGACGCGTGTTGACACGCAACCAGTTGATCGACAAAGCCATCGGCGAAGACGCCATCGTCACCGACCGCACGATCGACGTCCACCTGACGGCCCTGCGCGGAAAAATCGGCCCCGGACGCGACCTCATCCAGACCGTCCGCGGAATCGGATATCGTCTGGCGGAAACTACAAATTAGGAAATGCAAAGCATGACATCTCGCAGTTTTTTCACCTGGCTTTTCGTCGGGAACATGATTCTCATCACGCTGATTCTCTCGCTGGGGAGCCTGTTTACGTTCCACAGTATGCAGCGGCAGACGGTGCGCGAGTCGGAGCTTTTTCACCACGAACTGCTCGAGGCGCAGCGCGATTATATCAAGCGCATTTGGGAAGACACCGCGGCGACGAACCCGGAAACACTGGTGCCGCGGATTCAGGCGTTTTGCATGGCGTTTAATAATCGGCATAACCGCTGTCGGCTGACGGTCGTGGATTCGGCCGGACACGTGCTGGGCGATTCGGAGGAGCAGCCGTGGCAGATGGCGCTGCACAACACGCCCGACCGCCCGGAAATCATGGCAGCCCTGGCCGGGAAAACCGGGGAAGACATCCGCGAAAGCAGCACGCGGCGCATTCCTTATCGGTATCTCGCGCAACCCGTCGAACACGGCGGCATCGTCATGGGCGCGGTGCGGCTGGCGATGCCCATGGCCGATATCCAGCAGATGCGAACCGCGTTGCTGCGGGGCGTCGTGCTGAATTCGGTGCTGACGCTGCTGATCGCCCTGGCGTTGTCGGCGGTGTTCGCGTGGTACTGGTTCCGCCCGCTGCGAATGCTGCACGGCGTGGCAAAAAATATTTCCCGCGGCGACCTGAAAACGCCCGTCGTTTTTCACGGCCCGCTGGAGCTGGAACACCTCGCCGGGGCCCTGGAACACATGCGGGAAACGGTGTCGGCGCAAGTCGAGCTCATGGAACGCCAGCGCGTGATTTTGCAAACCATTTTTAACGATCTCGACGAGGCGATTTTCGCCATCGACCGCGAAGACCGCCTGCTTTACGTGAACACGTCGGCCCATCGGATGCTGGAAATTCCGCCCCAGGCGTCGCACGGCCACCTCTGGTCGGTGATGCGGCACGGCACGATCCTGTCACTCTACGAACAGATGAAAAGCACGCAAAAAACGGCTTCCGGGCAGATGGAGCTGGAAATCGGCACGCGGCGAATGACGCTGGAGGTGCAGGCGTCGCCGATCTCGCCGCAGTCGTCGTCGTCGGAGATCGCGTCGCTGTTGATCGTCCGCGACCGCACGCAGTGGGCACGCATGAACCAGATGAAAGCGGATTTCGTCGCGAACGCTTCGCACGAGCTGCGGACGCCGCTGACGACGATCCGGGCCGCGATCGACAACCTGCGCGACGGCGTGGCCGACGACCCGGCGATGGTCGCGCATCTGCTGAATATCCTGGATCGGCATGTCAGCCGCCTGGAAGCGATGGTGCAGGATCTGCTGGATTTGCACATCGTTGAAAACGATCACATTCAGAACCGCGTTTCGACCGTCCGCGGCGAAGAAGTCACTGCGTGGTTGACCGATCTGTTCAGCGCGAAGGCGACGGACAAAGACGTGAAAATGCGGATCGACTGCGAAGCCAACGTGTTCGAGACGGACGAAAAACGCCTGCACCTGATCCTGCAGAATATCGTTGACAACGCGATTAAATTTTCCGAGCCGGGGCACACGGTGTGGGTGCGGATGTGGCTGGGCGACGACGCTTTACAGATTACCTGCCAGGACAACGGCTGCGGCATCCCCCCCGAAGAGCAGTCGAAAATTTTCGACCGGTTCTACCAGGCCAACGCGGCAAAGTCCGGCGATAACCGTGTCCGCGGCATCGGGCTGGGCATGGCCATCGTCAAACACGCGTTGGAACGCCTGGGCGGAAAAATCGAACTCGACAGCCGGCCCGGCGTCGGCACGACCGTGAAAATTCAAATCCCGGTCTGACGCGAAGAGAATCACCCGAAGTCCGTAAACTCTTCGATTTCATCCCGGCTGTGGGCGAGGTTTACAAAGCGCGTCCGCTGCGCGATCCATCCGACTTTCACGTCGCCGGTGGGGCCGTTGCGCTGTTTGGCGACGATGATTTCGCCCACGCCTTTGAGGTTATGCTTTTCGATATAATCGTCGTCGCCGGTGTGATAATACTCCTCGCGGTGCACGAACATTACGACGTCGGCATCCTGCTCGATCGACCCCGACTCGCGGAGGTGACTCATCCGCGGCTTGTGATTCGTCCCCTCTTCCGCTTGGCGGTTCAACTGCGCCAGACACAGCACGGGCACTTTCAACTCGCGGGCCAGGGCTTTCAGACGGCGCGAGATTTTCGCCACCTGCTCCTGACGGGGGTCGCGCGGGTTGTCGGGCTGAATGAGCTGTAAATAGTCGATCACGATCAGATCCAGGTTTTCGTTGTCGCGCACGGCACGTTTTTGAATCCGCCGCGCGATGGCCGCGATTTCCGACACGGTTCGCGAGGGGGAATCGTCGATATACAGCTTCGCGTGCATGATTTCGCTGGACGTTTGCTGGAGTTTGCTGCGGTCGTTATGCGAGAGTTTGCCGCTGCGAAGATTCTGGCTGTTGACGTCTGCCCGCCCACAAAGAATACGCATCAGCAGCTCCGTCTTCGCCATTTCCAGGCTCACGAACAGCACGCACCGGCCGGAATCCACGGCCGCGTTCTCGGCGATGTTTGTCGCCAAGGCCGTTTTGCCCATACTGGGCCGGGCCGCGAGAATGATCAGCTCCGAGGTGTGCAGCCCGCCGGTCATGCGGTCGAACTGGTCGAAACCGGTCAACAGCCCGATCGCCCCACCCTGCTCGTTATACAGCGTGATTTTGTCCCACACATCGTTGAGCACCTGCCCCAACTCCGCCACGGAATCGCCGCTACGGGCGTCGTGCACCGCGAAAATCCGCTCCTCGGCCTGCGACACCAGCTCCGTAATCTCCACATCCGGCGCGTACGCGTCCTGGAGAATCGTCGTGCTGGCATGAATCAGCCCCCGGAGCATGGCCTTGTCGCGCACGATCTCGGCATACGTTTTCGCATGAGCCGCCACCGCCACGCTGTGCACGATCTCGGCCAGGTACGCCTCGCCGCCGACCCGGTTCAGATCGCCCGCCTTTTGCAGCGTATTCAACAAAATCCTTGCATCCACCGGCTTCCCCACCCCCGCCAGCTCCAGCAGGTGATGATACAAAATCTGGTGGGCCTCAAGGTAAAAATCCTCCTTCCGCAGAATCGGAATCACATCGTCGCAGACGTTCGGATCCAGCAGAATGCTGCCCAGAATGCCGCGTTCCATGTCCAGATCCTGCGGCAACGTGCGGTCGATGATCGCCTCACCCACCGGCGGCGGCGTGGTGTCTGTTTTTCGTTTTCGTTTCGGACGGAGTTCTTCGGACATATTTTTGAGGAGTGTTAGCCGTCCCTTACTAGCCCTAAGCGTCAGCGCCTGGCACACGGGAGACGGAAGTCGCTTTTGCAGTTAGTGTACCGCAAGGCACGTAAAAATGGCAGGTTTTTCGCTGTTTTGAACCCGAACGCCAAGTGAAAGTTCCCACCATAGCGTGCCCGGCGCTTACGCTTAGGGCTGGTACACGCATTCGTCTGATGAACTAATATTATAAAAGAAACCGCGAAAAGAAAAAGTCCCTGCCGTGAAGAAACCTTCAGTCCCAGGAGGTGGACGGCGTCCGATTCCCGCAAATCGGACCACACCGGCAGAGATTTTTTGATTGTCGGCGCACATTTCAAGCATGCGCACCCATTTCAGATTCCCGCGTCGCACAGCGGCAGAGGCCGTGAATTCCCGACGCAAATGATAAAGAGTAAATAACGAAGATCGGGATTTGTGTCAAGGCGAATTTTTGATTTTTTCAAAAAATTGATCATTCATCATTGATAATGGACTGCGTTGCGTAAATTACCCATTATCAATTGTCAATTATCCATTTTCTTTAATCCGTATCAACCGCGGGACGGGCAATTTCTGGCCGAAAACCCGGCCGTGTTTTTGAATCAGCGTAGGGTAATCGTCGTGGAGAAATTCATACAGCGCTTGGGGCGGCTTCATCGTCAGCCACAGCGATGCAAGCTGTTCGGCGTACGCGTCAAAATTTTTCTGCGAGCCGGAATGGGCGTAACATCGGCCTTCGAACCGCCGGATGTCGCCGTCGAATTTCTCGCCGATGTGTAACAGTTCGTGGACGGTCGTGATGAGTTTATTCCGAAAATCGGTCATCAGGAAACGCGGGACGTAAAAATTCAGCATATACAGAAAATCCCGGCCGTCGGGGGCCAGCAGCCGCTGCATGGTGTAACGCCGGCCGTTTCGCTGCGTCTCGAGGCTGCCGTTTTCAAAACGCATCGGCGTCAGCGAAGCATACACCCCGTGCGAAACGGCACTGCGCGTCTGACAGAACCCCACTGCCACGCGCTCCATGCGGATATGATCCAGCGCCGCCACCCGCCGCGTCATGTCCTCGCAGATGGCACGCATCCGGGTCGTGAAATCGAGACCTTCGCGTTTCATTTTTTTCTTTAATTTGTTAATGAGCCATAAGCGCAGCGCAACTTGCGGCTCATTATGGTCATGCCCACCGGATGCCCACCATCAGGGAGTTAATACCGCTGCCGATTCCTAAAAGTGCCGAGGATGCGCCGGGCTGGCAGACGCCCTGCTCCATGCCGATCGCCAGTGCGGACGGCAGCGCGGCCGAGCCTGTGTTTCCGAGAAATTCGAGTGTGGAAAAGTCACGTTCCGGGGCCAGGCCCAGCGTGTCCGTGATGAGTTTCTGATGCGCTTTGCCCACCTGATGGCAAAAGTACCGCGAAAAACTGTCACGCGTCCAGCCGAGTTCCGCGAGAAATTCCGGAAACAGCCGCCGCGCGGTATCCACGCCATGCGTCAGCAGCTCTTCCGAATCCGTCTTCATGCTGTCCCCGGCCGAGCGATTTTCCTCATCACTCTGGCAGAGATCGCAGTAGCGCGTGTTGGCCAGCACGGACGCCCCCAGTAGGCGGTGGTGCGTGCGAGAAATGTCTTTATGCGTCAGCACCAGGGCGGCACTGGCCGAGCCGATGGTCAGGGACGCGAACAGCGGCTTAATGCTCTGCCGCGTAAGCGACGTGTCCGTGTTCATCTGGCGGATGGTGGTTTCCAACAGCGAGCGAGAGTCTTCCGTGCCGACGACGATTCCCGCCTCAATCTGGCCCAGCTCAATCATATTCGCGATCTGGATGGCCCCGGTAAGAATCCCGAGACATGCGTTCGAGACGTCAAAAATCTGGCAGCGAGAGGGCAGGCCCGCGCCGTGGTGCACGCCGCAGGCGGTGGCAGGTTCCAGAAAATCGCGGCAGACGGAGCCGTGAATCAGCGCGCCGATTTTCTCGGGATTCACGCCGGAAGTTTCCAGTGCTTTTTGCACGGTGAGGATGCTCTGCGTTCCCACGCGGATGCCCGGGCGCCACAGCCGGCGCTCACGGATTCCGGTCATCAGCTCCAGCCGGCCTTCCGGCAGCCGCAGTCGCTCATACACGGGCCGCAGCCGCAATTCCACCTCCGCCGTGGTGACGATTTCCTCCGGAAGCGTGCAGACCACCGCCTCCACGCACACGTTCTGATATTTCATGCGATTTTTTGTGTTAAACGAAAACGTTTTTAAATGGAATAAACTCAGTAAACAGACTTTCCATTTTAACGTTTTACAAGCAGAACGCAAGGACACGGGCCGCCGGGCGAGAAAATCATTCCGCTGCAGAGGGGGAATCGGCCTCCGCGTCCGCCGTGGGAAACGGAGTCGCCACCGGAAAATGCGCATCCGCCGGCACCGTTACGCCCATGTCCGCATCAGCGTCTTCCGCCATCACGGCTTGCACCCGCCCGGCCATCACCGCCGGAGACTCCGCGGCGGTATTCAGCAGAGCTTTCGCGGAAGACGCCATTTCAGGCCCAGCCGCGGAAATGTCAGAAACCTGATAATCACGGATTTTCCCCGCCGACCGCCACGCGCTGAGCATTTCACGCAGGTCGCGCACCCGCATCCGCTGCGTCTGAAGCTGGGACGTGATTTCCGTCTGAAGCGTCTGGAGCGAGATGCCCGCCGCGGGGGCCACCTGTACGATCACCCGCTGCGTGGGAAGCGGCAAGGAAATTTCCGCCGCCGTTTTCGGTTCCGCAGTTTTTAGCTCTGCCGCCGAATCCAAGGAATCATGCGTCAAAACGCCCTCCGAAACATCCGCCGTCACGCCGTTCAGGGAAAATGTCCCGGCCACCACGGGGGATTCCGCGATTTTCGCCACCCGGGAAACTTTTTCGTCCGCTGGCTGGGCGGTTTCGTCCAAAGACGGAGTGTTTTCAACTTTTCCCGCCGTAAAAGCCGGCTCGGCCGTCACGGGAAGGGAATCCGTCTCAGCCACCGGGCTTTTTCCCGAAAGATGATCCGTCGGGGCATTCTCTTCACCCAGGGTATTTTGCGCATCCAGGAGAAGCCCCGCCGAGTCCGCCTGACCCGCGAAAGCGTGTGCTCCACGCAGCGGTTTTCCACCCGCTTCCACCCTGTCCTCCGTTTTTCCGGTAAGCGATTTTTTCGGCATTCCCTCTTCATCACTCCGCCCGGAGACAGCCACTGCCGGCGTTCTCATCTTCCCGGCCATCGCCGCCATTTCAGACTCTGCTGGCGCTTCGGATTCCGACTCTTCCGCTTTCCGCAGCACTCCCCCGAACATAATGGTCGTGGCGCCGAGAATGCTGGAGTCCGCATCCTCAACGACTCCCGTCGCGGGCTGTGTTTCTTCCATCACCGGCACGCGATTTTCCATCACCGGCGGCGGCGCGTACAGCATCCCACGCTCCGCAGGCTGCGTTTTTTCTAAAAACTCGGCCTCTGCTCTTTTCCGTTCCTGTTTCGGCGTTTCCGGCGGCATCCCCAGCGCCCGCGCACCGGCAGTGCCTCCAAAACCCTCTCCGCCCGGCCCCGCTGTGGGTTTCGTGACCGGCATCTCCCGGCGCTGCTGTTTTTTCTTCGCTTCCGCCACGCCGTCCGCTTTTTCACTTTCATTATGCCTCGAGCGGGCATCATCTTCCGCCGAGCCACTCTCCAGCTGCTTTTCCTCACTCTCCCGCAGAAGACGGTCTGCACCCGCAGTCTCACGGGCCGGAACGGTCTTCGGCGCAGCGGAAGACACTCCACGTTTCACGGCCGGGGCCGCCGCGGGCGCAGCAGACGGAGCCGGAAGCGCTGCTGAAGCCGCGGGCTGCGTCATTCCCGGCGCGGGTGCATAATAAATGTGATTTTCATCACGCGCCGCTGGGGCTGCCGGAACCGCCACCGCAGCCACCCGGGCCGCTCCCTTTTCACGCGGCTCAAAATCTCGCGTCCCATCCCCCGCCTCATCATCCGCCGCGCCCTGACGCACGGAATCACGCCGGGAATTCGCCAGCGTCTCCGCGGCTTTCCATTCCACGTGACTCTCCACAGATGCACTTTCCAGCAGCATTTCGCCGTTTTCCCCGTTTTTATCATAAAAAACGTCCGCCGCCACCATTTCCCTGGCGAGTTCCTCCAGTTCCACACTCAGATCATCCAGATCATCATTCGCCGCGAGATCCGCTTCCTCGGCGTCCTCCGCAAACTCCCCATCCACGGCCAGCATCTCCTCCGCCAGAGACGTTTCCGTGAGTAATTCCTCCGTGTTTTCGGGAGCGCTCGCCGGGGATTTATCCGTGTCCACATCCATATGCGTGCCGATCACGTCCACGCCGGGGATGTACTGCCAGCACACCGCGCCCAGCACCAACAGCAGGCACACGGAAACCGCGGCCACGGAGAACCGTTCCAGCGAAAAAGACCGCGGGGACTTCATCTTTCGCAACGCATCCGCCGCCCCACTCACCTCCGGTGTGATCACCCCCGGCGGAATGGCGGAATCCTGTATTTTCTCCTCCGGCACCGCATTTTTAGGCATTTCAGACGAAAAATCTTTCGGAATCCGCTCCCACGGAAGATCAGCCAGCAGCGCGCGCACCCGCTCCACCACCCGCAGAGACTCCGCCAGCGCCGCGTCCGCTTTCAGCTCATTTTCGAAGGCCGCCCGGTCCGCCGGCGCCATTTCGCCGTCCAGATATTCGTGCAGCCGCTGATCCAAATATTTTTCGTCCATTTTCACCGATTACGTTTTTGAAAACCTTTCCGTTATATATTATTCTGTTTCACGTAAGTTTACACGTCTTTTAAACACTCTGCCAGCATTCCCCGGGCCCGGTAAATCCGGCTTTTCACCGTCCCCACCGGCACGGCCAGCATTTCAGCGATTTCCCGGTACTCCAGCCCCTCCATGTCCCGCAGAAGGATGACCTGTCGAAATTCGTCCGGTAATTTCTGAATTTCGTGGCGTACCTGCGCGGCAAGTTCCCTCAGGATGATTTCCGTTTCCGGGATGTCCTGCGAAACATTTTCCACATGCTCCGTACTCATGGGCTTCTTTTTCCGCTTCCGGGAAATCGCGAAATTCATGGCGACGCGCGAAAGCCAGGTAAACAGGGAGGAATCTCCCCGAAACGTGTCAATCCGCGAAAAAAATTGAAGGAATGTTTCCTGAACGCATTCTAGCGCATCCTCCCGATTTCCCGCAAAATAAACCATGAAGCGGAAAAGCCGATCCTGATATTTCCGGATGAGATACTCGAAAGCCGCCGGGTCGCGCCGGCGTGCTGCTTCGAGATACGGAAAATCGCTGTCGGCGTTCATCGTAATATAAGACGTAAGAGGACGAAAAAAGTTCCCGAAACACGGGTGAAAAGCGAAAATGCCGCGAATGACGGCAGCGTCCGGGTCATTTCATCATAACATATTCGTGGGGGGGCCGCAACCAGGAAGTTATAAAAACGAAAAAAATGAAACGAAAGAATACCGTGCGGAGAATTTTTCAAGAAATTTCTCTTTTTTTTTGTGAAAATCGGCTTAGCCCTCTTGTAAAATTTTTGTGAACGAGTAGAATTTTAGTGTAAACTAAAAGTCTAAGGAATGCGATAATGAATATGGAGCACCGCTTCGAACTGACGGAAAGCCTGGAAGATTATCTGGAGGCGATTTTTTGCATCATCCAGGAAAAACAGGTGGCCCGTCCGAAAGATATCGCCGCCCGGATGAAGGTGACGAACGCTTCCGTGACGGGGGCGCTGCGGACGCTGGCGGATCGGGAGCTGATTCATTATGCGCCGTATGATTTCGTGACATTCACGCCGAAAGGCACGGCGGTGGCGGAGGAGATTTACCGTCGGCATAACCAGTTAAAAGCGTTTCTCCACGATTTTTTGGATGTGGAGGCGGAAGAAGCTGAGAAGGTGGCGTGTAAGATGGAGCATGCCGTTTCGCGGGAGATTCTGGATAAACTGGTGCGTTTCGCGACGTTCGTGCAGTGCTGTCCGCGTGGCGGGCGGCAGTGGCTTTCAGGGGTCACGCAGAAGTGTGATCAGGATGATTCATGCGAAAACTGTGACGCCTGCGTGGAGAATGTGACGGACAGGATTCAGGTGCGGCGTGACGGAAATGCCGGGGATGCAGATCATTTCACGTCCATCGGCGAGATTTAACCATTCAAATTGTTTTTTATTTTGTTTTTAAAGGGAAACCTGAAATATGTCGCTTTCGAAAGTGGAAAAGGGAAGGAAAACGGTCATCACACACATGAATGTGGGCAGCGCTCTTTTCGGGCGGCTGGCGGCCATGGGCTTAGTGCCGGGAGCGGAAGTGGAAATGATTAATAATTCGCTGCATAACGGATATATTATCCGCTGCCGGGACACGCGGCTGGTGCTCGGGCGAGGGCTGGCGCATGTAATTCAGGTGCAGGACTGAGTGATCGTTGGCGTTCCATTAAAATTCTAAATTTTCCGGGATGGAGACAGGTTGCAAGCTATAAGCCATAAGCTGAAAGCATTCAAACGTGCTTCCATCCGGTCTGATTTTCCCGGCCTTTACGCGATTTTAAGTGGGTGCCTTCGCGCGTTGGATAAGCTTATAGCTTGTGGCCTGCCTTCATTCTGAAAAGGCCGGCACCAAAGAACATCACCGCTATTTAAGAGGTAAGGACTCTTTTTTATGACGCATCTTTTGGAATTCATCCAGGTGGCCATGGTCGGGAACCCGAACAGCGGGAAGTCCACCATTTTTAATAACCTCACCGGCGCGCGGCAGCACGTGGGGAATTATCCGGGCGTGACGGTGCAGCGGTATGACGGGCGGTGCACGTATAAGGGGCGGAAAATCGCGATTACGGACCTGCCGGGGACGTACAGCCTGACGGCGTATTCGGAGGAAGAGCGGGTCACGCAGGAGTTTCTGCTGGCGGAAAAGCCGGACGTGGTGGTGAATATTCTGGATGCCGCGAATCTTCAGCGGAATCTGTACCTGACGCTCCTGCTGAAGGAGATGGGCGTGCCGCTGGTGCTGGTGTTTAATATGATGGACATGGCCCGGCTGCGGGGTTATCATTTTGACCTGGAAACGCTGTCCGCGTTTTTCGGGGCGCCGATTGTGGAGGCCGTGGGGTCAAAGAATGAGGGAACGCAGGAAATTCTCGCGGCGGTGGTGCGGGTTTCGGAGGAGAATGACCGGAAACGGGCGGCGGGAGGGGCGGTGACGCAGACGGCGGTGCGGTACGCGGAAAATGTGGAGGCGGTGCTGGCGGAACTTGCGGCGGCGCTTGTTCCGGATGTGAAAAATATGGGTGAAAATGCGGCGGAAGAGGAAACTCTGCGGCGCTGGACGGCGATTGAATTGCTGGAACATGACCCTGGAGTGACGCTGCGGTGGAACACGCCGGCGGTGACGGAAGCGATAAAAGTGGCGGAAGAAAAGCTCCGGCAGGAAACGGGGACTGAGCCGGAAGTGGCGGTGGTCGCTGCGCGGTATGACGTAATCACCGGCATTTGTGAGCAGGCGGCCCGCACGTCTGTCACCTTTTCCCGCACGGCGTCCGATAAATTGGACGCGGTCATGACGCACCGCGTCTGGGGCATCCCGATTTTTCTGGTGATGATGTATCTGCTGTTCCAGCTTACGTTTACGCTCGGGGCGCCGCTGATGGAGTGGATCGAGGCGGGGTTCGCGTGGCTGGGAGAATGGATTAATACGGCGTGGGGAGAAGCGGGGCAGGACAGCCTGCTGCGATCCCTGATCGTGGACGGGATCATCGGCGGTGTGGGCGGTGTGATCGTGTTTTTACCGAATATTCTGCTGTTGTTTTTTGGAATTGCACTGCTGGAAGACTCCGGGTACATGGCCCGCGCGGCGTTTCTCATGGACCGTTTCATGCATAAAATCGGGCTGCACGGGAAGAGTTTCATCCCCATGCTGATCGGATTCGGGTGCACCGTGCCGGCGATCATGGCCACGCGGACACTCTCGGAAAAGCGGGAGCGGCTGGCCACCATGTTTATTCTGCCGCTGATGAGTTGTGGGGCGCGGCTGCCGATTTACATGCTACTGATTCCGGCGTTTTTCCCCACGGCGTGGAACGCGCCGGTGATGTGGGGGCTTTATGTGCTGGGCATTCTGCTGGCGTGCGTGCTGGCGAAAATTCTGAGCGTGACGGTGTTGCGTGGTGAGCCGGTGCCGTTCGTGATCGAACTGCCGCCGTATCACGTGCCGACTTTCCGCACGGTGGGTGTGCACGCGCTGGAACAGGGGTGGATGTACCTGAAAAAAGCGGGGACGGTGATCCTGGGGATTTCGATTTTGCTCTGGGCGGGCACCACATTTCCGCGGCTGCCGGAAGAATCCGCAGCGGCATCCGTGGCTGAGGTGGATGCGCACGCGGAAGTGCCGATAACTGGGGAAGCAGCGGAAACACAAGAGGCGGAGCATGCGCAAGAGGCGCTGGAGTACAGTTGCATGGGCCGGCTGGGGCACGCCATGGAGCCGGTTTTGCGGCCCATGGGCGCGGACTGGAAAGTCGGCACGGCACTTTTGGGCGCGATTGCCGCGAAAGAGGTGTTCGTCGCGCAACTTGGAATCGTGTATAAACTCGGCGGGGATGTGAATGAGGAGTCGGAGGCGCTGCGGACGGCGGTGCAGAAAGATTATTCGCCGCTTCAGGGGATGTGCATCCTGCTGTTCTGCCTCATCAGTTCGCCGTGCATGGCGAGTTTCGCGGTGATGGGGCGCGAGGCGGGATGGAACTGGGCGGTGGCGCAGTGGTGCACGCTGACCGTGCTGGCGTGGGGGATTGCGGCTTGCGTTTATCAGGTGGGCATCGGCGTGGGATGGTAAAGGAGTGAGGGGGAGAAAATGGCCGAAAATATTATCCTAGCGGTGGTGATTCTCGCTGCAGCGGGGTACGTGGGGTATGTGCTGACGGGGGTGTTTCGTGGGAAGAAGGGCGGCGCGGGCGGGTGTAATTGCGTGTCCGCGGTATGTCCGTATGCGGGGAAGAATAACGCGACATGCGAGAAATGCGCGTCTTATGTGCCGGAAAACGGGGAGCTGGTGAATATCACGCCGGAAGAAAAACAAGACGTGGCGGAGGCTGAAGAAGAGTAAAAATGTCCGCGATTCTTGCATCCGGAGCGGTTTTCGGGTAAGATAAAAGCTGGAAACGGAGTGTTTTCAGCTTTTTTTGTGTTCTGACCGAAATATTCGGGAAATGGAGAGCGTGTTATGTGGCGGATGATTTTTTGTGTTTGTGCCGCGCTGTGGGCGGTGACGGGTACGCCGCACTCGGCGGAGGCGTTTCAGCGTGGCGCAGCGGGCGTGCCGAAATATAAAATCCGCCTCGAAATTTTCTCGGAGGGTGCGCTGCAGCCCGCGGCTGCCCAGACGTGGGGCGCGGAACTGAATAAGCGGGACGCCGGTTTTCAGGGTGTGCAGATCCGCGGCTCCGGGATGCAGGAGGAACTGGATGCGGTGAATATGGGCGGGAATTCCTGGACTGTGAAAGGCATGCTGAAGCGGAATGACACGGTGGTGATGCCCGGCGGGCGGACGTTTTCCGTGGGGCAGGCACGCGGAATGTACCCATATCTGGAGGAGTTAATTGACGCGCAGGTGGCGCAGGAGGAAGCGGCGAAAGTCGCGGCCCAGACCGGGATGCCCGTCCCCACCCAGCGTCTGCCTTTCGGCCTGAACGCCCGGGCGTATGAGGAAATGTTCACGGCACTGGAGGCGCCCGTGGGGTTTCAGACGAAAAACATGCCCCGCGCGGCATTTATTACGCGCGTTCTGAAAGCGCTTGGCGGCCGGGTGGAAATGGATGAAAATTTCCGGCGGACGCTGGAGGCGGAAGCGGCTTCCCCTGCCAAAAAAACCGCCGGTGAAGATGCGGATGAGGACGAAAATGAAGATGATCTCATCACCGAAGAACTCTCCACGCTTTCCCGCGGCACGGCGCTTGCGTACGCGCTGCGGTACGTAGGGATGTGTCTCGTGCCGGGGATGGAATCCCAGCTGGCGGACGCGAAACTGGTGTACCGGCTGGTGCCAGCGAAGAAAAACCCGCCGGAAATTTTCCCCGTTGGGCATGATTTGCAGACGCCGCTGGTGGAGAGCTTTCCGTTTTTGCTGGACCGTTTTGAGGCGAATGTGAATGGCGCGACGGTGGCGGCCGTGCTGGAGGCGGTGGAAGGGCGGATGAAGGCCCCCATTCTTTACGATTATAATAACATGGCCCGGCTGGGAATCGAAACGGATCAGGTGCGCGTGAAGCTGAAGACCCAGCGGATGTCTTATAACGAGCTGCTGGACACGGTGCTTTACCAGGCGAAACTCCAGAAGGAAGTGCGCGTCGATGAGGCCGGCAGCGTGTTCGTGTGGGTGACGGTGGCAAAAAAAATGAAAAATGAAAAATGAAAAATGAGGAAGAAGGACTGAGGAATGCGTCGGCGGGCTGCGCGTTTTTGTTTGCATTTTGGGTAAGTGTGTGTTTTCCTGTAACCGCCGCGGAGGTGACGTGTTATGGCGCTGCGGAGTGTGTCAGCGGTTCCATGCACCTACTGACGTTTTCGCATGACGGACAGACGGTGCGGATGCTGGTGGACTGCGGGCAATTTTTTCCTTACGGAGACGGTTCTGCGGAAGCGCGGGCGGCACGCGCGGACGCGGCGAATAAGGCGTTTCCGGATGTGCCGTGGGAAAAGCTGGACGCGGTATTTCTCACGCACGCCCACGCGGATCACTGTGGGCGGCTGCCGGAAATTTTGGAAAAGGGCGTCACGGCGGACGTGTTTTGCACGGTGGCCACGCGTGAGCTATTGCCCGTGATGATGGACATGAGCGTGAAGTTTAACGAGAATGACATTTCACGTCACTGGCGGTGGAGCGGGCGCTCGCGGGCCAGTGAGAAAACGAAAATCCCGGCGGTGCATTTTCACCCGGACTGTGAATTTTCCGCACGCATCTCGGAGGGGAATCTCCGCACGAAAACCGGCACGCACACCGAAATGACGGCGGAGATGAAGCACACGCTCTGCCAGAAGTGCCTGCGGAAAGAAGTGCAGCGGGTGATGAGCCGGGTGCGGGCAGTGACGTTTCACACATCCCGGACGCTGACGGCGAAATGCGGGGCGGAGGTGCGTTTTACGTTCCTCCCGGCGGGGCACATTCCCGGTTCCGCGTCCGTTCTGCTGGAGTTCACGGAAGACGCGGCATGTCCGGCGGATGCAAAAAACGTGAGGCCGGAATCCAAAAATGCGGTGGAAAAAACGCCCGTACGGGTGATCTTTTCCGGAGACCGCGGCGGGCGAATGACTCACGTGCTCCAGGCGGAAAAATGCCCCGCTGCGAATGCCGTCATCATGGAGGGCACGTACGGCGTGACCGTGCGTGATGGAAATCCGGCGGCGGAAATCACGGCCTTCCGGCGGAAGCTGGGGGAAGTCATTCACCGTGGCGGCGTGTGTCTGGTGCCCGTTTTTGCCCTGGACCGTGCGCAGCGGGTGCTGGAGGAAGTGCGGCTGGCGAAAACGGAAAACGTGCTGCCCGCAGACACACCCGTGTACCTTTACTCGCCCACGGCCCAGGCCTTCTCACGGATTTACGCGAAAAATGCCGCGCATCCGGAGTGGTTTTCGCAGGAAAAACGCGGCACGCCCGGGGCGTTCGGCACGGACGGCGTCATCATGCAGCGTTTCATCAGCGTGAAGTCCGGAACGCCGGCGGTGGTGGTGGCCACCACGGGCATGATGAGTGCGTCTTATAGCCTGGACATTTTTCGCCTGATTCAGCAGGACGAAAAGAGCGCGTTATTTCTGGTGGGGTATCAGATGCCGGGCAGCCGCGGGGCGGAGGTGCGGGAACAGTATGACGCGCCAGAAACGGATTCCGCCGCCGGGAGTGATTTTCGCCAAAAAAACTTCCGCTGTGAAGTGACCGACTGGAAATGTTTTTCCGGGCATGCGGACGCGCGGGAGATGGACGCCTGGCTGGATGACCTCCCGCCGGAAACGCGCCTGATTCTGGTGCACGGCGACAAAGAAACGCTGGAAGAGCGCCGGAATCAGATGCGCGACCACGGCCGTTTCCGCCGCATTCTCGTCGCGCAGCCCGGCGTGCCGATTTCCATAACGCCGTAACGTGACGTCTTGCGAAAACGGCGTTTTTGTGGTAAGATGATGAGGGAGAGGGTGTCTCGCGGATGGTGTGTCGGTCAAAGAATAAACGTTTGGCAGAATACGGAAAATTTCGAAACACATACTTAATCATACATCAGAAAGAAAATGCGTCATGCCGATTATCACCCGTTTTTATGGCATTACCATCAAAATGTTCTTCCTCCAGCGGGAGCATCAGCCGCCGCATTTCCACGCGGTTTACGGCGAGTATAACGGTATCTTCGCAATTGATTCGCTGGAAATGCTGGAGGGAGATCTCCCGGCTCGCGCGAAACGTCTGGTAATCGAGTGGGCACAGAATTACCAGGTGGAATTAAAGCGGATTTGGGATACCCAGGAATTTATTCAGCTGCCCGGTCTGGAGTAAAAAATGTCCACATCATCTTTGTTTCATCCACTGGAATCCGTCTGCGTGCGAGACACATATTATCTCTGCGCCCGTTTTCGCTGCGGGGTGGAGAAGGTGTATGACATGCGAAAGCTTGCCGATCATCCGGCATTCGAGATGCTGTTTCGCCACCCGGCGTTTATTAAATCGGTAAAACTGGAGGCTGGTGGGTATGGCGTTTCCTGGAATGACCGGCTCGATTTAAGCAGCGAGGAACTTTGGGCCGAGGGAATTCAACAGCCGTAACACAAAGTTATTTCAGTATAATTCCTTAAAAAACAAGAATAAAAAAAATTCATGAAACCCACTTTTTCCCTCCTATTTCTCACGTTCTCAGCATTTTTTATTTCACTCCCCGCGCTGGCGGCGGATGAAAACACGCAGAACCCAGCGCCGCCCGCCTCTTACCTTGGCCCCGCCGCCCTGGAATTCCTGGACGCGGACACCCTGTGCGTTTTACAGCAGGACGCGCGGCGGCTGGACATTTTTTCCCTCACCACGCAGTCCGTGCTGCGGTCTCTGGAGCTGAATCTGACGCCGAATAAAATGCTGAAGGTGACGCACGGTGAGGGCCCCGGCGCCGTGACGCGGATTTACATTTCCTGTGGCGATCTGAATGGCGAGGTGCTGGAAATCGACCCGGCTGTGATGAAAATCCTCCGCACGTGGAAGGGCATGCACTCGCCGTGGGCGCTGGCGCATCTGAAAAGCACGGACACGCTGCTGATTTCGCGGCGGTTTCATGGCGACATTCTTTTCGTGGACATGAACGCCCAGCCGCAGCAGGCGCTGCGTGACGCGAAGTGCGTGAAGGTGATGCGCGAGCCGGTGGCGCTGGCGGTGATGCCGGACGAGAGCCGGGTGTATGTGGCGAATTTCCTGCCGCAGGTGCCCGCCAACGGTTCCATCGTCGCGGCCCACATCTCCGTCATCGACCTCAAAACGCATGCCGTGAAGCACATTCTCATGACGGACGGCACGAACAGCGTCCGCGACATTTGCATCACGCCGGACGGCCAGTACGTTTTCGCCGTGCACATCCACTCCAGCCACCGTTCCGTCACGTCCCAGCTTTCCGGCGGGTGGACGAGCCGAAACGGCATCACGATCCTTGACACGCAGCGGGACGACCGCGTGGGGTGTTATCTGCTGGACGACGATCTGCTGGGCGCGCCGAATCCGTGGAGCGTGCGGGTTTCGCCGGACGGAAAGCTGCTAGGCATCACGTTCGCCGGCTGCCGCGAGGTGGGCTTCATGGCCGTGGAGGAGCTGACCGCCATGATGCGAAAAGACTTGCAGGGCGTTTCGTCCGGATACGTTTTCGTCTTCGAGGTGGGCTCCCTGATGCACATCATGGGGCGGACGCAGATGGCGGGCGTGATCGGCCCGCGGGCGCTGGCGATGGATGATGCCCGCACGATCGCGGCCGGTTATTTTTCGGATAACCTGGCTGTTTTTCCCCGCGGCGATTTCCCGGATAAAGTGAAAGTTTCGCAGCGCACCGGCCAGCGTTACCGTCTTTTCGCGAAATACACATCCATGGAGCCGCGGATCGTGCCGCTGGGGCCCCCACCGGTGTTGGACGCCGTGCGCCGTGGCGAGATTCATTATCATAACGGCGAGTTGGCCCAGGAGCGATGGCACTCCTGCAGCACCTGCCATCCCGACGCCCGCGTGGACGGCATGAACTGGGATCTGCTGAACGACGGAATCGGCAACCACAAAAACACGAAAAGCATGCTGCACGCGTACGAAACGCCGCCGTGCATGATTACCGGCGTGCGGGCCGACGCGTTCATCGCCACCCGCGCGGGATTCGTGCACATCCACCACATCGCGCAGAGCGAGCCGCTTTATCAGGAAGTCGACGCGTACCTCCAGGCCCTGCGCCCCATCCCCGGAATCGCCCTGAATCCGGACGGCACGCTGACCGAAGCCGCCCAGCGCGGAAAACGCCTCTTTCTCGGCCCCAAAACCGGCTGCTTCTCCTGCCATTTCGGCAAGTATTACACCGACATGAAGATGCACGACGTGCTGACCGAAACGCAGTACGACTACAATCCGTTTTTCGACACGCCCACGCTAATCGAAACCTACCGCACGGCCCCGTACCTCCACGACGGCCGCTACACCACCCTCGAACAACTGCTCTACGAAGGTTACCACGGCGACCCGGAAAAGAATCTCGACAAACTCACCGAGCAGGAAAAAGCCGACCTGATCGAGTTTCTGCTGTCTCTGTAAGAATGCTTAATGAGCCGCAAGTTACGCTGCGTTCCACTCGCGGCTCATCAAGCATTCACCACCGCATATGTCAGCGATTCCGTCAGTGGATAGCGCTCCAGCACCGCGTGAATATCCTCCAGCGTCACGGCCCGTAGCAGTTCCAGCTCCTCGCGAACCGTCCGATGCACGCGGCAATCCACCCACTCGCTGCCCACGCCGAAAAGCCGGCCCCACGGTTTCTCGCTGCCCAGCACCAGCGACGTGGCGATGCGGTTTTTCGCCAGCAGCACTTCATCTTCCGTCACGCCGTCGCGCCGGATTTCAGCGTAAAGTTCCTTCAAAATCTCCAGATTTTCCTCCAGGTCTTCCGGCTCGCAGCCCATGCCCGTGGTGAATAGGCCCGCCTCCGGATACTCCGCGTACGACAGCAGCGCATGCTCCGCCCGGCCGTCATCCACCAGCGCCCAGTAAAGCCTGCTTCCGGAATCATCCCCGACAATGGAGTTCAGCACCCGGGCTGCGTACCGCAAATCCGACGTCCGTGGCGGCGCCAGTGCCATCTGCAGCACATACGCCTGCGTCGCCAGCGGCTTCACGATCCGCTTCACCCCCAGCCGCGGCGACGTAAACTCCGGCGTCACCGCCTCTTCCGTATGCACCGCCTCCCAGTGCCCGCAATGTTTTTCCGCGATCCGCACCAGGGCCTCAAAATCCACTTTCCCGCAAGCCGCCAGCACGATTTTATCGGGGGCGTACCTCGCTTTCATATACGCCCGCATGGCGTCCGCACGCAGAGAGGTAATCGTCTCCGCCGTCCCCAGCACGCTGTGCCCCAGCGGGTGTCCGCCGAAAAAATCCTCCCGGATCAACTCATCCACCCCGAACGGCGGCGAATCTTCATACATCTGGATTTCCTCCAGAATCACGCGTTTTTCCGACTCAAAATCCGCCTCCCGGCAACTCGGCCGCAAAATATCCGCGAAAATTCCCACCGCCGTCTCCAGATGTTCCGGCAGCAGCGACGCGTAATACACCGTGCTCTCCTCCGTGGTACACGCGTTAAAATTCGCCCCGATCGCGTCCAGCTCCCGGTTTACGTCCTCCGCCCGCCGCCGCTGCGTCCCCTTAAACACCATGTGTTCCAGAAAATGGCTCACGCCCGCCAGCCCCGGCGTCTCGTTCCGCGACCCGCAACGCACGAAAAACGCAAACGAAACCGACTGCGCATGCGGCAGCGTCTCCGCGACGACCTCCAGCCCGTTACTCAATTGATGATGATAAAAATGCATGGTTTTATTCTTCGAAAATCGCAGTTCTTTAACAGCCCCCATCACGTACCGCTCCGTAGGAGCGAAATGTTTATAGAAAACGGGATGTATACGAATATTTTCACCCCAGCGGGGTGACATGTTTATAAAATGGAGGCACTGCCATAAACATCTCGCTCCTGACGGAGCGGAGGGAACTGATTCCCACCCGCTTTCTATAAACATTTCGTCCCCACGGGGACGGGGAACGGCGGTGGAACGTCCGCAAACCGGCGCTGCGATCCATTCCCGGCCGCTGTGTTTTGTGAATTAATTAATTTAACAGATGCTCCATCATACCACAATCGCCGCGTTTTTGAATCGGGTAGCGGCTGCGCCCATGTTTTTTTGTCCTTTCTCATGTCTTTTTGTCGAGTTTTCACTGTTTTTTATTGACATTTCACGTCCCGCTATTAAACTAAAAGAATACATGCGTAATAATAAGCGATGTGCCTACCTTTCCGCTTTCATTATATATATGGAGTATCTCATGCGACGCGTTTTTTTACTCGCCTGTTTCTTTTTATTCCCCGCTTTTCACACCCCCACGGCCCACGCCCTGCCCCCGGCCGATTCCCCGATGGTCGCCGACTGGTGTGATCAGGACGACCGGACGGCGGCCCCCGACGAGGCGTATATTCATGAATGCCTGAAACGGCGAGACACTCGGCTTGCGACCCTCAAGGCGACGTATCCCAAAATCGTCTTCACGAAACACTTCAACATCGGCGGCTCCCACTACGCCTACACCGAAGCGCAGAGTGACGCTCAGGCCGAGCGGAATTTCATCCCCGGCTCTGCCCTGTGCCTGCTGGAATTAGGAGACGACGGTCAGTATCACCAGCGGACGCTGCTGTCCGACAAAAATGGTGTCATTCGCGACCCGGCCGTCACCTTTGACGGGAAGAAAATCATTTTCGCCTGGAAAAAATCCAACCGTCTGGACGACTATCATCTTTACGATTATGAAATCGAAACGGGCGAAGTCCGCCAACTGACGTTCGGGCTGGGGTACGCCGATTACGAACCGTGTCCGCTCCCGAATGGTGACATTCTTTTCAATTCCACCCGCTGCGTGCAAATCGTGGACTGCTGGTGGACGGAAGTCTCGAACATTTACCGCTGCGACGCCGACGGCAATTATCTTCGCCGCCTGTCTTTCGACCAGGTGCATACGAACTACCCCGCACTGATGGACGACGGCCGCGTGGTTTACACTCGCTGGGACTATAACGACCGCGGCCAAATTTTCCCGCAAGGCCTCTTTCAGATGAACCCCGACGGCACGGGCCAGACTGAATTTTACGGCAACAATTCCTGGTTTCCGACGACGCTCATGCACACCCGCGGGCTGCCTGGCACTAGCGGCAAAGCGGTTACCATTCTGTCCGGTCATCACAACAACCAATACGGCAAGCTGGCGATCATCGACACGTCCAAAGGGCGGCAGGAAAATTCCGGCGTGCAGCGAATTGCGCCCGTCCTTGAAACGACCGCCGACCGGATCGACGCTTGGGGTCAGTGGGGCGACCGTTTCAGCTATCCGTACCCGCTTTCCGAACGTGAATTCATCGTGGCCTATAACCGTCAACACGGCGCGAATAAAGTCGAGCCGAAAGAAGAACGCGACCGCCCCGGTGACGAGCACTCCTGTCGCACGCCGTTCGGCATCTACTGGTTCGACGCCGACGGAAACCGTGAATTGTTGGCCTACGATCCGGAAATTTCCTGCAACCAGCCGTTTCCGCTGGCGGCCCGCGAGCCGGTTTCCATCCGCGATGCTGCGCCGGAGCCCGAGCAGAAATTTGGCACGTACACCGTCCAGGACGTTTATTTCGGCCCCGGCATGGAAGGCGTCGCGCGCGGCGCTGCCAAAAAACTCCGCGTCATCGGCCTGGACTTCCGCAGCGTTGGGATCGGCTATAACGACAATCACGGCCCGTCCGGCGGTGCTATGGTCAGTACGCCCATCTCCATTTCGCACGGTACGTGGGATGTCAAAATTCCGTTGGGCGAAACCGATGTTTACGAGGACGGCTCCGCCTGCTTCCAGGCACCGGCCCACACGCCCCTTTACTTTCAGCTTCTCGACGAGAATGGTCACACCATCCAGACCATGCGTTCCTGGTCCACACTCCAGCCTGGCGAGCATTTCTCCTGCCTCGGCTGTCATGAAGACAAAAACGTAACGCTCCAGCCGAACCAGGTGGGGCTGGCGATGCGCCGCGGCGCGCAACCCCTGCGGCACACACCAGGCATGTCCATGGACGAGCACGGCAACCCGCGCGGCTTCAGTTTCGCCCGCGAAATCCAACCGATTCTCGACCGCCACTGCGTTTCCTGCCACAACGATGACCAGCAGCGGCCGCCTTACAACAAAACAACCGTCATGTACGGAACCGCTGGGCGTAACAATCTTTCGCCTGAGCGTGCTGCGGAAGTCGTGCGGGAAAATCTCTTCCCCATCACTTCCCGCTGGCATTACACCACACAAGCACCGCCGGAAAACTGGTTTCAACCGGAGTTTTACCATGAAGCCGCCAAGTTCCCGCTGAGCAATGGCGCTTTCGGCAACGCGCCAACCGGCGCCCCGCAAACGGCGTGGGAGACCCAGAATATCTGGATGTGGGCGACGCTTGAGCTCCCCGACGACTGGACAACTCAGCCGCTTCTACTCCAGCATTACCACGACGAGGACCTCACGGTTTATGTCAACGGCAAGCGCGTTTTTGCCGAGGCCGGTTTTAATGTCGACTTCAGCTACACCGCGCTTTCCGTGAACCAAACGGCCGCATTCCGTCCTGGCACCAATTACCTCGCGGTGCATGTGAAGGACTCCGGCGGCAGCCGCGGCGTGGCGATGGCGTTTCATACGATTGCGCCCGGCACGAACCTTTTCGCTCGCGATAACTCGCTCACACTGTCAAATGGCGATGGAAAAATCGCGTTTTCGCTCAAGAGCACACCCATCAACGACGCGAGAGCCAAACGGAACTGGTCGCGTTCCTACCTGAATCTTACCAACGCGATCGGCGCAAAACCGGATCAGGAAGAGAGAGCTTACAGCGGGCGGCAAACGCCGATCGTGAATTGGCTCAATGTGCAAGACGCTCCATCCATGCTGCCGGCGTATAAGGCCGGGGCTGCGGTCAGCGACCTGATGAAGATGTTCGACCCAAACCTGGCAATGGGCGGAAAAACTCATAACGATGTGCAACTCACTCGCGAGGAACTCGACAAGCTTGCGCTGTGGATCGACCTGCTAGTGCCTTTCTGCGGCGACTATGCCGAAGCCAACGCATGGGATGAAACCGAGAAGGGAAAGTTTGCATACTATGAGACGAAACGCGGCGCCATGCAACACATGAGCGACGCCAATGCCATGCAACTGGCCGCCAATCACGGCAAGGCATCTCCGTCCGCGGATCCCGTCGCGCAAAACGCGTACCGTGATCTCATGCGAGAAGCAACCGTTACCATGCCCACGCCGGACAACCCGGTTATGGCGATCGATTTCGGCAAACCGGTTCGGGTGGATCAAATGATTTTCACGCTTTGTCCCGAGGCGACGGAAGCCGACGGAGTTCCTGCGTGTTTTTACAACAACCTGAATTCCGATGACGAAAAACGCCTCGACGGCGGTGAGCGCCTGAAGAAAACCACCGACCCGCAACCAAACCCGTTTACGCAACGTGTGTTCACGAAAATTCAATTCGACCAGTTTCCTCGCGACACCGCAGGCCAACCCCTGGTCGATATCCAGATCCTCGGCATCGCCGACACCCCCAGCGATTATGTCGCGCCGGGAAGTCGTGACTGACGCGGCTGCGCCGCCAGTGTAAAGTGTAGAGTGTAAAGTGGCTGGCGAGCTACAATTTCTACACTTTACACTCTACACTTTACACCTTTCACCACTCCGAAGGAGTCCCCCATGCGAATCACCCTCTCCATTCTATTCCTGTTCGCCGCCATTACTTTTTCCGCCGCAGATGAACTGCAGACGCCAAGCCTGTTCGTTTCGCTGCCGGATTATTGCCCGACGCCGGACGGCATGGCAATCGACGCCGACGGAAATCTTGTCGTCGCGTGCCCGAATTTCGCAGACCAGACGAAGCCCGGCTGCGTCATTAAAATCGACAAAGCTGGCAACGTTCGCAAGTGGTTTAACGTTCCGACACTTACGGAAACCGGCGTCGCGTGCCCGATGGGGATCGCGTTCGGCCCGGACGGCGAGCTCTTTATCTGCGACAACCAGGGTTGGAAGGGCACGCCGGAAGGCCAGTTCAAAGGCCGGCTGCTGGGCTGTCACGTAACCGGTGAGGGCGACGACGCGAAGGTCGAATGTCGTGTGATCGCCGACGGAATCGAGCACCCCAACGGCGTGCGTTATCACGGCGGTAAGCTGTACGTGACCAACTCACTGATGACGCGTGAAGAAGACCCAAGCGGCCTGTTAGCCAGCGGCGTTTATTGCTTCGACCCGAAAACCGACGAAACGGTGTCGGTAACGAATACGAAAAAAGACCCGAATCTATTGCTGTCTGTGCTGACCTACAACCGCGAATGCCAGTACGGCCTGGATGGCATCGCGTTCGACTCCGCCGGACGATTGTATCTGGGCAATTTCGGCGACGGCACTATCCTTCGGGCAAAGTTCGGCGTCCTTGAGTCGGATGAAAAAGCCTGCGAAGTCTGGGCAAAAGACCCTGATAATCTCCGCACCACCGACGGCATCTGCTTCGACGAAAACGATAACCTGTATATCGCCGATTTTTCCGAAAACGCCATCGCGGTGGTGACACCGAATGCCAAAGTCTGCCGCATCGCCCAGTCGCCCGACTCCGACGGCGCCAACGGTGAACTCGACCAACCCGGTGAGCCGATTGTCTGGAATGGCAAACTCTTCATCACCTGCTTCGATTGTGTCACCGGCCCCGATAAAGTCAATACCAAGCACGACGAACCGTTCACAATCACCTCACTGGATGTGATAATGAAGGAATGAATGAGTGAGAGAGTGAAGGAGAAATGTCATGCGTTTTGAAGATATGAAAGTGTGGAAGGATGCAGCGAGGCTGGCGACGGAAATTTTGCTAATGTCGGAACATGTGAAATATTTTGGTTTTCGAGATCAGATTATGCGTAGCGCCGTTTCCATTGCCAGTAACATCGCTGAAGGTTCACAGCGCAATTCATCCAAAGAATTGATTCAATTCCTCGGCTACGCCAAAGGCTCTTGCGCTGAATTGCGAACTCAGTTGTACATCGGTGTGCGGGCGAAATTTCTCAACGCGGAACAGGCAAAAAATCATATCGATAAAACTCACGAAATCTCAGCCATGCTTCATGCGCTATCCCAAACCATCCGCAAAAAAATCCGAGACCGCCCCCGCAAAGAGTAACTTCACTCCTTCACTCCTTCACTCCTTCACTCTTTCATTCCCATGTCCTACCTCCTCGCTCACGACCTTGGCACTTCCGGCAACAAAGCGACACTCTTTTCCGAAGAGGGGGAGCTGGTTGCCAGTGAAACGGTGTCTTACCCGACGAATTATTTTAATCGCACCTGGGCCGAACAGAACCCGGAGGACTGGTGGCGCGCGGTGTGTGATTCCACGGGGCGATTGCTGGCACGCGCGAAGGTGAATCCTACGGACATCGCCGTCGTCGCGCTCAGCGGGCAGATGATGGGCTGCACGTGTGTGGACGCGAGAGGACGGGCGCTGCGTCCGTCCATTCTTTATTGCGATCAACGAAGTGAGGCCGAGGCGTCGGAGATTCTCAAGAAAATTTCCATGGAAGACGCCTACCGTATCATCGGCCATCGCGTCGCTGCGGTCTACTCGCTGGAAAAACTCATGTGGGTGAAGCGGCACGAGCCGGAAGTCTATAAGAACACGGCATTTACGCTTTGTGCAAAGGATTATGTCAACTTCCGCCTCACCGGGAAATTCGCCACCGACTATTCCGACGCTTCCGGAACGAACGCGTTCGACATCAACACCAACCGCTGGTCGGATACGATGATCGCAGCCGCTGGCGTCGAGCGGAGCATGTTCCCGGAAGCGGCCGAGTCCGTCACGGTGTTGGGTGAAATTACATCCGAAGCGGCAACGGCCAGCGGCCTGAAAGCCGGCACGCCCGTAGTCATCGGCGGCGGCGACGGCAGTTGCGCGGGCGTCGGCGTCGGATGCATCAAGCCGGGCACCGCTTACAATTACCTCGGCTCCAGCAGTTGGGTCGCCCTGACGGTTACTGACCCGATCGTCGATCCGCAGATGCGAACCATGAACTGGGCTCACGTCGTACCCAGCTACCTCCACCCCTCCGGCTCCGTCCAAACCGCCGGCGCGGCTTACCACTGGCTCAAGGAGCAGATCTGCACCGCCGAGTCGCGAGACGCAAATCATGACGGCAAAAGCGTTTACGAAATCATGAACGCCATGGTCGAAAGCAGCCCGCCGGGTGCCAACGGTGTGATTTTCCTGCCGTATCTCTTGGGTGAACGCTCCCCGCGATGGAATCCGGATGCTCGCGGCGCCTTCATCGGCCTTTCGCTGACGACCCAGCGCGCCGACCTTGTCCGCAGCGTTATGGAGGGCATTACTTATAACCTCGGTATCATCGTCGACATCTTCCGCAACCACGTTCCGATGGACACGATGACCATCATCGGCGGCGGAGCAAAATCGCGGACATGGCTGCAAATGATGGCTGACATTTACGATGTCACCGTCCAGCGTCCGAACTATCTCGAAGAAGCCACCTCCATGGGCGCGGCCATCGTCGGCGGTGTCGGCGTCGGCTTGTTTCCCAATTTCGACGTCATCGACCGATTCATTCGTGTCGTCGAAACCGTTACCCCCGATCGTGAAAACCAGGCCGCTTACGCCCGTGTGAAACCGATTTTCGATAAAGCCTACTTCGCGCTGGAAGAAACGTTCGCTGATATGGCAGCTCATTAACTAACTCCAAACCCCTAGCCCCAAGCCCCTATGAAAATGAAAACCATCGCCGTTACGTCGCCGGGACGTGTGGAAATTATTGAAGTGACGAAGCCGACACCGGGGCCGTACCAGGCGCTGGTGCGGAACAAGGTGGCAGCGATTTGCAACGCCACAGACAGAAAATTGATCGACGGACATTTTCCGGGTGTGGACGAGTACCCGCTGGTGCTGGGCCACGAGGGGGTGGGGGTGGTCGAGGAAATCGGTGCGAAAGTGCGGAATTTCCAGGTCGGCGACCACGCCATCGGTGGGATGCTGGGCAATTTCGGCGATCCGGGTGTTCACTCCGGGTGGGGCGGGTTCTGCGAATATGTCGTCGTGCATGACCATGACGCGATGATGGCTGACGGCGTGGCGGATGAAGCCCACGGGTGGTTTGAATCCTGCGAAATTCAGCGGCCGGTGGCGAAAAACATCCCGTTGCCGGAAGCGGCAATGTTGTGCACATGGCGCGAGGTGCTGGCCGGTTTCGGCGATTTTCATCTGGAGGTCGGCAATGAAATTTTAATTTTTGGTGCCGGACCGGTGGGACTGAGTTTCGTGAAGTTCGCGAAGTTGCTGGGCATGAAATGGATCGGCTGCGTTGAACCGAACGTTGCGCGGCACGACCTGATTCGCCGCATGGGTGCGGACGCCGTGCTGGTGCCGGAGGAAGTGTCGGCGCTTGGGGAAAAACATGGCCCGCTGGATGCGGTGATCGACGCCGTGGGAAATGAAAACATCGTAAACATGTCCCTGCCGCTGGTAAAGATGGGCGGCTCGGTGTGCATTTACGGTGTGCTTGCCGCGGATACGATTCCGTTGAAGAAATCGCTGGGGCCGTACAACTTTAACCTGTTTGTGCACCAGTGGCCGACGCGACATCGGGAACGTGCAGCGCAGGAGCCGCTATGCCAATGGATTCGCGAAGGGAAACTCACCGCCGCCGAGTTCGTCACGCATACTTTTCCTTTTACCGAAATCAACGCGGCTTTGGCCGAGGCTAAAACCGGGCGGGTGATCAAGTGCCTGCTGACGTATGAGTGAACGAGTGCTGGCGTCGCGCCAAATCCCTCCTCACCCGTTCACTCTTTCACTCGCTCATTCCGCCACAACGAACAATCCCACCAATTCAAATCATTGAACACAACTAACCAACATTTGAAGGAACGAGCGTCATGAAACCATTATTGTCCATTTCACTCTTACTTGCGTTTTTTTTGAGCGTTCCTTCTTTGCAGGCGCAGGAGGAATTTCGCTCATCCGAGGAAAACCAAAAAATCCTTGAAAATGCTTTCCGCCCCGGCCAGGAGATCGAAATCAAAGGCATGCGATTTTTCCTTGAAAAGATCGCCGACGGCAAATTAACCCTCAGTGCGCCGCAAGCACCCACGGCCACGCTGGGAGCATTCATCATGCCGGTCGACGCCACCGCTTCCCACGCTCAAGACGCGCGCGGAATTAATAAGGTGATCGACGGCTCCGGATGGGGGGAAACATTCCCCGGAAGCGGCGTTTTCGTGCACACGAACAACGTGTACGAAGGCGGGACGAATATGTGGAACGGTGCCGGGAACCGACCGGAGGCCTGGATGCTTTTCGATCTCGGCAGTGAAAGAAATGTTGCCGGGTTGTACGTCTGGAACTACAATGAAGGCGGCGGTTGGCAGGCTCGCGGGGTGCGGGAATTCGAGCTTCTCGTCTCATCGGATGGAAATACCTTCCGTCCGCTCGGGAATTTCACACTCAAAGAAGCCTCGGGAAAACCGGATGACAAAGGCGAAACGATTCCGTTTGATGCGCCGGTCAAAGGGCGTTATTTCAAATTGGTTATCGTGTCGAATTATAATCCGAACGAAGTTTCCGGCCTCTCGGAAATTCGCTTTGCCGATGCGGATAAAGCCGCGCCGCTTCCGGGAAAAACGGCATGGCAGGCGAAATATCCGTCTCCGGTACATCCGAAATTGAAATCGGGCCAAAAGCTTGAAGGGGAAGAAAACATCGTCTTTCCGGATGACATGGGGATCGTCGATGTGACGAAATCGCCGTATTTTGCCAAGGGAGACGGCGTCACCGACGACACTGCCGCGATTCAACAGGCGCTTGACGATCATCCTGATATGGGAGCCATCATTTATCTTCCCAATGGAATGTATCGCGTCACCGAGACGATCCGCTGGCCGAAACGTGATGGCGACGAGAACACGATCAAACGAACCACCATGCAGGGACAATCCCGAAAAGGCACGGTCCTGCGACTGGATGACGCTGCCGCGACATTTGCCGACCCGCGCAAACCGCGTGCCGTTCTTTGGACGGGAAAAGCTCCCGCGCAGCGTTTTGGAAATGAAATCCGAAATTTGACCGTCGACACGGGGAAAGAGAACCCGGGAGCATGCGGCATTCAATTCATGGCGAACAATCAGGGCGGCGTGTTCGACACGACCATCATCTCCGGTGACGGTCAGGGCGTTGTCGGACTGGACATGGCATACACGGATGAGGAAGGCCCGTTGTTGATCAAAAACGTTCACGTTCAGGGATTCAATGTCGGCATCGCCACCGCGACGGCCTTGGCTAGTGAAACGATGGAACACGTATCGCTTTCGCACCAGAACGTCGTCGGTTTTCGCAACGACGGCCAGGCGGTGAGTGTGCGTTGTCTGACGAGCCGCAACGAAGTTCCCGCCGTGATCAATAGCGGCGGCGTCCTCTCGCTGATTGATTGCAACCTCGTCGGTACGGGCGAAGCGTCCACCCGCGCGGCAGTTTTCAATGGAGCGTGCATCCTGATTAAAAATCTCAAGACAAGCGGTTACGCCCAAACGCTGGAAAACAAGGACGGAGCCGATACGAAACGAATCAGTGAGCCGGAAATCACGGAATTTCGCTTCCCGGCTCCCTTAACCCTGTTCGACCGTGGAACATCCACCCCCGGACTTCTGATCGAAGAAACGCCGGAAATTCCCTGGGAACAGGATCTCTCGAAGTGGGCTTCTCCCCTGCAATACGGAGCGGTGCTCGACGACGGACAAGATGATTCGGATGCTATTCAACGGGCGATCGATTCCGGCGCGACGACGGTTTATCTGCCCCGTGGCACCTACCACATCGGAAAAACGATCATCCTTCGAAAAAATGTCCGTCGCTTAATCGGCGGCAAGCTTTATCTTGTGGTTCTCGACTCATTCCGTAATCAAGGCAAACCGATCATCCGTTTCGAGGATGGCGCGGCCGAAAACGTCGTCGTGGAAAACATTTTCACCGATTTCTCCAACGGGAGTTTCTATTTCATCGAACATGCTTCCAAGCGAACCCTGGTGCTGAAGTCGCTGATGATCAATTTCCAGGGCCCGGATGGTTACCGAAATGTCGGCACCGGCAAGGTTTTCATGGAAGACGTTGTCGTGCCCACGTGTCGTTTCAAAGAACAGACGGTCTGGGGCCGGCAATTTAATTGCGAAACGGTACCCGGCGATCATGTCGTCAACGACGGCGGCACGCTGTGGATTCTCGGCTACAAAACAGAAGGCGGCGGCACACAGATCGAAACGAAAGGAAAGGGAACCACCGAGGTTCTCGGCGGCCTGATCGGCGATACGAGCGAAGGGAAACGCGCCCCGATGTTCATCAACGACAATTCCCGGGTCAGCGTGACCGTCGCGGAGGTATGTTTCAATAACGATCCTTTCGACAAAATCGTCCGGGAAGTACGCGGCAAAGAAACAAAAATGTGGCGACTCGAAGAAGACCTCAGCGGGATGCGCTATATTGTGTATGAAGGAAGTGACGCACAGAAGTGAAAGAGTGAACAAGTGAACGAGTGAGAGAGTGGCTGGCGTCAGGCTACGGCCCTCCTCATTCGCTCATTCGTTCACAACACCCTAACAAATCATTTAAAATAAAGGAAAAACTCCCATGGAACTCCCAAAATTAAGCGTCGCGACGCTTGCAAAATTAATGGATGTCAGCGCCGTGCAGGCGAACTCAACGAAAACGCAGGTGCTGGAATACGCCGACCTGGCGAAACAGTATGATTGCACGGCCGTATTCGCGCTGTCGTGCTTTCTGCCAACGCTGCTGGATTATCGGGCCCAAATCGGCGGCAAATTCAACATCGGCGGCACGGTCGGTTTCCCCTCCGGCGGCATGACGACGGCCATGAAGGTAGCCGAGGCAAAAAGTGTGGTGGATTTGGGGGCCGATGAGATTGACATGATGCTCAACGTCGGGTATATTTTAAGTGGGATGTATCGGGAAGCCCAGGACGACATCCGCGCGGTGAAAGAGGCCGTCGGCGACAAGTCGCTGAAGGTGATCATCGAGTGCCATTACTTGAACGAAGACCTGATGCGTCGGGTGGCGGAGATGGTGGTGGAGGGCGGTGCGCAGTGGGTAAAAACCGGCACGGGCTGGGCTCCGACCGGCGCGACGCTGGAAAACGTGACGTTTCTGAAGCAGGTTGTCGGCGACCGCGCGAAGGTGAAAGCGGCCGGCGGCGTACGCGACCTGGAAACCATCCGCAAGATGGTGGCCGTGGGTGTCGAGCGTTTCGGTGTCGGCGGCACGGCCCGGAAGCTGCTGGAAGAAGCGGCGGTGCAATAGCATGCCGGGAATCCCTCCCTATCCCCCATACCCTAACCCCAACCCTATCCACCATTTAAGGAGCCATTATGTCTCAACTTCCTGATTATGTTGCATCGGCGACGCCGAATCCGTTTTCCAATCGCGTGGGCTGGCTGACCACGACCGCGGCTGTGTATGCCGGGGTGATGCTGTGGTTTGCGTTCTGGCAGGACGTGCCCAGCGGGGCCGGGCCGTTTTTGGGCGGAACGCTCATCGGCGGTCTGGGCCTGGCGATCGGCGCCCTGGTGCTGGCCGCGCTGCTGTGTTACTTCCTCTGTTACATCGTGCCCGGCATGCTCGGCATGAAGACCGGCCTCTCGCTGACCGTCGTTGGCACCTCCACCTACGGCGTCACCGGCGGATACATCATGCCCGGGTTCCTCATGGGTGCGCTGCAATTCGGATGGTTGAGCGTCAACGCTTATTTCGCGGGCCTGCTCTTGACGAGTATCTTTATGAATCAGGAAGTGCTGATCGTGCAGGGAGCCGGACTGCTGACGCCGCTGGGCATGATGCGTGCCGGGCTGGGCGTGGCGTGGATTCTTGTCGCGACATTCGCCGGCCTCAAAGGCGTGCAATATGTCGGCAAGGTGGCGTCCTTCTCGCCGATTCTCCCGATCGGCGTGCTGGTCTTTCTGCTGATTTCGACCATCGGCGGCGTGAAGGATTTCGACCCCGCGAAATTGGACAGTAGCGCCACGGTTGCTCAGGAAAAATGGACCGAAAAAGCCACTGCGGACCCGGAGAATATCGTCATCAAGGATGCGAAGGAAAAGGCCGACGCTTTCGCCGCAAAGGCGAAGCGCGTCACGCTTTACGGCAGCGAAACTCTGGGCGTTCTCTCCCTGATCTGCGCATATGTTGTGGGCTTCTTCGCGACGGCCGGTGCCGCGGGCACAGGATTCTGCTCGAATAACAAAGACCAAAAGAGCGTCTACCTCGCCGGATTCGTAGGAATCGTGCTGGCGACCGTCCTCACTGGCACGATCGCGCTGGTGGCTGTGGTTGGAGCCCAGGCAACCTTGGCTGAGAAAGCTCCGGAATTGCTGGCAACGTATAATGTGCCGTCGCTGTTCGGTGCCATTTTCGACCCGACCGCTGCGAAAATCTGCATGCTGCTGCTGGCGATCGCCGCGTTTCCGTCGGCCTGCTTCCCGGCCGTGGTCGCTGCAGACGCTTTCAAGACGACGTTCCCGAAAATCAATCCGCTGATCACCGCCGGTCTTGGCGTGTTGGTGGCCATCGGGCTGGTCGTGTCGAGTTGGGCCGGGCAGGCCGGGGCCGTGTTCGCGGTTGTCGGTGCGTCGTTCGGGCCCATCTGCGGTGCCATGGCAGCGGATTACCTCCTGGCGGGGAAACGCTGGGCCGGGCCGCGCGAAGGATTTAACATGCCGGGGTGGATTTCCTGGTTCTTCGGGTTTATCGTCGGTGCCGCGCCGCTGGTGCTGGGATCGAAATTGCCGTTAGAAATCCCGTGCCCGCCGGTGGCCGCGATCGTCGTCGGCTTCGTCTTGTATTTCCTCCTGGCCAAGCTGGGCATGGAATCCAAGGTGATCGCGATGCCGCAGCGGATCGACACCGCCGAGTAATCACACCATTATATATATAATGGAAATCGCAGGCGTCAGCGCATTTTTGTGCTGACGCTTTTTTATTTCACCCATTTCATCTATTTTGTCTTTATTTTTAACACAAAACACTGTTTTTATGTTAAAGTTTAACGATTCTGCAAAATTTAATGATTGCCGCGAGTTTAACGGCCGATAAATAGGAGTAGAGATTTGTCACGGCTCATTTTTGCTTGGATATTTCGTAAATTTTAGCTCAAAATTCATGAAATCCGGTGAAAACGAACAGTACGAAAGATTAATTCACGGAAAACGCCTCATTTTCGCATTTTCCGCAATTTATCAGTCAGGGAAGATTAAGTCATGTCAAAGAAAATTCTGAAACTCGCATCCGTCATCACATGCAGCCTTCTGGGGCTTTTCGCGGCTCAGTCCGCCATGTCGGCCACGTACACCAGCACGGGCACCGGTCTTTGGACCGCGACCGCAACCTGGGGTGGGACGAGCACGACCCCGGGCGCCAGTTCCGATTCGGACGATGTGACCATCGCCACCGGGACGACGGTCACGCTTTCCGGCCAGCAACGTACGATTAATACGCTGGCGGTCAACGGTACGACCGGCACGCTGAACGTTTCCGGCAGTGCCGCCAAGTTGCTGGTGAAAGACACCATCGGCCTGGGCGGCATCATGAACATCTCCGGCGCCGCCGAGGTGGACGCGAAGTTCATTCAGGGCAGCGGATCGAATCAGCTGTTGAACATCACCGACGGCGGTATTTTCCGCTATTCGGGCGTTTATTCGACCTCCGGCAGCAATCAGGAGCAGTCGGGAACGCTGCGGACGTTGTACCTGCTCAACAGCGCCAACGGCACGACGCATTCGCGCTACATCGGCAACCTCCAGTTGCAGAGTTCCGGCACCCTGAAGCTCGCCTCCGGCAGCCAGAGCGGCGCCTATGCCACGGTGCAGGGCGTGACGACGCTCCTGGGCAACGCAACCATCAACGTGACAAATAAAAACAACGCGCTGTTCAACATCGTGCGAATCACCCCGGCTTCCGGCAAATCCTCCATGGATGTCAACCCCAACGCCAAAGCGGCGCTGGTGACGGGCACCGGCCAGACCACGAGTTTCGTAGGCACCAGCCAGACCAACAACCAGATTCTCCTGGCGAACGTGGAACTGAGAAACAGCAGCACCGCGGGCACCAACGTCCCGCTGACCGCGACGTATGTCGGCGGTGGTATCGCCCTGGATTCCACCTCGCAGAGCACGCTAACGCTGGAAAAAGTGACGGTTCTGGTCACGCAGGAGTCCGGCAAGGCGGGCGTTGATCTCGGCGGCTCGAACAACACCCTGTCGCTGAATGCCGCCACGCTGGCCGCTGCGACTCTTTCCAACGTCCGCGGCGACGTCGTCATGGACGGCGATACGCTGGTCAGTGCCGACATCGTCAGCTACACCGCCACCGCCACCGACATCCTCATCACCGGGGCGCGGAATATTGTGTTGGCGGGCAGCTCGACCATCACCGGTTCGGTCGAGGGCGTCGTTTCGCTGACGGCCACCGACCTGAGCAACTACATCAGCAAGAACGTCACAGCCGGGGGCAACCTCAATGTCCTGGGCACAGGCACGACCGTCATCGGCGGAAACCTCGTCATGGGCAGCAACAACCTGGTCGTTGGCGACACCATCGACCGTTCGAAGCTGTACGTCGAGGGCTTGATCACCCACACTGGCACCCTGACCGTCGCCAGCAAAGCGACCCTGGCCTTCCATAGCTCCTCGGTCGAGACTGTGACCGTTGACGAAGGCGGTTTTGTCGAAGCCTATAAAGGCAACCTGACCATCAACTTCAAGCTGGGCGCGACGGAGTCCGCCACACCAGCCGTGGGGCTCAACAGCACCTCCACCGGTGTGCTAACCGTGCAAAACCTGAATCTCTCGTCCACGGGCGTCGGGAAATCGATCGTCATCCAGGCGGCCAGCAGTGGCGACAACGTGACGACCCTCGACGGCCTCACCGCCAGCGTGACGAACAAACTGATCCTGGGCAGCACCACCAAAATCCGGCTGACCGAAGACAACTATGCCGTCACCCTTTCCGGCACGGGCGGCTACGCCATCACCGGTGCTGGAGTCGAGCAGTCCGTCCTGACGCTGGATTTCAAACCCACCGAGGAGCAGCGTGCCACGATCCTCGCACTGATCGAGGAAGCCACCGTCGACATCCAGAAAACCACGAAGTGGACCGCCGGCACCGACGAAGAAAACAACATCAGCAACCTCGACACCGCAAAGAAAGTCAATACCTTCGACACCGCCTACACCGACAAATCCTCCAGCCACATTTCCGGCGAAGGATCCGTCGTGGCCAATAAATGGGAAATCCGTGGCACGAACCTCACCAGCAACAGCCATGAAATGAAAATCGACGCCAAGACGACCGTCGACTTCAAAGACATCACCCGTACCGGCGGCACCGACCTCACCACCCTGAACATCACCGGCGGCGGTATTTTCAAGGTAAGCGGCCAGGTCTCCAACATCAAGGAAATGTATTTCCATGCCGGTGAAAACTATTTCAATGGAAAAATCACGGGCAACCTCACCGTCGGCGACGCCACCCTGTTCGGCAACGGCACGGTTACCGGCAACGTGGTTTTCGGCACCAGCGGCGGCATCCACCGCCCGGGTAACGCCGGCGTCGGCACGCACACCGCCAACAGCTGGACCTATGCCGGCGGCACGAAAGTTTACATCGAAGTTTCCAGCACCGGCTGCGACCTCATCCGCGCCACCGACGGCGACATCACGTTCTCCAAAAACGGCACCGCCGCCGCGACGCAAGTCATTATCCTCAACAATGGCACCTTCTCGGGCACGAACGTCGACTTCACGATCATGAAAACCGACGACGGCCTGCTGAAAACCGGAGCCGGCACGCAGATTTCCAACGGCACCGTCACTGCTGTCGACGGAAAGAGCACTTTCGGCGGCACCGACGGCGTCGAGGTTTCCTCCTCGGGCACGAATATCACCCTCAACTCCGCGAAAATCGCCACGACGGGCACCACCTCCTCACTGAGCGTGAACGTTTCCGGCACCGGCACCGATCCCACCAAAGATTTCACCAACAACCAGCAGGCCGTTTACGACAACCTCCTGGCCCTAACCAAAGCGGGGAACGAGGATGCCGGCGAGTTGTTCGACATGGTCGTGGAGTCCGACAAATCCGTCACCGCCGAGAACCTCGACGAGCTGACTACCGTCGCCCTGACCGCGACTCCCATGGAGATGCAGATCATCACCTCCGGCTTCAACAACACCGTCATCAACCGGACGCACCGTGTACTCAACGCGGCCCTGTCCGCCGGGTTCGTCTCGCAGGGTATGCCGTATTACGGCCCGGAAGCCACGCCCGGCTGGGTGGGCGGATATTACGCCGCCGCCGGCCGCGATGAAGAAACACGCATCCTCGCCCAGAACATGATGGCCAACCCCTTCGGACACCAGCTCTGGTTCCAGGGATCCGGAAACTGGATGAAACGCACGAACGCCGACCTGGGCGACTACAGCGCCGACACCTTCGGCTTCAGCATCGGCATGGATCGCATGCTCTGCTGTAACTTCATGTGGGGCATCAGCTTCGGCGGCAACTGGACCAACACCACTTTCAAGTCCGGCGGACAAAGCACCAGCGACATCTCGGCGTTCATGCTGAACCTCTACGGTGCCTATTTCGCCGACTGGGGATACGTCAGCGGCACCCTCGGCGGCATGTTCGGAAACATCGAAACCAAACGCAACATGACCTTCGACGGCAGCACCGCTTCCGGCGATCACGACGCGAAACTGTTCACCGTCGCCTTCGAAATCGGCAAGAAAACCAACTTCCTGGCCGCCGACTTCAACCCCTTCCTGTCCTACCAGTTCATGGACCTCCGCGAAGACGCCTTCACCGAAAGCGGATCGCTGGCGGCACTGTACGTCGACAAGATGTCACACTCCAGCTTCCTCCAGACCCTCGGCTTCCGCTTCTCGCGGTACTACGAATCGGCTTACGGATGGAGCATTGAGCCCGTGCTGACCGCCGCGTGGGTGCACGACTTCTGCGGAGGTAACGTCAGCGCCCTGAGCTCCTTCGCCTTCGACGACACGCACGCCTCGATGATGGCCACCGGATATAACATATCCCGCGACCGCTGTCTGCTGGCCGCCGACCTGAATTTCATCACCTGCTGCGGACGGGAAATCTTCCTCCGCTACGCCGGCGAGTTCAGCGGCCAGTTCGGCGCCCACACCGTCCAGGCAGGCTTCACGTTCTGCTTCTAAAGGTGAAAAATGTAGGGTGTAAGGTATGATTGGCAACTCGCCAGTCACCTTACACCCTACACCTCAAATCATCGGCGCGATCAGCCGCGCGGCGTTATAAAGAAAGCGGCTGGTCAGCGGCTGTCGCCGGAACCATTCTTCGGTCAGCTCCACGCAGTTCTGTTGGTCGTGGAGAAAAATCGCTTCCTGCTGGGCCGCAAACGTTTCATCGTGGACGAAAAGATTCACTTCGAAGTTGATGTGAAAGCTGCGGTTCGAGAGATTCGCGGTGCCGATCGTCGCGACGGTAGCGTCACAGACGGCGGTTTTGGAGTGCAGGAAGCCGTGATACATGAACACACGGACGCCAAACTCCAGCGCCTGGCGGGCGTATCCGAACGTGGCTTTATGCACCAGTTTATGGTCTGCCAACCCGGGAATCATGAGGCGGATGTCGACGCCCGTGTCTGCCGCCACGCGCAGCGCGTCGAGCAGACTTTCGTCCGGCGCGAAGTACGGCGACTGGATGTAAAGTGTTTTCCGGGCGCTGTAAAACATCCGTAGCAGGGCGCCTTTAATCGGGTTACCTTCGGTATCCGGGCCGCCGCTGGCCACCTGCACGCCGAGGTGCCCGTCCTGGATCGCGGGCGGAAAGTATCTCGTCACCGCATCCGGCGCGTGCAGCGAATGCCCCGTCACATACCGGCGATCCATGAGAAATCGCTCCTGCAAAAACCACACCGCCGAGCCCGTCATCCGCACATGCGTATCGCGCCACGGGCTGAGTTTCGGGTTCCGGCTCATGTACTCGTCCCCGACGTTCATGCCGCCAACGTATCCGATCACGCCGTCGATGACGACGATCTTCCGGTGGTTGCGATAATTGGCATTCAGCGACGACGTGAACTTGCCGAACATGGGCGAGAAAATTTCCACCTCCGCGCCGTCTTTCCGCAGGTCGTGAAACGCCCGGCCCATCGACAGCAGCGAGCCCAGCCCGTCGTAAATCAGCCGTACCTCCACGCCCGCCTTCGCCCGCTGGCGTAGCGCCTGCAAAATCTCATCGCCGATCACGTCATCCTTGAAAATGTAAAACAGTAGGTGCACGTGCTTCGTCGCCGCGCGGATATCGTCCAGCAGGCGGGGGAACATGTCGTTGCCGTCCGTGAACACCTCGATTCGGTTGTCGTCGGTATAACAGCCGTCGCCCTCGTTTTCGAGATACTCAAGCAACGTGACTTTTTGGTGGCGGTCGTTGAGGAACAACTCGCGATTCTGCGCCCGCAACTCGTCCAGCAGGGCATCCTCATAATCGTCGTCGGCCGCCGACTTCCGCCTGAACTTCTTACGCTTATTGAAGCGGAACCCGGAGCCGAGAAAGAGATACAGAAAAAATCCAAACATCGGCACGAAGGTCAGCACCAGAATCCACGCCAGGCTCGACGTGGGGTTTTTCCGCTCAAAAAAAATGACCGCGACGACGAAAGCGAAATTCAAAACCAGAATGCCATCGAGAAGATAATGATACATGGGCGTGCTCCGGGGCGTGTTTACGTGATTTGTCTCTACGCTCCAATTTAACACACCGACGGCCAAATGACAAGTGGACAGGGGGGGTAGTGTTAGAGCACTGCAATCAATACCGCCACAAACACAGCAGAGCCGGGAATGGAGCGAAGCGGAATGGCCGGATAAGCACCGCCGCGTGTTTCCCCACTTCTATCCGATCATTGCATTCCCAGCTGCTGTTTTCATGCAAAACGAACCGATTCGTGGCGTGTGGGAGTATAAGCAGGGGTTCCATTCGGCCGCGAAGTCATGTATACTGCGGAAATACGCACTCAATGCTTCCGTCCCCCGTTTATTCATCCAACCACCCATGAAAACGTTCTTTTTCAGCGACCCGCATTTCGGGCACTACAACATCATCGAGTATCAAAACAGGCCGTTCCAAACGTCGGACGAAATGGACGCGGCGATGATCGAAAACTGGAACCGCGTGGTGTCGGCGGACGGACACGTCTTCCTCTTGGGCGACGTCTCCATGCGGCCGTTCGAACGCACCTGCGAAATCCTGAATGCGCTCAACGGCAGAATCACCCTCGTGCTGGGCAATCACGACAAGCGGAAAATCATGGAAAAAACCGGCCGATTCGATATCGTCAGCCCGTACCCCATCCTGTTCGAGGAGTTTTTCCTGCTGTCGCACGAGCCGATTTTCGTCAACGAGCAGTGCCCCTTTTGCAACGTCCACGGCCACACCCACCTCAACCGTTTCGAGAACACACTGCTGCACGTCAACGTCAGTGCCGAGTGCGTGGACTATACGCCCATACCATTCAAGGCCATCCGCGAAATCGTTCAGTCCCGATTCATGCGTTACAACGTGATGAAAGACCGGAAGCCCGAGTGATAGACACCGGCACGAAAACCATTCTGCCCGCAAATTCGTTAATTGCACGATTCCTTTCAAGCCATTTCCCCACCTCGCCTGCCCTTTACTTTCCTCCGGTTTTTGCTATAATAAATGGGTGTTTTATTCCATTAATAATAGTAAAGGAAATGCCATGACCAACGACGAACACGCTATGCCGGAATCGAATGAAAATCTGGGTGAGAATCAGGCCCCGCCCGCCAACGGAAATGGCAACGGCAACGGAAAGTCCACCGACGCCTACGGCGTGGAGCAGATTTCGCACCTCAGCGATCTCGAGCACGTCCGCAAGCGCCCCAGCATGTACATCGGCGATACGACCGTCCGCGGCTTGCACCATCTGGTCTACGAGGTGGTGGACAACTCGATCGACGAGGCGATGGCCGATTATGCGTCGCTGGTGAGTGTGACGGTCAACCAGGACGGCTCGATCACGGTGGAGGACAACGGCCGAGGCATTCCGGTGGAGATTTTCCCGGAGCTGGGCATCTCGACGCTCGAAGGCGTGATGACGGTGCTGAAATTCGGCGGCAAATTCGGCGATGGCGCCTACACCACCTCCGGCGGCCTGCACGGCGTGGGCGTCACGGTGGTGAACTTCCTTTCCGAGTGGTGCACGTGCCAGGTTTACCGCGACGGCTACGTCTGGCAGCAGGAATACGAGCGCGGCGTCCCCACCGGCGACGTCCGCCGCGTGGGCAAAAGCGACCACACCGGCACGAAAACCACCTTCAAGCCCGACGGCGAAATCTTCCCCGACATCAAATTCAACTACAGCACGCTTTACCGCCGCCTCCAGGAACTCGCGTTTCTCAACAGCGGCGTGAAAATCGCCTTCAAAGACATGCGAACCGGCGAAGGCGACGTCTTCCACTACGAACGCGGCCTGATCGAATTCGTCGAGTTCCTCAATCGGGCGGCGACACCGATCCACAACGACGTCATCACCATCCGCGGCCAGGCCAGCGGCGTCCAGTGGGACATCGCCCTGCAATACACCGACGAGTACACCGAAAACGTCCACTCCTACGTCAACAACATCAACACGATCGAAGGCGGCACCCACGTTTCCGGCTTCCGCGCCGCCCTGACCCGCTCGATGAACACTTACGGAAAGAAGGAAGACCTCTTCAAAAAAACCACACCCTCCGGCGACGACTTCCGTGAAGGGCTAACCGCGATCATCTCCCTTCGCGTGCCGCATCCGCAGTTCGAAGGCCAGACGAAAACGAAGCTGGGTAACGGCGAAATCGAGGGAATCGTGACCACCGCGGTTTACGAAGCGCTGACGAGTTACTTCGAGGAGAACCCGAAAAACGCGAAGGAAATCGTCAAGAAGAGTCTGCTGGCGGCAGAAGCACGCGAGAGTGCCCGCAAGGCGCGGATGCTCGTGCGGGAGCGCAAAGGCGCCCTGACCTCCGGCGGCATGCCCGGCAAACTGCGCGACTGCTCGAGCCGCGAGGTGGAGAAGTGCGAGCTGTATCTGGTCGAGGGCCAGTCGGCCGGCGGCACCGCGGAGGGCGGACGCATGCGCGAGTTTCAGGCGATCCTGCCCCTGCGCGGAAAAATCATCAACGCCTACAAAGCCCGCGAGGACAAAGTGCTGGCGAATGAGGAGGTCCGCAGCATGATCTCCGCCATCGGCACGGGCATCGGCCCCGACATCGACGTCTCCAAACGCCGCTACAATAAAGTCGTCATCATGACCGACGCCGACGTCGACGGCTCCCACATCCGCACACTGCTGCTGACGTTCTTTTACCGTCAGATGTACGAGCTGGTGAAGGACGGGCACGTCTACATCGCGCAGCCGCCGCTGTTCCGCGTCTCTTACAAAAAGCACGTTTCGTATGTGCAGACCGAGGAGGAAATGCGGACGCTGCTGCTGGATCTCGGGCTGAAAGACGCCGCGTTCGACCCCATGGACGGCCGGCTGATCGAGGGTGACGCGATGCAGCAGCTGGTGAATATTCTCACGCCGCTGGAGGACGCCATCATGACGATGGAGCGCCGCGGCATCAGCCTCAAAATGCACGCCATGCGGCAGGACGCCGTGTCGGCGCGACTGCCGGTGTTCCACGCGTTCATCGGGCGTCAGGAATTCTGGTTCGTCGACCAGGCGGCCGTCCAGGCATTCGTCGAGCAGTATGAGCAGGACAATAATTGCTCACTGGAATACGCCTCGACGCACGATCTGACGAAAACCGACGAAAACGGCGACGCGGAAGTTGAGTTGGACGAAAACGGCATGCCGAAAGAAGCCGCCGTGGAAGACACCTCGACGGTACGCATGCACGTGATGGAAATTCACGAGGTGCGTTCCATCAACCACCAGTTGGGTGAGCTGCGGAAAATGGGTTTCGAGATCGAATCGCTCATCCCGCAGGAGCGTACCGGGCAGGAAGGCAACCGCTACGAGCTTCACCGCGGCGGCGTCAGCACCGGTCTGGACGACCTCCGCGGCCTGCTGCCCGCCATGCGAAAATCCGCCGAGAAAATGATGAAGGTCACCCGCTTCAAAGGGCTGGGTGAAATGAACGCCGAGGAAATTCGCGAGACCACGCTCGACCCCGCCCAGCGGACGATGGTGAAGGTGAACCTGGACGACGCCGCCGCGGCCGACGAACTCTTCCGCATCCTCATGGGTGAAAAAGTCGAGCCCCGCCGCGAGTTTATCGAGAAGTACGCGCTGGAAGTGACGAATCTGGATGTGTAATCGCTCGGCCGGAAGAAGAGAACGCTGAAGACGCAGAAATTAAACAGAAAACGCGGAAATTTTCAAAAATCTGGAAGTGCCCAAATCGGCCCCACAACTTTTAAAAATTTCCGCGTTATCTGTATTCTTTTCGCGTTATCCGTATTCTTTTCGCGTCTTCCGCATTCTTTTTTTAAAAGAGTAGACGCACCACTCAAACCTCCGCCTCCGGATGCTCCAGCGTGCTGTCCTGCAGATACGTTTTCTCCTGATACCGCATGGCGACGAACATGAAAATCAGCGCGTTCAGCAGGCCAAGTACGAGGAAGAACACGTAATACTGCGTCCCAGGCAGGAAGGACGCGAACTGTGAGCACAGCCCGTTCACCCCCGCCACGAGCAGGTTCCCCAGCGCGAACGTCAAGAGATACATTCCCATGATAAACGATTTCATGGACGGCGGCGCCTGCGTATACGCGAACTCCAGCGACGTGACCGAAACCATCACCTCGGCGGTCGTCAGCACGAAATACGCCAGGAACTGCCACGCGAGGTTCATCTGCACGCCGTCAAGAATGTTCATCTCGAACCACAGCGGAAAGAACGCCGCGGCCCCCATCAGCCACAGCCCGACGGCCATCTTCTTCACCAGCGTGAAGTGATGATAGCGGCGGTTGATGGCCGGGTAAATCCCATAAGTGAACAGCGGCACGAGCACCAGAATCAGGAATGGATTAAACGCCTGCACCTGGGCGGGGATAAGCGTATACTCGCGGGTGCTTTCCGGCAGCCACGGGATGCCCGCGAAAATCTGCGCATCCATACGCTCCGCCTGCGACACCCAGCGGTAACTGGTCTGGTCATAAATCGCCCAATTCACGATGAGAAACAGGAATACGCACGACACTTTCAGAATCGCGCGATACCCGGCGGGCGTGGTCAGCTCCTTCAGAAATTTCGCGCCGCTGGGTGCGGGAATGATGAATTTTTTGCGGCCCAGCCAGAAGATGAGCGTGGCCAGGGCCATGAAAACACCCGGCACGCCGAACGCGACTTCCGGCCCGAATTCTTTCAGCAGGTACGGCGTCAGACCCATAGAAAACAGCGAGCCGACGTTAATCGCCAGATAAAACCAACTGTAAACCTTCTCCATGAGCGAGAGATTTTTCGCGGTGAACTGGTCGCCGACGATCGCCGAGACGCAGGATTTAATGCCGCCCGCCCCCAGCGCGATGAGACTCAGGCCGATGAAAAACGGTACATGCAACTGCCCCGCCCCCCACCACTCGCCCGGCAGCGCCAGCACCAGGTGCCCAGCGCAATACACCAGCGACAGCGTCAGCACCGTCCGATATTTCCCCCAGAAAATGTCCGCCAGCAGCGCCCCGAAAAATGGAAACAGGTACACACCGGCCTTAAACAAATGCCCATACGACGACGCGACCTCCTCCGTCATCATCAGCGACTTCATCATATACGGCATGAGAATCGCCAACATGCCGTAATACGAAAACCTCTCCGCCGCCTCATTCCCGATGATGAACGGCACGGCTTTCGGAAACTGCGGATGGGAATCGTCGGGGGATGTGTGTTCAACCATGTTTACATCGGGGGTTATAGACATTCCGTTCCTTCGGAACAATGCTCCGTTAAATCTCCAACATCTCCTGGTATTTTTCCAACCGCGCGTCGATTTCCTTTCGGCCGATCCGCCGCAGCGCGTCGAAGCTGAAATCCTCGACCACGTAACTGGCCGTCACCGTGCCGTACGCCACCGCTTTTTTGATGCTGCGATAATCCGTGGCGTCCTGGCTGGCGAGGTATCCCATCATGGCCCCGGCGAAACAGTCCCCGGCACCGGTCGGCTCCAGCACTCCCCGCGTGGGGAACGCCGGCAGCGAAAAGGTTTCGTCTTTCGAAAGAAACACGCACCCGTGCGAGCCTTTTTTGATGATGACGAATTTCGGCCCCATCTCCAGAAGCCGATCGCCCGCGGAAAAAATATCTTTCTTCTCGGTCATCATTTCCGCTTCTTCATCGTTGAGCACCAGACCGTCAATCATGGTCATCAGCTCCACCAGCGCGGCCCGCTCATTCGTGATATAAAAATTCATCGTGTCCGCCACCGCCAGCTTCACATTTTCACACTGCCGCAGTGTCTGCATCTGGAGCACGGGCGAAATATTCGCAAGAAACACGAACGGCGACTTCCGCGACGCCGGGCACAAATCGGGGGAAAATTTCGTCAGCACGTTCAACTGCGTCTGAAGCGTCCGGCGAGAATTCGTCTCCAGAAAATACTCGCCCTCCCAGAAAAACGTTTTTTCGTCGGCGTGAATTTTCAGGTCGTCGGTGACGATGCCGCGGTCGGTGAAGATCTGCGTCCGTTCCGGGCCCCAGTCATTCCCCACCGCCCCGCAGAGACGCGATTTCGTAAAAAAAGAAGCGGCATACGCCCCGAAAGCCGCCGACCCTCCGATGATGTACTCGCGACGTTCCGTGGGGGTGATAATCGTGTCATACGCCGTGGAACCGACGACCAGCAATTCAGACATAAAATTTCTCCATACCAAATTTTTTCGCACGCATCCCGGCATGACGGTTTGTCAGCGGAATGAATGGCAAAATATTAAAGATGGAGTTCATTTTACCACATGCGGGGCATAGAACGCAAGGGGGACAAACGGATCGCCGCGGCGGCGCCCCCCTGCTATTTCGCAGCGCGTCGGGCAAAACGCCGGGTCATGAAAACGCCCGCGATTCCGGAAAACAGCATCCCCCACGTCGCCGGTTCCGGCACCGAGGTCTCGCCCAGCAGGCCACCCAGCGGACGGAGCCAGTCGAGACGCATGCGGTCATCGCAGTTGTTATAGTTCGCCAGGGTCCATCCGAGCCACACATAGCCCTCGTCATTGAGATCATACCCCGTCAGCAGCAGGCTGTTGGCCGAGTAAATCGAAAGCTGAAGTCCCGCGTCGACGCCGGCGGCGGCTTGCAGATTCGCCAGCAATGCGGGTAACAGTTCATATGTGCTTTTGTCGCCAAGCGTTACCGAGAAGCCCATTTCGATCGCATACGCCTGGCTGCCATGCGCTTTGACGGCCCCGACAACCGTATGATCGCCAAAATCAATGGCGCTGTTGTTCGGAACGAACCACGTTTCGCCCGCGTCCAGATTCCACGTGGGGTACATGTCACGAATCTGGAGAGAATAGATCGTGCTGCCGTTCGCACCCGCGCGGCTGGTCGGATCCATCACAAAAGAAGTCATATTATTAAAAACGGTGCCGGAAGCAGCACGTTTGAACTCCTGCGCCGAAAACAGATCGATCACCGGCGTCTGCAACGCGAGCAAATGCGGCATCTCCAGCGTCATCCAATTCCATTCCGTCGTGTCCAGGTCGAATGTCCCGTTGATGGTCAGCGGGGTCACGCCTTTCTTATCCAGGACATATTTCAAGAGAAAGCAATCCGCCGAACCCGTTGCCTTGGAATACCCCGGCCGGAGCCCCGCCATGCTGATTTCCGTCGCTTTCGAGCCGTAAACGGTAACGTAATTTTCCATGCCGCGGAAAATCATTTCCCCTTCCACCCTCAACGACCCGTCATAAATATTAAGCACGTTCTTGCCGTATTTCGCCCGGACACTCTGCGTGGGGGCGTCGCCGTAATAACCGATATTCAGATTCCCGCCCTGCACCGCGCCGCTGGGATAATTCATCCCGGCCACGCCTTTAAGAATCTCGACCGATCCCCCCTTAATGCTTAGGGTGGATACCACGCTCGCGTCACCCGTCGCCACCGATCCATCGGAATCGCCCAACGTGACATCATAGTAAGAACGCAGCGTCCCGCCGGAAATCGTGTAGGATGCCTGCCCCTTTTCGCGCCCGATAAAAAGTCCGTACTTCGCAAGCGTCGGGCCTGACGTGTGGGCAATGGTCGTGTCGTCCGTGGAAAAAGGCTTCACGAGAAACAGACCGCTGGTTTGATTCACCGTCGCGGTGCCGCCATCGGCCTGGGCGCCCAACACGGCCGACTCGGTCACCCGCACCGTCGCGTTGCCGCCCAGATACAGCGCGCCGTTCGTATACGCGTTGCCGTTATTCGTCATCATCAACTGGTTCGTCGTGTGCACGGCATTCCCGGAGTACGTCGCCGTACTAGTGCCGGGCGACGAAGTACTGTTGGTGGCATTCGCGATGGTATACACCCCCGTGGTCAGTGTCCCGCCGCTCATGGTAAACGTGCCATAAGCCGAAGCCGCTCCGCCAACGATGAATTGCGAATTGGTGCCGCCGTCGAAAGTTACATTTCCGCCAGTCATTTCCAGCGAGGCACTCCAATTATTCGTGCTGCCGACGGTAACGGAGGGGCCGAAACGCTGGTCCGAGTCAATTACCACTTTCACATTCCGCTGACCGATAAGAACCGTGTCATTCACGCCGGGCACTCCGTTGGGCGACCAAAGAGACGACGTATTCCAGTTTCCGACAGCCTCTTGCGGGCCATTCCACGAATAACTGGCCGCCGACAGCGAGACGCTGGAAAGGAGGGGGAAAATCGTAAGAACGCAAAAAAACAGACCCGCTGCACATCTATTTAACATAAAACTTTGTCCGGGAACCAGATAAAGGCTGATTTTGTATATCTATAGAAAGACAATCTCCCTTGTCTTTCAGGAATTATCATTATATTCTACCATAATATATGATAAACGCAATAAGCAAACAAATGTTTTAGGTAAAATATACGAAATATGGTAATCTTTGAAATCAGGCGATAATCAATTTTATTACCCCTCCGCCGTTTTTTCATCGGCCGCCGCTTTCTGCGTTTCCGCAATCTTCGCGGCTTCCTCCGTTTCTGCCTTCCGTTTTTCCATCTGGGCACGGAAGAAATCCATCTGAGCCGTCTGTGCCTGGGCCAGCGCACTCTCCGCCGCGTCTTTATCTCCGGACTGGCGCGCGAGGATGCTCATGGCAGTGAAACTGAACGGGTCTTGCGGCTCCAGCTCACACACTTTCGCGGCATGGGCCAGCGACGGGGCAAACTCCCCCTCCCGGCTGTAAAGCATGCTCAGCGCAGAATGCGGAAGTGCGTATTCCGGAAAATCTGCGCAAATTGCCTCCAGTTTCTGGATCGCTTCCGCCCGGTTCCCGGCTTCTTTCAGGGCGATGGCCTCATCGTAACGCGTCTCTTTTGTTTCGGAAGACATAAGAATTATCCATATTTTTTAAGGTAAGCGGATTAAATAGACGAAAAAACATATAAGGGTTACTACGTTTTTTCAGATTTTCCACTCCGGGTCGACTCCGGAAAACTGCGTGCTGCGCAGATCGGAAGATCGAGCGGGATGGCAAAGTCGGACGACATTATAATTATACACTGCCGCCCCCCATTCCATAGGGGGGCTTATCGCGATGAAAAAACGGCTTGCGAAACGAAACCCCGGAGCGATTTCCTCCCGCAGATTGGTGACGAATCCAGTGCTGAAAACTTTGCCTCATACGTATTTTTTTGTCACGATGGGGGATGACAGCGTGATCACACCCATCCTGTTTTATGCAATTTACCCATCCGGCATATGTTTTTTCTAAAAAGAATAAACTTTTTATTTTTTTCCTGAATTCACATTGCACAAAGTAGCAATTCGTAATAAATTATTAAGGAAATACTTTGTGTGTTCACACGCCGGTTTGTAGGATCGGGGCCATGCGCCCTCCCGCATCGGGAAGGGGAAAGCCCGGCGATACGAATTTTGCCAGGGACGCAACAAGTTTATACATAACGGGAAACTGTTGTTAAACGATTGCACATCGGATGTGCAGAAATTCAAACATTAAGGAAGAACTCGTGAAAATACATCCCACAGCCATTGTCAGCGAAGAAGCGAAGATTGCGTCCGACGTGGAAATCGGGCCGTTCTCGATCGTGGAGCCGGGCGTGACGATCGAAGCCGGGTGCCGGATTGCGGCCCGTGCCTCCATCAAAACCGGCGTCATCGTGGGCGAGAACAACACGGTCTGCGAAGGCGTGGTGCTGGGCGGAATGCCGCAGCATATCCACATTTCCGGCGACGTCGGTGGGGTGATCATCGGTTCCGGAAATATGCTGCGTGAAAACGTCACAGTACACCGCGCGATGTATCCCGACAAGGCGACGCGCATCGGCGACAACAACCTGCTGATGGTCAACGCCCACATTGCGCACGACTGCGTGGTGGGCAATCACACGATTATTACGAATAACGCGATGCTGGCCGGGCACGTGCTGGTCGAGGACCGGGCGTACGTTTCCGGCGGCGTGGCCGTGCATCAGTTCTGTCGGATCGGTCAGTATGCGATGGTCGGCGGGATGTCGCTGGTGCTGCAGGATGTGCCGCCTTATGTGCGAGTCGACGGCGACACCTCGATGGTGGTCGGCCTGAACAACGTCGGCATGATTCGCGCCGGCGTCCCGAACACCGAGATTCGTAAAATCCACCAGGCCTATAACGTCCTATACGCCGGTATTCGGCCGTGGAACGTCATTATGGAAGAGCTGCGGACGAAATTCCCGGAGGGGATGGCCGCCCATTTCGCCAATTTCCTGGAAGACAGCAAGCGAGGCTTCATCCGCGACCGCCGGACGTCTGGCAAGTCGCTGAAACTCAAGCGCCCGGACGAAGTGACGGATTCCGCGATTCGCCTGAACCAAAACGATCAGGACGATCAGGCCCTGAAAGCGGTGTAATTCTCCAAAACTGAATATCGAACGAATAAAAAGGTTGCGGGAGCGATTCCCGTGACCTTTTTTTTATGATTCCGCAGGGCCCGGGCTCTCTCCCGAGGTGTAATGATAATAGCACAGTTACCTCATTGATATATTCACAGGAACAGCAGCCGGGAACGTAGTGACGCGCAGAGACCGGATCGAATCGCCGGGCGTTTTCCCACTTCCATCCGGTCTCTGCGCTAACGCTCCGCTCCCGGCTGCTGTTTCCAGGTGAGTAAATAAATTTGGTCAATGCTCTAGCGGTGAATTTTTGAATCAATCAATTTTCTGCCGTCAAACAAAACGCATTCCCCCCAAGCCACCACAATATTTCGGACGCTATTCGTAAAAGGTGAAATATCAGTAAGAAAAAGGAAAGATATGCTCACCGTCGGAAACATCTGTGCCGATAATTCCAGTAATTCCAGCAAGTGGTGTTGTAGCAGTTTTTTTATTTGAAACCGTTGTACGGACAATGCCGATTTTGAAGACACCCTGGATTTTGGCAAAGTCGCTATCCGTCGCGGGCTCGAAAACATATCCGTTTATAAAGGAGATAAGGATGAGAAAGGCCAGGACAAAAAACATCGTTCCGATGCTGATTTGTGTGGTTACGGTCCTCAGCATGGTTTTGTGGGCGGCGCCCGGTTTTTGCCAAGGCGGCAAGACCAGCGTCGTTACGGGTGGCAAGGCATCCGTCCAGGCCCCGGCCGACGACGCTTTAGCGCCCGGCGCCGTCGCGGTACAGTCTTCCGGCACGTATTGCGACTGTGACTGTGATTGCGGCTGCGACGACGGCAAACGCAGCGGCGACGGAATCAACACCCTGCGTCGAAACATGTCGAACACCGCGTGTTTCAATTGCAAGGTCAACGGCAGCTACAAGTATCCGGTTCCGAAACAGTACACGTATTTCTGGCCTGGCATTTACAGCCAGAAGCGGATGACGGACTACGTTTCTCCTTACCAGGGCCTGCGTCTGGAATCTCCGGCGAAGGTTTTCAATGAAAAATAAAAATTCGCCGGGCATCTCACGCTCCCGCCAAAATCGGGCGTGAAACCGCCAGCGGGCATCCATCGTTACTAAAAGGTCATTAAGCTCCGTCTGCGGAAAGACGGCCGATTAATGAAGATTTCAAACTTCTCATCGATAGGGTATTTCAATGAAGAAGCAACATAAAACAAGCGGTTACCTGACAAAAACTCTTCGGGGAGTTTTCGCTGCGACCATGATTTGGGGATTTGCGGACCACAGCTTTGGTCAGGAAGCAGCCGCCCCCGCACAGACCCCGGACTCGTTCCATGCCTGCGTTACGGAGGTATTCACCGGCACGGGTACCCAAAAAACGGCTCCCGCCGCTCAAACGCGGAAGGCACTGCCGAAGCAGAATGCCACGGTGCAGAAAATCGATGTCGAGGAAACGTCCTTTTTGACGTGCGTCTCCGAGGCGTTCGGTGATTTGCCGGCGGTTTCGGTGAACGAGACGCCGCAGGTGGCGAAGAATGCGGCCACAGCCAAACCGGCAAAGACGAATCTGGCTCCGGCCCCGGAGCCCCCCAGTGCCGTGGAAACGCAGCAGTACATCGGCGGCAAAGCGGTCATCCAGCCCGTTTCGCAGCAGAATGTCCGTCAGGCCGCCCCGGCGAAGCAGGCTCCGAAAAAATTACCGGAACCCACCAAAACCGCGAGTCTCGGCCTTCCTGGCGGCGTCCAGCCCGTGGAAGCTAAAGTGCTGCCGCCGGTGGGTGCGAACGCGGATTTCAATCTCGAAGGGTCGCAGTGGTCGACGGTCGGGCCCTTCCGCATGTCGGAAGGCGAAACCGAACTGAAGGTCATCGCCCGTCGCAGCAAACTGCTCCGCACGAAGTCCGACCTGGTGCGTACCGCGATCGTCGATCCGTCGATCTGCGACATCGTGCAGTTCACGCCCCGCGAGATTTCCATCATCGGCAAATCCGTCGGCGCCACGCACGTGACGTTCTGGTTCAAGGACAGCACCGAGCCCGTGACGTTCCTCATTAAAACCACCCCCGACCCGTCGCTGCGGGAACTGCGCGAACGCGAATACAAGCTCCTCGAGCAGAACATCGCGAAGCTGTTCCCCAACAGCAAGGTCAAGCTGACGCTGGTGGCCAACAAGCTGCTGGTCAGCGGTCAGGCGAAAAGTGCGGAGGAAGCCGCCGACATTATGCGGGTACTTCGCAGCGACGCGACGGCCCGGACGCTGGGCTATCAGGGCGCCGCCATGTCGGAGGGGGCTTTGGCCGCCAGCGAGTTGGATATCGATACTTCCGGCCACAGCAGCCAGTTGATCGTCATCAGCCGGCTGCGCGTCCCCGGCGTGCATACCGTCGAGCTTCGCGTCAAGTTGGCCGAGCTGGCCCGCAGCAACAGCGATAATTTCGGCATCAATTTCGATATCGGCTTCAACGGCGATAAGATCATGCTCACCTCGCTGCTGGGCGCCCTGACCGGCGGAACCGGTTCGCTGCTGGCTTATGACTGTTCCAACGTACGGATCGGACTGGACTTCCTGAAAAACAAATCCGTCGTCCGCAAGCTCAGCGAATCCACCCTCGTGACCCTCAGCGGCACCTCGGCGTCACTGGTCTCCGGCGGTGAAATTCCCGTGCCCTCGACCGTCGGTATTTCCGGCGCCTCGGCCGTCACGACGAACTTCCGCTCCTACGGTACGGTCATCACCTTCACGCCTTATGTGATGGACAAAGACCTCATCCGCCTGAACATCGCCACCGAGTTCAGCTCGCTGGACGACAGCAGCTCGGGCAACAGCGTCAGCGGTGTTCCGAACCTGAAAACCAAGTCGGCCCAGAACCAGGTCATCATGCGGGAAGGCCAGACCTTCGTCGTCGGCACGGCCCTGGAAGACAGCTACCAGGGAACGCACGCGAACAACATCCCCGTCCTGGATTTCTTCGGACACCGCAACAAAGCGCGCGGCGAGAGCGAAATGGTCATCCTCGTGTCGCCGGAACTGGTGGCCCCGATGGAACCGGACGAAGTGCCCCCGCTGCCAGGATTCGATGTCACGGAACCCACCAATGCGGAATTCCTCATCCACGGACGCCTCGAAGGCAACCCGACGCTGGAATATCGCAGCACCGTGTGGCCCAACCTGCGACGACGGTATATCAACGGCGGTGCCGCCATGATCAGCGGCCCTTACGGACACTAAAAGCAATCAGGAAAAGGAGTAAGGAATATGTTAACCTTAAAAAATTACAGTTGGTGCTTCATCCTGGTGGCGCTGGTGATGGCAGGGTGCCGAAGCATGGATGAACACTATTACAGCGACGGCGTGGGAACTGCCGGTGCCCGGAACGTGACGGGCCAGTCACCCTACGCAAACTACGACGACTCCGACGACGCGTACGACGACGGAAGCGGTGGTGGTGGCGGACGGGCCTGTGGCGCCGGAGCCGGAAATGGACGAGGAGGCCCCGCGATGCCGCCTTATGATCGGCCCTTCCCGCTGGGACAGGTGACCGACGCCCACACCGACACCCAGCAGACGAACGCCGAGGCCTTCAAATTCATCATGTACGACCATGAATTCCGGGAAGCGGAAAACACGGCCGGCCTGGTGAACACCACCCTCACCCCCGACGGGAAAAAACACCTCACCCAGATCGCCGTGCGACTGCCCCAGGTGCCCTTCCCGGTGGTGATCGAAGAGTCCGACGACCCGACGATCAACGAGCTGCGACGTACGAACGTCGTCCGATGGCTCTGCGCGTTCCATCAACTGTCCGACGACGACCCCCGACGGGAAACCATTCAGGGACGCGTTGTCATCGCCCCGGCGATTGAAGACGGCTTGCGGGCCGACGAGGCCATCTCCGCCGGGTTCAACGTGATGAACAACAGTTACGGCGGCTTCGGCGGCGGCGGTTACGGCGGATACTAAACCTCTGTTCTTTCGAGAACCGAAAACCCAAAAGGATGGGGCTGAAAAGGCTCCATCTTTTTTTGTTTTCCATGACCGTTTTCTTATTTTTCACGCCAATCCCTCATAATCATCGTATGATTCTTCAAAAACGCGAAAAAGACACATAGCTTCGCAGAAAAAGTACTTGAAATTCAATAAAAATGCAATTATAATATATAATGTGTTTTTTCAGTTACCGTACTGTCGATCTTTCCAATTTCTCTCCGGAGTGCTTTATGTTATTGAATAAAAAATTTATCGTGTCCGCATGCTGCGTGGCGGTGCTGCTGGCAGTGTCTACTGCCATGGCGCAAACGCCGCCGACCTGGACACTGGGTGCCCCCAACCAACTCACCGGCTACGGCACATTCGACGCCGCGGCCAATGGCGGCAGCAATACTCTCGATGCCACCGGCAACCGCTCGGAGGTGTACGTTACCGACGCCACTGGAATGATCATCGCCGTCGATGTGGACGCCACGGGCCAGATGTTCGAGCTTCGCGGCGAAAGCCTCGGGGCCTTAACCTTCCAGGGAACCAACACGCTTGGATCCTTCCGCACGTTCGGCAGCAACGCCGGCACCGGTGCCGATTCGCTTTCCGAGGTGACGTTCGCCGGCAGCTCGAATACGACTGCGGGGAATTTCTACCTCAGCACCACCGGGCAGCGGGCGACGACGCTCAACATCCAGAGCGGGGCGACGCTGCGTGTGTCCGGCGAGTTCATGGTGGGGCAAGCCGACGGCACGGCCACCGACAAAACGGTAAGTAACATCAACCAGACCGGCGGCACGGTGACCCTCACCGGCGGCGGCGCCAAAACGAACATCCTCAGCCACTGGGCTAATACGAGTACGGTCTATGCGCTCAGCGGCGGCACGCTGGACGCTTCGGCGACGGAAATCTTTTATGTCGGCTGGAACGGCAAAGCAGAATTGAACCTTACCAACGATGCCCAGGCGAAGTTTTCCACCCTGTCCATCGGCCGAAGCAACGATGCTGCAGCCGAATCCGTGGTCCAGGGCAGCCTCGTCAGCCTCAATGGCACCGCGACGCTCGATGCCACGACGGTCAATGTCGGCGGCAACCGTACCGGCACCCTGGAAGTCGCCGGCGGCACGCTGACCGCCACGACCGTGAACGTATCCACCTTCGGATCCAGCGGCACCGTAGAAGTCTCCGGCGGCACGCTGACCGCCACGACCATGAACGTATCCACCTCCGGCGCCAGCGGCACCGTGAAAGTCAACGGCACGGGCGTGATGGACGTGGGCACGCTGTATCTTTGCACCAGTACCGCCAGCGGGGCGGTCGAGCTCAGCGGAGGCGGAACGATCAACGCCGCGAACTTTTATGCCGCGACGAATGCGAATGCGAATTGCGTCGCGACGCTGAGCATCGGCGGGACGAGCAACCTGAATGTGACCAACGAATTCATGCTCGGCAACCAGGTCGGCAACAGCGCAACGGTCAATCAAACCGGCGGCACGGTGACGCTTACCGGCTCGGGCGACAAAAAAGCCATCATCGCCCACTGGAACAGCACCGCGGCCTATAATCTCAGCTCCGGCACGCTGGACGCGCTGGGCACCACGAAGTTTTACGTCGGCTGGGATGGCACCGGCCAACTGAACCTCTCCGGCACGGGCATCGGAAAGTTCAAGGATTTATCCATTGGCCGCAGCGATAATGCCGCCCCCGGGGTGGATAACGGAAAAAACAACATTCTTTCCGTGGCCGATAACGCAAACCTGACGGCGGATGTGATTCGCGTTGGGTATAACCGTAGCGCCACGATGAACATTACCGGGGGCACTATCACTGCCGGAATCGCCGTCGCCAACCAGGCCAACGGAACGCTGAACATCTCCGGTGGAACAATCAATCTCACCAACTGGCTCACCGTCGGCGACCAAAGCACTGGCACGGGAACCGCTGTAATGACCAGCGGCTCCATTTCCGGCGGGGACGTGGTCGTTGGGTATAGAAGCGGAGCCAACAACACCTTCACGATGGGCGTCCTCGGCGACACGAATTCCAACCCGACGATCAACATTGCGGGCAAGTGGCTGGTCGTCGGCCGTGATGGAAACGGAAACGGGACGTTCACCATGAACAGTGGCTCCATCACCGGCTCGGCCATCCTGCTGGCCAGCGCTGGAACGACCACCGGCGTGTTCAATCTTTACGGCGGAACGATCGACGCCCAGTTGTTGGTGGTGGAAAACGGCCAAAGCGCGACGTTCAACATGTACGGCGGCAAAATACAGAACCAACCCGTCTTCGTTGGAAGTACAGGCACCGGCACCGCGGAATTCAACATGTCCGGCGGTGAAATCACCAACGCGACGGTTACCGTCGGCCGCAACGGAGGCACCAACGGAACCTTCAACATGACTGGCGGCACCATTTCCGGCCAGGACGTTTATGTCGGCCTCCATGGCACCGGGAAGTTCGTCATGGGCAGCCAGGCCAATCCCGCCAGCTCGAATCCGACGATCACGATGAACGGCAAATGGCTGACCGTCGGACGTGACAACGGCGGCGTCGGATACTTCGAAATGTACAGCGGCACGATCACCGGCACTGGATCCGTCGTGCTGGGCTATAACAACAACGGCAGCGGGACGTTCGATATGTACGGTGGCACGATCGGCACACAGTTGTGGGTGGGATACACCAACGGCACCGCAACGTTCAACCTGCGCGAAGGCTCGGGCACCATCACCGGAAACATCACTGTCGGATACGGCGGCGACGGCAGCGGAAATCACCAGTTCCACATGGACGGCGGCAACATCCTCAACACGACGACGACGGTGCAGAAAACGTCGACGTTCGAACTCGCCGGAGGCACAATGCAGACCGGTACGCTGAACGTGATCGACACGGCGAAGTTTTTACTCGACGGCGGTACACTGAAGACCACGACGACGACCATCGGCACGAACGCGACATTTGAAATGACCGAAAGTGGATTGTTTCAGGCCGGAGCGCTGACCGGCGGGGACGCCACCATCACCGGCAAAGTGAAAAATTCCGGCGGCATTCTGGACATCGCGTTCCAGGATGGCCTGCACACGACGACCATCACCAACGACTACACCCAGGGTGCAGGGGGAACGTTGACCATCGGTGTCAATAAAACCGGTGTCGCGATGGCCGTCGGCGACAATCTCTCTGTCGGCGGAAATGTCGAGCTCGACGGATTATTGAACCTGCTGTTGTCCGACATCTGGACCCTGGACGATATCGGCGCGAGTTTTAAGGTTTTCGACGACGCTACGTTTCCGAATGTTTCCGGCGCTTTTGCAAGCGTTGCCTGGAATCCGGAAATGGCCCCCGACCTGTTCTGGTGGTACAACCCGATGGACGGGTCGGTAAACCTCGGTGTGCCGGAGCCGGCAACATGGGGGATGCTGCTGGCCGGGCTGCTCGGCCTGATGTGGTTCCGCCGAAACGCAAACGTCTCGTAATTTCGGGGCCCGAATTGATTTTGAATTCCAGCCTGGCCGGCGTGAATTTCGGCCAGGCTTTTTTGTTTCACGTTTGAATCGCAAGAAAAACCGGCGGACTTCCCCCTCCTTCGGCGTCTTTCCTTTAATAGCCATTTTGCCACGATGTTTTTCGCCGGCAACCGTCTCACCTGCTTGTGTAAACGGGCATATTCGGGTATCATAAAAAGGGGTTTTTATGACAACAAACGGACCACTTTGGCCGGAGGAAATAAACATGACGCAAAACGATGAACGCGTCTTGCCTGGCACGCCGGAATCGGAAACGGAGCTGGCGCATGAGGAAATCGTGATGGTATTTCCGTCGACGGACGACGTGCACATGTCGGCTCCGTCGGGGGACATGGAGCTGCGAAAATATCTTCCCACGGCGGCGCGGATACGGGGGGCGATTTTTCGTTCGGTGATTTCGCTGATCATTCTCGGCCTGTGCATCAGCGGGGCTTTTCTTTTCGGGCAGTCGAAAGCGCCGCCGACGCGCACCGGTTCGAACGTCATCATCCCCGCTGTGCGGACGGAAACGGTGGAAAAGCAGGAGAACGGCCTCACCTTCACGGTCGACGGGGTCGTCGTGCCGTACCGGGAAGTGCCGATTGCGTCGGAAGTTGCCGGGCGGATTTCCTTTCAGGCGAAACACTGCCGACTTGGCCGTTATGTGCAAAAAGGGGACGTGCTGCTGAAAATCGACCCCACCGATTACGAGCTTCTCCTGGCGCAGGCGAAGCAGCAGCTCACGCAGGCGGAACGTTCGGTGGCGGAGCTGGATGTGAGTGTCGGAAACGCGCGGCGGCAGCTGGAAATCGCGGGGCAGCAGTTGGCCGTGCAGCAGCGGGAGGTGTCGCGGGCGCGGGAGCTGGCGAAAACCACCGCCATTTCGAAAACGGACCTGGACACCACGCTGCTTTCCGAACTGACGAAAAAAGACGCGGTGCAGACGCTGGAAAATCAGATCCGGACGCTGGAATCGCAGAAAGAGCGGCTCGTGGCCAGTAAAGCCCTGGCCGAGGTGAGCGTGCAGAAGGCGGAGCTGGACGTGAAGCGCTGCACGATCATCGCGCCGCTGGACGGGGTAGTCGTAACGCTCAGCGTGGAGCAGGATAAATTCGTTGCTCGCGGCGAGCCCCTGCTGACGATTCACGACACTTCCCGCCTCGAAGTGCAGAGCAGTCTTTACATGAAGCACGTCGAGTGGCTCTGGAGCGCCCGGCAGCGCGACGGCGGAGAGGAAAAATCACAGCTGCTGAATTATTACCAGTTTACGCCCACGCCGGTAACGATCGTGTATAAGCTGGGCCAGACGGAATACGCGTGGCAGGGCGTGCTGGAGTATCTCGACGGGGCGGGGCTGGACAGCCGGACGCGGATGATGCCGTGCCGGATCGTGGTCGAGGATCCGCTGGACGTGACGATTCGCAAGTCGGACGCGGCGATGACGCTCGTCGAACGCCCGTCGCTGATGCCGGGGATGTTCGTGCAGGTGCGGGTGCATGTCGTGCCGCGGCGAACGCTGCTGAACATTTCGGAAATGGCGATTCTTCCCGGCGGCACGGTCTGGAAGGTGGTGAACGACAAGCTGGTGCGTTCGCCAGTGACGGCCGCGCATACGGAGGGCGACCGCGTGCTGATTTATGAAGACCCGGGCGTGATCGATGCGGGCGAGCAGGTCATCGTGTCGCCGCTGGTGTCCCCGGTCGAGGGATCGGAAGTCGAGGTGATGCCATGAGAGGCATCGTCACGTGGTCGGTTTCGAATTTGCCCGCGGTGAATATTCTCATGATCGCGGTGCTGTTGGTGGGGTTCTGGAGTCTGTCGCAGTTGAACCGCGAGACGTTTCCGGACTTCGATCTGGACATGGTTTACGTCATGGTGCCGTATCCGGGCGCGACGCCGGAAGAGGTCGAGGAGTCGATCTGCCAGAAGGTCGAGGAGGCCATCCGCGACATTAAAGGCATCAAAAAAGTCACCGCCGCGGCTTCCGAAAACGTCGGCACGGTGATGATCGAGATGCTTTCCAGCGTCGACGATCCGCTGCGGGTGTGGAACGAGGTGGACAGTGCCGTGGGGCGGATTTCCACGTTTCCGCGCATGGCCGAGCGGCCGATCGTGCAGCTGGTGAAGATCGAAGAAACCATCATCCGCGTGGGTGTACTGGGCCCGCCGGATTGGAGTGTGGACGCCCAGTTGCGGCTGCGCGAGGTGGCGGAGCGTGTGCGTCTGGAGCTGCTGAATCAGCCCGGGCTTTCGCGCGTGGATATCGTTGGCGGGAAAAGTTATCAGATTGATGTGGAGTTCGACGAAAACACGCTTCGCAGTTACGGCCTGACGCTTGAGCAGGTGGCGGGCATCATCGCGCAGGAGAATTTCCAGCAGGCCGGCGGCACGATTCGCGCCCGGTCGCAGGAGGTGCTGCTGCGGACGGATAATAAGCATGACGTGGGCGACGAAATCGCGAAGCTCCCGCTGATCGGCGTGCAGGAAGGCGCGAAGCTGACGGTCGGCGACCTGGGGAATGTCCGGGACGAGTTCGTGGACGTGGCCAGCAGCATTTCGATTCGTACGGTGGCGGGCGAGGAGTCGGCGGATGACAGCGGTGCGCGGCGCACGCGGTTTATGCCCGAGCGGCCGTTTTTGGCCGTGGCTGTTCAGAGGAATCCTGAGGAAGACCTTTTCGCGATGATTGATTCCGTGAAGGCGTACCTGACCGTCGCGAAAGTGCCGCAGAGTTACGAGCTCGTGGCATGGGGCGATCGCTCCACGGAAGTCCGGGAACGGCTGGAAATGCTCGCGGTCAACGGCGTGCAGGGCCTGCTGATCGTGTTTTTCTGTCTGACGCTGTTCCTGGATCTGCGGCTTTCGGTGTGGGTAGCGCTGGGCATTCCGTTCGCGCTGTTGGGCTCGTGCTTCGTGCTGATGCAAAACGGCATGACGCTGAATCTGATTTCGTCGTTTGCGTTCATCGTCGGCCTGGGAATCGTCGTCGACGACGCGATCGTCATCGGCGAAAACGTTTACACATACCGCGAGCGCGGCTACTCCACACGCGACGCGGCCGTGGAAGGCACGCTGGAGGTGATGCCCAGCGTGATCTCGTCCGTGCTGACGACGGTCATCGCGTTCCTGCCCCTGCTGTTCGTTTCGGGCATCATGGGGAAGGTGATGTTCGTCATGCCGCTTGTGATCATTTCGATGCTGCTGATCTCGCTGGCCGAGACGATGACGATTCTACCCGCGCACCTTTCGCACAAAGATAATCTCGTATTCCGCCTCTTTCGCAGGGTGTTTTACCTGTTCCGCTGGTTGTTTTACATCTTGCAGTGGATGGCGAAACACGCCACGGCGGGGATGCACTTCGTGATCCGACATTTTTATCGCCCGGCCCTGATACGCGTCATGCAGTACCGCAGCATTTTCGTCGCGTCATGTCTTGGCGTGCTGATTCTCAGCGTCGGAATGATTTATGGCGGGATCGTGCCGTTCGTGTTTTTCCCGCGGATGGACAGCACGTCGATCGTGTGTAACCTGCAATTTCCGAATGGCACACCCGAAGCACTGACTGCGCGGTGGGCGGACGAAATCGAGGAGGCGTACTGGCGGGTTTCGGAGCGGATTTTGAAGGAGACGGGCCAGCAGGTGTCGGTGCACTCCATCCGCACAATCGGGTCGAACATGGCGGGCCGCGGCATGAATTCCGGCATCGGCGGCGACGCAAGTCACATGGCCAGTGTCGAAATCGAGCTCGTGCAGTCCGATCACCGCAGCGTCGAGAGCTTTCATATCGTCGACAGTTGGCGGAAAGAAACCGGCACGATTCCTGGGGCGCTGGTGCTGACGTTCGACAGTGCGTTCGGCGGGCCCGGTGGAAATCCGATCGAGTTTAAGCTCACTGCCCCCTCCGAATTCAGCGAGGAACTGGAGGCGGCCGTCGCGAAATGCCGGCAGAAGCTGGAAACGTATGAGGGCGTCTTCGATGTGCGCGACGATAACATTCCCGGGAAATGGGAGTTTCAGCCCGTGGTGAAAGAGTTCGCGGCGACCCAGGGTGTGCGGCAGGCGGACGTGGCGAATGTGCTGCGAAACGCGTATTATGGTGCGGAGGTCATGCGGCTGCAGCGTGGCCGGCACGAGGTGAAACTCATGGTGCGTTACCCCGAGGAAGCGCGGCGGTCGCTGGCCAGTTATGATGAGCTGCGTGTGCGAATCGGGGATGTGGAACGGCCGATCGGCGAGCTGGCTGACGTGCAGATCAAGCGCGGATACTCCACGATTAACCGCATCGATCAGCAGCGGGCCATCACCATCACCGCGAATATCGACGACTCGAAAATCACCGCGAATCAGGTCATTCGCGACTTGAAAGGCGAGACCGTGCAGCAGGTGACGGCCGGTTTCGGCGCGGGGAATACGCACATCGTGCAGGGTTTTTTGCCGGAGTTGCTGAAAGAGCACCCGCATGTTCATGTCCGCTGGGAAGGCCAGCGTGAACAACAGGACGAGTCGTTCGCGTCGCTGGAATTTGGGTTCGCGGTGGCCCTGCTGGGTATGTTCGTGCTGCTGGCCATGGAGTTTAAATCGTATACGCAGCCGCTGATCATCCTCACGGTGATTCCGTTCGCGGGCGTGGTCGTCGTGCTGGGGCACTGGCTTTTCGGCATGCAATTAACATTCACCGGCGTCTTTGGCCTGGTGGCGCTGTCCGGAATCGTGATTAATGACGCGATCATCCTCATCGATTTCGCGAACCGCCTGGTGCGTGATGAGGGCATGCCCGTTTATGAGGCGTGCATCGAAACCGGCGTGCGGCGATTCCGCCCCGTGATGCTGACCACCGTCACCACCGTCGGCGGCCTGATGCCCATCTGCTTCGAAACGTCCTTCCAGGCGAAAATGGTCATGCCCATGGCGTTCACCATGTCCGTCGGATGCACCGGCGCGACCATCCTCACGCTGTTCCTTGTGCCCGTGCTGTACTCGCTGTATGCCGAGTTCACGCAGTACATGACCGCGAAACTCAAGCTGGAGCACGATTGATGAATTCGAAGATTTTGCGTTACGTGGTCGGAATTTCCGCAGTCGTGCTACTGGTGCTGGGCGGTGTGCTGTATACGCTGGGTGCGAAAACGGAATCGACGCTGGCGTTTCACGGCGTGTGCTGGCGGCTGGGCCCCGTGCTGCTGGTATGGTGGCTGGCGTGGGATTACATTAAAAAATTGCCGGACGGCTCAACGATCGCCGTGCCGGTGATTCTCGTGCCGCTGGCGGTCTCGCGGCGTTCGCTGTGGGTGACACTTCCGCTGGCAGCCGTGCTGGTCGTGCTGAATCTGCCATGGATACGGTCGCGCGCGAAAAAACGCGGAGGCCGGAAATGACGCCGTTCATTCTCACATCCCGGCGAAAGATTTTTCTGAAGGACACGCCGCTGTGGATGGCGGTGGTGAATGCCACACCGGATTCGTTTTCGGACGGCGGGCGAGAGGATGTGGTAAGGCACGCGATGACGCTTCTCATGCAGGGGGCGGACATCCTGGATATCGGCGGGGAAAGCACCCGGCCAGGCGCAGACGCGGTGACGCCGGATGAGGAAATCGCACGCGTAACGCCTGTCATTCGCGGAATTTTCCGGCAGTGCGAAATGCTGGGAATTCACCGGCCGCCGCTTTCCATCGACACGCGAAATCCGGAAACCGCACGTGCCGCGATCGCTCTTGGCGTGGAAATGCTGAATGACATCACCGGCGGCGAGAAGCCGGAAATGCGGTGGCTGGCGAAAGAATCCGGCGCCGCGTTCTGTTTCATGCACATGCGCGGCGATCCGAAAACCATGCAGACGGGTCCCGCGTACACGGACGTCGTGGCAGAGGTTTTCGCGTATCTCGCACGGCAGCGCGACGTGCTGATGGCGGAGGGCATGCCGCGTGAAGCGCTGATCGCGGACCCGGGAATCGGATTCGGAAAGACCATGGCCCATAATTGGGAAATATTACGTCACGCGGCAAGGTTTACAGAACTCGACGTGCCGCTTTTAATCGGACACTCGAGGAAACGCTTTCTGGAAGAACTGGATGCGGACCGTGACCGCGCGACACAGGCGGTGAGCCGAAAATTGGCCACCGTGGGTGTGAACATTTTGCGGCTGCATGAAAAGCCAGCGTTTTAAAGACTTTACGATCACCGATCTCCGGAATGATAAGAATCCGCCGTGACGCGCAGCGCCTCTTCGAACGTCATTTCCGGCTCAAAGCCCAATTGCCGCCGCGCTTTTTCGGCACTGCAAATCCACTGCCCTGCCATGACCTCATGAAATTTATCCGGGTTCAGAAGCGGGACATGCCGCATGAATTTCCCCATCCAGTGCCCGCACCACGCGACGATCGAAAAGAGAATCGGCGTGCTGGAAAGCGTAAAAACCCGCTTGCGTCCCACCGCGTCCGCCATGTAATGCCCCAGCTGCAAATACGAAATGTGTTTCTGGAAGCCGACGTAATAAATGCCCTGCCCCGGATCCGTTTCGGCAGTCCACGCCGAGTCCGCTGGCAGGCGTTCTCCACGCGCCGCGGCCAGGATCAGCATCCGCACGAGATCCTCGCTGTAAACGAAAGAAAAATAGAACGGCCTATAAATGGGGACGACAAAAACGCCCAGGCGGCGCACGAGCTCCATCCACATGTGAAAATTCACATCATGCGGCCCGAACACGATCGGCGGCCGAACGACCGTAATCGGCACGCGATCGGCGTACTTGCGCAGCGCATTCTCCGCCGCGAGTTTCGAGGTGCCGTACTCGGACATCGGCGTGGGAGTGTCACTCTCCACGTGCGGACGGCGTTCCTGTGCAGGGCCGGCGGCGGAAAGCGACGAAACATAAACCATCACCGGCGGCTGCGGCTGACGGGCACACACCCGCGCGATGGTTTCCGTATACCCGGTATTCACCCGAAGCATGTCTGCCAGGGAAAGGGCCGAAATACAGCCCGCGACATGATACACGGCACTCGCGCCACGGATGCACTCGTCCAGCACCCACTCATCCGCCAGACTTCCGCACACCACCTCCACACCCGGCATGGCACGCAGGAAATCGCTCTTGGCCGACTCCCGCACCAGACACACCACGGCGCAGCCCGCCTCGGTCAGGCGGTGCACCAGATTCCGCCCGATAAAGCCGGTCGCGCCGGTAACGAAAACGCGCTGCGGTGTATTCTCTTTTCGCATCACTTCTTTAAAAACCCCGCGTTCACCCAGTTCCCGTGGTCGCACGCGATTCCGTCGCCGGCGTCCGTAATCTCCAGATGCACTTCCACCGCATCCTCGGGCAGAGGCAGATCGAAATGCCAGATCAGGTCACCCCCATTTTGCAGCACGGGCGTCTCGGCGTCCAACTCCGCCGCCGTTCCATTTTTCGCGAAATAAATGTTCGCCTGGATGGAACGCCGGTCGTCGCCTTTCTCCGCATCATCCAGCCCCACGGTGGCCACGAAACGCGTATACCCTTTCGGCACGGCGTACACCAGCAGGGCATTCGCGTGGACGCCCATGCCCTTTTCGTAAACTTTCCCGAGAATCGTCAGCGGGGTGCCCTTATGTGCGCGGTTTTTTTGAATCGCGCCGTGGCCGTTCGACTGCCGCACGGGGGTTAAGTCGGAAATGTGCACTTCCGGCGCGGGCGGCACCGGCGGAACGATTTCCGTCAGCGGCGTCACCACTTCCACCGCCACGGGTATGGACATTCTTCCGTCCCAGCCTTTCGCACGCAGAGAATAGACGTACCGCGTTTCCGGCGCCACGTCCGCGTCAGTGTACGCCGTGCCGTGTACAGGGATGTCCTGGCCGCCGCGGTGAAGCGTATACTCTGCCGCGTCTCCCGTCCAGGTTAAGACGACATTCCCGCGAATCGTCTTCGCCGAGAAATGCGTCGGCGCGGCAGGCACGGACGCCTCCACCGCCGCACGCGTGAAGGTCAGCGTCCACTGCATGCGCCCGCCCTCTTTCGGCGTGAACCGCACACGCGTCGTGCAGCCGTGAATGACCGTCTCCGCTTTCGTAAAATTGTCCGCCCATTCATGCGTCAACTCCCATGAATTTTTGCCCGTCGGCACCACGATTCGCAGCTCGTAAACCTCCCCAGCCACCACGTCACTGACACCCGTGAGAATTCCAGCGCCGGTTTTTTGGCCGTTTTTGTCGGTGACTTCATCCCACTTTTCTTCCGTCACTTCCAGAATCGGACTGGCCACGTGGCGCGAGGTGCCCACCAGCACGGGACGGTCGTTGAGCTCGCGCACCGCCAGAATCCGACAGGTCGCCGGTGGCAGTGTGCACGTCAGGCGGTCTTTGAACGGCGGCATGAACGCGGCCTTCCAGAAGTCGCACGCCACGTACGTTTTGCCGTTTTCCAGGCCGAGGAAGTCGGCAGCGTAATCAATTTCCAGCGGCTTGTTCGCGTCCCAGTTAAAAATGCCGAAAATGTGGTAATCGCCGTCTACCAGGTGCCAGACATTCGCCAGCTCGCTCTGGAAGAGATCCACTGGGCGAACGTTCGTGCACTGGTGGTTTTTCAGTGTCCGTCGCAGCACCTCCACGCGTTCTTCAGAGAGGTCAGGGAGCCAGTCGCTGAAGGCGAAAAACTGCCCCGTGATGGCGGCCCAGGACGTGCTCACCCGCGCGTGCTCCAGCGGGATGTTGTCGCGGACGTACACCGGGTCGGGGTCGTTCCACCACACACGGCCGTTATAAAAATAGCGTGCGGTACCGCGGATGGGGCCGGCGCAAATGCCGTTCCAGTCGGCGCCGTTATCCGGTCCGATTCGCATGGCGTCGACCAGACCGTACGACGCCCCCATGGTCCGCATGTTCTGGGAAATGTTGCAGCCGAGAATGAACACATCGTCGCCGCCCGCCTCGCGCACCATCTTCACGCCCTGGATGAACGCCTCGACGTTCGTGACCGTCGGGTCGTGGAAAATCTGCTTGCCCAGGTCATCGGCGTAGTAGCCGTCGTTGACGTACGCCTGCTCGCAGGCCATGCCGGTCCACATACCGTCGATTTTGAAGTAATTGTAGCCCCACGTTTTGGCGATCTGCGCGACTTCTTTCCTGACGTACGCCTGCACCTCCGGGTGCGTCATGTCGAGGCACGTGCCGCCCCAGAAGGTTTCGTACGGCTTGCCCTGGGCCTGGTTGATGCCGCTGAAACGCCGCGTGTTTTTCCCGCCCGGCGCGGGATACGTAATCGCACTTTTCACGAACCACGCCTGCTTGTCGGCATAATACGGGTCGTCGTAATTCCCCGAAAACGGCATGAACCACAGCCCCGCCATGAAACCTTTCGCCCGCAGATAATCCGCCGTCGGCTTCATCCCGGAGGGGTACGGGCCTTTTTTGTTGTACTCCATGAAGTTTTTATTCGGGCCGTTTTTCGAATTTCCCATCTGCCAGTAATCGTCGATTTGGAAAAAGTTGAATCCGTAAGGCGCGAGCTTTTCAGCAGCCGCGTCGGCGAATTCCCGGGTGGAGGTTTCGTTGCCGGCACCGCTGTTTTTGTTGGAGTACCACGTGCAGTAGCCGCTGGGGGCGGGCTTCATTTTGATTTGATGCGCCGCGTTGATGAGGTCCGCGTATGCCTCCAGGCCGAGCAGGGTGTCGGAGAATGCACCCAGAAGCAGCGTTTCACTGGCAGCTGCGGTAACTACCGGAATGACCCAGCGACCATACTGATCCACCGGGCGGATGGTGATGGCACCGTCTTTCACGCTGCTGAACACCACACCACTGCCTTTCGTGCTTCCCAGCCAGCCGGCCACCACACCCGCACGGGTTTCGGGATTCGCCACCGCCAGAAACATATAACTGCCGGGATGGCCGTCCACCGCCGTGAGGCCCGTCGTGCCAAGCGCCTTATGATTTTCCGGCTTCAGAGAATCCGCGAGTATGATTTCCGGCAGCGGGATTTCGGAAATGGTTTGTACTCCCCCTTCCAGGTTGTGCAAGCTAACGTTGATCAGCGCAAAAGGATGATTCTCTAAAAGACTGATAAAAATATAGCCCTTCCGGCTGTTAATTTTTGTCGCGACGCCAACCATGGGAGGCGTGCCATCCGATTCCCTCGGATCGACCTGAGCAAAAATTTCCTCACCCAGATGCGGAAAAGATGCGAATGCCGCCTTCTCCGGCTCTCCGTTCATCACGCGGTAAAAGGAGACGGTTTTAGCGTCCGCCGCGACTTTCAGGAACGCGTTTTGGATGCTTTCCACCTCCTCCGCCACCACAGTTGGCAGCGCCGACAGCGCGACAAAAGAAAGGAATGCCAAGGTAAAAAAACATCGGGCGATTTTTGTCAACATTATTCTCTCCTGTGATGTAATGAACTACGGTTTTTTTGATTTTATTAGACTATTATATATGACCGACACCGTGAGTTCAAGTGGTTAGCACGGTTTTAGAATCCATGGTAACGCCGGACTTACCAGCCCGAAGCGTAAGCGCCGGGCCAACTGGAGTGCAAATCCGCTCGTGCAGTCAGTGTTCAAAACGACGAAAAACCTGTGTTTTCGCATCCTGTTGAACCCTGGCTACAAGAAAACTTCATGCTCAAACGTGCCCGGCGCTAACGCTTCGGGCTGGTACGTTCAGCGTTTATATCGATTTTAAAACCGCCCTAGAGCACATCCAAAATCAGTGTAAACACCGGCGTGCGAACATCCGGCAGAGCCGCAATCGTAAGATTGCGAGAGAGACACCGTAAAACCGAACGTTTTCACAAATACTCAAGTCCTTTCCGCAATCTTACGATTGCGGCTCTGTATTCTTCGTGTTTACATAGATTCTGGATGTGCTCTAGATGTGCTGGTCGCTGGTTTTTTTTGAGAAAAAACAGGAAAACGCTTGATAATGTGGATAAAATACGATAAAATTGACGAAAGAGAAATAGGGCTTCATTTTTGTCAATATTAATAATGGTGATTTTGCCATGAAAATTCTTGCGTCTTCGCTGGTTTTGTCCATTTTGATATTCATTTTGGTCACCCCGGCCTTTTCCCGCGACATTTTTGTGGATAACGTCCGTGGAAATGATGAATTTACCGGCTGGGAAACGCGCATCGGCGTCAGTGGCACGGGGCCAGTGAAGACGATCACCCGTGCACTGAAAGTCGCACAGGCCGGTGACCGGATTGTGCTGACAAATAATGAGGGTGAGCCGTATCAGGAAAGTGTCACGTTTTTGGGAAATAATCATAGTGCCGCGAACGCCCGGCCATTCACCCTGGAGGGGAACGGTGCGCTTCTTGACGGTTCCGAGGAAATTGACCCCGCGCTGTGGCAATATTTTCGTGACGGTATCTTCCGTTTTCAGCCGAAATTCATGGCGTATCAAAATCTTTTTCTGGATGGCCGGCCGCTGGAGCGTGCCGAGCTGCCGAAAGATGAAATTCCGGTCGTGAAACTTAACGCGATGCAGTGGTGCATGCACGAAGGTTATGTGTACTTTAAACCGGAGCGGGAGCGGATGCCGGATGAGTACGCGCTGCGGTGTGCGGGCCGAAAATGCGGGATCACACTGATACATGTGCAGGGGGTGGAAATCCGTAATCTGACGGTGCAGGGTTTTCAGAATGACGGAATCGCGGCGGCGAATGCGGCCCGGCAGGTTTATCTGAATAATGTCACGCTGCGAGGAAACGCCCGGGCGGGCCTCTCCGTGGGCGGCGCGTGCACGGTCTGGGTGATTAATAGCATGCTGGGAAATAATAATTACGCCCAACTGCTGACGGAAAATTACTCGCGCACCCACCTGATGAAAACTGATCTTATTTCGAATACCGCTCCCGGCTGGGTGGATCGCGGCGGTGAAGTGAATCTTGACGGAAAAATCATCACCGGCGGACTCGACCAGCGTGAGGCGTTTAAGATGGAGGCGGAAAAAACGGCGGCGGAGAGTGAAAAGGCCCCCGGAAAAAATGCGACCGCCGTGAAAGACGACACCGCCGCGGACACCGGACTTTCCGATTCAAAAACGGGCATGACGGAAGCCGGAGACGATTTCCCTCCCACGCCGGAAGTGGAAACAGACACATTCATGACGGATGACGGAGACGCGCTGCCCGGCGATGACGCCGCAGATTCACTGGACATGAACGCGGATGATGATGACACCATGTTCGATTTTTAATCCATTTCGGATATCGACATTTTAACCTTCCATTTTCTGGAACCTATTTTCAGGAGAATAATCCATGAAACATAACATTTCCCGCCGTCATTTTATGAAAACTTCCGCGCTGGCGGGAGCGTCTCTGGCCGCGATGAAGGTGGCCTCCCCAGCCCTTTCCTCGGATAAGGCCCCCAGCAGCAAGCTGAATCTGGCAGTGGTCGGGCCGAACGGTCAGGGCCAATTTTCGCTGGGGAATATTCTGGATGAAAACGTGGTCGCGCTGTGTGATGTGGATGCCGGGCGCCTGGATCAGGTGGCGGGGCGTGCGCCGAATGCCGCGAAATTCAGCGATTTTCGTAAAATGTTTGAAACGGTGAAGGATCTGGACGGCGTCTGCGTCTGCACACCGGACCACACCCACGCGCCGGCCAGCGTCATGGCCATGCGGATGGGTGTTCACTGTTACTGCGAAAAACCGCTGACGCATGATGTGCGGGAAAGCCGGCTGATGCAGCAGATCGCGGCGGAAAAGAAGCTGGTCACGCAGATGGGCACGCAGATTCACTCGCTGGATAATTACCGCCGGGTGGTGGAGCTGGTCCGTAGCGGGGCGGTGGGCGAAATTTGTGAGGTGCATGTCTGGTGCGGGAAAGGCTGGGGCATGGAGCCCAGTGCGAAACGCCCGGAGGACACGCCGCCGGTGCCGCAAGATCTGGACTGGGATCTTTGGATCGGTCCGGCCGCCATGCGTCCGTATCATCCCGCGTACCACCCGGCCGGGTGGCGCCGCTGGTGGGCGTTCGGAAACGGCACGCTGGGCGACATGGGCTGCCATTATATGGATCTGGCGTTCTGGGCCCTGAACCTGCGCGACTGCGTCAGCGTGGAATCCTCCGGCCCGGAAGTGAACCCCGAGTGCGCTCCGCTTTATCTCAGCGCAAAGTATGAATTCCCCCAGCGCGACACGCTTCCGCCCTGCACACTCACGTGGTATGACGGCGATCGTCGGCCGCCGATCATCGCGGAGAAAGATCTGAATCTGCCCGGCGCCGGCGTGCTTTTCGTGGGCAAAGACGGCATCCTTTTCGGCGATTATGGAAGTTATAAACTCTTTCCGGAAGGAAAATTCGTGGATTTCCAGCCGCCGACGCCAACCATCGCGTCTTCGCCCGGCCATCACCAGGAGTGGATCCTCGGCATCAAAGAAAATAAGCCCGAGTTGGCGCTGTGCAATTTCGCATACTCCGGACGTCTGACGGAAACCGTGCTGCTGGGCTCCCTGGCGTACCGCGTGGGCGGAAAGCTTCTCTGGGACGCCGAGGAAATGCAGATCACGAATCACGCCGCGGCGAATGACCTGATCGCGCCAGCGTACCGCGCGGGATGGGAATTATAAGAGAAAAAATACGGCAAAAAGACGCCGGATTTTTTAATGATAAAATGAGCGCCGCTTCTTAAGGGGAGAAACATTTTTGAAAAATTGTTTCTCCCCTCTTCGCTGCGAGAATTCACCCCTCATCCAAAAAACTTTTACATTTTTTTCTTTCTAAAACCGCGCGATGAATCCCAGATCCAGCGCGAAGACGAAAATCGTCAGCCCAAGGAACAGCAGCAGCCCCGCGTATGATAAAATGATGACCAGATTTTCATTCGGCGCCCGCCCGGTGATCCCTTCATAAAGCAGGAAAACCAGGTGCCCGCCGTCCAGAATGGGGATGGGCAGGATGTTCATCACCGCCAAGTTCGCACTGATGAGGCACACGAACATCAGCAGGGACGACCATCCGGATTTCGCCTGGTCATATGCCGCCTGCGCGATCAGCACCGGGCCGCCCAGTCCGCGAACGGAAACCTGCCCGCTGAACAATTTTTCCAGCATCCGGAACACCAGCGTCAGGGAATTCCACGTCTCCTCGCCGCCGAGTGCCAGCGACTGGGTGAAATCCTTCCCTTTTACCAGGATCCGGTCTCCGGGCTGCATCTGCAAATCGCTCTGCCAGAGGTAAACATCCGCGTATTCCACGAGCGGAACTTCCGCCTCCAGCCGTTTTGCCGTGCCGTCCGCCATTTTTCGTTCCGCCGCCATTTCCAGGACGGTCCCTTCCAGCGGATACGCCTGGATTTCGTCCCAGATGAACGGTATCATGGACAGATCTTTCCGGAACTGCCGGGTGACGGATTTTTTGAACATGCCGCTGATTTTTTCCTGCCGCGCGAATTCTTCTTCCGACATGGCATTTTTATCCGCTTTCGGCGGTTCATATTTCAGCGTGATTTCCAGCAGGCGGTCACCGGATTTCAGCCCATCCTTCTCGGCTTTCGAGCCAGGCACGACTTCCGTGATCCGCCGGGACGGAATGAAGCACAGGCCGATTTCCGGAATCACCAGACCACTGCCGGGCATGTGCAGATCCGCCGGTACCGGAGATTTATCCAACTCCACAGCCACGATTTCCTCTTTCGCGCCCTCCAGCGTTTCTCCCGCGCCGGGCATGTCCGCCGAAATGTTTAACTGATCCTTTTTCTCGCCGCGGCGCACTTTAAACGTCACCGTGGTCTGCATTTTCGCCAACTGATGAATGCGGAACGGCAGCGTCATGGGATCCCCGATGGGTGCCATTTTCCCGTCCGTTTCCATTTCCAGCAGCGTATCACCGGGCAAAATTCCCGCGCGGCGGGCCGGGCCGGGGCCGTTAATCGTCACCTGCGTGGTCTGCACAGGGCCCATGTCAAAAATCACGCCGAAATGCCGCATCTTTTTCGGCTGGAACACCAGATCAAAATAATACGCGTCCGCGACCTGCGTTTTTTCATCCGCCTCCAGCGGCAGCGGCTCCAGAATTCCACCACTAGGCGTTTTTTCCGTCTCTTCCACAGACGCCTGTTTCGCTGACGGCCGCGCGAACTTCACCGTTACAGGTCCTCCCGTCGCGCGGTAACACGCCTTCATGAATGCAAGATAATTCTCCACATTTTCACCGTTCACCGCCATGACGCGCTCGCCGCCGACGAGTTTTTGCGGTTCTGCCACCTTCAAGCACGCATTCTCCACCGGCGACAGGGGTCTGTACGGCCAACCTTTGGCCAGCACCATTTTCGGCTCGCTGCCACTGGCCCCAAGCATGGGCGCGAGGATGAATTTTCGCGGATATACCTGTGCCATCTGATCCACTTCATACCCCGGCCGGCGGTACACCAGCGGCAGCCCCTTTTCCAGATCATCCCCGAGCATCACGTATTTCGGAATCTGGTCGAAAAACTCCACATGATTTCCGTTAATGGACACCACCGTGTCTCCCGACTGAAGGCCGGATTCCCACGCCGCCTGCCCAGCAAACACATCCTGGATGCTCGGCGCCGTTTTAAACGTCCCCAGCGAAAACGCCAGCGCGGCAGCACAAAACGCAAAAATCACGTTCATCACCACCCCCGCGACGATAATGCCCATCCGCTGCGGCACGCTTTTCGACTGATAACTCCGCGGGTCATCCATCATGCGTTCCAACTCCGCGATTTCAGCGTCCGAAAGCCGGTTTTCCGCCGCCACGTCCGCCTCCGCGTTCTTCGCCAGCGTCTCCCGCGCGGCTTTCGCCTTCTCCAGCCGGTCATGCAGCTCGCCCGGATTATCCTCTTGGCCGTACATCTTCACATACCCGCCCAGCGGGAACACGCCGATTCCGTATTCCGTCTCGCCCCACTGAATTTTACAGAGTTTCAGGCCGAAAAAGTCGAAGCCGATATAAAATTTATCGCACCGCACGCCGCAGGCTTTCGCGACCAGAAAATGGCCCAGCTCATGAACGAAAATAATAAGCCCCAGCGCCACCGCCACCTGCAGCACCGTCATCCAGAAATCCCATCCGTACCCGGATGCCGCGAAGAGAATGGCCGAGAAAGTTACCGTTTCCATATTTATGTGAAGGAGGTTAAAGTTTCATGAAAATGCACCTTGGGCGCGGAAATGCACCGTAGGCGAGAAAAAGAAAGACACAACTATTTATTATAACATTTTTCCGGAATTACAGAAGGTCACCCGTGAGAAAATGAAAAACCCGTGTGGCAAAAAACAGCATGATCAGGCAGCCCCGTATCGCGCGCGAATTTCCTCATCCAACGCGATCAGCTCCTCCAGCCCCGGCTCCGGCGAAAACGCGTGCTCTTCCAGCACCGTCCGCACGAAAGGCACGATTCGGTCGAAACGCATCTCCCCCCGGCAGAACGCCGCCGCCGCCACTTCATTCGCGGCATTCAGCACCACGCCCGCCGTGCCGCCCTGATGCGCCACCCGTAGCCCCAGCGGCAGGGCCTCATACCGCGGAAGGGAAAAATCCGGCGTAAAGAATTCCAGCGTATGATCCCGCGCCCAGTCCATCCGTTTCGCCGGCCCGTGAGCCGCACGGTCAGGAAACGTCAGCGCATACTGAATAGGCAGCCGCATGTCCGGCGTGATGAGCTGCGCAATCACTGCCCCGTCCTGAAATTCCACCAGCGAGTGCACCACCGACTGCGGGTGAATCATCACGGAAATCTCACCCGGTTTCATGTCAAAAAGCCATTTCGCCTCGATGATCTCCAGGGCCTTATTCATGAGCGTGGCCGAGTCCAGCGTGACCTTCGCGCCCATGTTCCACGTGGGGTGCTGAAGGGCCGCCTCTATGGTCACATGCCGCAACTGTTCATCCGGCAGCGTACGAAACGCGCCACCGCTGGCCGTGAGAATAATCCGCTCCAACTCCCCGCGCCGCCCGGCCTGAAGCGCCTGAAAGATCGCGCTGTGCTCACTGTCCACGGGCACGATTTCCGCACCCGTCCGGCGCGCGGCCCGCGTGACGATTTCCCCGCCCACGACCAGGCTTTCTTTATTCGCCAGCGCCACCCGCTTCCCGGCCTGCACCGCCGCCAGCGTACTCTCCAGACCCGCCCGCCCGACGATCGCCGAGACCACCACATCCACGTCCGGCTCCGCCGCCACCTCCACCAGACGCTCACACCCCGTCAAAAGTCGCGACTCCGGCGGAAGATTCCACGCAAAATCCCGCGCCGCCGTTTCATCCGTGGCAATCACCCACCGCGGGCGGAAATCCCACGCCTGCCCCTGCAAGAGTTCCAGACACCGGTGGCCGGAAATGGCCAGCACGCGAAAATCCGAGTGCGCCGCCACCACGTCCAGCGTGCTTTTCCCGATACTCCCCGTGGCGCCAAAAAGAGCGATGTTTTTCATAATTGAGGTTCAACAAAAAATGCCCTGAAAGGGCAAAATATGATAGCCGGAGGTGTAAACCCCCGGAGAGAGTGACCGACACCCTATTCCCGGGGGTTCGCACCCCCGGCTACCATGTTATACCCCTCCGGGGTGGTTAAGTGACCGGCTTAACATTTTCGTCTGTTCCGCGGATGGCTCCACCAGCTCCCGCTTTACCGGATCCCATTTTACCACGGAATGCGTGCGGACGGCGATATCACACAGATGCGAAAGCGTGTCACTGCGCACCGCGTCGCGCAGCGTGGACACCGGCGTGCCACCCGCCTTCACGGCACTCACAAAATCCGTCACGTGATTCCGTCCGGCACGTTTCGGCAAAATTTCCGCCCCTTCTTCCAGTGGCGCGAGAAGCTCCGGACTGCTGGCGTCCGTGCCGTTACGCCGCACCTCAATCCACGCGCCCGACTCCCCGATAAAACGCGTGCGGTCACCGCCGGGTTTAAACGTCATGGCCACGTCCCCCAGCTTCAGTTTCATGTCCCAGCCGTGCACCGTGTCATAAAGGCCGGGCGTCAGCAGTCCGGAGCCCTCCACGGTCACGGGGCCGGAAACGTCCGCGTCACACCCCCACACCAGAATGTCCAGCGGATGCGCACCCCACCCGCCGAGATACCCGATCGACTGATCGTAAATCCAGTACGTCCCCGGCGTCTTACACCGGTCCAGACAGTACGGCTTCACCGGCGCGGAGCCCAGCCACTGGCGGTATCCGTCCGCGCCCAGATCTTCCGGAATGGGTGCTTCCGCGGCATCCCCGCCCGCGCCGCCGTCCGGCGCATCCACCTCCACGGCCACCACGTTCCCGATTCTCCCCTGCCGCACACATTCGCAGCCCAGCCAGCAATTATCCTGCGAGCGCTGCTGCGTGCCGTACTGGAACACCACCCCGGCTTCCGTCAGCACCCGCTCACACTCCAGATCTTCAGCGAGCGTCAGCCCCAGCGGCTTCTCCACATACACGTGCTTTTTCGCTTTCGCCGCCGCGAGCGCCGCCGGAACGTGCCAGTGATCCGGCGTGGCGATCACCACGGCGTCCACCAAGTCACCATCCAGCATTTCCTGAAAGTCCAGCATGGGCCGCCCGCCACAGATGCGTGCCGCATTCTCGCGCCGGCTTTTAAAACAGTCGGCCACCGCCGTCACCTGCACATCTTCACAGCCGTAAAACGTGCGAAACAGATCCGTCCCCCGGCCGCCGGCACCTATAAACCCCACCGCCACCCGGTCATTCGCACCACGCGTCTCTTCCGCCAAAAGAAAACACCGCGGCACGGCATGAGAAGCCGCCACGGTCGCCGCCGTCATAACACCCGTCTTTAAAAACGCCCGGCGATTCCAATTTTCACGCATGATACTCCTCGTTAAATCCACGTTTTAAAAAACACCTTCCTCGCGGAACCCATTCTAAAAAACGTTCTCAGCGAGGCTAAACGATTATTTCCCGGACGCCGAGGGCAGCTTCAGATTCGCCGGGTTCAATTTCAGGGTGCGGTAAAGCGGCGCAAGCGTTTCCGCCAGCTCCTCCCGAACGGCGCTGAATTTCGGAATTTCCACCGCCACACGCCCCCCCGTGGCCGATTCGGCAACAGGACGTTTCGGTTTCGCCCCGACGCGCTCCATGCTCGTGCACAACTTTTGCAGCCCCGTCATCACCTGCCTGGCCCACTCCTGCTCCGTGGTGGAAAGCGATTTGCCCAGAGGCGTCGCGTTCGGACTCGAAGGATTCACATAAAGCGCCACGGACATCGGCTCCGCGATCGCCATCACCCGCTGCCGTAAAGAGCGAATCAGCGTCATTTCCTGCTCCGGCGTCAGCGTCAGGACGGAATCGTAAGCCGTTTTCTTCACCTTTTGGCCCGGAAGCACGCCGCGCTGCAATTTCCACTCGCGCTTATACTCCCGCGTGATGGCTTCCACCGTAAATTTCGCTACCGCCTCATAAATCTCCAGCGGTTTTTTCTTGCCGCTGGGATGTGTAAAACGGCTGACGGCCGTCGCCGCCGCGAGACGCATTTCCATGGGATAACCCGGCTGCTCATTCGCGATGATCGCCACGAGTTTATCCGTATAATCACCGCCGGGCCCCGCCGCACGCAGCACGCCCAGACCCTCGATTCCCACTTCGCGCATCCACGTCACCTCCGCCGGCTCTCCCGCTTTCCAGTCGACGAAAGCGTATTTCGCGAAAATCGGTACCAAGGCCTGTTTTTTCGCGGCCGCCAGATTCCGCCCGGCATGTAATCGCAGACCATTTAGCGCCGCCACTTTCAGATAAGCCGGTACCGCGTCCGCAGTGATGAGCTGCACCAGGTAATCGTTGGCCGGCTCGTACGGCGTAAGGACGTTTCCGTCCCGCGCCTCGCACAGCTCCCCGGCCAGCAGCACGGCATTATATTTGATCACCGGGCTGAGCTCATTATCGCTGACCAGCTTTTTTGCCCCCGCAAGAATCGTCCCGGCCGCCAGTTTTGCCGACTCCTGATTCGCGGACAACACCGGCACGAGCATTTTAATCAGTTCGTCACGATAATCGGGGATGCTCACCTCGGCGTCTCGCAGCAGCCAGCGCCCCAACTCGTAATTCTGGAAATATTTCGTCACCTGCGTGCGGTCTTCCGGACTGCTCACCCCGGCGGAAAGCTTATTAATCACCTCACGATTCTGTTTCGCGAGATTTTCATAAGGAATCGCCTGGGCATGGACGGCAGCCGGGCTGAAAAACGCCGCGGCCCCCATGATCGCTGCAGCAAAAATCGAAAAAAGAAAGAATGACGCAGGTCTTTTCATGAAAAAACTCATCTGATTTACCATTTTTTCCGATGAACGCCGGAATTCGCCGACTGTCGGTTAAAAAATTCCCCAAAATTTCGCGAGGCACTTCCGCCTCCGCCACCCGGAATGAAAAAAGCACGCATGCAGCGTCACTTGTATTTTCCAGGGAGGTGTGTTAAACTGATATTTTGTGCGGACGACATTTCGTGCACAATATCCCAAGATATATGCGGACACCCACCACGCATATCTTCACATTATCATATATTATAGAGTACACCGCCGACTGCCGTACGTCAAGCGCCTTTTGCGACGCGGGATGAAAAACACAAAAAATACTCTCTAATTTTCCATTATTTTCTTCCACCCACGCAAGGAACATGTTTTATGAATACCGGACAGAGAACGTCATCTGAAAAATTTGCCCTGACAATTTTCATCCTGCCGTTTTTCCTTTTCCTGCTGATGACAAGTCTGGAAGGTTACGCAAATCAGGAAATTTCGCTGGGCTTTTTTTCTTTCACGCTCCCGGCTTACCCGATTTTGTACACGTTCAAAATACTCACACTGACACTCGTCGCACTCCTGTGCCTACGGCCGTGGTGCCAGGCGTTTCCGCTGCATTTCACACGAAAATCGCTCCTCGCCGTGCTGGCTGGAATCGTGGGCGTGCTGCTGTGGGTGGGGGTGTGTAAACTGGAGCTGGAGCTGAAAGTGATGACGGCCCTGGGCTGGACGGAGAGCACGGCGGAGAATGCCGCTGCGGAAAAAAATGCGGATCCGAATGACGTTTTGATGGTGGAAATGACGCCGGAGGGCGGCCTGCAGACCGTGTCCGTGCCTGTTGTCGGCGGCGATGAAAATGCGCAGAAAAAAGGATTTCGCAGTGGGTTTAATCCGTTTTCATACTGGGGCGAAGACGCGATGGCGTGGCGCTTTTTCATCATTCGCATGCTCGGCCTGGCACTGCTGGTTCCGCTGCTGGAGGAATTTTTTCTGCGGGGATTCCTGCTGCGTTTTTTGGAAGACCAGCAGCAGTGGATGACGCTGGCGGTGGGGGCCTGCACGCCGATAATTTGGGGCGCAACGGCGATTTACGCCGCCGCGACGCACCCCGGGGAGATGGTCGCGGCGATTCTCTGGTTTTCGATGATCACCTGGCTGGTTTCATCCACGAAAAACATCTGGGACGCCGTCCTGGCCCACAGCATCACGAATTTTCTGCTGGGCATGTACGTTCTGCATTCCGGCGACTGGTATTTCCTGTAAAAAACACTCAGCGGTCCAACAGCGATTTCGTCGGGGCCGCGGTTCCACGTCGGGGCGGCGTTCGGGTGCCCGTGCCGGTGGTGGGAGACGGCGTCGGCTCGATGGATGACGAGTACCGCTGCGGGTCGGTATCCCGCGCATACACTTCCTCGTAATCGTCCACTTCCGACTGGATATCCATCCGCAGCGTTTTCCCGCCGGGCTCCATTTCCAGCAGCAGCACCCGCGCGGGGGCGTAAATCGCGGAATAATCCCAGTGATGCGACTTCAGGTCGGGCTCCTGGTCGCGCTCCCGCATTTCGGGCACGACTTCCTTCTTGCGCAGCTTGACATCCAGCAGGACGTAATTCGTCGGGAAATCCTGCATGATCGCCGTTTGACGCGCCGAGCTGCTGCCATAACTCTGCGAACTGCCGGCCAGCGATTTCATCAGCGAATCATCCGCCCGCAGATTCAGCAGCCGGCCATTCAAAAACGGCAGATTCAGATCTTTTCGCTCCTGCGCCAGCCGCTGCTTTTCCTTGGAGGTCAGGCTCTTTTCGGAAGGATCCTCTTTCCACATTCCGATTTTATTAAACCGGCATGCCCGCTCGTCGCCGGTGTTCATGTCGAACTGCACGAGCATCAGCGCGGGGAACACCGCAGGCTTTTTGTCGATGGTAAGCGTGTCCGACCCGGCGCTGAGGATGGAAATATTCGCCCCGGTGGTGGCGGGCTTCGAAATTTCGCTCCATTTCGTCTCCAGGTAACGCGCTTTGGTGATTTCCTCGTTCGCGACCAACTGCGTCGGCTGGAACAGATAATTCGGGTTGTGCAGCTCCAACTTGATCCGGTAAACATACGTTTTTCCGGGCTCGACGGTATAATCGACAAAGGAAAACAGCCGGGTGCCTTTCAGTGGCTCCTGCATTCCACTGCGCGTAGGAGACATGGTCTCTTCATCCCCGAACAGGGAACGCTCGACCGGCGCATCCTCTTCCGCTTCCGGCGTTTTGCCGCCGCGTGGTTTCGCCCGCTTGGGTTCCCCGATTTTAATACCATTCGGGAAGGTCAGGGTCGTGATCCAGTCCACGTTGCCACCGCTGGGGCCCGAGGACATCAGCTGCGGCAGTGGGTTCATGAGGGTGAGCCTCGTGTCGGGCACCAGGCCGCGTTCGTCGGCGACCACGTCTCCACGGCGGGCGGTGCTCCGGGCACGCTCATCACGGCGCATGAGCCGGGGCGGCACGTAAGTTTTTTCGTCCTCCAGCGTTTCCCGCGACGTCATATTCAGCCCCAGGTTGTCCGTGTAACCACTGGTCGAGGGACTCATGGTCTCGATGATGCGGTAATTTTCGGCAAAAAGCCCGCCCGTCAGCCCGACCTTAAAATCCACCCATTTCAGATTGGCGGAGTTTCCATCCCAGTTTTCCGGCACTTCCGCGCGCTGCATCTCATAACGGTAATACGTCGGTTCATCGAGTTTATTTGCGTCCCGCGCCCCGGGCACGGGCATTCCCAGCGCCGCTTCATACGCGTCTTTCTGCTTTTTATAAGGGATGCCGGCCAGCACAATATTATAATATGCTCCCTGGCTTGGGCCGCGAGGCGTCATGCCCTCCTCATCATCCAGCGTCGTGCCCGGCGTTTTGGGGGCGTTATACGGAACTTTCCCCCGACCGCTGACCACCCGCACGTCTTCCACCGGAAACACCAGCGGCTGCTCGCGCTTTTTACGGTCCTGCCAAAGTGGGGAACTCCAGAGTACCGACAATTGGAGATACTTAGGATCGGTCGGTTCGGTGGCCACTACCGCCAGCTTCGAGTAATCCTCGATCGGGATGGTAACCACCCGCGTCTCGTCAATTCGCGCCTGCGCACGCGTCGACATCTGCGTCAACTCCTCCGGCTTCATCGAGATCCCCTTCAGATAAAGCGCCGACGACCAGATCATGCCACAAAAAACGAGCACGAAAATCGCAAAAATCGCCTTTTCCGCATGATTCAGGGCAAATTCCTTCATCGCTTCCGGATCCATTTTTGCCTTCATGAGCTTTTCCCCCCAAACGTTCTATATAATATTGTATTTTTATCGCTGTAATTTTCGAAAAATTCACACAGGAAGCGCCGACGGATTACTCCTCGGGCATTTCTTCCTCATCGAGCGCGCCGGCTCCCGGTTCAGGCAGTTCCTCGTCCGCGGGCAATTCCTCGTCCAGAGGCTCCTCGGCCGCGGTTCCGGCGGCAGGCCGAGCGGGCGTTTCTTCGGTGTCCGCAGGCTCGGCATCCGTATCAGCGGGCTCTTCCTCCGCTGGCTCCGGCTCTCTCGCCATAGGCGTACTGGTTCGCGCCACCGGCGCCGCGGCTGGCTCCGCCCCCTCTTCTTCGACTTCCTCGCCCTCTTTCGTGGCCGATTCCGCCGCGCGAAGCTCGGCCAGGCTGGGAAATTTCGTGATGTCCGGCGGATTAAACACGTAAACCATGCCCGTAATTTCCAGTTCCACATCCTCGGGTCCAAGCACCGAAAGATATTGCGTATTGCCGCGTTGACGGCTCAGATCCAGCTCCTCCGCCTCCGGCCGAGCATAATCGGAACGGTCCTGCGGTCGCGACCCTGTAGGCCGATTCTCCAGCGGATCCTCTTCCACAAACGAAAACTTTCGCCCCTGCCCCGGATTGATCGCGCACTGCTGAATCTCGATCGGCATGTGCGAATTCATGCAATTCACCAGCAGCGCGGCAATCGCCCGCTGATTAATCACCACGCTCATGCGGATGGGCAGCAGCTTATACTCCACGGCCGGGGGATTGTCCTTCATCTGTTGGGCCGTTAACGGCTTTCCGTCGCGATCCACGTACCGATTGTCATACAGCAGGATCGTGAGTTTGTCGGCTGCCGACAACTGCTCCTCCGTGGAGGTGGGAGGCATCTCGCCGATGGCGGTGGCCGCCGATGACGACGAACTCCCTTCCATTCCCACAGATTTCGCGAACGCCTCCAGCGCTTTCAGGTCGATGATTCGCTCGCTGGTTTTTTCGATGGTGTTGACCGCGTCCTGGGCGACTTCGATGCCGACGATTTCCTTGATCGGAACATTAAAATCACTGGAGCCCTCATTGGTTTCTGCCACGGCCCGCAGCAACGCTTCATACACCCACAGGTCTTCTTGGGCGACGATCACCTGCTCGGTATTCGGCACGGACCGCCAGCGAAGCTTGCTCCGCAGGAGGCGAAAATTCTGCTCGTTCCAAAACACTTTGCCCAAAAGCTGGTCGTTGCGCAGGCGGTCGCCGGACATCATCGTGAGGTCCATGTCCGCCGCGGCGTCTTCGGAGCCGGCGAGCTTGCGCAGCGCGGCCGGGTCGGGGCGTTTGATGTCGAAATCCGCCTTCAGCTTCGTGAGGTATTCCTGGATGTTGTCGCGGTAGTATTCCCGGGCCGCCTCAAGAATCGTATGGTAACGCCCGCTCTGGTAGCGTCGCTCGCCGGCGGTTGCGAAATCGGGCTGAAATTTCGGATCTTCAATCGCCGACCATTTGTTCGTCTCTTTCTGATGTTTGTAAAACACCTCCCAAGAGGCATAAACGTTTTCGCTCTGGAGTTTGATGGCGCGTTTGGTCTGCCGCACCACACTCTCGTTGGGCAGATCGGCCTGGTTGGCCAGCGTCTGCATTTCGTTCATGGAGCTTTCGATCTTTTTCTTTTTCGCGTCGAATTGGCTGGCCAGGCTGGACGCCATCATCTGCCAAAACGCCAGAATCAGCACCAAGCACAGCCCCGCCAGTACCCAAAAGCCGAATTTTCGGAGTTTTTTTATGATAACCTTTATTTGATCCATGATGAGTAGGAGTTAGTGGTTTGGGGTTGGTGATTAGTGATTCGTGGTTTGGAAAGGGGCCGGCTCATTCTTCAGGGCCGGGTTCGCCACTGGCCTCTTCGGCCGCTTTCTTGGCCGCCGCCTCTTTCGCCAGGCGGATGGCTTCCCGCTGATCCGGCGTTTTCGGCTCCCAAAGAAAATGCACCGTAAAGCTGAATTGCTCCACGCGGATGCGATCCGTATCGGCAACTTTCGCGCTCCCGGTCGCCTCCGTTTCCACTTCTTCCGTTTCGCCCATGGTCGGAGTAAAACCGCTGCCGAACATGGGAGTAACGGACGCGCCCTCCTTCTTGGAGTACGGGTTGGAGATGTAAATGTTTCGCTGAATCGTTCCCGGATTCACCAGCACGGGGTACAGCACGCCGAGATTTGCCATGGTGACGGTTTCGTCGCCAACAGGCACTACCGCCAATTTATCGGCCGTGTCGGCTGCCGGAGTGGCCGTGGAAGCCGCAGACTCGCGCGCGGATGGGCCGGTGCTTTCCCCTTCAGCTTCTTCGGTGGCCAGGCTTTGTAAAACCATGGGCCGGGGGAGTTTGAACTCTTTTTCGAGTATATTTTTAATCAGCGTTTCGCGGACGTACACCGCGCCCTGGCGTTTCAGGTTTCCGCCGTTATGATAATGGACGCCGGTAATGGCCACCAGCCAGACGTCTCCCTGACCTTCGGAAGCGCCGCCGCCGGGCTCCTCGGCTTCCGCGCCGGCTTTCGCAGCACCTCCGCCTCCGCCGCCACCGGTCATCGCCGCCATGGCTTTCGCCTCTTCTTCCGGGTTCTCTTCGCCGGACTCGTCGGCCGTGCCGCCCTGCGATTTCGGACGCCATTTATTCGTTTTCGTCATCCACGCCTCGCGCAACTCGGGCGTGAGCTTTTGCAGCTCGATATTCTGCACATGCAGGTCTGGACGGTTCCGGATGGAGGCCTCCGTGGGCAAGTCCTCCGCCACCTGCTGGCCGTCCGTGGGCAGACACGCGTTAATACCGCGCAAAAGCTCCAGCACCAAAAGCCGGCGCTGGGAGTTGTCGACCAGATTTTGCCCCACCTCGCCGACGCCTTTAAGCTCCGTATTCACTTTTTCCAGGTTCGACTTATCTTCCGACGCTTTTTTGGCGACGGTCTCGGCGGCCCGCTCCTGCTTCTGCCATTTTTCAGGCGCAACCGTGTTTTCCTGCGAAACGTGGGCACCGAAACTGATCGTCGCCCCCAGCGATAAAAGCGCCAGCGCCGCCACCGCCCACGGCTTCTTGCTGTTAATGATGCGCGCACGGGTAATTTCCGGCGGAAGCAGATTCGTCCGCACCGCCGAGCGTTTCAGCCCCTGGAGGCACAGCCCGTAACACACCCCGAACGACGGCATGTTCTCTAAAATTACCGGCTCATGAATATGGCTGGTGTCCAGGCCCGGGAACGAATTCGCCAGCGTGACCTGCACGCCAAGGTTCTGGGAGAGATATTTCGTCAGCCCCGTGAGCTTCATCGGGCCGCCCAACGCGATGACCCGCTCGTACTGCGCGTTGCGGTCCATGTTCGAGAAAAAGCCCAGCGAACGCTGGATTTCGTTCTGAAAACTGTTAAACGCCGGCTGCATGGCCTTGAGCACCGCGACCTTATCCTGGCTGGTGGCCAGGTTCCGCTTCAAATGGTCGGCTTTCGCAAACGTCAGCTTCAGCTCCTTCGTCAGCGCCTTGGTGAAATAACTGCCGCCGATGGGAAGGTTACGCTGCCAGACGCGGAAACCGTTGGTGAGAATCAGGTCCGTCGCGTCCGTGCCCATGGAGAGCACAACCACATACGGCGGCGGATTCTCCGGGTCGTAATCGTCCGTCGACGGAAGGTCTTTCAGCTCGTCGGCCATCATATAATTGTAAACCGCCAGCGGCGCCAACTGGAGACAGTCGACCGGAATGCCGATTTCCTCATACGGATCCAGCATGTGGAACGCCTGCTCGCGTTTCATGGCGAAAAGACCGATCTCCACCTCCAGCGGGAGCCCACCCTCTTCGGCCTCTTTCCCCATCCGCTGATAATCCCAGATCACGTCGTTGAGGTCGAACGGAATCTGCTGCTTCGCCTCGTAACGGACGATATCCGGAATCTTTTTCGCCTCGATCGGCGGCAGCTTGATGAAACGCACCAGACCATTCTGCCCCGCCACCGACACGATCACTTTGTCACCGCGAATATTATTGCGGGACATGAATTCCTTTAACGCGTCGTTAATCAGTTGATCCGCGTCCGCCCCGGTCTGGGTGAGGATCATGGGATATTCGATATAATCGCACGCGTCCGCCACGATTTTCGTCGGGTCCTGGTCGTCGACATAACACCGCATCGCCTTCAGCGAGCAGTTCCCCACGTCGATTCCCCAAACAGCATTACCTCGCGCCATATAAAAGTACCTCGAAAAAGACGATATAGCCCCGCCACACCGCTCGACCATGCTCCCGGCGCCGCCCGCCGCGCGTGATCAAAGGTTGTGGGAAAGCCGGCTAACCCCAAAAATTCCCTATTTTATATTATTACGTATAAATATACACTTACAGTTTAATTTCTATTGTCGCCAGCGTCAACCGTTTTCTTTCCAAAATCACATAAATTATGTATTTTTCCGCAGAAATTTTGTAAAATGCGGGTTGGGGATGGGGTTTGTGGTTCGCAATGGAATTTTCGCCGCCGAGACGCTTTAAGTTTCACAAATCACAAACCACCATCCACAAATCCCAAACCGCCGCCCACCCTTCCCTTTCGCGGCATCCCGGTGTATACTTGAGTTGTTGGCCCGCTTGAAAATGAAAGGAAAATCGCATGAAAAAACACCGCCCCCTTTCTGTAATTTGCCATTTCACGGTTTGTTTGACTTTCGCAGCCGGTTTGTGGTATAATATTGGTATCGTCACGTCGGAGGACTGGCCCCAGTTTCGCGGCCCGGGCGGCTCGGCCGTTTCCGCGGACACCGGCATTCCCACCACGTGGGACGAAAACACGAACGTCGTTTGGCGGACGAAAATGCCCGGGAAGGGTGCGTCGAGTCCCATCGTCGTGGGCGATAAGATTTTCGTTACCGCGTACAGCGGGTACGGCCTGGATCGGGATGAGCCCGGCAAAATGGAAGATCTGCTGCACCACGCTATGTGCTTGGACCTGAAAACGGGGAAGATTTTGTGGGATAGAAAATCCCGCGCTGCCCTGCCGGACATGGAATACAGCGGTTTTATGCCGCTGCACGGGTATGCGTCGTCGACGCCCGTTTCGGACGGCGAATTGGTGTACTTTTTCTTCGGAAAATCCGGTGTGTACGCCCGGAGCATGGACACCGGGGCCACGGTTTGGAGTGCCAGTGTCGGCACGGGTACGAACGGCTGGGGAAGCTCGAATTCCCTCCTGATTTATAAAAATCTGCTGATTGTAAACGCGAGTATCGAAAACGGTTCGATCGTGGCGCTGGACAAAAAAACCGGTGAAAAAGTGTGGGAAGCGGACGAAATGCCCATGTCGTGGAGCACGCCGGCCCTGGTGGACGCGGCGGGCGGGAAAACGGAACTGGTCGTCAGCGTGGGCGTAAAGCGCGAACCGGGCGGCGGCCGGGGCGGACGCGGCGGCGGGGACGCCGTCGGAAAAGTGTGGGGGCTGAATCCCGAAACCGGCGAGAAGCTCTGGTGGTGTGACGGGATTCCGGACGGTTATGTGTGCCCGACGGTGCTGACGCATGACGGAATCGCTTATATTTTCGGTGGCCGAAAGCCCAGCGGCATGGCGGTGAAACCCGGCGGAAAAGGGGATGTCACGGAAACGCACGTGCTGTGGCGGTGTGACTGCGGGCCGAAAGTGCCCACACCGGTGTATTATAACGGGACCATTTATTGGATCACGGAACAGGGGCTCGCCCAGGCGGTGGACGCAAAAACGGGCGAGAAAGCGTTCACGGAGCGCATCAGCCTCAGCGGCGCGGGCGAAAAGCTGTACGCCTCGGCGGTGATCGTGGACGGAAAATTCATAAATCCCAGCCGGGAAGACGGCGTGGTGGTGCTGGCGGTGCCTGAAAAGGCGGGGGAAACGCCGGAATTCAAGGAAATCGCGAGAAATCGGTTCTCGGATGACGAACGTATTTTTAATGCCACCCCGGTGGTGGTGAATGGAAAGCTTTTGTTACGCTCGGATACGTATGTATATTGTATCGGGGAAAAATAACGAAAAAATAGTTGAAGGAGAACCCTAACATGCCTCTGTTTGAGATAGAGACCAGAGCCCATATCGTCATTGCGTGGGCGGATAATGAGAAGGACGCCCGCGAAGTGCTGGCCGAGCATTATCCCACGGAAGACGTTGTCCGTATTTCGAAGCGCCCGCGGAATCTGTGGGTTATTTCGAAAACGGCACTGGGGATTACGCAGGACGGTTACGATCCGTGTAATGTCGCGCGGGACTGCCTGGCGAAAGCGGCCGGCGATAAAGTCCACGCCATTCGGCTTTACATGCAGGAAACCGGGGCCGACCTGGATCGCTCGCGGAAGGTGATTGAGTCGAACATGATTCTCGGGTGGTAGCGCATCCCGATTTCATTGACGAATCTTAAATACGGAACACACGGAATCGCCGAATAAACGGAAAATGCGGGGAAGTTGAAGCATCCCCTAAAAAATTCGTATATTCAGAGGTTCCGTGTGTTCTCCTATTTTTTGTTGCGCTTCTCCACCTTGCTTCCCATAAATTCGGTGGTAGAATATAGGTGGTTTTTTTCTGGGGGCTGCTCATAACAGGAACTCATGAATCATGCGGAAATTCGGTACATTCTTGTGGAAACATCTGAAGTCGGTCGTCGTGGTGACGATCATCCTGGTGGTGGCGGTATATTTCGTGGTAGAAACCGCGAAGCATCAGCGGCCGACCGTCCAAAGCACGGACACGGGGGAGGATAACGCGTTTCTTCGTTTCCGGGTGGTCAAGCTGATTGAGGTGCAGCCGCGGGAGGTGGCGGATTCGCGGTCTTTTACGGGTTTTGCGAAAGAGGGAAAAACGTCCCGGATCGCGTTTCGGGTGCCAGGGCCCGTGAGTAAAATGGAGGTGGTGATTGGAAAACGCGTGCCGGAAGGGACACTGCTGGCGGAAATCGACCCCCGGGATTATGAGCTGGCGGTGGCGCGGGTGAAGGCGAGTCTGGAAGAAGCGCAGGCAGCCCTGAAAGCCATGAAAACCGGTGCGCGCTCGGAAGACTTGGCGTCGCTGGAGGCCCAGCTCGCGGCGGCAACCTCCGCATATGAAACGGCGGATAAAAACTTTGAGCGCTTTAAATCCCTGCTGGAATCCCAGAGCGCGTCCCAGGCGCAGTACGATCTGGCCAAAACGCAGTTCGACTCCGCCAAGTCGGCCAAGGAAACCGCCCAGCAGCAGCTGGACAAGGGAAAACGCGGTGCCCGGGAGGAGGAAATCGAAGCGGTCGAGGCGAAAATCCGCGGGCTGGAGGTGAGCTTGCAGACGGCCGAAAACGCGCTGGCGGACACGAAACTCACGGCACCGTATAATGGGTATGTTTCGCAGAAGTATGTCGAGGCCAGCGAATTCGTGATTTCCGGGGCGCCGATCGTGGCGTTTACGGAGGCCCTGACGATGAACGTGGAGACCACCGTGCCGGAATCCGTCATCGTGCGGCAGCCGGATATCACGGGGTATGCGTGCGAATTCGAGGCGTATCCCGGCCGGCGTTTCCCCGCGAAACTCAAGGAGCTGGGCCTGGCCATGCTCGCCGGCAAGCAGGGATATCCGCTGGAAGTGACCGTGGAAGTGCCCGACGAACTCGTCATTCATCCCGGCATGGCGGCCACCGTTTTCGTCGAACTGAAACGCGAAAACCCGCCGTGTTTCGTTCCGCTGGCGGCGATCGTCGGGGTGGATAATCTCGCGGCGATAAAACCCACCGACGGCTCCGGAAAAGTGAAGCCCCTGAATTCCGTGCCGGCCGAAACCGTGGTCTGGGTGCTGGACTCGGCCGATAACACTGTCAAAAAACGCACCGTGAATATCCTTCGTGTGCTGGACGACGGAGTGGAAATCGATGGAAACATCAAGCCCGGCGAGAAAATCGTCGGCGCCGGCGCGCGTTTCCTCACCGAAGGAGAGAAAGTACGATTCTGATGAAATGAGGAATAAGGAATGACGCAAGCGAACCACAAACCGGTGATTCACCATTTACCATTAAACATCTTATACTAAAAATACGTCATGCTGCCAAACTTCGCGGTTCATCATCGAAAGTTTATCTTGTTCTGCGTGGGGCTTCTGCTCATCGGCGGGGTGATCGCGTATGAGACCATGGGCCGGCTGGAAGATCCGGAGTTCACGATCAAGACGGCGGTGGTGGTCACGCTGTACCCCGGGGCGCCAGCGCACGAAGTGGAAGAAAACGTGACGGACGTCGTCGAGCGGGCCATCCAGCGACTGAAAGGGCTGGACCATATCCGCTCGGTTTCGCAGCCGGGTATGTCGCTGATCTTTGTGGACATGCTCGAGACCATGCCGAAAAGCGATTTGGACGACGCGTGGAAAGAGCTGCGGTACAAGCTGGATGAGATCCGCACGGAACTGCCGCCGGAAACGCTGCCACCGATGGTGAACGACGATTTCGGCGAGGTTTTCGGCATCGTGCTGGCACTGCAGGGAGAGGGGTTTTCGCCGGGCGAGATGAACGACCGGGCGAGGGACTTGCAGCGCGAGTTGGCACTGGTGCCGGAAGTGGGGCGTGTGGAGCTCTGGGGAACGTACGCGGAGTATATTGAGGTGGAGATTTCGCGGGCGCGGATGGCGGAATTGGCCGTCCCGCCGTATCTGGTGCTGGCGGCCCTGGCGCGACATAACATCACCTCGCCCGCCGGGGAAATGACGGTCGAGGGCCAACGGATTCGGATCGAGCCCACCGGGAAATTCCAGTCGATCGAGGAAGTCGGAGACCTCGTCATTACCGGCAGCGCCCTGGGCGTGCTGTCTGAAAGATTACAGGCGTCGCTGGACGACGTTTCCGGCGCGGTCTCTTCCCTAGCGAATCAAGGCACGGCGAAAGCGAATTTCGGCGGCATCGGCGCCACCGCCCAGCAGGTGCGGCTGCGGGATATCGCCACCGTTCGCCGCACCGTTTCGGATGAACCCATGCAGCGTTTTCGCTGTAACGGCGAGCCGGGAATCGCGGTCGCGCTTTCGCCGAAACCGAATGGAAACGTTATTCGCATGGGCGAGCTCGTGCGTCAGCGCGCGGACGAGGTGCTGGCCGGGTTCCCCGCGGGCTTTCATCTGGAGGTGATCTGTTATCAGCCGGATAACGTGGAAATCGCGGTGAACGCGTTCATGAAGAATCTTTATGAGGCCGTGGTGATCGTAACGCTGGTGGTGATGATCGCCATGGGCTGGCGCAGCGGCCTGCTGATCACCAGCAGTCTCCTGGTGGTGATTTTAGCCACCATGTGTTTCCTGCACCCGCTGGGCATGGTGCTTCACCGCACGTCGCTGGGCGCGTTCATCGTGGCCTTGGGAATTCTCGTGGACGACGCCGTGGTCGTCGGCGATTTAATCCTCGTCCGAATGCAGCGCGGCATGGATCGTGCGCAGGCGTGCGTGGAAGGCGCGAATCGCGCGGCCCACCAGCTCCTGGGAGCCACCATCGTGGGGGCCCTGGCGTTTTTGCCTGTGTACCTGTCACCGGACATGACGGGTGAATACTGCGGGGCGCTGTTTTTGGTTGTGGGCATTTCGCTGGGCATCAGCTGGTTCGTGGCCATGCTTCAGACGCCGGTGATGTATTATCTTTTCGTGCGGGAGCATAAAGAAGAGCACGCGATCGACCCGCATGCCGGGCCGGTTTATCGCCTTTACGCCCGGCTGCTGGAGTGGGCCCTGCATCATAAAACGGTGGTGCTATGCGTGATGCTGGCGGGCATGGTGGCGGCGGCGGTCGCGTTTCAGTCCGTCGACAAAATTTTCTTCCCGCGGGCGCAGCGGACGCAGTTTATGGTGGATTTTTGGATGCCGGAAGGCACGTCGGTGGAAGCGGTTTATGAAGACACCCGCAAGGTGGAGGATCACATCCGCCGGTTACCAGGCGTGAAGAACGTGACGAGTTTTGTGGGCTCCGGGCCGCCACGGTTTTATTTGCCGTATGAGCCGCAGACGCCGAACTCCAGTTACTCGCAGGTGCTGGTGAACGTGGAGAGTCTGGACACGGTGGATGCGCTGCTGGACGAGCTGGAGGTATGGCTGAATGACAATCTTCCGGAGGCACGCACGCGGGCGCAGCGGTTTGCGCTGGGGCCCACGACGAAATATGAAGTGATGGCGCGGTTTCGCGGGCCGGACGCGGATGTGCTGCGGCAGTTGGCCTCCCAGGCGGAGGACATTTTGCGGGCCGAGCCGCGGGCGAAGAGTGTAAATAACGACTGGCGGCAGCAGGTGCTGACGGCGACGCCCGAGTATTCGCAGACGCGTGGACAGCGGGCCATGGTTGCGCGGGTGGACATGAACCTTTCGCTGCTGTGGGCCACCTCCGGCGTCCCCGTAGCCACGCTGGGCGAAGGCGAAAAGATGCTCCCCATCCTCGTTCGCGGAACGCTGGCGGAGCGGAACCGGATTTCCGACCTGGAGAGTACACCGGTGTGGGGAATGCTGGGCGGAAACGCGTCCCTGGGGGATATCACCTCCGCGTGTCCGGTGGTGTGGCAGGAGGCACAGGTCTGGCGGCGCGACCGGGTGCGGACGATGACCGTCGGAGCCGACGCGGCCCACTGCCAGTGGACCGAGCTGCTGAACGTGGTAAAGCCGAAAATCGAGGCCATTCCGCTGCCGCCCGGATACACCATGGAATGGGGTGGCCAGTACGAGTATTCGGAAAAAGCCACGAAAGGCGTGATGGCCAATCTGCCCGTAACGCTGGTGATGATGGCCATCATCGTCGTCGCCCTGTTTAATGGAATGCGGCAGCCGCTGATCATCGTGCTGACCTTCCCGCTGGCGCTGATCGGCGTGTCGGTCGGCCTGCTGGTCTCCCACAAGCCGTTCGGTTTCATGGCCCTGGTCGGCGTGATGAGCCTACTGGGTATGGTCGTGCGAAACGGCGTGGTGCTCATGGACCAAATTGACGAAGAACTCGCGAAAGGCGACTCGCCGTATCGTGCGATCGTCGACGCCTCGGTCGAACGAATGCGACCTGTGGTCGTCGCGGCGATGACCGTCGTCGTGGGCATGATTCCGCTGTTGCAGGATCCGCTGTTCGACTCCATGGCCGTCTCCGTCATGTCGGGGCTGATCGTCGCGACGTTTTTAACGCTACTGGTCGTGCCGGTGCTTTATATGATTTTCTTCCGGGTGAAGCCGGAGTAGGGATTTGGGAGTTGTGAATTGTGGTTTGTGAAATGAATGAAGAGGTGATGTGATGAGTGGTCGACTTTCCACCGGCGTGCCGGGGCTGGATGAGCGATTAGGCGGCGGGCTGCTGCCGGGCACAATGACGGTGGTGGTGGGTTCTTCGGGAATCGGGAAAACGCAACTCGGCGTGCAGTTCGCGGATGCAGGGCGCATGCAGGAACAGCAGCGGGGCGTGATTTTCGACATGGCCACCCGCGTCGATGCGCAGGGGCATGAGGCGTATGCCAAGCGCATTTGCGACTGGGATGTCCGCCCGCAGTCGGCCGACGAAATCGTCAATTTCATGCAATTTTTCTCGCCGGAAGAGACGCCGGGAGACTATTTCCGCCCGTTTTCTTACAGCGGTCGGCGGGTCACGCGGCGGGACATGGATTTTTATGACTGGAACGATTGGAAGGCTGAGCTGACGAAACATCTGAATGCGACCATCGCGTTCGCCTACGGAAATTTCATCCGCGGCGTGCGGCGTTTCGTCATGGACGGCATCGAGCCCGTCGTACATCAAGGCGAGTCGATTCAGTTCGAGCTGCTGGAATATGTGTACCACCAGGTGCTGCGGAAGGACGCCGACTGGGTGGCGAGGGATCTGTTTCGCCAGGCGTATCGCGAGAACGAGGCGAAAATCGCGGCCCACATGTACGACAAGAATGACGTAGGGTGCCTCGTGCTTTACACGTCGCCGGAAACGTCGCTGGACGCGATGATCGAGAAACCGCTGGACGAGGGCGACCTGCTGGCCGGGGCGAATACGATCATTTACATGGGCAAAATCCGCGACGGTGTGAAGTTCCGCCGCGCAATGTACGTGGCCAAGCACCGCGGCAGCGTGTGCCCCGACGAAATTCTGATGTATGAGATCGACGACCGCGGCGTGCAGTTGAGTGAGTGAAGACATAAAAACAACAGCCGGAAGCGGAGCGTTAGTGCAGAGACCGGATAGAGTAACCGCGATTTTTCGCGCCTCTATCCGGTCTCTGCGCGTCACTACGTTCCGCTTCGCTCCCGGCTGCTGCTCTTGTCCAGTGCCCTCCTCAAAACCCTCTGTCGGCGAGGATGTCGTCGAAATCGCGGAGATGATAGGAGATGCCGACATAATCCAGCAGGCTGCACAGGGCACGGGCCGCGACGCCGACGCCGTCCGGGCCGCTGTAACCGCCGAACTGGCCGCCGCCTTTCACATGCGGCTCCAGGTCCACAAAGAATCCGGGAATGCCGCGGCGGGTGAGTTTTGCGACGATGCCCGGCAGCGACTTTTTCAGCTCGCGGAAAATCGCCTCATGCCCGGCGTCACCCAGCGTCACCGGCACAAAGTTCTTCAACTGATCCTCATCCACCGGCTCGCCGCGCTTCACGGGTTTCGGATGGCGGTAATCCTTCACGTGCAGCCATCCCAGCCCTGGGAGCATCGCGCGGAACTGATCCAAAATCTCACACGCGTTATACCCCTGCACGACCAGATTCCCGGCGTCAAACACCAGCACCATGCCTGGGTGATTCACCTTCTCAAAAATCTCGGCCAGAAGCCACCCGTTCTCGCCAACAAGGTTCGGCTCCACCTCCAGCCCGAACGTCAAGTCCGATCGGTGGCACGTCTCGGCGATCACGCCCAACTGATCCACGGCCTGAGCCATGTAATCCTGCGGATTCTTCCCGTGCGGATGATAAAACGAGAAGCCGCGGATGAGCTTACTCTCAAACGCGTGCGTGATCTCGCAGGTCCGCTCCACCTCCTCCAGGTACTGCGCGAACGGCACATACCGATTCTTCGTGCCGTCCTCCACGTCCACGAGCTTCACCTTCCCAATCGGCGAGCCGATGGAGGAGATGTTCAGGCCGAAATCATCCTGCATGGAGCGAATGGCCTGGATTTCGTTGACGGTCAGCTGCATGACGTTTTTCGTTCCAGTACCGGCGTCAATGAAACGGATGCTGTAATACTGCAGGCCAATGGCCGCGTACGTGGCGAACTGCTCGCGCATGTCCTTATCCAACTGCTGGCTGACGCCCTCGTCCGCGAACCCGGTTAAAATGATCTTCGCACACTCGCTCATGATGTTCTCCTGAAAAAAATGATGAAAACATGACCTCGAATCGCCCCCAAACAGGCTATTTCCCCAGAACCATCATTTTAAACAAAAACCGCCGCGGCGCAAAGGTCACGGCGGAGAGAAAAATGGTTTTTTTCAGGATTTTCGCGGTTTTTGGCGATAATTCGCCAGTACGGTTACTTCGGCTGCACCGCTTCCGGCGCCGCCTCGGGCCGCACAGGTGATTTACTGCTGCCGGTCAGATAATTATCGATCGCCGCGGCATCCATCAATTTCTGGAATTCCTCGCCTATCGCCATTTCGGTTTTCTTGTACATCAAATCTTTCATGAGGTTCTCTTTCACGTCGGCAAAGGAAACGCCGACCGGCTCCGTGAACCCCGTGCACAGCAGGATGACGAACATGTCCTCGAGCTGAATGATTCCCGACAACTCGCCCTCCTCCAGCGCGAAAGCAGCTTTTTCCAGTTCCGGCGCTCCGCTGTACTGCTGAATCGGCGGAATCTCGCCCCCCAGCGCCGCACTGCCCGCTTCCACGGAATACTTCTTCGCCAGCTCCATGAAATTCGCTTCCGTGGGATTTTCACGTGCCTGGGCCCAAATCTGCTGCGCACGCTTCAGATTATTCTGGAGAATCGCCCTGCATCTCACCTTTTTGCCGAAATTCGCCTGGTACGCCTTCTGAAGATCCTCTGTCGTGATGACGACTTTATCCTCCACGAGCTTTTCCAGCGCCACCGCGGGCCAAATCGCGTCGCGGCGAAAACGCTCGACGGTCGTGCCCAACTGCTGCGTGCTCCGCTCAAGATACTGCTGAACGTCCGGCGAACCATCCGCTTTCGGCGGCAACGACTCCAGCGCCACACTCGCGATTTTTTTGTCCAGATCCGCGTCCGTGACCGTGATCTTGCGTTTCTTGATTCCCTGCTCGACCAGCGTGCGGTTAATCAGGCCCTCCAGCGCCAGCCGGCCGTGGAGGGAAACGCACTCGTTGGCCAGCACGGCCTTACTGATGATTTTCCCGTTCACGGTGGCGACCACGCCGGGGCGCTGGGCACTTTTGACCGGGTCGTTAAGATAAACCTCGACCTTCGCGTCCAACATCTTTTTCTGCAAAAAATCGGTGCCCGCCAGCCGCGTTTTCGCCTGCGAAATGGTTCGGGCCAACTCGTCTTTCACCTTCTCCAGCGTGAAGGCGGGGTTCGCGGGCAGGTGCTCCTCGCAAAGGACGATCATGAACTGATTCCCCACCGGAATCAGCTCGGAAATTTCGCCCGGCTTCATCGCAAAAATGATTTCGTCGATCGCCGGCGCATTCTGATAACGCCGCACCTCGTTCACCAGGCCCCCCCGAGACGCGGAATACGGGTCCGTGGAGTGTTTCTGCGCCAATGCCGGAAACTTGGAGGCGTCCGCGAGCACTTCCTGGCGGACTGCCTGCAAATCTTTCTTGGAAGGCATGATAATCAGTCGGAGGCGAAGCGCCGGACCGTAAAGGCTTTCGAATTCTTTCTGAATTTCCTCCGCCGTGGCCAGCACCGCCTCGGCCGGGACCAGCTTTCGCGCGGCAATCTGCGGCCAAACCAGATCCTTTAAATAAATCGTTGGCGAAATCCCCCGCTCCTCCTCAATCATCTTCAAATACTGATCCACGGGAATGCCTAAACCCCCGGCCGTCGCCTTCACCTCGGCTTCCATCTCCGCCGGCGTTACCGTCACTTTCGCCTCTTCGCACGCCAACTCCAGAATGAAACGCGAAATGATCCGCTCCAGAACCTCCATGCCGTAATCTTCCACACAGGTATTCGCCAGCTTCTGATAACTGATGTCCTCCCCGTTAACGGTCGCGATGACTTTCGGGACGGCACGGACCGGCTCCGTGGTGGCGGGAACGGCCCCGGCGGCCGGTTTCGGCGCGGGTGCCTGCGCATAAAGCCCGTCCGTGAACATCGGGGACGAAAACAGGATCGCCGCCCCGAGCGAAAAAATGGCGCATTTCGAAAAATGGAACATGAGAAAACCTCCTTGTTTCTTTGAGAAAATGTGATGTTTCCGCCAGTATATGAGATTCCGCCATTTTTTGTCAAGAGGAAAACGCGAGACAGAATGGGGCAAATGCAAAAACTTTAACGAAAAAGAAGAAATTCCAGCTTTTTTACTACGAAAAGCCCTGGAAATACAAAAAAATCCCGTGACACCGGGTAAAATGTCACGGGACCGTTTTCTTTTACATTCGCGGGTTCGGAACTGGGTATGAACGAACGGGTCGCGAACGGAGCGTAAACAACTTTTGGGTAATAGGTTGTTTTCACGAGAAGAAGTAAAGCACATGGTGTGCCAAAAGCGCATAAAAACGTCGAAAAAAAACTTTTTTGGAAAAATTCGCTGTTTTTTACAAAAAAAGCTAAAGCTTCCCGGCTAAAGTTTCGATAAAAACTGACAGAAAGCGGAAAGCTATTTATTTCGCTTTCCTGAAACGCTGCCAAAAAACATCACTCCAAAAAGGACTTGAGGTTTTTTGGCGTTCTTTTTGACATTTCTCAGAAAAACAGCCGTTAAAAAACACACAGGCCGAACAGGCCAACCACGACTCGGCGGCAAAAATAAGAAATGTTGCCGAAAAACATCATCCGCGCGGCAATCTTCGGTTATTTGATAATCGTTTGCGTGGGTTTCGCTCCTTCACGGCCCATCCCGCCCATGCCGATGGATACCCGCCCGTCTTGCGACTGCTCCGCCGCCCCCGGCTCGGACGTCGTCGGATTCTTCGCATCCGTCACCTGAGGAATCCCGGCCATTTCCGCACCGTCCGCCAGCGTAAAATGCGGGGGAAGCTCCTTTACCGACTGCTCCGCAGAAGCTCGCGTCAATTGAATTTGAGGGGCCGGCGTGAGTTTCGTGCGTTTCGAGGGCGTGTAAGTTGACGGGCCCGTACCGTGAAAATAGGTCTGGAACCCCATGGTAATCAGCGCGATTCCGCCGAAAACGAAGAGGAGCATCATGACCTGGAGCATGCCGCCGACGCGCTGTTCTGAGCTTTTTTTGATCATCGTACTTTATCCACGAAAATTGACTGTCACGCAAAAAGAAAAACCATCATCCTTTTATCGTTCATTCCCGTGTCCGTGGATAAGCGAAAAGCCCGGGCGTGGAAAACTCGCCTGAATTGGCATATCCGATTCATTCGGAGAATAACGGGATTTTCGCATGCCTGTAAGGCCAGCGACGCTCCCTCCCCGGATTGACGGATTCCCGGCTTGGCGTATACTGGATGAAAATTTGTGTGTTTTTGACACTATTATATATAATGTATGAAACCGTTTAACCGGAAGGAGTGCGTAATGGCGTATGAAGTGACCCTGATCACGGGTGATGGCGTGGGGCCGGAATTGGCGGAAGCCTCGCGGCGGTGCGTGGACGCGACGGGCGTGAAGGTAAACTGGGATGTTCAGGAAGCGGGCGTGGATGTCATGGCACGCACCGGGACGCCCCTGCCGGAAAGCCTCATGGAGAGCGTGAAACGGACGCGCTGTGCCCTGAAGGCGCCAATTACCACGCCGGTGGGGACGGGGTTTCGGAGTATTAACGTCTATTTGCGGCAGGCGCTGGGGCTTTACGCGTGTGTCAGGCCGTGCAAATATTATCCCGGCGTGCGGTCTTTTTATGAAAAAGTTCCGGTAGACATCGTGATCATGCGAGAAAATACGGAAGATTTGTACGCGGGCGTGGAATTCGAAAAAGGCACGGAAAAATGTGAGCGCCTTTTTGATTTCATTAATGAAATTTCGGATAAAAAGATCATTTCCGGCCGGGAAGAGACAGGGATTTCGATTAAGCCCATCAGCGAAAGCGGCACGGAGCGGATCATTCGTTATTCGTTTGAATATGCGAAAAAGTATGGCCGAAAAAAGGTCACGGCGGTGCATAAGGCGAATATCATGAAGTTCACGGACGGGCTGTGGCTGGCGACTTGCCGAAAAGTGGCCGAGCAGTATCCGGAAATCGAGTTCGAAGATCGGATTGTGGATAATATGTGCATGCAGCTGGTGCAGAAGCCGGAACTGTATGATGTGGTGTGCCTGCCGAATCTTTACGGGGATATTCTGAGTGACCTGGCGGCGGGGCTGGTCGGCGGACTGGGCGTGGCGCCCGGCGCGAATATCGGGAATGACAGCGCCGTTTTTGAGGCCACGCACGGCAGCGCCCCGAAATATAAGGGGCTGAATAAAGTGAACCCGTGCGCGCTGATTCTCAGCGGCGTGCTGATGCTTCAGTATCTGGGCGAAGAAGACGCGGCCAGGAAGCTGGAAAACGCCGTCGCGCGGGTGATCCGGGAAGGGAAATCCGTCACGTATGACATGAAGCCTGACCGGAATGACCCCACGGCCGTCGGCACGCAGGAAATGGCGGACGCGATTTGCGAGGCGATGAATTAAGGTTTTTGCCGAAACTGTCGTAAAGCTCCGCGTTTTTATTTGTTGGAAACAGGCTGTAAGCTTATCAAACGAGATTTCTGCTCTGACGCAAAACCACGAAATCATGGTTATGGCCGAGTGAGCCGGAAATACGTTTGGAGAGCTTATAGCTTGCAGCCTTTTTCCATCCCGCGCGAGTCCGAAATTTCGGAGCCGTCTCCAAATTCGGTTAAAATGGCTCCGGGAAGTGCGGTTCGTTTTCGATGGAAAAATCGTCGCAAAATACTTTCTGGAAGTCGTAAACCTCCAGAAAATCATCCTGGGAATCCTCGGCGGTGACGCGGATTTTCTGGTTCCGGACCATATTATACACGATTTCGCCCACGTCGGCGGTGGAACGGATTCCCCAGCGGTTCAGGACGGTCTTGGCCATGAATCCGAACATCCAGATCGCACGGATGCGCAGCGCCTCGCAGAGCTCCTGCCCGGTGATGTGGGACGGGAGTTCTTCCGGTTCGTCAGCCGCTTCTTCCTCTTGCGCTTCCTGTCCCGGGACACTCTCGCTGGCGGCATGCCTGCCCAGCTGGAGCTGCGTCCTCGCGAAATCCAGCGTCTCTAATATATAATAGTACGCCTCCACACGGTACCGCGGATCCTGGTGGGTAAGTTCCCGGAGTTTGTAGGTATCAAAAAGCATGGCCGAAAGCCCGTTTCCTTTTGAGAGTGAGGGTGTCTGAAAATCCGGGGGAGTATACCAGAAAAGACGACGGATGACCAGAGCAGTTTTCGTTGTGCCGGCGAGTGTGGAACGTTTTTTTTCTCACGGGACTTCTCAGGCGGGTAAAATTCACATATACTGGTTTTGTGGGCTATTTTTCAGCGGCGAACAGTTTAAACATTCGTTTCATGGTGGCGAGGCAAGATATGAAATTCACGAATATCGGTTTTTATTTTTGCGTATGTGTGGCGTTCTCGGCGGTGATGTGCGGCGGTGCGTACATTCTGGCACAAGAACTGCCGGCGGTAACCGCAGAAAATGCGGCGGAATCGGCGGGGGAGGTGGCAGAGGCAGCGGAGATAAAAGCCGCAGATGAGGCGGCAAAAACGCTGGAGGCGGACGCGGCGGCGGTGGAGCATGGGCTGGAGATGGTGACAGCCCCCGTAGCGGCGGCACCGGCGGAAGTTAAAAATGAGGCGGAAACGGCCTCCGTGAAAGCGGAAACGCGCTTCACGCTGCCGGAAATCTGCCCGATGGCCGCGGATATGACCCTGGCGCCGTGGGGGGATGTGCTCGTGGCGTGCCCAAATACCGCGGATCGGAAACACCCGCCGGTGCTGATGCGCGTTTCGCCGGAGAATAAAAGTTATTTGTGGGCCGTCTCGCCGATTGACCCGCAGACGGGCACGGCGAATCCCGTGTTCCTCTGTTTCGGGAAGGATGGAAATCTGTATCTCTGCGATAATCAGTCGGCGGCCCCTCAGAAAGCATCCGGCCGGGTTATTCGCATGCTGGTGAATGAGCAGGGCCGGGCATACAGCGCGGAAGTGGTGGCGTACGGCCTGAAAAACCCCGTTGGATTGGCCATCCATGATGACACGATTTACGTGCTGAACCGGCTTGAGGCGGATACCCAGACGGATGCCGCGACCAGCGTGGTGCATTTTTTTCCGCTGGACGCAGTGGTCATGGAGGTGAAAAACGTGGCCGAGGGGCCCACCGTCATGGCGGCGTTCGTGTCCACGGAAGATCAGATCTTCCCGGCCTTTGACCGCATGGCGGCGGACGGTTCCGGCACACTTTATCTGGCCGCGTCCGGGGAAGGAAAGCTGTTCTCGCTGCCGGCGGTGCCCGCGGAAGATGCGGGGGGGAAAGCGGGAGCGGCGGCGGAGAAAAAAACGCCGGAGCTTACGCCGGTGACCGTGCCCGTGAGTGAAATTTCAGCCATGGCCGTGGACGCCGCCGGGGTGGTTTATATTCTGGATGCCGCGAAAAATGAACTCGGCTTGCTGGGAAAAGATGGAAAATACCACGTGCTGGCGGCTGGCGTGCTCCCCGCGAAGGAAAACGCAGCGCCGGAAAAAAGCACGCATTATGCCCTGTGTTTCCGCGGAAGAGAGCTGATCCTGCTGTGCTCGCCGCCGTCCGGCCTGCCCACTGTGAGCGTGGTGCCAGTGAAAGAATGAATGAAGGAGTGAGAGCGTGAAAGAGCGGCACATTTCTCCACTCCTTCACGCTCTCATTTCCTCACTCCCTCATTTAATCGTCAGCACTGCGTACTTCTTTTTGCCCGTCCGCAGCACCACGGTGGTTTCGCCGGCGAGGTGCTCCGGCGTGAGGTTCATGTCCACATCCGTAATGCGGCGGTTATTGACGTAAATGCCGCCCTGCTGGATGCCGCGGCGAACGTCACTTTTCGTGCCCGCCAGTTTCGCGGCCTGAAACGCCACCGCCAGCGGAATGCCGGCCTCCAGTTCCGCACGCGTAAACTCCGCGGACGGCACGTCCTGGAAAATGGAGCGCAACTGGGCGTCATCCAGATTCTGAATTTCCGCGCCGAAGAAAATCTCCGTGGCCCGCTCGGCCGCTTTCAGCCCGTCTTCGCCGTGCACCAGACGCGTGATCTCCTCCGCCACGCGGCGCTGGCCGAAACGCTTTCCCGGATCCTCGCTCTGCTGCGCCATGATGGCGTCCACCTCTTCCCGGGGCAGATCCGTGGCGAAACACAGCAGCTTATGCACGTCCGCGTCCTCGACGTTAATCCAGTACTGATAAAACTGGTACGGCGAGACGCGCTCGGGGTCCAGCCACAGCGCCCCGGCCTCACTTTTCCCCATCTTTTGGCCGTCACTTTTCGTCAGCAGCGGGGCCGTCATACCGTAAAGCTGCGTAGCGCCGCCCATCCGCCGCGTTAAATCGATTCCCGTGGTGATGTTCCCCCACTGGTCGCTGCCGCCGACTTGCAGCTCGCAGCCGAAATTCCGGTGCAGATGACAAAAGTCGTACGCCTGCAGGAGCATGTAACTGAATTCGGTGAAGGACAGGCCGTTCTCGCGGTCCAGGCGGGCTTTCACGGAATCTTTGGCCAGCATCATGCTCACGGGGAAGTATTTCCCCACGTCCCGCAAAAACGCGAGGAACGTGTAATCGCGGAACCAGTCGTAATTATTCACCATGATCGCGCCTCCGGGCGAATCACTGAAATCCAGGAATTTCGCGATCTGCGTTTTCAGGCACGCCACGTTATGCAGCAGCGTGTCTTCCGAAAGCTGCTTCCGCTCCTCACTTTTTCCGCTGGGATCTCCGATCATGCCGGTGGCGCCGCCGACCAGCGCGATGACCTTATGCCCGGCCTTCTGAAACCGGCGGAGAATCATCAGGGCCATCAGGTGCCCCACATGCAGACTGTCGGCGGTGGGATCAAAACCCGCGTACAGCGTGCGGGGCTTTTCCATCAGCCAGGCCGCGAGATTTTCGTCATCCGTGGTCTGGTGAATCTGATTCCGCCAGCGGAGTTCCGCGATAACGTCTGAAAACACTTTTTCCGCCATTTTTTGTTCCTTTTGAAATACCGTCCGCATAACCACACGCTGTTCACGAAAAAGCGTTTCGGTCCCGGCTGCCGTTTTTTGTGTTAAAACTTACTGAATAATATACCCGAAACGCCTTTTTTCGCAATCCGGGGGCACACTGCCCTGCAAAATCGACACAAACAGGATATGTGTTAAATTCAAACCAAAAACACGTAAAAAACGCATGACTTTCCCCAAAAAAACTCAAGTCGGACGGACACCGTGTGAAAAAATGTGTTATATTACATTGAGATTATAAACGGTATGATCAGGGAAGACGAAACTTTAAATCAGAGCCAACATATTATAATGAATCGCTATATTCCTTTCATCGTTATCGGCGGCCTCCTTTATCTGGTCTTTTCGAACTGCACGGTGAGCATTCTCACGTGGAAAGACTCGGATAACCTGGAGCGAATCGTCATTACGCCGAAAAAATCGGAGCAAAAATCGGACATTCCCGCCATTCCAGCAGGGATTTCGGATAAGGATGAGCGTTTCGAAAAAGGGGAGGGGCCTTTCGCGCTGGGGGCATATGCCGTCAAGAGTGTGATCAAGATGATCCCGAAAGATCAGAAGGCCGGCGAAGAAGAAAAAAAAAGTGAAACCGCAGGCACGAATTCTTCCGTTCATTTTCCTCGCCGCCACACCGTGGGGAAAGTTGCGGAAGGGGAAGTGCTCCCGCCGGCGCTACCGCCCGATGACGGTGGAAATACTGCTTTCAGTCGGGTCTCCCTGTCTGGCAGCCAGGAAACGGCCGGAAACGCCACCTCGTCGAAAACGCAAAAAAATCGGGCTGGGGCGGATATCGACGAAAACGATTACGCGAATCCCGCTGTGAAACGCGTCCACTCTTTTGATGACGCCATCCTCGTGGCCTCCTTTAACGTAGACCCGTGGTGGGAGGAAGATTCCCGGAATTCACCGGAGTTGGCCCACGAGTTGGCCAGCATTTTAGTGCAGTTCGACTTGGTCGCCGTGCAGGGGTTTCGGATTAACGATTCGAAATTTCTGGACGGCTTAATGGAAGACCTGAGCCGCATCTCGGCCGGGAAGAAATTCGCATACGCGGCGGCGCTGGCCGGGGGGTTACAGGTCAGTAAAAATGACCCGGCCCTGGTGTTCATTTATGACACCACGACCATGGAGGTGGACGCCCACTCCGTCAGTTACCTGGGGACGCCGCGTCAGCCGTTCAAATACCGTCCGCTGGCCGCTTCCTTCCGCACGCGAAAAACGTCCGTCGATAAAGCGTTCACGTTCACGGCGGTGAACGTTTACCTCGCCACGTCGCGCGAAAAAGAAGAATTTGCGCAGATTCCTAATATTATTAATGCCGCGAAAGGAATTCACGCGAAACCCGGCGCCGCCGCGGAGGATGACATCCTTATTATGGGACATTTCGGGGTCGAGCCGACGGATAAATTGCCGGATTACTTCCCCCGCACCTTCACCTGGTCGGCTTATGGCCGGGCGACGAACGCCTGGGGCACGTTCCAGTCCACCACCGAAAACATCTGTTACATGAAAGACGCCACCGTGGAGGGCGAGTACGGTGGCGTGTGGTGCCTGAAATCATTTTTCCAGCGAAAGAATGGCATCCCGTTCGATTACCATCCCGTGTGGATGAAGTTCAGCATTTATGAAGGCGGCAAAAAAACGGCGGAGGCCGTTCCGTAGACGGTTCTCAGGTTTATATATTCAAAACAGCAGCGGGAATGGAGCGTAGCGGAATGACCGGCTGTTGTTTATTGTGCCGGCAGAACGAAAATTGCGTTATTTTGCCGCTTCCGCCACGGCCTTAAACCGGATGTGGTATTCTTTGTTGGGTTCCATTTCGAAACGTGGGATCAGCACGAAATCGTCGGCGACGAGTGGTTCATACGCCGCGCCGTCCAGAATTTCCAGCGCACGGGGCATGCCGTCTTCGTTCTGGGCAAGTCGCGTGGGCAAGAGGAAAACATAAGGCCGGCCGCCTCGCTGGGAACCGTTTCCGTCAGCGTTTTCGTGCGGCATTTTTTTGAGCGTCAGCGTGACCACCAGATTCTGCGGGCCTTCGCTGTCCGCGTGCTTCTCGAGGATGGTCTGCGTCCACGCGTTTTGCGTTTCCGCCATGCGTGCGTTCCACGCCGGGTCGCCATAAATGGCCACCGTGTCGCGGTCCCATAACAGGCCGGTGATGTCCTGCGGCGTGAGGTCCATTTTCTTCGCGGCTTGCGAAAGCTCGATTTTTTGTGGAGCCGCGGCGGCATCATACTTCGCGTTCACACCGGGGGAAACCGTTTCCAGCCGGTACAGCAGCGCCTGCTGATTCGCGAAAAAAGCTTCCGCCACGGTGTAACGCCCGGGCTGAAGATAAAAATAATCCATCATGCCCCAGCCCATGTAACCGTACCACGTCGGGACGGTGTATCCCACCATTTGCCGCACGCCGGCGCTGTGCATCAGGCCGATCGCCATGCAGTTGTCCTGATCGCTGATGTCCCCGATCAGGCAGTTGCCCACGGCCAAGTGCACGCGGGGGGTGTCGCTGCGAATCTCGAATTTTTTGCCCGCCGCGTCTTTTCCCGCAAGTTTCCCGCCCGGCTCAGCGACGAAATATCCGTTGCGGTACGCGTACCCGATCTGCCAGTCCTTCTGGGTGGCGTGGCCGGAAGTGATGAACAGTTGCGCTTTGCTGGCTGTCAGTTCGTCGATGATGGCTTTCGTGGTGTCGTCCGGTCCATGCTCGCGCCGCGGCTGCTCGCCGGGATTTTTCACCCACTTCTCATTCTTCGTGCCCTCGCTGAACCACACGCCGGACTCCACACATTCCAGATTCAGCGGCGTTCCGCCCAGCACCCGCCGAATCGTCAGCGGCTCCTCACGCACCACCATCATCGCGTCCGCGGCGTCATATCCCGTGAGGATGGCCCACACACAGTCCGTCCACGGATCGGCGTCCAGCTTCCGCGTCATGCGGTGCGCTTTCGCCACGAAATCCACATTCGCCTCTGCTGGCCGCGCGAGAAAGCACACGTAGCGCGGGCGGGATCTTTGCAGGGCCGGCAGCGCCGCGGTTACGTCGCCGGCATCATACATCACCGTCTCGGCGCCGTATTTTTCCTGTAACGCCGCGAGCACTTCTTTCCATTTCGCATCCTCCGCCGTCTCGCGCGACACCACCACCGCATACCCGCCGCAAAGCGTGGCGAAGGGTTCCGCTGTGGCCAGTGAAGTGAAAAGGAAGATGCTGATGGTGACGTAAAATAAAAATCTTTGCATAAAAAATATCCTTCTTTTCCGTAAACACTACGCTCCTACGGAGCGGCGGCCTTCAATTCTCATCCATTTTCTATAAACATTTCGCCCCTCCGGGCCGATAACGAAAATTTCTCATTTTTTTATTTCTCATTCTTCATTTTCATCAGTCTCTGTCGTGCAGGCCATCCGGGGCGGTGATGCCGATCTTCGCCAGCACCGCCACCTCCGCATCACGCATTTCCCGCAAATCGTCCTCGGTATGGTCGTCGAACCCCGCCAGATGCAGAGCGCCGTGGATGAGGTACAGGTAAAACTCCTCCTCCGTGTTCCATCCGGGGAAGGCGAGCCGGTGGGCCTGGGCTGCCGCGGTGTCGGTGCTGACGACGATTTCGCCCTCCACATGCCCGTCCGCCTCCGCCGCCGGGTCGTTCAGCGGAAAACTGATCACGTCCGTCGGGTAATCATGTTCGAGGAACGCGCGGTTCACCTCGTGAATGGTCGGGTCGTCCACCACAGCCACGCTCAACTCGCCGCACGCGTACCCGCCGTACGTAAGCGCCGCCGTCACCGCTACGCGGATTTTTGCCTCGTCCAGCGCCAACCGCTGCTGCTGGTTTGCGATTTCAATGATAAATGCCATTTTTATACTCCGTGTATCTCGCGAAACTCTTCGACCGTCACGCTTCGGCATTCCGGCAGGCTGCGGAACCATGTGCACTGGCGGCGGGCGAGTTGCCGGGTGTGGGCTTTCACTTCCTCCACGGTCTCGGCCAGCGAAATCGGCGTGTCCGTCTCCCGGGATTCGAGCATCGCGATCACCTCTCGGTAACCAACCGCCTGGCGGGCCGTGAAACTCAGCGTGCCATACTTCGCCGTGAGCGTTTCGACTTCCGTCACCAGCCCTGCCGCGAACATGGCGTCCACCCGCGCGTTAATCCGCCGATGAAGTTCCTCGCGCGGCCAGTCGAGCGTCCACACCGTCGCCGTTTCTTCGTGCGGCTCGGAAAATTGCGTCTGAAACGCACTGATCGGCCTGCCAGTCAGCAGAAAAACTTCCAGCGCCCGCACGAGCCGTTTTGTGTCGTTGGGGTGAAGCCGCGCGGCGGTCGCAGGGTCGGATTCAGCGAGTCGGCGGTGCAGAAAATCGATGTCGCCACGGGTCATGGCGTGTTCCGCTTCCGCCAGAAGCTGCGCACGCAGGGCCGGGTCGGCGGGCGGGCCGTCGAAAATGCCGCGCAAAAGCGCCTTCATGTAAAGCGGCGTGCCCCCCACAAAAAGCGGCGTTTTCCCGCGTGAGAGCACCTCCTCGGCCGTTCGCCGGGCCAGCTCGAGATACTCGGCCACACTGAAATCCTCGTTCGGCTCCACCACATCCACCAGATGATGCGGTACCGCCGCCCGCTCCGTCGTCGTGGGTTTCGCCGTGCCGATGTCCATCCCGCGGTACACGGCCATCGAGTCCAGCGAAAGAATCTCCGCCCCGATCTTCCGCGCCAGCGCCACCGCCAGCGCCGTCTTCCCACTGGCGGTCGGCCCGGTAAGAAACAAACAATTTTTCGCGAAAAACGTAGACATTATTATAGAATGTGGCTAAACGGGGCGTTTTTCTTTTATTTTAGCCGCTTCCCGCTTCGCGTCAAGGTATGCAAGCCGTACAAGAACAGCAGGAAAAAACAGCAGCCGGGAGCGGAGCGGAACGCAGTGACGCGCAGAGACCGGATAGAAGTGGAGACTGATTCAGCGATTCCTATCCGGTCTCTTCGCGTCACTGGCGTTCCGCTACGCTCCCGGCTGCTGTTTTACTGGCAATCTCTCACGTAATGACATGCGTTGTCGAAACATGCCTGCGTGAATAAATAGATAGTGCTGCCGTGTTCCGTCCATGGTTTTCTTTCTGCAGAAATCATTCCTTTTTTTCGCAGTACTCTCGTGGCTTTCGCTTTTACGTCCTCCATCACCCTCTCCGGCCCGACATCCGCGGCCGCCACCACGAGATGAACATGATTCGTGCGAACATTGACCGTGTGCAGCTTCCAGCCGCGTTTCGCACACTGTTCGCGTATCGCCTGATCGACCGCGGTGCGTTGCTCCGAAGTAAACAGCAGCGGCGGGTCGGCGAGGGATTCGGATTCGAGTTGCACCCAATTTTTATTAGGAGGAACGAATCGCGGGGCTTTCGTATAGGAACCCCGGGCATCGCCGTGCAGCCAGGAACCGCGGGTGGTGAAGGTGATGAAGTAGGCGAGCGGTTTGTTGTACATCGTGTCTATGGGATTGAAAAATGGTAGGTTGGACACAAAAACAGCAGCCGCTAGCGCAGAGACCGGATGAAGTGGGGAAACGATCGGCCATGCTTATCCGGTCTCTGGAAGTGGGGAGTCGCCCGGCCAATCTATCCGGTCTCTCCGCGTCACTGACGTTCCGCTGCGCTCCCGGCTGTTGTTTTTGTTCCGGGCGGTGACGGGGGGGGAGGGGGGAATGAAAAAAGCCCGACGACAAAAGCCGCCGGGCTGGATTCGATTTAGCACAAGGCTAAGCGACGATCAGGAAGATTAAGGATAGAGGACCGGATCAGGAGCAGTGCCACCGGCAACGTCGACCTTGACAATGGCATCAGTGATTGTGCCAGACACAAGGTCAATTGTCGTGCGCGCATAGGAATGGTTCACAGCTCCACCGGCACTAATACCAGCATAATACGGAGCAAAAGTGCTGGGGATCGTCAACTGAATTTTGGGAGCATAAGCCACAGTAACACTCTGATTGAGTCCCAGAATCACAGCCGTGGAGGAACCAAGCTGAATATTCAGCGCATCGCGCACGGCGGCCAGACCACCGACGACACCGATGACCAGGATGGCCAACAGCAGAATCCACTCGAACGTCAGGACGCCCTGCTCGTCGTTCATAATACGATTGAACAATTTCATAATATCTCCTTCCGTTATAGGTAACGGTAGTAAAAGAAAACTTGTTTCGACCGTCCCCATCATACCCACGGAGCCGATCATTCGTTGAAAGGAGCTGTTTGTTGTTATTTACCCGATAACACTTCCCCCTTCTGTCTGATGAGATTATCCGCCGTTGGGGGAAAAATTTTTAAGAAAATCTATAAATTTCCTGATGTTCCAGATAGTCCGGTTCTGCGTGAATTGCCTGCTGTGGGTGTTGTGCGGAAATTGCAGAGCAGCAGCTGGGAGCGGAGCGTTAGCGCAGAGACCGGATGAAGTGGGGAGTCGCCCGGCCAATCTATCCGGTCTCTCCGCGTCACTGACGTTCCGCTGCGCTCCCGGCTGTTGGTTCCGGGTGAAGCACAACAGTAGCCGGGAGCGGAGCGTTAGCGCAGAGACCGGATGAAGTGGGGAATCGCCCGGCCAATCTATCCGGTCTCTCCGCGTCACTGGCGTTCCGCTGCGCTCTCGGCTGTTGTTTCTTGCAAAACAATATTCATACACAGTATAATCTGCGTAAACTGCAAAGAATTTCCATGTTCTTTTGTAAAATTATGGAAAAAGCGGGAGAAAATTCTTGAAATTCCTCGCAATTCCGATTATCATGATAAAGATGAGTTTTATTCTTGGCTGAAAATAACTCGGCCTGGAGAGGGGATTTTGCCGACAGATGGGGATAAGCCTTTCTTCTAAGTTGGATTTAAACGCCAAATAACTGAGATACGATATATTATATTGAGGAGTAAACCGATATGCATCGGAACTGGACGCATACGATGTTCGCTGGGGCGACGCTTTTTATCGGCTTGTTTTTCGCGGTTTCGGCGGTGCGTGCCGAGCGGGACGCGAGCGAAGAGCTGCGGAAAATGTTCGGGATGGGGGTCCATCATTATAACGCAGGCCAGTACGTCAAGGCGTATGATTCGTTTACGCGGTGCGTGGACGGGAAGACGCAGGATCCCAGCGTGTTCTATTATCGCGGGCTGGCGCTGATGCAGCTGGGCCGGGCGGAAGATGCGGGCGAGGATTTTCAGCGTGGCGCGGAGCTGGAAATTAAGAGCCCGAAGTCGCAGACGCAGGTCGGGTACGATCTGATGAATATTCAGGGCCCCGTACGGCAGAAACTCGAGGAATACCGCACCGACGCCAAGCTGGCGGCTTACGAGCACCGCGTGAAGATGGAAGGCATCCTGCGCCGCACCCCCGGCCAGGCCCCCGCCGCGGTGAATTATACCGGCAGCTATGACGATACGCCCGTGCCCGGCAGCGGTGTGCTGGACGACTACGATCTGGGCACTTCCACGCAGGGCGACGGCCCGGGTAAAGCCGGCGTCACCACCAGTGACGATGATGGCATGACGATCGGCGGCGGCGAGGATGACGATACATTCGGCACCGGGGCGGCCATGGGCGATGAGGATGAAGACGACACGTTCGGTATCGGCTCCACCCCGAAGAAAACCACCGGCGCTGCGGCCATGGGTGATGAGGACGAAGAAGACGATGCGTTCGGCATCGGCTCCACCCCGAAGAAAACCACCGGCGCAGCGGCCATGGGCGACGAGGATGAAGAAGACGACTCGTTCGGCATCGGCTCCACCCCGAAAAAAACCACCGGCGCAGCGGCCATGGGCGATGAGGATGAAGAAGACGGGTTCACGGGGTTCGAAGACGACGGCCCAGCAGCCTCGACGACGAAAACTCCGGCGACCACGGCTGGGAAAACTCCCGCAGCGACAACGAAAAAAGATGACAAAACGAAGCCCGCCGCGGGTGCTGCGAAAGCGAAAGACGACGCGATTCCGATCAATCTCGGCCTCGACGGAGATGACACGGACGCCGGCGACGAGCCTGAAGAACCGGAAGAAGGCGAAGACATCTTCTAAAACACCGTAAAACGAACCGTTTTCGAAATGCCCCGGCTGATGGCAGTAGGGGCTTTTTTTTTAGGGCCGGGAAGGATGTCGGGAATGGATTTTTCCCCAGAAATAGCAGCGATACATAACTCGCAGCACCGCGGCGTGCTGGCGGTAACAGGCGGCGGAAGCGGGTTGCTGGCGGAGCTGCTGACGGTGCCTGGGGCGTCGCGGACGGTGCTCGAGGCGCTGGTGCCGTACTCAGCCGGGGCGATGGAAGTATTTTTGAAAGCACGGCCGGAGCAGTTTTGCGCGGAAAGCACGGCCCGGAAAATGGCCGTGGCAGCGTGGCAGCGCGCGGAACAGTACGCGGAGGGGGCAGATTCGGAAACGCTTTTTGGTTTCTCGATCACGGCGTCCCTGGCCACCGATCGGCCGCACCGGGGCGAACACCGCGCGTTCATGGCGTTTCACAGTCAGGAAAAAACGCTTTCGCTAGACCTGCCCCTGAAAAAAGGCACGCGTACGCGACAGGACGAAGAAGAATACGTGACCGTAGCGGGACGGAAGCTGCTGGCGTATGCCGTGGGCGTGGGGCCGCGGGAAAATCTGCCGCCGGACGCGGTACTGCGGGAGTGCACGCCGCCAGAAAGCTGGCGGGAATTGTTCGCGGGAAAGCGAAAGGTCGTGTGCATCCGGTTACCGGAAATGACGGAAGTGCTTCCCACGCCCCAAGTTACGGCGATTCTTAGCGGCTCATTCGCGCCGTTTCACCACGGTCATGCGCGGATGCGGCAGTTCGCCATGGATTCTTTGCAAACGGACGTGGCCCTGGAGCTGGCCGTGCGAAATGCGGATAAACCGGCACTCGATTATCTGGAAATTCGCCAGCGTCTGGAGCGAATCGCACAGCAGATGCAGTCGGCCGGGGAGCAAGGACTGATTTTCCTGACGGATTTTCCCTATTTTCGCCAAAAAGCCGCATTCTTTCCCGGCACAACCTTCGTCGTCGGGGCGGACACCATTTCGCGAATCGCCGACCCGGTTTACCACGGCGGTAACAGGCAGTCGCAAGAGGCGAGCTATGATTTTCTGAACGCCCAGGGATGCCGGTTTTTGGTTTTAGGCCGAGTCTGCGGCACGTGCTTTCGCACCCTGAACGGTGTGCCGATTCCTGAAAATTTGCGACAAATATGTTCCGAGGTGCCGGAATTTGATTTCCGAGAAGATATCAGTTCCACGGAATTGCGCGAGCGAGGCGAGGGATGACTTTTTTTGCAGGCTTTTTCTCTTCGCAGGAGTGTATTATTTTGAAGCAGTGCATTATTTTGATGCAGCATAATAACACACTCTGTTTTAGCACACATATCACCACATCAGACTTTTTATCCCCCACAGCACAGATAGCAGCCGCCCGGGCATCATTATCATGGATCATTTAAAAGAAAAAACGAGTAAGGTCAGTTGGGGGTCTAACCTTACTCGCATAAAGGGAGTTGTGGAGCGTGACGCATTCAGTATAAAAAGAGCACTGAAAACCTCACTAAACACGCGATCCTTGGGGATGAATCGCGTAATCCTTTCCTCCCAACGAGAAATGCTTATGGATAAAACGGACGCGAGAGCGATGATTTATCCGAAAGAAGATGGGGAACCTTCTGCATTTTTTAAGCCTTCACGATCTTGGGGAAAATCATGAAGGTTTGGGGAGTGATCGTGCTTTCGCAGTATCGAGATATATAAGATGCAAAGACCGTGCCAAAAGGATGCATCCCTCAAAATTATTTTTTATTCCGTTTTTTTGAATTATCAGACAAAATGCTGTATTCTCTGGAAGATACCATCATCGCCACCGCCACCGCCCGCGCCCAAGGTGGGCTGAGAGGAATCGTGCGTATCAGCGGGGATGACGCTTTCCAGGTGCTGGAATCCTGTGGGGTGGCGTTTCGGGAGCATTTAATCCGGGTGTTTCCGGAACGGTTTTCATCGTTTTCTGTAAAAACCGATTCACGTATAAAAAAGGAGTCGGAAGTCGATATAAATCTGCACCGCCTCCGCGGTTTCCCGGCATTTCGTTTCGCCACGGTGCTGACGCTTCCGGACTCGTGCGTGACGGGAACGCCGACTCCGATTCCTGTTTCGATTTTTTGCTGGCCAGACGGGGCGAGTTTTACAGGGCAGGCGTGCGCGGAAATTCATACTTTCTGCTGCCTGCCGCTTCTGGAGCGGATGACTGATTTTTTGTGCACATTTCATCACGCCCGACTCGCGCAGCCCGGCGAGTATACCATGCGGGCATTTTTGAACGGCCGACTGGACCTCACGCAGGCGGAGGCGGTGCTGGGGGTGATCACCGCCACGGACGGGGAAAAATTGGAGGCGGCGTTGGAGCAGCTGGCGGGCGGGCTGGCCACGCCGCTGCATGCGCTGCGGGCGGCGCTTTTTGATCTGCTGGGGCATCTGGAGGCGGGTTTCGATTTCGCGGAGGAGGACATTTCCTTCATCACGCCGGAGGAAATCGCCCGGCAGGTGGCGGCCTCGCACGCCCGGCTGCTGGAACTCGCCCAGCGGATGCAGACTCGCGGGCGGGCGGAGGCGGAGATCCGTGTGGTGCTGCACGGGCCGGCGAATGTGGGGAAAAGCAGTCTTTTTAATGCGCTGCTGGGCGCGGAACGGGCGGTGGTGTATGATGCTCCGGGGACGACGCGCGATTATCTGGCGGCTCGATGGACACCGGCGGCGGAAACGGGGGGGGATGAGATGGCCGGGCCGCAGTGTGTGTTAATTGATACGGCTGGAGAGGGGGAATTTGCGGCGGCTGACTCGGTGAATTCCCAGGCAGCAGCACTGGCCCGGCAGCAGAAACGCACGGCGGACATCCGGATTTTCTGCCGGGATGCGCGGGATTTTGTGGAAAATGCGGACGCCGCGGGTTTTTTGCCGGATTCACATGCGTGCCCCCCACCGGAATCACCCGCCGAGAAAACGTCATCCGTAGAAACATCCCCCACGCTGACGGTACTCACCCGGGCGGATCTGCTGACGGATGCCCAGCGAAACACGCCGGGGCTGCGGGCGGCTTTAGCACGGCCGGACGTGATCCTCGCCAGTGTGCGGGAAAAAGACGGTATTTCGGCTTTAAAAACGCGCATCCGCGAGATGCTGGAGATATTTTCCACCGGTGAAACGCATGTCGTGGCGGCCACCGCGGCCCGCTGCCGGGAATCGGTGCGTGTGGCGGTGGAGAGCCTGGAGCGTGCCACGGAACTGGCGGACACACCGTTTCAAGAGCTGCTGGCCTCCGAAATCCGCGCGGCCCTGGACGCCCTAGGCGTGATGGTCGGCGCGACGTACACGGAAGACATTCTGGACTCTATTTTCAGCCGATTTTGCGTGGGAAAGTAAGAAAACACGCGCTGGGTGAGGGAAAAATTCACCGCAGAAAAAAACTCGCGAAAAGAGCTTACGGCTCCGGCGTCCAGACAGGCCGTTTCATGGGAACGCGATCCTCAGCACGCTGCGGCGAGGAATGCTGCTCACGGCGCGGCTGTGTCTCCGGATTCCCGGCGTTCGCGCCCACATGCCCGACCGTCGCGGCCATTTCCGCCGGCGGAGTGATGTCTGCCAGGGTATGAAGCGGCTGCCCCGCGAAAGCGAGTTCTTCCAGATTCATGTAAACACGGTCCACCAGCCGACGTCCGTCACTAGTCACGAACATGACGTGAATCTGCAATTTCAGGTTCTGGGGGCACCCTTTTTCCCATTCCATGTTCAGGGGAATGGAAATGGCCGCCTGGCCAGCGTTAATCATTTCCGCGATATCCGCCGCGGAGTAATCCCACTGCGCAATCACGGCCTGCTGCTCCGGCAGCGTGGGATCCGTGACCATGACCGTCAGCGGCGCGGCGGCCAACACGATCTGATTCTGCGCGTCCAGCATCTGAAATTCCAGGTGCAGGCCATCATAATTCAGCGGACGCACATGACTTTTCATGATCTGCACCCGCTGCACCGTGGAGCTGTCCGTTTTCCGCACGACCAGCCATTTCCGCGGCGTTCCTCCTGCTCCCGGATCCGGCACGAAACTGCCCGTGGGCGGATGAATGGGCGTGGCTTCCGGCAAAAGATTCGGCAGCGTGAGTGGTTCCTCGGCGGATGAATCGTTAAATAGATTATCCGGCACGTCCGAAGACGGCGGCCCTTTTTCCACCGCCGGCGGTGTGGGCGAAACGGCGGCGTTATCCGGAGACGGAAGAATCTGACGCGGCGCCGTGCGTGCGGTTTCTTTCACCGAAGGAATATCCGGAGCCGACTGACCGCGCACACTGCCGTCAGCAGGCGAGGTGGCCGGGCCGATTTGCCGCATGCGATTCGGGATCTGCTGGCGTGTATTTATCTGTGCCTGCAATTCCTCGATTTTCCGGCGAAGCATGTCGTTTTCCCGCTGAAATTCCTCCATCCGGGTACGGTCACGATAAATACGGGCGCGCTGCTTACTGTTTTCTTCCGTGAGTTCCGCCTGATTCTGGCGGGTGTGGCCGAACGGTGTACAGCCAGCCGTCATCACGACGAAAGTCGCCGTGAGGCTCAAAAAACAGGCAAAATGCGCCAGCCGCATCATCTTTTTCATGGAAAACGCTCCCAAAACGAATAACAGAATGCCGGATGTTAGCGAATTTTTCGATTCGCGTCCAGAGCAATTTTCCATTTTTGGAGTTTTTTATGAAAGCGATTTTTATGAGAAGCGATTTTTCAGATGACGACGGCCGTCAGATGTCAATCACCGCTTTGCGCCGCAGGATTTCCTCCACGGGGATAAGCTCCCCCTGTCCGCAGCCGGGGCATTTCCGCGCGACGGCCTGCCAGTCTTCCTCCGTTTCGATGTTCGACTTCCAGAACGGCCACGTGCCGCACTGCCGGGGACGGAGATGGTACACTTTACAGTTGCGGTGAAAACGGTCAAAAAAAACACAGTCGTAATTCTGAAACTCCCGCAGACTCTTCCGCCGACCCACTTTCCGGACAAAATCGGCTTCAAATTCTTCAAAATTCATGCCGAAGTGCGCCGCCAAGGCGTCAATTTCCGCGTCATCCACCCACACGTACCCCGGCGCACCCGTGCAGCATCCGCCGCAGCCGGCACACGAAAATGGTAACCCGCCCTCAAACCACGGCGTTTCCGGAACATCCGCCTCCGGAGAAACCGGCGCGGTAACAGGCTTTTTGCGTTTTTCAACCATTATTATATGCGATCCTTTTATTAAACATTTTCACCATTTTACCGCAAAATCAAAAAAATTCCAGTGGCGGAACGGAACGCCGAGCGCGGAAAACGAATCCCCGTGACAAAAATTCCGTCTTGACAAAAAACTCCGGAGTGCGTATGCTCCGACTGGCATATTTTTGCGAAAGTCCCTTTCCACGTACCCGTTTACGAGAAAAACCATGAATCAGAAACCGAACTCGTCCCGTGCAAAAACGGTCTCTTTCTTCGCCCTGGCCGTCATGATCGTCGCCGTCAGTGGGGGATGCCGGGCCATGTTTCATAAGAACCCGAATGGAAAGGTGGAAGATCCGCGGGAGCGGGCGAAGTATTTTTACATCGGGGACGTGACGGCTTCATTCGGGCTGGATAATTATGAGATTCAGGGCGTGGCGCTGGTGACGAGCCTGGCCGGGACAGGCAGCGATCCGGCCCCGTCCGTGCTGCGGGATCAGCTCCTGAAGGAAATGTCCTCCCGGGATACGCGCCATCCGAATACGTACCTGGCCAGCCCGAACACCTCCATGGTGATCGCCACCGGGTACCTGAAACCGGGAATTAAAAAGGGTGAGCATTTCGACATTCTGGTGACGCTGCCGGAAATGAGTGAGACCACCAGTCTGCGCGGCGGGTATATGCTGAAGGCCACCCTCAGCGATTATCTGGTGACGAATCGCGTGATGAAAGGCTGGGATCGCGCGCAGGCGGCTGGGCCGGTACTGGTGGAACCGCGGACGGGGACGGATAAAGATAAAGTCATGCAGCGCCGTGGAAGAATTCTCTCCGGGGGCGTGTGCCAGATGGACCGCGTGGTGGGGCTGCGCGTGCTGCCGGATGCCGTGCGGTATGACCGCCTGAATACTATGAAAATCGAAAAGGTGGTTAATCGCCGCTTCCAGACCGTGGGGAATAACGGCCTGAAAGAAACCGTGGCGAAAGCGAAAGACGATAAATTCGTCGAGCTGTACATTCCCTCACTTTATAAGGATAATCTGAGGCGGTTCCTGGATGTGGTGCGGTGCCTGCCGCTGCGCGAGTCGGAGGCGGACATGATGGCGCGCCTGATCCGGCTTCAGAAACAGCTTCATGAGCCGGTTTCCGCAGCGCGGGCGGCCATGGAACTGGAGGCGATCGGCACGCCGGCCGTGGACACCCTGCGGACGGGACTGGATTCCAGGGAAATCGCCGTGCGGTTCCACGCCGCCCAGGCGCTGGCGTACCTGGATGTGGATGAAGCCGCGCCGACGCTGGGAAAAATCGCGGCGGAAGAGCCGAGTTACCGGTATAACGCCCTGATGGCGCTGCGGGCGCTGAATAATCTTTACGCAGAAGAAGAGCTGAAAACGCTGATGAATCTGCCCACAGCCGAGACGCGTTACGGGGCGTTCCGCACCCTGACGGAAATGCGGCCCGACGATCCGCTGGTGAAAGGCATGAAGCTGGGAAAAGGTACCTTCACACTGTGTGTGGTGAACAGTACCGCGCCGCCGATGATCCACGTAACGCGTTCATACCGGGCGGAAGTCGTGATTTTCGGGCAGGGGACGCGATTCTCCACGCCGCTGGCGGTGGAGGGGGCGAATAATATCGTCGTGCGTTCCGCTTCGCCGGACGAAATCGTGATCAGTAAATTCGCGGTGAATCAGCCGCCCCAGCAACGGACGGTTTCCGCGCGGGTGGATGAGGTCATCAACGCCCTTTCGGATGTGGGGGCCACGTATCCCGACGTGCTGGAAATCCTCCAGGCGGCGGTGGGGCAAGGCGCGCTGCCCGCTTCCATGTTCCGCGTGGATGCCCTGCCCAGCGACGGGCGTGCGTCGCGGTATGAGAAAGAAGAGAAAAAGCAGGCGAAAAAAGACGCCCGGAAGCCCGGCGAAAATAAACCCGCGGCGGAGACGGCAGCGGAAACACAGGATGCCGCCAAAGAGCGGGAGCCGTGGAGTCCGGACGGGCCGGAAACGGAACTCGCGGCTCAGGAAAATGATTCCACTCGGCAATCGGCCTGGTTTTTCGGCAAAAAAAAGGAAAAATAAATCGCGGATAAAACGGACAGAACCACCGGAAATGTTTCATGCTGAAATCACTCGAACTTCACGGCTTTAAAAGTTTTGCGGACAAAACTCGCTTCGAGTTTTCGTCGGGCATCACTGTGGTCGTGGGGCCGAACGGTTCCGGAAAATCGAATGTTGTGGACGCGATCAAGTGGGTTCTGGGCGAGCAGAGCATCAAAAGTCTGCGTGGAAAAGAGTCCACAGACGTTATTTTTAACGGGGCCAGCGACCGGCGCGCGCAAAATACGGCGGAGGTGACGCTGCATTTCGATAACTCGGATCACAGCCTGCCGTATGACGCTCGGGACGTGTACATCACCCGGCGTGTGTACCGCAGCGGGGAGGGCGAGTATCTGATAAATAAGCAGCCCAGCCGCTTAAAAGACATCCGCGAGCTGCTTTCCGGCAGCGGCGTGGGCGCGAATTCTTACAGCATTATCGAGCAGGGCCGCGTGGACTCGCTTTTACAGTCCTCGCCCAAAGATCGGCGTCTGATTTTTGAGGAAGCCGCGGGCATCAGCCGGTTTAAATCGCAAAAACAGGAAGCGCTGCGGCGGCTGGAACGCGTGGAGCAGAATCTCCTGCGGCTGTCGGATATCGTTTCGGAAGTGGAAGGCCAACTGCGGAATATTAAGTCGCAGGCGGATCGCGCGGTGCGCTTTCGCGAATATAACGCCCGGCTTCAGGAATTGCGCATCCAGGTCGCGGCGGTGGACTGGAAAACGCTCACCCAGGAGCTGGAAACGCTGAATGATCAGCTGGCCGAGCTTCGTCAGGAGCGTGACGGGATGTCCGCGAATGTGGACGCCGTGGACAGCCGACTGCAGGAATATGAAAATGACGTTTCCGCATGCGATCACCGTATCCGGCAGTGCACGGACGTCATCGCGGAGGGACAGCACGCGATCGGCGTGGCGGAATCCGCGGTAGAATACCAGCTAAAACGCGGCCGGGAACTGGAGCAGAGCATCTCGCTGGATCGCACACGCACGGCATCCATCCGAAAAAAAATCTCCGAGAGTTTACAGCTTCATCACGAGGCGCTGACGGATCTGGAGCAGGCGCGTACGCAGCATCAGGAGGTGGTCACGCGGCTGAAGGAGGTGCAGGTTCATCTGGAGAATGTGCTGAAAAAGCTGGACGAAACACGTGTGGAAAAGGAAGTGGCCCAGCGGCAGAACGTGGAGTGGATGCGGGAGCACGCCGCGGCGGAAAATCAGATCACGCAGCTCGTGCGCCAGGAGGACGCGCTCTCGAAACAGGTACAGGAAAACGAAGCGCGGCTGGCGTCTCTGGATGAAGAGCTGACGGAACTGCGGAAACAGGAAGAATCCCTGCTGGAGCAGCAGCGGCAGGCAAAAGCCCTGAAACGGCGGTGTAAAGAGGATCAGGAAGAAGCCCGGCAGGAGCTGGATTCATACGCCCGGCACTTGAGCGAGGCGCGCGCGAATCTCACGGAACTCACGCGCCGGCATTCTGTCATGGTGGAGCGGATTTCGGTGCTTGAAGAACTCCAGGAACGCCATGAGGGGTTAAGCCCCGGCGTGCGTTACCTGCTGACGGAGTCGCGCCGGCAGCCGCACGGGCCGTTCCGCGATCTGCGGGGTCTGGTGGCGGATCTCATCCAGGTGAATGTGGACGCGGCCACGCTGATTGAAGTGGCGCTGGGCGAAAAGGCGCAGTACCTCGTGGTGAATCCCGGATCAGGGCTGCTGACGGAACTGAAACAAAACTCGCAGGGTTTTCCAGGACGTGTGGGTTTCGTGTGGATGGATGAATTTTTGTCGGCGGATGACATCTCGCACGCCCCGCATGAACGCGAGGAGAGAAACGCGCGCCTACGGCGCACACGACTGACCACGGCGCTGGACGGCATGGCTGGGGTGGTCGGCCGGGCGGATCAGTTCATTCAGACGGAGGAGGAAAATCTCCCACTGATGCGGTATCTGCTGGGGGAGACGTGGATCGTGGAAAATCTCACCACGGCGGCGGAGCTCTCCGAAAAAATCGTGTCCGGGACGCTGAAACTACCCACTTTTTCGGCGGCGGAACATGGATTTTCGGAGGATGCACCGGTAAACGCCGTGCTGGATCGGCGTCATTACGTCCCGCCGCGGGTGCATTTTGTGACGCTTTCGGGTGAGCGGCTGGACGCGGACGGCTCGCTGTGTGTGGGGCCGCAGCATGCCGCCAGCGGGCTGATTTCCCGGCGGAGTGAGCTGCGGACGCTCGGTGAACAGCTTTCCATTCAGCAGATCGGCATCAAAAACGCGGAGGCGGAAGTGCAGTCGTGGCGGCAGAAAACGCAGCGGCAAAAAGCCCGCGCGGAAGAGCTGGCCACGGAATTCCAGAACGCGGAATCTCTGCTGCGCGAACACGGCCACCAGCTTTCGGTGGCGCGGGAGCGGCTTGCGCAGATGCAGAATCGCTGTGAAGAAATGACCCGGCGGCAGGAGGAGTATCACGCCCAGTTACAGGGCGTTTTGGATGCGCTGGAAGATTCGCGGAAACGAAAAAATACGCTGGAGCACCAGTCCGCGGAGTGTGAAAAAAGCATGGCGAGGATGGATAAACAGATCGCGGAGCAGGAAGAAGTCCGGCGGAAAAAGAGTGAGCTGGTGACGGAAAATCAGGTGTCGCTGGCAAAAAGCGAGGAGCGGCTGGAGGGCCTGGTAACGCGGGTGAAACTGTGTGAGGCGAACATCCAGGAACGTCGTAAGTCCATTGCAGACGTGGTGTTACAGCTTGATACGAATTGCACGCTGCTGGTGGAGGCCCAGCGGGTGACGCTCCAGAATGAGGCGCGGCTGGCCACGCTGTATCTTGAAAAAGAGCAGGCGGCGAAAACCTTGGAGGCAGCTCATCAAAAACGGGAAACCGCGAGGCGGGAGCGTACGGAGCTGAATTCGTCGGCCGGGCGGCTGCGGAAAAAACTGCGGACAGTCGAGGATAAAATTCATCAGCTAGATCTGACCACCGGCGCGAAAGATCTCCAGCGACGGACGCTGGTCGAGAAGCTCCAGGAAGAGCTGCATGTGGAGCCGGCCGAGCTGATGAAAAAAGCGGCGGCCGCGGCTGTGGTGGAGCCGACCGAAAACGAGACCGATTATGAAACCGTTCAGCGTGAAATTCAGGACCTGCGGAATCGCATCCGGAACCTCGGAAACATTAACGCGGACGCGGTGGTGGAGCTCGAGGAGCTGGAAAAACGGTATACAGAGCTGTCCGCGACGTATGAAGACCTGTCGTCTGGCAAGGAAGCACTGGTGAAGTTTCTCGAGAAACTGAATCACGATCTGCGGCAACTGTTCATGAAGACTTTCGAGGACGTGGCGGGCCATTTTTATGACATTTTCCGTGACCTTTTCGGCGGCGGCCGCGCGGAGCTGGTGCTGGAAGAGGGCGTGGACGTGCTGGAAAGCGGTGTGGAAATTATTGTCCAGCCGCCGGGAAAAGAACTCCGTACGCTGTCCCTGATGAGCGGCGGCGAAAAGACCATGACATGCGTCGCGATGCTCCTGGCCCTGTTCAAAAATCGCCCCAGTCCGTTCTGCATTCTGGATGAAGTGGACGCGGCCCTGGACGAGCCGAACATCGTGCGGCTGATGGAAGTCGTAAAGCTGTTCCTCGAAAAAACGCAGTTCGTCGTGATTTCGCACTCGCGGAAAACCATCTCGTACGCCCACGCCATTTACGGCGTCACGATGCAGGATTCCGGCATCTCGAAACAGGTCTCCGTACGCTTCGAGGACGTACGCGAAGACGGCGAAATCGAGGCGCTGGGCATTAAACTCTTCCCGGACGACTCGCGGACAGCGGGGTAATGCGGTTATTAAACGGATGCCGCAAGAACAGCAGCCGGGAATGTAGCGCAGCGGAATAACCGGATAGAATCGCCGGGATTTTTCCCACTTCTATCCGGTCATTCCGCTGCGCTTCATTCCCGGCTGTTGTTTTTTGTCTCGCTGCCTTTACAGCGACAGCACATACTCGCTGAGGTCTTCGATTTCCGCGTCCGTCAGGCCTTCCACGTCGCCCTTTTGCTTGCCGTGCCTGCCTTCTTTGAACAGCTGCTGCATGGTGGTGTACCGGCCGTCGTGCAGATACGGAGCCGAACGCCACACCTCGCACAGCGTGGGCGTATCGAAATCGCGGCGGCGGTCGTACGGGTTCTCGGTGTCCACGTCGTGCATCTGCATGTCGGTGTAATACCAGTCGGGATCGTGGCAGACGTCGCACTTGACGCGGTAGAAAATCGTCTTGCCGCGCTCGGCTTTTTCGCTGAGCTTGCCGTCGACCAGATACGGGCTGGGCAGGGCTTTCATGTTGCTGGCATAAACGTCGATCGCGGCGGGGTCTTTCTCAGGCCGCACGGAGAAGAGGATGTGTTTGAAGCCGGAGCGCACGCACGCCTCGGCGTCGGCGCGAATGCCGGAAATCATCGTCGGCGGCGTTTTATGCGAGTGCAGCAGCGGCTTCGCGTTTTTCGGATTGCCCAGGCCGTCGTTCATGAGGTCCCAGTTCAGGCCGTCCATCCGCACGTACGGGTGGCAGGACGCGCAGCTCTGCCACTGCTGGAAGCACGCCATGCCGTCGTTCCAGACCTGATGGCCGTACCGCTCTTCGGTCATTTCGAACGTGTTGTTCAGCAGCGCCTCGCCGATTTGCTTTTTGGTGTCCAGGCTGATCACCGCGACGGTATCGCTGAAATACATGGGCACGAAAACTTTGTTGCCGACCAGGGCCATGCGGCGAGGGCCGTTGCCGGTGAGCTTGACGCGGGTGCGGATGCCGACCAAAAACGCCAGGTCGTTAGGCACGTCCACCGCGGAGGTTGTGGCGTACGAGCCGCTGGTGCCCGCCCGCTCGCCCTGCTTGACACCGTGCTCCACCGGAATGCTCAGCAGCTTCGCGAAGAGCGCTTCCGCGTCGATCACGCTCACTTCATGCGTGCCGGCAATCGAAACCAGCAGCGTTTTGCAGTCGTCGGTCATCGCGACGCCCCACGGGTTGGCGGCCCCCAGGTCGATATCGTCCAGCAGGAAAACGTTGATCAGCTTCCGGTTCTCGGCATCAAGAATCGCCACGGCGTTGGTGTTCATCCAGCCGCGCTCGACCTGCGTGGTGGGCATCTGGTACCGCGCGAGGTTGTTCGTCACAAACGCGTACTTGCCGTCCGGCGAGATGATGATTTCATGCAGCGCCACGCAGCCATTCAAGAGGCGAATGTTACCCTGCTCAAATGTTTCCGTATCCACCCACGTCACCTCCGCCGCCACGTCGTAACCGTCGGCCGGGTCCAGCGGGAGGAAGTTCGTGATGTAAAGCGTTTTGCCGTCGGGCGTTATGGCCACCGACTTCGGCTCGCGGATCGTCTTGATGCGGCGGGTTTCCTTCTTCGTTTCCATGTCGACGACCGAAACGTCCGTCGAGAACCGGTTCGCGACGTACAGCGTTTTGCCGTTCGGGTGCAGCACGAGACTCTCGGGGCAGTACCCGACTTTGATCGTGTCATCCGTCTTGCCAGACGCGATGTCGATAATCGAAACGAAACCGTCGGCCGGCGGCGGCACGGAAAGCGTAATGAATTTTTTCTCGTCCGGGCTGAGAATGAAATCGGTCAGCGTCGGGGCAATATCCCACTCGCGGACCACCCCCAGCGTTTCCGGGTCGAGCTGCGTGATTTTCGACGCGTCGAACTGCGCGATATAAACGGCCGAGCCGTCTTTCGTCGCCCGGGCCAGCATCGGCCCACGGTACGCCTCGTCGCGCGAGTAGTCGGCGTTCTCCGCATAAAGCGCCGCGGCCGAGAAACATGCCGCGAGGAAGGCGAGGGTCGTCAGGAAGGTTTTTTTCATTATTCGAACTCCTTGGGGGGTATTGAGTGTAGGGTGTAAAGTGCGGGGTTTGCTTTTCGGTGGGATTGTCACTATTTTATATAGTATACCAGCATCGCCGGGGAGATTTCAAGGCGCTGGGGGAGGAAAACGCGTTTTTTTTGCGATTTCAGGCCGTTTTCCTCATTTTATACGCGGAAATGACGGAAAAAGTTGAAAATTTGAGACGCAATCAAAAACACGGCGAGGCAGACATGGAGCGCAAACACGCCGCTGCGGAATCGAAAAAATGCCCCGCCGTGACGAAATACCGCCCTTTTTCAGGTACGTGAAACTCTCGGTAATTGCCTAAAAAATGGCCCGGAGTATAATATACTCAACGCACTTTAAAATGTCCGAAATTTTCCTGATGGAGACGGGCCATAAGCCGTAAGCTTCAAGCTTGTCAAACGAGGTTCCCGATTTAACGAAAAATGCCGTAAAAACGTGATCTTTGCCGAGTGACCCAACACCGAATGTTGGTCGCTTAAAGCTTGCAGCTTATGGCCCATCTCCATCAGGAAAATTCAGGAATTTTAATGTGCGTTGAGTATATCTGGTGCTGAAATCCAGGCGACGCCCGGGTGTCATCGTGAGGCCGATACTTATTTGGAGAACGGATTTTATGTTTCGTTATTTTCACATTTTCGTTATTGCCATCGCTGCAACGGTCGGCGGTAGCGATGTCCGGTCGCAGGCCGATGAACCGTCACATGTCCCGCCGCTGAAGGTGGTCTATTTCGTCCCTTCCGACATGGAACCGCTCCCGGATCGTGCCCGGCGGCTGGGGCGAACCATGCGTTATGTGCAGGATTTTTATCGCCGCGAAATGCAGCGGAACGGTTTCGGCCCGATGACTTTCGCCCTGGAGTGGGATGCTGCGGACGCGTTAAAAATGTACGTCGTCACTGGGCAAAAGAAGCAGCGGGAGTATGGCCGCCAGGATGCGTGGGCGGTGCGCGACGAGGTGCGTGAAGGGATGCGTGCGCAGTACGGTGTGGACGTGGACCGTGAGTATGTCATCATCTTTCAGTTGCTGCTGCTGACAGAGAACGGCACGTCGACCGAGTTGGGGCCGTACGTCGGCAGCGGGACGCACCTTTCCGGCACGGCGTGGGTTTACGACGACCCGCGGCTGGACGCCGATCTGCTTCCGAGCAAAGATACCGGCGGGTATTATCACGGCCCGTGCTCTCTCGGGCAGTTTAACACGCATTACATTGGCGGGCTGGCCCACGAAATGGGACACGCCTTCAGCCTCCCGCACGCGTGTGAGCTGGACACCCAGCGGCAGCGGGATGGTCGGGCGCTGATGGGCGGCGGCAATCATACCTTCGGCCAGGAGCTTCGCGGCGAGGGGAAAGGTACGTTTCTCGCGGCCTCCTCGGCCCTGCGTCTGTCACGCGTGCGCGCTTTTGCCGGGGATATTCCGGCCGCCGGCGAAATGGTTTCATGGAAAATCGAAGAAATGCACGCCGAAGAACTGCCAGCGGGTGCGCAGCGAAAGCGTTTTGCACTCGCCGGCCGCGTTTCGGCCACGCCGCCGCTGGTGGGGGTGATCGCATATCATGATAACATGGATGTGAACGGCGATTATGACGCGAAAACTTGGGTCGCGAAACCGGACGAGCACGGGCGATTCCGGATGGAGATCCGTGAAATCGAAAACGCGCCGTACCAACTCCGCCTGGTCGGTGTGCACGAAAACGGCGCGACAAGCCACTCGGATTTCACGTACCTCGCCGACCCGGACCGAATCCATCTTTCCGCCATCAACGACAGTGCGGCAATCAAAGAGCTGCGACGGCTTTTCGCCGAAAAAGACGTGGCAGCGCTGAATGAGTTGACGCGTAAGTATGCAAAAAATAACGACTTACAGCAAAAAACGCAGTGGCTCATTCAGCTTCTCGCGCCGCCGGATCCGGTGGATGTGGCTGAAATGCCAGCCGAAATACACGAGGCGGATCTGACCTGGGCGAAATTCATGGAGGCCCGAACCGCGTGGCGGGGCGTTCACCGTGGACAGGTGCCCGACGACGTTTTCATCCAAATGGACGGGCATTTTTACTCCGCCGGACTTTACGCTCACGCGCCGTCAGTGTATTCCCTGCGTCTCGGCGGGGTGTGGAAAACGTTTCAAACCGGGTTCGGCCTTCAGGACGGAAACGTCGGCCCCACGCGATTCATCCTCCGTGGCGACGGCCGTGAATTATTCCGCAGCGACGTGATCCGCGACAATCGGCCGCGCAGCGAAACCGTTTCCGTCGAGGGCGTTCAAACGCTGGAACTGATCGTCGAATCCCCCGCCGAGCAAAACCGCGGTGCGTGGAGCGTGTGGACGAACCCCATTCTGCGGCGATAATGACGCTTGGCGAGGTACTTCAAAAATATAAAGCACCCCTCATACGGGGGGTTACGGCATTCCGAATTTTCTGTAAAATAACAGAATACTCGCGCGACACGGCTTCGCGCGGTATGCCCGCATGAAAAATCATGATGCGATCAGATATAATAGAATACGGAAAGGTTGGCAAACATGTGCGTGATGGCGTTTTTGTATAAAGTGGCGAACGATTCCCCGATTCTGGTGGCGTTTAACCGCGAAGAAAATCCGGATCGACCGTCACAGGGCCCACGAATTCAGTCGGGGCGGCCTCGAGTCATCTGCGGGATCGACCGAAAGGCCGGCGGGACGTGGTTCGGTATTAATCAGCACGGCATGTTCGCCTGCGCGATGAACCGTCCGAAGCGCGACCTGCCGTCCGCGCCGCGCTCGCGCGGGTTGCTTTGCCGGGAATTGCTGAACGCGAAAACCGCGCGCGAAGCCGCCATGATCGCCGAAAAAGAACTCCTGACCGGAAATTATTACGGCGTGAATTACGTCTGCGGCGACGCGAATTACGCTGCCGTAGTTTACGGTGGATACGAAGTGCAGATCCTGGAAATTAAGCCCGGCCTGCACATGTTCACGAATGGAAAAATGGATGACACGAACGACGAGCGGCAGGAATTCGTGCGGCGGCAGCTGACGCTCCAGTCGCTGGATTCGTCGGTAACGTTCCTCGCGGTGGCCAGCAAAACGTTTTCGAAAAAGCCGGACGAGTATGGGCGTCGCGGAATTGTGCGAACGGAGGGCGAGATCCAGACGGTTTCCGGGCTGTTGCTGTCCCTGCCGTATAAAGGCCACGGAGCGGTGCTGCAGTGCACGGCCGGTCCGCCTTCAGAGACAAAATATGAAGATTCTTCCGCGCTTCTGCGGCAGGTGCTTTCCACGGATCGCGCGAGTCAGAAAAAGCCGGCGGCCGACTGATGGCCTACTACTTAATCGGTACGGACGAGGCGGGGTACGGGCCGTTTTTGGGGCCGCTTGCGGTGAGCGCTACGCTCTGGGAAGTGGCTGAAAACACTCCACCGGACGGGCTTTACGCCGCCCTGGCACCCGCCGTAGGGGTTTCGCCGAAAGACGCGGTTATCGCCGTGGCGGATTCCAAGAAACTGTATAAAACGTCGGTTTATAAATCGCTTTCCGGGATCGCGGCGGTGGAAAAAACCGTACTGACGATGATGGAAATCCTGCGTCTTTGTGATCATACTGGTGGGTATGTGGGGGAGTTCCCGGCATCCGCCGAGGATGTGTTCTCACGTTTTGGAGATGAAGCATCCTGCAAAGAACGCGCCGCCTTGGTGTGGCAGGATGCGGCGATTCCTTTTCCGCTGTCCAATTCGCTGGACGTGATCACGGAGGCAGCGAACACGGTTCTGCAAAAGATGCGTGACACGCAAATCTTCTTGCGTGAAGTGCGTTCTGACCTGATTTTTCCGGCCCGCTTTAACCGCGAGGCAGAAGAAACCGGTTCGAAAGGCGTGCTGCTGATGGAGGCCACACTGAAGCTGGCTTCCGCGCTTTATGCAAAAGCCCGACGACAAACCCCCTCCGCGGAGGTGGTGATTTTCTGTGATAAACTCGGAGGGCGCAATTTTTACCTCGCGCCGCTGATGGAGTTTTTCTCGGATGCCACGTTCTGCATTACCGAAGAAAATCGAGATACCAGTGAGTATGTTCATCGCGGCGAATCCGGCACGCTCACCGTCCGCTTTCAGGCGAAAGGCGAGACGAATCTCGCCGTGGCCCTGGCCTCCCTCTTCAGCAAGTATCAGCGTGAACTGGCCATGATCGGCTTTAACGCCTGGTGGCAGGCACGTGTCCCCGGACTCACCCCCACCGAAGGGTACCCGCAGGACGCTCGCCGCTTCCTGGATGACATAAAAAAAACCGCGGAAACGCTGGGCATTTCTCGCGATTTTTTTTGGCGTAACCGGTAATTCGGCTCATTTTCAAACTGGAAAACAGCAGCCGTTAGCGCAGAGACCGGACTAGAACCGCCGAGTGGTTCTTCACTTCTAATCCGGTCTCTACGCGTCACTGCGTTCCGCTACACTCCCAGCTGCTGTTTCTTGGACCGCCATACGAACCGGCTTACTTTGTCAGCTTCAGACATCCCCAGCCGCCACGCTCGCCGGAGACGCGGCTGTCGCCGTTCCAGACGAATTGACGCTGCCGGCTCGTGCCGTCCTCGCTGTCATCCACGGCGACGTCGAACAGCAGTTCCATGTTTTCTTTCGGCTCGACGCCGAGCACCGTGAACGGGATGGCCGCCTCGAGGAAATAACCGCTGCCGTCCGGTTTCATGACCACACTGCGGCGGATGGTGCCGGAAGTTCGCGGCGTGGCGTTACGAACATATGTCTGTCCCTCGCCCGGCCCGGCACCGATCAGAATCTGACGGTCGCTGAAAATCATGTCGCCCGGTTTGTCGAGATCTTCGACGCCCAGGAAAATCTCCACGCCGTCGCCCTGCCAGAGATCGGCGCCTTTCACGCTGCTTTTCCCCGGAGTGCTATCGACCACGTCGGCGAAAATGTAAAGATTCTTTTTATCCCACGCGACACGGAAGGCGGCACTGGTGCCGGCGGAATCCGCCCCGAGAACCATGCGGTTTTCGCCGATCATTACCGGGGGAAGGCCCGGCCATTCATCGCGGCTACCGTCGATCACAAGCGGCTTTTCCACCCACGGGGCACTGATCGTCTGCCGCCCCGTGCCTTTCAATGCGAATCGCGGGTCGTCGAACTTAAACGCTTTCCGCTTGCCGAGAAGGAGGCTTTGAATGTCGCAATTCGTCTTGACGACCTTGGCGACGAAATCTTTCCACGGCCGGTCGGTGACGGCAAAAACGCCGGTGTTAGCTTTCTCGCCCGTCTCCTTTTCGAAGAAACGTCCGGCGCGTGCCTGGTCGATGAGGGTGAACCACTCCGTGCCGACGACGTACCCCGTCGCGGCGGCCTGCTCGACGTAATTCCGGTAAGCCATGCCGCGCTCGCGCTGCGTTTTGACACCGCCCAGTCCGCCGGGCAGTGCCGACTCGCCGGTGCAGGAGTAATGCCATTCGCTCAAGAGCATCGGCTTCTCGCCAGACCAGCGGTAGATGCGGTCGAGGAAATCCTTGTCGAAGGCCATGGTGTAATAGTTGACGCTGATGACATCGCAGTACTTCGCACACGTCTTGACCAGCGTTTCGTTGTTCGCGGTGCCCGGCTGCCAGCGACTACCGATCAGCAGGTGGTTTTTGTCGTATTTCCGGAAGGTCTCGGCCAGTAGCGCGTAGTATTTGTCGAGGTAAAGCTCGACGAACTTCGTCACGTCCTGCGACGCGGCCCGGGTCGTCACCGGCAGCCCAGGCTCGATGAGATCGTCGAAGGATTTCGCGGTCATGTCCCACGCGGCGTTGAATTTGTCGATCGTACCGTACTGCTTTTTGAGCAGGGCGACAAGTTTCTTTTTGGCCTCGAACTTTCCAGGCAGTGCCGGCAGCGCCCGCGGCAGGTCTTCCGCCCCCTGTTCGTTGGCGAGATAATAGCCGATGATCAGCGGATTGTCGGCATGGGGGGCGATGTCTCGCGCAAAAATTTCGTCGATTTTCTTCGCAAGCTCCGGATCGAAAGCATCAAAAAATCCCCGGGCGCCGGGAATATCGTAGCCCAGACCCCAGAAGCCGAACGAGTGGACGTGCGGGAATTTTTTATCCGTAAACGCCTGCGGTGTCGGCGAGAAAGCCCCCGCGGAGGTGAAGCCCATCGCCCGGACGCGGTCGATCATGCGGGTCGTCCATTCCTCCCGCTCGAACGGTTTATCGTATTTCCGAATGACGTTGGCCACGTAAAACGAAACGGCGCGGGGATTCCACCAGCCCTCGGGATGCCACGCGGTGCCGAACTGCGCGTCGTGCGGCGGCAGCCATTCGAACAGCGATTCCCGGCCTTCGGTGTAAGTGAAGTCGTCGCTGGGCCCAAAACCGCAGAGTCCGAGATGGAAGAACGCGTTGCCGGCCGGGTCGACAAGGAACCAGCGGGTTTTGATTTTTTCCACATGGAAGAAGCCAGTCTTTTTCAGTTTCAGGGATTCTCCCGTGCCGGCGAAACCACCGTAAACGTCGAGGTTCGGCTTCTTCGGCAGCGCATCGTAATACGCCTTATCGGTTTTGGTGTCGGCTTTGAGCTCGTCCTCGGACGAAATTTTCCCGGGGAAGTCCCGCACGAAATCCTGCCCGAAACGGTCGACCATTTTCACGGCTTTATGCTCCGCGTCTTTCGTCGAGGAAAAACGCAGCTCGGTGAAGGCGCGGTCTTTGTTGTAGGGGCACATGAACCAGACGTGAAAGATGGCCCAGTTCCACTCGCGGTTATCCTGGAGCTGGAAGAAGGTGCCGGGCTGCAGGCCGGTGAGTGTCAGCATCGCGCCGCTGGGGGCGGTGAGCGTCATGGTCTGTGTATTGCCCTGGTAGAGCATGGGGCCGGCAGGCTTTTCCATGGGGAAGGGCTTCGCTTCCTGGCCGCCAAGACTGTATTTCCCACCCTCGTTGATCGCAAACGGAATGTTGCAACCGACGCGGAACGCCGCCAGATTCGCGGGGGGATTTTTAACCGCCATTTCGATCAGGCCGCCGTCCTTCTTCGTGAAATGCAGTTCCGCACCGCCTTCATACTTCACCACCGCCCGGGTTCCGTTATCGGTGACCGTTTTGTCGAAGATTTTCGTCAGGTCGTTCTGCGAAAAATCCTGGAGTCGGGGATATTCGAAAACCAGATCGCCCAGCCCCTGCATGGGAAATTGAATGCCGTCCGGCGTAAGATTCGGCTCGGCACCCAAAACGGCCGCCGGACAATATAACACGAGCAAGAAGAACACAGCGAGGGAATTTGAGAATTTCTGCATAAGGATTTCCGAAATAAAGAAGGGACGCGGTCAAAAACGGATGTTACCGACAAACGTCCCCTATTATAACGGAGAGGCGGATGCAAAACAAGAGGCGGGAAAAATCACCCGCTTTCAGTGCATCCGCAAACTTTTTCTTTTATCCCGGAGGGATGGAATGTTTATAGAAAACGGTCACAAAACGGATATTGTCGCTCCGTAGGAGCGGGATATCATAAGGCGGAGTCGTTTTTTCGGGCACATCCTACCTTTGACCGGGTGGAAATGCGCACACATTTTCCATTTCTATAAACTTTTCGCTCCTCCGGAGCGGAGTACTCGCTTCCTCACTCCGCCACGGCGATTTTCAGCACCGTCACGCTGTACGGCGCAACCTTCACGCCAGCCGCGGCGTCATATGTTTCCTCCGACTCCGCGATGACGATTTTTTGCGGCCGATCCGGATCATTATAATCCATGGGGTCTTTGCCGACCACCTCGACGCGCACGCATTTTTCACCCAGCGCGACACCCGTCAGCGCGAGTTTCAACGTCTTTTCTTCCGCCAGCGGATTCACGATTCCGACGGTCAGCGTTTTCCCATCTGCCGTCAGCGCCGCGGCCACGTCCAGCGGCTCCGGCGACTCCACCGCCACGGGCGTCACACCGAAATGCTTCCGGTACAGCACCAGCGCAAGCCCTGTGGTCTCGAACTGCGCGGCCGTCTTCGACGTTTTAATACACCCGATAACGTTCACCGTCTGGGCGTAATTCGCCATATAAATGATGTCGCTCTGCCGGAAAAACTCGTGCAGCCCGGCCGCGATTCCCAGCCCGTCCTTCACGAAATACCGCGTGCCCAACTCACCGAAAGGATGCGGGCCGTACCAGAAATTCCACTCGTCCAGCGCGATGCGAATGTCCTTTCCGTTTAATTCGGAAAATTCTGACCGGTATCTTCGGTGGGCGTCCGCAATATGCCGAATGGATCGCGCAGGGGCCGCCACGTGATCCAGAAGCGCTTCATGGTGGCCACCTACGTAAAAGTGCTCGCTGATGTAATCCATATGATCCGCGCAGTGCGGCATGATGTACTCATCCCACTTGCCGACCGCACCGACGGCGATCACCTTAATGCTCGGGTCCTTCGCGCGAAACGCATCCACGAACGCGTTCTGCTTTTCCGCGTACTTCTCGACAGACATGTGGCCGATCTGCCAATCGCCGTACATTTCGTTTCCGATGCCCCAGAATTTCACGCCATACCCGTCAGTATGTCCATTTTCCGCGCGACGTTTCCCCTGAGGCGTGTCGGCGCCGCCGTTCGCATATTCAAGTTCCGCCACGGCGTTATCCACTTCGCCGTTTCCGGTGTTCACCGCGATGTACGGCTCCGTGCCCAGATACCGGCAGAAGACCATGAACTCGTCCATGCCGAAATCGTTGTGTTCGATTCCTTGCCACGCCGGGTTTTTGCGTGGCGGTCGCCGGTCGCGGTCGCCGATGCCGTCGTTCCAGTCGTACCCGCTGACGAAATTCCCGCCTGGCCAGCGATACACCGGCGAGTCGAGTTCTTTCAGAAGCGCCAGCGTGTCGGCCCGCATGCCGTTTATATTATCCGCCGGCATGAGAGAAACCGTGCCGATCAGGACGGAGCCTTCGCCTTCCGCGGAAATTGTCAGTTGGCAATTATCGTGGTCGCGGGACGACTCAAACGAAAATTCATGTTTATAGTAATCGCCCTCCTTTACCGGGACGGGAAGCATCTCAATGGTCGCGACGGCGTCTCTGTACAGGTGATCGAGAACCACATACACCGACTCCACCTCGCCAGTACATTTCAGCCATACGTACCCCTGATATTTTTTTCCTTTCGCCACCGCGATATTTTTTTGCGCAATCGCGGCATAACCACCGCTTTTACCCAGCATTAACTCCGGGGTGTGCTCGCCGGTGAAGACGTCATTTTTGTTCATCTCAACCACACCGTCTCCGAAGCGGAACCATGGCGAACCTTCCGCGCCGGGTGCGTCGAAAAACTTGCGGTCTTCGAGCATTTCGGCCCAGATACCGCCGTAAATGCACCGGCCGAGATGCTCGATAAACTGGCCGTAAATGTAGGGGGAGATCGCCTCGCCTTTTTTTGTGGCGTCGATGCTCACCGTTTCCGCGGCTTTCGCCTGAGTGCAAACCATCGCGGCAAACAGCGTTAAAACAAATACACAACGTAATTTCATGACGTGCTCCTATGAGAGTAAGGGGTGGGAATGCCGGCGTTTTCCGATTCTTTCACCGGCTCCATGCGTGACAATATCTCCAGTATACCCGCTGCCAAGGCGGGGGACAACCACTAATTTTGCGTAAAAGAATATCATTTTTGCGCAATCCAAATACCTTTCGCGCACTGAAACACCATTATTCCTTCTCTTTCCAACACCGCACATAATCGATATAAAATGTGCTGGGCAGGTCATCTTTTTCCGGCAGCCCGAACCATTCCGGCATGGTTTCGCTGTCAAAATTCAGGTGCAGCGGCTGATGCCATTCCGTGTTTTTCGAAGTGCGAAGCAACTTGCCGTCCACGTAAAATTTCAGTTCATCCTTGTTCCACTCCAGCGCGTAAATGTGAAAATCCTCGGCGAAACGGAACGGCGCATCCCAGATCGCCTGGTCTTCGGTGTGATTCTCGCCCCGCTGGGGCGTTTTGAAAACGTGCAGGTTCATGAAGTACCGGCGGTCGAGATTTTTTCCTTTTCCGCAGATTTCGAAAACGTCGATTTCCGTCCACCACTCGGGGTCTTGCGCGTAAAACCAGAAGGCGCTGGAGGCCGCGGAATTCATGGGTTTCGCGCGGATTTCGAAGTATCCGTAAAGCACACGCTCCACGCTTTTGACGGCGGCAGTGGTAAAGGTGTGGTATCCTTCCGGCACTTCGGGCAGGTCTTCCGCGCGGGCCGAGAGTTGGAGCGATCCATCTTTTACAGTGACGTTATCCTTCGAAAAATACCCGGGTTGACGACCAAGCCACGTGGGATTATTCGGGTGCCATTTCGTTTTGTCGAGCGTTTCGTCGTTAAATTCGTCGCTCATGGCGGGGTAAAACTCCCAGACGCCATGCTCCAGCGGACATTCCGGCGCCGCGGCGTTTTTTTCTGTCTGAACTTCCTCGGCACAAATAATACCGACGAGTATGTTTCCGGTAAGCACGAAAACGCACAGGGCGGCGACGATTTTATTAAACATGAGCGATTCTCCTTTTTTGTAAATATTCGGGTGGAAAAAAGGCTGGCAATTTTGCGGGCCAATAATCCCCACGAACTATCATTATACCTGTTCCGGCCGCGAAACGCAACGCCCGCACCATGGTGGCGGCGCTTGTAAAAATGGCGAAAAATCTTATAATATGGCATGCGATAATATTATGGTATAAAAGAACCCTCACAAAAAAGTCCCATGAAATACGACATTCTAGTAATCGGCGGCGGCCACGCTGGCGCGGAGGCGGCGGCAGCGGCGGCGAAACGCGGGGTGAAGACGGCCCTGCTGACCGCGAATCTGGACACCGTGGCGGCCATGAGCTGCAACCCGGCCATCGGCGGCGTGGCAAAAGGCCAGATCGTGCGGGAAGTGGACGCGCTGGGCGGCCTGGTGGGCGAGGTGATCGACGAAACCGGCATTCAGTTCCGCATGCTGAACCGCCGAAAAGGCCCGGCCATGCACGGCCCGCGTGCACAGGCGGACAAGCGGATGTACCAGACGGTCATGAAGCAGCGGCTCGAGCAGCAGGAGAATCTCACCCTGCGACAGGAGATGGTGACGGAACTGCTGGTGGAGGAAACGCCGACAGCTTCCTCTGAAAACGCCGGTCAGCGTCTGCGTGTGCGGGGCGTGAAGACACTCACCGGGGAGACGTACCTCGCCGAGAAAGTCATCCTCACCACCGGCACATTTCTCTGCGGCATCCTTCATTACGGCAGCACGCAACTGGAGGGCGGGCGCAGCGGCGAACCGGCGGCGGTGCATTTAAGCGAATCCCTGCGGCGCTGCGGCATCCGTCTGGCCCGCTTTAAAACCGGCACCCCCGCGCGGCTGCACGGCGGCACGCTGGATTATTCGAAAATGATCGAGCACCCCGGGGATGATGAGCCCACGCCGTTTTCGTTTCTGAATGACCGACTGGAGGTGGAGCAGATCTCGTGCTGGATGACGCACACTAACGAAACCATGCACGGCATCATCCGCGAAAATCTGCACCTGGCGCCGATGTATTCCGGGCAAATCAGTTCTGCCGGGCCGCGGTACTGCCCGTCCATCGAGACGAAAGTCGTGCGTTTCGCGGAAAAGTCGCAGCACCAGATTTTCCTTGAACCGGAAGGGCGGCGGACGGCGGAGGTGTATGTGAATGGCATGTCCACGAGTCTCCCGTGCGCGGTGCAGGAGGCGATGATCCACGCGATTTCAGGGCTTGAGCGGGCGGTGATCATGCGGTATGCGTACGCGATCGAGTATGATTACGCGCCGCCGGATCAGCTTCAAACGTCCCTGGAGACGAAAGTGGTCAGCGGGCTTTATCTTGCCGGGCAGATGAACGGTACTACGGGGTACGAGGAGGCGGCGGGGCAGGGGCTGCTGGCCGGGCTGAACGCGGCGTTATCGCTGGACAAAAGATACCCGCTGGTATTACGGCGTGACCAGGCGTATTTGGGCGTCATGATGGACGATCTGGTGACGCGGGGGGTGGATGAGCCGTACCGGATGTTCACCAGCCGTGCCGAGCACCGCCTGCGGCTGCGGGGGGATAACGCGGATCGTCGGCTGACGGAGCTGGGGCGCGAGTTGGGCCTGGTGGATGCGCAGCGGTGGGAAATGTTTACGCGAAAAATGGCGGAGATAACGCGTGCTGCGGAGTTCATTAAAACGCACCGCGCGGAGGGGAAAACACTCGAAGAACTGCTCGCGCGGCCGGAAACCCCGTGGGAAACGCTCACGGTCCATTACCCCGAGCTGGCCGAGTTTTCGCCGCAGGTCGCAGAGCAGGTCACGTATGATACGAAATACTCCGGGTACCTCGCCCGGCAGGACATGGAAATCGCGCGGCAGCAACGTCTGCGGACATTCGCCATCCCGGACGATTTCGATTATTCCGCCCAGCGTCAGCTCCGCATGGAGGCGAAAGAGCAGTTGGCACGCATCCGCCCGCAGACGATCGACCAGGCGTCCCGCATCCGGGGCATCACGCCGGCGGATCTCGCGGTGCTGGTGCTGGCGATTAAAAAAATGGTAAATGAAGAGTAAGAAAATGAAAAAAATCATCGTTTGTATCACGGCGTTTTTTCTGCCCCTGACATCCCATGCCGCCGACACTCTGGCGAAAATAGACCGCCAGGCGGTGATCGCGCGGCATCACATTTCGGAGGACACCGCGGTGGAGCTGGAGATTCCGCTGGGTAGCGGCGAGTTCTGCTTTAACGTGGATGGCACGGGCACGCAGACGTTCCGCGGGAACACCATGGCGCACTGGGGGTGGCACAATTTTCCGCTGCCAGAAGGGTTTACGCCGGGAGATGTGCCCGCGACGGGAACGTTTCAGCAGGGGCGGAACACCAGCGGCGGCGATCATTCATTCCCGCCTGAAAAAGCGGCCCTGCGGCAATGGATGTTCGATAACCCGCACCGCGCGGACCTGGCACGTGTCCGCCTCACGCGGGCAGACGGTGAAGCGCTGACGCCGCCGGACGTGACGGACTTAAAGCGGAGTATGCATTTCTGGACGGGCCTGCACACCTCCGAGTTTCGCGTGGGCGGCGAGCCGGTGCGCACCGAAACTGTAGCGGACATGCACCGGGACGGCTTTCACATCCGCATGACGTCCCTGCTTTTCGCGGAGGGAAAACTCACTATCACGCTGGATTTTCCGTATCCGACGCTCGGGCCCAGCGTGCCATACTGCGGGGATTTCGGCGTACCGGAACGGCATGAGACGGAATTTAAACGCGGCGCGGGCTCACTTCCGCCGGAAGCGGAGCCTGCCGAAACTGCGGACACGTATTACACATTTTATTTTTTGCGGAAAGTCGACGATCTGAAATATCTCGTGAAACTGTGGGTCAAAAACGGGAAGCCCCAGCCCGGTGAGAACGCGCATACGGTGATGATTCAGGGGACGGGGAATGCGGCGCTGGAGGTGGCGTGCACCTTCACGCACATCCCGACAGATGATCGTGTGCTGGATGAGGTGTGGGGCGGACAGGTTTTCGGCATGCCAGGCCCGGGGCCTGATAAAGAGCCGGATTTCGATTCGCGTAAGCAAGAAACGGCCGCCGCTTGGAAAGCGTACTGGCAGTACGGCGCGGCGGTGGATTTTTCCGAAAGTGCGGATCCGCGGTGGCGGGAGCTGGAGCGGCGGGTGGTGCTTTCCCAGTATCTCATGGGGGCGAATTCCGCAGGGAGCTGGCCGCCAGCGGAGACGGGCCTGATGGGAACGGACCCGTGGCGAGGGCAGTTTCACGGCGAAATGATTTACTGGCATCTGGCCCATTACGCGCTGTGGGACCGCTGGCACTGCGCGGAGCAGGCGCTGGGGTGTTATGAAAAATTTATGCCGGTGGCGAAACAGCTTGCCGCGCAACTCGGGTACAAGGGGGCGCAGTGGCCGAAATCCGCCGGCCCGGAAGGGCGGACGGCGCCGTGGGTGGGGAACCAGGTGCTTTTATGGAAACAGCCGCACCCGATTCTTTTCGCCGAGCTGGAATACCGTCAGCGGCCCACGCGCGCGACACTCGAAAAATGGGCGCCGATCATTGAAGCCACGGCGGAGTTCATGGCCGATTATTCCACGCGGGACGAGCACGGCGTGTACCATCTGCGGCCCGTCATGCCGCCCAGCGAACAGGGCATTACCGCGGACACGGTTTTTGACCTGGCGTACTGGCGGTGGGGTTTACAGCACGCGAATGTGTGGCGTCAACGGATGAATGTGCCGAAAAATGAGGCATGGGACGAGGTGCGGGCGCATCTCGCGCCGCTCCCGCTTCTTCCGGACATGCCAGCGGATGAGGCGGTGTATGTGCATTCCGCCCAGTGGCATGACACGTATACGGCGAGGAATTTCGAGCATCCGGACCCCGCGGGCGTGCTGGGGATGCTTCCGCCGGTGGAGGGAGCGGATGCTGAAATCGCGGCGCGGACGGTGCGAAAAATCGCGGACACGTGGCGGTGGGACGCCGTCTGGGGGTGGGATTTCCCGTGGATGGCGATGGCCGCCGCGCGGACGCTTCAGCCCGAGCTGGCCGTGGAGATGCTCATGCATGAAAGTCTGAGAAACGCATATGACGCCCGGGGCGTGAACGCGAATAATCCGTGCCCGTACCTGCCGGGAAATGGCGGCGTGCTGTATGCGGTGGGAATGATGGTCGGCGGCTGGGACGGCTGTCCGGAAGTGAACCGCGAGGCAGGCGAAACGCCCGGCTTCCCGCGCGACGGCCGGTGGATCATCCGCCATGAGGGGTTTAAGCCGGCGTTATGAATTCAGATCCCCAGCGTTTTCCGCGTCTTTCCGGGAAGCCTCCAGCCAGGAGGCGAGAATGACGTAAGCCGCGAGTTTATCCCGGCGTTCTTTGCGTTTCTTGGATGTCAAAGACGCCCCGGCCATCAGCTCATCTGCGAAACGGGACGAAAACCGCTCATCAAAAAATCGCACCGGCACGCCCGTCTCCTTCTCCAGCCACTCGCCGAACTCCCGGGCCTCCAGCGATTTTCCGCTTTCATCCCCGCTGATGTGCACGGGCAGCCCCACGATGAAAAGCGTGATCCGCTCTTCCACCGCGAATTCCCGGAAAAAACGGGCGTCCGGCTTCACTCCCCGCCGCGTGTAATTCTCCCACGGACTGGCGATTTTCCGCTCCACATCACTGATCGCCACGCCGATCCGCACGGAACCGTAATCGATTCCCGCCACGCGGCCGGATGAAGGAGGGGGGGGAGAGGGCATGAGGAATGAGGAATGAGGAATGAGGAATGAGGAATGAGGAATGACCGAAAGACGGATGGTTATTATAACCGGTGAGAGGGAATGCTGTGAGGGGGAGTGCGTGCGAGGGAAGGGGGGCGGAAGTGTGCGGTGGCTTGAAACCGTGACGTGAAACCCAGTAAACCACGTAAATTTTTCCTCTTCCCCGTTTTTTCATTTTATGCTAGAATCGGAGCGTAAAATTTGGTGTAATATAATATTATGGAATCCCCATTTCTTACGGAGTGCTTTATGAATTCCCGATTTTCGCGCAATCATGTGCTTTTCGCCGCGTTTTTGTGTGCCGCCGCTGGATTTTTGATGGCAGTGCCGCACGCCGTGAGTCAGCAGTATTACGGGACACCGCCGGCAGGAACGGGGCGAGGTGTGCCGAACACCGGCGGCGCGACGTACGCTCAGCCAGCCAGCGGCGGGACTTACACACCCGCAGCGCCCGGGGGAACCACGTATCCGAACACCGGCGCCCCCGCGATGAATCCGCCGGGAACCACTCCTGCCGGGGGGTATCCGCAGACGCCGACCGCTGGAAACCCGACCACGCCTGGAGGGGCGGCGACCGCAGATGTGCGTGTGATCAAGGCGCCGTTTGAACTGACGCCCGAGCAGCAGCGGGATGTGGATGCGATCCTCACTCGCTGGGAGCAGTTCAGCCTGGCCGTGAACAGCTTCCAGGCAGATTTTGTCCGCTTCAAGTACGTCATCGCTTTCGGCGGCGGAGGGGGGATGACCACGATCCAGGAGAAAGGCGAGTTGCGGTATCAGTCGCCGGACTGTGGGATGTTCGCGGTCACGGACATGGCTGGCAAACCGGAAGAAAAATGGCTCTGCGACGGGGCGTCCATTTACGAATACAAGTATACACAGAAGGAAATTCAGCAGCACATCCTCCCGGAAGAGATGCGCGGCAAGGGAATCACGCGGGGGCCCATGCCGTTTCTGTTCGGCGCCTCGGCCGCGACCCTCAAACAACGGTATTTCATCCGTCGTGTGACGCCGCCGGAGAAGTCGCAAGTGCCGGGGCAGGTCTGGATCGAGGCATTCCCTCGGACGGTGGATGATGCGCAGGATTTTCAGCGGGCGGAGATGATCATCGCCCTGACGCCGCAAGTGCGCCCCGTGGCCATTAAACTTCACAAGGCGAACAGTGAGCAGCACGCCTATTTATTCGTCGAAAAGACCATGAAAATAAATCCCAAGACGCTCGTCGCGCCGTCCTGGAAACCCACGCGGGAAGAATTACGCGACATGCGTGTCATCCTCCAGCAGTAAAAACGCCAGTCATCACGTGCTTCGCCTCATAAAAGAATCTCGCCGGAAAGAATCCCGCGAAGAAATTCCAGATTACTGCTCAGCAGATCCGGATGTTCCGCCAGCTCGCGGATGGTCATCCAGTCCAGCGCATCCACCTCATTCCGATCCGGGTGAAACGCTTCGGCGTCCGTGATCACGATCCACCAGTCCAGGTGCACCCGCCACGGCGTGACGGATTCCCAGATGCGGCGGATGGGCGTCACCGCGATCCCCAATTCTTCCTGAAATTCACGCACCAGGGCCTCTTCCTGCGACTCTCCCGACTCGATTCCGCCTCCCGGAAAACACCATTTCAGCGGCGCCTCGACCATGGCCCCACGCCGAATAACCAGAACCCGGCCTTTACGAAAAATCAGGCCGACGACGCCGTAACGGGTGATGGAAAGGGACATCCGAGGGTGCTTTCAAAGAAAAAAGGAAGGTGAACAGACCGCGCGGGATTATTCTACATTTTTTCGACAAAAAAACAAGAACCGGAAAACGCAAATTTCAGAAAAACGCGCTGCATTCCACGTTTTCGCCTTCCATTTCCGTTTCCCGGCTCCGCAACAGAGGATTCTTTCCGTTATTTTTTCAGGTCAATTACTTTTTCTTTCGTAACGCGAAGCTCTTTCTCCGCGTTCTTGGCCGGGACCACTTCACCGGCGTTTCCGCCCCGCACAGAGACGTTCACATCACCCTTCAGCATGTCCTGCACCCGCGGGCGGACGTCTTCCGGAAGCACTTCCAGATCATTTTCCGTGGTCTGATATTCATCCTCGCCCCACGTCACACGAATCTCGGCCGGGTCATTATTCTTCCGCGAAACGCTCACCTGAAGCTGCTTTCCGCCGAGCTGCGAAACGGTGGTTTTCGAAATGGAAACGCCACCGCCGACCTGCATTCCGCCGGGCATGTTCGGGAAAGCGAACTGAATCCGTCCCGGCTGCCGCGCATTTCCGTCGGCACGCCCCACGGGCCGTTTTTTAATGATCAGCTCCTCATTTTCCGTTTCCTCAACGTTTCCGTCACCCTGAATGAATTCTTCATCCGCCGCTTCCGTCTCTGTTTCCACCGCGTCTTCTTCAGTGTCATCCGCATCTTCATCCCCGAACGGATCCTCGCCGAGCATGTCGCGCATCATTTTCCGCACCTCTTCCGGCACGGCATCCCGCCGCATTCCCGGGGGCAGCGGCTTAATTGCGCCGCCGATAACCCCGCCGTCCGGCACCTGAACCTGAAACGCCCCCTGCGGGATCTGAATCTGCATCCCGCCCGGCGCCATCTGCTGGAAGCCGCCCATCTGCTGCATGATCCGCCGCTGCTGCTTCACCTCTTCCGGCATCTCCTCCGGCTTCACCTTCACCGTGGTCGGCATGCCCGCGCGAATGACCGTGAACGTCAACTCCTCACTGCCAGCAGCACGAATGATGTCCGTCAGCTCCACCGGCGTGCCCACCTTCTGCGTCCCCACCAGCGTGATGATGTCATACACTTTCACGCCCGCTTTTTCCGCGGGACTTCCCGGCACGACCGCCGCCGCCAGCACGCCGTCCGCTTCCCCGAGCATTCCCTCCACCAACTGCGCACGCACCGGCGCCGGCACCGCGCCCAGCGAAAGCCCCACCCACCACTCAGGCGCGTCTTCCGCATCCGCTTTTCCCAGGTTCTGCGCCATTTTCTCCGTGACATTCACGGCCTGCTCAGCCGCCCACGCCTGAATATGCCGACCATAAAACACCGCCAGCGCCACAAAAAGCACCAGCGTTATTCCACTTAATGTTTTTTTCATTTTTTTCTCCTTAAAAGATCCATCTCCATTAACGCATACGCGTTTTACCTTACTTTTTTTACGCGAAACAGGCCGATTCAGTTTTCTTCCCCCGGGATTTTTTCATGCCACATGAAAATCTCGCCCGTGAAGGCGTCCATGAGAAATGTATGAATTTTCCCGTTCTTGAAAAGCATGCCTTCATATACCAACTGTTCATAATCCTGCGCCAGCCGAGCCTGAAACACCACGATTCCCTGCGATTCTTCCGGGACTTGCGCGAACACCCGCTCGCGCACCTCGTCCGCGCCCAGTAAGCACATTCCCTGCGGCGCCTGCACCATCTGACCCGGCGAAAAAACCTCATCCCACGGACGCTGGGCCGGGATGTCAATCACCACCGACGGCCCTTCCGCCGGAAGCTCGCGGCGCACCACGATCACCGTTTCCTGAATCTCATTCTCCGGCGGCGCATCCGTTTTCAGCTCCGTTTCCATCCCCGGCGCGGGGGGCGTGTGAACGGCCAGCGTCTGCGGAAACGCCGGTACCGGTGGCGTTTCGAGTACGTCCTTCTCCGCCGTATTTTCCATTTCCCTCTGCGGAATCACCCACCAGTCAGCGGCGTGACTCTCAGAATTCACCTCCGGCTCATCTCCCTCAGGCTGAATACGCGCATCCATTTCCGGCACGGGCACAAAAATTTCTTGCGGCACGAAACCCGCTCGCGGCGTAAAATCGCTTCCCGGCATCTGCACATCATTTTTCGCCACCATCCGCGGCTGCCCGCCCGTATGCGTGAAAAGCATGCCCGAACACAGAATAAATGCCGCCACGCCCGCAAGAAACACGTGCCCCGCCCGGTGCGGCGTGCCATCCATAATCGCGAACATCCGGCTTTTCAGCCCGCGTGCCCCCTGCGAAAACCCGCTGCCCGCCACGGCCTGATTTTTCTCGCCGTCACGCGATTTCCGCAGCCATTTTTCTCCGCCGCGCATGACGTGAATGATCGTTTCCGCGTACCGCTGCCGGTGCGCCAGCGTGGCGTTTTTCATGACCTGCGTGTCACAGGAAATTTCGCAGTACGCGTTAACCCGCCGCGCCACGCCGTAAATCACGGGGTTAAACCAGTGGATGGCCGTGCCCATCAACACCGCCGCCTTCCACCATAAATCACCCCGGCGAAAATGCGTCAGCTCGTGCCGCAAAATAAATTCCAACTTTTCCTCCGGAATTTCCAGTTCCGGCAGCAGAATCACCGGCGAGAAAAAGCCGTACATCATCGGGCTGCTCACCCCGCCGCATGTCCTCAGCGCCACCTCGCGGCGAATTCCCATTTCACTTTTCACGGCATGAAGCAGGCCCAGCGTCCGCGCGTCCGTCACGTCCGCACTCCACCGCCACACCATTTTCAGGAAACGCCGGTAACGCATTCCATTCCAGAACAAAAAAACCAGTCCCCCGGCCAGCCACACACTGAAAACCCCCGCGGAAAACAGCTCTGCCGTCCCTCCCGCCGACAAAAAACGCACGGGGAGTGTCACGGGAATCAAGTTCAGCGAAAAACCACCGTGAATGGGAATCAGAAATCCGAGCGCCACCATCAGCCAGCCATAAAAAAACCATTTTGGTGCATACCTCGGCGCCAAGCGCGGCGAAATGACTGCCATTACCGCCGCCACCGCCGTCATCCTTACCGTGGTCATCCACAAAAACGCAAGAAACACCTGCATTTTCAGCTCCTCCGCTGTCTCACCCACTGGAGAATTTCCTCCAGGTCGGCGTCCGTCAGATTTTCGTCTTCGTATAATGTGTTTACGAAACTCACGAAGGAATTTTCGTGAAACTGGCGTAAAAAATTCCCCGTTTCGAATTTCAGATACGCTTCACGCTCCACGAGCGGAAAATAGGTGCGCTCCTTGCCGTTCTTCTCCGTCCGTAAAAAACCGCGTTCCACCAGCCGCAGCATCAGGGAAATAATGGTCGCCGCTTTCCAGTCTTTTTCACGGCCCAGCGACTCCATGATCGTGTTCGTGGTCACCGGCGGCGCGGACGCCCAAACCACTTTCATGATGTCAAATTCCGCATCCGGAAGCTTTTTCATACCGACACCCGCCGTTTCCTTTCACGCAAATAAAGGAGAGAAACTGACAAAAACTATTTTTGACAACTGTCTTATTTTGTTATTTTACAGATGTCTAATATGCTTGTCAAGCCGATTTCCGTTTTAAAAGAAAAAAAGGGGAGAAAACCTGGATCATTGGCCCGCAAAAGAGAAAAACGAAGAAAAATACCAGGAGGGGTGCTTCATCACACACAAAAAAACGCTGGAGGCGCGAAAATCCACCGCGTCCGAAAATTACATATTCCGCTTCGCCTGCTGCTCCCGGCGGCGGACGGGCGTGGCGGTGATCCATTCTTTCGTCAGGATTTCAAAAACTTCCGGCGTTTCGTAACGCACGACATGCGCCCCCTCGGCCATGGGCCCAATCAGGCCTTTAAACATGGGCAGCCCGCGCAAATCGTGATGCACGCTGCAATCATCGACGCCGATCTGGGTGTGAAATTCCCCGATTTCTTCGAGGTTCGAAAAGTCTCGCACATGTAACGCTCCGTCCGCTTTGCGGGTCACGATTCGGAAGACACTTTTTCTCATGGGGAATTCAATATCTGCATGACGACCGTGAAAAATCACGACCGTGAGTCCACTGTTTAATAATATACACCCTTGACCGGCGAGAACGACACCCGGCGAAAACGAAAAAACACACTCAGAAAGCGTGGCCAGCAAGAAAAAACAGACGGTGGCAAAGAACGCACACCCCGCACGGAATGGCATCTGCCCGCAAACTTTCTCCTCCTGTTCAGGGGCAAGAATATCCGCACGCCACCCCGGGGAGAACTCACGACAATCTCTCCGGTGCGTCATCGCAGAATAACTCCATACTCCCTGATTTACTTCCTATCGGCGGGAGAAAAAAAGAAATTCAAAAAAAATACGCGTTCCGCTATAACGCCGATTTCACGCCCATCCCGCTCATCGCGCACAACAGGCATGATTCGCACAACCCCCATCCCTGTCCGCTCTCATCCACCGCCCCCGTCCGGCCACTGGCGGCAATACTCATACATGGCGATCGCCGTGGCTGTGGCGGCGTTATGCGAGTGCGGTTGGCCGTACATGGGAATTTCCACCACATCATCCAGCTCCCGCAGAATTTCCGGCGCGATTCCCAGCCGCTCATTCCCCACCACCAGCAGCGTCTTCAGCGGGAAGCGGTATTCATGCAGCCAGTATGAATCGTTCGTCTGCTCCAGCCCCACGACGCGCCAGCCGCCGGCCTTCCATTTCCGCAGCAGTTCGGGCGAAAGCGTTCGGTGATTTTCCAGCTCCAGATCACTTCCCGTCTCGCGCGCGATTTTCTGGTTTACATTCGCGTTTCCGCTGGAAATCACGCGCCGCACGCCGCAGCATCCTGCCGCGCGGACGATCCGCGAGAGGTTCACATTACTGTGCATCGGCGGCACAGCCACCACCAACTCGCGCGGCCGGACGAGCTCCAGCGGCGATTTATGCCGAATCTGGACGAATTTTTCGTCCTCCGCGTTTTCAGCGGTGCGTTCCGGTGAATGTTCGTTATCCGTCATGATGTGCCTCCCGTTTCGTCCACAGCCGTAGCGTATTTTACAGTCGTCCAGAACTCGCAGAACCGCCCGTGGATGGTTTTTTGCAGCCGGGTGTGGACGTATTTTCGATAATCTTCGGGCGAAAGAATTTCCTCCAGCGCCTCCAGTTCCTGAAAGACCATTTCGCGCCGCCGCCGGAGTTTCGGGGCGTTCAGGCCGAGAATGGCGATGGTCTGCCACGCGTGCTCGTCTTTTTCTGCGGCGGGAATGATCTGGCCGTCCACCGTATAAATGAAGCGGCTTTCGCACGCCGGGCTCAGTGGCGAAATGATGTCCTCAAAAAAAATGTCACGTTTCTTCACGCCGCAACTGACGTCATCCTTCTTTCCGCATCCGTTACAGCTGGCCAGCAGATTCGAGTACGTCAGCGACAGCCGCGGGAAGAGGCTTTTCGGGCGGAAATGCTCGATGTGCGAGATGCCCTTGACAATTTCCTCCTCGCAGTAACAGCAGAGGTATCCCTGCTCGTGCCGCAGGGCGTTTCCGAGATCCTGTTTTGCGTCGATGTACGCCGGTTTACAGAATTCGTCCCAGCCTATGCCGGGGTGTTCGCGCAGGCACGCCAGGTAACTTTCGGGAGGAATCTCTTTTATAATGTGCTTCATGCACCTGATTTTACACATTTTGCGAAAATCAGGCAAGCGGGGTTTTTGACGCGTGAACTTCTTTGCTGCGCACCTTGACATTTCGGCGTTTCGGCCTTAAAATAGCATTTTTACACGATTATTTTAACGCCACTGAGGCCACGCATGAGAAAAACGTATTTTGTGACCGGATGCGCCGGGTTTATCGCGTCGGAGGTGACGGCCCGTCTGTTGGCGGCGGGACATACGGTCGTCGGAGTGGATAATCTCAGTGACGCGTATGACGTCCGCATGAAGCACTGGCGGCTGAAACAGTTACGGCAGTCGCCCGCGTTTCTTTTTTCGGAAACAGACGTGGCGGATCGGAACGCGGTCACGGCGGCGTTTCAGGATGGGCTGGCGTATGCGAAACGGCTGACCGGGGAGAGCCGGCCTGCGTATGCGGCGATTTTTCATCTGGCAGCGCGGGCCGGGGTGCGGTATTCGGTGGAAAATCCGTGGGTGTACTGCCAGACGAATATCGTCGGGACGCTGAACCTGCTGGAGCTGGCGCGGGAAGCGCAGACGCCGAAATTCGTGCTCGCGTCCTCCTCCAGCGTTTATGGAAACACGCCCGCCACGCACCGGGGAGTGGCGTTTTCGGAGGATTTCCCCACGGATTTTCCATGCTCGCCGTATGCGGCCAGCAAGAAAGCGGCGGAGACGCTGGCGTTCAGTTACCACCACCTGCACGGCCTGGACATTTCCGCACTGCGTTTCTTCACGGTGTACGGCCCGGCCGGCCGGCCTGACATGAGCATCCTGCGTTTCGTGCGTGGCATGGCGGAGGGCGAGCCGATCACGCTTTACGGAGACGGCACGCAGTCGCGCGACTTTACGTTCGTGACGGACATCGCCGCCGGGGTACTGGCCGCAGAGAAGCCGGTGGGTTACGCGGTGTTTAATCTGGGCGGGGATCAGCCGCAGACGGTGAATACGCTGATCGAAACGATTTCGCGGGAAGTGGGACGCGAGCCGATCATCCGGCGCCAGCCGCCACACCCGGCGGACGTGGCCACCACCTGGGCGGACATCACGCGTGCGGAAACGCAACTCGCTTGGCGGCCCACCGTCTCCCTGGAAGAAGGCATCCGCCGCACCGTAGCGTGGTACATGGAAAACCGCGCGTGGATGAAAACGCTGAAGATGGGATGAACGCGGTTTACCAGCCCTAAGCGTTAGCACCGTGCGGTGTGACATTTTCTTGCCGTCCGTGTACCGCAAGATTTCTGAAACGTAGAATTTTAAGCAGTTTTGAACACAGACTGCAAGAACAGGTTCATGCCGCGAAGCGCCCGCGCTTACGCTTGGGGCTAGTATGGCGGATGACCACAAAAAATGGGAGCAAGAAAATCATGATTGAACTCGGAGTGAATATCGATCACGTGGCCACCGTGCGTGAGGCGAGGAAGACGAATGAGCCAGACCCGGTGTGGGCGGCGGCGCTGGCGGAGCTGGGCAGAGCGGACGGCATCACGGTGCACCTGCGCGAAGACCGTCGGCACATCCAGACGCGGGACGTGGAGATCCTGCGGGAAACGGTGAAGGCCCGGCTGAATCTGGAAATGGCGTGTAACGCGGACGTGCTGGCCGTGGCATGCCGGGTGAGGCCGGACCAGGTGACGCTGGTGCCCGAGCGGCGCGAGGAACTCACCACGGAAGGCGGGCTGGACATCATCGCGCAGAAGCCCGCGGTGAAGGAAACGATTCAGATGCTGCAGGCGTGCGGCGTACGGGTGAGTCTATTTCTGGCGCCGAATCTGGCGCAGATCGAGTGCGCGAAAGAGCTGGAAGCGGATGCCGTGGAAATTCACACGGGGCATTACGCGAATGCTCACGGGGCGGAGCAGGAAGTGGAGCTGGACGTGATCACGGCTGCCGCAGCGAGGATTCATGCGCTGGGCATGGCGCTTCATGCCGGGCACGGGCTGACGTACCATAACGTGCTTCCCATCGCGCGGCTGCAGCACATGCACGAATTAAATATCGGCCACTCCATCATTTCCCGCGCGCTGATGGTCGGCATGACCGCCGCGGTGCGGGAAATGAAAGAGCTGATTAATCGGCTCTAAGAGTGTGCCTTCAACTGAAAACAGCAGCCGGGAGCGGAGCTGAACGAAGTGAAGCGCAGAGACCGGATAAGAATTGCCGAATCGATCTCCATTTCTTATCCGGTCTCTGCGCTGACGCTCCGCTCCCGGCTGCTGTTCCCCTTCCCGTTTTTTTTCAGTTAAAAACTCTCTCTAAAACTCCACCTCCACCTGCACCCACCCGGACGGCGGAATGTCCACCACCGCGGCCCCGCTCTCCACACGCAGCGTCTGCTGGAGGTCTCCAAGAAAATTCGTGAGGCTCGCGCTGCGGATGTCACGGTACGCGCGAATGCGGGTGACGCACCGCCGGCCCTGCGTTTCCGCCAGACGGATCATCGCGCCGCGGGGCGTGGTTTCCCAGTGCGTCACGATCACGTTTCGCCGATCCGTGTGCATCATCCAGCCGGTGAGCGGTTTCTGTGCCGCGGTGTTCCACTGCACGGACGTGCGTACGGGAGACGTCATGAAATCCACCGCCGTCTGGGCCGGATACGCGGAGTCCAGGCACACGCCCATGCGGAATTCCCGCTGCGTTTCGCCGTGCACGATTAATAAACTATCCAGGCGGCGCGAGCCGATCAGGCGGTGATACGGAAGCCCGCAGGTCAAAAACGTAATGCGGCGCGACTCACGGTACTCGGCATCCGGATCCCGTGGGCGTTCATAAGCGTCCGGCAGCTCTTTCCCACGGCGCAGCACTTCCGAAACGGTTTTTGAAACCGTATCCACCGCGGCGGTACTCAGGCCGATCTGAATGGGACGCACCTCGATAAACAGCGGCGCCTCCAGCTTCCGCGCGGATGTGGCTGCCGCCTGAATGCCCACATTCCGGAAAATGTCCGCCTCCGTGTCTCCCCACACGAAACGATTCGCGTAATACGACTGCCACGGATTCTTTTTCGGCTTCAGCACCGGGTCCAGCGTGATATGAAACTCGATGATCGGCGTTCCCCGGAGCAAAGACGTTACCTGCGTAAACCGCGCGGCGATTTCGCCGTTACGGTCCACGAGCCGCCCGGTCACACGCAGACGGCAGCCCGTGGCGTCATACCCCGCCAGAAAATCATCCGCCGCCATGATCGTATAATCATCATAATCTTCATCCGAAGACGCACCCAGCGGGGCCGGTTTCAAACGCATGCCCAGCTGCTGCGAAAGCCGATTTCCGCGGTGAATGTTATCATAAACCGAGCGCAAATAACCAGTGTACGGATCAAAACGCAGCTCGAGATGCTCATTCCGCATGATCCAGGCGTTACTCTGCGTGTCCTGAAAAATCGGCACCGGCCGCGTTTTCTCCCGGGTGAACAGGGATGTCAGCCACGAGCGTTTTTTCTTTTCCGGAGAGCCCTGCCCCTGCGGAGAATCCGTAATCACCGAAAACCCGCATGGCGGCACCTCCACCCGCGCGGCATGCGTCATGCGAGATTCCTCAGCCGCGGACACTTCCGTTCCTCCGGACGCCTTTTCCCAGAGGTGCGCACTGACCCCGCCGTCTCCCGCCACCGGACGGATTTCCCCTTCCGCATCCGGAAAACTCGCAGCAAATTCCGCTTCCGCCGCGGTGAGATTCACCGTTTCCTTTTTCGCGAAATTCCACGGGTTCAGCACCAGCACCGCCGCCAGCGGATTTTTCTTTTTCGCTTTTTTCCCGCACAGACTCTCCGCAATTTCCTCCGCGTACCGCTTCCGGAAAGCGTTCATTCGCGTCTGCACCATCTCATACCATACCCGCGAGTATCCCGTCACATTCCGCTGAAGCTCCTCCAGCGCGGCCTCCACCCGCTGCATCTCGCCGGGCTTCCGCCCCGTCATCCACTCGCGCATTCCTTCCAAGCTGGCCAGTGCCTCCAGCTCCATCCGTGTGCGATGATAAAGCATCCACCGCGAAATCGGGTCCGGCATGTCCGCCGCCACATCCTGCACGAGGTACGCGGAAGCGTATTCATCCGCCAAAAACCGCTGCGTCTGGCCGGAATAACGCGTGTTATCCAGGCACGTCTGGAACGTGGAAAGCTCGCCGAAAAGCGGCACGTACCGCGCAGAGCGTTTCCACAGACGGAACCAGACGGACGTCTCTTTCTCGCCCGGCCAGTGCGCGAACATCAGCCCGCGCGAGGTGTCCGTGTTCACCGCCTGGCCCACGGTTTCCGGAAGCACAAGAATCTCGCCGGCATTTTTCGCGTCACTGGGCACGCCCGCAAAAGCCTCCACATACTCGCCGTCCGCCCCCTCCCAGCGGATGCGCGTCTGGCTGGGCACCGGAAACACGCCGTCATCCAGCGCCGTGTGCAGCGCTGCGTCATACTTCAGGCCCTTCAAAATCCCCGGAAGCATGGGCGTCAAGCCGAAACGCCGCCGCGCGAAAATTCTCGGCCGCTCTCCCAGCGCTTTCTGATAAACGGAAAGCCCGGCCGTCAGATGTTTTAACACCCCCTCCTGCGTCAGCAGCGGGAGGCACGCTTCCGCTTCCTCGCCGCCGAGAAGCGTCAACTTTCCCTGCGAAATCGCGGCACGCACATCCGCCGCCAGCTCCGGGAATTCCGCCGCCAGTTTCCGCACCGTGGCCCCGTCCGCCAGCAGGTTCATTTTCTCTCCGCCTGCAAGCGCCTCGCGCAAAAACGTAAGCCGCGTGTCCTTCAGCACTTCCGGCGCCAGCAGCGTCAGGTCAAAAAAGTAACCGTCCGCATGCGAATAGTATTGCCGCGACTGAATGATCTGATCCCACGCGATGCGCAACGCGTCTTCCGTCTCCGCCGCATTTCCCGCAAGAAACGCGTCCAGCGCCGCCAGCAGATTTTTCTGGAATCCGTAATCGTCCATCGTGCTGGCGTAATTCATCCGCCGTGAAAGCAGCTCGGAAAGCAGGTGCATCATGCCCAGCGCCAGAAAATCTTCCGCCTTCTCCGCCACATCCATTCCCGCGGGCATCCCCAGCGAGCTTCTTTCCGCGTCAGGCGTATTTTTTTCCGCCGCCTGAGAAACGTCACCCGTGTCCTGAGAAACGTCATCCGCTTCCGGAGAACCACCATCCGCCGCCTGCCCTGCCCCGACATCCAGCGCCTCACAGATTTCCGCCACCATTTTTTCCATGTCCGTGCACGCCGTCAGCAGCACACATCCGCGTTCCCGGGCACGCCCCAGCCAGTGTTCATCCAGCATGGCGAACGCCGAGTATGGCAGGACAAGAATGGCGTCAGAAAATTCCTCGTACGTATATTCGGTGTAAAATGGCCGCGCCACCCGGCGTGTGCGGCGTAAAACCTCCGGGTGATACACACTGACCCACGCCGTGAGAATCTCATGGCTATCCGCATCATTACGCCGCAGCAGCATTTTTTCCATACTCTGGGCGGGCAGCGCTACATATAAATCGTTCATGAAGACAAAATATTATAAATGGACGGAATTTTTCACTTTCAATGAAAAATCGCCAGAAATGAACAAAAAACGGATGGACAAAAAAGCAAAAACTCGCTACGCTCTACCATTATATATTATACAGCATAATTCGCTTTCTTCCAGAATGGGGCCGAAAATATCCAGCCTGGAAAAATACATTCCGCGGGCGACAAAACACGCAAATTCCGCAAAATCAGCAAAAATCACCTAAATCCCCAGGCCGAATATTCCGATAAATAAAGAAAGATGCCGGAATATTTTCATCCTTACGGAGAATCGGGAAAAACCATGAAAACGCTTAAAATGCCACAAATCAGCCTCTTCAGAGCATTATTTGTCCTGTTCTGCATAATGTCCGGTTTTCACGCGTTTTGTGGGGAAAACTCCGGAAAGCTGGAGAGCATGCCGATTTCTTCCGGAATTCGTCTCGACCGCTCTGCTATTTTAATTCCGGTACGAACTTTGCAGTACGAAGCAAGCGGAAAGGACACGCACACTGGCGATGTACGTTTAACACAATACGCGGCCCCCAGCGGCGGCAGGATGAACGCCTTACCCCCGATTCACATCCTTCAGGGCGGGGATTCGGACACGAATATCGAAGAATTCATCATGCCCGACATTCCCGGCGAAGACGATGAAGCGTCGGCGGATAACCTCATTCTGGACATTCCGCTGGCAGCGCCGGAGAATGCCCGCACCACAGCCCCGGCGGAAGTCCCTGATTTTTCAGGTTTCGAGACCCCCGTGACGCCGATTTTCGATTTACCGCCCGATAACACAGCCGGCGCGTCGAATCTGACACTTCCGGAAGGCCTGAACCGTCCGCTGGACGAAACGACTTCCACGGCGCAAAACACCGCCGCCGCGGCCGTCCCCGAAAAAGTCCCCGTGGAAACGGCCGGCTTTAACGGCGTCATCCCCGGAAAAAGCACCATCCAGGACGCCATCAAAACTTTAGGGAAGCCCATCAACGTAACCAAAAGCGGCGGCGGCGACGGCGTGGACGCCTACGATTTTAAGGTGGAAGGTTTCCGCGTCGTCATGATGCACGTCATGGAGGGAGACGTGGTCTTCGCGATCATAGCCGACATGAACGAAAGCATGCACGCCCGGGCGCTGGCACGCGAGCTGGGCCTGCAGTCCATCCAGTCCGTTTTCCTTTCCGACGAGAAGGGAAACATCATGGGGGAAATTTTTCCTGAAATCGGCGTTTCTTTTGGATACGACCCGAACGAGGCCCTGCCGAACGTCACGGACGTGATGGAAAAGGGCATGGACGCCGACGACATGAAGACGAATGTCATCCAGATTCTGTTCCAGCCGGTTACGTCTGGCCCGTTTCTTCACCGCGCCGAATCCTGGCGTCATGAAGACCCGCTGCGCAGCCTCGCCGATGTGGAAGAAGCCCTCAAGCTTTACCCCGAAGATCCCGAAGCGCAGACCATGAAGCGGGACCTGCTCAGGGAGCTGGCCGCGAAAGGCATCTCTCCCGGAACCACTTCCCCGGCGCCCACCGGCGTGCCTTCGGGAAACACCGGCACCCATCCTTCGCCACAGCAAACCGCGACCGCGAATACGAAACCGGACACCCTCGCGTCAACCACGCCCGACTCCGATGCCGCTACAATAGCGCCGGACGAAATGGTGCCGCCGATCGATCCCACCCTGCGTGACCCCCTGCCGGATAACGAACTGGTGAACATCGATGGAGCGGGCGCGCCGTCCGACCAGGCCGAGGAAGATGCCCAGTGGCTGAACCCTGCCGAAAAATTACTGGAAGTCGAGACGCTCGCTTATGCCGGGGAGCATACCCAGGCGCTGCGTAAAAATCAGGAAATTCGTCAGCATTACGAGAAGCATCCCGTGCTTGTGGCATGTTCCATCGCGCTCGAGGGCGACATCCGCATGGTCATGCAAAATCCCGAGTTCGACACCGCCATGCGCTGCTATACCGACGCCATTCGGATCGCCACCCGTCTGCTGGGCGCCGCCAAAACTTCGGATGGAAAGTCGTATATCCTGAATCGCCATGAGCAGATCATTCTTCAGAAAATGATGGTCGACGCGCATCTGAGTGTGGCCGCGAACGTCGCCCAGGGCAAGTGGGGTAATAAGGAGGAAGCCGTAAAGCAGTGGCTGGAGAAAGCCCGGCAGAAAGCCGACAAATTTGTTTCTCTCGAGTATCGCGCCGACAGTTACGAAGCGCTGCTGATCAATTACCGCGTCACCGTCCGCAGCCTGGCCGTGGTCACGCTGACGGGGAGAAAAATCGATCCGCGCCCGCTTGCCGCAGACCTGATGGCCATCAGCACCCGCCTGCTGGAAAATGTGCCTGACAAGAAAACATACCAGTTGGTATGTTACGAAACCTCGCTGGCCCTGGATGACGCCGCTCAGGTGTGCATCCAGCGGGGCGAGTATGCCCACGCGATCAAATACCTCCAGCGGGGAATCGCAATGATGGAAAAAGTGGAGAAAACCCGCCAGACGAAGGAGATTAACGACACGTTCCTCTTGGGGAATCTGTATTACCGCACTGGATTCATCTACTCCCTGCACGCGCAGTACGCCGCGGAGGGGAAGACCAAAAATTCGCTGCTGAAAAGCGAAGTGGACTATCACCGCAGTGCCGTTTACTATTATGAAAAAGCCATTCCTTACATGATGACCGCCGTTCGGCAGCGGCATTTCCGCGACCAGCTCGCCCTGGGAGAAATGACCGCGGGCATGAGCGTTTCGTACTGGGAGGTCGGGAATCACGCCCGCACGGAAGATCTGCTCAAGGCGGGCATCCTTTGCCTCGAGCATCATGTCGCGGAGAATCCGAAAGACAAACAGCGGCTCGCCATTCCTTACGAAAACATGGCGCAGGTGCTGCGTTACCTCGAGAAGCCGCAGGAAGCCGTGAAATACGAGCGCAAACTGGCCGACATGAAACGTGGGTGATGGCAAATTGATAATTGATAATTAACTGCGTCGTGTAAGTCATCCGGCCGGTGGCTCGCCTGCGTTAATTGTCAATTATCAATTGTTAATTATCAATTATCCATTCTTAAAAACATTTCCGTCGCGCGCTCAAAGATGCCTTGGCTGAAGGCAATCACCATGCCGTAATTGGTCAGCGGAACGCCCTGCTCCTCGCATTTCAAGATGCGGGAGAGGATGGCACGCCGGTTGGTCATGCAGCCGCCGCATTGAATGACAAGGCGGTACGGCGTTAAATCTTCCGGAAAGTCGTGGCCCTGCACGTGATGAAAATACAGCGGGCCGCCGACGTACGCCTCCAGCCACCGCGGGATTTTCACCCGGCCGATATCCTCGCCGATCGGGTGATGCGAGCAGGATTCCGCGATGAGAATGTGATCGCCAGGCCGCAGATTTTCGATCGCCCGCGTGCCTTCGATCAGTGCGTGCATGTCACCCTTAAACCGCGCGAACAGCACCGAAAACCCCGTCAACGGCACATCCGCCGGCACGATTTCGTTCACGGTTTTGAACACCTGCGAGTCCGTCACGACCAGGGCCGGCTTCTCTTTCAGCGACGCAAGTGTCTCGGCCAACTCCGTGTCGCGCGTAATCACACAACTCCGCCCGGCATCCAGCAAATCGCGAATCGTCTGCACCTGCGGCATGATGAGCCGACCTTTCGGCGCCTCCTTGTCGATCGGAATCACCAGCACAGTCACCCCCGTCGGCGGCAACAAATCCGCGACGATCGCCGGTGTCGCGATCCACTCTTCCGGCACCGCTTCCAGGATTTTCTCCCGCAGCGCCGCCAGGCCGTCGCCGGTTTTCGTCGAAACCAGCACCGCCGTAAGTCCGTATTCCTGCGTGACTTGCGTCCACAACGCATCCGGCACCGGCGCAATGTCCGACTTATTAAACACCACGATCATCTGCACGCCGCGGCGCGCGAATTCCTGCCGAATGGCTTCTTCAAAATCGCCCCACACGCCGTCGGCGACGACGAGCATCGCCAGCTCGGTACGCTCGAACACGGCCCGCGTGCGCCGGACACGCTCCTCGCCCAGTGCACCGGCGTCGTCGTCCATCCCCGCGGTGTCGATAAACAGCACCGGCCCCAGCGGCAGCAGCTCCATCGGTTTCTCGACCGGGTCCGTCGTCGTGCCGGCAACATCCGACACAATGGAAACGTCCTGCCGCAGGATCGCGTTCAGGAGGCTCGACTTCCCGACGTTCCGCCGGCCGAAAATTCCGATGTGCAGCCTCATGCCTTTCGGGGCCGTTTGTGGTTGTGCCATTTGTCGTTACTCCTTTATTCAGCAGGGGTTATGACGACGTAATCCACGCCGGCGAAATAACCTTTGGACTTCGCGTTTTTGCCCACGGCTTTCAGCGTCAGGTCGTTATCGCCCTCGCGAAGTTCAACTTCGCCCAGCTCCAACAGCGGCGCGGCGACGGCGCCTTCGTGGTAGGCGTCGACGGGCTGGCCGACGTTGGCGTCGTTGACGGAGAATTGGATGACGGCATAATCGTAGGAATGCGTCAGCCGCACGGAGAGCTTGTACTTCCCGGCTTTCGCGGCGGGCAGGCGGAGCGTCACGGCGGCGCCTTCTTCACGCGGCTGCCAGAAAATCTGACGGTCGGTTTCCCATTCGCCGGAAAATCCACCCATTCCCTGGAAGCCGAGATTCGGAGCACCACTTTCCGGCATCAGATCGCCATCGCTAACACCCCCTTCCGGCAGTTTGTGGGTGACGATTTCCACATTGTAATAGCCGACGCGCTGGGAAAGCGGCACCGGTTCGTACGGATCGGTGCCTTCCGAATCGAGATACCAGAACGCTATGGCGGAATAATCGCACGGACGTTCGTCGCCGAAGTATTTTTCGATATATCCGTCGAAACTCTCCTGGAAATTGACCGCGTCGGTAATATGCCAACGATTGTTGACGATGAAAAATTTGTTGTGGTCGTTCGTCGGCTGGGAGTGGAATGGCCGCACGAACCGCTTGTCGGACGACCAGGCGTAGCCGAAATAATCTTCGGAACCGGTGCCGAAATAGGAGGGGAATTTTTCGCCGTCGAGGAAGAATTTCTCATCCCCTTCGCCCCACCAGTCGCCGCGCGGGTTGGAGATGTGCAGCGAAACGCCGACATAGCGCCCCCGGCCTTTGGTCTTCAGAATCGTCCAGTCGATTTTCCGATCCGGGTCTTCCGGCAAAAATGCGTTGCGATGCCATTTGGCGTGGAAGCGGCCGTAAGCGGAGATGTCTTTTTTAAGCTGTTCGGTGATGATATTCATGCCCTTGAAGGTGACGGCTTCCGCATTTTCATTTTTGAGGATGACCTTCGCCTGCTTGAGCGGCATGTACCAGTTGCTGTAAAGCATCCCGCCTGCGGTGCGTCCGGTAGGAAAACCAAAACATGTTTCGCGCCCGCAAGTGATGCCGAAGAAATCGCCCAGCGGCGTCCAGACGGCCGGTTTTTCTTCGCCATCCCAATAAATGGAGAGTGTCAGGCCGCGAAGTACGTCGCGGCTGGCGGCATCATCTTCCGGCAAATCAGGTTTAATCATGATGCAGGCGATAGCGCAGGGTCCGCTGATTGTGTGCTCTTTCGTTTCACCCGGTTTGAGCGTAAACGGTTTGTTGAATCCAGGAATTTGCGGCTCAATTTCCGGCATGGATGTTGCCCGCACATTTGTTTTGAAAACCGCTTCAGCCACCGCCAGTTGCCTAACGCTCACTTCATCCAGCTCCATCGCAAATGTCGGCACCTCGGTTCCGGCGGGGAAACGCACATACTGGAAGTAATAGTACGCTCCCCAGTTTCTTTCGCCGATGATCCGGCAGGATTTCTGGAACGAGATCGGCACCCAGTTATTACAACCGTTGGCTTCGGTTTTGTAAACAAGCATTTCCTTGTCGAACGGTGCAACCTTGCCACTGAAGTAATCTTCAAAGGGGATGTCGACCGCCGGAGTGTCGGAACCGTCGAGATAAATTTTCACATGCCCGCGACCGGGCGCCGCCGACCAGATATGGTTGATCATGCCGGGGCCTTGAATTTCGGCCATCAGGATACTACCGTCTTCATATGTTTCAATACAGCCGTTATTGTCGCCGTTGGCGTCCCACGCGATATATTTGCCGGTCGCCTCATCGTATTTGCTCGCACGGTCGTAGCTGGTAAACTGCCCGGTAATCTCGCCCTCGGGCGGAAGCTCGGCCAGCCGCTGCATGTCGGTCAGACGGCTAACCAGATCGGAGTAGGTCAGTTTCTCCGCGGCGCCAAGCGTCGTGGCCGCCAGGGTGACCATGGCGAAAAATACAAACATTTTTTTCATGGAAGGTTCTCCGTGGGTTAGGGGGGGAATTGATAATTGATAATTGACAATTATCTGCGTCATGCGATTTTTCAATTCCCATTATACCACACGCTTACCAACAAAAAAAGAGACGCCCGAAGACGTCTCCTTTAATTTTTCATGCGATAAAGCAGGGTTTACAGGTCGAAACCGCCGCCACCACCGCCGCCACCGCGGAGTTCCTGCGGAGGAATGTTCTGCGCCGGCGTGCTGGAGGGTTTTTCCTCGGTGGCCGCTTCTTCGGCAGCCGCGTCTTCCGCCCACTCCACGCGTTTGCGGGACAGGCCGATCTTGCGGTCATCCGTGTCGACGCGAAGGATTTTCACCTCCAGCGCCTCGCCCACTTTCACCACCTCTTCCGGATTGTCGACTTTATGGTCGGCCAACTCGGAAATGTGCAGCAGGCCTTCCAGCCCGTCTTCCAGCCCCACGAAAACGCCGAAATTCGTGATCTTCGTCACCGTTCCGGTCACCAACTGGCCCGGCTCGTACTTCGACGGAATATCGCGTTCCCACGGATCGTCGGTCATCTGCTTCAGACCCAGCGCGATGCGGCGACGCTCCTGATCCACCGACAAAACGCGGCACTCGATCGTCTGGCCCTTGTCGACCATTTCGCTTGGGTGCGTGATGCGGCGGGTCCAGCTCATGTCGCTGACGTGCAGCAATCCGTCGATGCCTTCCTGAATTTCAATGAACGCGCCGTAATTCGTGAGGTTGCGCACCACGCCCGTGACCGTGCTGCCCGGCGGATACTGATTCGCCACGGCTTCCCACGGATTCTGCTGCGTCTGCTTCATGCCCAGCGAAATCTCCTGCTTGTCCTTGTTGATCGCAAGCACGACGACTTCGATTTCCTCATCGACCGACACCAGTTCGTTCGGGTGATTGATGCGCTTCGTCCAGGACATCTCGCTGATGTGCACCAGCCCCTCGACGCCCTCTTCCAACTTCACGAACGCACCGTACGACATGACGTTGACGACATGGCCCTTGACCACGGCGCCGACCGGATACTTCGCCTCGACCGCTTCCCACGGCGACGCGGTTTTCTGCTTCAAGCCCAGCGCGATCTTCTCTTTCTTGAGGTCGACACTGAGAATCTGCACTTCGATTTCCTGATCCAACTGGAGCATTTTCGACGGGTGGTCGATGCGGCCCCAGCTCATGTCGGTGATGTGCAGCAGGCCGTCGATACCGCCCAGGTCGACGAACGCGCCGAACTCGGCCAGGTTCTTGACGACGCCCATGCGAATCTCGCCCGGCTTAAGCTCTTCCAGCAGCTTTTTCTTCTGCTCGGCACGCTCGGCCTCGATCATGCTGCGGCGGCTGACGACGATGTTACGCCGCGCTTCGTCGATTTTCAGCACCGTGCACTGAATGGTCTGGCCGATGAAATCGCCGATCTCGGTCGGACGGCGGATGTCGACCTGGCTGGCAGGGAGGAATACGTTGACGCCGATGTCGACCAACAAACCGCCCTTGATTTTGCGCGTGACTTCGCCCGAAACCACATCGCCTTCGTGAACCGATTCCATGACCTTCTTCCAGGCTTCGATCTTCTCAGCCTTGCGTTTGCTGAGCATGATCATGCCCTTGGATTCGTCGGCCTGCAACACTCCGTTGGCGTCTTCGACCTCTTCGATCAGCACGCGGATGATGTCGCCGGGATTCGGCAGTTCATGATTTTCTTCCGTCCATTCTTTGCGGTCCACAAGGCCTTCACTCTTGTAACCGACGTCGACGATGACATAATCGCCTTCCACACGGATGACTTTGCCTTCGACAATCTGATTGACCGCGACATCCGAACTGCCCCAGTCATACGTCTCCAGCTCTACCCCCGCGAGGGCGTCTTCCATTTCATCCTGCCAGTCGTCCTGCCCCAGATCCAATCCACGAATAAGATTACGATTTACCATTGAAAAACTCTGAAGCCCGGTTAACCCAGACTCCACCCACAAATTGGTTAAGATCCGCTCCCTGGTCCGAAAACTCTTCGGACAGCATCAGGGAAAACGATACACCGACTCCGACGAAATACAACGATCCTACAGCGAGTACAGTATATTAAGTTGACTATTATATCACATTTCTCCCATTTTGCAAGTAATATTAGCAAAAAATAACACCATTTTCCGGAAAATTTTGGCAAACGAGTAAATATAGGCAGAAAATACGCCTTGCCAGTTTGCGAGAAAGCGGATAAACTAAAGGCGAATTATCAATTATCAATTATCAATTATCAATTGAATTTCCATGCCTTTCGCCGTCTCGCTCGACATTTTCCGCGGCCCCATGGATCTGCTGCTGTATCTGATCAAAAAACAGGAGTTAGATATCATGGATATTCAGGTCAGCAGAATCGTGTATCAATTTCTGGAATATGTTGAAATTCTCGAATTTATTGATTATCGTATCGTCGGCGATTTCGTCGTCACGGCCAGTCTGCTCCTGGAAATCAAGTCATTTGATGTGTTTCCGGGAAATGATGAGGTCGAGGAGGAAGTCGAAGATCCGCGTGAAGACCTCGTGCATCAGCTTTTACAGTACAAAGAATATCGCGACGCGGCGTGCCTGCTCGAGGAGCGTGGCCGGCGGTGGCAACAGAATTACGCCCGGCTTTCGAACGACTGTCCGCCCCGGGAGCGGGACTGGGCCGAGGAGCCGATCGAACAGGTTGAGCTCTGGGATTTGGTCAGTGCGTTCGGGCGAATTGTGCAGGAAACAAACATCGCGACGACAACCGTTATTTATGACGAAACCCCGATTTACACCCACATGCAGCGTATCCAGAACCGCCTCCAGCACCGGGGAAGCATGACATTCAGCGAATTATTCGAGGTGGGGATGCATAAAACCACGATGGTGGGCATTTTTCTTGCCACTTTGGAATTAGTACGGCATTTTCACGTTTCTGTGGAGCAGTACGCGCTGTTCGGCGAAATCTGGCTGCTGCCCGGCAAGTTGTGGGACCCGGCCCATAAAATCGAAAACGCGGATGAATATTAGAATATTAAAGGAGAAAAAATGTCGAAAAAAAGTCGGGATAATGAGCCGGAAGTGGCGGAAATTGCGATCATCGGGGAAATTTCGGAGGATAATAACGGATTTTTCGATTCGTTGCTGGAGGTGCCCCCGGGCGGGGAGTGCATTATGTATTTTGACAGCCCGGGCGGGAACGCATACACGGCGCTGGCGCTTCTGACGCTGATGCGACTGCGGAATATACAGGCCACGGGTGTCGCGTTGGGTGAGTGCTCGTCGGCGGCGCTGCTGCCGTTTTCTGGATGTCGGGCACGGTATGTGACGCCGTACAGTACGCTGCTGTTTCACCCCATGCGGTGGGAGAGCGAGGATAACATCGGCATCGCGGAGGCGGCCGAGTGGGCCCGGCATTTCACGGAGCTCGAGAAAAAGATGGACGCCCTGCTGGCCGAGCAGTTTTCCACCTCCGTCGCGCAATTGGAGAAGTGGAATCGTCCCGGGAAATACGTCACCGGCCCGGAAATCGTGGAAGCAGGCCTGGCGAAAATGATCGGCCTGGAGTGCCTGCCCGAATTGCGAAAATTCTGCAAAAAATGTTAAATCACCGGTTTTACCCGTTTAGCATGGAGCGCATTTCTCTAATTTATGCACTGACATAGCCGGCGTGTGTGAAGAAATGGCTCTGTACACGGCCAGCCTGACGCCCGCCCCCGGCGGAGGAATGCCACAGGTGGGTGAAGTGCTGGACATCGACGGAGATAAAATTGAGCTTCATTACGTCTTTTTTACGAAAGATGGAGGTACAGTGCATAGCATTCGCTCGTCCATTCCGCACGCAGAACCGAAGAAATGACTCTTGAAGAATGACCGTATCTCTCGCACGAGATGCTTTCCTACCGGATAATTATCGCTGCCATCCCCCCATCCAAAACCGACAACACGAAAGGCGACTGCCGTGAAATCCATCGTCCACCGCGGAACCCGTGAAATCGGCGGGACGCTCATCGAGTTGCAAAGCGGGAATACACGGATTTTGTTGGATGCCGGATATCTGCTGTTTTTGAATGGGAAGCCGATCGAGGAGGATTTGTCGAAGCTCGGGCCGGCGGAACTGCTGGAGCTGGGGGTGCTGCCGCGGATTGCGGGGCTGTATGGGTGGGACACGCCGGGGGTGGATGCGGTGGTGATTTCACACGCCCACCTGGATCATTACGGGCTGCTGAAGTTTGTGCATCCCGCGATTCCGGTGTATCTGTCGACAGGGACGCGGACGCTGATTGAGTTGTCGCAGACGTTTAAAATCTGTGAGCCGTATGCGATCAACGCGCGGATGTTCGCGATGTATGAGCCGTTTCTGGTTGGCGACTTTTCGGTGAAGCCGTACCTGATGGATCACTCGGCGTTCGACTCCGCCGCGTTCGAGATACAGGCCGAGGGAAAGACGATGATCTATACCCCCGCCACTTTAAAATTCCTGTTGGATGATTTTTTGAGACGGGCTAAATTTTTTAGCGGAATGCGTCGAAATAAAAAGGGTTATGGAAAATTTTCAATTGACGAACAAGCAGCTCGCGGCGTTGCGGACGTTG
>JAVBLI010000045.1:0-7311 GCA_031553595.1 Thermoguttaceae bacterium | reverse complement strand
GACCAGTTCAGCATCATGTTCCGCTCGATTTTTCTGGAGGGCTTCGCGCGGCCGTGGGAAGGTGTTCGGCCGCTGCTGAAAACGCTGGTGGAGAAGTTTAAAACGGCCGGCGGCGAATTGCGGCTGCGCACGGGCGTGCAGTCGCTGTTGCGCGACGCGGACGATAAAGTCGTCGGCGTGCGTCTGGAAGACGGCTCCGAACTGCGTGCCAGGAATGTGCTTTCGTCAGTGGGCCAGCGCGAAACCATGCGGCTTTGCGGCGATCCACAGCGGATTGCGCAGTGCACGCCCGGCGAGTTGGCGTTCGTCGAAACCATTTCCGTGCTGGACCGCATGCCGGAAAAGCTGGGGCACCGCGACACGATCGTGTTTTTTAACGACTCCGCGACCTTCGATTACCGGAAGCCGGAACATCCGTGCGACGTGCGCAGCGGGGTGATCTGCTCGCCGAATAATTTTGATTACGCGAATCCGCTTTCTGATGGTGTGATCCGCGTGACCATGCAGGCGAATTTCGATTACTGGAGCGGGCTTTCGCCGAGCGATTATCAGTTGGAAAAGCTGCGGTGGTATGAACGGATCACGGCGGCGGCGTCGCGCGTCGTGCCCGATTTTCGCGCATCCGTCATTGACTCGGACATGTTCACGCCGAAGACGGTGAAGAGGTACACGGGCCACGAAAACGGCGCGATTTACGGCGCCCCGCAGAAGAATTACGCCGGCACGACGCACCTCGAGAACCTGTACGTTTGCGGCACGGATCAGGGCATGGTCGGCATCATCGGCGCGATCATCAGCGGAATCACGATTGCGAATCGGTATTTGCTGACAGCTACAAGCTGAAAGCTGCAAGCTCCCTGTTTCGCGCTGGCGGCTTGCTCGGCCAGGTGGAGCATTTCCGGTGGAGAATGAATTACAGTAGGTAAGCTTACAGCTTGTAGCTCGTCTCCTGCAAGAGATGATTTGGATTGGTTATCGTTATTGAAGGGGCATCCATCATGCAAAATCGCGAAATTTTAATCGGCGTCACCGGGGGCATCGCGGCGTATAAAACGGCGTCGCTGGTAAGTCGGCTGGTGCAGGCGGGCGCGGGTGTGACGGTGGTGATGACGGAGTCGGCCACGCAGCTGGTCGCACCGCGGACGTTTCAGTCGCTGACGGGCCGGCCCGTGCGTGTGGAGATGTTTGACGCCCCGGAGCCGTTCCCGCATCTGGATCCGGCGCGGAAGGCGGACATTTTTTGCGTCGCCCCGGCCACCGCGAATATCCTGGCGAAAGCCGCGTGCGGACTGGCGGACGATCTGCTCGCCACGCTCCTTCTGGCGTTTGACGGCCCCGTGCTTTTCGCGCCCGCGATGAACGTCACCATGTGGCAGCGGCCGGCGGTGCAACGGAACGTGAAGCAGCTTCTGACGGATGGTCATTTCTTGGTTGGCCCCGAGTCCGGCCATCTCGCATGCGGTGAAAGCGGTGCCGGGCGTATGGCGGATGTGGACGCGATTTACGAAAAAATCGGGGAAATGTTAGCCTCTAAATAAGAGAAGCCGTCATGAAAAAAATCAGCGGCATTATCTTCTTCACCGCGATTTTCTGTTTTGGGTTTTGCATGGCGGAAGACGGGCCCCGGATGCCGGCGGGGCGGGATAATCCGCATAATGAACTGCGTGTCTCGGCGATTGCGGGGCTGACGGTTTCTGACGGGGAGAACGGGCCGCAGGGTGTTTTGGCGGCGTTTTTCGGAATGCTGGACGGAACGCTGGTGGTGGCTGGCGGGTGTAATTTTCCGGAAGTCCCCGCGGCGGACGGTGGCGAGAAGGTGTTTTACCGTGAAATCTGGGGGATGCGGAATCCGCTGGTGAAAGACGCGCGGTGGGAAAAGCTGGGCGAGTTGCCGGAAGCGGCGGCGTATGGCGCGTGTGGCGTGACACCGGCAGGAATCGTGTGCGTGGGCGGGAAGAACGCGGAAAACTCGCTGCGTACCGTGTGGATATTAAAATGGAACGCCGAAAAAACGCGGATCGTGGCGGAAGTGTTATCCATGCTTCCGGTGACGCTGGATGAGGCGGCCGGGGCGGTGATGACGCAAAAAATTGCCGGCATGACGAAGCATTTTTTTTATGTGGCCGGTGGAAATGCGGAGGGGAAGCCGTCTGCGCGAACCTTTCGGCTGAATCTTTCGGACGCGCACTGCGTGTGGGAGGAAATTCCGGCATTTCCGGGAAAAGGCCGCGTCCAGCCGGTGGCGGCGGTGCAGAACACGGCCACGGAAAAGCATTTTTTTCTGATGGGCGGGTATCATCCTCGCGGGGAAGTGGTGGCGGACACAGCGCAGGGAGCAGACACCCAGCCGGCGGAAATTTTCTCAGATGGTTACCGTTTTAATCCAGCGGCGGGTGCTCACGGCACGTGGACGTCGGTGGCCGCGTGTGTGCCGCATGAGGAGTGTGAGCCACGGGCGCTGGTGGGGGCGGTGTGTGTGCCGTCCGGGTCACATCATCTGCTGGTTATGGGCGGCGTAAACCGCGAGCGTTTTTTTCATGCTCTGAATCATCCCGGGGCGGATGCCGATTACATGAAGCATGCGCCCCAGTGGTACGGCTTTAACCGGAACCTGCTGGTGTATCACACGCTGACGGACGCGTGGGTAGCGGAGGGAGAATTTCCGGAGCTGGCGCGTGTGGGGGCGGCGGTAGTGCCGTGCGAAGGTGGCGGAACGTGGCTGGTGGTGGGCGGTGAGCTGAAGCCCGGCGTGCGGAGCGTGGATGCGTGCGTGCTGGAAATCATGACCCGGACGCGTTTCGGCGCGCTGAACTGGGCGGTGCTGGGTGTGTATCTGCTGACCATGCTCGGCGTGGGCTATTATTTCATGCGGCGGACGGCGGACAGCGACGATTTTTTTAAGGGCGGCGGACGCATTCCATGGTGGGCCGCGGGGATCAGTATTTACGCCACGATGATCAGTGCCATCACGTACATGGGCATTCCCGCGAAGGTGTTCGCCACGGACTGGACGTATTATCCCTTTCAGCTCATGATTCCGGTCATTTCCATTCCGGTGATCATTTATTATCTGCCGTTCTTCCGGCGGCTGAATGTGGCTAGCGCGTATGAGTACCTGGAAAACCGGTTTAATTACGCGATTCGGCTGATGGCCAGTCTGCTTTTCATCACGTTCATGCTGGCCCGCACGGCGCTGGTGCTTTACCTTCCGTCGCTGGCGCTGGCCACGGTGGCGGGAATCGACATTTATACGTGCATCATGCTCATGGGCGTGGTGACGGTGATTTACTGCACCATGGGCGGCGTGGAAGCCGTGGTGTGGGGGGATGTGATTCAGGGATTCATCCTCGTGGCGGGCGCGATTTTCGCAGCCGTTTATCTCGTTTTCCGCACGGAAGGCGGCCCCGCGGCGTTCCTGGAAATCGGTGAGGCGAATCACAAATTCCGGCTCTTCATCTGGGCACTGGATCCGACGAAAGTTGTGTTCTGGGTGGCGATCGTCGGCGGCCTGGCGAATAACCTGATCACGCATACCTCGGATCAGGCCGTCATTCAGCGGTATCTGACCACGAAGGACGAAAAGAGTGCCGGGCGCGGAATCATCCTGAACGCCATCATGAACGTGCTGGTTTCCATCGCGTTTTACACCATCGGCACGGGACTTTACACCTTCTTTAAAACGCACCCGCAAGAGATGGACTTCACGCTGGCGAATTCGGACGCGATTTTTCCGTTTTTCATGATGAGCCAGCTTCCTGTGGGCGTCGCGGGGCTTTTGATCGCCGCCATTTTCGCCGCCGCCATGTCCACCATTTCCTCGAATATTAACTCCACGGCCACCGCGTTTTCCATGGACATTTACCGGAAAATTTTTCCGAAAAGCGATGATCGCCACCTGTTACGGATCGCGCGCTGGTGCTGTCTGCTGACGGGACTGCTGGGCATGGTGCTGGCGGTGGTGATGGCCACGTGGAATATTCATTCGCTGCTGGATTATTTTAATAAAATCCTGGGACTGCTGACCGGTTCGCTGTGCGGGCTGTTCGTGATGGGCATTTTCTTCCCGCGGATTAACGCCCGCGGCGCGCTGGCGGGATTCGTCGCCGGGACGCTGACCGTCTTTGCGGTGAGTTTTTACACGGCCGTTTCCTTCATGCTTTACGGCGCGATCGGAATCGTGGCGTCCGTGCTCGTGGCGTGGCTGTGGTCGCTGGTGGATCCGCAGCGGACGCCGCAGCCGGGACTGACACGAAATGAGGAATGAGGAATGATCACGGCGGTGCGGTCCGTCTTTTCATAGGCATGAAAATGCGGCGGAAAATGCTCGCTCCTCTGTCGTCGGCAACGCACGACAATCATATCCTCTGTCCGAAATTCACAAACCACACTCCCTAAACCCCAAACCACCGCTCAAAATCCCACCCCAGGGCCCCTTGACACTCTCTGTGGTTTACGTATAATACGAACTTTATTATATATTCTCAGTGGCAGTGATGTCATTTCATTTTGTTTTGAGCATTTAGGAGTAAAGAATGCCAACCATTAATCAGTTAGTCCGCAAGAATCGCGTCATGCCTCGCAAATTCAGCAAGAGCCCGGTTCTGGAGCAGTGCCCCCAGAAGCGCGGCGTTTGTTTGCAGGTGCGTACGATGACGCCGAAAAAGCCGAACTCCGCGCTGCGTAAAATCACGCGTGTTCGTCTGTCGAACGGCAAAGAAGTGACGGTATACATCCCGGGTGAAGGCCATAACCTTCAGGAACACTCCATCGTGCTGGTGCGCGGCGGCCGTGTTCGTGACCTTCCGGGCGTGCGTTACCAGGTCATTCGCGGTACGTTGGACTCGGCCGGCGTGAAAGGCCGGAAGCAGGCCCGCAGCCGTTACGGAGCCAAGAAGCACGAGCAGCTCACCGGCAAGAAAAAGTAATTCGCGCGCCTTGCGGCGTGGAATTTCCGGATGAAGTGGTGAAAAAGGCCACGGACGCCCCGGCGCGAACGGTTTCGCGTTTTTGGGTGTCTGCGGCGAGGACGTTTGACCTTTACCGTATTTTATTGTGAAGGGGACGGCTGTCAGTAATAGAGCCTTTGCGTGGCGGACATCGGGTTTCGCTGCTTGCTCTGTGAACGGATGGAAACGGCCGTCGGAATTTATCACATTTCTTAAAGTTGAATAGAGGATAAACATGGGGCGTATTACAGCCAGTCAGAAACAGATGGTCGGCGATCCGGTGCATGGTTCGCGTTTGGCCAGCAAGTTCATCAATTGCCTGATGTATGACGGCAAAAAGAGCGTGGCGCAGGAAGTTTTTTACGCTGCGCTGGAAGAAATTGCGAAAAAAATAACCGACAAGCCGGCGATTGAGGTGTTCACGCAGGCGATCGAGAACGTGAAGCCGAACATCGAAGTGCGTTCGAAGCGCGTCGGTGGTGCATCGTATCAGGTGCCGATGCCGGTGAATTCGAAGCGTCAGCAGTCGCTGGCCATCCGCTGGATTCTCGGCGTGGTGCGCGACAAAAAAGGTCAGCCGACCGCTAAGAAACTCGCCGCCGAAATTCTCGCGGCTTACAACAAAGAAGGTGCTTCCATGACGAAGCGCGAAAACGTTCACCGCATGGCCGACGCGAACAAGGCGTTCGCCCACTTCGCGTGGTAATGTTAACACTTTGAATTTCATAATGGAAAAGGTGGCGAGTCGAAAAACTCGCCACCTTTCTTGGTATACATGTTATTTTATGTTTGTATCTTTGAATACCAGTTTTACCAGGATATCTGATCGTCTACATAATACAGGCAGTATACATTGGGACATCTTCCGGAACTGCCATTGCGTCCCGATTCGCGATACATGCTATTTGAGTGGTAATTTTTTGTGTGGGGAGCACTGTCAAAGAATTCCAGCCCACAATGCATGTTTCTTGGATGAAAACGGTGCGGTGAACAGGGGTGCGAACAATGCCTCCCATCGCCGAACGAGTGCAATCCCATACTTTACTCTAGGAAAAAATGATGACAGAAAAGTTAATAACTTTCATGCCCTCTTTCTCTTCCCCCTCTTTCTCTTCCCCCGTCAGGCTTCTCCCGTTGGTCGTAACAATTTTGGGGTTTTCCGCGTCTCTATCAACTGCTGGATTGCGGTAGCCATCAGAAGACATAGCCTTCACCTTATAATAATAAAAAGTAATGGAAGTGATATATTTTCACTATGAAAATATATGATTTTCAAGAAATAAAAAAGGAGTACCATCCACCTATTCTGCTGCGACAGACACTCTTACCACAGAGCTTTTAAACAACAAAAAGGGGATAGTACCCCCTATATACATACAGAGAGTATCATCTCCATCAACGCCGCTTCAAAATAAGAACCAAAGGTTCCGTGGTAAATTGTCTGTCGGCAACGTTGAATACGAGGCATTCAATCGAAATTGATAGAATAAATAATGGAATGACCTTATTTATTTCTTGGTATGGATAAGTTCATGCACGAAATTCCAACCATAAAGATAGTATAACATGCCCATCCATGGTTTGTCAATAGTGTGGAGTGTATTTACAATAAAATCTTGTAAAGTGAGTAATTCTACTCGTCCGTGATGGTGACACTTTCCATGATGTCGCCCTGCTGGATGGCGTCGACCACATCCTGCCCGGTGAGGACTTTACCGAAGACGGAGTGCTTGCCGTCGAGCCACGGGGTGGCGATGTGGGTGATGAAGAACTGCGATCCGTTGGTGTTCGGGCCGGCGTTGGCCATGCTCAGGATGCCGGGGCCGTCGTGGCGGAGGTCTTTATGGAATTCATCCGCGAATTTATAGCCCGGGCCGCCGGTGCCGGTACCTTGCGGACAGCCGGTCTGAATCATAAAATCTTCGATCACGCGGTGGAATTTCAGGCCGTTATAAAAACCCTTGTTCGCCAAATCCGTGAAATTCTGCACCGTGTTCGGCACTTTGTCGGCGAAAAGCTCCAGGCGGATGGTTCCACGATTCGTTTGGATGGTTGCAACTTTCATTTTTTTTCCTTGGTTATGGTTGTTTAACTCCCGACATTCGTGTGGGGAGTGTTAATACGTGTTTTTTACTGGCGTGTCGTTCTTTTTCTTCCTCGCAATCCGACCAGCATCACGGCCCCGATGATCATCATGGCGTAGGTTTGTGGTTCGGGTACGTGTGCGAGGAAGAGGAGGGAGACGTTGGTGCCGTAGTAGTCGTTGAAGTGGTCGAGTCCCCAGCCGAGGATGTTGTACGTGCCGTCCCTGAGGAATTCGGAGGGCAGGATGTAGTCGACGTAAAACGAGTCGCCCAGCATGCCG
>JAVBLI010000034.1:0-93332 GCA_031553595.1 Thermoguttaceae bacterium | reverse complement strand
TGGCCCCGCCCTGCGACGTACGGTACCAGCAGTAAATGAAAAAGGAGATGCCGTGCTCGACGGCCCATTTCGTCTCCCAGTCCGCGATTTCGGGGTTATCCTGCGAGTAAATCCCCAACGCCGGCGTGCGTTCCTGATGCTTTTTCACCACCTGATCCCAGAGGTGGGCGCGCTGGCGTTCCCAGAGCGGGCAGTTGTGCGCCCCCACGAGAATGTCCGTCTTCACCGGCCGCGGCTGGGGGATATAATCCAGCTTTTCCACCGCACGCGGCGGCAGCACGGCCTGTGAAATTTCCACTTTTTGCACCGGCTTGCCCTCCGCCGAGAGCTCCAGCGTGAACGTTTTTTCCCCCGCCTGGGCGCACACGGCGTCCCAGGTGTAAAGCGTCACGCCGCGCGACGTCTGCTCAGACCGCGCTTCCCCGCACATGCTCCCGTCCTCCGGCATGATGACCCGGCATGCGTACGCCGACGTTTCCCGCGCGTCTTGCGTTTCCACCACCGCCGTGAAGCGGAACGGACGCTCGGCGCGGATGATCGGGCAGTCCGACTGAAAGCTGTTCTGGCGGACGCTCACCGCCGGGACTTCCGGCTGATTTTCCGCCGCGAAAGATGGAATTTCAAGCAGCGGGGATGCGATAAATGTCAGAAAAAGGATGCGGAGTAATGTTTTCATGGGTTAAATGCAAAAAAATGGTTGCGGCGGGGAAACAGCAGCCGGGAGCGCAGCGGAACGGAGTGACGCGAAGAGACCGGATAGAATAACCGGGTTTTTCACCTCTTCAATCCGGTCTCTGCGCTAACGCTACACTCCCGGCTGCTGTTCTTGGGTATACATCTATTTTGGATGTGCTCTCCACTCATTTTACCTCGCGGCGATTCGTCTTGCAAGCGGCGTGCGGATGAATTATAATGAAAACGAAAATTCGAACCTTATGGAAAGGAAAAACCATGGCCGCCAGACGTGTGAAACCGGAACCGAAAAAAGCCGCCGAGCCGAAAGTGCCGCCGCAGCCGCGGACGCTTTCGTATCATTATGAAAAAAATAACGCGGGGGTAACACTGCGGGAGAAGAGGATGCTGGCCGGGAGTCTCGCCGGCGGCGGTTTCATGGCGTTATGGCTCACGGCATGGACTGCCGGCTGCGTGAAGCTCGCCATGAAGGTCATGGCGGAGCCGACGTTTTTCATGTTTTGTTTCGCGATACCGTTTTGGGCCGCGTGGGTGGCGGTGTTCTGTGCGCTGATGGCAGTGGTGTTCGGCCGACAGACCGTGCGGCTGGATGACGACGGCCTGGCGAGCGAATACCGCGTTCTGTTGCGGATATCATCCCGGCGGGTGCCGCTGAAAGAAATCCGGTATGTGCACGTGACGGAGAAGGCAGGCGAGGACAAAAACAGTGTTTCGCACGGCGTTGAGGCGGTGACGGACGGCAAGCCGATCGAGCTTTCGGCGAAGGATCTCGCGGAGGCTCAGTGGCTGGCGTACGACCTGAACCAGACGCTGGCGGCCCTGGCCGGGAAGTCAGCGGAGACGCTGGCCCGACTCGTGGAAGAGGAAGAGGATGAAGAAGAGGAAGATGACGAGGACACGCAGGACGCCGTCACCATTGCGTGGAACGCGCGGCCGCAGCGCGTCGAGCCGCCCAGCGACTGCCGGTGGCGGATGAAATCGGATTACGACGCGACGGCGTTCCAGTACCGCGGCGTGTTGTCCTTGCTTGGGCTGGGCTTCACGACCTTCATCACGCTCTTTTGGAACGGCATCGTCTCCGTGTTCGTCCTGACGCTCTGGGGTTTCACGTCTGTGGAGAACGCGCCGAAATTCTTCAGCGGAGAATGGTGGTTTCTGTTCGTGTTTTTGATCCCGTTCGAAGTCATCGGCCTCGGATTTTTCCTGACCTGGTTTTGCACGCTTTTCGCGCCGTTTTTCTGCATTCACTGGCTGTTCGGGCGCCATGAGGCCGTGTGCCGCGCGACGATGTTCGGCATCGGACGCACGTGGCGTTATTCGCTGGAAAATTGCCGGGAAATGGTCATCGCGCCGCATGAAGCCAGGGCCGCTTGGCGTCCATCCGTCGGCCAGACAACGAGCGGCTGGAAAATCACATTCGTCGATTTTCAGGATCGGGAACTGTTCACCGTCCCCGACTTGACGCATGGCGAGGCGCGTTGGATGGCGGACCAGATTTTGGGATATCGGTAAGTTGTTAAACGCAAGAACAGCAGCCGGGAATGAAGCGAAACGGAATGACCGGATAGAAGTGGGGAAAATTCCGACCATTCTATCCGGTCTCTGCGCGTCGCTGCGTTCCGCTCCACTCCCGGCTGCTGTTCTTGTGAGTAAATTACTTGACAGGGGTTTTAATTGCGGCTCTTTTACCAGTCGTCCGTGCGGAACGGGCACGCGGGGAAGCCTTCCCGGTTATAAAGATTGCAGCCTTCGGGGTTATTCGACCAGGCGTAGCGCACCGCCACGGGGTGCGGCACTTGCGGGCTTGAAACGACCACCGCGTCGCCGTCAATTACGGCGTCGGCCCAGTGCCATTTCCGGTCTTCGCCCGCGATGGAAAAACGCTTGAGCTTCCCGTCCGCGGCGGGCACGGGGGCTTTCAGGCCGTCTTTGACGCCGGCGATCATGCCGCCGCAGGTGTGGGTGAAGGTGAGGCGGATTTTGTCGCCCTCGACCGTCATGGACTCGTACAGCGGGCCGAAATACTCGATTTTCTTGCCGTAATCTTTCGCCAGGGCCCACGCCGCGAGCCGCCGGCCGACGTCGTATTTATTCCGCGGGTGGATGTCTTTCCCGTCGCCCACGTCGATGATCACCGCCATGCCAGCGTTCTTGATCTTCATGGACTGCGTCTGCACGTCGCGGATGTGGTTCCAGTATTCGCCCTGGGCCGGGTTTTCATTGGCGTCCATGAAATTCGCGAGCTGGACATAATAAAACGGGAAGTCACGCGCGTCGCCGGGCTGATTCCAGAGTTTCCGCCAGGCGTTGGTCATGGCCATCTGCTTGAAATGGTACGCCATGCCGTCGCTGGCATTCGACTCGCCCTGATACCAGATCAGGCCGCGAATGGCGTAAGGGATGATGGGGGCGACCATGCCGTTGAACATCGCGCCGCATCCGACATCCAGGTCCGGCGTCCGCGGCGCGTCGGGGAAGGGCTTTCCTGCTTCCACGGCCGCGCGGTTTTCGGGAATCCATTTTTCCATCGCGGCGATGAAATGTTTCGTCTGCTCGAAAAGCTGCTTCTGCTGCTGCGTGGTCTGCTGGAGGCGGAATTCCAGCTCGGGAATGTCTTCGTACGCGAACGGCGGAATCCAGGAGTCGATGTTCGAGCCGCCCCACGCGCAGTCGATCAGGCCCACGGGCACACCCAGCTCGTCGCGCAGGCGTTTCGCAAAATAATAACCCACGGCGGTGCACTGATTAAAACGGCCGTCCTGGCAGGTGAGCCACGTGCCGCTCTCGGCGTAAAAATCGTCGGCCGGGAAGGGGCGGACGCCTTTTCCCACGCGAAGGAAGCGGATCATCGGTTCGTCCGGATCTTCGGGCGTGGGCCGAAAACTGTTGGCGAACTGCCACTCCATGTTCGACTGACCGGAACAAAACCAGACCTCGCCAACCACTACGTCCTGGAATGTGACTGTGTTTTCGCCCTGCACCACCAGCGTCCGGCCTTCCTCACTAGCCTGCATTTCCGGCAGCCGCACGATCCACTTTCCGTCCTCGCCGGCGGTGGTCATCACGGTGTTTTCCCCGAATGTCACGGAAATTTCCTCGCCCGGGGCCGCCCGCCCGAACACCGGCACCGGTAACTGGCGCTGCAGCACCATGTGATCCGAAAACACTTTCGGAAGCGTCACGGCCGCGAACGCCGGCGCGGCGGTCAGGCAAAACGTGAAAAAAAGGCATAAAAACGCGCGTTTCATGATGAAATCTCCGTATTTTAGGAAGGATAAATAAAGCCTGCGGCGTAAACTCGCGGCGATTTTGACGGTTATGCGTCTATTTTAAGAAAAGCCGGGGCGAAAAACAAGCGTCCACGGGGAAAAAGTGGGGGGGCAGCAAGAAACAGCAGCCGGGAGCGGAGCGTTAGCGCAGAGACCGGATCGAAGTGGGAGAATATTCGGCATTTCTCATCCGGTCTCTGCGCGTCACTGCGTTCCGCTGCGCTCCCGGCTGCTGTTTTTCACTCCGGCGCTGCAAGAACGCGTGTGGCTCTTGACCGCGGAGGCATGATTCTTTATAATTTAAGTGCGTCTGCAAAAATTAATATGGTATAACCTCCTCACAAAAAACACTTTATGAAAATCGAAACCCGCCGCTCCATTTACAGCACGGCCACGGTCTGTGGCTGGATTCTCGCCATTTTTCTGCTGCCGCTTTCCGTTCAGATGATCGTCATGCATCATGGGTATCTGCCCAGCATTCCGTCCGAGGATGAAATATATGCGAACTCCCGCGGGGAAGTGCTGAAGGCCCCGGAAGATGCCGAGAAACGGACGGCGTTTCAGGCGGAAGACCAGCGGATGCGGGAACGGTTTTTCATGCAGCGGACGCACTTCGCGTGGGGTGTGGGGCTGCTGATTACGGGGTTGCTGCTGACGGCGGGGTGTTTCGCGCTGGCGTCCGCGGTGAAGCCGCCGGCGCCGGAAGTGCCGGTGGGGGGCGTGCCGGCGAGGGATGTGGATTCCGTGCAGGCGGTGCGGGTGACGTACGCACTGACCACGGTGGGCATCATCACGCTGGTGACGGTGCTGCTGGTGTGCGTACCGCGCCCGGAAATGACGGTGATGCGGCACGGGGATGGGGTATCGGGGATGGGGGATGGAGAAAAGGCGGAAACGCAGACGCCGCCGGTGACGGGGGATGAACCGGTGCGTGCGGATGCGCAGGAAAACGCGGAGACAGAAGGGAATCCGTTTCAGGATGGAGAGGGAGACGGAAATGGCGGGGAAGAGGAAATTGAATCGCCGCCCACATCCGTGGCGGGGATGGGGAATGTGGTGGAAGCCGAGGAAGAAAATCCGTTCCATGATGACGGAGACGGAAACGGCGGGGAAGAGGAAATCGAGTCGCCACCAGCACCCGTAACGGGGAATGCGGGAGGTAGCGCCGCAAAGACGCCGGAAGCTGGGAAAACAGACGCGGGGCAGACTGATGGTGAAAAGGCCGTGTCGGTGATTTTGGCGGCGAAAAGCGTGGTGATGCCGGAGGACACGGCGAGTCGGCAGTGGCCGCGGTTCCGTGGGCCGGCCGGAAACGGAGTTTCGGCGTTCCAAAATGTGCCAGTGGAATGGGATGATGAAACGGGGAAGAACGTGCTGTGGAAAGTGCCCGTACCGCTGGAGGGGTTCAGCTCGCCGGTGGTGTGGGAAAAACACATTTTCCTCACGGGCGGTACGCCGGAAGCGCGCGAGATTTACTGTTTTGACGCGGACACCGGGGCGCTCGTCTGGACACACGCGGTGGAGGCCACGGAGGTGGGCGCGAAAGCTGCTGCGGACCCGGATTATAAAGTGGATTACACGGGTTACGCCCCGAGTACGGGCGCGACGGACGGCACGCGGTTTTACGCCATTTTCACGAATGGGGATGTGGTGGCCGTGGATTTCGCAGGGAAGGAAGTGTGGAAGCGCGGGCTGGGCGTCCCGAAAAACGCGTATGGACACGCGTCCTCGCTTGCGGTTTTCGAGAATCTTTTACTCGTGCAGTATGATCAGGGCGGGCGAAGCGCGAATCTTTCGAAAGTCATGGCGCTGAACACGGAGACCGGGGAAAGTGTGTGGGAAACCGCCCGGCCGGGCATTCCGAATTCATGGCCCACGCCCACCGTCATGACGCTTACCGCGGAGCATGACGGGAAGGAAATCACGCAGACGCAGCTCATCACCGCCGCAGAGCCGTTTATGACGGCGTATGACGTGCGGACGGGGCGCCCGCTGTGGAAGGTGAAATGCCTCCAGGCGGATGTGGGGCCTTCTCCGATTTACACAGCGCTGGATGGCGGCGGTGTGCAGGTCATCACGGCGAATGAATTTCCACAGGCCACGGGCGTCACGCCGGTGGTGGTGCTGACGGATGACGGCGCGGGTGGAGTGGCGGAAGCCGTGGACATCACGAAAACGCATGTCGCGTGGAAAAATGATCTGGGCCTGCCGGACACCGTCAGTCCGCTGACGGTGGCGGGGAAATACCTCATTCTTTTTGATAAATCCGGCACCGTGACGTGCCTGAGCCTGGCGGACGGCGAAATGCTCTGGGACGATTACCAGTGGATGGGAGACCTGATGCTCACGCCCACGGCTTCCCCCGGGCTGGTGGGCGAAACGATTTACCTCGTCACGGACGCCCAGGAAAAGCGGGATGAAACGTTTTCGCGGTGTTACATCATCACCTTCACGGACAGCGGAATGGAAATCACGCATCAAAACACGCTCCAGGAAGGGTGCGTCACCTCCCCGGCTTTCGCCGACGGTCGGGTTTACCTCCGCGGTAAAACGCATTTATTCGCGCTGGGTGAGAAGGGGGAATGATCATGCCGGACGCGTTTCCGCCCGCGATTTACTGGAGCGTGCTGCTGGCGGCAGTGCCCGCGGTGATTTTCTGGCTGTGCCGGAAGCCGGCGGTGACGGTCATGTGGGCCGGCATGCGGTTCCTGGAAGACGCGGCGGAGAAAATCCGCTTTCGGGCACGGTTTCTGGATGCCGTGCAGGTGACGCTTCAGACGGCGGTGATCGCGCTTTGCGTGGCGGCGGTGCTTATGCCGCGGAATGATTTTTTCGGCGGAAGGAATGCGTTTCCGGAAACGGGTGTGGAGACGGAGCGTGACGGAAAAATTTCCCGCGTCCGTGATTCAGAGAGTGAAACGGCCGCCGCGGAAAAAAATCGTGCGAAAGAAACGCCGCCGGATGTTATTTTTGTGCTGGATAATTCCGCGTCTATGGCCGCCTGGCTGACGGCGGGTGAAAACGCCGCGCTCACGTCCCGCCTGGAGGCCGCGAAACACTGCGCGGCGGAGAAAATTTCGCGGATGCCGGGCCGCACGCGATTTCTGGTGATGCCCACGGTTTTTGATGATGATTTTACGCAGGATTCCTCGGAGTTTCCGCAAAATAAAACGCCTGCGCAGCGCGTCCTTACCGGGGAGGAGGCGTTTTACGCCGTCCGTCAGACACAGCCCACGGACGCGGCCATTTCGCCCCACGCGATTTCGGCGGAACTGCGGAGATGGCGGGAAACGTATGAAACTTACGCGCCAGCCCCCGCAGCGCAGCACGCGGTGGAGTCCGGCGTAAAGCACGCGGCGCGAAAATCCCCGGAAATTTATTTTTTCTCGGACTTTCAATGGGAATGGACGGATGCGGAACAGGCGGTGTTTCAGGAGGTTCTTAAAACGTGGGGCGCGAAAATCACGTGTGTGAACATGACCGCGTGGCAGGGGAATGCGCCGGAGGACACCACGGACATCATGAATGTGGGGATCACGGAATTTCGCCCGCGGCGACTGCCAGTGATTTTCGGCGAGGAGATTTTTCTGGATGTGACGCTCCGGAATGATTCTTCGCGCGCGGACGCACGCCGGACGGTGGAGCTTTATGAAATGCACGCCGGCGAAAATGCCGCGGAAGGAACGTCTGAAACGCCGGATGCGTGGACGCCTGTTTCCCAGCTCTGGGCGGACATCCCGGCGGAAGGGAGCGTGACGGCGTCCTTTAAAATTCCCGTGACGCGCGCCGGCGCGTATTTTTTTGAGACCCGGCTGAAGGACGACACGGACATTACCGGCGCAGCGCAGCGCGACATTTTTCCGCCGGATGACGCGCGGCGGGTGTGTTTTTTCGCGGAAACGCAGTGGCGGGTGTTAATCGTGGAGGCGTGGAGGCCAGAGACGGAGCGGGACGCACTGACCGCCACGGCCGGGACATACCTGAAAAGTGCGCTGGCGGGAATCGCAGCGGTACGGGCGGAAACGCGGCGGATGCCGGAAAATGTGGCGCCGGCGAAATACCTTCACACGGAAACACTCCCGGATGGGCGGCTGGCGCAGACTGTGCTGGAAGATTTTCATGCCGTGATCCTCTGCGGTATTTCGCGTTTTTCAGACGCGGAAACGGATGCGCTGCGGGAATATCTGAAGCGCGGCGGGGGCGTGATTTTCTTTCCGGATGAAGCGGTGGACGTGGAAAATTACGCAAAAATGGCGGATTTTTTGCCGGGTGTGCCGGTTCAGTTCATGCAGCCGGAAACGCCCGCGGCGGTGCGTGCGGCGGGGAATGTGCTTCCGGTGAACCGGTTCTGGAAAATGCGTGCGGAGGAGCACGCGCAAGCCGTTTTCTCGCTGGAATCCGAGGACGCGTTTTTACTCCAGCGGGACGCATACCGCGGGCGCTCGGCCATTTTCGCCATTTCCGCCGACATGCGCGACGCGCCGTTTCCACTTTCCGGAATGTTCTTGCCCGTGCTGGATGAGGTGACGCGGTACGCTACCGCCGCGCGGGGAAATCGGATGAATCTCACGGCGGGAAAAGTGGGAGCGCCGGTTTACGCGGGCATGTTTCAGAAGCCCGTGCCGCGCGTCATAAATTCGGACCCGGCGGAGACGGATTCCCTGAAAAATTCGGCGGCGGAACGGCAGCGGCTTACCTTTTCCGGCATTCCGCACCGCGTGGAAACGCCCGCGTCCTTTCTTGCGGAGACGGAAAACACGGCGAAAAATCACGCTGCGGCGATCCTGCTGGCCGTGGCCGCGTGCCTGCTGGCCGGCGAACTTTTTTTGAGAAGGGTGCGGAACGCATGAACTGGTGGCTGGAAACTCGCGAAACGCTTCCCGCGTGGCTATTAACGCTACTGGCGGCCGGGATTTTCGTGTGGCTGGCACGTATCTTTCTCGCGGAATGGCGGCGTCTGACGCTCCCGCTGACAGCCATGCTTTTCGCGCTGCGGGCGGCCGCCTTTCTGATTCTCGGCATGATGCTCCTCCAGGTGACGTACGTGGAAGACCGCACGCCGCGGGACACGGTGATCTTTCTGCTGGATGATTCCGCCAGCATGTGCCAGCTTCCAGACGCCGCGGCGTTTTTTACTCCGCAGGCGTCCGCACACGTGAACCTCACTTCCACGCAAGAGAAACACACGCCCGCAGTCACCCGCCTGGAAGCCCTGCGTGCCGTGCTGGATGACACGCAACTTTCGCTGGAGGCCCGGCTGAAAACGCGGGTGGACGTGAAGACCGTCGCGCTTTCAGACCTGCTTGGCGGCAGACGTGACGGAATGGAATCCCCGCTGGGCGCGGCGGTGCACCGGATTTTCAGGGAAAGCACGCCGCCGCCGAAAGCGATTATCTTTTTTACGGACGCCGCCGTGACGGATGAGGACGCGTTTTTGCGGGAAGCGGAAGCCGCGGGGAAGCGGGGCGTGATTCTGGACACGGCCATTTTCGGGAGCACCGACGCCCTGCCCCGTTTACGGATGACGGTCACGCACGCGGAGAAGGAACTGGCTGCGGAAGACGTTTTAAATGTGCGCTGCACCCTGACGGCGGAGAGTCTGAAAGGCCGCCGCGCGGAAGTGATTTTGCGTGACGTTTCCGGGAATGATGCCGGCGTGAAAACGAAATCGCCGCTGGCGGTGCTCGCGCGTGCAGAGTGCGTGTTTTCGGAAGACGCGCAGACGGTGGAAATTCAGGTAAAATGGCAGCCAGTCCACGTGGGCGAGTATGCGTGTGTCCTAGAGGCGCGGGTGGCGGATGCGCCAGAAGCATCTCCGCTGCCGGAGTTTTATGCGGATTTTTTGCAGGCCGCGGAGCCGCTTTCCGTTTTGGTGACGGACCGGAAATACCGCATTTTTTTGGCGTGGCAGAAGCCGGCGTGGGAGTTCCGGTATCTGCTGAATCTGCTGGCCCGCGAAAAAAATACGGAGGTGGCGTACTGGCTGGGCACGGCGGAGGCTGGGTACGTGGCCCAGAACGCGGCGGCCCATGAACGCTTTCCGGAACGTGCGGAACTGGAAACGCAGGATCTGCTCATTCTCGGGGATGTGGACCCGCGCCGGTTGGGGGAGGACGCCATGACGGACATCACGCGGTGGCTGGCGGGCAGTGAAAAAAATGAAGGTGAAAAAAACGGAGGTGAAAACGTGGAGGATGGCCATGCCCGCGTGCTGATGTGCGTGGCTGGCCCCGCCTTCACCTTCCGCCACTGGCGCGGCACGGCACTCGAAAATCTTCTCCCGTTTTACGTGGATGACATTACATTCACGCAGAACGCGCCGGGCGGAGCGAAATTCGTGCCCACACCGCTGGGCGCCACCACGCCCGGCATGCGCTGGGAGCGTGACCGCGTGACGGGGCGTGAGGCGTGGGAAACATTCCCGCCGATTTATCAGTTCCAGGAAATTCCCCGCTTATCTCCCGCGGCGATGATCCTGGCGGAGCTTCACGTAATGGAGACGCCGGGCGGGGCGGAGATGAAGGCTGATGTGGGCACGATGAGGGGTGCGGAAGTAAAAACGGCCGAAAATCCGCATAATAAAATTGCCCGAAAAATTCCCGCGGCGATTTTTTACCCCGGGCCGGACGGGAAAATTTTCATTCACACGCATGATGCCACGTGGCGCTGGCGGTGGCGGGATGATGAAAACGCCTACCGCCATTACTGGCTCCAGACCGTCCGCTGGCTCTGCCGGGGTGCGGCGGTGGAGGAGAAAACGGTGAACGCGACGAAAAATCCGGAAGCGGAAATCGCGTTCTCGGAAACATCATCCGGACGGGAAAGGCCGCATCCGGCGGACGCACACGCGGAGTTTCGTCAGCTCGCAGCGAATCCCGCGCTAGCACAAAAAATCGCGGCGCTGACGGGCGGTGCCGTTTACGGAAAACTCTCGGAGTGCCGGGCGGTGCGCGACTTGCCGCGCGACCTGCTGCTTTCTCTCCAGACGGCTTCCCAGACACGCACGGACTCCGGGCCGCTTCACGAAATCCGTGTCCCGTTGTGGCGCCACGGCGGCGTCCTGCTGCTGCTGTGCGTGCTGCTTTTCTGCCAGTGGGGAATCGTGCGGCGGGTGAGTTGACGGACGACCACCCGCCGCTTCTTTAGAACTTCACTTCCAGCGTCGCGCTGCCTCCGTTGGAATTCACTTGATCGCCGAAGAGGCTGTTATAATTCCGGGCGTCAGCGCTGAGGCCGGCGCCGCCGCCCGACTCAAGGAACCGGTCCGTCCGCACAGTGTTCCACCCGAAATTCAGGTACGGCGTCACATCCCCGTCATGGCCCTGTATCGCCATCAGCGCCAGCTCGGCAAAAACTTGCCCGCTGGTGGCCCAATAGTCGCCCGTCAGCCGCTGGTTCTGGGTCAATCCGATGGTGTAGCGCGTCGTTTCCACGTCGTGTCGCCCGTACGTGCTCCCGACGGAAAACAGAAATCTGTTGAATCGGCGGGAGGCGTAAATGCTGCCGAAGTAGCTGTTATACTCTGCCTCGGAATCCCGGTGTCCAACCTTCAGCGTGTTGTCGCCAGGCATGACATCCACTTCGTAAACCGACGTGCTGCTCATTTCGACATTGCCATTGAATGTGAGCGTGCCGATTTGCCCCCCGGAATCGCCGGGGGGGATGGCGCCGTTGCTGCCGAGATAGGCCGTGTTGGCGATGACCGTGCCGGTACCCGATAACAATTCGGTGCCGACGTCGCCGATGTAGAGATTCCCGGCGGTGCTTTCGAGGGTGGAACCGGAGCCGACATTGACACTGCTGTTTCCGGTGAAGCTTTTGCCGATGAAAATATCGCCCTTGGCTGACGCCTCGCCGCCGCCGGTGAGAATCAATTCGCCCTGGGCGTAATCGCCGACGGTGAGCGTGCTCATAACCGAGCTGTATGGGCCGCTGTCCGCCTGCAACTTCGAACCGGTACCGTCGACGGTGACTTTTCCCTGGGCGGTGTCGTTGGTTACACTCCCTGCGCCGATCGTGATATGGTTGTCAACCTCTGTCGTCCCGCCGGCGGAGATATTCAAGGTGCCGTTGCCGTTTTGGCCGACGTACAGATCCGCTCTCGGCCGGAACAGAGTGCCGCTACCCGTAACCGTGACCAAACCTTCGGGACCGGCAGCCACGCCGATCGAGACCAGTCCCATCCCAAGGAACTCGCCTTCACCCGAAAGTTCCATGGTACCATTGCCGAAATTTCCAATGTAACTTTCGCTGTTGCAAGTCAACCTGTTATTCGAGTTGTCGACTGTTATGGTGCCGGTGCTGCCCGCCTGGTCTGCTATGGTTATCATATCTCGGACCTCAACCGATCCGCCCCACCCAAAGACGAGCGTCCCCGAAGCGATGGTGCCAACCTGAAGAGCGGTAATTCCGCTGCCAGATACCCACGAACCCAACCTGGCGGTACCATCGTTATTGATGATGACCGTATCCTGCTCGCCGGGCGTACCTACCGGATTCCAGTTGTTCTGATTCTCCCAGGCACCGTCCGCGACATTCCAGGCCATATCAGCCGCACGGCTTTCCCCGCCAAGCCCCAGCGCCGCAGCGACGGCAAAAGTCAGCGCCGCCTTTTTCCAGAAATTTCCCCGCAACAAAACCATGTTCCGGAGCATCCGACACGCGGCTCGAATTCCATGCACCCCCGGTGCAGGCAGCTTCCTGCTATTTTTTCTCATCATTACACCTTACATTTTTGTAATGGTAAACCACGCACTTCAAGAAGTCTGTGGGCTTCACAGCGATTTTCACATCCCTCAACGGAGATCGATTCCCGCTTTCTATTTGTAATATTAGTACATAATACATAAAACTTTGAAAAAATGCATATTCGTTAATTTTTCCAAAAATAATACAAATATTAGTTTTCCTGAATAATCGCACACATCTGTTTCACTTCATCATCGGATCGAACGGGGTATAACATGGCAGCCAGGTGGGTAAACCTCCGGAAAATCGAATAACCGCATCGGCCGCATCCCCCTTTTATTTTGCGGGTTTAGCTGCTAAAATACAGTGTTTATTCTCCGCCCGCCCTTCGCCGGTGGCGGGCTGCCTCACCGCCATTAACCCATTTTCCCCCACGCAAAAAACCATGTACGATTTAAAACCCCAGCATGCATTTTTCATCGGAATCGACTCGGACGGCTGCATTTTTGACACCATGGAAATTAAGCAGAAAGAGTGCTTCGCGCCGTGCACGATTTTTTATTACGGTCTCCAGGGCGTCAGCAAGTATGCCCGCGAGACGTGGGAATTCGTGAATCTTTACTCGCAGAGCCGAGGAATTAACCGGTTTCTGGCGCTGGAAGAGGCGCTGGACCTTCTGGCGGCCCGTCCGGAATGCGCGGCGCGGGGCGTGAAGGTGGAGATGCCGGAAGCGCTGCGAAAATGGATTCACACCGAGAAAAAACTGGGAAATCCGGCGTTAATCGCGGAAGTCCAGCGCACCCAGGACCCGGCGCTTGTGCAGGCCCTGAAATGGAGCGAGCGCATTAATGAGCGGATCGAGGAAATGGTGTTCGGCATCCCGCCCTTCCCGTACGTGCGGCAGTCGCTGGAGAAAATGCAGGGGAAGGCGGATGTGCTGTGCGTTTCGCAGACGCCGAATGACGCCCTGAACCGGGAGTGGGAGGAGCATGACCTGCGAAAATACGTGATCGAAATTTGCGGTCAGGAGTTCGGCACGAAGAAGGAAGTGATGGAAAATTCCGCGAAATACCCCCCGCATCACGCGCTGATGATCGGGGACGCCCCCGGCGATTATAAAGCGGCGTATCCGAATCACGCGCTGTATTTTCCGATTAATCCCGGCGCGGAAGAGGCGAGTTGGGAGCGGTTTTATAAGGAAGGGCTGGACCGCTTCTTTAGCGGGACCTTCGCGGGTGCGTATGAGCAGGCCCTGCTGGATGAGTTTAATACGTACCTGCCCGTCACGCCGCCGTGGGTAAAATGAGCCGCAAACTGTGAGCTAAAAGCTTTAAGCTTATCCAGCGTGACTCATGCCCTGTTTTACCGGGAGAGCTGGTGGCGGAAATCGAAAGCTTGAAGCTTATGGCTTACCGCTTGCAGCCTGTCACCATCCCGGAAAACGCTGGAAGTTTTAACCCGTTATGTGAGTAAATCGTTATGAAGCCGTTTATTTTCATCACCTGTCAGATCGGCGCGGAACAGAATGTGAAGGCGGAAGTCGCGCGGCAATTTCCGGAATCCCGGCTGGCGTTTTCGCGCCCAGGACTCTTGACGTTTAAGCTCACGGAAAGTGAATTGCGGAAGGCGGAGCGTTTCGGCGTGCAGAGCGTGTTCGCGCGGAGCTGGGGCTTTTCGCTGGGCACGGTGCGGGGTGAGAACCCGGCGGAAATGGCGAGCCAAGCGTGGGAGCTGGCGAAAGATGTGCCGGGGGAGGAAAACGGGCGGGAGATTCATCGCGTGCATGCGTTTCCGCGCGACCTGTTTAAGATCGGCGACTTTAAATTTGAGCCGCAGTTGACGGCCCAGGCGGAAGCGGTGTGCCGGGAGTTGTGCCGTGTGTGCCCCACGCCGGAAACACTGCGCGAGTACGGGCAGGACTCTCCGGCGGTGCGCGGCGAGACCGTGCTGGACTGCGTGCTGGTGCACCCGGAGCCACCGGAGGTAACGGCTGAGTTTCGCAGCCGGCGCGGCGGGGAAGAGCGTGATAAACCCACGCAGCAGGAATGGCTCATCGGCTTCCACCGAGTAAAATCCTTCGCATCCACGCTCCCTGGCGGGATGCTGAATCTCAGCGTGCCGGAGCATGTGGTTTCACGTGCGTGGCTAAAAATGGAGGAGGCCCTGCGGTGGTCGGGCTTCCCGATTAAAGAGGGAGACACCGTCTGCGAAATCGGCAGCGCTCCCGGCGGCGCGACGCAAGCGCTGTTGGCCCGCGGCTGTAAAGTCCTCGGCGTGGACCCTGCGGAAATGCACCCGGACGTGCTGGCCGACGAAAACTTCCGCCACCTCCGCTCGAAAATCGCGTTCATCCGCCGATCCGAATTCCGTAAAGTCCGGTGGCTGACATGTGACATGAACGTGCCGCCGAATTACGCGCTGGAGGTGGTCGAATCGCTGGTGACGCACCCGGAAATCCACATCCGGGGTATGATTCTCACGCTGAAATTCACGGACTGGGAAATGGGCTTGAACGTAGATGAGTATCTGGAACGCATCCACGGCTGGAACTTCAATTTCGTCCGCGCCCGACAGCTTCACACCAGCCACCAGGAAATCTGCGTTGCCGCCGCAAGGAAATAATGGAGACTCGCGTTTATTTCTTCCCCATGCGGCGTTTGTCGGCGAAGAAGCGGGAGAGAATGGCGGCGCACTGATCTTTATGAATGCCGGAAACGGTTTGCGCGCGGTGATTGAGACGGGCGTCGGTAAGGAGTTGGTAAAGCGTGTCGACGGCCCCGGCTTTCGCGTCCGTCGCACCGTAAACCACCATGGGAATGCGGGCCTGGAGAATCGCCCCGGCGCACATCGGGCACGGCTCGAGCGTCACGTAAAGCACGCAGTCCTCCAGCCGCCAGCTTTCCACCGCCGCCGCGGCCTGCGTAATCGCCAGCATCTCAGCGTGGGCCGTCGGGTCTTTGAGCTGCTCACGCTGGTTGTGGGCACGGGCTACCACGCGCCCACGGTGCACGATCACCGCCCCCACGGGCACCTCGTCCTCACGGTACGCCTGCTCCGCTTCCATGAGCGCCTCTTGCATGTAAAACTCGTGGATTTCCTGCGCGGTGGGAAGATTTTTCGCCGACTCGTTCATGCGTGTTCACCCCGTATAAAAAAAGCCGCCGGCCACGCACGAAACGCAAACCGGCGGCGTACTCTCACATTACATTATCCGAAAACAGGCGTTTTTGCCTTATTTTTCGGCTTTTTTGCCGTGATGGTGGCCATGACCTTTTTTGCCAGCACCGTCGGCTTTTTTGCACGGGCAGTTTTTGCAGCACTTGCAGTCTTTGCCGCAGGTGCACTCGCCGCCTTCGCCTTTACAGGCCGCGCAGCATTTGCAGTCATCGCCGCACTTGCATTTTTTGTCGCAGCACTTGGCCTTCTTGCACTGGCACTTGTCGCAGCATTTGCAGTCGTCGCCGCACTTGCACTCGCCTTCGCCACAGCAGGCCGCGCAGCATTTGCAGTCGTCGCCGCACGGACACTGCTTTTTCGCCTCGTCGGCTTTGGCGGTCGCCGTGAAAACCAGCATCACCAGGCACACGGACACCACGCTCATCGCGGAAAATTTAACACTTTTCGTAAACATAACTTTCTCCTTTTCAGTCATCCGATGGATTGAATTTATAAAATTTCACATAAAACATGAGACAGCAATTGTCCGCATGTGAAATCAATTCAGCATCACCCCAAGGAAAAGATGGAGGCGCACCGGTAGCGCAGCCGTCCACGCGCCGGGCCGTTTCAAGACGCCGACACAGCGGAAAATGTCGAGATCCGCCACTGGCGACGGAAGCACATCCGGGATGGAAAACGTGAAAGCGTGCGCGTTATTTTTTTCGGAAACCAGTTCAGCGGCCATCACGCCAAGCACGGGCTGGGAAGCGTCGGCGCATCCGCAGTTGCATTCGTCGTCGGGATCTTCCCCGGTCGCGGGGTTTTCCGCACAGCAGTTTTGGGAAGGCGGCGATTCATCTGCGCAACAAGTTTTTTTCTCGCCGCAGCAGGATTTTTTCGCCTCGCAGCAAGGCTTTTTCGCCTGGGGCGTTTCATCTGGCTTTTTCACCGCATCGACCGCGAAGAGCGTGGAGATGTGATGCGAACACGCACAGCCCTCGCAAAAACAGACGCCCAGCGGGGCAACGAAAGTCCAAAAAACAAAGATCGCCAGCACGAGGCAACTCGTGAGCTTGGGCAAAATCCGCGATTTTCTGAATTTTCGTCGCATTTTAAGTCTCTCCGACTTTATTTTAGCAAATAAAGCAGGCGGTGTCAAGTTTATTTCGTTAATATTGAAACGGATGAAAAGGCGAAAAGGTTCATGGAACGCAGAACAGCAGCCGAAAATGGAGCGAAAGGAAAGTGACCGAATCAGAACCGGAAAAACATTCGACGGCTCAAATCCGGTCATTTCGCTTCGCTCCATTCCCGGCTGCTGTTCCCGGGGGACGGATTTCCACCCCCCACACATCCTATGTCCCATCCGCTTCGCTTACGCAATCTTACGATTGCGGCTCTGACGAATTTTACTCCACGCACGGGCCGCCGGAGAGAATGTCGGGCGACGCTTTGTCGGCGTAAATCGCGAAATTCTTCTTGAAGGCCTGGGCCAGTTTCTTCACCGTTTCGTCATACGCGGCCTTATCCGCCCAGCACTCGCGCGGCTGGAGCACTTCGGCGGGCACGCCGGTGCAGGCCGTGGGGATGTGGAATCCGAAAACGGGGTCCGTCACCATGGGGGCACTGCCCAGTTCGCCGGAATGAATCGCGTCGATGACCGCACGGGTGTGCTTGATGGACATCCGCTTGCCGACACCGTATCCGCCGCCGGCCCAGCCCGTATTCACCAGCCACGCGTGCGAGCCGTGCGTGAGCATCTTTTCGGCCAGCAGTTCCGCGTATTTCGTGGGGTGCCACGCGAGGAACACGGATCCGTAACAGGCCGAGAAGTTCGGCGTGGGCTCTTTCACGCCCATCTCCGTGCCGGCCACTTTCGCCGTGTAACCGCTGATGAAATGGTACATCGCCTGCTGGGGCGTGAGCCGACTTACCGGGGGCAGCACGCCGAACGCGTCGCACGTCAGCAGAATGATGTTTTTCGGATGGCCGCCGACGGCCGGCAGCTTCGTGTTCGGGATGAACGTCAGCGGATAAGATGCGCGGGTGTTCTCCGTGATCGCGTCGTTGTCGTAATCCACGACATACGTTTCGGGGTCGTAGACCACGTTCTCGAGCACCGTGCCGAAACGGATGGCGTCGTAAATTTCCGGCTCGTTGTCCTTCGAAAGGTTGATGCATTTGGCGTAACAGCCGCCCTCGATGTTAAAAATGCCCTCGTTCGTCCAGCAGTGCTCGTCGTCGCCGATGAGCTTGCGGTGGGCTTCGGTGGAGAGGGTGGTTTTGCCGGTGCCGGAGAGGCCGAAAAACAGCGAAACGTCGCCGGCCGGGCCTTCGTTCGCCGAGCAGTGCATGGACAGCACACCCTGCTTGGGCATCAGGTAATTCATGATCGTGAAGACACCCTTCTTCATCTCGCCGGCATACTGCGTGCCGAGGATGACGAACTCGCCCGACGCGAAGTCGAGGCAGACGCTGGTGGAGGAGGTGTGCGTGCCGACGGACGGGTCCGCGGGGAACTGCCCGGCATTATAAATCACATAATCCGGCGTGCCGAAATCCGCCAGCTCCGCCGCGGTGGGCATGATGAGCATGTTCTCCATGAACAGCGCATGATACGCACGCGTGCAGATGACGCGGATCTTCAGGCGGTAGTTCGGATCCCAGCCGGCATACGCGTCGATCACGTACACCTGCTTCTGGTGATTGAAAAAATCGATCGCCCGCCGCCGGTTCTGCTGAAAAGACGTCACGTCCTGCTTCATGTTGACGGAACCCCACCAGATATCGCCGACCGTAGCTTCCTGCTCAATGATACGTTTATCCTTAGGGCTGCGTCCCGTTTTCGTTCCCGACGTCGTCATCAGGGCGCCCGTGCTGGAGAAGTGCGCGTTATCATCACGCAGCGCATCTTCATAAAGACGGGACGGAGCCGGGTTACGGACTACGGACGGAGAAACGATTCCATACTGGGACAGATCCATGATAAACATTCCTTTCATTTTGATGTTTATAAAAACATACGATTACAACACGGAAACCTGAATCGCGGCCCGGCGGGATGTCGAGACGCCCCTGCGGCGGTTATAAAAGTTTCCAAATCTGTTGGATTATATCTATTTTCGTGCGGAGTAAAAGGGGGAGAGGAAAAAAATTTGGATATGCAGACAGTAGGAAAAATTCGTCGCAAAACAAAAAAAGCTGGCAGAGAAGGACTCCGCCAGCTTTTCAGGGACTAAGGATTTTTACATCCTTCGCATTACTAACACCACATTAATAATTTTGTTGTCGGCCGGGCGCCGATGCCACCCGGCTTGCATTCTTCCGCGTTACCAGGCGACCGAGACACCCGCCATCAACCCGTTCACCGTCGTGTACTGGTTGGCAAACAGATCCCAGTTGGCGCCCAGCGTGATGCGATCGCGGAAGGTGTAATTGATGCCCAGACCGAAGTTGAGCCAGTCGCGTCCGCCGTCGTTGCCGTACATCCGCCATTTGGGCAGCATCGAGGCACTGCACACCATGGAGTTGATAGCCGCGTCGCAGTCGAGCCAGTCATGAATCCACGCGATGTTCGCCGTCAGCCGCAGGTCGTGGCAGGGATTGCAGAACATGGCACGCCACGCGAATCTGCTTCCCAGGCCGGTTCTCAGCGAATCGAACGACATGTCGTTGACACACAGGTTCACGCCGTCGACCGGACAGTCTCTGAATCCACCCGACTCGCGGAAACCGTCCGCCGAGTAGTGGGCCCACTGCACGTTCATGTAGGGGTTGATCGTCCAATGACAGCCGACGCACCAGTCCCAACCTTTTTCGAAGAACACGGAGGCCAGGTTGCTGTCGTAGTCGGCATAATAAGTGCCCATGTAGGTGCAGGAATCCTGATTGAACACGCGTGTCGAGTCGTTGCTGCTGAAGGAGTAGTTGGCCGTGAGGAAGTGATATCCGCAGCGTTCGGGATTGACCCATTTGCCATACAGGCCGATGGTGTGGTCGTTCGACTTGATATTCTGCCATCCCATGGGAGCGTCGGAGCTGACTTCGGTCTGACCATAGGCGTAGTAAATTCCGAACTTGCCGTTTTCGCATACGCGGAACTGCATGCCGAAGATACCGCCGAAGGAGTTGCTGTCGTAGGGGCTGAAACCGTTGTGATAGCTGGTATCGCCAGTGAAACCGTAGGCGCGAGCCCAGAGCGTGAAGCGCGGGGCACGATAACCGTTGTAAATCTGGTTGTACACCGGGTAGGGATTTCCGAATTCATCGTAAATAACCTGTCCGCCAGTGCCGACACCGCCGCCACCGCAGTTGGGATCGCCGCAGCCGTAACCGCCGCAGTTGTATCCGCATCCGCTGGAACCGCAGCCGGTATCGCAGCACATGCCGCGGGCACAGCTATTGCCGTAGCAGAACCGGCCGGCGTCTTCCGCATACAGCTGATCCGCCAGAAGGTAGTTCAGCATCGTGATCCGCTGCAGCTGAGCGTAGGCCATGTTGGCATAAAGCGCCCCGCCGAGGATGTCGAAGTTCGCGGCTTCCTCCCGTGCGTTTTTGCTCTTCTTGAGGATTTCCTTCACAGCGTTGGCCGTCTGCCAATACTCGTCGGAATGATTGTAAATCAGATCGTTGAGATGTCGACGATTAACGCGGACGTTGCCGACGGCGTCGTCGTAAATGCCGATCTGTTTCTTGACAGTGACCAGCAGGCTGTACTCGTTGTTGATGCTGACATCGACGTCGGTATTGACAGCGGCCGCGGTCGTGCGATCGGTTTTCACCACCTCGACGGTGTAAAAGCGGTTGTCTTCACCGATGGCTCCGCCGACGTTGATCGAGCTTTCACCTTTCAGGGCGATGTCCGTCTTGTACGTCCCTTTGGTCAGGTCTTGAATCTGTTCCAGGGAAATGTCGACGACCGTACCATCGAGGGAAACCCGGTCGAAGTAAAGCGTACCGACATCCAGCTGCGTTGCCCCGCCGGATTTGATTCCAAGATCTTTGGTGGCGATTTTGAAATCGTAAAACAGCGTTCCGCCCGTGCCCTTGAATTCGGTGCCTTTGGCCAGGCCGATCAGCAGGGCGTTGACGCCGACGCGCAGCTCGGCTCCGCCGGTGAGTTCTACCTTCGCGGCAACACCGCTGTCGTTGAACAGGTTCGGGTTGCGGACGTAATCGTTAAGCGGGTTATTGGTTTCATAGTAGTCGGTGAAGAAATCATAGGTGATTCCACCGCTCCAGCCGCCGGGTGCGGTCGGATCTTCGACGGCCCAGAGGCCCGCATAGGTGCCGTTGTTATTCAGCTCGGCCATGTAGGAGTCGTACCGGAGGTAGTTACCCACGCGTCCGCCGAACGTCGCACGCACGTTGTCGAAATAAATCCGCCCGCACTCCATCAGGACGTTCGTGCTGGACGGGTAGCGCTGATTCAGCTCGTTCACGTTGGAGGCCGTCACCGCGACATACTGGTTGTCGAGATAAATACCGTCGCCGATCTGAAAGGCTCCACCGCCGAACTGCACCTCGTCGGCATAGTTCGTCGAATTGAAGATATCGTAGCCGTTGGAATACGCCAGGGCTTTGGTGTAAACGTATTTGTTATAGCTGACTTCGTCGTGGTCGTACATGCTTCGCAGAGCCATGTCGGACCCGATGAAGGAGGTGGTACCGCCGCCGAAGTAAACGTTCACGTTCGAACCGGGACCGCCGAAGAACGTGCCGCCTTCCCAGAACCAGAGCGGGCCGTTGCGACGATCCGGATCGGCATCAAGCAGGAAGGTCGTATCCTGGAAGATATGCTCTCCGGCTAAGAAACTCACATTGACTTTACCACCCCATGTGCGGTCTTTGTCACCGTTGCCGTTGCGGTCGAGGTTGTAACCGCCGCCGAAGTACGTCATGGTGTTGAAAATCGTTTCCGAGCACAAGAAGTTCACGGTCGTACCGGAGGAGTAACCGAAGGTGTCCGGGCATCCGCCCATTTCATAATAGGCCATGGCGCTGAAGTAAACGCCCATGTAACCGCTCTCGGTATCGAAATCGGAGGTGAAAACGGTCTTGCCACCGTAGAAGTTGACTTCCGAATACCCCGCGTTGAGGTAACCGATACCGCCGAACACAACGCGCTGGCGGAACTGGGTGTAGGAATCTTTATAAAAGTCGACGTACGCCTTTCCTGCACTGTTGAATCCCTGCAGCGAATAGCCGCCGAAGAAGGCATTCTGGTTCTGGAATTCGACGTCGCCGGCCATGAACTTCACATACGCGTTGCCGCCGACGCCAGTGTAGGAACCACCGCCGAAAATCGCTTCCGCGTTCTGATTGAAGAGCGTTTTGTTGCCGGCATTGAATGTTACGGTCGCGTTGCCGCCCTGATTGGTGGCACGTCCGCCGAACATGGTGTAGCTGCCGAAAGTGTTCGTACCGTTGATGGTAAGATCCACACTCTCGCCGGTCGAATCCTGGTTAATGACGCCGCCGCCGAACTGAACCAGCGCGCCGAAGCCGGCATTCTTGGAATCAAATCCCGAGATGTCCCACGTCAGCGGTTTGCTGGTGCTGCGGCCGCCGCCATCGATAATCAGCAGGCCGTAACGGCCCACCGAATACGCATCGCTGGGGGCCGCATACTCGGCACCAACCTTAAAGCTGGTGAGGCTGTTGAGATCAACCCCGCTGACCTTCAAGATCGCCGTCCCGGGCTTAAAATAGTCATAAGTGCCAAAATCACCCTTCAGCGTTCCGGTCACACTGTTATTCACAGTGATTTCCAGCTTTTGCGTGCCTTTCGGAATGATAGAAGAACCGGACGTCTGCTGCGGGTTCGTATAAGGGCCGACATCCACTGTCCGCTTGACAACGTCCGCCCCCTTCACGTACGATGGCAGCGCACAAAGCAGTGCGCCTAGAAAAACCATCGTTGCCCATGTCATTTTGCGTGTTTTACGCGACAAATTGGTGTTCATTTCAAGTCCCTTCTGAAAATGATTACCCCAAAATCCTTTCGGTGTAATTCCGTATAGTGCAATAATCGGAACAAAGTGAAAAAATATTAAGAACTAACTGACAAAACGCGGGAAAATCAGCGAAAAAGTAAAACATACAAAATACGCAAAGTTTAACGGCAGTAATGGACATAAGATCCATGACGTATTTGAGGGAAAAAATGTTTATTGAATAATGATCGCTAAAGTAACAACAGATGCCCCCACGCTACCGCGACAAAAACCCCGCCGTCCCGGCTTTTTTCAGGCCTCGCTTCTCTTTTGTGACGATAGTATATATAATAACGCCCTGAGCATCTCACATGTGGATGTATCCGCGGAAACAGCAGCCGGGAGTGCAGCGGGTCGAAGTGACGCGCAGAGACCGGATAGAATCGCCGGGTTTTATCCCATTTCGATCCGACCTCCGCGATAACGCTCCGCCGCCAGCTGCGGTTGTCAGGCGTTCCATTCAGTCATAAATCCCACGCCATTCCCTGAATTTTTCAAACGAACCATGCCCTCAAATCAATCGAAAATCGATAAAACCCTGGAAACCCTGGACGCCGAGCTCGCGGCACTCATTCAGCGGCGGCTGGCGACGTTCTGCCATCATCACGGCGTTCCCGCCGGTGAGCTGCCCGGGGAACAGATTGCGGAAATCCTGCGTAATATTAATGGTATGTGCCGACAGGTTGTTAGACCGTGCCGGGTGGCGTTTTTGGGACCGAAAACCAGTTACAGCCATCTGGCGCTGCTGAAATACTTCGGCACAGGCGTGGAACTCGCTCCGGTGAGCACGATTCCCGCCGTTTTTGAGGAGATTTCGGGTGGACAGTCGGATTTCGGCGTCGTCCCCATCGAAAACACGACAGACGGCGGCGTGATCGACTCGCTGGAGGCGTTTTCGCGCTCCCCGATGACGATTTGCGGCGAGGTGCAACTCCCGATTCACCACGCGCTGGCTGCGAATTGCCGGCGCGAGGAAATCACCGAAGTGCACAGTAAGCCGCAGGCGCTTTCGCAGTGCAGGCACTGGCTGGCCCGGCATTTGCCCGGGGCACGGCTGGTGGATGCCGTTAGCACGGCGGACGCGGCCCGGCTGGCTCACAAAAAGCCCGGCGTGGCGGCTGTGGCAAGTGCGTATGCCGCCGAGGTGTATGGGCTGGATGTGCTGGCCGACGCCATCGAGGATAACCCCCACAACCACACGCGTTTCCTCGTCCTCGGCCGGGAAGAGACGGCAAAAACAGGGCGTGATAAGACCACGCTGATGTTTGAGTTGCCGCACCAGGCGGGGACGCTGGCAGACGCGTTGGCGGTTTTTAAGAAAAAACACCTGAATCTGACTTGGATCGAGTCGGTGCCGATTCCGCAGACGCCGGGAAGATACCTGTTTTTTGTGGATTTCATGGGGCACCGTAGCGAATTGCGTGTGCGTCGGGCGCTGGCGGCCTTGGAGAATAAAACCTCCCAGCTGGTCGTTTTAGGCTCGTACGCGCAAGCGGAGGGCTAGCGCAGACGTAAAATCAAGGGATGCACAAGAACAGCAGCCGGGAGCGCAGCGGAACGTAGTGACGCGAAGAGACCGGATAGAATAGCCGGATTTTTTCCCTCTTCGATCCGGTCTCTGCGCTAACGTTTCGCTCCCGGCTGCTGTTTTTGTGAGCGCGTTAACTCGACGATGACCAGAATTCGCCTGTAACGGGGTTTACCTTAAGAATTTCGCACATTACAAGATGTTTTTTATAATATTTTTGGAATATTTTGAAGAATGGGCGAAATAATACTTGCAATTTGCTCGTTAAATTGGTATCCTATTATATAGAGATGTAAATGCATCATAAGAGTCTGGGGAGGCTCGTGTTTTTGCGGTTACCATGGAAAATGCCATTTTGTGGCTACTTTTCATGAGGACGGCTTGAACTTATGCGCAAAAAACGAGATACAGCGATTTTTATCATCGCGGCCGTATCTCACCAACGGGAATTCCCAGATTACTTGTCCGTTTTTAACAAGGAGTGGAAAAACATGAAACGAGGATTACAACTGTTCCTGGCATGCGTGTGCGTGGTGGCTTTTGCCGCCGCGGCGTATGCTGACGCCCCCTGGCAGGTGCGTAACGTAACGAAGCAGGACGATGCTGCCAGGCTCCTGCGTGTGACGCTGGATATCACCGGCGCGGCTCCGACCTGGAGCACGTTTAAGGTCGTCAACGAACAGGGCGAAGAAATCGCCACTCCCGCCAGTTATAACGCCAAGCAGTCGACGATTGATTTCGAAGGCGACTGGACGAATATGATGGGTCGTTACCTGGAAAACAACGGCCAGCGGATTCCGCTGTTCCAGACCGATGCGCCGCAGGATGTCGTCCCGACGGAAGTCGTGCGGCAAGAAACCCCGGTGGTCACGGAAATTCCGGTGGTTCGCGAAACGCCCCGTGTCATTGATCATGATGTGATTCGTACCCCGGTGGTGACCGAGCGTGTTTATCATGAAGGCGACCATCATGTCGTCCATACGGGCACCACATATCATCATGACGATGTGCATCACGTCGGCGACGTTCACCACACCGGTGGTGGTACGAACCATGTGCACAGCGGTAATGGCAGTGGCGGTCATGACCACGGCACTAGTGGCGGTGGCGCCGCGTGCGATTGCGGCAAAGAAGGTTGCACCGGCGGATGCGGCGAAGGCAGCGGCGGCGGTGAAGGTACGGGCGCCGGCCCCGGCAGTGGCAGCGGTTGCGCTGCGTGCGGTGGCAACGGCGGTGCTGGCGACGGATGTGCCGAATGCGGTAAAAAAGCCAATCCGTGGGCAATCGACCCGCTCGGAAAAGCACTCGGACAGGGTGCCACGCTGGCCATGGGCGACGCCCCCGGCAGCGGTCCTGGTTCCGGCCCCGGTACGGGTCCTGGCAATGGCCCCGGCGACGGTTCCGGCTCTGGTGACGGCCCCGGCACGGGCGAAGGCTGTGCGGACGGTTGCGGCGAAGGTCCGTCCCCCGATGAAGGCCCGAATCCCAACGAACCCAATCCGGCCGATGCCCCCGGCCCTGGTGAAAATCCCGGCGATAATCCCGGCCCCGGCCCCGGCGGCAACAACATGATCGGTAACAACACCCGCAATCTCGCCCCGCAGTATAAGCAGCGGGTGCGGAACCTCGCCCCGAAACTCAAGATGCCCAAGGTTCCGACCATTTACGGCCCGGACATCCTGGTTTACAACCCCGAAATTCCTTACTGGAATCCCAACATTCCGCAGTATCAGCCCGGCTACGGCTACGGCGGCGGCGGTTATGGTGGCGGTGGCGGCGGTGCCTACGGTACGGCTGATCTCGGCGGCGTGGAAATCGCTCCTCCGCCGGAAATCGCCCCGGCGATGGTGCTTTACATTTCCGTCGGTGACGACAAATCCCCCGGTCGCGTCTATCAGGTCGACGATCAGGGCCGCGTCTTGGGCATGGTGAACCTGCCCGCCACGGCGACGGGAATTGCGATGGTTCGTGAGCACGGCTTGGTCTGTGTCACGCCGCGCGAAGGTGGCAAGATTTATAACATCGACGACGGCGGCGCCGTTTCGACGATCCTGCAGAACGATGAAAAACTGGTTCACCCCACGGACGTCGCGGTGGCCCCGAACAGTGATTCCATCATTCTCGCCGATAACATGGCCGACACGATCATGATGACGAACGTTTCGGGTCGCCCGGCCGATACCTTCAAGAAATTCGAAGGCATGAAGTTCCAGAATCAGCGTATGTCGGTGGCCGTGGGCCGCGATAAGGCGGTTATTTACGGTTCCGATGGAAATCAGGGCATTTACCGCTACTCCGGCGATGCGGACGAGCACCGCAGCACGCCCATCCTGCCGGAAGCCGGCGGTGTGGCGGCGGACCCGGTGTCCGATCACTGGGCAGCCACCCAGGGCCTAAACGAAATCGTCGTGATGGAAGGCGAAACGAAGAAAACGACGTACAAACTGCCGGCAGGCAAAATCCTGCACAACGGCGGTCTGCTGTCCTTCGCGCCGCCCGCGGGCGCTGCCGAGAAAGTCGGCGGAACCGGAATCGTGACGGTCATGCGTGACGCTTCGGACGCGAATGCCGCGCCGTACCTGATCGAGTTCAAAACCTCGCCGGAAGGCAAAGTGGATCAGCGTCTGCTGTTCGACTGGACGAAAGAGCCCATCCAGGACTTCGTCGTCGGCCCCCGGATGTACTGGGAGAAAAACCATCGCGACACCTATAAGGGAGTGTATTAATCCTTATTCCTGAAACGTGACGAATGAGCAACAGACCGGCGTGTCGGGAATCCTGGCACGTCGGTCTTTTCCATGCAGGAGACGGGAAAATGTTTCAACGATACGATTTTATTTTTGTTGCCGTGCTCATTTCCATGCACTGCGTGTGGGCCTCCAGTGCCGTTGCGCAGGCGGTGCAACTGCCCACATTCGAGTATACCACCGTCAACACGACGGTTTCCGTTCCGGATCGTGGCGGGGCGTACCTGGGCGGCGTCAACCGCGCGGCCAGCGGCTCCTCCACCAGCGGCGCACCACTGCTGCCGATGCGCAACCGGTCTTACGGAAGTTCCACCGGCGCCACCGGCATGAGCGTGGGTGTGTATGTTCATGATTTCGAGGCCATGGAGGCCGGGCTGATGAACGACACGCTGCATGCGTACGGCGGCCAACCTTCGGCCAAGAGCCGGAACATGATGAGCGTCCGCGATAACGTGCTCCTGCGGCAGACGCAGCAGGCGGAAACGCCAGCGGCGGCGCGGGCGGATTACTCGCTCGGCGGCCGGGCGAATCGCGCGCTGACGGCCCGCCGGGATGCGGAAACGCAGGCGGAGCTGAATCTCGCGGTCACGGAAAAGGTGACGACCGAGCCGAGTCCGAATAAGGCGAGCAAAAATCCACCTGTCCGCCAGCCGGCGAAATCCGCCCCATGATCTCCGGCTCTGGCATTCCCGCTCCTCTTTTCCCTCCATCTTTTCCCGAAAATAACCGTTTATGAGTTCCGTACCCCCCGCTCCAACGCCGACTCCTCCCTCTGTTTCAGCACAGGACGTGCCTGGGCCGGACGAAAAGCCGAATCCGGAGAAGGGCGAGGCAAAAAAGGCGTATGCGGAGCTGCAAAAGTGGGTGGCCCGCCTGCAGGGAGACGCGAAAAAGTTCGCCTCGCGGAACGTGCTGCTGGCGGTGCTGTTATGTGTGGGGGCGATTCTTTTCATGCTGCTTCTGGGCTGGATTCACCAGAAAACGGTGGGGCGGTACGCGGTTCTCAAGAATGTCGAGGTGAAGCAGAATCCGTGTTTTCAGGGGCAGATCGAAATTTCATTCGAGGTCGTGAAGCCGGGCCTGGTTTACAGCCGGCGTGCGTGGGGGGATGCATACACGGACATCTGCGACGATTACCTTCAGCCCGGGCATTACACGCGGCCGTGGAGCTGGACGTATTCGCCCGGCGATCCGATCCAGATATCCCTCTGGTTCCGTTCCGGGCTTTTCCGCCGGGAGGTTCAGGCCGCCTTTCCCACCGCGGATAATCTGGACATGGTATTCATCATCGACACCACCGGCTCGATGGACGAAACGCTCAAAGCGCTGAAGGAAAAATGCGTGGAATTCGCGAGGAAAGTGGATCGCCAGGCATTAACCGCGCGATTCGCGCTGATCGGTTTCGGAGACACGCAGGACGGCGAGTGGGTGGATATTTACGATTTCACGGGCGACATTCAGGAGTTTCAGAGTCACGTCACGCACGTCAAACGTTATGACGGCGGCGACATCCCCGAATCCGCCCTGGACGCCCTGATGGAGTCCCTGAATCTGAATTACTCGAAAAACGCCATCCGGCGGTTTTATCTCGTCACCGACGCGCCCTTTCACCCGAAGACGGCGGACGGAAAATATGATGCTCAGGCGGTGGGGAAATTTTTGCAGGAAAACGGCATCCTGCTCGACGTTTTTTGCCGCCCGCAGTTCCAGGAACAGTACCGCCCGCTTTACGGCGAGCTGGGGCATTATCTGGAACTCGAAAATTTCGGAAAAATCCTCAGTGAGGGGCGGGTTCTGGAGGATTAATGCGGAATCCTGAAGGAATAACCGGGAAAGGATGAGAATTTGAGAACGTGTCCGTGGTGTAAGCGTGAGATTCCGGATAACGCGGTGGTGTGTCCGCACCTGAACTGCCAGCGGGCGGTTCCGCCTGTAACGGGTGCCGGTGGAAGCGACTCGGGCCGGGCCCTGCCGCCGGCCTCTGCGTATGCGTCTCCCTACGCCCCCCCCACCACGGGAGCGTCTTACGTACCATCTCCTGGGATGCCGCAAGCGCCGAGTTCTCCGTACGCGACAGCTGCTCCGCATGCGCCGAGCTCTCCGCAAACGCCAGTTTCCCCGTACGCCGCCGGAAGTGGAAGCGGCGGTGGCGGTGTGAAAAGTCCATCCCCCGGAATGCCGCAAGCGCCGAATTCTCCGCAAGCGCCGGCCTCTCCATACGCCGCCGGAAGCGGTGCGTCCCCTGCCCCCAGGCGCAGCGCGGGCATACCACCGGGCGGCGGAATGAATGCCTCCCACCTTCCCCCGCCTCCCGCGATGAACCCTCCCGGGGCTCAGCCGATCACGCATGCGCCCGCCCCTGCCCCGCTTTCATCCCCCCCTCCGCCGGGAGGCACGTCTCCGAGTCCGTATTCAGGTGGAATGTCCCCGGTACCGCCCCCCCCCGGAATTTCTTCGCCGCCTTCCGCGGGTGAAAAACCTTCCGCACCGCCGCCGCCCGCTGCGGGGACATTCCCTTCCGGCCCGGGCACACCGGGCACGATGCATGGCGGCCCAGCCCAAAAACGTTATGAGCCGCCAGTAACCCGCGGGATGGTGCCCGGAATGCCGTCCGCGGATGGAAAACGCCATGAGCCGCCGGTGAACGTGGGCGGAATGTCTGCGGCAGCGCCCGGCGGAATGCCTGCGGGGCCGGGGAAGCGTGTGGAGCCGCCAGTGAACCCGGCCGGTGGCGGAGCTGTTCCCGGGATGCATAAACGTGTGGAGCCCACCGTAAACCCCGGCCCGTCCTACGGCGGTGCCCCGATGATGCCCGAAAGACGCATGGAGCCGCCGGTGAACGCGGGCCCGTCCTACGGCGGTGGCCCGATGATGAATCAGAAACGCATGGAGCCGCCGGTAAACACGGGTGGTTTTTCGCGCATGGAGCCGCCGGTGAACTCGCCGGGATTTTTCGGGATGCTTTCTCCGTTTTCGGGCGGGCCGGGAAATTACCTGAGCACCAGCAGCCTTTCGCTGCTACCCGCGCTGCGGGGGGACGAAACGCCTGAAGAGCTGAAACTGCGGGACGAAATCACCGAGCTTCATCTCTCAGCCAAGCAAAAATACCGCCACGGAAAATACCTGGTCAACGCCCTGATGTTCCTCCTGTGCCTGGGCGGATTATGCATGGTGGCCCATCAATTCCTGACCGTGGGCAGTTACGCGACGCTCGACTCCCGCATTTCGCTCAAGCGTGACCCGCTGGACCCGGAGCGAATCCTGATTTCTTACACCCCCGGCGGCACGGGAAAAGTCGGCATCAGCCGCGAGGACGAAACCCGTCGCACGCAGATCATCGAGCATGTCCAGCGCAGCGACGTGGGCCGCAAAAAAACCTTCCAGTGGCGCATCCGCGGCCTGAAAACCGGCGACCTTCTCGAACTGACTTCCCGGGACGGCATCCACCTGGCGAACCGGAAAGTGGCCGTGCCGGATGAAAATGAGACCGTGACCACAGGCGCCGGCGACGGGCGTCAACTCAGCGGCCGCGTCATCAGCGCCATCACCGGTCAGCCGCTTTCCGGGGCCGAAATCCGTGTCCGTGGAACCGACATTTCCGCCAAAACCGACGACGAGGGAAATTTCACGCTCGACGACGTACCGTCCGGGATGCAGTCTTTCGAAATGACCGCCGATGGGTTCACGCGGGAGAATTTCCAGTGGAACGCCGCCGGTGCCGAGCCGCTGCGTCTGGCGATGAGTCCGGGCTTGGACGCCGGACAGATCCGCGTGGTGCTCACCTGGAAAGAACACCCGGAAGATCTCGACGCCCACCTGGAAGGCCCCCTGCCCGACGGCGAGCGTTTCCACATCAGTTACCAGGACAAAGGCGACCTCAAAAGCAAAGAATTCGTGCAGCTCGACAGCGACTCCCAGCACGGTTTCGGCCCCGAATCCATCACCGTTCTGGGCGTTTTGCCCGGTACTTATAAATACTTCGTCCACGATTACACCAACCGCGACAGCGTGGACTCCGACGCCCTGGCCCGTTCCGGCGCCGAAGTAAAAGTTTATTACGGCGGCCAGACCTACACCTTTCGTCCTGATGCGAACCAGGCCGGGAACCTCTGGAACGTCTGTGAAATCGACATCTCCGACGACGGCGAAGCGAAGGTCGCGGCCCTGGGCACTTTCGAGGGCAAGAAAATCGAAGGTCTGGGGCTTTACGAAAAACGCATGCGGGAAGACCGGATGGAGTGGATCGCAAATACCGGCGGCTCCGCGGGCAGCGAGGCGGCGGTCACGGCGGCACTGGAGTGGCTTGCGCGTCATCAGGCGGACGCCACGGTGCCGGAAGCCGACGGTTCCTGGGGAAAATACTGCCTCCAACACGGCGACGCGCGATGCCGCTGCGAGGAGGGCGCCCGCTGTGACGAAGCCTTCCCCACCCCGCGAACGTATGCGAAAGAGGATTACGTCATGGCCACCACCGGCCTGGCCGTGCTGGCATTCCAGGCCAACGGGCATCTGTATGACAACGAAAAGAAATACTCGGATACCGTCCGCCGCGGGCTGGACTGGATCGTGCGAAACCAGCGTGCCAACGGCCTGCTAATCACCCCCACGATCAAAAAGCACAAAGGCTTCTCGTACCATGAGAAGTTCATGTACGAACACGGAATCGCGTCTTTCGCGCTGGCCGAGGCGTGTGCCGTGGCGAAATCGCTCGGCCGGGCACTCGACCCCAAATACGAAAACGCCATGCGAAAGGCCATCCAGTACACCATCCGCAATCAGCATCTCGACGGCGGATGGCGCTATCAGGAAGACAAAACGGAGCTCAGCGACACCTCCGTCACCGGCTGGCAGGTGCTGGCCCTGAAGTCCGCCAAAGAAAGCGGCATTCATCTCGACGACAAACTCCTGACGGGCATCAACCTGCTCTTCCAGAAACACACGTCACACGCGAGGGGCCTGGGCCACGTCACCGAATATCAGGAGCGCATCAACGGCACCGAAGCCCTCTGGGGAATCGGCATGCTCGCGCGGCAATTCCTTCTCAACGAGGCCAACTCGGATTACGTAATCGTCACCGCCAAGGCGCTGGCCGACTCCGCCACGGTGCGCTGGGGCAGAAAAACCGCCGAGGACGTCACCGACGCGCCCGACTATTACCTCTGGTATAAATGCTCGCTGGCGATGCACCAGGTCGGAGGCCGGCAGTGGAACCGCTGGAACAACGTGGTGCGCGACACTATCATCGCCCTTCAGCGAAAAGCCGACTGCCGCGCGGGCAGCTGGGATTCTCTGGACGACGAGTGGGGCGATTTCGGCGGGCGCATTTACACCACCGCCCTGGCCGCCCTGACCCTCGAGGTCTATTACCGGTACGCCACCGCCGAGGAGCAGCGATCCGGAATGACCGGTGCCGGCCCCGTCATCACCGAAGAGGAATTCGAGCGCCGCCGCGAAGCCTTAGAGACCGACGGCGATTCCGACTCCGTCCTGCGGCGGCTGGATGCGGATCTCGAAGGCGGGCGTTCTCGTTCCAAAACTTCGAAGGACGATTTCCTGAAAAGCATGAATGAGGACATACCGGAAGGCACGCTGGAGGATATCGGCCGGCGTCACCGGCGCGAGGAAATGTTACAGCGTCAGAAGATGCGGGAAGCGGAGGAACGCGGAGAAACCATGGAAACGCCGCCCGCCGAAACATCCGCCGAGCCGCCCGTCCCGGTAAAAACGGAGACGCCCGAGGAAAAAACCGCGACGCCGCCCGCTCCGAAGAAAAAGTCGAACGTGCTGAAAGCGGAAGAGCCCGCGACGGAAGCTCCATCCGCGGAGGAAGAAAAGCCCGCCCGCCGGCGAAAAGCCACCGCCACGCTCAGCGAGGAATGAAAAATTGAATACCACAAAACCGTCACGCAAAAATGGCGATTTAAAAACAAAAAGGACGCAAAAATGCAATGTAACATTCAGAAAATCGGTAAGGCCGGCGACCAGGATGTGGAACTTTACGAGCTGGTCAACGATCACGGAATGAAAGTCCGGGTGATGACGTACGGCGCGACGCTCACGGGGGTGGATGTGCCGGACCGCGATGGAAACGTGGAGAATGTCACGCTCCATCTGGACACGCTGGCGGGTTACCTGGCCGGGCACCCCTGTTTCGGCTCCGTGCCGGGGCGTTACGCGAACCGGATCGGCGGCGGCAAGTTCACTCTGGACGGCGAGGAATATTCCCTGGCGGTGAATAACGGCCCGAATCATCTCCACGGCGGCGTCCGCGGTTTCGATAAATATGTGTGGAAGGCCGCGCCGTTTTATGCCGAGAAGAGCGTAGGCGTGGAGCTCCAGCTCCGCAGCCCGGACGGCGACGAGGGATACCCCGGCACGCTGGACGTCACCGTCCGTTACGAGCTGACCAACGAAAACGAACTCTGGATGAATTACATCGCGAAGACCGATCGCCCCACGGTGCTGAACCTCACGAATCACGCCTACTGGAACCTCCGCGGCAGCGAAAACCACACCGCCGAACCGCGCGAGGCCAAGACCATCTGGGATCACGAGCTGCGGCTTTACGCCGATAAATACCTCCCGGCCGACGAGCATAACATGGTCACCGGCCAGATCGCGCCCGTCGCCGATACGGTCATGGACTTCACCGAGGCGAAAAAGATGGGCGCCATGCTCCCCGGCGTCACCGACGGCTCCGCCCCGATGGGCGCTGGCTACGACCACTGTTTCGTCGTCAGCGAAAACGCCCCGGCATACTCCCCCCTCTTCCCTGCTCTAAAACGCACCGCCGACGTTTATGAAGCCGGCACCGGCCGCACGATGACCGTCTTCACCACCATGCCCGGCGTGCAATTTTACACCGCCAACTGGAACACCAACCTGGTGGGCAGCCGCCTGCGCTGGAACCGCTGGACGGGCTTCTGTCTCGAAACGCAGTTTTTCCCCGATTCGCCGAACCGCCCCGACTTCCCCTCCACCACGCTGCGCCCCGGCGAAACTTTCGGCCACACCAGTGTTTTCCGTTTCGGCGTGCGTAACGAATGAGCAAATAAGGAGCAGCGCAAATGACTTCCGGAAATCGCCCCATCACCACGCCCCGGTTCGCGTGGCTTAAAGAGGAGTCGGAATACTGGCTCCAGCAGGAGCTGCTCACGCCGGAGGAGCAGACGCGGATTCTGGGCTGTTATGAGCCGCAGGACGTGCGCCAGCACCGCAGCCAGCAGTACGGCATCCTCGCGCTGGCGGCCCTCGGGATGTTCCTTTTCGGCCTCTCCGCCCTGCTGCTGGTGGGGCATAACTGGAAATACTTTTCGCCGGACACGAAACTCGGCATCCTGTTCGGCGCGATGATCGTCACCTACCTGGTGGCGTTTTTTTTCTCGCGCCTGAAGCAGGTGTTTCTCTCGGAGGTGGTGTTCTTTTTCGGCGCCATCCTGTACTGTATCGGCGTCTGGCAGGTGGCGCAGATTTATCACGTAGTCGCTTATTTTCCGGACGGCACGTGGCTGTGCGCGATGGGCGTGTTCGTCCTGGCCATGGGGCTGCGGACGCCGCTGTGTCATTTCCTGGCGGTGGGGCTGCTGTGCGTCTGGTGCACGCAGGAGATGTGCATGTTCCGGCATCTCGGGCCCGGCTTTCTGCGGGACGTGCTTCCGTGGCTGCCGAATATCGCGATTTCGCTGCCGATTTTTGTGCTGCTGGGGGAATGGTGGGGCCGCAAGCGGGGATACTTCTCCGTGCGGTGGCTGTACATGGCGGCGCTGATGTACTGGCTGTTTTTGCAGCCCATCGCGTGGAACACCAGCGGCGGCGGGCCTTTTTATTTCGCCTTCCTCGGCACCATGCTCCTGCTGATTCCGTCGTTCGCGCCGCTGCTGCTGAAGAAGCCGGAATCCCCGGCGGATGCGGTCACGGAAGGCGGCCGCGAGTTTACACTGACCGGGAAAACGGACGCCCGGCTGGCAACTTTTTGCCGCATCGTCGGCGTGCTGTGCATCGGCGGCGGAATGATTCTTCCCTCACTGCAGTATTACTGGGAGAGTGTCATTTTTAATTCATACGGTTACGACCTTTTTTTTACCGAGCGGGACGCGACGCTGATCACCATCCTTAACGCGGTGTGCGTGCTGACAGAGGTGGCGGTGGTGACGGGCCTCTGTTTATGGGCCGCGCAGAACCCGGAAGTGCGCCGCCGGCTGCGGCAGGAAACACCCCTCATCGTGCTCTCCGCCATCATGCTGGTCTTCTGGTGCGGCGTGACATTATATAAAACCTCCGAATTGGGACAGCTTTTCCTGGAGACGCTGGGCGTCAGCGAACTGGCGTATTGGCCCGTGAACCTCCTGATGATCCTCTTCGCCCTGATGTTCATCTACCGCGGCGTGCGGACCGACGCGCCCGGCGTGTTCACCTTCGGCGTGCTGTATTTCATCCTCTGGTCGATCATCCGGTATGTCGTGCTGGTCGGGAATTCCATGCTCCAGGCCTCCGGCGTGTTCGCGTTCTGCGCGGTGGTGCTGATCCTGGTTTCGCTGTGGTGGAAGTATCGGAAATTTTATTGAAAACAGGTGAATCCATGTTGAGAATCGCAGCGGTGGTCGCGCAATTCGCCATTTTGGGATGGATGGTTTTCCATTACGCCCAGCCCATGCACGCGAAAACGGAAATCGTCGTCCGCACCGGGCCCGTGGATCCGCGGGATATGTTTCGCGGCGATTACGTCATTCTGAGTTACCCGATGAATACGCCGTTGGGCGTTGTCGGGGCGGATCGCAGCATCCCGGGCTGGAAGAATGAAATGGCCGGGCGGACGGTGTATGCCGAGATGGAGCCGGACCCGGAGAATCCCGGCCTCTGGCGGCTGAGAAAAGCCACGCTCCAGCGGCCGGCAAGCGGGATATACCTGACCGGCATGGCGGACTATCGGGGCCGCGTGAATTACGGAATCGAGCAGTTTTACGTTCCGGAGGGCGAGGGAAAAAACATCGAGCGCATCGATCGGCGCAGCCACGCGGTGGAGGTCACGCTGGGCGTGATGTCGGACGGACGGGCCAGTGTGAAAGACGTGAAGATCGTGAAGCTTCCGCCGGGCGCGGCGGAGGAAGCGGAACGGGAGTTGCCGTGGCAGTGATGCGCCGCCGTCATCCGCCCGTCATCTGGGTGAAGTGTTTATTGAATCGCCCGACACCCACACGCTTCGAACCGTTCATCATGTTTTTGTGATGTCCGGGGCTGTGGAACCACGCACCGGCGGAGCCTTCACCGCTGGAACTGCCGGCGAAAATGTTTTCGGAGCTGACGCCGCTGACGCCAAAACGTTTCGCACGGTCGCCGAAACTTTTCTTGCCTGGAAGCTGGGATTCATGAGAAAAAAATCCCAGGCGTGCCATGTCGTAACTGTGATCGCGGCAGGCCAGGCACATGGCCACGTCGATCAGAAACGGCTCGCGCCCCAGCAGGATGCGGTAACGGTTCGTGTAAGAAATGCACATCGCCTCCTGGAGGTCAATCATGAAGGCCAGCTCGCGGTTCATGGCCAGCGTTTTTTGTCCTTGTGGCGAGATCGGCATGGAGGCCAGCACGAGGTCGAATTCGATCAGGCCCAGCATCTCCTCGATCGTCGGCCGCTCCGCCACCAGCGGGTACTGGTGGGTCATATTACTGAACATCGTGACGTTCGCGTTCCAGAGTTTCGTCTTCTCCAGCAGCTCGCGGCGGGCCTCTGCCAGTTTCTCATCCGTCGCGGTGATCGTCAGCGGCTCGACCCAATAAACAGACAGCATCTCGTCAATCACCGGGTCGATAACCTCCCGCACCTGATCGCCGGTAAAGTCCGTATTTTGCAGAGCCTTGACGCGTTCCACCTTCGCCAGCACTTTCGGATCCCGGCGTTCTTTCATCTGCTTCGCCACGGCTTTTTTCGCCGCGTCGCCGAAGGTTTTCTGATACGCCCGCACCGCCGTCACCGCCTCCGCCTGGAGATATTTCAGCGCCTCCTCCTGCGCATACACGCTCTGCTGGGCGTAAATCATTTCGAGTTTTTTCTTCTCATCCTTCTCTTTTTTCAGATCGGCGATGAATTTTTTCGCCTCCCGGGTCTGGGCGGCCGTGGGTTTCGGCGGACGTAACGGCGTCGCGCCGTCATCACCTTCCACCGGTACCGGCTTCTCACCCCGCGGCACGGATGGCGTGTCATACGTCGGAGCGAAATCCGTCGGCGTCTCCCACGGCTCGTAAATCCGCTTCGGCCACGGCTCTTCCTCGGCTTCTTCTTTCTTTTTGTCGGCAGGTTTACCTGCGGTTTTCTTCGCAGGTGTTTTGACAGACGTCTTCGTATCCGTCTTTGTGGGTGTCTTCGTGGAACCCTTTTCCGTTTTCGCCGGGGTCTTTGCAGGCGTTTTCACGGAATCTTTCTCCGTCTTCGCGGGCGTCTTCGTATCCGTCTTTACGGGCGTTTTCTTTTTCGTATCCGCCGACGGCGTCATTCCCGAATCTTGCGCCAGCACCGCGCAAGGCGTAAAGCACAGGCACACGGCCGCGCATAACATCAGGTATAATAACGACTTACGTTTCATCATGCACTCCTAATTTTCATTGCCGGGCATGCTTTCCTTTTGCGTTTTCATGCTGATTTTCAGCGGCGGCGCCTCAGCTTTCGCGTTCTCGAGCGTCACCGAAAGTGGCTCCGCCTCCAGCCGCCAATCGGCCATCCGCGCCAACTGGCCGTAATGCGTCAGGTCCACCTGAATGGGCGTAATCACGATCCGGTTCATGCCCAGCGCGTTCATGTCCGTCATGTGCTCGGGCCGCTGCCGCCGGGGGTTAGGGTAATGCCAGTAATAAACGCGGCCGAACGTGTCCACTCGCCGCTGGAGCGTGTCCCCATATGGCGTGACATCCATCGGCGCGACGATGATTTCCGGATTCTCCTCCTCCAGCGATTCCCGCGCCATGTTAATGTTATACAGGTGGCCTGTACGTTCCGTCACCGTTTCATCCATGGCCATCAGCTGCACGATTAGGGAACGGGCGATCGCCGCGGCCCGCTCAAAATTCGGCATGTGATCGTCCTCGACGGAAAGCGCGACGGTGGGGATGCCGCGCACACCGCCCTCCAGCGCCGCCCCCAGCGTGCCGGAATACAGAATGTTCGTCCCGGCGTTCTGGCCCCAGTTTATTCCGCTGACGATCAGGTCCGGCTCGCGCGGGCAAATGGCGTTCACGCCGACTTTCACACAGTCCGCCGGCGTCCCCTCCACGGCCCATCCCCACCGCCCGCCGTGAATCATCACGTCCTTCACGATCAGCGGCGTGCGAAACGTAATCGCCTGGCTCACCCCGCTCTGCTCGGCCGCCGGAGCCACGGTATATACCTCTCCCAGTTTTTCCAGTTCGTGCTTGATGGCCGCCAGGCCGGGAGCGAAAATTCCGTCGTCGTTGGTCAATAAAATCAACATGGCTTTCTTTCGGTTATTTAAAATTAGGTAATTTTCCAGTACTCAACTTTTCCTCGTGCGTGCATACCGTGTACCGCAGCGCCGCCGCGAGAATCAGCGCGATGTTCGCCAGGGCCGCCACGACGAAAAACCACGTGCCGCCGGTGCCGGAACCGTATCCGTGCAGCGAGCTGCCCAGCACGAAATTCACGCCGTACCAGGCCATGATAATCGCCAGCGCACCGATGACGGACCCCACGGCCAGCGTGAACTCGCCCAGCAGCCGCACGTACCGCCCGTGGAGAATCGCGAGGTAAATGAACAGCGTAATCAGCGCCCACACCTCCTTTCGGTCCCAGCTCCAAAACCGCCCCCATGAAACGTCCGCCCACAGGCCGCCGAGAATCGTGCCGATGACCAGCATCAGCGTGGCCGCCTGAATCGAGCGATACATGAGGTCCGAAAGCGTGCGGCAAATTTCCGGCGGGCTGTACGTCCGTCTTCCGCCCGCGTGATGCACGACACGGTAATTCCCGAAAAGATACACCAAGAGCGAAAGATTCGCGAACGCCCACGCCAGCATCCCCGCCCCGTAACTGCCCACGATCACCATCACGTGCACGGAAAGCCAGTAATTGTCGCGGAGAATGGGCATCAGATTCCGCAGGTCAGGCGTGATTTTATCCGGGGCCAGGAACGGAATCATCGCAATGACGCACACCGCCAGGGCCGTGGAAAACGCGAACCAGCAGCGATTCAGGATTTTCATGTGCGTGGAGATTCCGGCACCGGACGCCGTGTTTTCCGTAGCGGAACGGTTATCCGCCGGCAGTGTTTCCTTCCGGCCGCCCTTCGAAAACGTCCCCAGCACGATCACACATGCCGCCAGCGGGGCCACACACAGCCGCGGCACCCACCACGCCAGCACCGTCAGCGTAAGGATCCCGGCCAGCCACATCACCAGCTCCGAAAGCGCGGGCACCGCCGCCCCGATAGCCGCCTGCGGAACGAGGTGAATCGCGTTATACCCCTCCCCCAGTCCGTACCCACGCAGCGTGAAAATCCAGACGATCATCGCCATTACCGCCAGCCGCGGCACGAGCATCCCCCACGCAAGCACGCGCACGCCCGCCGCGCTTTTCGTCCATGGAAACGCAGACGCTTTCCACCCGCGGTGCAAGAGCGAGTCAAGCGCGGGCCGCAGCGTAAACCACATGCCCATTACGCCGGCGGTCAGGGCCACGAAAACCACCGTTTCGAACATATTCGTCACCGGCGCCCGGCCCATGATCCACGCCCGCAGCGCCAGGCCGTACGCGATCATGAACACGCCCAGGGCCAGGAATAAAAATCCCGCCCAGAAACACACGCCGCGAATATTATTCAGCGTCCGCGCACCGGCGGCATCCCCCCCCGTCACGAAACCGAGTATCCCGCACACGCCGAAAAACAGCATCCCGATGAACGGCAGCAGACACCCTCTCCAGAACGGGCCCAGGCGGTAATAATACACTTCCAACTGTAATTTTTCCGGGCCCGGATACGCCGTGGCGGCAAGAACTTCCGCGTCCCGGCGTTCTTCCGGAAGCAGCTTTTCACGCTGTGGCTCCACCTCCGCCGCCAGTTTCCGCATCTCCGCCGAGAACGTTTCCATCCCCGCACGAAACGCCTCCGCATCCTCCGCCAGCCACCCCTGTTCGGCCTTCCGAAACGCCTCCCGCACACGCCGCACATACACTTCTGGCATCCCCGCCAGCGCACCATCCGCCTGACCGTAAAGCAGGGCGTTCAAACTCAGCCACGGGTGCGTCTTCACTTTATCATTCCGCCGCGCGTCAAGCGCCGCCGCGTCCAGGGCCGGCACCACGTAAAGCGTGTTTCCATTCTCATAAAACGTGAACAGCAGCTCGCGCGTCTGCACCGCAAATTGCTGCGTCATGAAGCGCAGCGTCTGCTCTCCCCGCAAAACCGCATCACTGACACCCCCCGGCGTTTTCTCTGCCTTTTCAAAAAGCGTATCCGCACGCCGACGCACGCCTTCCGCAAGCTGCGCCGCCGCGTCCGCAAGCAGCTTACACTGCGCCGTGAGCACCTCCGGCGACGCACGCTCACCGCGGCTTTCCTTCATGATTTCCTGATAAATGCCGTTCACCAGTTCCGTCACCCGCCCGTTTATTCCCTGCTCCACACCCGGCAGCGCCGCATTCTCCCCGCCCTGAGACAGCGCCGGCTGACGCCACATCCTCAACACCTCCACGAAACGCGCCTCGAACAGCCCCCGCTCCACCCCGGGCCGCTGCGGGTTATAACTCAGCTCCTGAAAATTCCCGTACTCCGCCTGAAGCCGCAAAAGCTCCTCCGTCAGCACCTTTTTTTCCGGCGGGAATTCCTTATCCGGGTCCTCTTTCCGCATGCGTTCCACCTCCGCCACGAATTCCGCATACTCCCGCGAAGCATAAAACTTCTGCAGCTCATACGGTGAAACATGCCCCAGCCGTGCGCCGTCCGCCCCCCGGATGGGCAGCCCCATCAGCACCCGCAGATCCTCCTTCTCCGCCAGCAAAAACGGCACATACTCCCACACCTCTGGCTCCACCAGCCACGAAAACAGCATCTCCGCCGGCTCATAACGCCGCTTCACCGTGGCCGACATCCCCGTCCGCTCCTCCAGCATCCGCAACTGTTCCGCCGTGAACGTCTTATCCGTCTCCACTCCGTCCAGCGAAAACTTTAACCCCTTCGGGCGCAACTGCATCCGCGCAAACGCATCCAACGGCATCACCCGCCCCGCGTACATCACGGGCAGCTCCTTCCATGCCGTCAAGTCAAATTTCGCCCGCGGCTTCTCCGCACCCTCCACGGGAAAGCACACGCCCTGCGTCAGCAGAAACGCCACGAATAAAAACGAAAGGCGGGAATATATTTTATGTTTCATATCAGATTTTATATTTAAAAAACTCATTCCGTCACAAGCCGCATTTCAAACACCGCGGCATCCTTCAGCAACCCGCCCGATTTCCGCATCTCGGCCTTCGCGCCGGCGCCTCCTTTTAAATACGCGTCCAGAAACCGCAACGAAACCTCCTGAATCAGCGGCTGATACTTTTTCTCCAGCTCCGAGAGCCCTTTCGCCCGCGGGTGCCCGGAAAAAAGCATGTGGTCGCCGTCCTTAAAAGTCACCAGAAACTGATCCACGCCATGAATGTTATCAAAAGCTTTTCGGCGGTCTTCCACTTTCGTTTCGGCACGAATCAGGCTCACGTCTTTCGTGCCGGTCATGTGCAGGATGGGCGTTTTCACATTCTGAAACAGCCGCTGCGCAGCCATGTTCGGCGCCGCCTGCGAACTCATGGCGATTCCGACTTTCAGCCGCGGATCCGCCTGATATGGGAAGCGACCCAGCGCCGCCAGTGTGGTGAACGCACCGAAAGAGTGCCCGGCGATTCCCACCCGCTCAAGGTCCAGCCGGCCTTTCAGCCGCGCGTCCTCCGCATTCCTGCGCTGCAGCTCATCCAGCACGAAACGCACGTCACGGTAACGGTCCGTGGCCGTCTTCGCGTTCACACCCGCCTCCAGATGCGCGCGTTTCGCCGCCGTAGTACCGTCTTTCGGCAGGTCCTCCAGCAGGGAGCCGTCACTGCCCGGATGCTGCATGACCACCACCGCGTACCCTGCCGCCGACCACGCCGCACCGAGATACTGAAATCCCGCCCGACTGCCGCCCAGTCCATGCGAAAGCAGCATCACCGGACACGGCTGCCTGCCCTCTTCCGGCAAGAACACCCGCACCGGCACCGTACGCTCCCGCGCCGCATCCCGCCAATCCTCATCATACGGCTCCACCCCCGCCGCGCATGCCGCACTCACACACATGCACGCCGCCGCCATGATCACACACCACCACTCCTTAAACATCCTCACTCTCCCCTCATTTCTAATTCCTAATTCCACGCCAGCACGTTTTCGCCATTTCGCTGGACAAGAACAGTAGCCGGGAGCGGAGCGGAACGCAGTGACGCGCAGAGACCGGATAGAATTTCCGGATTGTTTCCCCCTTCGATCCGGTCTCTCCGCTAACGCTACGCTCCCGGCTGCTGTTCTTGTGTCCAATTGAATTTCGAAAATGCTCTAAACCATCGGCACGGTCTTCGGCTTTCCGCCTCCACCGCGTTTTCCGCGTTTCGGTTTTTCGATTTTCACCTCGTCCACACGTTTTCCCACCTGCTCACGCATCTGGTTAATGCGGTCACGAATGGCCGCAGCACGCTCGAATTCCAGATTTTGGGCCGCCTCCATCATTTCGGCCTCCAGCTCCGCGAGGTACTCTTCCGTGATGATCGTGGCCATGTCCGAACGCCCGACCATTTCATTCGCCCGCAGGTGCGCGTCCGCCTCCGCCTCAATTCCGCGATGAATATTCTTCTTAATCGTCCGCGGCGTGATGCCGTGCTCCTTATTATACGCCTTCTGCAACTCGCGGCGCCGGTACGTTTCCGTGATGGAGTTCTGCATGGCCTGCGTCATTTTATCCGCGTACAGCAGCACTTTCGCATTCACGTTTCGCGCCGACCGCCCGATGGTCTGCATCAGCGACGTTTCACTCCGCAGGAAGCCCTCCTTATCCGCGTCCAGAATCGCCACCAGCGAAACTTCCGGCAAGTCGAGCCCTTCGCGCAGCAGGTTCACCCCCACCAGCACGTCAAACGTCCCCTCCCGCAACTCGCGCAGCAGCTCCACTCGCTCGAAGGCGTCCAGCTCGCTGTGCAGCCATTTACACCGCACGCCCTGTTTCGTGAAATAAGCCGAGAGGTCTTCCGCCATGCGTTTCGTCAGCGTGGTGGCCAGCACCCGCTCGCCGGCTTTCGCCCGCTTCTTGACTTCCGCCAGCAGGTGCGGCACCTGCCCCGGCGACGCCTTTTCACTCACCGCCGACTTCCCGGCCTTACACTCCGTGGCGGGAATCACTTCAATCTCCGGGTCCAGAAGCCCCGTGGGCCGAATGACCTGCTCCACCACCAGAGAGTGCGACTTCTCCAGCTCATACGGCCCGGGTGTGGCCGAAACATAAATCGCCTGATTCACCCGCGATTCCCACTCATGAAAACGCAGCGGCCGATTATCCAGCGCACTGGGCAGCCGGAATCCGTGATCCACCAGCGTCTGCTTTCGGTTCCGGTCGGCCGTCTGCATCCCGCGAATCTGCGGCACGGTCACATGCGACTCGTCCACAAAAAGCAGGTAATCCTCCGGGAAAAAGCTGAACAGCGTGTCCGGCGGCTCCCCTGGCGCGCGATTCGAAAGCGGCTGGCTGTAATTTTCCACCCCCGGGCAGTACCCCACCTGCTGGAGCATCTCGATATCATAGCGCGTGCGGGCCGAGAGCCGCTGCGCCTCCAGGAGCTTCCCCTCATTCTTAAACGCCTCAAGCTGCATGGTCAGCTCACGGCGGATTTTCACCAGCGCATCATGAATCCGCTCCTCCGGCAGCACGAAATGCTTCGCCGGGTACACCATGATATCTCCGCGACGCTCGATCACCTCGCCCGACACCGGGTTGATATACGAAAGCTGCTCGATTTCATCTCCCCAGAACTCGATCCGAAACGCAAATTCCTCGTACGTGGGGAAAATTTCCACGCAGTCGCCGCGGGCCCGGAACTTTCCGCTTTCCAGCACCACGTCATTCCGCTCATACTGTACTTCCACAAGTTTCGCCAAAAGCAAGTCGCGATCCATCATCTGCCCGACTTCCAGCGGGATCATCATGTTTTTATAATCTTCCGGAGAACCCAGGCCGTAAATCGACGAAACGCTCGCCACGACGATCACGTCCCGCCGGCTGACCAGAGCGCTGGTGGTGGCCAGGCGCAGCCGGTCGATTTCCTGATTCACGGCCGCGTCTTTCTCGATGTAAATGTCGCGCTGGGGAATATACGCTTCCGGCTGGTAATAATCGTAATAGCTCACGAAATACGTCACGGCGTTATGCGGAAAGAACTGCTTGAACTCGGAGTAAAGCTGGGCCGCGAGGGTTTTGTTGTGGGACATCACGAGCGTGGGCCTCTGCAATTCCTGGATGATGTTCGCCATGGTGAATGTCTTCCCGGAGCCGGTGACGCCCATGAGCGTCTGGGCCTTTTCGCCCGCCGCCATGCCGCGCAACAGCTTTTCGATCGCCTGCGGCTGATCCCCCGCGGGCAGAAACGGACTCACCAATTCAAATTTCTTTTGCATTTTCGTTCTTTTAAATTTCCTTCGCCGCGACCCTACGTACCATTCTGAAAAGATCACCACCCCGTATTATACCACTCGGCAGTCATTCTGTTAAGCCCCGTTCCACCGGCGGCGCGGCGCACAAAAACAGCCCGGAATGGAAGCGGCAGATGGGTTACCGAAAAAAACTCGTCTTCCGGTATTACGTCTTTCGCTCGCACTTCGGGCCGTATTTTTTATGAAATTGATTTAATAAGCCGTATTCGGCGGCTGGCGTTTCCCGGTTTTCGGCTCATCATCGGAATACGCGCTGGACACTTTGCCCGTCGACGGCGTGCTCGGCCGCTTGGAAGTGGTCTGGATGCCTTCATACTGATTTTTGGTCGGCACATAACCCGACTGCGCCAGGAATTCACCCAATCGCAGCCGCTTCATGCCGAAACGGGTCACGTCGCCGCTCATGTTCGTATACGTGCTGAGGGCAACATCTCCCGACTTGTCGTCGGGCTGCGTACCAACGATCGCAATGGTCGTCGCATCGGTAATACGGCCCTCCTGGGCCCCGTCTTCCCGCTGATACGCATCCACCTTCGCACCGTTTTTCGCCACCAGGGCACGAACCGTCGCGACATCGTTCTGGCCGTTGCCCTTCACGTCCATCTTGCCCAGCAGCGCGTAGCGCGTCTGGAATCCCGGCTGCCAGCTCGGCGTGTAAATCACGTCGCCGGAAATAATCGGATTATTGATATCCGTCGAGGTGATACGCACCTGCGACGTTCGCGCGTTCTCGATATTAATGACTTCCACACTCCCCTTCAGGCCCTGCTTGCTCATGTCGCGCGGCTCGTAAACACTGAACATAAGCCCACGGGTGACATTCGCCGCGGAGCCGAGGTCGATCGTACCGTATTCTCCGTTGGCCTCCACAAAACTGACTTTACCTTGCGGGTTATCCATCGGCGGTGTTTCTTTGGCCGCGGCAATATCCCTAGCAGTCTGGAGCTGCTTTGCCTGGGCGCCAAAAGCCGTCTCAATCGTCTCGACACGCGCCTGGGCCTCGTCGGCCAAACCTTTCTGACGCTTAATCTGGTCTTTCGTCGTGGCCACCGTTTTATTCAGGCTTTCGGCGTTGGATGCCAACGTCGCCTGGAGTTTCGCCTCCTCCTCTTTCAGCCGATTCGCGGCGGCAAGCTCCCGCTCCTTCATCTTCTCCAGGTTCCCCTTTGTCGCCGCCTCGCGCTTCGAAAACTTTTCGTTCAACGCAAGCAGCGAGTCCTGCTTCAGTTTCAGGTCGTTTTCCTTCGTCCTCAACTTATCCCGCAAACTGGCGATCACGCTGACATACGTCGGGTTTTCCGCGTCCGGGGCGATCGTTTTCATGTCTTCCTTAAAGTGCTCGACGATCATTTTCGGCTCGTCGGAATAACCGATAATCTGCTTCAGCGATTCCAAGTCTTCCGTCACCCGGCTGGCATTCGCCGACTCCGTCGTGGCTTTCGACTGGGCCGCGTTTTTATCGGCAACCGCCTCGTCGTACTGTTTTTTGAAAACCCAGGTCGTGATGCCCAGCGCAATTGCGATGACCACAAACAAAATCAGGGAAATTTTCAATCCCATTTCTATGCGATTCATGATAAGCTCCTTAAACGGTTATTTTTTCACTTTTTATAAATTGTCACGATACACACTCATTCCATTCTAGCATCGCCGCCGTCGCGTGTCAAGAAAAAAGCTTCGATTTTGCGTCTTTTTCATTTATTTCGTCCCGGAATAATACGGGGAATCGGAGGGGGGATGAAAATCCGGAATCGGGCACGAAGAATCGGCCCTGCCCAGCGCCAAAAACCTCCCTCCTGCACACGCCTTACGGCGGATTGCGTTTTCACGTTTTTCCATTATAATTACGCATGCCGTCCTCGTTTCGGCCCGTTGTTTCCCCTGCTGTGCAGCCCATGGGCAGTGATCAGATGGATGATTCCGCAAGAACAGCAGCCGGAAATGAAGCGCAGCGGAATGACCGGATAGAATCGCCGGAATTTTTCTCACTTCGATCCGGTCTCTGCACTAACGCTCCGTTCCCGGCTGCTGTTTTATGAAGCCATGAATCTGACAGCCGCCCCACACCTCCAAAATCCCTGATTTCGCCATGACCAAGTACCTGATTTTCTTCTCGGCCACGTTTTTTTACTGGGCCCTGGTAACGGCTTTCATCTTTTCCTTTTATGGAAAGATTGCGGCCGTGGGCACCTCCGTCGGCTGCCTGGCGTGCTTCGCGGGCGGGGTGGGGGCGATGCGAATGCTCGACTTGGCTAAAAAAATATCCAAAAACGCCAGCGACTCGCAAACGCTGCAAATTACGGGGTACGCCCACATCATGGGAATTTTCGCACGCATGGGTATCCCCCTCACCGTGGCACTGATCGCCTTATTTTTTTACAAGGGGGGTATGGACAAGGATTTTTCAGCAGCTATACTGATTTCATATTTGGTTTATTATCCGTTTACGCTAGTGGTGGAGTTAATTCTCACCCATCCCGGAAAGAAGGGCAATTAACGCCGGTCGGGAAGAATAGCTAAACGGTTTTTTAACAGGGTATGGAACGGGAGTCAAGCATGAGCGCTGAGCAGAATCCTCTGAGTCCGGGCTGGTTGGGCGGGCACGTCGGGGATGGAACCTCCTTCCACTTCTTCACCGAGGAACAGGTTATCAAGCTTCCGGAAATCTTCGGATTTCAGATCACGAAATTCATGGTGCTGGAAGTCGTCGCCTCACTGATTATTCTTGCTATTTTTATACCCCTGGCCCGCAAAATTCGTACGGGCGAGCCGATTAAAGGCCGATTCTGGAATATGATGGAAGCGTTTCTGATGTTTTTCCGGGATAATGTCACACGGCCGGCGATCGGCCACGGGGCGGATAAATATCTGCCGATTATCTGGACAACATTCTTTTTCGTGCTTCTGTGTAATTTGTTGGGCATGGTGCCGTTCATGGGCTCGCCGACGGCGAATCCTTCGGTAACGGTGGCGTTGGCGGGGTTTGCGCTGGCGTGTTCGATCATTGCCGGCTCGCTGCGTTTCGGCGCGGTGCGGTTCTGGCTGAATCAAGTGCCGGACATGGACGTGCCGTTCGGGCTGGGATATCTCCTGAAGCCCATGCTTTTCGTGATTGAAGTTTTCGGGTTCCTGGTCAAGCACTGCGTGTTGGCCATCCGTTTATTTGCGAACGTTTTCGCCGGGCACCTCGTGCTGGCGGTGTTCATGGCGTTTGTCGGCGCCTCGGCGGGCCTCCTGATCTGGTACGCCATTTCGGTCTCGTCGCTGGCCTTATATATATGTATCAATTTCCTCGAACTTTTCGTCGCGTTTTTGCAGGCGTACATCTTCACGTTTTTGATGGCGCTCTACATCGGCATGGCGACGCATAAACATTAAAGGCTGTAAGCTATAAGCTTCAAGCTTGTCGATTTCCAACCTGAATCCAACGTAAAATTTCATATTAGTGTAAAACGAACGTTGCCGGTTATGCCGGGAGCGGATGTTGCGAGCTTAAAGCTTATGGCTTACAGCTTGAGGCTTAACTTCATTAAATCAGGAGAATGTAACGTGAAAAAATTTAGCATTGCTTTGTTGTTGGTGGCCCTTATCGCCATGATTTCGCCCGCGATCGCTCAGGAAGCCGCCGCGCCGGCCGCTAATGCCCCCGCCGCAACCGCTCCGGCTGCTGACGCGCATGCTGCGGAAGTCGCCGCTCCGGCCTCCGGCCTGCCCATCGCATGGGGCGTGGCCATCGGTTGCGGTCTGGTCGTCGTCGGTGGTGGTTTCGGCATCGGACGCATCGGTTCCGCCGCCGTCGAAAGCATGGCTCGCCAGCCCGAAGCCGCCGGATCCATCCAGACCGGTATGATTCTCTCCGCGGCGCTGATCGAAGGTGCCACGCTGTTCGGCCTGGTCATCTGCCTGCTGGGCTTCATTTTCAAATAAGCCGACGATGTTCGTTTGGTTACGTGTGAATCAGTCCCTTTTATAAATTTTTGACGGCTGCGAATCACGCCCGCGCGGGTGTGGTTCGTGCCGGAAAATGAGGATCGAACGATGAAGTCGAATCACCGGATATGGATCACCTGTCTGATAATCGGAGTCGGCGCCCTGGTGCTTTTTGGCCCCGGTGTCGCCGATTTGCTGGCCTCGGGGGACGAAGGCGCTAAAAACATGAACCCGTTGGAGTCGCTTCAGCGAAACCTGGGGCTCTGGACGATCGTGACCTTCCTCGTCACCCTGGGCATTCTCTGGAAGTATGCGTTCGGGCCGATTGTGGAAGGGCTGGACAAGCGGGAAAAATACATTCACGACCAGCGCTCGGGCGCCGAGGAAGCGAATGCCACCGCGCAGCAGTTGCTGGAGGATTATAAACAGCAGTTGGCCAGTGCCAAGCAGGAAATCCAAACGCTTTACGACAAGTCCGCGGCCATCAACGAAAAGGCGCGTGCCCAGATGGTGGAAACCGCGAAGCAGGAAGTCGAAACGATTAAAACGCAGGCCACGCAGGAAATCGCCTCGGCGAAGGTGCAGGCCAAGAAAGAATTAGCGGCCGCCAGTGCCACCCTCGCGGTGGAAATCGCCGGCAAAATCCTGCAAAAACAGCTCGACCCCAACGCCCACAAAGATCTGATTGATCAGACGATTGCAAAGTTCTAAACAATTGATAATTATCAATTGTCAATTATCAATTTCCCCACGAGGTTCCCCATGGCAACGGACGTTTCCGCCAACGATGCGCGTTTTGCGGCAGAATCCAGCCCGGACGTCACCGCCGAGAAGATCGGCGATGTGTATGCGGGTGCGCTTTTCGGGGCGCTGGACAACCACCCGACGAAGATCGGCGAGGTGCTGGACGAGTACGGCGGCTTCATTTCCGAGGCCCTCAGCGCGTTTCCGGATTTCGAGACGATCCTTTCCGGGCGTCTGGTTTCCACGGAAGACAAAACCGCGATGATCGACCGCGTTTTCGCAAGCCGATTGTCGCCGGTTTTCCTGAACTTCCTGCGTATCGTGGCCAAGCACGAGCGTCTGGATTGTCTGCGAGCGATTTACGCGCAAGCGCGGGAGAAATACGACGAGCTGCTGGGCCGTGTAAAGGTGGTGGTAACATCCGCCGCGCCCATCCCGGCCGACTCTCGCCAGAAGCTGACGGCGGCGCTGCGGACCATGCTCAAAGGCGAGCCGGATATTATTTGCGAGGTGAATTCCTCGCTGATCGGCGGCTTGGTCGTCCGCGTCGGCGACACGATTTACGACGGTTCCGTCGCCGCCCAACTGAACGACATTTGCCGTAACGTCATCAAAAGTTATTCGCCCAGCGCTGAGTAAAACACTCTAGCCCCAAGCGTCGGCGAGGGGTACCATGCGGTAGAACCCGCTCTTGCAGGTGGCGTACCGGACGGATGAAAACGCGGTGTTTTGTATATTTATACGGAACACCGACTACAAGAAAACTTCCCACTCCGCAGTGCCCCACGCTGACGCTTGGGGCTAGTAGGACAACCATATAAACGTTAGATACAAGTGGAATTGCCATGAAATTCAAAGCGGATGAAATCGCGTCTGTTATCCAGCAGGAAATCAAGCAGTACGAGTCGAAAATCGACGTCCGGCAAGTTGGCCGGGTGCTGGAAGTTGGAGACGGAATCGCGCAGGTTTACGGACTTTCCGACGTGATGGCCGGAGAAATGCTGGAATTCGGCAACGGCGTGGTCGGCCTGGCGTTCAACCTCGAGGAGAACTCCGTCGGTGTGAACATTCTCGGCGACTACCTGAAAATTCAGGAGGGCGACGAGGTCCGCAGCACGGGCAAACTCTTGAGCGTACCCGTGGGCGAGGCGGTGCTTGGCCGCGTGATCGATCCGCTGGGCAACCCGCTGGACGGCAAAGGCCCAGTGAGCACCACCGAGTTCCGGACGCTGGAATCCCCCGCCCCGAGTATCTCACAGCGTCAGCCTGTGCGGGAAGCCCTGCAGACCGGCATCAAGGCCATCGACGCCATGACGCCCATTGGTCGAGGCCAGCGAGAACTCATCATCGGCGACCGAAAGACCGGCAAGACGGCCATCGCCATCGACACGATCATCAACCAGAAAGGCAAAGGCGTCTACTGCTTTTACGTCGCCATCGGCCAAAAGGAGTCCACCGTCGCCGGCCTGATCGAAGCCCTGAAAGCCCACGGCGCGATGGATTACACGACCGTCGTCGTCGCCGGTGCGTCCTCCCCTGCCCCGATGCAGTACATCGCTCCGTACGCGGGGACGGCCATGGCCGAGTACTTCACCTACAAAAGCGGCCACACGCTGTGTGTTTACGACGACTTGTCGAAACAGGCCGTGGCGTACCGCCAACTCTCGCTCTTGATGCGGCGTCCGCCGGGCCGTGAAGCCTATCCGGGCGACGTGTTCTACTGCCACAGCCGGCTGTTGGAGCGTTCCTGCAAACTCAGCGACGAACTCGGCGGCGGCTCGCTGACGGCACTGCCCATCATCGAAACCCTCGAGGGCGAAGTCTCCGCGTACATCCCGACGAACGTGATTTCCATCACCGACGGCCAGATTTATCTCCAGCCCGACCTCTTCTTCGCGGGCCAGCGTCCGGCGATGAACGTGGGTATTTCCGTCAGCCGCGTGGGTGGTTCCGCCCAGATTCCGATCATGAAAAAAGTCGCCGGTGGTATGCGTCTTGACCTGGCGGCGTTCCGTGAACTGGAAGCGTTCGCGCAGTTGGGCACAGAGCTCGACAAAGCCACGCAGTCCCGCCTCGACAGCGGTTACCGCCTCCAGGAACTCCTGAAGCAGGGGGTTTACAAGCCGATGGACGTGATCGACCAGGTGCTTTCGATTTACGCCTCGACGCGCGGCTACCTCGACAAAGTGCCCGTCTCGCGGGTGCAGGAATACGAGAAGAAGATGCTCGCGTACTTCCACAGCACGGAACAGGCCGCGTGGGACAAGATCAAAGCGTCCGGCAAGCTCGACGACGCCACCGAAAGTGAAATCCGCCGCGTGCTGGAAGCGTTCACGGAAGACTTTTTGTCTGCTGAAACGGTTTAGACTGGAAAATCAATCGGCCGGAGAATAGAAACACGGAAGACGCGGAGGGTGATGTGCGGTATGGTCATCCTCCGCAGGACGTCTCGTCGAAGGCGGTTAACCGGTGACTTAAGTCACCGGTAGCAAAAACGAACCTTCCCCTCTCGTTAGTGGGTTTCAACCCACTTCGGGATTCATCCCGCATGTTAACCGGGGCTTTCAAGCCTCGGGAGCCGCCACCGGGGGCTGAAGCCACCGGTTAACCACCTTCGGCGAGGCGTCCGACGGACGCGGTTTCCGCGTTTTAATAAAAGAAAAACAGGCTCATGGCTAAAACAAAAGTACTCAACAAGCGTCGCAATTCGATTCGCAGTATTCGCAAGATTACGCGGACGATGGAGTTGATTTCCACGGCGTCGTATCGGCGGGCGATGGACCGGGCGATTTCCGCCAGGGCATATACGCAGCGACTGACGACGATGGTCGGGCGGCTGGCAAGCACCGGGGCCGAGATTTCGCATCCGCTGTTGCAGGCGCACGAAAAAGTCGAGACGGTGGCGCTACTGGTGTTGACGTCCAATCGCGGGCTGTGCGGCGGTTATAACTCCGGGCTGGTGCGTGCCGGACAGACGCGGTGGCAGGAGCTGACCGCGGCCGGCTCGCCCGAGCGGGTGCCGAACCTGGAGCTGATGGTGTCCGGCAAACGCGGCATCTCGCACTTCACATTCCGCAAAATCGCGATGACGGCCAAGTACACGCAGTTCGAGGACAAGCCGTCATGGGAAGAGGTGGAAGTCATCGCCAACGACCTGCTGGAGCGGTACCTGACGGGCAAGCTCGACCGGCTTGAAATCGTTTACCAGAAGTTCGAGTCGATGTCCCGCCAGGTGGTCGCGCGGGAGGTGCTACTGCCGCTTTCGGAAATCGGCGGCAACGTGCACAGCGAGCCGGGCCAGGCGGAATCGATGTACGACTTCCTTCCCTCGGCGGAGAGTATTTTAACGGAAGTCGTGCCGGCCAGTTTCAAAATGAAGCTTTTCAAATGCTTCCTCGACGCGGCGGTCAGCGAGCAGATCGCCCGCATGGTCGCGATGAAAGCGGCCACTGAAAACGCCGACGGCATGATCAAGACGCTGACGATGGCCGTCAACCGGGCGCGTCAGGGCCAGATCACGGGCGAACTGACCGAGTTGATCGGCGGCGTGGAAGCGTTAAATTAATTGATAATTGACAATTGATAATTGATAATTATCAATTGGTCGTGCATAACCGTACTGCGAACGCGAAGCAAATTATCAATTGTCAATTATCAATTATCAATTCACTCCTTACCCACTCATTAATCATGTCGCAAAAAACGAATATCGGTCATATCACTCAGATCATTGGTTCCACGTTCGACGTGGAATTCGCCGAGGCGCACTTGCCGGCGATTTATAATGCCGTGACGATCAAATCGAACAAGCACGGGATGGAGATGAACCTCACCGGCGAAGTGCAGCAGCATCTTGGCGGCGCCCGCGTGCGATGTGTGGCCCTGGGTTCTACGGACGGCCTGGTGCGCGGCATGGAGTGCGTCGATACCGGCTCTCCGGTGACCGTGCCCGTGGGTCTGGAAACGGTCGGCCGGGTGTTCAACCTGCTGGGCGACCCGATCGACAACCGCGGCCCGGTGGCGGCCAAAGAGCGTCGCCCGATTCACCGCGACGCGCCGCCGATGGCCGATCTGTCGACGAAGACGGAAGTGTTCGAGACGGGCATTAAGGTTATCGACCTCTTGACGCCGTTCGTGCGTGGCGGTAAGGCGGGCCTGTTCGGCGGGGCCGGTCTGGGCAAGACGGTTATTATTCAGGAGCTGATCGCCCGTATCGCGACGGCCCACGGCGGCTACTCGGTTTTCGCGGGCGTCGGCGAACGTACCCGTGAAGGAAACGACTTGTGGCTCGAGCTCCAGGAAGCCAAAATCGGACAGACCGGCAAAACGGTACTCGATCAGACGTGCATGGTATTCGGACAGATGAACGAGCCGCCGGGAGCCCGTCTGCGGGTGGCGCTTTCGGCACTGACGATGGCCGAGTATTTCCGCGACGAATCCGGCATGGACGTGCTGTTGTTCGTGGACAACATTTTCCGCTTCTCGCAGGCGGGTAGCGAGGTGTCGGCGCTTCTGGGCCGTATGCCCTCCGCGGTGGGTTATCAGCCGACGCTGGCCAGCGAAATGGGTGCCCTGCAGGAACGCATCACCTCGACCGAAAAGGGCGCGATCACGTCCGTGCAGGCCGTTTACGTGCCCGCCGACGACCCGACCGACCCTGCCCCGGCCACCGCCTTCGGCCAGCTCGACTCCTTCGTGTACCTCGAGCGCGCAATTTCGGAGAAAGGCATTTACCCGGCGGTCGACCCGCTGGCGTCCAGCAGCCGCGTGCTTGACCCGCAGTATGTCGGGGCCGAGCATTACGACTGTGCCCGCCGCGTGCAATCGACGCTTCAGCGTTATCGCGAATTGCAGGACATCATCGCGATTCTCGGTGCGGACGAGTTGGCCGAGGCCGACAAGCTGATCGTGCACCGCGCCCGCCGGATGGAGCGTTTCCTTTCGCAGCCGTTCCTCGTCGCCGAGGCGTTCACTGGCAAGAAGGGCGAAATCACGCCGCTGAAAGACACGATCCGCAGTTTCAACGAAATTTACGAAGGCAAGTGGGATCACCTGCCCGAATCCGCGTTCATGTACGTCGGCTCGATCGAACAGGCTGCGGAACAGGCGGAGCGAGAAGCGAAAGCGGTAAAATAAGTGTAGAGTGTAGAGTAAAGAGTGTTGAGTGTAGAGTTCATCAAGCTTGATTTGGACTCACAACCAATGGAGGCTTGGTTTCACACCATCACGCATTGGGTATGTCCCTCGGGAAAATAAACTCTACACTTTACACTCAATACTCTACACTTCCCAATTGATAACGATTCATATTCAGGGCGAAATCATGGAACTCAAATGCATCGTAGTGACTCCGGAGCGGACGATTCTGGAAAAGCCGGCGACGTTCGTGTCGTTCCCGCTTTTTGACGGCGAGATGGGTGTGGAGCTGAATCACGCGCCGCTGATCGGGCGGCTGGGTTCCGGCGAATTGCGGATCGAAAATGCCGGGGCCAGCGAGTCGTATTATGTGTCGCGTGGTTTCGTCGAGGTATTTAATAACGTCGTCACGCTGCTGACAGGCCGGGCGGTGCCCGCGACGAGCATTACCGCGGAGTCGGCCGAGGCGGCTTACCGGGTGGCGAAAGAGAAGCCGAAAACGTCGCTGGCGGAGGTCGAACTCCGTGATGCGGCGATGGCCGAGGCGCGGGCCATGCGGCGTATCGCTGCGAAAAAGTAACGCTTCTCGCCGAATGATCGGGGCACTGCCAGCGCGGTGCCTTTTTTTATGCGACAAAAAAACCCAGCTGCGTCCGAAACACGACGAAGCGGGGTTTGCGTTTTTCTGAAACGTTCGATTACTTCTTTCGCCGCACGCTGCGGAACCCCAGCCACCCGGCCGCCATCAACAGCATCACCCACGTGGCAGGCTCCGGGACATCTCCGGCGGCGTTCGGGGAGAAGGCCCCCGTGACGACGAAATTATTCACCGCGCCCCAATCTCCGGCGAGACTCATGAATCCCACCAAGTCGAGATGATCGAAACTGAAACCGTACAGTTCGCTGTAATCCGCTGCGGAACCTTCCAGCGACAGGCCGATAAGCTCGCCGGTGCCGTCGTCATTGAGGAGGATGTCCATCGTCAGGTGGTACATATCCTGAAAATTAAACGTTTCGTCGATAGGCAAATACCCGATCGAAGCCGAAATATCCGTCTTGGAATCGCCCAGCGAATCAAGATAATTCGACCTGAATGTCAAGTTGCCGGAGGTGTCCATCACCACGCCGGTGAAGCCGATCATCGAGTCGCCGAGCGTGTTATTGCCGTTCGTCGAATCGAAAAACCCCATTCCGATGCCGCCAACCCCGTTAACGGTCAGCTCAGCAGAGAGTGTGATGGTATCGTATGGCAATTGATCCGCGGCGAAATCGATGGCAATCGCGCTGTTGCCCCACACGACCGCCATGGCGTCCTCGGATATTTTTCTCACATTTTTCAAGTAATCATTATTCGCCGACCCGACCCACCAGACCGAGGGCGTTCGCCCTTGGCCATTGCCCCGCACAGACCATTTTTTATCCGCACCGAAATAGTTATAATGGTCCAGTTTGGTCTGGTTTAGCGCCCACGTCCCGGCGCCGCCATATTCGCCGGAAACTCCTGCGAACGTGGTCGCCATGATAAGTCCGTCCGTCATTTTAGAGATAAATTGACTCGTCAGGCCGACGAGGTGGAAGGTGTCGTTGGTATTCACTCCGTCCAGCGCGATGACGATCTGTCCCAATTGGTTCGCCTCGCCCTGCCATGTAAGGATGAATCCCTCGTTGGCAACATTCTTCGTATCCTGATAGCCCACCGCCCGGAACACGGAGCGCGACTCGCCGTTGACCGTAATTCCGTTGTTGCGGTTTTGCGTATATCCGTAGTTGCTTCCAAGAAGCTGAATTTCATACTCCATGCCGGCGATCAGATTGCTGAGCGTCAGCGTGGGGCTGCTGAAAATGCTGTTGGTCGTCAACGCGTAGGTTGCCTTGGTGGGGCTTCCCTCCGCGTCGGAGTACAACGAGGTGGCGGTTCCGTGACCATGATTCCCACCGCCAACGATCTTGAGACTGCCGACGGTGGCGTTCGAGGAGATTTGCTTAAACGTCAATCCGTTAAGCTCCACAGGATTGTTGTGAAAATTATAGGCGTGGGTATATATATTTCCCGCTTCGATTCCCAGGCTGGCGTCGTTTTCCCAGAACCGCTGGCTGACCCAGCCGCCTGTCTGCTGGGCAATCGGCACGACGGAGACATTCGCCAGCGTCGTCAGCCCGGTCGCCTTCGTCTCAAACGCCAGGGTCATGCTCGTCTGCCCCGCCGCCGGCGTGAACTCATAATAATAATTGTAAAAATTGCACTTGGTGCTGGTACTGTCATAAAACGGCACCGTCTGGTTGGGGAGCAACACCGTGCCGCCCAGCGTGGCCTGCAAAGACCCATTGTAGGCGCCAGTATTCCCCGCCTGCGACGAATACTGGAACGACAAGACGTATTTCTCACCGGGCACCAAGCCGTCGACCATCGTGGAAAGCGTGGACTCGTTTCGCAGAAAAGCCACGGAACCCGTCGGCAGCAGCCCCGCCGGACTGACGTAATTGCGGATCGCGGCATTATTAATCCCGTAGGTCGCGCCGCCGCCCGTGGCCGTGTATGTCCAGCCGAAAATGCTATCCGCCTGCGGATTCGTAAACGCGCCGTCGGCGTTCAATGCCGTGTCGTACGTGCCGAACTGTCCGTTGACGATCAGGTCGACCGCCTGGCCGGACGCGGGAAACAACGCGCTGCCCAACATCAAAAGCAGGATGAGACCAAGATTGATTTTTCGCACAGCTCGAAAATGTGTGAAGGACATAAGCATGATTGCCTCGTTTTTTGTCAAAAGCTTGTATTCCCTAAACCCCATAAGATTATTATTTTTCAGACAAATTTTTACGTCGCACGCCGCGGAACCCCAACCACCCGGCCGCCGTCAGCAGCATGACCCACGTGGCCGGCTCCGGCGTTGAATGCGAACCGAAAACGGTGAAGTTATCAACCGCACCCCAACCGCCTCTTGCCAGCGCCATAAAACCAATCATGTCGGACATCTCAAATGAAATACCCAGCAAATCGGCATAATTGGCCGCCCCCCCCTCCAACTCCAGGCCAACAATCGTAGCGTTACCTTGCGGATCCAGAAGCAGATCCATGGACAGGTTGTGAAAAATTTGCTTATTGAACCCGGCCTCATAGAGAAACGTTTCTGAAGCGGCAACACCGTCGAGCATGAAATACAAGCCGCTCTGATCCATCACCAGGCCGGTGAAGCTGGTTTCAGCATGAGCATCGCTTCTTTGCGAATCGAAAAATCCCATTCCGATGCCATTACTCCCGTAGGGACATATGTCGGCGGAAAGCGTAATCACGTCGAATGCAAACTTGCTGGTGTCGAAATCTTGAGTGATTCCGCAATTCTCCCACATCACGACCATGGGATTATTCCCCCGCTGGGCCGCCAGAGATGTATTATCCGTTGCATTGGCCGCCCAAACCTGAGCCTGACTCCCCCAACCGCGGGAATTCCATTTTTTGTCTGCGCCGAAGAGGTTATAAGTGTCCATTACAGTCGTTGATATCGCCGCTCCCGGCTGTAAATAACCAGGACTATTGTATTGATAGTTCAAACCGCCGAAGCCGGTCGCCATAAGGAGCTGTTTTTCGGCCGTGGGATCGACGGTCGCAATCCCCCGGCTCAGGATGCCGGTAATGTGCCAGGAGTTTCCGTCCGCGCCTTCAACCATGATCTGCATATCCTTGCTTGTCGCCGTGCCCTGCCAGGTTGTAAAAACACCGTCCGTCGTGCCGCCGGCATAAGCATATACCCGCTGCTCGCCCACACCATCCACCGTAAAACGGGAACTTCGCACGGTTGCCGCCATATTGCCGAGAATAGTGATCTCGTAATCCACCCCCGGGATAAGGTCATAAAGCGTGAATAGACGGTAATCCCCGTTATTGCCGTTATATGTGCTGCCGGAAAATAACGTAAGCAAACCACCGGTGTATTCCGTCGAAACATTTCCGTAAGGATTTGCGCCGCTGCTGGTCACGATCATATTTGGCATATTGACATTCACCGCCCCGGCCGTGCCTTTGAACGTCAACTGATTCGGCTTCCCGACGTTAAGCGTCGCGTCACTTCCATTTCCGATATTATACGCGTGCAGATACGCACCGCCGGGAAGGATGTTCAGACTGTCTTCGTTCACCACCGGGACGGCATTCGACCACTGCGCCGCCGCCCGCGACGCGACAGCAAAAAACGCCGTAAAAACCACCAGGAGAATCATTGGCCGCAACACCCAAGCAGAACGCCATTCGGAAAGCATATGCATCACTCACCCCGTGAAAATTCGGATAGAAACGTTAAAAGAGAATATTGCTTATTAATAATTATATAGTATCGCCTCGCCCATGTCAACAAAAAAACGGTAAAAACAGAAAATCTTTTCCGGCCGCGAGTCGGCACAGTTATCAAATGTAACCACAAGAACAGCAGCCGGGAATGGAGCGTTAGCGCAATGACCGGATGGAGGTGGAGAATCGCACAGCGGTGCTTATCCGGTCACTCTCGCTGCGCTTCGTTCCCGGCTGCTGTCCTTGCCGTTATCACGGATTTCGGCATGCCCCTATTTTTTCCGCACAATTTTAAGAAGCTGCATCATCGCACTCGCCATGCCCAGCACCAGACCGAGAAAGAAAAAGAGCAGAACGGTACCGAGTTTCGTGTCGAGCCACAGACCGGCCAGGCCGGGAAGAATAGCCTGTAGGGCGATTCCGGAAATGGTGGAACTCCACGCCAGGCCGATGGCCAACGGCGAACGAAGATCCTCGTGCGGCCCATGCTCCGGCGGCGTTTTCGCGGAATCCGTATTTTCTGTGTTTTCTTTCATAATATCCATCATAACCCGCCGCCACGGGGATGGGAAGTGGGGGATGGGGTGGAAGGAATGAGCTGTCGGCAAGGACAGCAGCTGGAAAACCGCACACGCCGACCCGGAATCCTCCCCTACCATTTCGGCGTAAACGTGGTAGAATGAGAGCCTCTGTATTTTCTTTTTATACCATAATATATCACAAGCCGAAATCGGGTGAAACGATGAAAACGAATGAATTGCGTGAAATGTATCTGACGTTCTTCGAGTCGAAGGGCTGCGTGCGTCGGCCGAGCGACGTGCTGGTGCCGAAATGGGACCCGTCGGTACTGTTCACGCCGGCGGGGATGAACCAGTTCAAGGATCATTTCCTTGGGCGCTGCGAGCTGGAGTTTACGCGGGCCACGACGTGTCAGAAGTGCCTGCGGACGGGGGATATCGATAACGTCGGGCGGACACCGTACCACCACACGTTCTTCGAGATGCTTGGCAATTTCAGTTTCGGCGACTATTTCAAGCGCGAGGCGATTCACTGGGCGTGGGAGTTTCTGACCAGCCCGAAGTGGCTGAAACTCAGCCCCGACACACTGACGGTGACGGTGTATAAAGACGACCAAGAGGCGTTCGATATTTGGCACAAGGAAGTCGGCTTGGCTGCGGACCGCATTGAGCCGAAAGACGAGGACGAGAATTTTTGGCCCGCCAGTGCGCCCTCCGAGGGCCCGGACGGGGTGTGCGGCCCGTGCAGCGAAATCTATTATCACACGGAGTTGGGCGAGGTCGAAATCTGGAACCTCGTGTTCACGCAGTTCAATCGCCAGGGGAATCCGCCGGACAATCTCGTGCCGCTCCCGAGCAAGAACATTGACACGGGCATGGGCCTGGAGCGGGCCGCGTCGGCGCTGCAGGGCGTGGTGACGAATTATCACATCGACACGCTGCTGCCCATCGTGAAGGCCTCGGCGGAAGTCGTCGGCAAGACGTACGACCCGCAGGGCGAAGACGGACGCCGGCTGCGACGCATCACTGACCATGTGCGGGCGTGCACGTTCGCGATTCATGAAAACGTGTATCCCGGCCCGAACAAAGAGGGTTACGTCGTCAAGCGGCTGCTGCGCCGCGCGGTGCTCGACGGAAATCGCATGGGCATGACGGAGCCGTTTTTGTGGAAAATCGTCCCCGCCGTCATTGAGCAGATGAAGGCGCCGTATCCCGAAATCGCCGAGACCGTCGAGCGCGTCCAGGAAGGCATTCGGCAGGAGGAGGCCAACTTCCTCGCCACGCTGGACAACGGCCTGAACCGCATCGGCAAGGTTTTCAACCAGATGAAAATGGACAGCCGCACGCAGATCGCGGGTGACGAGGCCGCCGAGATGTACACGACCTACGGCTTCCCGCCGGAACTTTTCGAAACGCTCGGGGCCGAGCAGAACTTCTCCTTCGACTGGGACGGCTACCGCGCGGCCATGCACCGCCACGGCCTGGAGTCCGGCGCCGGACAGCGGATCGAGCTCTTCAAAACGGGGCCTGTCGAGGCGCTCAAAAAAGCCCTGCACTCGACGAAATTCGTGGGCTACGACGAAACGCAGACCGACGAGGTGTTCGTGCTGGGCATCGTCGCGAACAATCAGGCGGTCTCGCATGTGACGCAGGCCGTGGAGAGTGACGACGCGGCGGAGATCATGCTCGTGCTGAGCAAAACCCCGTTTTACGGCGAGATGGGCGGCCAGATCGGCGACACCGGCACGATCACCGGCGAAGGCAAACGCCTCGTGCTCTCGGCCGACAGCCCGTATCTGGCGAAACTTTCCGAGACCGAGCGGCAACTGGTCCTCGACGCGCAGGGCGAGAAACCCACCGCCGCCGACATGGCCTCGCCGTTCGTGTTTGAGGTGACCGACACGCATAACGATTCCGGGCTGATCATCCACATCGGGCGTCTGAAGAGCGGCACCGTCCGCAAAGGCGACATCGTCACCGCGACGATCGACATGACCCGCCGCGACGCCATCCAGCGGGCGCACTCCGCCACGCACGTGTTGCACAGCGTCCTGCAGAAGCACCTCGGCCAGCACGCCCAGCAGCGAGGCTCGAAGGTCATGGAGGACGTGCTGCGCTTCGACTTCACGAATCCGAAAGCCGTCCCGGCGGACGTGCTGGCAGAGATTGCCGCCGACGTAAACAAGCTGATTCTTGCGGCTGAAGAGGTGCGAGATGAGGTGATGCCGCTGGCCGACGCCCGCAAACGCGGCGCGATGATGCTCTTCGGCGAGAAATACCCCGATGATGTCCGCGTGGTCGAAATCGGCGAGAGCAAAGAGCTCTGCGGCGGCACGCACGTCGACAACATTTCTCGCATCGGCGCCTTCAAAATCATTTCCGAGGAAAGCATCTCCGCCGGCACACGCCGCATCACGGCCTTCACCGGCATGAAGGCGCTGGAGCATGCCAACGCGCGGGACGCCATTTTGACGGACGTGGCCAACGCGCTGAAAGTGGCGGCGGAAGAGCTGCCCGCACGAGTGGAATCGTTGCAGAAAGAGTTGAAGCAGCTCAAGAAAGAGTTGGCCGACAGCAAGAAGAGTGCGATTCCGTCGGCGAAAGAGCTGGTGGCCCAGGCCGAGGACCGCGGCGATTATAAACTGCTGGTGGCCGAGATTCCCGGCGGAACGATCGACGCGCTGCGTGCGACGATGGATGGCCTGCTGCATCTCGAGCCCCGCCTAGCGGTGATGCTTGCGACGCGCGGCGAGGAGAATAAAGTCTCGTTGGCCACGGCGTTCAGTCACGCGCTGGTGGCCGAGGGTTTCGACGCCACGAAGTGGATCCGCTCCGTTTCCGGCATGGTCAAAGGCGGTGGCGGCGGACGTCCCGACTTCGCGCAAGCCGGCGGCAAGGACGCGTCCGGGCTGGAGAAGGCTTTACAGGCCGCGCGCGATACGGTAAAATAAAGCAGTATAAAAACACAAAAGAGGCCGGTTTTCCGCGTTCTGTGCGGAGGCCGTTTACGGAAACGTCACAGGCAGAAAGGGTCGCGATGCTCTGGGAAATTGATATTTATCCAAAGAATGAACAGAAAGACAATCTCGCGGAAGAGGTGCGGGCGGAGATTTTCGCGCTGGGGCTGGCGGCGGACGCGGATGCCGGGCGGATCGGCGTGCGGGCCGGGCACGGGTATCTGCTGCAGGGCGAGTTGAGCCTGGCGGATGTGGAGAAAATCGCGAAGAATCTGCTGGCCGACACCGTGGTCGAGGACGTGTGTGTGTTTCCGCTGGCGGAATCCGTTCAGCGTGTGGCGGCCGACGCGGCGGCGGTGGTGCACGTGCTGCCGAAGCCCGGCGTGATGGATCCCGTGGCCATGAGCGCGAAGACGGCGATCGCCGATTTCGGTGTCATCGCCGACGAGGTGCGGACGTTCCGGAAGTTCCATTTCACCGGCCTGGACGACGCGCAAATCGAAAAACTCTGCTGGAAAGTGCTGGCCAACGACGCAATTGAGCAGGTGGTGCGCGGGCCCTTCACGTTCACGCATCTGGAAGTCGGCTCGCCGTACGCGTTCGCGCTGGTCACGGTGCCGATCCGCGAAATGGACGACGAGGCGCTGAAAACGCTCAGCATCAAGGGCCAGCTTTATCTTTCGCTCGTCGAAATGCAGACGATTCAGAAGCATTTCGTGGATTTGAAGCGCGACCCGACGGACGTGGAGCTCGAAACCGTGGCCCAGACGTGGAGCGAGCACTGCTCGCATAAAACGCTGGCCGGGCGGATTGCGTACCGCGACGAGAAGCGAGAGATCACGTTCCGCAACATGCTCAAGGAGACGATTTTCGCGGCGACGCAGGAAATCCGCAAAAACCTCGGCGAGAACGACTGGTGCGTGAGCGTGTTCAAGGACAACGCCGGCGTGGTGACCTTCGACGACGAGTATAACGTGGTGTTCAAGGTGGAGACGCACAACCACCCGTCGGCTCTGGAGCCGTATGGCGGGGCGAACACGGGCATCGGCGGCGTCATCCGCGACCCGATGGGCACGGGCATGGGCGCGAAGCCCATCTGCAACACCGACGTTTTCTGTTTCGCGCCGCCGGAAATGCCGCTGGACGAGATTCCAGTGGGCGTGCTACACCCGAAACGCGTCATGCGGGGCGTGGTGGCCGGTGTCCGCGATTACGGCAACCGAATGGGTATCCCGACGATTAACGGAGCGGTGTACTTCGACGAGCGTTATCTCGGCAACCCGCTGGTCTACTGCGGCAACCTGGGCATCATTCCTGTCGACATGTCCTTCAAGAAGACGTACCCCGGCGATCTGATCGTCGCCATGGGTGGGCGGACGGGCCGCGACGGCATTCACGGCGCGACGTTCAGTTCCGCGGAACTGACGCACGAGAGCGAGTCGCTTTCCGGCGGGGCCGTGCAGATCGGGAACGCGATTACGGAAAAAATGACGCTGGACATTCTGCTGGAGGCACGGGATCGCGGGCTGTACACGGCGGTGACCGACTGTGGTGCGGGCGGGTTTTCCAGTGCCGTGGGCGAGATGGGCGAGGAGATCGGCGCCGAAGTCTGGCTCGACCGCATCCCGCTGAAATACGAGGGGATTTCGTATGCCGAGATGTGGATTTCGGAGGCCCAGGAGCGGATGGTGTTCTCGGTGCCGGAGGACAAATGGCCGGAGCTGGAGGCGCTGTGCAAGTCGGAGGACGTGGAGGCCACGGTCATCGGGCGTTTCGAGCCGACAGGCCGACTGGTGCTGAAATACGGCGAGCATACGGTGGCGGACCTGACGATGGATTTCATGCACAACGGCCGTCCGCCGGTGGTGCGGGAAGCGACGTACACGCCGCCGGCGGTGAAGCCGATGAAGGTGTCCGTAAAATACGATTACACCGACACGCTGGAGAAGATTCTCGGCAGTTATAACGTCGCCAGCAAGCACTGGGTCGTGCGGCAATACGACCACGAAGTACAGGGCGGCAGCGTCATCAAGCCGCTGGTGGGCGTGCAGAACGACGGCCCCGGCGACGCGTCCGTGATTCGGCCGCGATATGAATCGGAAAAAGGCGTCGTCGTCGCGTGCGGCATGAACCCGCGTTTCGGCGATTACGACACGTACTGGATGGCCGCCTCGGCAATCGACGAAGCCATGCGGAACGCCGTGGCCGTGGGGGCTGACCCCGCGAAGACCGCCATTCTCGACAACTTCTGCTGGGGCACCACCGACCGCCCCGAAACACTGGGCTCCCTGGTCCGCAGCGCCATCGCGTGCTACGACATGTCCGTCGTGCTGGAGACGCCCTTCATCAGCGGCAAGGACAGCCTGAATAACGAGTTTCGCCCGGCGGGGAAAGATCCGATCAGCATTCCGCCGTCGCTTTTGATCAGCGCCATGGGCCAGGTAGAGGACGTGCGGAAGTGCGTGACGATGGACCTGAAGGCCGCGGGAAATTATCTGTTTCAGGTGGGCGTGACGCGCGACGAAATGGGCGGATCGCATTTCGGCCTGGTCGAAAACTGCGAGGGCGGGGAAGTGCCGAAAGTGGATTTCGAGGTTTCGAAAAAGACGTTCCAAGCGATGCACGCGGCGATTCGTGCGGGGCTGGTGCGGGCGTGCCACGACCTGAGCGAGGGTGGGCTGGCGGTGGCCGCGGCGGAGATGGGCTTCGCGGGCGAGATCGGTGTGAACCTCGAATTGGCCTGCGTGCCGTGCGAGGGAATCGCGAATAAAGACGCCCTGAACGCCGTGCTGCTTTTCAGCGAGTCGAACACGCGATTTTTGTGTGAGGTAACGCCGCAGAATGCCGGGCGTTTCGCCGCCGTTTTTGAAGCCGCCGGCATCCGCGCCGCACGCGTCGGCCTAACCGAAACCTCCCACGCCAGGCGGGCGCTGGGCGCGGACGACGAAACGGTCGTCATCGCCGCCGACCTGAAAGCCCTGAAAGCCGCGTGGCAGAAGCCGTTGGACTGGTGACGAGGCCTGTTAGGAAACAGCGGCCGGGAGCGGTGCGCAGTAACGCGAAGAGACCGGATAGAAGTGGGAAAAAATCCCTGCAATTCTATCCGGTCTCTGCGCTAACGCTCCGCTCCTTTAGAGCACATCCAAAATCAGTGTAAGCATAAAATGACAGAGCCGCAATCGTAAGATTGCGGAATGGATTTTCCGCCCAAAAAAAGCTTCCTAAATTTCCAGCGTCTCTCACGCAATCTCACGATTGCGGCTCTGCAGAATAGCAACACACCGCGGTTTACACTGCTCTTTCATCCCATTTCTCCTATTTCACGCCGTGTATGATTTGTATACGCAGTCTTTCTTTAAGTTCGTCGGCAATTTTGTGCACGTTTCCGTGTTTAAAAAACACACGTCAAACGTTAAAGTCTTCGCATTCTATTTAAGCCGAACATGTGGGTAGTGACCCTTGTGAGCTTTTTGCCGGTTCTGCACATTTTCCCGAATGTCACGGTTTTTTGTTGCCGATAGAGAAGACGTGATAGGATGGCATAGGGTATGTACGCTAATAGTTTATAGTGCGTAATTCCCGTTTTGTCCAAATGGCAAATCTTTTCATTGCAAGGATGCGATGGTCTAGGTATGAGCAAGCTTGATGATTTGTTACGGTTTTTCCATTGTAATCATGCGAAATCCATTTTTCACATCGCCCGGGAGATGTTTCCGTGGTGTCTGCATTTCGGGAAGCGTGCGTCGCTGGGACTCGCGCTGAGTGTGGCGTTAGGCCTGGGCGGGGAAGCGGGTGCGGCGAAAATTGAATGGAATAAGCCGACGGGCAACTGGTCGCTGGGCAGCAACTGGGATACTGGGCAGGTTCCCGGCAGCGGCGACTACGCCTACATCGATAACAACGGCACGTCGACGCTCGACGCCAACGGCTCGGTGTATTATCTCCGCGTCGGCGACACGTTGTCCGGAAAGCTTGTAATCCAAGGCGGCAAGACGCTTACTTCGGTCGACACCGGAAATGGCATCATCATTGGCTTTGAATCCACCGCCACCGGTACCGTGGAAGTGGACGGCGCAGGCTCATTATTGAAAGGCAATGCCGGGATTACCCTTGGCAGTTCCGGGACGGGATATCTGACACTCAGCAACAGCGGTACGACCACCTCTTATTCCCATATTGTTATAGGAGAAAAAGATGGCAGCAACGGCACGGTAACGATCCAAAGCGGCGGCCTGCTGCAAAACACGAGAGTCCAGGCCGGAACCCCGGACAACCACGCAAAGATATTCATCGGCAGCAGCGGCAAAGGGACGGTGGATATCTCCGGGGCGGGACGTGCGATATCGCAGGGGGATATTTATCTCGGCTACGACGTCGGCGGTAACGGAGTCGTATCCATTACCGGTACTGACTCGTTATTAAAAAGTAATCTCGGCGTGATTGCGGTCGGCCGGTTCGGCTCGGGCGATCTGACGGTCAAAGCGGGCGGGCAGGCGGTATCGCAAACCGAATTCACCATCGGCGGCGGCGACGCGACCCATAAAGGCGTCGGTACGGTACTGGTCGACGGAACCAACTCGCTGATAAGCAGCGCTACCAGCGGCCTCAACGTCGGTTCTTATGGCACTGGTACGCTGACGCTTTCCAATGGTGGAAAAGCAACCGCCAAGGGCGATATTATCATCGGCGACTATACGGGAAGCATCGGTACGGTCGACGTCGGCGCCGGCTCGTCGATGACGAATACAACATCCACCGCCGGCGTCTTACGTGTCGGGAATAGAACGGGTTCGATGGGCACCGTGACCATCCACGACGGTGGAAGCGTTGTGTCCAAAGGACGGATTCTTATCGGCAGCCAGGACGGCTCCAACGGCATGGTGACCGTCAACGGCGCCGGCTCGTCGTTTACAAACGAAAGCGGCAACCTCGACGTCGGATTGTTGGGCAAGGGAACATTGACACTCATCAACGGCGGCAATGCCACCGCCAACGCGAATATCAATATCGGCCTTTCTTATAATGCCAATGGCACCGGCCTGGGCACCGTCACCATCTGGACCGGTTCCACGCTGACAAGCACCTTGGCCACGGGCGATTTGACCGTTGGAGCCGATGGTAAGGGGATATTGGATCTTAAGGGTGGAAAAGCGATTGCGCAAAGGCATATTTACATCGGCAACAGCAGCACCGGTGAAGGCACGGTCACCGTCGAAACCGGATCGACGCTGGAAAACGTCGCCTCCGGCGGGACGCTCGCCGTCGGCCAGGGCGGCAAGGGAACGCTGAATCTCACCGGCGGCAACGTCACTTCGAGAAGTCATATTTACATCGGCAACAAGGCCGACTCTGACGGCACGGTGAATGTCGGGGCCGGCTCCACGCTGCAAACCCTGGCCAACCATATTTACGTCGGCAACGAAGGCGAGGGAAATCTCTTCGTCGACGACGGCGGCACGGTGATCGCGAAGGTTTCGATCTTCACGGGCACCGTCAAAGACTCCGTCGGAACGGTGCGCGTCGACGGCGCCTCGACCATGAAAGCCCCAAGCACGGTGGAAATCGGCGGCGCAGGAACGGGCTATTTATACGTCACCGAAGGCAGCACCGTGACCTCCGGAGACTATATTTATATCGGCAGATACGCCGGCAGCAAAGGCTACGCCTATGTCGACGGCTCCACGCTAAAAATCGACGGCACCGAATGGAGCAGCCCCGCGCGCACCCTCAACGTCGGGCAGTACGGCGAGGGATACCTGAAAATCAGCAACGGTGGTACCGTCACTTCCGGGACGGCCATTTACATCGGCGGCACTTCCGGTGTGCCAGGCACGGGAGTGGCACATTCCGGTGACGGCACGGTGCTGGTCACCGGCGCCGGGTCGCTGCTGCAAAACCCCAGCGACAACCTCGTCATCGGCAGCTTCGCAAAGGGCAAACTGAACATCGAAAACGGCGCAAATGTTATTTCTGCCGTGAATATCCACATCGGTGGCGGCGGCCCCACCAGCCAGGACACCAGTATCGGCATCGTGACCGTCACCGGCAACGGATCGTTGCTACAAAATCTCAGCACGAACAACAGCGTCAACATTAACGTCGGTCACTACGGCGACGGAACGCTGAATGTCAGCGACGGCGGCTCCGTCGTTACCAGTTCGGGCGGTATAATTATCGCCAGCGCCACTGGAAGCAAAGGAACGGTGAATGTCGACGGCGGTTCCATCCGGGTGAACAATGCCGACACAGGCGGCATCTATGGAATTATTTCCGTCGGTAACTCTGGCACGGGAGAGTTGAATATTGAAAACGGCGGTACGGTGATCTCCTCGGGCCGCATTTTCATCGGCGGGAACGGGGCCGGTGTCGCGAATGTCAGCGGCGGTTCGCTGCTGCAAAACAAAGCCAACTATCTCATCGTCGGGCGCAATGCGGGGAGCCAAGGCGAGTTGAATCTTTCCGGTGCCAGCAAGGCTATTTCCAATGTGCACATCGATATCGGCCAGGGCGGTACGGGCGACGTAACGGTTACCGAAGGTTCGCTGCTGCAAAGTGAAATCGGATTTATTTATGTTGGCCATAACAATACCGGGACCCTGCGGATCGAAAGTGCCAGCACCGCCACGGCGCAGTACGGCATCACGATCGGCATGGACGAAGGTGTCAGCGGCGATGTGTGGGTCGAAGGTACCGGCTCGCTGCTGCAAGTGACGAATACTCCCGCGGGTAGCGGCGCTAACGACGGCCGGCTGCGCGTCGGCTCTAAGGGAACCGGTACGTTGACTCTCATCGACGGGGCAAAAGCCGATATCCAGAACAGCATCATCGTCGGGGACACCTCGACTGGCACAGGGACGGTCGATATCGGCGCCGGTTCCGTGATGGAAAACAAAGTCGGCGGCATTTACGTCGGCAACTCCGGCGAGGGAACGCTGAATATCACGGACGGTGGTCGAGCAACCGCTGCGAACGAAATTTTCATCGGCTACTACGGCGGTTCTCACGGCATCGTGACTGTCGACGGCGAAAGTGGCACCGGCGTGGCTTCCCTGCTGGAAAACAAGGCCGGCGTGTTCTCGGTCGGGAGAAACGGCGTCGGGGAAGTGACCCTTACCAATGGCGGTAACGCCACCTCGGTCGGCGACATCCGACTTGGCCATCTCGACAGCGGTGCATCGGGCAGAGGAAACGGAACCGTGACCGTCGGCACAGGCTCCACACTGAAAAACACCGCGGCCGCCTCGATGCTTTACGTCGGTGACGGTGGCGACGGCATGTTGAAGATTGAAGGCGGCGACGTCGTTTCTCAAAGTTATATTTATATCGGTAACGACACGAAGGGTATCGGCACCGTGAATGTCAGCGACGGCGGGTCGCTGGAAAACAAGAGCAACATTCTTTACGTCGGCTTCAAGGGCAAGGGATATCTGAACCTCTCCGAAGGCGGAACCGTGACTTCCGCCAGCGGCGTTATTATCGCAAATACCGCTGGCTCCACCGGCGATGTGACCGTCGACGGCGCCGGCTCGCTGCTGTATAACAAGGCAAGCACATTCACCGTCGGCTACGCGGGCATCGGTACGTTGGAGCTTACCAACGGCGGCGGCGCCACGTCCTACGGCAGCATTTATATCGGCCGCGACGGCAACGCCACCACCCGCGGCGTCGGCACGGTGACCGTCGGGAAAGATTCCGTATTGCAAAACCTTGAAACCGGCACGTCCGGCGCGATACTCTACGTCGGCAACAACGGCACCGGGACGCTGAACCTCGAAGACGGCGGCAAAGCCATTTCGCAAAGTCATATTTATGTTGGTTTCGGCTCGACCGGGAAGGGCTTTGTGACCATTACCGGAGCCGGCTCCTCCCTGACAAACGTCGCTTCAAACGCTACGCTCGTCGTCGGCAATAACGGCACAGGCGAGATGGAAATCTCCGCCGGAGGTAGCGCTATTTCCGCGGGTGGCGTATCGATCGGGTCGGCAGCAGGAGCTTCCGGTACGGTGAACATCTCCGGAGTCGATGGCCTTGGAAACGCTTCGCTGCTGCAAAACAGCGGCGCCACCGCCTCGATGAATATCGGCCAGTACGGCAAAGGATATCTCGATATCTCCAACGGCGGGAAAGCTTATTCGGCAAACACGATCGCCATCGGCTTCGACGCCAACGCTTACGGTAAAGTAACGGTCGACGGCGAAGGCTCCATGATCGAATCCAAGGGCTGGTTTCGTATCGGCAACCAGGCCGAGGGCGAATTATACCTGACCAATGGCGGAAAAATAAAATCCGGCGGCGATATCCAGATTTCTTTCAGCGGCAGCGGAAAAGGATTGGTTTCCATTGATGGCACTGATTCTGAGATGACCGGCACCGCGAATCTCAATGTCGGAAACAGCTACACAGGCACCTTGAAACTGACCGCAGGCGGCAAGGCAACCGTCACCGGTGCGATCGGCATCGGCCAAACGAACACCACCTCCGTCGGTGTCGTCACGATCGACGGCGAAGGCTCGAAATTGGAAACCACCGGCGGAGCAGGCACGACGGAAGGAACCATGACCGTCGGCGCTGCCGGAAAGGGTACCTTGAGCATCACCAACGGCGGTAAGGCCGTCACGGCAAAAGCCATCACCATCGGCAACACCGCCAACACCGGCAACGGCACCGTGACCGTCGACGGCAGCGGATCCGAAATGATCAACAAAAGCGGTACCCTGACCGTCGCCAACGACGGAACCGGGTTTCTGGAAATCATCAATAGCGGACACGTCTCTTCCTACGGCGACGTCTATATCACGAACACAACCAAAGGGAATGGCAAAGTCCACGTCGGCGCCAGCAGCCTCATGGAGAGTACGAACGGAAATATCTATATCGGCCACCACACCACCACCACCACGGCGTTGCTGTGGGGAACCGGCACCCTGAAGTCCCAAAATGGCCTGGGTCTCGTCCGCCTCAACGGCAAGAGCACCATTTCGGCCGGCGATTATGACGGGGACCTCAACAGCCTGAATATCATCGGAAATTTCCAAAGCGACTCCGGAGCGACGTTCACCGTCGACCTGTTGTCGGGCAGCAAGACACCCTATATTCCGGATCAGGCCGACCGCATCGTCGTCAGCGGCACGGCTAACGTGACCAACCCGACGATCAACCTCACGAGTCTGGTCAACATCAACTACGCCGTCGTGCTCGAGTCGAAAGCACTGACTTGGGACACGAACTACAAATTCCTGCTCAACGGCCAGGAAGTCACAACCGGCAACGGACGCGTCACGAAATACAACACCATCCTGAAACGGGATGGCCAGAACCTCGTGCTGACCGTCGTCAGCGGCATCGGCAATAAGAAACTCACGTGGATTCTTCCCTATGACAACGGCAGCGGCGCCACCAACGGCGACGGCGCGTGGAGCATCGATGCCGGCAACAAAAACTGGTACGAATCCGAGGACGTCCCCGCCAAGACGCCAATCTGGTTCATCGACGGCGACTCGGTGACGTTCGGGCAGTTCATCGCCGGGGAAGAGGGCACGGTGACGATCGAGGGTACCGGAAAAACCGTGTCCGAAATGTTCGTCGTGCATGGCACGTGGACGATCAACGGCAATATCCTCGCCGACGCCGCGTCGTCGGAGAACCTCTACGACGTCGACGGTAAGCTGAAAGTCCAGGGCGGCAGCGTTACGCTCAACGGCCAGAACTCGTTCCTCGGCGGCATCGAGCTTTCCGGCACGGGCAAGATCATTCTGGGCAACGCGCTGTCACTGGGCGTGTGGCCCAATGTCGCCAACTCCGACGCCGGAATCGTCAACGTGTTGGGCGAAGGAACGATCGCCACGCTGGTGGACCGCACGCTGTCGAACCTGCTGATCGTCGACAACATCGCGGGACTCTTGCATCTGGAAGTGGCCGACGGAAAAACGCTGACCCTCGCCGGGCCCGATGTAGCGCATCAGCAGACGCTGCTGGGCGGCGGCAACGCGACGCTCTCCAAAATCGGCACCGGTACACTGCGGCTGACCAACGACAACACCGCCTTCACCGGCTACATCCAGCACAAGGAAGGCACGATCCGTGTCGCCACACGTGAAAATCTGTTCGGCACGATGGGCAACTACAGTTTCACGCAGCCGGTAAACAACGTCTCCGGAATGGCGACCCAGGCGGAAATCCGCGCGGCGCAGGCCGACGGTTCGCTGCCGACCCTGCAAGTCGAAGCGGGCAAATCCATCACGCTCGACGGCGAAGATACAACGAATCAAGGCGTGAAAGTCGCTGACGGCAGCGCCGGAAGCATCGACCTGGAAACCGGCGCGACGCTCACGTTCACCAACAGCACGGCCACCAACGGCGGCGCGATTTCCATCGGCAACAATGGCTTCCTCGCGCTGACCCCCGGCACCAACGCGCAGTTCATTTTCGCCGACAACACGGCCACCCAGAACGGCGGCGCGATTTACAACGCCGGCACGCTCTACATGGCCGTCAACAGCGAAAACGCCTTCCAGTTTTCCGGCAACTCCGACAGCAACGGCGCGAACGCCATTTACATGGCGTCTGGCTCCACGCTTCTGATCGACAACCAAAGCGTGCTCGACATGCGCGATCCGATCAAGGGCACCGCCGCGACGGGCGCCACCAACCGCATCCTTCATTCCGGCACCGGCACATGGAAACTCGGCGGCGACAACGTCATCGCGTCGACCGGCGGCAACACGCAATTCCTCGTCGGCGGCGGCCAGCTGTACCTCTACCGCGACGGCGAAGTCGCCAACGGCAGCGACACCGTCGACACCGGAAAAATCACACTCGGCGGCACCGGCTCCTCCTTCACACTGGCCGACGGCGCACGCCTTCAGCTCAGCGGCGCGGGCCACGAAATCACCACCGGCGGCACGATCACTTTCGAGGAGAACTCGACCGTCGGGTTCGACATCCGGCAGGGCCAGCCCCTGGACACCCGGCTGATTCTCGACGCCGGGACGTATAACGTCAACAACGCGATGACGATCGACATCCTCGCTTTCGGCGCGACGGATTACATCGGGCCCTACAACCTGATTCAGGCCGACGGGATTTCCAAGTCGGGCAAAACGCTGACGATCGCCGGCGTGGAAGCCTCCAGCACCCGGGCCGCGGGCTCCGCCGTGCTGCTGGTGACCACCGACGACGACGGTAACGACATCCTGCAACTCATGGGCGCCACAACCGGCATCGTCACCTGGACCAATAAAGGCGCCACCGGCGTCTGGAATCAGGCAGACAAAAATTGGGACACGACGTTAATCCTCGGTTTCGAAACCGATGATCGCTTTCTCAGCGGCGACTCGGTCGTTTTCGACGCCTCGCGAAGCACGACGCGGAACATCGTCATCGAGAGTACCGGCGTCGGCCTGGGCGTTCACCAGTGGGCTAACGGCGAAATCAACCCCGGCATGGTCATCAACGGCGGCGACTGGACCTTCTCCGGCGGCGCGATCAACGGCGGTACGATCCGCTTCATGGGCAGCGGCTCATTCGCGTTCGACACCCGTTCGATGAATCAGCGCGTCACGGTCGACACCGGCGTGACCGGCACCATCAAGGCGTCCAACGGCGCCACCCTGACGTTTACGGGCCTTGGCGGCGTCGACGCGTTCGGCAATCCGACCGACAACGGCGGCGCGATTCACGGCGACGACGGTTCGACGGTCGTCATCGGCGACGCGGGCAGTACCGGGAAGGTGGTCTTCAACGCCAACAAGGGAGTCGATGGCGGCGCGATTTACGGCGACAACGTCACGGTCTCCGGCGGCACGACCGTCTTCACCGACAACCATGCCGACGGTCTCGGCGGTGCGGTTTACGCGAAGGGCAACGCCACGTTCGTCGCGGCCGACGCCGACCTTGTGTTCAAAGGCAACACGCAAGGCGCCGGCTCCGACCCGAACGCGATTTACATGGAAAACGACGGCGACGACAACACGCTCTCCCTGGCCGCCAACGCCGGGCGTCGCGTGCTGCTCTACGACCCGGTGGAAAGCAGCGACGCGAATCCGAATCTGACGGTCAACATCAACGAGAATGCCGCGAACACGGGCACGGTGGTGTTCGACACATACCAATCGAACGTTCACGGCGACACGACCGTTCATAACGGCACGATGACCCTGGCCAACGACGCAACGTATGGGGCCGACGACAATGTGGGGAGCTTCACGCTGGCCGGCAGCGCCGCCGCGGCGAAGAATGCCGTGCTCATGGGCAACGGAACGGTCAGTGCCGCGACGAGTTATCTCGACGGCACCATCCGCCCCGGCGACACCCCCAAAACGTTCGGCACGCTGACCTTCAACGGCGACGTCGTCATGAGCGACACGACGCATTACGAGGTCGACGTCATGCCTGGCGACAACTCGCAGCACGACTTGATCGTCGTCAACGGCGAAGCCACGCTCGGCGGTCTCGTGCACCATGTCGGCCTCGACGAAACCGCCTCCTCGGAGTACGACCCGCGGGGCAAATGGCTGATCCTGACCGCCACCGACGGCTACGGTGACTCGCGATTCAGCGGTGTCGTGACCGATTACACGTTCCTCAAGGTCTCGCTACTTTACGAGATGAACGACGTTTTCCTCAAACTCACCTGGGATGGAACGTTCATCATCGACGACCTGACGCCCAACGAACGCGAGACGGCCAAAGGTCTCGGGTGCCTGGAGAATTCTGACAACCCGCTGTTCAACGATATTATGAAACTGACGGATGCCGACAATTATCCGGACATCCTTGACCACCTTTCCGGCGAAATTCACGCGACGCTCACGGGCGTCATCATGGATACCGACCGCCGCCTGGCACGCATGCTGCGGCAGCGCTTGTGGCAGAACACGCCGTGCGACGGCACCATTCCGCTGTGGTTTTCCATGGACGGCGATTACACGACATTCGAAGGCGACTATAACGCCGCCGGCGGGAGAAACTACGGTTACGGCGCCAACCTCGGCGCGGAGAAGTGCAACGACCTCTGGCGGATCGGCGCCGCGTTCCGGTATGCCGACAACACGCTGAAGGTGCCCGTCCGCGATTCGTGGGCAGAGTACACCAGCTACACGCTCGGCCTGTATGGGCATCGCCGCTTCGACCGCGTCCTGCTGTCCTTCGGCGGTACGTACGGCCTGCATGACATCAACACCACGCGCAACACCATCGGCCTGAGCAAAAACCAGCAGCTTCACGGCGATTACCGGGCCACCAGCGGACAGTTCTTCGCCGAGCTGGCTTACCTCGCCGTCCAGAAAGAGGACGAAGACGCGGCGCCGTACTTCAGCGTCGGGTGGTGCGGCGTGCACACCGACCAGTTTGCCGAGACCGGCGGCTACGCAGGCCTGCTGGCACGCGAGCGAGACAACAACAGTTTCAGCACGGCCCTGGGATTCCGCTGGCGGAAGAGCTACGTCGCGTGGCTGGCCATCGAAACCGACGTTTACTGGCAGCACATTTACGGCACCATTGACCCGAAAGCCGTCTTCCGTTTCAACGGCGGCTGCCCCTTCAAAATTCTCGGCGCGGAATTGAGCCACGACGCCATGGGCCTCGATCTCGACGCCTGCGTCCGCCTCACCGACCGCTCGCTACTGCGTGTGGGCTACTCCGGATTTTTCGGCACCCGCACCTTCACTAACGGCGCCAACGCGTCCATGGAAGTGAGGTTTTAACGCAACAATTTACTCGCAAGAACAACAGCCGGGAATGAAGCGCAATGACCGGATTGAAGTGGTAGAATACTTCCTCACTTCTATCCGGTCATTCCACTTCGTTTCATTTCCGGCTGCTGTTCTTGCGGCTCTGCGATCAACGCGATTCCTGCTCGATGACAAGATCGGTGATGGTGATGTCGCCGCCGGTGAACATGCCGTCGATGCGGGGAAGCAGGATGAGTTCCTGGCCCGTCTCCAGTGCCGTTTCCAGTTCGATCGCTTGTTTCGATCCGTTGGTGTTCAACGGAAACGATTGAAGCTCCACGTACCCGTCGCGGCCACGGCGAAGCACGGTCAGTTTGACGGCGTTACTGGCCGGATCCCAGAGTCGCGTCGACGTTTTCGCGCTGAGGCGGTAATTACCCGGTGCCGGCGCGATGAAGGTCAGGCCGCAGATCATCTCGCAGGGCGTCGACTCGTGGCGGGCACGAAATTCCATGCGGATGCCGCCGTCTTTCATCTCCGCCTTGGGCTGTCCGCCGAAGGTGTCGTCTTTCGCAACCCACCAGCCGTTATCCCACGTCAGCGGTCGGTAATGCTCTGCTTTTGTGGGGTCTGCCGGAAAAACCTGATCGAGACGCCAGACGGAACGCCCGGTAGAAACGGCCGGATTCCCCTCGGCGGTGTCTTGTTTTCCTTCCCAGACCGGCGGCAGGGTGTAGCGAACGCCCCCGTCTACCGTCGTCTCGGAAAATCCGCGATGCTTGCGGTCAAGCGGTTCAAACAACTCGGCAAGTTTTTTCCCGCTCGTTTTTTCTGTGGTAACCAGAAACACGGGGCGACCGGTTTGGGGGAGCTTCAATGCAGCCCGATTTTTCGGCGCCTCATCGGAATAGCGGTAAGCGATTTTGTCACCCCCACGCACTTGCCACGCGACGGGGTTTCCCATGATGTCCTCGGCGAGATAATTCGCACCGGGGATTTGCGGAAGTTCCAGCACGACGTCGTCTTTGGCATCTCGGTCGACATAAGCAACCACGACGCCCCGGTCATTTCGCTGGTCTTCGAAAACACAAAGGTTGGCACCCGACGGTCGAATGAAGGCGACGGGCTTGCTGAGTCCGATATGATGGCTGAGCGCGTTCCAGGCCGGGACCAGCGGCAGCGGGTATCCGTAGATGTCCCAGAGCGGCGTTCCGGGGATGTAATAGTCCCAGAAACTCGTGCCGTGCGTTTCGTAGCATGTATAAAAAAGGATCGTTTTTTCCTGGCCCGCGACGGTCATTTCGGCGACCGAAGCCGCCATCATGTTCGTTGCCGTTGCCGAGTCGATGCCCGTCAGCGCCACCGCCGGTTCGTCGACGATGGTGTTGGTAAACGCCCAGCCCTCGTTGAACCAGATTTCGATATGGCCCGCGCCGAGTTTTTCCAGCTCCGTTTTCATCCGGCCGATACCCACCGCGTCGCTGAGCCAGCCGGCGTGGTAATCGTGCCAGGAAATGATGTCGATATATTTGCCACCACCCTGTTCGAGAAAATGGCGATTCAGGCCCGACGGAATCGCGTAAACGTTGTCGACCATCACCCGCGCGTCGGGATCGGTTTTTTTGATGAGCCTTGCGGTGCGGATGGTGAACTTCGCGTACTGATCCTTAAAGTCGTCCCAGCCGTCGAATTCGGGTTCGTTTTCGATTTCATATACGACCGACCGGCCTTTGTAACGCTTCACCGCCTCGACGATAAAACGGTCCCAGCCGCACTGGACGCTGAGATCGTCCCACCGCTGGTCGTCGGAGCTCCATCGCATGTCCTTGGGCAGGGGATTTCCTTCCTCGAAAGCCCAGCCGGGTTTGCCATACAGAACGACGTGATTCGAGATACCCATCGCTTCAAGCTCGCGCAGCTTGTCGTCGTACCACGTCCATTTTTCCGGCGGATCGTTCTCGGCCTTCTGGTGGTCCTCCCAGTTCATGTGGGGATACCATCGCGTCCAGCCCATGCCGATTTTCTGGATTCTCGCCCCGCCGATAGGCCCGAACACCGTGCCGCCGAAGCGCTCGTTCCCGTTCGGTTTCTTCGCGGCCTTGGGGTACGGCAGCGAACAAAGCGGAATTTTGGAAACATCGAGCACCTCCCGGCTTTCGACGATTTTTCCGTCACGGAATGTTCGCTCAGAATTTGTCTCCACCGCCGCGAAACTTCCCAGCACAAGCCCTTTGGCGCTGAGCGAAAACGTCACCGACTTCGTGACCGACTGCCCCGGCGCAATGTCGAGAGATTTTTCGGACTGCATTTCGGCAAACGTCCTCTCCGGCGACTCGTAATCTTCCAGCGCGAATCGCAGCAGGACGGAGCATTTCTCTTTCGACGGGTTGAACACCGTCCCGGTAAGCGTAATCTTTTGTCCGCCCTCAAGAATATTTCCATGTGCCGTAAACCCTTTCAAGTCAGAGCAATCGACGAATACCTCGACACTATGGTTTCGGTACGGAATATACGCGTCTTTGGAACGTTCGTCGTAGGACACCGTGACATCGTCCAACAGCCAGGGTTTGTCGCCGTCGCCGAATTGCATGACGTAGGTCGGCTCGGGCCAAAAACCATCCTGCGGGGCGGTGGGCGTAAACGTTGCGTTGTAACGTTTCCACTGCGTCGTGATTTCGACCGGATGATGATGCTTCATCGACCATGTTTGATGATGGGCCATGGCGACTTCGCGCGAAGCAGGCGAGCACTGCCAACCGACCGTCGTAGGCTCGTCGGCCTTGGCGCAAAACGAAATCGTGACTGCCCGCCCGGGTACTAACTTGAACGCTGCGCTCTGGATGCCGCCCGTTTCCAGACGCAGTGTCCGCCGACCACTGACGCCTTCGTTCTCGACGATCAGCCGTTCGCTCGAATCCCGGTCGCTATACCAATATCGCATACCACCTTCGAAAGAGCCGTTGCGAAGCAGGTTACCGGACGTCTCCTGCGCCTCGACTTTGGCGGTCGTGGCAAGGAAAGCCGACAACAAAAAAAGGATCATAAAATAAAAACGTGCCATGTGTGAATTCCTTATAAATGAGGTAGGGATGATGGTTTTATTCCGTGGCTTCTCTTGCCAGGCATTCAGATTTTCTGCGCCCGTCCAAATTCTCAGAAATCAGTATACCCAATTATTCATACCGTGTCGAGTATACCCTGGGCGGCGGGTGTTACGGCGAAGTATCCGCAAATATTTCGGCAAAAATGGGGAAAACAGCGAAAAATCACCCCGCCCAGCACGCGGACATGCGCTGCCATTTATTTCACACGGCAGCACGGAGACACGGCGAGATTTTACAAGAAAATATCCGTTTTCCTGTGGGGAATGGATCCGCCTCCTTATGAAGTCATGATTGCGTAAATGAATTTTGGGGAAACAGCAGCCAAATGACAAAAATTCCGCTGGTAATCGGCAGAAAATAAAGCACGATCCACCATGGCGAAACGCCAAGGCTGTTCAGGCGCCGCATGCACCCGGCCAGCGTCGATAAATATAAAAACCCGCCCACCAGTAGCAGCGTCACGATGGTAAACACCAGCAGAACCCAATGCACCACGCCCATCACGGTCGGCAAGACCATCGCCAGAATTCCCGCCAGTTTCCATAAAAGCCACAGCGAAAGGCCGCACGCTAGGCCGACGAGAATATTCCCCATCAGCAGCGTGGAATACTCCGAACTTCCCGTCCACGAACGATAATCCCGCAGCCGAAAGACGGTCGATTTATACTTCTCCACCCAGCGACGAAACTCAAAACTCAACATTTACACCACCATGTGCCATGCGCTTTGAATGTGAAAAATGAAAACACGGCATGCGTCAATAATTCCTCAGAATGTCGTCATGGAACCACTGCGCTTCGGCGCGCGACAGGCCGGTGATTTCCATCAGCACGGTGCCGTGGGCGTCAAAAAACTTCAGCACGAAATGCGGCGGCATCATTTTTCGCCAGCACTGCGTCAGCGAGCCGGGCGGCGTCTGCGGGCAGTCGTCGATTCCGATTTCCACACACGCAGAGCGGGGGATGCGGGTGCCGAAAAACATCCCCAGGACACGGGTGCCGTGGTAAAACGTGTCATGATTCACGCCGAAACACTGCCGGCGGAGTCGGGCGGAAAGCATCCAGAGGATGGTGCCCAGAAAAAACGCAGCAAACATGCCCATGCCACACGCCAGGACGGCGAGAACGGCGGTTTCACTTTCATTTCGCGCGAACGGAATGCCCATCCAGCCCGTGATCGCCACCGCGGCGCCGTAACCGGTGATGAGGAAGAACATGAGATATTTCATCAACTTCCGCGAGGAGATTTCGCACGGCCGGCAGAAGGATGACCCTTCTTCGTGCATGTCGATTTCCCAGCGACTGCCGTCCGGCTTCTGCGGCAAATCTTTTCCGCCAGCGCCGGGATGAAGCGGCGTCCGCAGCGGCGGGTGTTCCAGTTTGGCACGCACCGGAGAATCGTCACCTATGGCCACATTTTTCAGCGCCGCCAGCACCCGGTTCGCCGCGTCGGCCAGCATCCCAATTTCACTTCCCGGCTGGGTGGCCCGCATGAGTTTCGCAGTGGGCGTTTTCTGTTTCTGCGCAAACCAGTGCGGCACCAGCTCGTGAAACACGATCAGACAGCCGCGGTCCGTGCACACCGCCAGTGTCTGACACGCCTCATCCTCCTCGCCGCTGAGCTCCGGCGGCATCACCTGAAAACAGATCACCTCGTCCAGCGGAAACGCAAATCGCCGCAGGGGCACCAGCACGCGGAACTCGTACCGGAAGCCGTCTTCATCCAGCGTCCCGGTTTCCACCGCGAAAACGGCCCATAACAACAGGGCCGCCGTGAAGATCAGCGGCAGGGCCAGCACGGCGTTCCAGCAGATGACGGCCACCATTTTCCACCCGCTTTCCACGAAATCGCTCGGCACCGAAATCAACCACCACAGTCCGGTCAGAAGAAGAAGCATCACCGCCAGGGTCAGCGCAAACCCCACCCCCTCCGCCGTCACGGCGCTGCGGCGAAAACGCAAAGACCGCGCATCCCGCTCGAAAACCGACAGAAAACGCTTTCCATTTTTCATGCTCACATTTCCCTGGGAGAAAGTTTTTTGTCCCGGCGTTTTTGAATAAATACTTCTTTATTCCGATTATAACGCATCCCCGCCACCATTTTTAGGGGGACAGCGGAGAATGGTATGTTTTTTATAAAAATTCCCATCGAAAAATGTGGTGGAGACGAAGAGGCGGAAACACGCGTGTAAACCTCCTCCCCCTGCCCCTCCCCCTTTTACGGAGCAGAAAATCTGCTAAAATGGTGTAATCGAAAGATAAATGTCTCCGTGGCTCAATTGGATAGCGCGTCGGCCTCCGGAGCCGAAGGTTACAGGTTCGAACCCTGTCGGAGATAGTAAGAAAAGCCCGTGTTTTGCGGGCTTTTCTGCGTTATGCCCCGGGCTGATTCCATGAAGTGATTCGGCATAAACACGCCATGTCGCATGGGTGGATTGCAGTGACCGGGGGGATGATGAAAAAATTCACCAGACGCAGTTGCATTTGCCGGGGTTCAAATCCGCCAATTCGTCAAGCATCGTTCGCGTTTCCAGACACAGCCCAATTTCAAGTTCCTGTTGAATGCGGCGTATGGCGGTAAAAAAATGGCGGTACGCTTTGGCTCGCAAGTCGGACGGGTATCGCCGACGTCCGTCGTCATACCGGGAGTTTGTAGGTGATAGATTTTCATTGACAGCATTTCTGCAACCCAATTTCCGATTCATCAGCGAAACAGCGAACGGGTAAGAACAGATCGCACCGATGGTCAGCCGCTCTAATGGCACATCCCGCACCAGTGATTCCAAAAATTCCGCATAACGCCCCACCCATCCATCCACAGGGATAATCGGCATTAGCACTGCACGCACCGGATAACCGGCCGCCGCCGCACGCTTCATGGCCTCAATACGTTGCGTTACCGCTGGTGTGTGTGGCTCAAAATCTCGCGAGATTTCCGGCAGGTTTACTGTCCAACTTAAAATCGTTCGCCCTTCATGCTCCAGCGGCAACAAATTCTCCACGTCCGTCGACTTGGTGAGCATGACTTGCCGGGCGTATTTCTGCCGGGCGAAGAACGGTACGCTCAGCTGTGAGTAGCCCGTCAGCGGGTCAAGTGCCAGCGCATCCTGCAATTTACCGTGATAAAACGTGGTCGGCTCGGTGAACCCCGCCGCGATACGCCGAATCGCTTCCAGCGTCTGATGCACATTCAAAAAAATCTTCACCGTCGGCGAGAACCGCACCCCCGGCGTCCCCGTCAAATAGCAGTACGCACATCCATACGGGCAAAATCCGTAAAACGAATAATGCCAGTAATTCGGGCAGGTGTTTTCCGTTTCGTCGCTGAATCGTACGCTGGAAAGATGCTCGCCAAATACCAACGTCCGCTTCCCGGCCTCATGCAGCCGCAGCGCGTCCGGCGTGTCATGCGTACTCTCCTCACCCAGTACAGGCACCCGCGTATGCACCGTTTGGGATAACTCTCGCCGCTGGGCATGAGGGTAAAGCCGACAAACCGCTTCCGTCAGATTCCGGCGAAAATCGTCCGTATCCCACCCTTTCGCCAGCACGATTCGTTGCACATCGAAACACACCGGGCGTCGCGGCTGATAATGGAAGGCGTCATCAAAAATATCCTGTTGGATTTCATTCATGGAAATCAGTATAACCTACATGAACAGAAAATCAAGATGAAAAAACGGTAACATTTTCTTTGGATTTGAAATCCTTGGGAAATTATCATGATAAAACATGCATATCCCTCGAACGAACGTTTCTGAACATGCCGAAGGTCAGGGGCTGAATTGCACATCGTGCGTATATCGATGATGCCGAGTTTTCCGGATGTTTCTCAGTGCTCACAACAAAGAGTGGGAAAAGCGAATCAGTCCCTTTCCTTCTGCTTGACGAAGTTGGCGTTTTGGGATAGGATAAATAATATGTGTTGAGATTGCGGATTGTTGATATTGCCATTTTTAATTATTTTTTGAACATTTGGCTTGCGTTTCCGTAAGCTTATTAATGCTGACGAAACCTTTGGCTTGTTTTGTGCCGGGGGTATGTCTCCTCTTCTTGTGACTCGTCCTCCTGCCATTATTTGTTTTGATACATAGGTACTTTTTCCGTTTGCGCAACGTTTATGCTCAAGAAGCTGATCATTACCCTGCTGATATTGCTGTTCCCGGTTTCGGTCGAGGCCGCGGCCATCTCGTGGACTGGCGCGGGCGGAGATGCGGATTGGTATAACACACTGAATTGGAATCCATCAGGTTCCCCCAACAGCACAAGCACAGTGTCTATCACCAATGCCAATGGCAGTCTGGTTCGAATCGATCGGGGTGCCGCCCAAGCGAACACCATTACTCTGGACAGTGCTAACAATAAAGGCGTCCTGATACTTTCCGGCGTCGGCACATCGTTGACGCTTGTTGATAGCAGCAGCAAGTTTTATGTTGGCGGAACCGGGCGAGGCGAGTTTTATGTCCTCGACGGTGCACACTTTACAACCGCAGCCGCTACCGATGTTTTGATTGCGACAAGCACGGGTTCCGGCTATATGCAGGTTTCCGGCGCCGGCTCTCTGGCCACTTTTAGCAACAGCTTTGGTAACCCTTACCCCGCGAGCGTGAATATCGGCAGTCATGGAACGGGGGTACTTGATATTCTCGATGGCGGCAGGGTGGATGCTACGTTAAGTACGGCATGGACCATCATATCCCCTCTCACGCCAGCATCTAACGGTGGCGTGGGCATCATTAATGTTACCGGAGTCGGTTCTATCCTCGACACCCGGGAAATTCATGTCGGCTATTGTAATCCGGGATACTTGAATATCACCGACGGGGGGGTGGTCAACAGTACATCGGCCGCTATCTCAAGCCATACGACCAGTAATTCCTCCAACGGAAACGTGGTGATATCCGGCGTTGGTTCCGCCTGGAATATCACTGCCCCCGGGGGAACAGGCGTGCTGAACATGACCAGAAACAGCAGCGCTGTAAGAAAAGGAAGTGTCACGGTCAAGGACGGAGGCAGGCTCACGGCAGATGTTATCTCGTCTACCAGCGCCTTTGGCCCAAGAAACATGCAACTCAATGTTCGCGGTTCCGATGTAACTGTCGAAACAGGCCGGTTGGTCTATAGTCTGGCATTTTCCACCAACTTTTACCTCGACTCCGACGTGGTTTCCGTAATCGACGTGACGGGAACCAGCACCGTCGGACTCGTCGGCACGCATACCATCGCGCCGGATTTCGGATTTTCGAGCGTCACACAGAAAACGTTTAACGTCATCGAGGCCACGGCCTTTGCCAGCACCTTCGTAGTCGACCCGACATGCCCGTTCACCGCCGCGGTGGTCAACAGCTCTGTGCATGGCAAGGCGGTGCAGATCACCTTCAACGACAGCCACTACAACATGAACCACTGGAATTATCCCACCACGCACATTTTCGAAGGCGGCCTGGAGATGGGATGGATCAAGCTGGAAAAGCCCGACGCGTATGCCGGCACGGTCGCCACGTTTCTGGATGGCGGCAACAACCTTTCCATGGAAATTTCCCTGCTTCTGGAAACCTACCTGAACGAAACGATGGCTGGCGGGCCGGGCGTTTCGTTTTATCGCCAGAACCAGTTCACCGTCGGCACCGACGCTTCTTTCTTTGGCGAAAACGATTTTGTTTATTTCGGCTGGGATCTGGCCGAGTTCAACCAAACGCACGGCACGAACATCCGCCTGATGAGCCTCGAGGCGCCGGAGCCGGGCACGTGGGCGCTGCTTCTCACAGGCGGCGCGTTTCTGCTGCGTTTTCGCAGGAAATTTTTCAGTCGGGATTAAAAAACCGCTCGCATCGCGTCCCGATCCGCGACCGTCTGAAGAGCGCACTCGCCCAGCCGCCGAGGCAAAACAAATCGGCACACGCCCGCCACCGTTTTCTTGTCGTGGAGCATGGCGTCCAGCACCGCGTCCGGATCCAGCGGCGGAAAGTCCGTCGGGATGCCCAGCGTCTTTAATAACGCAAGTTGCCGGGCCTCCAAATCGCGCAGCTCCGGCGTTTCCGCCAGCACGCACGCCAGCCGCACGGCCGCCGTCATCCCGATTCCCACCGCCTCGCCATGCAGCACATGCCCATACCCCGAAAGCGTCTCTACCGCGTGGCCGTACGTGTGGCCGTAATTCAGCAGTGCCCGCCGCCCGGTGGTTTCCCGCTCATCTTCACAGACGATCATGGCCTTCAGCGCGCAGCACCTCGCGATGACGTGCGCCAGCACCGCCGCGTCCCGGGCGTTCAGGGCGTCCGCGTTCCGCTCCAGGTACGCGAAAAAATCCGCATCCAGGATGACGCCGTACTTCACGACTTCCGCCAGGCCCGCGCGGTACTGCCGATCATCGAGCGTCGCCAGCGTGTTCATGTCCACCAGCACGCCATGCGGCTGGAGAAACGCGCCGACGAGATTTTTCCCCTGGGGAATGTTAATGCCGACTTTCCCGCCGACGGAGCTGTCCACCTGGGCCAGGAGCGTGGTGGGAATTTGCACGAACGGCACACCGCGATTCAGCGTGGCGGCCACGAACCCCGCCAGGTCGCCGACCACGCCGCCGCCCAGGGCCACGATCACAGTTTTTCTGTCCGCGCCGCTTTCGATCAGCTGCTGCCAGAGCATGTCCGCCATTTCCACGCACTTACTCTCCTCACCCGCGGGCACGACGCACATGTCCACCTCCACGCCGGCCTCCGCCAGCGCTTCCGCCACCGCCATTCCATAAAGCGGCTCCACATTTTCATCCGTAATCAGCACCGCGTGCTCACTTTCCGGGCACCACTGCCGCACATACGCCGGCGCTGCGGCCAGCACGTCCGCGCCGATGATAATGTCATATGGATTCCGTTCCAGTGCCACGCGGACTGTTTTTTCCGAAGAATGCATACGATTTTACTCCTTCTTTCCTTTTCCCGAAACGGACTGAATCTTCACTTCAAACACGCTCGTGCGGTGCAGGCTCCCCTGGATGGCCTTCCGGGCCGCGTCTGGAAAATCCGCCGAATATTTCTCGCAGAGCTTCATTAAATCCGCAGTTTTTCGCTGCTCATCTTCCACGATTTCGGCCGTGCCCTCCACGATCACGCTTTCATACTCCGTGGTGAACTCGCCGGGCAGCACCTGCGTGCGCCCCACCGCGCAAAACGAAACCCGCGGCTCATGACGCATACACGCCAGCTTCCGCCCTTCCAGCGCACCATGAAAAATCAGCGTGTCCCCGTCTCTCACGAAATTTATCGGCACGCCGTACGGCGCACCATCCGCGTCCGCCGTGCTCAGCACGCCGTACTCCGCCGAATCCAAAATCGCCACCGCCTCCGCTTCCGTAATCATACGGTCTGTCCGCCGCACGGGCATTTTCATACTTCTCTCCTTCACGCTTTCCTCGCCGTCACCACCGCCGACATGCTCTCCGCAGGCACGGCCAGCGTCACATCCGTGAACCCTTCCGCCTCCAGCGCGTCTTTCACCTCCGCGAAAGTGTAAACCATCCCCGTTTTTGTATTCGCGAGCATGTTAATCCCGAAAAACGCCCCCGCCGCGGGCGCCGTCCGACTTTCGTCCATCACGAAATCCCGCACTGCGATTTTCCCACCGGGATTCATGGCCGCGAAGATTTTCCGGAACAGTTCCCGCGTTTCCGGGATGCCGTGCTGATGAATGATGGCACTGACCCACACGAAATCCTGCCCTGGCGGCAAATCATCCACATAAAAATCGCCTGCCACCAGTTTCACCCGCGGCTCAAATGCCGTTCCCGTAAACCGTTTCCTCGCCGCTTCCACTCCCGGGGGCAAGTCGAAAAGCGTCCCCACCGCGCCGGGCAGCGCCTCCAGAAGCGCCTGTGTATACGTCCCGGACGCCCCGCCGACATCCAGGAAATGCACGTTTTCTTTCTCGAAATCCAGTACGCCCGCCGCCTTCATCTCCACAACCATCGGCCCGGCCAGCGTCCGCGCGATGGAATTCATGGCCCAGAGAAACGCCCGGAATTCCTCCTCATGCCCCAGGAAACTCGGCCTCACCGGCCCCCCGGATTTCGCAGCCGCGGCCTCATTCCCCGCCTCCGGCTCCATGAAAATCGGTCGTTGCGGCGCCACGGAACCCTGCACCACCCAGCTCAACTGCGTCCACCCGCGCTGCACCGCCGCCAGATGCCGGATCATGGGAATGAACGTATTCGGATGCCGACTGTCCAGCAATTCGCGGTACGCCTCCGCCACGGAGTATTTCGCGTCCGTACCGTCAGCCGTTTTCGTTTTCGTAAAATATCCCAGGGCCACCAGCACATCCATCAGCATTTCCACACCCCGGACATCCGCGTCCCGCAGCGCCGCGATTTCCGCCGCCGTCAGCGCCCCGCCATGCTCCAAAACACACGTGGAAATGTCCAGTTCCGCCATGGCCGCGAGCACCGCCGGCTCCTGATACGCACTAGTCGCCTCCCGAAGACGTTCAAAAGGGGATAACTCGGCCATGATAACCTCCTGGGATGAAAAAATGAGCCACAAGCACCGTGACGGCGCAACATGCGGGAAGGACAGCGTCCCGTAAAAAAGCGAAAAACACACCAAAACGCAACTCTCATTTTAACGAACAAAGAGCATGATTTCAAGAGGTGTTCACCCGCCACGCCCGACTTAAAAACAAAAAAGACCGCACAGTGTACAGTCTTCTCTCAAAAATCACGATCTCCGACAGGGTTCGAACCTGTAACCTTCGGCTCCGGAGGCCATTCGGCGGCAGCGAGGAAGATGAGGTCAGGCGGGGCGGGTGTGGGCGTTATGGGCGATGACCGCGGCGACGGGCAGAAGAATCATGAAGAAGCCGAGGGTTTCCAGCGGGGTGTAGGTGCGGTGCCAGAGGAAGATTTCCAGGCCGGCGGCGAAGACGACTTGTGAGAGGCCGACGATGGAAACTTTGGCTGCGACGCCATTTTTATAGGCTTTCGTGAGGGCGACCTGGCCGATGGCGCCGGCGATTCCGACACCCAGCAGCAGCAATCCGTCCGGGTAAAAGTGGTCAGGCAGGGCGGCACGGGTCAGGCCGCAGGTGAATAGGCAGAGGATCAGCAGCAGGATGGAGCCCCAGAAGGAGAAGTGCATGACGATGGCCAGCGAGGGGGTGAATTTCAGGGTGTTGAGGTTCATGAAGGCGACAGCCATGAAGACGGCAGTGCTAGCGGCGGCGACGACGGCGGTGATTTCACGGACGTTTCCCACGGCGAAACGCGGGTGGTGGACGATGACGGTCCCGATCATGCAGCAGAGGATGGCCAGGCAGATTTTCCAGCCCGGCGCAACGCGGTAAACCAGCCACGTGAAGAGGACGATCCAGATGGGGGCGGTGTTATAAAGCGTGGTGGCGTCGGAAACGGGAATGACTGAAAGCGAGAAAAACGTGCAGACGACGCCGCACGAGCCGGCCAGAGTGCGTCGCCAGAGGTTTCGGGAGGCGTGCCAGGGAAATCGGACGCCGGAAAAGCGGAGAATGGGAATCATCACCAGCATCATGCAGACCATGCGGACCAGGGCCACCATCTGCCAGGGGCAGCTCGCGGTGCGCCCGAGGTGATGCGTCATGGCACCCATCAGGGCCATCATGAACATGCTGAAACACATCCAAAGGTATGCGGACATGGGCAGTGGGGGTTAGGGGTGGCACGCAAATTGCAGAGCGGCAACGCAAGGACGGTTTACGCCGCGCGGCGGAGGAGGTAAAGGCCCAGGAGAATCAGGACGACGTTCGGGAACCACAGCCCGATGGGGGCCAGCGTGCCTGATTTTCCGAAATTCGTGGTCAGCATTTCCATGGGGTAATAAAATCCGACCACGGGCAAAAGCGCGAGGGCGATTAACTGCAAGGCGCCGTATTTTCCTCGCCAGGCCGCAAGGGGGGCGCCGACGATGGCGAAACAAAAGCAACTGAACCCGCGGGCCCAGCGACGGTACGGCTCCATCTTCGCGCGGGAAATGTCATTCTCCCACGCCTGAATTTGTTTATGACGCTGCTGCCACGAATCGCTGCCGAGGTTACAAAAGTCCCCGAAAATCAGCTGTTCGACCGCCGCCAGACGCATGTCCTCGGTCAGTTGATGAATATTCTGCTGACGCTGTTCGATGAATTTCGGCAGTTCGGAAATGGCGATTCGCGAGGGTGATTTTCCGCCGCCGGACTGAAAATACGGGAGGTTCGCCAGCGGCAGCAGCACCACCTGCCGGCTTTTGATCGTGCCGCGACTTTCCGTAGAGGTGAATTGGACGCCGAAAAAGGTAATTTTCAGCACGCCGTCACGGTATTCTTCCTTCGAGTACAGGCTCCCCATGGCATTATCGCGCTCGCTGGCGGCGTCCAGCAAATCTTCCGGCCGGCCGACCTCAATCATCGCTTCCTCGGCAATGACGGACAGCGAATTCGCGTTATCTTCGTTAATGCGTGTGACGATCACGCCGCGGAGCGTTTTTCCCTCCACGGAACTGACCGTGAGCTTTAAATTGTCGCGTTCGAACGTCATCCCCTTTTCGGTCCGCAGACGATGATACATAATTTCCTGGAAGGCGGAAAGGAAAACCCGCTGCGTCTGGGCCATGCCCCAGGAGGTGTTCAGGTCGGCCATCCATAACGTGTAAAAACTCGTGCCCAGCCCCAGCAGCAGGCACGGAATGATCACACGCACGGCGGAAATGCCGGATGTTTGCAGCGCAATAATTTCCCGGGACATGCTCATGCGGGAATAAACCGTCACTGCCGTGAATAAGACGGAAAATGGGGTGGCGAACGTCTGCGCAAAGGGCAGTACGCAGGGAATCAGCACCGGAATATGAGACCGCGGCAGCCCCTCCAGTGCCGCTTGCAGCAGCCCGATGAAAATCAGCAGCAGCGTCATCCCGATCTGGAACATCAGGAACATGCCCAGAATTTCCATAAAAAGCCGGTACGGAATGATTCTCATCAGACGTGGCGGACGGACGGACTGCATGAGTAATGAGGAATTAAGAATGAGGAATTAAGAATGAGGAATGAGGAATGAGGAATGAATTAAAAAAAGGAGATAAAATGAAGCTATTTCCGAGGGCTTTTACACCACGCCAGCGATTCCTCATTCCTCATTCCTAATTTCCCCACGTGTCTTGCCAAATCGCGCCTGCCCATGAAAGCCCCACGCCGAAACCCAGCAGCATGTTGATCTTTTCTGGCGTCAACGCGCCCGCACGCCGCATTTCCTGGATCAAAATCGGCAGCGTGCTGCTGACCGTGTTCCCGTAATTCTCCATTTTGATCGGCACTTTGTCCGGCGAAACCCCCAGGCAGGCGGTCAGGCCCTCCAGCATTTTGCGGGTGGCCTGGTGCATCAAAAACAGGTCGATGTCCGCTTTCGTGAGCTGCGCTTTTTGCAGCAGGTCGTCCACCAGCGGCGGGATGCTGCTGTCCGTGAATTTAATCAGCTCCGCGCCGTCCATATACAGACTGCTGGCCCAGCGGCGACGATGACGCGGCTTCATGGAAAGCGATTCCGGACGCGAACCTTTTCCGTAAGCCACCAGCGTGTCGGCACCGCTGCCGTCCGTGCCCAGCGAAAACGCGTGAATGCTGCGCGTGTCACTGGCTTCGATGAGCGTGGCCGCCGCGGCATCCCCGAAAATCGTGCGAAGCGAGCGATCCGAGGCGTCAATATATTTCGTATACGCTTCCGACGTAATCAGCAGCACCCGCCGGGCCACCTCCGTGCGAATCAGGCCGTCGGCCAGGCACAGCCCGTAAACGTACCCCGAACATCCCAGATTAAAGTCCAGCGCCCCGCAGTCGATCCGCATTCCCAGCCGATCCTGCACGATACACGCCGTGGTCGGCAGCGGATAATCCGGCGTCTGTGTACACAGCAGCAGAAAATCCACGCTGCGCGGGTCGATCGCATGTTCCTCAAAAAGCTTCGTCGCGGCCGAGACCGCCATGTCCGAGCAGAATTCGTCTTCCGCAGATATATAACGCCCGAAAACGCCGGTTTTTTCGTGAATTTCCGCGTTATTCCACTCCGGATGCTCCCGATTCAGGTCGTCGATCGTTTCGTGCTTTTGGGGAAAATAAACGGAAATTGGGCCGATGGTCGCGTATTTCATCCTGATCGCTTTCTTATATATCCGGCGGAAGATAAGGTTTGGTCGGCGCTGCCATAATAGCGGCGGCAGAAAATAGGGAAAAATGAATGACGGATTCTATAATTTACACCGATTTGGCGGGACGGTCAATGCAGGTTGCGGTTTTTTCCGCATGTACCCGCAAATATTTCGCCAAAAATGGGGAAAATGGAGAAAAACCACCCCGACTGACACGCCATATGCCACTGCATTTTATTCCACACGGATGTTCGGCGAGATTTCGCAAGAAAGCGTCCGTTCCCTGGTGACAAACGGAATTCCGGAACGGCTATCAATTATTTACCCACAAAAACAGCAGCCGGGAATGGAGCGAAGCGAAATGACCGGATAGAAGAGGGGGATGACACCAACTACTGACCTTCACGGAATGAATAAACCTGCAAATAAATCACGAAGACGCGAAGAAATAAAGAAGAGAATAGAAAAAAATGATTATCTCTCTGCATACTTCAACGCATCACCTTTCCTTTCTCTCTTTTTCCCTTCACGATTCATTTTATAAAACCGACTGTTTATCCGTTTTGTGAACATCCGTATTTTAATCGGCCTTCCAGAGGTGGGGAATGTGTTTCTACTGCGAATCCGGTCACTCCGCTTCGCTTCATTCCCGGCTGCTGTTTCGTGAATACATGAACCGGGTAACCACTCAAGACGCGATAATATTTACCCATTATTTCAGATTCCGGTAAAACCCCCGCAGCGCGGTATCCGGGTTCTGGATTCGCATGCCGACGCGCTTGCTGATGGGCTGCGGCGTGATGCCCCGGGCGTAATCCGCGAAGGTCTCGGCCAGCACGTTTCGCACTTCCGGGGGCCCGTTCAAAAGAAAATTCACCCACGCCCACGCGTCGCGATAATCATTATTCGTCATGGCCAGGCCGTTTTGGATTTTCTCCAGGGACACCAATTTTCGGCTGATGCCCATCTTCGCGTTCCGCTGTGTAGGCGCAAACCACTCGGCTCCTGTCATCCGATCCGCCGGCGCGACTTCAAAATACTCCGCAAGGCCCTCGTGCAACCACTCCGGAACGCCGTTGACGGCCGCGTCGATCAGGGCGTGCGTTCCCTCATGGCGGATATCCACCGCGAATTCCGCCGTCCGGTATACGAAAAGCTGGCCCCGCTGCCCTTTTTTCTTGATGAAAAGCGCCCGCCGATACGGGATTTTAGGGTGATGCGTCCTCAGGAATCCCCGCCAAGTCTGGTCGCTGTCGAAAACGTACACCTCGATCCACTCCTGAATCGCGGGCAGTTTCAGCCGCACATTGAGCTCCTGATGCACCTCGGCCAGCCCCGCCAGCTGAGCCTCTACCTGTTTCAGGTCGAAATTTCCCCAGCAGACGAACGGCCCGACCACCTTCGTCGACGTCCACTGCTGCGCCGCCGCCGTTCCATGCCCCACCAGTAGCCCGGCCAGAAAAACCGCCGCCAGGCGTTTTGTTGTGAATTCTGTCATAAATGTATCCACGCCACTTGAAAATTCCGCTCCCCGGGTGTGCGGAAGCCGCGTATTTCCCGAAGGGTAATCGGCGGGCAGGCGAAAAAACGCAACCGTTTCGGGTATACGGACCTTCACTCAACGATTGACCATGTGCGGCCGATCTCCTGCCTCGCCGACATCAATTAAGCGCTGCAATTTAAGGGATTTATCGCATGTCGGCGCAACAGGTAGAGTCTGAAGCATGTTTCATTGTTATGTCGGTATCAATAAACGCCTCCGGGGCGATTATTTCCGAAAACCGGAAATGTGTCAAGAGCGGTTATCAGGTTCATGTATCCAAAAAACCGCAGCCTGGAATGGAGCGAAGCGAAATGACCGGATGAAAAGTGCGGTGGCCCCCTAAAACAGGGCGCGTGAATTAGCTATAATTCAGGTAAATAAGCATCTACTGCCATCCATAAAACATTTAGCCCCTATATATCCAATTTTGAGTGTTTGCAAAACGATTTTTCATGTCATGCTCAGCGTCGATGACGGCGGCCGCGGCGAGGGTGGCGTGAATGAGTTGGGAGGAATTCATGGCAA
>JAVBLI010000036.1:0-91996 GCA_031553595.1 Thermoguttaceae bacterium | reverse complement strand
GCCTCCACCGTATTCAATTGTTTAATCACGGTGCTTTTTTAACCGGTTCTGGGCTGTTCACTGCGTTCCGCTTCCGGTTGTTGCTTCCAGGCGTTACCAACGATTTTGAATCGCTCGAATCCCGTCAAAAATCCGCCGTTTTCACACGCACAAAGCGGGGAAAGTAAATCCCGCCGAGACGGAAGATACGCATCGAATCGTCCATGGAATTCACGTTATATGTGATGATCAGCTCGCCGGTGCGGGAGATGACGGGGTGCGCTTTCGCGTTATACGCAAAGGCCCCGTGGCCGATCTCACGGGTGACGGGTTCTTCATACAGGATGCGTTCTTCCCCGAAAGGCCCCACGGGGGTCTCCGCGACGCGCAGCGCGATTTTTCCGCCGATTGTGCCCGGCGTATAAATCAGCGCGTATTTCCCCGCCCGCGGCCCGGAAAGAATCAGCGTCACGGACAGCTCCGGCGCGATGTCCGCCGTCATTCCCACCGCGTCCGCCAGATTCTCGGCCCAGCGATCTTCCCCGGCAAAATACCGCCATTTCCCGAAATCCGTCACCTCTGCCGGGCGAAAACGCGCCGCGATCAGCCCCCGCTGCCCGCCCCGCTTCTGGCGATAACCGTAAACGTAAACGAAACCATCCGCCTGCGCTTCGGGCACACCCACCGCCGTGAGATTTTCCAGCACCCCGGCCCCGAGCATGAACGTTTCCTCTCCGGTGTACGTCCCCAGCCGCGGATTTTTTTCATCATCCGGAAAAATTTTCGCCGAAGAAAAATCGATTTCCCCGTCTTTTATCGCGATCTGGGCCAGATCCACGCCGAGATGCTGAAACCCGAACGCACCGTCCTCGGCTTTCTCCATCCGCAGCAAAAACGCATACAAAAACGCATTTCCCCCCGCGTCCGGCAGCACGAAACACTCGCTGAGCCAGTACCACTGGCCGTCCTTTTCCGGCTTCAGCGGCAGCCCCCGCGAAACGCCGTCCCCGGGATAAAAAAACGTCATTTTCCCCGCGTCCGGCGTACTTCCCTCCAGCGCCGCGAAGGAATGATTTACCATCCGCGTGTCCGAACGCTCCCGGGTGTGACGATTCACCTTCCCGACGAGCGTGTCACTGAACACGAAGACCGTCCGCTGTGCGGGGCGTTTTTCCACACCTTCGGTAATGACGCCGTCCATGGTCGCGGTGAAAATGCCGTCCGCGCCGGTCCAGCCGTCATGCCGGTTCATCAGCAGATCCGTCCACGCATCTGCGGGCTCAGCCGTTTCTTCCGCCAGCGCCACGCCACCACTGAAAATGAATACACTCAGGCAGATCGCCCACTTCACTGCGTTACACATTTTTTCCCTTTCTTTTAAGCCTGAATCGCCGCGAGAATCTCGTCCACACACGCCTCGCCGCCCAGCAGCGGGGGGTAATTTTCCTCGCCGTATTTTTGCAGCGTTTCAGAAGTGGCGCAGCACGCGTTCAGGGCGACGCGGGTTTCCAGCCCGCTGTCATACGCGCTAAACGCCGTGGCCTGCACACAGATATTCGTCAAAAATCCGCAGACGACGAGGTTTTTCACGCCTTTTTCCACGAGGATTTTCGCTAAATCCGTGTGACTGAAGGCACTCAGCGCACGCTTTTTTTGCAGAACGATTTCGCCGTCCGCGGGCAGCATGGCGGGGATGATTTCGTGGCCCCACGTGCCGGGCGCGAACATTTCGTTTGCGCTGATGCCGGCCAGCAGGCCCGTACAGCCGCACGCGGAAACCCATTTTGCGTCCAGCGAAAACGGGCAGTGAATTACCAGACAGCCCTTTTCGCGGGCGCCATCCAGCAGACGCCGCGCGTTGGCCAGCGTCCCGTTCCGCTGCAATTCGCCTTGCACCGCGGCATAAAGCTTTCCGCCCTCCGAGCAGAAGTCGTTTTGAAATTCAATAAAAATAACGGCGGTTTCTTTTGCGTTCATGGCTTCAGGTCTAGGGGTTAGGGGAATGAGGAAGGAGGAATGAGGCCGACAAACGCTATTATATCATACCCCGCGTCCCGTGACCAGAGAGGCGGCGGCGATGTATTCCGCATTCCGCATTCCCAAATTCCATAAAAAAAGACCGCCCGAAGACGGTCTTGCCGCATGCCACGGGGGCGTGCCGCGTTGGGGTTAATACACCACCTGGGATCCGAATCCCACCATGTGGGAGTTGGAGTGGCCGCCGACGTACATGTCGTAGTTGGCGAACAGGGAAACCCGCTGCAGGGCGCCCATGTTGTAGTTGGCCGTCACACCGGCATTGAAGAAATGCCTGCCGGGGTCGGTTCCCAGGATGTGCATATTCGCGCCGGAGTTGGCGAAACTCGCGTCGAAGGAGGTGTCGGGGCGATCCATCTGCACGGAGTAGAAGAGGCGTCCCTTGAGGTTGAACCGCTCCCACGGCGTGATGTCGAAATTCGCTCCCAGGCGTGCGAAAGTCCAGGCGCTGTTCGACTTGTCGTAATGGAGGTTGTACAGCCCGGCTCCATGCTCGATGACCTCTTCCATCCACACGTACTCCATGTCGATCGCGAACAGCGGCCGCAGGACGAAATTCCCGAAGTAGTACGGACGTGCGAACTCCACGCTAGCGGTGAGGCTTGAGCCGTTGTACTTCGCTTTCGCGCGGTAGGAGTCGCCGGTGAAGAAACTCATGTGGCGGTCGGTGTTAATGGTGTGGTACGTATACGCGAACATGCCTTTGACCTCGAATCCGCCCATGAACTTATAGCCGGCATGGACGCCCGCGGTGAGGTTGTCCGCCTCGGCCCGGTCGTTATACTGCTTCATTTTCGGGGAGCCGAAACCCACGAACACGCCGCCCGCGAAGTTTTCCTCGAAAATGGTGTCCAGGCCCACGTAAATGTTAAAGCCGTCGGTACGGAAGCCATCCAGTCCGTTGGAACTATCGACGCGCGTGTAGTTGTAGCCAGTGGCCAGCCAGACGGCGCTGTTGTTTTTCAGGCCGATCTGGAAGGGGTTCTGCGGGCCGAGGTAGGCGCGGCAGTCGGGCGTCCAGGAAATGCGGTCGCCGATGGGGAACCACATCTGCTGACGGGCCAGGAACGAGGCGTTTCCGTGGATAGCCCCGGACATCTGGTGCATCGCGTCGTTAATCTCGGCTTCGGTACCCCCGGCCAGGGCTTCCAGGGTTTTGTACCACTGCGACAGCGGCACTTTGTCCAGCGCTTCGCCGACGGCGATCGAGTTAGGATCGGAGCCCATGCCACCGAAGAATTCCACGCGTTTGACCATAAGTGTCAGCGTGTTGTGATCCTCCGTGCCTTTCGTGCCGTCTTTCACTTTTTCCTGGATGGAAACGAATGCCGGCAGGTTACCGGTATCCAGCGTCCACTCACCGGTGATTCCGTCTTCGTCGTCGCTGTCGTTGGCCATGGAGCTGAGGATGACCCACTCCGTGTCGTCGGTGATATTCTCGATGATGTTCACGCGGATGATGCCGCCTTCGAGGTTCGTGAAGCCGGAAACTTCGAGTAAGTCGCAGCTACCCGACGCGCCGAGGTCGACGGCGTAAATACCGCCATTGATGATGTCGAGGTCGCCGCTGATGGCCAAATAACCGTATTTGTTCGCAGCGGTTTTCGCGCTGGCATCCCCCGGAGAGATGATACCGCCATTCTTGATCACCACCTTGCCCGCGTCGCTGGCGTCCGTCGAGGAACGCATCTCCACCCAGCCGTTTCCGGTCAGTTTACCGCTATTGATAACGCTCAGCGTGTTTTTGTCGCCGAGGTACATGTAGCTGAACGTCGAGGCTGTGCTGGTGAAGGTGGATTCCATTTTCAGTTCGGCATTGTCGATCGTGGCGTTGCCGTTCATGGCGAAAATACTGTCAGCCTGGATCGTCATTTTTGCCTGGTCGCTGACGGTCAGCGTGCCATTGCCGGCCCCGAGAGTGATCTCGGCGGACGTTTTCGTGAGGATCAGTTCGGTATCTTTACCGCTGACACTGATGACGTTGCCGGTCGATTTTTTATTCACGCCGACCACGGCAGCGGCCGCGGTGACTTTGCCGCCGCCGCTGATGGTGACGGTTCCGCTTCCGGAGGAGCCGACGGTCAGCAGGCCGCTGGCGACGACTTCGCCCTTGCTGTTGACGGTCAAGTCGCCGGTGCCGCTGTCCTTGCCCAGCGTGATCGCCGCGGCGTAGACAATACCCTTCTCGTCGACTTTGCCGTTTGCCAGCAGCGTCGAGGCGATGTTCATATAGCCCTTGCCGTAGTCGCCGATGACCAGGTCGCCGTAGGCGCTGGAGTCGGAAATCCAGAGCTCGGCGCCGGTGATGTTGACGGTACCAGTGGCCGTGTTGTTGTTACTGGCCCCTTTACCCAGGGTCATGCTGGCGACTTGCATCACGGTTTCCCCGTTCAGCTCAATCGTGCCTGTGCCCAGGTTACCGACCACGGCAGCTCCGGAAAAGTAGGCCACGGTGTCTTCGCCGGTGAGGGTCAAAGTACCGACGCCGCTTTTCTTGTCGCCGAGGGTCAGGGTCGTGCCTTCGATCCGCCCGCCGTCCTCGAGGTTAACGGTACCGGTTCCGTTGGATCCGATGACCGCTGCGCCGGAGAGGGAAAGGATGGCGTCGGCCCCGGAAACATTCACGGTACCGTGAGAGCCGGAATCGCCGCCGAGGGTCAGGGTGCCGCCGTACACTTCACCCAGCGTGAAAATGTTCAGCGTGCCGTTGCCGGCGGCGCCGATGGTCGCGGAGGTGAATTGCAGCACCCCGTAAGTGTCGGCGTCGGCCTTGCTGACGTTCACCACACTGTTGTCGGCGGTGGCGGTGTTGCCGATGATCAGGTTCAGTTTCGCGGTGCTGCCGCTGCTGGTGTCGTAGCCGACGTAACCGCCGTCGTAGACGTTGAGTGTCGCGTTGGAAACATCGCCCACGATCAGGTCGCCGTTGCCCAGCCAAGTCGAGGCGGTCTGGTTGTCGGTGTCGTCGGTGCCGTAAACGTTGGCTTCGGTCGTACCGCCGTCGGTAGCGCCCAGGGAGGCGGAGCCGGTCTGGAGGAAGCCGCCGCCGGAGACTTGCAGAGTGGCCGCGCCGGTGGTTCCCAGCGTGAGTTTGCCGCCCACGATCATCGAGGCGCCTTCGCCGTCGACGATGATGGAGCTGGTGTCGTTGCCGACCACGAAATCGCCGTTGAATCCCGCGTAGCCTTTTTCATTCACGTTCAGCAGGAGGCTGCCCGCGCTGGCGTCCACTTTTCCCATCACGACCAGGAAGCTGTCGGCGTCGACGTTGAAGGTGGTCAGGCCCGTGGTGGTCAGCAGCAGGTTCGCTGTTGTCGTGGAATCGCCCACACGCATGTAGCCGCCGTCGTTGAGGTTGACGGTGTAGTTTCCGTCGCCGGCGAAGGTCGTCGCGCCGTAGGTTTCGAAACCCGAAGCGGACGTGGTGTCGTCGACAGTTTTGCTGCCGGAGATGTTAAAGGTGAAGTTGCCGTCGGGGCCCGTGGCTGTGAAGGTGGTCGCCCCCCCGGAGTAGAAGCCGCCCAGGTCGTCGATTTTGATGTAGGCGTCGCCGGCGGTTTTGATGTCCGCGCCGCCGGTCTTCAGGTAGGAACCTTCGCCGGAGACCGAAATTTCCGGGTGGTCGGCATCGCTGCCGTTGAGGGTCATGTCCAATTTGCCTTCGACCGTCATCTGGGCGCCGCCGGTGATGTCGATCGTGTTTTCGCCGTCGACGTCGATGGTCATCGCGCCGCCGACATTGATGGCCCCACCGTCGGAAAGCTTGATTTTCGCGTCGCCCGTGCCCTGGATTTTCAGGTCGCCGCCGGTCTCGAACGCGGACGCGTTGACGGTGCTGTCGACGGTCACGGAACCGGAAACGTTGAGGTACCACGCCGCGCCGGCACCGCTGAGATTCAGCGTCGCGTTGCCGTCGGTGTAGAACACGCCGCCGTTGGAGATGTCGATGTAGGACGTCCCCGCGGTGGTGAGGTTCGAGGTGCCGGCGGAAATATAGGAATAAAGGTCTTTGATGACGATTTCCGGATTCGCGGACGTACTGCCCAGCAGGGAGAGATTAAATTCCTTCGTGGCGTAGATCTGGCCGCCGTCGGACAGGTTGATGAACGTCGCGCCGTCGCCGGTGATGTTCAGGTTGTTCGTGACGGAGATGTACGAGCCGTAGGTTTTCCCGCTGATCACATCCTTACCGGACAGGTTGAGGTTCAGTGTGCTGCCCGCGGTGGTGGTGAACGTGGCGTCGTTACCGACTTCGATACCCCCCAGGCCTGTGACGGTGATGTCCATGTTGCCTGTAACGTCGAGGAGGAAATCCTTCCCGGCCGAGAACGATCCTCGGTTGCCGACGTTTATCGTCGCGTCGCCGGCCCCGGTGATGGTAAGGTTATCGAAGGTGCCGAAATACGACGCGGAATTGCTCGCGGTATCGGTTCCGTCGACGTTAAAAATGAAGGAGCCGCCCGCGGTGGACTCAAGCGTCATCGCACCGGTCGAGTACAGGACGGAGCCTTTTTTAACGTCGAAAGTGGCGGCCGTGCTGGTGGTGAATTTGGTCTCCGCGACGATGTCCACCACGCCGGGCGTCGCCTGGGTTCCAACCCAGAGGTAACTGGCGTTGTCCAGGCTTACCCCCTGCTGGAGGCCACCGGCGATGAAGTCGGCGGTCAAGCCGTTCTGGAAATTCAGGAAGGCGCCGTTCTGCACTTTGAGCGTCGTCGTGGCGGTGTTCCACTCGAAGACGCCGTTGGTGCCCTCACCGTTGCCGACGAGCATGACGGAGGCGTCCAGCGAGATGTTGGCCAGGCCCGTGCCGGTTGCCAGCACCGCGACATACAGTCCGCTGTTGCCGTTGGTGTCGGTGTACCCGATGGTATTACCGTCGCGGTTGAAATCGAACTTGCCGGAGTGGGTCAGGGTGATGTTTCCCGTGCCGCCGTCGACGCCCAGCTCGATGCGATCGGCGGAGAGCGAGGCGTAGTCCAGCGTCAGGTTGCCGGTTCCGAGACTTCCCAGGGAAATGGTGCCCGCGGTGGCCTTCACGCCGGCGCTGGCGGTGCCGGTGTATTTCAGGTCGCCAGTGGTGCCGGCCGCCTGGCCCGCGTTGACGTTGCCCGCTGTGTTCCAAATCGCGCCGTTCTGGGTGAGCTCCAGCTTCCCGGCATTGGCGATATTGGTCACGTCGGTCGTGGACATGATGGTACGCACCACGCCGGTGTTCGTCTGCACCGCCACCGTTCCTGCGACGGACGCGAAGCCGCTGAAGGCCAGGTTGGTTTTCGTGTTTGGCGAGGCGGAGTCGACGAAGGTCAGCGTGCCGGCTCCGCTCTGGGTGGGATTGGTGCCACCGCTGACCAGCGTCAACTGCTTGCCGTTGGTGTCGACGGTCAGCGTGTTGACGGCCAGCGCAAAATTGTAGGCGTTGGTCAACTCGATGTTCGCCGTCAAACGAATCGTGTCGCCGTCGGCCGCGTCGGTTAGCGCCTGCGTCAGTTGCGCCAGCGTTGCCACGTCGATCGTCGCCGCGGCAGCGGGAGCCGGACTCAAAGCGAACAGGGCCGTCAGCATGACGGATATGCCCATAAGCCCGCCCCATGTTTTCCATCGGAATCTCATCTGTTTACCTCCAGTATAGGTCTGATTCGAAGTTTGTGTAGAACCGTTATTTGATATATGATCAGGAGCGTTGTTGTTTTCCTCCTGAATTCTTCCTCCGGGAAGCCGCTTCCGCGTGCGATACATGGAAAAACCTATTTTTTTTCTCATCTGTAAAATCCTGTTTACGCGTCTGCGGTCGCCGCCGCCGACTTGATCGGCCATACGACACCACGTGCATGCAGGGAAACGGCATGTGAAAACGCCGGTTTTTCCCCGCAAAATAAAACTTTTCGGCTGAATAAAAATTCAGTTATGGGAACGTATAGAAAGTTTCGCGAAAAACGTCAAGAGCAGAAATATGGTTTTTTAAGAAAAAAGAGGAAATCGCGGCAGAGAGCGCGTTTCGGCAGATGAAACGGGGGTTCAAGAGTATCGACCAATGAATGTTTTCACAAGAACAGCAGCCGTTAGCGCAGAGACCGGATCGAAGTGGGGAAACTCTGGCGTTTCTATCCGGTCTCTGCGCGTCACTACATTCCGCTCCGCTCCCGGCTGCTGTTTTTGGGATCACCCTCTTACCATTGCGCGGGATGCTCGAGCACGGCCCGAAGGTACTCACCGTATTCGTTTTTCTGAGCGGCCGCAAGCTTCGCGAACTCGTCGGTGGTGATGAAGCCGCGGTTCCAGGCGATTTCTTCCAGACACGCCACCTTCAGACCCTGGCGGTGCTCGATGGTCTCGATGAAATTGGACGCCTGCAACAGCGACTCGTGCGTGCCGGTGTCCAGCCACGCGAAGCCCCGGCTGAAAATTTCCACGTGCAGGGCCTCACGCCGGAGGTATTCGCGGTTGACGTCCGTGATTTCCAGCTCGCCGCGCGGGGACGGCTTCATCGTTTTCGCGATTTCCACCACGTTGTTATCATAAAAATATAGGCCCGTGACGGCGTAATTCGATTTCGGATTCGCGGGCTTCTCCTCGATTTCCTCGGCCTTCTTTTCGGCATTAAAAGACACCACGCCGTACCGCTTGGCGTCGCGCACCCAGTAGGCGAAGACCGTCGCGCCGCTTTCGCGCTCGGAGGCCGTTTTGAGCATTTTCTGGAAGCCCTGGCCATAAAAAATATTATCGCCCAGCACCATCGCCACGGGGTTCGCCCCGATGAATTTCTCGCCGATGATAAACGCCTGCGCCAGACCCTCCGGCCGGGGCTGAACGGCGTACTCCAGCGTAATGCCCCACTGACGCCCGTCGCCCAGCAGACGCTGAAACGCCGCCTGATCCTCCGGGGTGGTGATGATGAGAATCTCACGGATGTTGGCCATCATGAGAGCCGAGAGCGGATAATAAATCATGGGTTTATCGTAAATCGGCAGCAGTTGCTTGCTGACCCCCCGCGTGATGGGGTCCAGACGGGTTCCGGCGCCGCCGGCGAGGATGATTCCTTTGCGTGTGGTTGGCATGATGGTGGATTGGGGTTGAGGATCGGGGTTTGTGAATGGCAGATTGAGGTTAGGAAATTGAAAAGCACCCTCATTTTACGCAATCCCCGCACAAAAGTCAAGAATTCAGCGTAAATACAGGAAAAAAAGCGCCCCGCGACTGGTATTTTCGCTATTTTAAGGTAAAATAAGAATATTAAGGTGTTTTTCCGGAATGCCAGAGAATGCTGTATGGGAATCTCTCGGTAATTTATGAATAATTAACTCAAAAAACGATTTTTTATGAGCCGTATTCTCCCCTATTTCCAAATTGCCCGCCCTGACCACTGGTTTAAGAACGTTTTCATGCTCCTGGGCGTGATTTTGGCTTTTTTTTATCACCCGGAAGCGCTTCAGACGCTGGGCTGCGTGGGTTTTGCCGGCCAGTTGGCGCTGGCGTTCATCGCCACGTGCCTGGTGGCGTCCAGTAATTATGTGATTAACGAAATTCTGGACGCGCCGACGGATTTGGCCCACCCTTCGAAAAAAAACCGCCCCATTCCTTCCGGGAAGGTGTCTATTCCGCTGGCTTACGCCGAGTGGCTGCTGCTGGCGGCGGCCGGGCTGGGGCTGGCGTGGCTGATTAATTTGCCGTTTTTTTTGTCGGCCTTGGGGCTGTGGGTTATGGGACTGATTTATAACATCCCGCCGCTGCGGAGCAAGGAATGGATTTATCTGGATGTGCTCAGCGAGTCCGTGAATAACCCCCTGCGGCTATTGCTGGGCTGGTACACCCTGACCAGTGTGCAGATCCCGCCCATTTCGCTGATTATTGCGTACTGGATGGTGGGCGCGTTTTTCATGGCCACGAAACGCTTCGCCGAGCTGCGGTGGATCGGCGATAAAGAAGTTGCGGCGGCATACCGCTCCTCGTTTAAATATTACACCGAAAATAACCTCCTGGTGAGCATGTTCATTTATTCCATCATCAGTGCCTTGTGCCTGGGGATATTTATCGTGCGGTATCAGGTGGAGCTGATCCTCAGCATTCCGTTTTTGGCGGGATTTTTCGGGTATTATTTATATGTGGGCCTGAAACCGAACAGTCCGGTGCAGCATCCGGAGCATCTGTACCGGGAAAAAGGACTGATGCTTTACCTGATATTCTGCACGATTTTGTTTTTCGCGCTGATGTTTTACCAGTTTCCGCCGGAAGTTTATGAGCTGTTTAATTTGCAGCCGTCCGTGCGTCCTCCGCTCTGGGGGAATTAAAAAGAAATGAAAACGATGGTTACATAACAGGTCGGTAGCTCGCTTGCGCCATTTCTCATTCCTCATTCCTCATTTCCTACACCTCCCATGTCCGAATACGCAGTCATCGTCGATCACGTCTGGAAACGCTTTCATAAAGGGGAGTTCCACGACAGTTTGCGCGACGCCGTCCCGGCTTTTTTCCGGAATCTGATCGGCCGGGGTATGAAAACCACCGAGCTGGGCAAGGGGGATTTCTGGGCCCTGAAGGATATCGATTTTAAGGTGAAGCACGGCGAGACGCTGGGGATTATCGGGCATAACGGCGCCGGTAAGAGTACGCTGCTGAAAATTCTTTCGAACATCATCAAGCCGAACCGCGGTGGAATGCAGGTTAACGGCCGGCTGCGGGCGCTGATCGAAGTAGCCGCGGGATTTCATGGCGACCTCACCGGGCGGGAAAATATTTTCCTTAATGGGGCCATTCTCGGCATGTCGCAGAAGGAAATCGCCTCGAAATTCGACGAAATCGTGGATTTTTCGGGAATCGAGGATTTTTTAGACACGCCCGTGAAGCGGTATTCATCCGGCATGTACGCCCGCCTGGGCTTCGCCGTGGCCGCTCACCTGGAGCCGGAGATTTTGATCGTCGACGAAGTGCTTTCCGTCGGCGACGCCGCGTTTCAGAAAAAATGCCTCGGCAAAATGAACGACGTGGCGGCCCAGGGGCGAACCGTGCTTTTCGTGTCCCATAACATGGCGGCCGTGCGGAATCTCTGCAAACGAAGTATCTTACTCGACCATGGCGAAATCGTGGCGGAAGGGGATACGGGGGATGTGCTGGATGAGTACAAAGGAAAAAATCTTGAGAATGATGATGTGCCACTTTCACAACGGACAAACCGTTACGGTGACGGTCGGGTGCGTTTTCAAGATATCCGCGCGGAAAGTGGCGGAAAACCTGTGCTCGGATATCTGTCTGTAGGAAGTGATTTAACACTGCACTTCGATTATGAATGCCAAGGAATGATGGAGAATCCGATCGTATCAATGCAGTTTTTTAACACCATTGGCGAGGGAGTGCTATGGCTGGGCACGCAGATTCATGAAAAAAATATTCTCATGATCAAACGGGATGGAAGGCTTTCTTTTCATTTTCCGCAGTTTCCCTTAACGCCAGGGATGTATACAATCGGCGTGTTGGTCTCCGACGCGAAAGGTGATGCCGACCGAGTCGAACGGGCTTGGTCGATAGAGGTTTTACCTGGAAAATTTCATGAAGTACGTTTCCCCGAAAAAATGCTTGGGCATAGCATCGCGGATTTTTCATGGGAGATGAAAGATAAATGAAGAATACCTCTCGATTCTATAAATCGGAGCTACCGGATGCATTTTTTTATCGAAAAAATACCAATGAATGAAACATCTGAACCAAAAAAACTTGCAAAAATTTGGCGTATGATAAAATGGCCTTTGAGGCAAATAAAGCAGGGGTTGTATTCCTTGCGCACCGTGTTATATCGTTTGGCATATAAAAAAGTAGCGACAAGGAACGATATTCTATTCTCCGAACTAGAAACGACAGAATCTATCGTCCTCCGTTCGCTCAATGCCCCTGTGTTTATTGAAAAGACAGTCGATTCCATTATCCCTAAAGTGCTGAACAACCCTGTATTTTTAGAAAGGCTTCTGAAATTTCAACAACCTTTGCTTTTTAGGCCGAATCAAGAGATCTGGAATGATTTTTTTAGGAGCAAACCGGAGGAATTAAAAAAAAATCACGACAAGCTTGTAGCTGGTACGGATGAGTTAAGCCATGAAGTTGTGGCGCGTTATATCGAAAGGCGTCGGTTTTGCATGGAACACGGAAACAATGTGATTGCTTGGTCGGTGCTATCCAACTTAATTTTGCGCCAGAAGTACCCGCTCGATTATGCAGACCAGGAACACATTAAAGCTCTTGGTGAGGCCTATGTATGTCCCTATAGAATCCCTTCTCTCGGCCCTTGGAAAGAACATATCGCGACTGACTTTAGCCTCAACCAATTGCCGCAAGCTGTCCAAGAAAAGATAGTGAATAAAGATATTATTGATGGAGGCGGTTATTCAGGCGATTCGGCGATGGTTTTCACTGCGTACAACCCGAGACGTGTCTTCACTTTTGAGCCGAATCCGGATACGATTCCGGGGATGCAGCAAGTTATTATGGATAATGCTGGGGTATTGGGTGACAAAAAGAATTTAATAGAGATTGTTCCCATGGCATTGGGCAAATCAAAAGGAACATTTATGCTCTATTCGCATGGTGCATTTGATGCAGGCGCGACGACATCACCCCACGGACAAGGAAGGAAAACCGCTCATGAGGTTAATATTATTTCTATTGATGAATTTGTCGAAACCCATTCATTGGATGTCGGGTTGATAAAACTTGATGTTGAAGGGGCGGAATACGACACGATCCTCGGAGCCAAAGAAACAATTATCCGTCAAAAACCGCTTCTTATCATTTCAATCTATCACACGTTTAAGGATTTTTTTGAAATCAAACCTTTGATCGAGAGTTGGGGAATCGATTACAAGTTTGAGATTCGTTATCACCTACCAGCAATGCCTGATACAGACTTTATGTTACTGGCATATTGAAACCACGCTACCCTATACCGAAAACTACGGAGTTTTCCCGGTTGTTTGCTAAAAAATCAGTTTTGGTTTGACGGTGAACAGAATGTTCAGGTGATTTAAGTATATTTGGACCAATTATGCAAACCACATGGAAACCAGCAATACTCGTGAAAATCTGGCACAAGATGAAAAGGCTGCTTCGGCCTGAAAAAAAATACTTCCGGCCAGGTTCTTATGAAGCTGTGTATCAACAGCAAAATGCAATTCAGTATCGATCTTATGCTGATTTATCTAAAGATATTCGCCATGCGATGCACAAAATTCCCCAAGACATTGATTTAGTGGTTGGCATTCCTAAAAGCGGAATGATGCCGGCAATGATGATCGGCTTGAATTTAAATATCGCGACAACGGATTTGGACCGTTTCTTAGAGGGGCAGATTTTTTCTCACGGTTTTGGTCGGACCCACGGGCGACAAAAAACAGCACTATCCGAGTGTAAGAAGATTCTTGTTGTCGATGATTCTATATGGTCGGGGCGTTCATTACAAAACGCCAAGGCTAAAATCGCCGAATCTTCTTCCATGAGCAATAATCGACAAGTGTTTTATATGGCAGCTTACTGCACCGCATCAAATCGAGATATGGTGGATATTTATTGTCGAGAATGTCCCATGCCACGTATTTTCGAATGGAATGTAATGCACCACAGCATTCTAAAGCATGCATGTGTTGATATCGATGGTGTTTTGTGTCCCGATCCGACGGAGCAGCAAAACGATGACGGTGAGGAATACATCCGCTTTGTAGAGGAAACGCCACCGATGTATTTGCCGACGCACCCTATCGCTATGCTTGTTACGAATCGATTGGAAAAATATCGCAAGTCGACGGAAAAATGGCTTTCAAAGCATGGCGTCGTTTATGATTCATTAGTCATGCTTGATTTTCCAACAAAACAAGATCGTATTCGTTCCGAAGCAAACAATGGCGTTCATAAAGCCAAAGTATTTAGTAATTCCGATTGCTTTCTTTTCATCGAAAGCTGCCATAAACAGGCCATGGAAATTGCTAGAATATCCGGCAAATCCGTTCTTAGTATTGAAAAACAATTTATGTTAAATCCAGAGCAGCTTAGCCCTGCAGTTGAATCAGAGGCCGAATGAAAAATGAAAAAATAACCGATAATAATCTCCTGGTAACCATCGGCGTCTGTACCCGCAAGCGTCCGGAGATGGTCGTGAAATGTTTGCGGAGTCTGTTCGTGCAAGAGACGGACTTTGCGTTTGACATCGTTGTGGTGGAGAATGATGCCGCGCAGGGTTCGCGGGTGCTGGTCGAGGAGTTGATCCCCGAGGCGACGGAAAAGGGTGTGGAAATGCGGTATTTCTGTGAGGAAGAGCAAAATATCGCCATCGCGAGAAATCGTTGCGTGGCGGAATGCCGCGGCGAGTTCCTGGCGTTTATCGATGACGATGAATGGGCGGAGAAAGATTGGCTGGCGAAACTTGTCGAAGCCCAGAGGAAGACGGATGCCGGTGCCATGGGGGGGTATGTGAAACCTGTTTTCTCGGAGGAATTTCCGGAATATCTCAAGGCTTATGTCGCCGAAACGATCCCAGCACAGGAGATAACTGAGCCTCATTCACTGTGGACGAATTCTGTGTTATATCGAAAGGATTTGCTCAAACTCAGGAAACCGCTTTTTGATCCGGCGTATGGCCGAACAGGAGGCAGCGATGAGGAACTTTCCTTTTTTTTCCGCTCAAAAGAGATTTCCATGATGAGAACTTCGCTTTCCATTGTGTATGAATTTCAGCCACTAAGCCGCGGAACGATGAAATTCCACTGGGCGCGAGTTTTTCGTATCGGAGGCAATTACACACGAATTGTCTACAAGTATTACTATCGCATGAATGGATCACGATTCATACTGAAACGCTTTATGCAAAATTTTGGAAGAATTTTCACGACTCTCCCCATGCTATTGATAAAACCTCGTTTGGCTTTTTTCATGGCCGGTGTACACATCGCATACTGTTTCGGGATTCTTTCCTATTTCGTGGGATACCGAAAAATAGGCTATCGATAAATTGTCCGTTGAAACAGGAACCACAGGCATGGAAAACAATTTCCTGGTCACCATTACCGTCTGCACCTACAAGCGGCCGGAGATGGTCGTGCGATGTTTGCGGAGTCTGATCGCGCAGCAGACGGATTTTTCGTTTGACATCGTTGTGGTGGAGAATGATGCTGCGCAGGGGTCGCGCGAGGTGATTGAGGCGTTGATTCCGGAAGCGGCGGAAAAAGGGATTGCGCTGCGGTATTATTGTGAGTCGGTGCAGAATATTTCGGCGGCGAGGAATCGGTGTGTGGCGGAGTGCCAGGGCGAGTTCTTGGCGATGATGGATGATGACGAGTGGGCCGCGGCGGATTGGGCGCAGAAGCTGATGGATGCGCAGCGAGAAACCGGCGCGGATGTGGTCAGTGGGTGTGTGGAGCCGCTTTACGAGGATGGTTTTCCGAATTACTTGAAGGATGTGCTCTTGTGGTATCGCGGACCGTTTGTGGATAAACAGTCGGTAATGCAGACGGCGACGAATTCCTCGCTGTTCAGAAAATCGGTGTTGGAAACGCGTCCGGAACCATTCGATCTTCAGTATGGAAAGAGTGGCGGCGAGGATACGGAGCTTTCGTTTTATCTCATTTCGCAAGGCGTGAAGATGGTGAAAACTTCGCAGGCGGTGGTGTATGAGGTGCAGCCGCTGTCGCGGGCGAGCATGATGTATTACTGGCGGCGGATTTACCGGGAGGGGCATCTCGCGGCGGGAATTCATGTGAAGTATTATTACCGCATGAACGGTACGCGGGTAAACGCTTGGGTTTTCTTCAAGGGTGGATGGGAAATCTTGAAGGCTGTCCCGCTTCTGTTGGTGACGCCACGAAAGGCGATTTTCCGCATGGGGTTTCACGCGTGCCGCTCGCTGGGCATCTTGGCGTGGTATCTTGGGTTCAAAAAAATTGATCATTGAATAACGGAATAGGAAAAGAAAATGTCGGAGCCGTTGGTGACGCTTGCAGTCTGTACGCGAAAACGACCGGAAATGGTCGTGCGGTGTCTGCGGAGCCTGATCGCGCAGCAGACGTCGTTCGCGTTTGATATCGTGGTGGTGGAAAATGACGTTCAGCAGGCGGCGCGGGCGGCGATTGAATCGCTCATCCCGGAAGCGGCGGAAAAGGGTATCGAGCTGCGCTATTTTTGCGAGCCGGAACAGAATATTTCCATTGCGCGCAACCGCTGCGCGGCCGAGTGTCGGGGCGAGTTCCTGGCGTGCCTGGATGATGATGAGTGGGCCGAGGCGGACTGGGTGGAGCAGTTTGTGCTCGTACAGCAGGAGACGGACGCGGATGCCGTTTGCGGACATTTGGCTCCTGTTTTCGAAGATGGTTTTCCTGAGTATATGAAAAAAACTCAATGGACATTCGCGGATGTGCCGGAAAAAACTGAAATGTATAAAGCGCCAGGCGGGTGTATGCTTTTTAAAAAATCCACTCTCTGTGCCAGAACACCACCTTACGACCTGAATTTTGGAAAAACCGGTGGTGAAGATGTAGACTTTTCAATTTTCCTGACATCCCAGGGTAAAAAAATTGTGAAAACATACCGGGCAATCATCTACGAAATCCAACCGTTATCTCGGGGAAAAATGCGATGGTGCTGGGAGCGTGCGTTCCGCACGAGCCTCGTAGGAGCTGCGGTTCATCGGCGGTATTACTATTGTATGAATGGAGCCCGGGTAAATTTTAAATATTTCTGTATGCATGCCTGGCTGGCTATTAAAAATCTCCCCTGGTTGTTGATCCATCCACAGCAAGCGATGCTTATTATTGGCATTCATTTGGCGCAGTGTCTGGGCATCATCGCGTATTATCTGGGTGTCAGAAAAGAAGGATACCAATAAGTCTTTTCAGGAAAAAGAGCCATGCGTATCAGATTATTTGGCGAAGTGCGGGCCATCCCCGGCGAAATCGTGATCGCGGAAAGTTTCCGGGACGCGGAGGTGACGGTCTGTAATCTGGAGACGCCCGTGACGGACGCGGAAACGGCGGTGGTGAAGGCGGGGGTGAGTCTGAAGGGAAAGGAAGCGGATTTCACGCGTTTTGTTGAGGCGTTTCGCGGTGAAACACAGACAGGGGAAAAACACGAGCTGGTGCTGACGCTGGCGAATAATCACATGGGCGATTACGGTCGGCAGGGTGTGCAGGATACGGTGGCGGCGTGTGAAAAAGCCGGCGTGAAATGCGGTGGTGTGAGTGTGGGGAATCGTCAGCAGCCGGTGATGGTGGAAACGCTGGACGCGAAAATCGCCGTGTTTTGCGTGGCGGAACGGCAGTTCGGACTCTCGCGGGGGGATGCGCCGGGGGTGGATTTTTTGTCGCCGGGGCTTTACGCGAAAATCCGTGCGGCGAAAGAAGCCGGGCATTTCGTGATTCTCTCGGTGCACGCCGCGGCGGAAATGAATCTCTGGCCCGCCCCGCTGTGGCAGGAGACGCTGCGAAGTTTCGTGGACGCCGGCGTGGACGTGGTGCACGGGCATCACAGCCGGGTGCCTCAGGGGTATGAAACGTATAAAGACAGCGTGATTTTTTACGGCCTGGGGAATTTCCTCGGCCCCGTTCAGCGCTGGCGGCGGAAACGGAACGCCCTCTGGGGGCTGTGCGCGGAAGTGGAAGTGCGTGATGGTGTGCGGCAGAATTTCCGTGTCACGCCTCTGTGGTTGCGCGAAACGGAAGACGGAAAAACGCTCATCGAGCCGGTGCCGGAAAATGACGTAAACCCCTGTGTGGGCGAGCTTTCCGGCATGCCCGCCACGGAAGAATATCCTTCATCGGACGCGATAAATAAATATCTGAATGACACATGCCGTCCGCTGTCAGACGCCTGGTTACTTGAGGCGCTCTGGCAGGAATTCGCCATGCGGATGTTTGAAAAGCACTTCGCGCCGCTGATGGGCCTGGCCGGTGTGCAGGCGGCGGACACCGGGCGTCTGAGCCGGCTGCGAAACGCCTTTCACACCCTCGCGGGCCATTACGAAAAATTCATCCCCGCATACCGCCATGCCCCGACACCCGAAAATTATGCCCTCTGGTATCACTGGTTCGGTTGCGAGACGCACCGTCTGACCGCCGAAACGGCGTTCGGGCTGCTGTGCGGCGAAATTCCCGACGTTCGGACACTCGAAACACGAGAATTGCTCGATAAATATTTCCAGATGTTTTGATCGAATTGTCCCTTGCCCATTGTCCCTTGTCCATTATGAACATCCTTAAGCGTCTCCTCCGCCGGCCATACTGGTTTTTTCGCTTTCAACTTCCCGTTATGTGGAAGAAGGCGAAGAAAAACTGCGTGTATTACCGGCATAAATATTTCACACTTACAGACGCCGCGAAACGCCGGGCGGTGATGCGGCTGTTTCGGCAGTATTACGGACGCGATTTCGATTTCGATCATCCGCGGACGCTCAATGAAAAAATCGCGGTGCGGAAACTCAGCGACGACTTTCGTCTGGTGGTGCTGGCGGACAAGTTTACCGTCCGGGATTATGTGCGGGAGACCGTGGGCGAAGAATACCTGATTCCGCTATTATTCGTCGGCAAAGATTTCACGGAAGCGGATTTCGCGACACTGCCGAATCAGTGCGTGATTAAAACGACGAACGCCAGCACGACGAACATTCTGATTTTCGATAAGTCGAAAGAAGACGCGAAGAAAATCGTCCGTCGGGTGCGGCGTATGCAGAAAATCGAGTACGGCTATTATATGATGGAGCTGTTTTACAACAAAATTCCGTCACGGGTGATCGTGGAGGAAATGCTCCTGGACGCGGAGGGGAACGTGCCGCTGGATTATAAATTCCATACGTTTCCGAATGCCGACAGCGGGCGCGGAAAAGTATTCATCCAGGTGGATTTCGGGCGTTTCGGCGTGCATACCCGAAACCTTTACGACGAAAACTGGCAGCTCGAACCCTTTCGCCACGCGAAGCATCCCACGGACGCCGTGGGCGTGGAGAAGCCGGAAAAACTGGACGAAATGCTCGCCGTGGTGCGAAAACTCGCGGCCGGATGGGAATATGTGCGTGTGGATTTATACTTCACCGGCGGCCGGATTTATTTCGGCGAGATGACCTTCACCCCCTCCGCCGGCACCGGGGCGTTCGACCCGCCCGAATGGGATAAAATCTGGGGAGACGCGTGGAAATGAGTGCTGACGAGAAGCCGAAAATCACCGTGGCGGTCTGCACACGGAACCGCCCCGAAATGGTGCTGAAGTGCCTGGGGAGTCTGCTCGCGCAGCGGACGCGGGTGCCGTATGAGGTGATCTGTGTAGAGAATGACGAGGCGCGAAAGTGTGAGCAGATCATCCGGGGGTTCGCACATGTGGCGGGGGTGGAAGGGGTGACGATGCGGTATTTTTGTGAGCCGCAGCAGAACATCGCGCTGGCGAGAAATCTGGCGATTCAGCATGCCCGCGGCGAATTCCTGATTTTCATGGATGATGATGAGTGGGCCGACGAAACGTGGCTGGAGGAAATGGTCGCAGCTCAGGAAAAAACCGGCGGGGACGTGGTGCTGGGGACGTGCGTGCCGATTTTCGCGGATGGCTTCTCGCCGTGGCTGGAAGACAGTTATATTTACCGGCAGGAGCGGTTTACGCAGGAGGTCGCCCGGGTTTACGGAGCGCCGACGAATACCACGCTGTACCGGCTGGACATGCTGAGGGAGAGGAAGCCGCCGCTGGATCCGGAGTATGGGCTCTCGGGCGGCAGTGACGTGGAGCTGGCCATGTACCTCATGGGGCGCGGGCGGAAGATTTTTAAAACGTCCCGCGCGAAAGTGTATGAACTCCAAACTGTGGAGCGTTCTCGCGTCCGATTTCACTGGGAACGCCAGTTTCGCGCGGCCGTGAATAATTACCGGATCGTGCGGAAAAATTGCGGCCGACAGATGACGTTTCTTTATTTTTGGCGGGCGTTGGCGAAAAGTCTCGGGGCGTTTTTTATGGAAATACCACGTTTTTATCACCCGCGTCAGACGGCGGTGAACATGATCGGGTGTCTGTGCGGGTGTGCCGGGACGATTTACGCGGCGCTGGGCTTCCGGAAACGGGGATATTATTGACGGAATGAGGAATGAGGAATGAGGAATGCAATAAAATAAAGACGTCCGTCGCGCTGTGCACGTATAATGGGGAGCGGTTTTTGCGTCGGCAGTTGGAGAGTTTCGCGGCCCAGACGGTGCTGCCGGATGAGGTGGTGGTGGGGGATGACGGGTCTTCGGATGAAACGCTGGAAATGCTCGCGCGGTGGGCGGCGGAGGTGCCGTTCCCGGTGCGGGTGATGCGGAATGAAAAAAATCTCGGGTACGCGAAGAATTTTGAGAGCGTGATGGGCCGGTGTGCCGGGGACGTGATTTTTTTGTCTGATCAGGATGACGCCTGGCATCCCCAGCGGATCGCGCGGACGCTGGCGGTTTTCGAGAGTCGGCCGGAAGTCGGGGTGGTGTTTTGTAATGCGCGGGTGGTGGGGGAGCATGATGAGCCGCTGGGAATGGATCTCGTGACGTACACGCGTCCGTGGTTCCGGTGCCGTGAGCCGGGGTGGCTGTTCCCGGAAGCAGCGGCCGGTGAGGAAATCGCGATTTTCGGGTGCGCGACAGCCGCGCGACGTACGCTTCTGGAGCGGCTTCTGCCCATGGATGCCAACTGGGGGCATGATGTCTGGATTTACGGTTTCACACGCTATTTCGCGGAACTTGCGGTGATTGCGGAGCCGCTTTTCGATTATCGCCTGCACGGGAAAAACGTGTCAATGAAACTTGGCGCGGAAGCGTACACCGAATGGCGGAATTCGTACTTCCGGGACGCAGTTTATCTTTCCCGGCTTTACGCCCAGAAACGGGCGGACATCCGGCGGCGGCTGGCGGCCCTGCCCGACTCGCCCCGTAAAACCCGGCATCTGGCATTCCTCGCCTCGCAGGAAAAGCACCTCGCGCGACGGGTGAAAATTCAGCAAAATCCCCTGCGTTACGCGCCGCTGTGGATGTGGGAAATCCTCACCGGCGGATACTTTCGGCACCAGCAGCCAGTAAAGAGTATGCTGTTTGATGTGAAAGAAGGAATGACGCAGCGAAAAAAATAGAAACGATCTGACCATGAAAATCGGCATTTATTACCCAGACGCCCCACCGTTTCCGGATGAAGACGCGGCGGTTTACGTCCCGGCCCTTGCACTCGCGCATGCGGAAACGCATGATGTGGAAATCGTGCACCACGCGTGTGACGAAACGGTAAACGTGTGGCGGCGTGAATGGAAAACGCTCTGGCGTGCGGATTTTTCGCGGGTGACGTTTCGGCATGTGCCACGGCCTGGACGCGTGGACTGGGAAACGTGGCGCCCGTTGCGCCGCCTGCGGATGGAATACGAATTCTGCGGGAATTACAGCGCGCCGTATGACGTTTTTTTCGCCGTGGGGGACACGCCGCCGGTGTTTAATCACGCGAAAAAAGGTGTGTTGCTGACGACTTTCCCACGCTGTGAGTTTTCGGAATTTTTCGGCCATCACACCCCCGCGTGGCGGCAACAAAATTTCCTGAAGCGGTTTTTGAAGCGGCGGTATCAGAAACTGGAGTGGCGGGCGCGTTTCGGCTCTTACCATCATTTCCTGTGCCCGTCCCGTTTCGCGAAAACGTGGTGCACGCGGCGGTGGGGCTTCACGCCGGCGGTGCTGCCCCCGGCCGTACCTGCTGGGTTTCAGTTTTCGGAAGAGAGCGAGGACGCTGCGGAAAAAAAGGAAAATGTCATCCTCGGCGTGTCTCCCTCACTGGTGGAGGCATTTCAGGTACTCCGGGAAAAGCACTCGAAAGTCGCGAAAAACTGGCATCTAGAGGTTCTGGAAAATAGAGACGCGGAGACGGCACTAGCGGCGTACACCCGTGCCGCGTTTTTCTGGCACATGACGGGCGTGGGCGTGGATGAGCAGAAAACGCCGCAGGCCGCGCCGCCTTCCGGGCTGCCCGCCGCACGCGCGATGACTGCCGGCGCGATTCCGCTGGTATTTCATGCAGGCGCGATGGCCGAGACCGTGCATCACATGAAAGACGGCTTTCTCGTCAGCTCCCCGGCCGAGCTGATCCTTACCACCGCTGAGCTCATGAAGCGTGAGAATGAAAAGGCCGTCCGCATGATGCGAAAACTCGCCGCGCAGCGTGCGAAAGCGTATGATATGGACGCGCTGCGCATGAATCTGAAGAAAAACCTGCCGGGCGTGCTGGAGTGAAATGACCGCGTTTCGCTGCGCAGTGACCAATCACAGTCAGCCAACCGCAGTCCACAAATCACGCGTTTCACTCCACGCGGCCCATTTCTCGCGTAAACCGTTCCGGCGAGCATGGGTTAATATAATTCCCGGTGCCGGCCTCAAAACCTGCGAAGCAGTTTGCGCGGGGGAGAATTTCCAGCCGCCAGTGAAAATGCGGGTCTGTTTTCACGCCCGTCGCGTCATAATCCCACGGCGAATTATGCAGCACCACATTATATGCCGGTATGGGCAGCACTTCCTCCAGCCGGCGGATAATTTTCCGCAAAAAGACCGCTAAATCATCCAACTCTTCACGCGACGACTGCACGAAACACGGCACGTGGCGCTTCGGGAGGATCCAGATTTCGCCGTAAAACCGCGGCGCGAACGGGCAGATGGCCACCATGAATTCCGACTGGCCGATAAACCGCCACGGCTCGCCCATTTCCTGCTCAAGCGTCTGGCAGTAATAGCACCGCCCGGTGTTATGGGCGTGTTTTCGCAGCCCGTGCTTCTCGCTGTTCACCACGTGCGGCACGTACGGCAGGCAAAAAATCTGCGTGTGAATGTGCCGCATGGACGCCCCGGCCGCCGCCCCCTGATTCTTGAAAAGCTGGGCATAACGCCACTTGTGTTCCTTTCGCAACTGATGCAGCCGGCGGTGATAAAAATGGATGAGGTACTCCATTTCTTCCGGGTCCAGCAGGCCGAAACGCTCGACATGCCGCGGCGTGTCCACGATCACCTCCTGCATCCCCACGCCCGGCGTCTTCACGTTCATCCCGAAACGCTGCGGCGTCCACTCCTCCCACGGATGCACCGACGCATACCGATTCGGCACCGAACGCACAATCCACCCCGGCGAGTTCGGATTCCGATAATCGTCGATCGTCAGCTCCTCCCAGATCGGCGTCTCCGGCGGAATTTCGCCCTGCGCCACCGCCCCACGAGCCTGAAAATACTTTCTCAGCGCTTCCCGAATCTTCCGCCGATGACTGATCACCGCGTCCCGCTCCTGCGGCGTCTCGCGCTCATGCCCTTCACAAAACGGGCAACTCAACTCGTGCCCCTCCGGATAAAAACCGGGAATGTCGCCCTCCCCTTTCAGAATGCCGGGGGCCGCTTCCGCGTCCGGTCTCCCGCCCGCCGCCTCCGCCTGCGAAAACTGGTACGGTCTGCGCAGACGCTCCTCCGCGATGATTACCCAAATATCGTGGATGGGGTCATAACGCATTTCGGACATAATACCGCTCTCACGTCCCTTCTTCTTCCAGCGCTTGTTTCGCCAGCTTTTTCAGCGTTTTCCAGTAATCCGGCAACTGCCGCTGCGCGACTACCAGGCGTTTCATCTCCTGCGCGGGAACGGCGGGAGCACCGAGATACACGCCGGGCTCCGTAATATTATTCGTGACGCCCGCCTGGGCCGCGAGGGTGACTCCGGTGGCGATATGCACATGATCCCGCACGCCGACTTGGCCGCCCATGACCACGAAATCGCCCGTGCTGGTGCTGCCCGCGATTCCCACCTGCGAACACAGAAGATTATGCCGCCCGATCTGGCAATTATGCCCGATCATGACGAGATTATCCAGTTTCGTGCCATCCCCGACGGTCGTGGGGCCGTATGTGCCGCGGTCAATCGTGGTGTTCGCGCCCACATCCACATAATCGCCCAGCACTACATTCCCGAGCTGGGCGGCCGGCTTATGCCCCGCGGCGTCCGAAACGTACCCGAAACCATACGCCCCGATCACGGCCCCGGAGTGCAGCGTGCAGTATTTACCGATCACGCACCGCTCATACACCGTCACGCCCGGAAACAGCGTACATCCCTCGCCGATCACCGTGCCTTCCAGCACCGTACACTGCGGGTAAATCACCGTGCCGGCCCCGATTTTCACCTCATTTCCGACATACGCGCCGGGAAAAATCGTGACGTTTTCGCCCAGCGTGACACGCTCCCCAAGAATCGCCTGCGGATGCACGCCGAAACCCGGCCGCGCCACCGGCGGGCGGAATCTTTTCACCACTTCCGTGAACGCCGTGTGCACGTTCCGCACCTGAATCACCGGCACGCCGATTTTCGCGAGCATTTCGGACGCGATTTCCACGGTTTCGCCGCGTTTCCCCGTCAGCGGCACGATCAGCGCCGCCGCAGCGCAAGACTCCGCCTCCTCCAGTCGTGCCGGATCATCCAGAAACGTCACGTCTCCAGACCCCGCCTGCCGAAACGCCTTCGCATCCAGAATCTCCGACTCTCCGCTGCCCGAAAACGTCCCCTCGACTAGCGCGACCAGCTCTATTAATCTCATTTTTGTGTCCAGTTCATTTAATTTGGAAAGCGAACGCTTGGTGCAAAATGGACAATGGACAATGAAGACTCCCGCTTACATCATTGTCCATCGTCCATTGCCCATCATCAATTTACTGGTGTTTCTCCATAAACTCCTTCATGAACGCCGCGAGTTTCTCGACGCCTTCGACGGGCATGGCGTTATAAATGGAGGCGCGGAAGCCGCCGACGGAGCGGTGGCCGGAGAGGGAATGGAGGCCGGCTTTGGCCGCTTCTTCCAGGAAGGTTTTGTCCAGCGCGTCGGTCTGCATTTTGAACGGCACGTTCATCAGCGAGCGACATTCCTTCTTCGCGTGCCCTACATAAAAACCGTTGGATCCGTCGATCACATCATACAGCAGCGCGGCTTTCGCCTTATTGATGGCATACATTTTGTCGATGCCGCCGATGGTGTTTAAGAGCCAGTCGGTGACGAGCTTCACCATGTAAATCGCGAAGCACGGGGGCGTGTTGAGCATGGACTGCTCGGCCGAGAGTTTCGCGTAGCTCAGCAGGCTGGGCAGTTCGGGGCTGCGGGCCACGAAATCATCCCGCATGATCACCAGCGTGACACCCGCGGGGCCGCAGTTTTTCTGGGCACACGAGAAGACGCAGCCGTACTTTTCGATGTTAATCGGCTTGTAGAAAAACTCGCTGGACGCGTCGCATACCAGCGGCACGCTCACGTTCGGCTCGGTCGCAAACTGCACACCCTGGATGGTTTCGTTGGACGTGTAATAAAGGTAAGCGGCGTCGGCACTGACCGCCGACTGGAGCTCGGCATCCGTGGGGATGGTCACGAAATTATCACCGCCGCCGTCCCAGACCACGCGGGTGTCGCCGACCAGTTTCGCCTCGCTGCGGGCTTTTTTGCTCCATGTGCCGGTGACGACGTAATCCGCCGATTTGTCGCCCAGCAGGTTCATCGGAAGCATCGCAAACTGAAGCAGGGAGCCGCCCTGGAGGAACATCACCCGGTAATTCTCCGGAATGTTCATCAATTTGCGGATATTGGCCTCCGCGGCGTCAATAATCGCCTGGAACGGCTTGGAGCGGTGACTGATTTCCAGCACGGACATCCCCACGCCGGGCAGTGCCAGCAGATTTTCCTGAGCTTCTTTCAGTGCTTCCAGCGGCAAAACCGCCGGGCCGGCCGAAAAATTATACACGCGATTTTCCATGATTAGCTCCCTTCGCTAAAACGCAAACACATATAATAGGGACACAACGTGCCCCACAAAAAAGTACCCGCATTTTAGCACAATCCAGAAAAAGTGTCCAGTGGGATTCTGAAATGTTTAATGCACAGGAAATCCAGGCCAAATATGCAGCCACACGTGCGAAGCGGTGTTTTTCGCGGCCCGCTCCCCCCACTCTTGACAAACCGGGTTATCGTCCTTTATACTAAAGTTAACCTGGTGGGGGAAATTTTCACTGGGAGTTAGTTGTATGTTCATTTAACGCATTCTATTCATTTTAACAAGGAGAACACCCATGGCTAAAAAATCGGAAAAACTCACGACGCAGGGCGGAACCTCCGTGGGCGACAACCAGAATATCCAGACCGCCGGTGCACGAGGCCCTGCCCTGCTGCAAAACGTCTGGATGATGGAAAAACTGGCCCACTTTAACCGTGAACGCATCCCGGAACGCGTGGTCCACGCCAAAGGCAGCGGCGCATACGGCACGCTGACCATCACAGAAGACATCACCAAATTCTCGCGCGCGAACGTTTTCACACCCGGTAAAAAGACGAATCTTTTCCTCCGCTTTTCCACCGTCGCCGGCGAGCGTGGGGCAGCCGACACCGAGCGCGACGTCCGTGGTTTCGCAATTAAATTTTACACCGACGAAGGCAACTGGGACCTGGTGGGCAACAACACGCCGGTCTTTTTCATCCGCGACCCGCTGAAATTTCCCGACTTCATCCACACACAGAAGCGCGATCCGAAGACCAATCTCCGCAGCAATACAGCTATGTGGGATTTCTGGTCGCTTTCGCCCGAGACACTCCACCAGGTGATGATCCTTATGAGCGATCGCGGTATCCCCCGCACACTGCGGCACATGCACGGTTTCGGCAGCCATACATTCAGCTTCGTCAACGCGACCAACGAGCGTTTCTGGGTGAAATTCCATTTCAAGAGCATGCAGGGAATCGAGAATCTGACGAACGCCGAGGCGGCGGAAATCGTGGGCCGCGACCGAGAAGCGTCGCAGCGAGACCTGTTCGAGAGCCTCGAAAAGGGCAATTTCCCCAAGTGGCGATTCTGCGTGCAGATCATGCCCGTGGAGGAGGCGAAATCGTATCATGTTAATCCGTTCGATCTGACGAAAGTCTGGAGCCACAAAGATTACCCGCTGATCGACGTGGGCGTCATGGAGCTCAACCGCAATCCGGAAAATTACTTCGCGGAAGTCGAGCAGGCGGCGTTCGACCCCGGGAACGTCGTGCCGGGAATCGGTTTTTCACCCGACCGGATGCTACAGGGCCGGCTGTTCGCGTATGCCGACGCGCATCGGTACCGCATCGGCGTCAATTACGAATCCCTGCCGGTCAACGCGCCGATATGCCCCGTGCATAATTACCACCGGGACGGCAAAATGCGTTTCGACGGCAATGCGGGCGGTGCGGTGAATTACGAGCCGAATAGTTTCGGCGGCCCGACGCAGGAGAAGACGGTCAATGAGCCGCCGCTGGAGCTGGACGGCGACGCGTTCAACTACGATCACCGGGAAGATACGGACTATTATACCCAGCCCGGCGACTTGTTCCGGCTTCAGCCGAAAGACGCGCAAACCCGCCTGATGCAGAATGTGGCGGCGGCGATGGACGGTGTGCCGCACGACATTCGCGTGCGGGCGATCGCGAGGTTCCATCAGGCCGACGATGATTGCGGTTTCGGAATCGCGAAGAATCTTGGAATTGCCGAGCAGGATATTCTTGACGAAGTGCTCCGCCAGCAAAGTTGACGGGGAGATTCGACCGTGGCGGGCCGTGGTGCGATTTTTTCGAACCGCGGCCCGTTATCTTTTCAAATTCCGGTACGCCTCGACGGCCATCTGGTCGCAGCGCTCGTTTTCCGGGTGTCCGGAATGGCCGCGAACGTAAGTAAAGTGCAGCGTGTGTTTCGCTTTCAGCTCGTCGAGCACCATCCAGAGATCGACGTTCTTCACCGGCTGCTTGTTACTGAGCTTCCAGCCTTTTTTCTTCCAGGACGCCATCCAGGATTCCAGCCCGTTAAGCACGTACTGGCTGTCGGAAACCACCTCCACCACACTGCGGCGGTTCAGCATCCGCAGCCCCTCGATCACGGCCATGAGCTCCATGCGGTTATTCGTGGTCTCACGCTCGGCCCCAGACGCCGCCTTCTCGGCCCCGGACGCCGGATGCTTCAGCACATATGCCCATCCCCCCGGCCCCGGATTCCCACTGCATGCCCCGTCCGTATACAAATAAACTTCCGGCTTCATTCGATCTCCGTTATGTTAACATTTAATCAACTCGCGTGAGCGGGTATGGGATGTGGGATATAGGATGTGGTTTTTTTTGATAATTTTGCGTCATTGTGAGCCCATTTCATATCATCGCCTCCCCCCATATCTCATATCCTATATCCCATCCCCCCTCAGAGCCGCCGACAAAAAGCGGATGATATCCCCCGCGACGAGCGAAACCTGCCCAACTTCCGCTGCCGCCAGATCCCCGGCTCTTCCGTGAAGGTATACCGCCAGGCGGGCCACGTCCATGGGGGTGACGCTCTGCGGCAAAAGCTGAGCCGCGAATGCCGCCATGATGCCCGTCAGCACGTCTCCGCTGCCGCCGGTGGCCATGCCCGGATTTCCGGTGGTGTTCCGCCACGTCTGCTTGCCGTCCGTCACCAGCGTACCCGCCCCCTTCAGCACCACCACGCACGCGTGCGTTTTCGCAAATTCCACCGCCGCAGCACACTGCGCTTCCCGATTTTTGGCCGAAACGCCGCTTAAACGCTCGAACTCCCCCGGATGCGGCGTGATGATGCGCGTGCCACCCGGTGGGAGCGGTTTTTTCGCTTTATGAAAAATCTCCGCCAGTGTGTTTAAGCCGTCTGCATCCAGAATCATGAGCTTTTCCAGTTCCGTCCACATCCGCCGCACCACCCGGGTCACCCCCGCGCCGCGTCCCATGCCCGGCCCCGCCGCAACGACGCTGGCCAACTCGGCATGCTGAGAAATATCATCTTTGGGAGACTTCAGAAATTGAAAGTAGGCCATGCGGTACAATCGCGGCCACTGGAGATTTCCCCACACCGCATCCGTCAACACGCCCCGCTCATCACCCGCCAACGGCACGGTGGTATACTCCGCACACGCCTGCGCGACCGTAGGCAAAATCACTTCCGGCACGGCCACCCGCACCAGTCCTGCCCCGCCCCGCAACGCCGCACGCCCCGCAAGCGTCACCGAGCCACTCATTCCCAGACTCCCGCCCACGACCAGCACCGTCCCGAACGTGCCTTTATGCGCGTCCGCCGCGCGGGTGAGGAGTTTTCGGTGAAGTTCTGGAATTTCCGTAAGCATCATTTCCTCCAATTTTTTCACCACAGAGAACACAGAGAGAAAAAATTATTCATGAATTTTCACAATTCGCCCGCACATTTCCACCCGGCCGGTCAAAATCGCCTGAATGGCCTCCGGGTACGCCACGCATTCCTGCTCGAACACCCGCGCCGCCAGCGTGTCCGCATCATCCTCGGCCAGCACGGGCACGGTTTTTTGCAGGATCACCGGACCGTGGTCATACTCGTTATCCACGAAATGGACGGAACAGCCGCTGACCTTCACGCCGTACGCCACCGCGGCCTCATGGACGAAATGGCCGTAAAACTTATGCCCGCAGAACGCCGGGATCAGGGAGGGATGAATGTTCACCACCCGCAGCGCGAAATCGGCCGGGATGACGAGTTTTTTCAGCCATCCGCCCAGCACCACCAGCTCCGCGCCCGCCGCCCGGCAGCACGCGAAAATGGCTTCACTGTACGCCTCATCCGAATCGTACCCGCCGCGGAGCATTTTCTCCGCCGGGATGCCCGCATCCGCCGCGATTTGCAGGCCTTTTGACGTGGAGGAACTGGAAATCACCATCGCGACCTGGGCCGAAAGCCGCCCGTCAGCGATTTTTTCCAGTAAATTCATCAGCGTTCGGCCGCCGCCGGAAATCAGGACCGCGATTTTTTTCATGGGGAATGGGGAGGGGGAGGGAATGAGGAATAAGTAATGAGGAATAAGTAATTAAAATTTTAACGCGTTCATGCGAAAAAGCAAGGAGCGGCGTTACGGGGCCTTTTTGCGTATCACCACCAAAAACCCTTTTCCGCCGGGGATTTTGACCTCTTTCAGGGACACATTCGCCAGGGCGTCCTGGAAATTCGGAATTTCGGGAATGAAAATTTCCGCGGTTTCACTCGGAATGCCGAGCTTTTTCCAGTCCATGGTGACGTCCGCGATCACGTCTTCGGCGTTCCAGTTCGCCACGGCGAGAATCGTGTCCTTTTCGCCCCGGTAAACGGTGGCTTTCACGGACGGGTGCGCGCACGTCGCGGGGCATACATTATCCCAGTATCCCAGCATTATGCGGTGCGCAAAATCATATGCGTCAAAAAATTTCCATAAATGTTCCGGCGAAATATGCGAATAGGCGGCGCGGTTCGTGATGCCGTAAATCATGCCGCGCCACGGATTTCCGCCGCCCTGTAGCATCTGGCCCGAGACGCCGAACGGAATACCGGAAACCTCGACGAGCCAATGATCCGGCGACCGATTATAATCCCGCTCCTCGCCGATCCACAGCAGGTCGAGATACGGAATCAGGTCCATGTACAGATTCAGGCAGTTCGTGAAGCCGGCCCACCCGTTAAAATGATTCCAGCTGTGCAGGTCGATTTTTCCGTTCGGCCGGTGCGCGTCAATCACTTTTCTTGCGCGGCATAACGTCCCGCGGTCCAGGGCGGAATCGTCGATATATACGCCGTCCAGATCCAGATGCGTCACCATCCACTCCAGGCCGGCGATGTAAAAATTGTTGAGCCGACTGTCGGGGACGGTGATGACGGAAAGATCGAGTTCGCCCTGGAATTTTCCGGCGCCGATTCCGTTACTCCATGCGGGAATGTATTTTTCACGCAGGTTTTCGATCAGCCATGGGTGCGGGCCGCCGCCCTGAATCACGGTTCGGGTTTCGTTCCCCGGGCCGGGAAAAATTACTTCGCCGTCCAGACTGAAGAATGCGAAAAATTCCGGAATGTTTTTCGTCAGCTCGCGCGTCGTATAATAAAATTTCAGGCGTATGTCCGCCGCATGGGCCGCGGCGGCGAACGCTTTCAGCTCGGGCACATATTCGTCGATAAACGGGTAATTGATGAACGGACAGAGCTCCTCGGCATGATGCACGACGATAACGTTCGCGCCGACCTGCTTCGCCCCCGCGATTTTCCCTTCCGCCGAGGATGGCCCGCCGTGGTAATAACGGTCGAGATATTTATCCTCGCGATTCAGCGTTTTCAGCGGCGTGATGAGCAGTTCGAAATCGTAATCGAGCGTTTCTCCGGGCGTGATTTCCCGCGGGCCGGAGTATGCTGTCACCGTGACTTCCCGGGCACGCTCCCCTGCCCCGTCCTTCACGGTGACGCCGCCGGCGCCCGCGTTTTCCCAGGAAGGCGGCATTTTAAGCGGCCCGAAACCGTAATAAACATTCACCAGCGGACGGACATAATTTTCCGCCTTCCACTTTATCCGCAGCCCAGCGTTCACGCTGCCCAGCCAGAGCATGTCCTGATTTTTCGAGGCATCCCACTTCCACGCCCAGTCCGGCGTCCGGAGCCCGCCCTCATGATTCAGCCCCATCATATACTCCGCCGATTCTTCGCGCACCGGCGTTTCCAGGCGGATGTCCTTCACCTTCATCGCCGTTTTCGCGCGAAGTTTCAGGCGGAATTCCGCGAAACCGTCGAAATCCAGCCGCCCAGTGCATTCCAGATCGCAGGCGTCCGCGGTGTTCATCACCCGCCACACGATTTTGGCCGGCGTCTGCTCCAGAAAAACGATTTCCCCCGGCGTGAAGCGGATGATTTCGCCGTCCTCTTTTTCCACGATGAACGCGGCCGGCCTGGCAAGAATATTTTTCGCCTCGGCCGAGAGAAATTCATTCGCCCCGGTGAAATAACTGGTAATCGCCGCAGGGAGTCCGTTTTCGGAAATCGTCAGCTCCCGGCCAAGGATGCGAAGCGTGCGCCCTTCCCGCGCGACGGGGATGTATCCTTTCGTGACATTTTCATCCAGCCCCGCCGTGGAATTCAGCCAGTTTAGTCGGGCCAGACGCTTTCCTTCATCATAACCGTGATTTCCGAGCGCCTCGCCGGAAACGTGAATCGCCAGCGGAAGCGTCTGCGTTTCCCCGCCGGCCGTGATGGAAACGGAGCCCGTGTACACACCCTGCGGAACATTCTCCAGATCCATGCCGATCCAGAACGCCTGCGTCCGTCCCGGCGCGACGGTTACGTTTTTCGTGAACGGCTTCCCTGAAATGTCGACTCCCGCGAGATTATAACAGGTCAGTTTTTCCGCGGAAAACCCCGGCACACCCGCTTCCGCATTCCGGAAGTCAGAAAACGTCAGGCGGACATCCTCCACGGCCACGTCGCGGGCCAGGACGCCCACCTGAAACATGAACCACTCCCCGGGACGCGCTTCCAGACGAAACGCGTTTCCTTCAGCGGCCGCCGTAAATTTTTCCTCGGAAACCGCATCATGCCACCGAATCGGCTTCTCGCGCACTTCCGGGAACGCGAAAAACGCTGGCGTTTCCCCGAAAACCGCCGCGCCGCTGGCCGGTGCGAATAAAAATGCGAAAACGCACGCGATAATAAATGTGGAACGTTTCATCATCATTCTGTTTTTCTTTCTGGCACCGGATTACAACTCGTTATAAATAAATATCTTCGCGGCCCGCTTTTTCGGAATCGTCAAGCGAAAACCGTCTGTCATCAGCGCGTGGCCCGTGAATTCCCGCGGTTCACCGCCGTCCAGATCCTCCACGCGGTACGTGGCGTCCGCCTTCAGCCCGCGGAGGTGATACACGGCGGCTTCATATTCCGAATTTTCCCGTCGGAAGACCTGCACCATTCCCTCCTGCTTCTCGTTTTCGGCGGACGCGGGCAGGTCGTACTGCCACGCCATCCACGCTGAGAGGTCCAGCGAGTATCCGGAAAGCGGGTGAAAATCGCCGAGGAAAAATTTCTTCACGCGGTTTCGCACGGCGACGTAATCCCGCATGAACTGCAGATCCTGATTTTCCAGTCGCATGTCCACACCGTACGTGTTACACGGCGCGACGGTGCTGCGGAAGTAATACTCGTCGCCGCCGGAACCGATTCCGAACAGCGGAATCCACTGGGCCATGCCGTACGTCTGGCACTGATTTCCGGTGGTGTCCCGGTGATAATCGCTGCGGTGAAGCGGAATCGCCCGGCGGAGCGTTTCCAGATCATTCCGCCGCCCACCGCTGGCGCACGTGTCAATTAACAGCCCAGGATTCCGCCGCCGCAACTCATCCCAAAACGCCAGATATCCCTCCACGTGGCGGATTTCGGTGATGCCCTGGCGGTCTTCCGCGTCATTCCGCCGCCAGTAATCCAGCGGGGCCATGTTAAAATCCTGGCGGTAATAATTCACGCCCTGCGACTTGATCAGGCCGTCAAAATGATCCACCGTCCACTGCCACGCCTCCGGGTTTCCCAGATTCAGCAGCGAATTCGTCCCGCCCGGCAGCAGCCATTCTTTCCGGTTTTCCGCCAGCCACGTCCCGCGGTGTACCCGTTCCGGCTCGAACCACACCAGCGTTTTAATGCCGCTCTTCGCCGCGTGATCCGAAATTTCTCGCAGCCCGTTCGGAAACCGCGTCACGTCCGGCTCCCACGTCCCCGTCTTCCACCATTCATTCTCACACGGATACCACCCGGCATCCATCCACCAGTACTCGATTTCGATTTTCTCGCGGACGTACCCGTCAATGAAAAACATCTGGTTTTCCGTGTTCGCACGCACCATTTCCCAGAACTGGTCGGACGTGCACGCGTGCAGCGTCATGACGGTTTCCAGCTTTCCGTCCGGCGTGTGAACATTATGCTTCAGCATCCATTGCCGCCACACGTTTTGCGCGTCCCGGTGATCGCCGCTGTAAAACTGCACCACCATCAGCGGCGTGCGGACCTTCTCGCCGGGCAGCAGCTTAAAATGCGTCTGCTCCTGCCCGGCCCGAAAATGCAGCCCGCCGACATAAAGATGCTTGAAAAACGCTTCCCACTGGCCCGGCCAGCCCACCGCCAGCAGCACGCCCTCGCCGCGGTCACCTTCCACATTAAAATATGGCAGGTGCGCATCACTGCCCCGCCCGCCGCTGGTGGTGATGCGCCGCTCATCTTCGTCCGAAATCATTTCCGTCATCAGCGGCCGGTAGTCCTCCATACTGCTGGGGCTGCCCACGGCGTAACGCAGCTTCATGTGATCCGCCACGATCTGCGGAAAAACCACGTCCGCCGCGCGAATTTCCCGCAGAATCGGCGTGTCTTTCTTGCCCGTGTTTTCAAAATACACCGTCCACTCCACCGTGGGGAAGTCCGCGTACGCCACCGCCACGCACGTCACCCGCAGCCCCGTTTCCGGGTCCGTGTACGTCACCGTCCGCTGGGTTTTTCCCTTCTCCAGTTCCCGCACCGCATACGTCCGCGGCCACTTCTTCAGCAGCTCCCACGACGACGTTTCGCCATAATAAAACGAAAACGGCGGCTCATCCGTCAGCGTGGTCACATAACGCGGGTCATGGATCACCATTTCATCCAGCATGAGTTTCGTCCCGTCCGCAAGCGTCACCGCCGCGTCCGCCCACTCCGCCTGATCGCAGGAAATGCCGTCCCCGGCGTCATCCACTTTCAGTGTGAATTCCGTCGCGCCGCCGAGTTCCAGACTGATCGCCACGCCCGGGTCTCCGCCGTGCATGATTTCGGAGGTGTAAACTTCCTTTTCGCCCAGCAGCACATGAAACCGCGCGCTGCCCCGCCCGCCGCTGGTGGAGTGGTTATTATCCACGCCGAAGACGGCCGAGAAGGTTTTCGCGGGCCCCGGCAGCCGCACCACCACGTGACTGTTGGCGTGCGTGTAAATACCGCGCTCGTACGTGGTTTCGCCCAGGCGGATCTTCCGGCCTTCGTGCGTCGTATTCCGCTGGATGGCGTTATGATTATCCAGCACGAAAAGTCCCGTTTTTCGCTCGGGCGACACTTCCGCCGCCGTCTTTTTTTCCGCGAATTTGGTCTCGAACCAATTTTTCGCCGTTTCCATGTCCGTTGGCCTGACCGTCACCGCGAAAACCTGCGCGGGCAGAAAAACACAAAGAATAACAAAAATCTGGTATAACAGCATGAGAGAGCCTCCAGGGGGGAAAGGGGGAAGAATTGAAATGGATAATTGATAATTTTCAATCATCCGCGTCTTCCTGAATTTTATAACACGCCCCGCCAAAAAGCAAGTCACGCGGAAAAAAAACACCAGGCCGCGGCGCGGGAAGTCTTGAATCGGCGATTCCCGGCGGATATAATGGAAAAACAACAGCCGGGAGCGGAGCGTTAACGCAGAGACCGGATTGAAGTGGGGAAATCCCGCCAATTTCATCCGGTCTCTGCGCGTCACTGCGTTCCGCTACGCTTCCGGCTGCTGTTTCTTGCGATGAAATATTACCACCCAAATCCCACGGAGGCAAAAATGGGCCGTATTTTACTGGGCGTCAACATGGAATTCGTTCGCCACGAGGACAAATCGTTCGAGTGGGGCGTCGCGAAGGCAGCGGAGTTGGGTTATGAATACGTCGAGCCGATGGTGCATCTGGGGCGTGAGCTTCTCAGCGAAGCGGGGTATTTCCACAGCGTTTCGATGCTCGACGATCCGTACCGCATCCGCCGCTGCTGCGAGAAGCATGGCGTGAAGGTTTCGGCGCTTTCGTCCCACTGTCCGCTGTGCAAGCCGGACGCTTCGACGGATTATTTGAAGCAGGCCGTGCGTTTCGCAGCCGAGTGTGGCGCGCCGGTGGTGTGTACGGATGAGGGGCCCAAGCCCGTGTGGACGACCGAGGCGGAAGACTTCACGCTCATGAAGTACGTGCTGAAGGAGGCGGCTTTTCTTGCCGAAGAGCGTGGAATCGTCATCGGCCTCGAGCCGCACCAGCAGTATTCGGTTCACCCTGCCCTGTACGACAAAATGATGGATCTGGCCGGCTCGCCCGCCGTCGCCGCCAATTTCGACACCGGTAACAGTTACCTCGGCGGCGAAGACCCGTACGCGTGGCTGGAGCGCATCAAGCACCGCCTGGTGCACCTGCACGCCAAGGACATTTCCGTCGAACAGTCGGCCGACGACCGCGGGAAAGTCACCGGCACACCCGTCGGCTGTGCCTGCGGCGATGGCGTGATCGACTGGGCCCGCGTCATCTCCATCGTCCGCACCCTCCCCTGCGACATCGTTTTCAGCGTCGAATGCGGCACGGTCGAACAGGCCGCCCGAAGTATTGAGCATTTACGCAAATTGCTGAGTGCAAAATGAGAATACGGGATATTGGGGATGGGGAATAGCCGCAAGCGAGCATTCCACTCTTCCCCACATCCTATATCCTACATCCCACCCCCAAACGAAGGAGTTTCTATTATGCTTAAATCAACACGAAGAAAGTTCATGCAAACCACGGCCGGCATCGCGGCGGCGACCATCGCGGCTCCGTATATCATCGCGGAGGAGGCCGGCGGCGCCAACGACCGGATCGGTATCGGTTTTATCGGCACCGGCGGCCGCTGCGGCGCGCATCTGGATATTATCAATCATTACAAAAACGCCGGCGTCGCGCAGCCGATCGCGGTGCAGGACGTGTACCGCCCCCGGCTGGTGGCGGCTTCGCAGCGTACCGGCGACACGAAAATGTATGACACCCACGAGGAGCTGCTGGAAAACAAGGACGTCGACGTGGTGTGCATCTGCTCGCCCGACCGGCATCACGCCCCGCAGACGATCGATGCGATCCGTGCCGGGAAGGATGTGTTCTGCGAGAAGCCGCTGACGCACTGGTCGCAGTTCGAGCTGGCGAAGCAAATCGAGAAGGTCGCACATGAAAAAGGCCGACTCGTGCAGGTCGGCACGCAGCACATGGCGGACGACAATTACCCGAAAATCATCGAGCTCATCCGCGGCGGCATTATCGGCAAGCCTGTGCATGTGATGTGCAGCTATTTCCGGCGGGGCGACTGGGGCGAGCGGATGCCGATTCCGGATGCCAACGCCGTGCCCGGGCCGGACCTGAACTGGGAGCGTTTTCTCGGCGACGCCCCGAAAGTCGACTTTTCCGTCTCGCGGTTTTTCCAGTGGCGGCTTTTCTGGGACTACGCCGGCGGCCCCGCAACCGACCTGCTGGTACACACGTTCACGCCGATTTTCTGCGTTTTGGAGCTCGATTTCCCGCAGCGCGTTTTCGGCGGCGGCGGCACGTTTCAGTACAACCGCGAAGTGCCTGACCAGTGTAACATCATCGCCGACTACCCGGACGGCCCGACCGTCGTGATGACGAACTCGCTCTCCAACCATGTCCCGCTGGACACGCAAATCCGCGGCACCGACGGCATCCTCTCCTGGGGCATGCTCCAGGGCGGCAAGGAATACGGCGTGCGAATCGTCCCCTTCGGCAGCGGCAAAGAAGAAATCACGATTCCGTGGGCCGGCCAGGGCGACACCGGCAAACTGTGGAAAAACCTGCTGGAATGCGTCCAATCGCGCGAAACGCCGATGTGCCCCATCGAGATGGCCGTCCGCGTGCAGGCCCCGCTGTCGATGGGCATCCTCTCCCACCAGCAGAGCAAAGTCGCGATGTTCGACTTCGAAAATCAGGCGATTAACATGCAGTAGAATTGATAATTGATAATTGATTGCGTGGTGAGAATCTTTCGGCCAGTGGCTCGCTTGCGGAAATTATCAATTGTCAATTATCAATTCCTAACCCAAGGAGTCTTTCCATGAAACGATATGCCGTTCTCGCGGTTCTTTTTTCACTATTTTTGTCGCCATACGCCGCCGCCGGGCAAAACACACAGCCGACGCTCACGGCGGGCACCTTCGGTGTGGCGTGGGTGGACAATGTGGGCACTCTCCGCGTCTACAACGACGGCGATGTGACCGTCCCCATGCCGGGCGTGAAGATGTACGCTATCCTGGCCGCCGACCTCATGGACACGGGGGAGGATCAGTTGATTTTCCTTGACGACGCGCGCAAGGCGCTGCATCTTTTCGACGTCACTAATGGCACGCAATGGGGGCCGTTCGGGCACAGTGTGAAAACGATGGCCATGGGGCGGTGTGCGGCGGAAGCCCCGAAGTTTTCGCTGCTGGCCTGCACCTTCGACGGCAGCGCGTATCGCTGGACGAAAGACGTCATGGGTGACGCGTGGATCGGCGTGCCGGGCGCGTTTTCACAAGCTTCGGCGGGGAGATTCGACCGCCGAAGCGACCTGGACGATTTCGCCGTCGTCGCGGAGGGCAATGTTTACAGCTACTCGCCGAAGTGGAACACGTATGCGAAAATGGTGGAGGGCAAAAATATCGTCGCCGTGCTGGCGGGCGATTTTACCGCTTCGCCGGGCGATGAAATCGCGATACTCGACCGCGACGGGCAGGTGTTTTTGTGCCAGAACAAAACGGTCGAGAGTCTGAATCAGGAGGCGGTGTGCCTGGCCGTGGGCCGTAATGACGGCGGGCTGGATACGCTTTACGCCGTGGACCGTGCGGGGAAAATTCACGCTTACCGCCGCGAAACAAAAACCTGGACGCAGCTGACCTCCGACGGCGATCCGGTGTTCAAGAACATCGTCGCGAGGCAGAACGGCGACGGCAAAGGCCATACGCTTTACACCGTTTCGCGCGGCGACGGTCTTTATCGAATCGCGCCGGGTAAGCAGGCGGAAGCTTGCGCGGCCGACATTCCGCTGGCGGTGACGCTCTCGGCCGACGGCAAACCGCTGGCGCGATACCGTTACGCTGAGGTGCCGTTCAAGCCGTACGTGGATGAACTGTATACACCCAAGGGCCGGAACGTTCTGCGCGACGCCCCGTACGACCACCTCCACCATCACGCGCTGATGTTTGCGACGTGGGCCGGGGGCGTGAATTTCTGGGAGGAGCACACGCCGCAGGCCGGGCGGCAACAAACGCTGGATTTAACATCGCCCGACAATTCGCTGCAAAGTAAGCTTGCGTGGCAAAACGCCGACGGCAAAACGCTGCTCACTGAGACACGCGAAATCCACGTGGCCGAAGCGGACGGCGCAACCGTGCTCGACTGGCAGACGGAACTGACTGCGCCGGAAGCGACGCAGCTCGGCGAGAAGAACGCCGGCCATTATCACGGCCTGGGCATGCGTTTCGACCAAACGATGGATAAAGACGGGCGGTTTTTCAGCGACAGCGACGCCAACGACAGCGAAATCGTCCGCGGCGACGAGCGTCTGACGCACTGCCAGTGGATGGCCTACACTGCGAAGCTCGACGGCAAGCCCGTGACGGTCGCGCTGTTCGACCACCCCGCGAATCCCATCCCCATGTTCGCCTTCACGATGGGGGATGCGGGAACCTCCTTCGCGTACCTCAGCGCAGCCCTGAATTTACACCGTGAGCCCATTCCCATGCCGGCCGAAAAACCGCTCACGTTGCGTTATCGCGTGGTCGTCTGGGAAGGCGAAACGTCGCGTGAGGCCATCCAAAAGGCGTATGGGGCGTATGCGCAGTGAAACGCTGAAGCGGTTACCAGGTTAATCACGAAACAGCAGCCGGGAGCGCAGCGGAACGCAGTGACGCGAAGAGACCGGGCAGAATAGCCAGGATTTTTCCCACTTCCATCCGGTCTCTGCGCTAACACTCCACTCCCGGCTGTTGTTTCTTGTGAAACCATTAATTCGGTAGTTGCTCCACCATTTACTCAAACCGGAACGCGTCGATGCCGAAAAGATAATTCGAGGCGTTTTCGTTTTTGCCCACGATTTCGACCGTCAGCGTATGCTCGCCGGCCTCGGCGTTCACGTCGCCGATGGTGACGTCGCCGGTGTGGATGACGCCGTGATTGAACAGGTCGACGGGCTCGCCGATCTTCACGCCGTCGAGGTAAAACTGCACCATGCCGTAATCGACCGCCTTCGTCATCGAGCACACGAAGCGCTGTTTGCCCGACTTCTCAAGCGTGACGGCCAGCTCGATCTTATCGCCCGGCTTTGCGCCCGTCCACCAGAGTTGGCGGTTTTCGTGCCACTTGCCGCCCGAGAATTCCCGCATGTCCTGCACCTGCACCGTGCCGTTCGGGGCGGATTTAAATGTAAATCCCGGAATCCGCGGCAGGAATTTCGGCGACACATACTGCACCGGCATCTTCGCCTCGGCGATCATCGCTTCGGGCGTCGGCGCACCCATCGCTTTCGCGCCGGGCTTGCCGTACCACATCGTCGCTGCGGCGTAATCGATCTTCGTCGTCGCGTGCCAGTGCCAGACCTCCATATCGAAACGGAAGTCCTTCGTGAACGGGATCGCGTCCAGGGCACGATAACGCAGGTTGGTCGTGTTGCCGTAATTGCCCGGGCCTTCCGCACGTGGTTGGGCGTGGAACGGGGCCTCGAAAAACGCCGGCGTGCACCACGCGTAGCCGTAATAATCCTCGGTGCCGGTGCCGAAATGGGAGGGGAACGTCTCGCCGTCGACGTAAATCTTCTCGTCGCCCTCGCCCCACCACTCGGGCACACGATTATAAACCGTCAGCACGTCGCCGACAAACACGCCCTCGCCCTGGAGTTTGATATACTCCCAGTCGATCATCGGCCGGGTCGGAATCTCGCGCTGCTGACGCCAGTTGCAGTGGAAATACATCGAGCAGTCGTCCCACTGCCAGGGTTTCGAGATCGTCGCCGTCCGGACTTTAATGGTCTCTTCGCCGACGTTTCGCACCTGAAAGTCACACGTCTTCTTGAACGGCATGACCCAGAAGGCAAGCATCGTGCCGTCTTCCTGCACGCGCGCGTACCATGAGTTGTAGGGATTCACGCCGACGCCGCTGCCGAAAAATTCGCTCGCGGGGCAGCAGACTTTCATGGGGCTTTGGCCGCCGTCGTCGTCCGCTTCGTCGAAAGAAATTTCCACGATCAGGCTGCGCAGCATCTGGGTAAGGTCTCCCTCCTCTTCGATTTTCAGGCCGATGCACGTCACGGCCGCGGGGCCGAGGATGGTGCCGATGGAAGACGTGCTGCCGGGCGACATCTGGCGATATGTGCTGTGGTCTTCTTCTTTGAGAATAACGATCCGGGGTTGTAACAGATATTCCAAAATCGCTCGCGTCGGCAGCGCTTCCAGCTGCTGCTTCGTGAACGACACCACACCGGTGTTGGCGGGGTAGGTGCGGTAATTGATCTGGTAGTACAGGTTGCCCTGCTCCTCGTCGGGGTTGCCGGTCCACATTTTGTCGGCCGTCACTTTGATGCTTTTGGCGTACGGGATGGGCAGGTACAGATTCCGCCCGCGGGCCCTCTCCGCCGACAGTGGGGCGCCGACGAGATAATCGCCGCCGAGTAGGTCGTCGGCATTCGCCTCGATCGCGGGGGTGTCGGAGCCGTCGATGTACACGCGGAGGGTCGTGCGGTAATGCGGGGCCGTGATCCACCAGCGGACGATCGCGCCGGGGCCTTTTTCATCCATCAGCACCCACTCCTTACGGCCTGCGTTCTCCTCCTCCCGCACGAACTGCGACGCGTCGCCGTTGGCGAACCACGCATCGTGATCCTCCGGGGTTTTCGACGCCCGGTCATACGAACTGGCCTGCTTACACGTATACGCCGGATCGGGAAAACGGGCGACTTCCGCGCGATCCGTCATTTCCGCCAAAAGCGTCGCGACCGAGATCGGCTTCTTCACCTCCTCCGCCCGCGCCGCCGCCAGCGACAACATCATCACACCGAGACACAACAAACATCTTTTCATGATGGACTCCTTAAAAAAAATTCGCATACAAAAAAACCCGGCTTCGAAACCGGGTTCAAAATCAGGACAGGGACTGTCGCTCACGTTGCCGCGCGGCGACGAAAACGCCAAATCGCGGGGATGGCCAGCAGCAACAGCAGCCATGTTGCCGGTTCCGGCACCGCGTTGTCGTTGAGCTGAATCCAAATGCCGCCGGGGCCATCTCCCTCATCGTATCCGTAAAGCCAGAAATACGCTCCTCCCGCCTGGGAAAAGTCGAGCATATCGCCAAGGTAATCGGTTATGTCAACGATCGCATCATCTCCATCATAAAAGGTGACCGCATCGAAAAGATAATACGTATTTCCTCGAACACCCAGCAGGTCGGAACAGGAAATGGAAAGGATGGCGTCGTGAATCGACATTGAGCCGGCTTCGGTCAGCAGCATATTGGGGGCCAGGTCGGCCAACTCAAAAAACAACGCGCCCTTGCCGCCACTGCCGGAAATACTCCCCGAGGTCGTCGCCGTCTCGCCGTTGGTTGCGCGAAACACCAACTCCTTCCCAGCAAGATCGATATCGTTGGAAATGCTGACGCGGTCAAGTGTCAGGTTCGTCTGGCCGGTGAGCGTGATTTCTTCAGCACCGAAAGCGGAAGCGCTGCCGGCGATGATGTTGCCCGATATGTTCGTGCCGCCGGTGTAGTCGTTATTTCCGGAAATAGTCAGGGAACTGCCGGCGTCCGTGGCCAGAGTCAGGGGGCCGGCGCCGGAAATTTTGCCGGAAACGGTCGCCTTGCCGGTGTCCGAAGCGGCGCCTCTGGCGGAAATAGTAAACGGCTTATCGGTCTCAAGCGAAATTGCGCTGGTCACATCCAGCATGGTGGCGCCTGGTTTCAGGGCGAGTTCGACGTCGGCCGCGGCGATAATGGTGCCGGCGAAAGTGTGATTCCCTGTGCCGCTGCCCTCCAGCGTGAAGGTTTGCTCGCCCGCGATGTCGTACGTACCGAGATAAGCATCGGTGGATTCGAGAACGAGCGTCTGCCCGCCCGTGCCGCTGGCAACGATTTCCAGCGTTTTGCCGTCGAGCAGCCCGGCATCACTAAGTTTCAGTTTCCCGCCCGCCAACTGGAAATTTTTATTATTGCTGACGGCAGAAGAGTTAATGGTCAGCGTTCCGGCGCCGTCTTTACGCAAAACGATTTCGTTCCCGACCGTTACTTCGGGGAACGTCCATTCCGGAGTGTCGTCCGCGCTGAATTTCATGGTCAGCGTGGAAACTTTTTCGTCGGTACCATCGCCGACTGAGTTATTGATGTTTCTTGCCGCAGCGCCGTTTTCGCCGTCCAGCGCCAGTTTTGTAACGGTGGCGTTGTGGCCTGCCATATCGAGTTCAGAGCCGGCATAAAGGGTGCCGAAAACAACCGTCGTAGTTTGAGGAAGCGCGGTGTCGCTGCCGAGACGGAGATGGCTCCGACTATCATTGGCGTTATTCCCACCGTACTTATATCCGATGAGCGTATTGCCTTCGTAGACGTTCTCACCCGAGAAAGTGAAGTACCTATTGGCTGTGTCATAGGTGATCCAGAGGTTGCCGACACCGGTGACATTGCCCGTGACATTCGTCTGGCCCTGCCCCCAGGCCCGAAAGCCACCGCCACCAGCGGCCAGTTCAATATCCACCCCGCCGGGTTGGAATGTATTGGTAAAAGGAATGGTATTATCTTGAATTGCCAGCGTAACACCATCGAGAACAACCGGACCGTATCCGAAGAAATCCATCTGGGCGCCACCGGCAATTTGTTTGACTCCGCCGGTCAGCACTGTGCCGCCGGTGTGATAGTTCGTCACGCTGGGAATCGCCTTGGCCGAGCCATCGTTTCCAAAAGCCAGGCGGATGTTGGAATCCGCCTTCGAATCGGGGTCGCCGATGGTTCCCGTGAATGCGTAAGCCGAGAGGTCGCCGGTGCCGATGGTCAGGGTGGATCGCGTGTTCTGGACGGTGTTGATGACTTTCCCGGAGCCGGAGAGCTGCTTAATCGTCTCCGAACGGCCATTGAGATTGAATGTGCCATTCATGTCGGAAACCGTGCTATCGTCGTAGACCTGGCTTCCGCCGGTACCGGCAAGCTGAAGCGTTGCGGTTGGCGCAACACCCACGATACTCGATACGGCATGAGCACCCGCACTGCTCTCTTTCGCCAGTATCAACGTGCCGCTGGCGACAGACACCATCAGACCGCTATTATCGTTCGTACCGTTGAGGGTCAGGGTTCCTGTGCCGCCTTTGCTGAAAACAGAATTAGCAGCATTGGCGCCGTTAAGCCATGACAGCGACCAGTCTTCGTTGGTCGTGGTGGTTAATGTCCCGACACCTTGGACGGTAGGTTTATTCGTGCCGTCGCCGTTAACAAGTTTAGAGACCGAGGAGCTGAAAGAATTCAAATCAAGAACGGCATTCCCGTTTACCGTATTGAAAACCACCGTCGTGCCGGCGGGCAACGCCCCGCTGCTACCGAGGATGAGCATTGCCTGGGTGGCTTGGTTGGAGTCGATGCCGATAATCGTGTTGCCAGTGTAGGTGTTGGTGCCGGTGAGCGTGATGGCGCCGGAATCGTGCGCGATGCCCAGGTTGCCGTCTCCGGTGATATTACCATTGATGGTGGCACCTTTCCCCCAGCCGGCACGAAAGTAGCCGAACTCGTTCAGCGTGAAGTTTATACTCGCGGTCAAATCAATAGCAGGGCCGGTGCCGTCCCCTGCCCCTTCATTTGGACAGAAGACCAATTGCGACCGGGTCAGAATGACCTCGTTGTCCAATTGGCCACTACCATTATTGCACCCGCCTTCACTCGTGTAAACACGCCAACCTCCTCCCTCAAGGTCATAGCTGTCCGTAATGTACGTCTGAGCCCCGGCCGGAGCCGCAAAACATGCGAAAACCACGCCGCAGACCAGCGACGCGATCCACAACGCCATTTTTTTCCATGTAAGCAACATCGTGCTTTTTCTCCTTTTGATTGAGGAAATCCAACATTAATAGACAGATATTCAGAGTATAATCCTCTATTATAATCCAGCCCGGGCCTGGACGCAAGAACGGCGCATGAAAAAATCGTAGTTTTTTCCTGAATTATCACCCGCTCCCGGCTGCTGTTCTTGGCCAAAGTCACTCCCAGAATGCTCAAGGCGCTTGACAAGGCACGTTTGCCGAGGGATAATGAACGGTGTAATAATGTTCACCAAACGAATCAGGGTTTCGCATGTCCACAGAATCTCCTCCCCAAGCGTACTCCCCCCATGCCGCGGCGCAGCAATGGCTGTGGAAATTGCGGATTCACCTGCTAATTCTCCTTGCGGTGCTGATTTATATCATCTCGCCGATCATTCTGACGGTGCTGGTGCCGGAAACGATGGTGATTTCGTGGGCTTTCATGATTCTGACGCTCATGACCGGCGTACCGATCCTGCTGGCATTCATCGTTTATCTGATGGTTCGGGTCGTCCAGAGTGGCGTGACGATCTTTCGCAAGCAGCCGGATGCCTGGACGCGAAACTGGCAGCAACGACTCGCGTTTCATCAGATGTGCTTTTTCGGGGCCCTGTTTCTCTTTCTTTTGCTGCTGGTGGTGCTCTCGGCGTGGATGCCGGGTGCCGGACCGATGCGTAAAATCACCACGCCCGCACAATTCTTTGCCGGCCCATTCCTCGCTTACGTCGAGTACATGGCAAAAGCGTTCCCGGACGCTCCGTTCCTGGCCGTGCTGCTTGGGTATCTCGGCGTATCCGTCGGCGGATTGGCACTCATCTATCTGGTTTTCGGGGTCACCGCCCATATTTTTCTCCTCCCCCGCAAGACGCACACCCGGACAGAAACCGGCATATGAACGGCGAATAGCCGGCATGGATCATTTTGCGTATTTTTGAAATTCGCCTGGGCACAAGAACAGCAGCCGGGAATGCAGCGGAACGCAGTGAGCGGATAAGAAGTGGAAACGCATTCCCCATTTCTATCCGGTCATTTCGTTTCACTTCATTCCCGGCTGCTGTTTCTTCCGCGGAAGTCTTAGATCACCTTCACCGCGAGCGTTGCGTCGAAGCCCGAAAGCGTCAGCGGGACACGCTCGACGTTCGCGAAATCAGCATCTTCCGTCAGCACGAAAACCTCCGCCAGCGTTTCGCCGCTGATGTAAAGCGCGAATTGCTCGGCGGCGGCGCTCAGTTCGTCGGAATCCGTTAAGAGCTCGACGGCGATTCGGGCCGTGTATTCGCAGTTGAGCTCCTTGCGGCGGGTCTGAATCGCACGCACGATCTCCCGCGCATGGCCTTCCGCGATCAGCTCCGGCGTCAGCTCCGTGCGGAGCACCACGACGCAATTCGAGCCCTGGCTGGCCGCGTAACCTTCTTTCGCCTGGAAGCGGATTTGCAGGTCTTCGGACGTGAGTGTGACCTCCCCGCCGCCGGGCAGTTCGAGCGTCACCTCGCCTTCCGACTCCATCTGTGCCAGAAGCCCCGCGGCATCCACCGTCGCCAGCATGTTCTTCACCGCCGGGAGTTGCTTCCCGAGTTTCGGCCCCAGCTTCTTCAAATCCGGCAGCACCGTGTACGCGATAAACTCGTCCGCACGCTCGGCATACGCGATCTGCTTCACATTCAGCTCATCACACACCAGATCACTGTGGGCCATGAGCCAGTCCATCTGCTGGCGCGCACTTTCCGTCAGCACCACCTCGACCAGCCCCAGCGGCTGCCGCACTTTCAGGCTCGCGCCCATGCGTGCCGCGTGTCCCTGCGAAACGATTTCCCGCACCAACGCCATTCGCTCGGAAAGCAGCGCATCCACCCGCGAATCATCTGCCGTGGGGTAATCGCACAGATGCACGCTCTCGGTGGCCCGCGCCCCGAACGGCTCCCGCGCGAGCGTCTTCCAGAGCTGCTCGGCCAAGAACGGCGTGAACGGGGCCACCATCTTCGCCAGCGTCAGCAGGCACTCGTAAAGCGTCCAGTACGCGTCCCATTTATCCGTATTCGCCGCGGTTTTATCGTTGCTCCAGAACCGGTCCCGGCTGCGGCGCACGTACCAGTTGCTCAGCGCGTCGACCAGGGCCGTGATGCGGCTGGCGGCCGGGAAGTTTTCGTAAGCGTCCAAACTTTCGGTGACAGCCGCCGCGGTGCGATTCAACTCGCTGATGATCCAGCGGTCAAGCTCCGAGCGTTCCGCCAGCGGGCGATAATATTTCCCGTCGGCCATGTCCGCCGAGTTCAGTTGGTTCACATTCCCCGTCAGGAATTCTTCCGGCGCGAAGCCGTCGATATTCGCGTAAATCGTGAAGAAACCGAAGACGTTCCACAGCCGCAGCATGAACTCCGGCATGGAGTCGCGGATGGCCTGCTCGCTGTAAATGATCGGATTCCACGGCACCTGATTCGCGTAAAAATACCACCGCAGCGCGTCCGCGCCGTGGGTGTCGAAAATCTCCTGCGGCGAGCGGTAATTCCGCAGCGACTTGGACATTTTCCCCACCTTGTGCACCGTTTTCCCGCCGCATGCGGTTTTCGCCTCGTCCTCGTTCAGGAATCGCTGCTTGCCGTCCTGACTCTCCCACCACTCGGCCAACATCAACCCTAGCACGATGCAGTTTTTGAACGGGTGCGGGTACTCGCGCGTCCCGGTCATGGCTTTTTGCAGGTCTTCGCCGGCTTTCTTGCCGAACAGCAGCGTGCTGATGGCCACCTGGCTGTAAAACCACCCGCGGGTCTGGTCCAGTGCCTCGCTGATGAAATCGGCCGGGAAGTGCGATTCGAACTCCGCCTGCGAGCCGTGCGTGTGCGGGTAACCCCACTGCGCGAAAGGCATGGCGCCGGAGTCGAACCAGCAGTCGATCACCTCCGTCACCCGCCGCATGCGCGGGACGCTGCCGTCCGGCATCCGCTGGGTGCACGGCGAGTTATACGTGATCGCGTCGATGTACGGCTTATGCACCTTCAAATCTTCCGGCAGCTCCGGCTCCGCACGTTTCGCGGCTTCCCAGACATCCATGCCCGCCACGCCGGGTTTCGCCATCAGCTCATCATAATTCGCCACGGCTTCCATGTGTCCCGTCAGCTCGCACACCCAGATCGGTAGCGGCGTGCCCCAGTACCGCTCGCGCGACAGCGCCCAGTCGACGTTTGTCGCCAGGAAATTCCCGAAACGCCCCTCTTTGATGTGCTCGGGCAGCCAGTTGATCTGGCGGTTATTTTCCACCATCTGATCTTTAAACTGGGATGTTTTGATGAACCAACTCCGCCGAGGATACTGGATCAGCGGGTCTTCCGGCGAACGCCAGCAGAACGGGTACTCGTGCAGGTACTGCTCCTGATGAAATAAAAGTTCCGCCGCCTTTAGCGTCTGCGTGATTTCGCGGTCCATTTCCTTCACCCACCGGCCACGCCACGCGGGGTACACGTCCGAGAACGTTCCGTCCGGCTCCACGGCACAGATCAGCTCGGGGCCTTCGCCGTCCACGAACCTCGCGATTTCGTTTTGCAGCACGTTGAAGTCATCCTCGCCGAACGCCGGAGCCTGGTGCACCACGCCGGTGCCGGCATCCAGAGTGACAAAATCGGCCGCCACGATGCGCCACGCCGTGTGCTGTTTTTCGCCGGAGGCCAGCGTGCCGGTTTTGTCGGCGTCCGTGGCGTAATAGCCATCAAACGGCGGCTGGTAACGCAGGCCGAGAAGTTCGCTGCCGGGGAGCGTTTTCAGGATTTCGTAAGGAGCTGGTTTTTTGCCGCCGAGCTTTGCCGCCACGGTTTCCACCAGGCCCGCCGCGATGACGACGTTCCGGGGATTTTTCGCTTCCGGAAAACGCACCACGGCATAATCCAGCGCCGGATTCACCGCCGCGAACTGGTTACTGGGCAGCGTCCACGGCGTGGTCGTCCACACGACTAAATCCGTATCTTTCAGCGTTTCCGTCGCATTCACCAGCGGGAAACGCACGAAGACGCTTGGGTCGGCCACCTCGCGGTATCCTTGGCCGACTTCGCCGCTGGATAGTGCCGTACCGCCCTGCGCCCACCACCATACGATTTTGTGGCCCTGATACAAGAGGCCGCGGTCGAAGAAGTTTTTCAGACTCCACCACACGCTCTCGACGTACGACTGATGGTACGTCACGTACGCCTCCTCGAGGTGAATCCAGAAGCCCAGTCGTTGGGTGAGCTCTTCCCACTGCTTCATGTACCGCCAGACGCTTTTCTGGCAGAGTTTGATGAATGGCTCCACGCCGTACGCCTCGATTTCTTCTTTGGAATGGATGCCGAGTTCCTTGCAGACTTCGACTTCCACGGGCAGGCCGTGCGTGTCCCAGCCGGCTTTGCGCTCGCAGCGGTAGCCGCGCATGGTTTTGTAGCGGGGGAAGAGGTCTTTAATGGCCCGCGTCAGGCAGTGCCCCGGGTGCGGCATGCCGTTGGCCGTCGGCGGCCCCTCGAAAAACACGAACGGCTCGGCGCCCTGCCGGATTTCCAGCGATTTTTCGTAAATGCCATTCTCCTGCCACCACCGCATCACTTCCAGTTCGAGCTTCGGAAACGAAACACTGCCCTCATGCGTACGAAACATAATACCACCTTAAGATCACACTTGTCAGACCCGGGAACGTTAAAAAAACAGTCCTCTATTATACCACTTGGCTATAATATTAGCAGGGGGAGGGAGAATTCAGCGGTGGCGCAAGAAACAGCAGCCGGGGATGGAGCGCAGCGGAATGACCGGATAGAAATGGGAAATGTTCGACAACTATAATCGGGCCGCAGGAAGTGGAGCGTGCGTTTCCACTTCTTATCCGGTCATTTCACTGCGCTCCATTCCCGGCTACTGTTTTTCGGGTTTTACCTAAAATACCGCCAAACGCCGTTATTTTTTCGGTTTTCCCTTATTCGGCCACAGAAAATCGCCGACCGTTTCATTTTTTTTCTCTTTTTGCCCAAACGCGTGGCACCCGGTCTGGCAAAAAATGAAAGAAACGAATAAAATAAGGAGCAGGAACGCCGCGAACGTGTGCTTTTTCATGGGTATACCACGTGAAATGTTTTTTGTCCGGAGAATATAAATAACCATTTTGGGATTTATAGAAAATATTTCGACGCGCGTCAAGATCAGTTTATGGAGTACGAAAAATGACATCCACGGAAATATCCCCGAAAATCGGATTTATCGGCGCAGGGCAGATGGCGCGGGCGCTGGCGCTGGGATTTTTGAAAAAAGCCGGGATTCCGGCGGAACACATGCTCGCGGCTGACGTTCACGCCACGGCCCGGGAGCAGTTCACCGCTGGGACGGGCGTCCGCTGTGTGACGGAGAACCGGGAGGTGGCGGGAGTCTGTGACGTGCTGATCCTGGCCGTGAAGCCGCAGGTGCTGGCGGATGTGCTGGCGGAGCTTGCGCCGGTGGTCACGTCCGCGCACCGGGTGATTTCGATTGTTGCGGGGGCCACGCTGGGGACGCTTTCCCGGGGACTTGGCGGCGAAATACGGCTGTTCCGGGTGATGCCGAACACACCGTGTCTGGTGGGAGAAGGGGCCGTGGCGTTTTGTGTTTCGGACGCCGTCGCGCAGGAGGATGTGGACCTGGTGGCCCGGCTGCTGAAAAGCGTGGGCCGCTGTTTCATGGTGCGGGAAACGCTCATGGACGCCGTCACGGGGCTTTCGGGCAGCGGCCCGGCGTACGCGTTCCTCATCCTGGAGGCGCTGGCGGACGCGGGGGTGCGGGAAGGCCTGCCGCGCGAGGTGGCGATTACCCTGGCCGCCCAGACGTTAAAAGGCGCCGCCGAAATGGTCCTCACCACCGGCGAGCATCCCGGCGTGCTGAAAGACCGCGTCACCAGCCCCGGCGGCACAACCATCGCCGGACTGGCCCAGCTCGAAGACCACGGCGCTCGCGCCGCCATGTACGCCGCCGTTCACGCCGCGACCGAACGCTCGAAAGAATTAGGAATGAGGAATGAGAAATGACGCAAGCATACTTCAAACATTCTCCATTTTAACTTCCCGTTTTTAATTCCTTATTCCTTATCCCTTATTCCTGATTCCCATGAGCACAGCCATTATCATTCCCGCCCGGTGGGCGTCGAAGCGTTTTCCCGGTAAGCCGCTGGCGGAGCTGTGTGGCAAGCCGATTCTGGAGCATGTGTGGGAGATCGCGGCGGCGGTCTGTGCCCGGCACGAGGACTGTTACGCGCTGGTGGCCACGGAGACGCGGGATGCGGAGGACGGCGGCAGCGGGAAAATCCTGGACTTTTGCAAAGACCGCGGCATTCCCGTGATGGAAACGCCGGCGTCATGCCGTAGCGGTTCGGATCGTGCGTGGGCCGCGGTGCAGAAATTGGAAACGGCGGAGGACGCGAAAATAGATGTGGTCATTAACCTCCAGGGGGATAACCCGTTTTGCCCGCCGGTGTTCCTGGACTCCCTGATTTCCGCGTTCCGTCGGCATCCGGAGACGCTCGTGGCCACGCCGTACGTGAAGCTGACGTGGGGGATGTTGGATCGCTTCCGGGAGGCGAAGCGCGAGTCGCCCATGAGCGGTACGTCCGTGATTCTCAAGAAAGACGGCACGGCTCACTGGTTTTCGAAAAACGTCATCCCAGCCATCCGGAATGAAGCCTCGCTGCGGGAGAAAACGCCGGTCAGCCCGGTGTGCCGGCATGTGGGCCTGTATGCGTACCGCCCGGCGGCGCTGGCGTTCTTCTCGGCCGCCCCCGCCGGGGAGTATGAGCAGTTGGAACAGCTCGAGCAGCTCCGCTTTCTGGAAAATGGGATCCCCGTGCGGATGGTGGAAGTGGTTTACCCGCAGGGGTACCAGGCCACGTCCGGAATCGACTCGCCGGAAGACCTGCGGCGGGCGGAGCGCGGGATGACGCAGGGGTGAACGCCCTTCGCGAGATCACGGCGACTCTTTTCAGCGGTGCGTTTATGTGTTATAATCGGCGAGTGTAAACGGAGGGCCGAACATGGCGGAAAAGCATCATTTCGTGTGGCAGGCGGTGATGATTTACCTGATTTGCTTCGCGGTGCCGATGATCGTGGCGAATGTTTACCTCGCCGCGGGACTCCTTTTCATGGGGCCGGGAGGAAACGGCGAGGATGGTATCTCGCGACTGGCGACGCTGGTGGTGGCGCTGCATCCGCTCATGCAACTGATGTACATGGTGGTGTGCGTGCCCATCAGCGTGGTGGCGTGGCCGCTGGGGCTGATGTTTTTCTGGGATCAGGATAAAGGAAAAGTATTTCGGACGCTACTGCTGGTTTTGTGCCCGGTCGCGGCGGTATGCTGCCCGCTGGAACTCACGGCGGCGATTACGGTTCTCGGAATCGCCGCGTTTATTACCGGGGCTTGCATCCGGATCGGGGATTTCGTCAGAAATGAAAAATATGAGTATGGAAGATAAAGAAAAACAGGACTTTGACGGCGTGACCACGCGCCGGTCGTTCGTCGCCACGGGGCTGCGGGTGCTGGGCGTGGGAGCCGTGCTGTGTACGTCGGCAGCGCTGGCGGTGAGGCGGAAACAGGGCGAAATGGTCTGGCAGATTGACCCCGCGAAGTGCGTGGCGTGCGGGAAATGCACGGACGCGTGCGTACTGGACGTGTCGGCCGTGCGGTGTTTTCATAATACGGAAATGTGCGGGTACTGCAAGCAGTGTTTCGGCTTTTTTGATCCCGGTTTCGCGCGGCTGGACGCCTCGGCCGAGAATCAGATGTGCCCCACGAACGCCCTGCGGCGAAAGTTCATTCAGGATCCGTATCACGAGTATACCGTGGATCGCGATTTGTGCATCGGGTGCGGAAAATGTGTGGACGGTTGTAACCGTTTCGGAAACGGCTCGCTGTTTTTACAGATCGATCACGCCCTGTGCAAGGAATGCAATGATTGTGCGATCGTCCGTAGTTGCCCCGCCCAGGCGCTGGTGCGCGTGCCGGTGGATGAGGCGTATATCATGAAAACGAAGGGCCATTAAATCATCCCCCGCCATGCGAAAAACCATATTCCTTCTCCTGTTGACGTTTTTTCTGCCTGCCGTGTCGCTTTTCGCGGCCGGGACGGTGGAGCGTTTTCCGCCGCCGCAGTTTACGGTACCGTATGAGAAGCCGGTGGAGACGTTTCCGCAGGCGCTTGCGAAACAGGACGTGTTCGCCCTGGGCGTCTTCGCGGCGTGCATGGTCGTGGCGACGATTCTGGTTTTCGTCGTGCGGAAGCGCTGGGTCATCATGCTCTTCGCGGCGTGCATGCTGATGCTGTGGGGATTCGTCCGCAGCGGGTGCGTGTGCGCGCCGGGAGCCGTGCAGAACGTGACGCTGGCGGTGATGGACCCGCGGTATATGCTGACGTATTTTCTGATCGGCATTTTCGCGCTGCCGCTTTTATTCGCGTTTTTCTTCGGCCGAACGTTCTGCTCCGGCGTCTGTCCGCTGGGGGCCGTGCAGGAGCTGACAGCGATTTTCCCGAAGAAAGTGCCGCACTGGCTAGAGCACACGCTGGGCGTTTTCCCGTATATTTATCTCGGCTTCACCGTCCTGTTCGTATCCACCGGCGCGATGTTCCTCATCTGTGCGCACGACCCGTACGTGGTGCTTTTTCGCCATGATGGAAACGCCGGGATGGTGTGGTTTTTGGTGGGGATGCTCATTCTGGGCGTGTTCGTCGCGCGGCCGTACTGCCGGTACATGTGCCCGTACGGGGCGCTTCTGCGGCTGGCCAGTTGCGTTTCGCAGTGGAATATCCGCACCACGGCCAAGAATTGCGAAAACTGCCATCTTTGCGCGAATGCGTGCCCGTATAACGCGATTCTCCCGCCGACGGTTGCGCCGTCGCCGCGCGAGCATGTCCGGGGGCGTTACCGGCTGGGGATGCTGCTGGTCATCACGCCGTTCATCGTGATGCTGGGGTATGCGTGCGGCGGGATGCTCGGGCTGGGCGTCAGCGGTGTGCACCCGTTAATCCGGCGGGACGCGATGATCGCCGTGCAGGAGAAAATTGACGTGGAGCATGAGAAAGCCGCGCAAGAGGCGGAGTTAAAATCGGAGTCGGGAGCGAAATCGGAAGCCGGGCCCGCGGTCACCCTTACCACCTCCCCTCACCGCACGAATTCTCCCGCGTGGACGCAGCGGGCCGTGGAGTTTCAGGGCATCCCGGCCGAGAAAATTCATGAGGACGCGCTGCGTGTGCGGACGAAATTTTATTACGGCGGAAAATGGCTCGGCGCGTGGATCGCGCTGGTGTTCTGCGGAAAACTTATCCAGACGGGCACACGCCGCCGCCGCGCGGAATACGAAATAGACCCCGTCCGCTGTTTCTGCTGCGGCCGCTGTTTCGCCTACTGCCCGAATGACCGCCCGCATGAATGCCCGGGGGAATGCAAATTGATAATTGATAATTGATAATTGACGCAAGCGAGCCGCCGGCCGAAAACTTTACGCTACGCAGTTAATTATCAATTATCATTTTTTTATATCATCCCCAGCTCCCGACGGATGTCTTCCACCGCTTTTTGCAGTTCGTCCACCAGGTGGGAGAGGACTTCATTTTCGTCGGTGAGCTTTTCGACCTGCGATTTCAGGGATTCCACCTCCTGCAGGAGTTTCGCCGTTTTCGTGGAGTCGGCGGATGACGGCGCGGCCGCCGCAGGTGCCGAAAATGTGGAGGCCGCCCCAGGCGCGGAAGCATGAGAAACCGGCGCGACGGGTGTGTGGGAAACGGGAGCCTCGCGAAAAGCGGAGGCCGAAGATTCTTCGTTGCCACCATCATCCGCACCGGAGGCGTACTGCTGTTTTTGCCGCTCCAACTCCTGCGGTGAGTACAAATTATGCGTTACCATCCGGCCCCAGCGCACGATCAGATTCTTTGCCGCCAGCGAGTCAAGAATCGGGCGCAGTTCGCCGACATCTTTAATGGGCTCCATGCGTGCCGCCCTGCCCCGCAGCTCACCCTCCGTTTGGGTGCCCCGCAGCAGCAGCTCCGCCATGACCGCCAGCTCCGTCTTATCCACGCCCAGCCAGTCGTACAGCCGGTGCCGATATTTCTGCACCCGGCCCGCCCCGTCCACCAGCATCACGGCTCCCTTCTGTCGGAGCGTTTCCAAGGCGTCTTCCACGCGGTCTTCATTCAGTTCCGTCAGCGGATACCGGTTATTTTTCTGGTTACTGCCCGTGATAATGGCATTCAGTGTCAGCGGATACGTGTTTGGCGTGGTCTTCGCCTTCTCCACCAGCACGCCCACCAGTCGACGCTCGGTGGCATTCAAAAACGTCCATTTCGGGGTGGATTCTTCCGCGGGATGGTCTGACATGGGAAATTCCTTTAAAATGAGGCCAAACTGTCATCCGAAGGACGCATGTTCATCGCCTCCTTCATCTTTCCGCGAAATTATAACCCTATTTCCCACAAAATGCAAATCCGATTTCGGCCAATACTTGCAAAAAATCGCATTTTGAGGCATAATAAAGGAGAATTTTTTCCCGGCCGAGCGGTTTTTGAACGCGAAAATCGATTTCCGCCGCGTTTTTAACCTTTTTTTACACAATAATATCCCATGGCCAAAGCGACTTACAAAGATTCCGGCGTGGATCTCGAATTATACGGTGACGCGATGCGCCGCCTGCCTGCCCTGATGACCCGCACCCAGACGCCGCGGGTGAAACAGTTGCCGGGCGGTTTCGCGGGGCTTTTTCAGTTGGATTTCGACGAAAACTCCCCGTTTCGACGAAATTACGAGGAACCGGTGCTGATTTCCTGCACGGACGGCGTGGGCACGAAACTGAAAATCGCGATCATGCTGGATAAACATGACACGGTCGGCGTGGACCTGGTGGCGATGAGCGTTAATGACGCGATTTGCTGCGGGGCGGAGCCGCTGTTTTTCCTGGATTACGTGGCCATGGGCAAGGATAATCCCGTGCGGCTGGAGAAAATCGTCACCGGCATTTCGGACGGCTGCCTCCAGGCGGGATGTGCGCTTCTGGGTGGCGAAACGGCGATTATGCCGGACATGTACGCCGCGGACGATTACGATCTGGGCGGCTTTTGCGTCGGCGTGGCCTCAAAAAAACACATCATTGACGGCTCCGCTATCCGCCCGGGTGACGTCCTGATCGGCGTGGCTTCCACCGGCCTGCACTCGAACGGGTTCAGTCTCGTGCGGAAGGTGGTCTTTGAAATGGCCGGGCTGAAGGTGACGGACACGCTACCGGAATTCGGCATGACCGTCGGCGAGCTGCTCTTGACGCCCACGCGGATTTACGTGAAGCCCGCGCTGACACTTTTAGACGCCCACCGCGCGGCCATTCATGCCATCGCGCACATCACCGGTGGCGGCCTGGAGGAAAACCTCACCCGCGTGCTGCCCCCGGGCACGGGCCTGAACATCCGTTACGGAAGCTGGGACATTCCGCCCGTTTTCACGTGGCTTCAGAAACTGGGCGAAATCGAAACGGCCGAGATGTTCCGCGTCTTTAACATGGGCCTGGGCCTGGTACTGGCCGTCTCCCCGGACGCGGAAGCCGACATTCGCGCCCGCCTCACCGCCATGGACATGCCGAATTGGGTGGTGGGGGAAATTGTGGCAAAATAAACACCATACTCGGCATTTACAAGAACAGCAGCCGGGAATGGAGTGGAATGTAATGACGCGCAATGACCGGATAGAAGTGGGAAAACGCTCCGCGGTGCTTATCCGGTCATTGCGCTGGCGTTTCATTCCCGGCTGCTGTTCTTGTGGATACATCCATTTAATAACTGCTCTCAAGCTTTTCCATCGCGTACGATCATCCTAAAGTCACTCACCCCAAAAACAGCCATGCACACTTTTCGCCTCATCATCACCGCGTGGGTCACGCTTTTTGTTTCCGCGGCGCTGGCCCAGTCGCCCACGCTTCCGCAGCCGGGAATCGCGCACACGGGAATCGTTTCGGAACCGGAACAGTGGTGGATGGCCCCGAAGGACGCCACATATGTGGGCTCCGAGAGCTGTAAAAGCTGTCATCAGAAGGAGTACGCCGAGTGGAAAACGTCTTTTCACGCCCAGTCCATGGCGATGGCCGCGGCGGAGACGGTGCTGGGGGATTTTGAGAATGCCGAGCTGCCGCATTTCGGAAAGGTGGCGAAGATGACGCGCGACGGCGGGCGTTTTTTCATCGAAACGGATAACGCCCGGGGCGAGATGCAGCGTTTCCCCGTGGCATACGTTTTCGGCGTCTTCCCGCTGCAGCAGTATCTCGTGAAATTCGCGGACGGGCGGGTGCAGTGCCTACCGCAGGCGTGGGATTCACGCGAGAAAAAGTGGTTTCATCTTTACCCGAAAGACCCGCTGCCGCCGGAGGACGAGTTGCACTGGCGAAAGCCGCTGCAAAACTGGAATTACATGTGCGCGGACTGTCACAGCACGGACGTGAAGAAAAATTTTGACGCGAAAAAGAACACGTACGCTACCACGTTCAGCGAAATTCATGTGGGGTGCGAGGCGTGTCACGGGCCCGCCAGTGCGCATGTGGATCTGGCGAACGCGGCGCTGGAGGCCGGGAAATCGGATGTCGCGCGGGATGAAGACGGCAGTTCTCGGATCACGTCCCTGCGGCTTTTGACCAAAAACTGGGTTATGACCGTGGAAACGTGCGCCGCGTGTCACGCCCGCCGGCGGAGCCTGTACCCCGGATGGCGGCCCGGCGTGAAGCTCATGGATCATTACGTGCCTGAGCTGCTGGACACCCCTGCGTATTACCCGGACGGCCAGATTCTTGAAGAAGATTTCGAGTACGCCTCTTTCCTGCAAAGTAACATGTATAATAAGGGAATCGCGTGCGCCGACTGTCATGATGTGCATACCGGCGGGATGCGGGAGGCGGATAATAAGGTCTGTGCGCGGTGTCATGTTCCCCGTTTTTATGACACCCCGGCCCATCACCACCACCCGGACGCGAGTAAGCCGGGCACGAAATGCGTGGAGTGCCATCTGCCGCCGACGACGTACATGCAAAACGACATTCGGTATGACCACAGCATCCGCAGGCCCCGGCCCGATTTAAGCATGGTGCCGGAAGAGGGCGGGAAGCTGAAGACGCCGATTCCGAATGCGTGCGGCGGCTGCCATCAGGATGAGGCGAAAGGCGAGACGGCGAAGTGGGCGCATGAGAAGTGCCGGGAATGGTACGGGCCGCTGACGGTGAATGAGCCGCATTTTGCGGTGGCGCTGGAGAAAGGCCGGCTGGGGTGTGCGCCGGAGGCCACGATTACGGACATGACGGACGGTGTGAAGGCGTTAATCGCGCTTCTGGAGCGGAAAGATTTATGGCCGGTGGTGCGTGCCAGTGCGCTTTTATTGCTTTCCCGTTATCACACGCCGGAAGCGCGGGCGGCGGGGCGTGAGCTGCTGGATGATCCGGACGATTACGTGCGGTACGCGGCACTGCGGGCGGTGGCCACGGAGCCGAATCCGGCGGTGCTTTACGGGGACGTGACGCCGAAACTGGATGATCCCGTCCGCGCGATCCGCCTCGAGGCGTGTGCGATTCTCGCGAAACTTCCGGTGGAGCGTTTCGCGGAGAAGCTGCGGAAATCGTTCCTCACCGCGGAGATGGAGTATTTCATCAGTCTGGATTACCTGGCCGACCAGCCGGAAGCGCATCTGAACCGGGGAATTTACTGGACGGACCGCGGCCGGGCGCCGCAAGCGCTGAATGCGTATCATGCCGGGCGCCGGCTTTTCCCGAATTTCCTTCCGCTGCGAAATAATCTCGGGATGCTGTATAACGCCATGGGCCGGGCGGATTTGGCGGAGCAGGAGTTTCGTGAAATGCAGAAGCTTTCGCCGGAAATGCCGGAGGCGGCGTACAGCCTGGGGCTGATGCTGGCCGAGAACCCCGCGCGACTAGCGGAGGCGGCCGAATTTCTCGAAAAAGCCGCCGCGGGAATGAAAACAGACCCGCGTGTGCAGTATAATTGCGGGCTGGCGCTGATGAACCTGGAAAAACGCGACGAAGCGGAAAAATACCTCCAGTCGGCCGCCACGCTCGCGCCCACGGTGCCGGAATACCCGCACGCCCTGGCGATTCTTTACATCCAGCAGGAAGATTGGCCCGCGGCGGTCAAGACCTGTGAAGCCCTGGTGAAACGCTGGCCCGGGAATCCGCAGTTCACGGCCCTTCTCGAGCACGCGCGCCGCCAGAACGGAAAGTGAAGTAACGGCGGGTGGTGGCGGCGATTAAAAATCCCCTAAACCCCCGCCCATTCCCCCAGTGGCCGTTCTCGTCTTCATCTGAGAAACCCTCAAAACCTTCGTCATCATCATCCCCCTCCACCGGACCCAGCGTCGCGCCAGCCTGAATGAGCAGCTCGCGCGTCTGCTCGCCATACGTATAATAATACGGCGTCCGGCCGGCATCATCCTGCATCTCCGGATCCGCCACCGCGTCCAGCAGCAGGCGGATACACTCCGGGCATCCCTTCCCGAACAGCGGTGTGCGTCCATCCTCGGTCACGGCATGCACATCCGCTCCCGCCGCCAGCAGCAGCCGGACACTTCCCGGCATACCCGCCACATGCAGCGGTGTGATTCCGCCCCTGATTTCCGCATCCGCTTTCGCCCCCGCGTCCAGCAGCAGCTTCACCACCCCGGGCGTCCGCGCCAGCATCAGCGGCGTGTACCCCGACTCATGCTCCACATTCACATCCGCCCCGGCCTCAATCAAAACCCGTGTTTTCGCGATTCGCTCCCGTGTCTCACGAAACATACCGTCGGCGTCCGCCTCCAGGTCATCCGGGTCATACTGCATGTCCATCCACCAAAAATGCGCGTTCCACGGCCTCTGCGGCGGTGTTCCCTCATCATAATCCAGCCCGTGCCCTAAGTGCACTTCATCCACCGCCAGCAGCAGCGGCGTCGCGCCGGAACCAGACCGTGCGTTCACATCCGCCCCCGCCGCAAGCAGCATCCGCGCGGATTCCGCGTCCGGCGCGAAATGCAGCGGTAACTCATCTGCCTGCCAGCTGAGCAGCAGTTCATCCGGGTTCACCACCGCCCCAGCATCCAGCAGCACCCGCGTTACGGCTGCGCCGCACGAGTACATCAGCGCCGTATAACCGTCATTATCACACCGGTTCACATCCGTGCCGGCATCCACAAAAAATTGTGCCATCCGCGCGTCACGCACTCCGAAAAGCACCGTCCCGCCATGCTGCGTATGCGCGTTCACATCCGCCCCGGCATCCATCAGCATCTGCGCGATTTCCGGCGTTTTCGCCATGGAAAGATAAGTCGCGGCACTTTCATAATCATCCTCATCTTCCGGCGTGAATCCCCCCGCCAAAATCATCCCGCGGACTAGCAGCGGATCATCCAGATAATCCCCCGGCACACCCGCCAACGAAAATCTCACCTCGCGATCTTCCCCCGCCGCCGGTACGGTGAAATTCGCGTAAATCACACACACGCCGGCGAAAACCGCAGCGAAAACCCATTTTTTCCGCGACATTTTCATTCATCATCCTCCAGGAATGCCTCTTCTGATTCCTCCTCCGACTCCTCATCCTCAGCATCATCCCCCTCCAGCGGCAGCACCCCCGCCTTCAGCAGTATCTCGCGTGGCACCGCCCAGCTGAACACCGCGTAAGGCGTCTTGCCGTCACGATTTTTCGCGTTCACATCCGCGCCGGCCGCGATGAGAACCGCCAGCAGCCCCGGTTCATGCTCAAGTATGGAATGAAACAGCGGCGTATTTCCCGCGTTATCCCGCGCATTCACATCCGCGCCGGCATCCAGCAAAACCCGTACCACCGCCGGGTCACTCGCATAAAACAGGGCCGTTTCGCCGAGGTACGTCCGCGCGTTGGCATCCATTCCCGCTCTCAGAAGCACCTCCGCCAGCGTTTTACTTCGGGCGGCCAATTCCGGTAAGCCGTCATGTGGCCCGTAATCACTCACCGGCTCACCCGCCAGCACCACCGCACGGACCACCAGCGGATCCTCGACCATCCCGGCGAAGGAAATCAGCGAGAACGTAACCCCACGTTCTTCTTCCGCCGCGAAAATGAAATCCCGCATGAAGAAAATGCACACGCCGACGAAAATCGCGTGGGGAATGCTCTTTTTTTGATATTCATCTTACTCGCCATTCGTCACTCCTTATCGCCACGGGCGCTTTATTGCGAATAAGAAACCGTTTCAGCCGCAAATCCCACCGCAGGCACGGACGGCTCACGTCAAGAAAATTCCGTACCTGAAGAGGAGGCTCATACGTAACGTCATCAAAAAAGCTGCCTAATCCCCACTCGATTTCGTCATCCTCATCCCACCCGCGCGACTCCTCATCCCACGGATCCGGCGATTCCCCCGCATTATTCACCGCATGCGGATTCGCCCCGGCTTTCACCAGATAATCATACGTTTCGCGGTCCGCAACGAAAAATAGCGGCGTTTCGCCGTTCAGATCCCGCGCATTGACATCCGCCCCGGCCTCCACCAGCACTTGCACCGGGGGAAGAAAATTCGCGTGAATGTGCAGCGGCGTTTTCAGTTCCGCATTCACGACATTCACCTCCGCTCCGTAGCGGATCAGTTCCCGTAGGATCCGTGGCGACATGCCAGACTCGCGAAAAAGGACATTTCCCCCGGTTTCATCCCGAATTTTCGCATCCGCCCCGGCACGCAACAACTGGAACATGCTCTCGTCGCCATGCACAAAAAAAAGCGGCGTACGCCCCCGCCGGTCTTTGGCGTTTATATCCCCTCCCCATGCGAGATAAAACGCAATTTGGTGGAATAACTCCTTTTGGGCCTGGCGGTGCATGACGTTTTCGCCGTCACGATTTTTCGCATTCACATCCGCCCCGGCTTTCAGCAGCAGCTCCGCGCACCGCAGATCGCCAGCCAGCATCAGCGGCGTATTCCCGGCGTCATCCCGCGCATTCACGTCTAGCCCCTTTTCCAGCAAAAACGCCATGATTTCCGGAGTTTTCGCCAGATGCAGGAGCGTTGCACCGGCATTATTTTTCACGTCCAGACGCGCTCCCGCCACCACGAGCCGTTTAATTTTTTTCAGATCGTCTCCCCGGTACGTCATCTTCATCAGTGGTGTGTATCCCTGCACATTTCTGGCATCCACATCCGCGCCCGCCGCCAGCAGGACGTCCATGGCCGGGAGCGTCATCCTAGGCGTAAACAGGACCGTCTCCCCCGTGGTGTCTTTTTCGCTGACATCCGCCCCGGCCATCAGCAGGAGTTTTACCCGTTCCGCATTCCCCTCGGTATAAAAAAGCGGCGTCGCCCCATCCCGGCTTTTCGCGTTTACATCCGCCCCGGCACGAATCAGCATCTCCACGCACCGCGGGTGCAACGCACGGCTGTGTAACGGCTGATACCCGAGTTTATCCGTCACATCCACACGCGCCCCGGCCTCCAGCAGAAGCCGCATCCTCTCGGGCTGATCGACCCAATAAAAAATGGGCGTGCGTCCGTCCAGGCTTTTTAAATTCGGATCCGCACCGGCGGTTAGCAGCAGCCGCACTGTTTCCGCGTCCCGGTAATAATGCAGCGGTGGCAGCCCCGGAGACACGGAAGCCGAACTGCGTTCTTCCGTCTTTAAATTGGGGTCGGCGCCCGCCTCCAGCAGTAATTTCACGTAAGGGGTCACGTCCCGATAAACGCGGTTTATGTAATCATACCGCATGACGCGGTTCAGAGCGGTGTGATTGTACTCCGTCAGCGCATTCACCTCCATCCCGGCGTCCAGCATCCGCTTCACCACTTCCAGCTCCGCTCCCATATACAGCGCCTGCATCAGCGGTGTTTCGTGCTCATTATCTTCACACGCCAGCACGGCCCCATACTTGCCGAGCATCTCCAGCGTTTCGTTCGTCCACGCATAAAAAACCATCCCCTGGCCGGCGGCGTCATACGCGTTCACATCCGCCCCGGCCGCCAGCAGCACCCGCATGATTTCCCGGGCCGAGCAGTTTTCCTTTTCACGGATAAACGCGGCCCACGTTTTCTTGTCCAGCAGCCGCCCCGGGCGAATGTGCGCGTTCATCTCCACTTCAAAAGCCTTCCTGTCCTGGTCCAGCCGCCGGTAAAGCAGATTCGTGGACACCAGGTTGCCTCCCGTCTCCGCGATTTCATTCAGAAACACCTCCGGTTTTTCGCCCGCTGCCGTCATGGCGTTTATCAGCCGCTTCGCACACGGCGCATTGCGCGCGTACCACAGCGGCATGCGTCCATGATCATCTTTCTGCAGGGGATTCGCGCCGGCGGCCAGCAGCATCTCCACGCACGCCTCATTCGCCGCCGTGTGCAGCGGGGAAATATTTTCCAGCGTCAGCGCATGCACATTCGCACCCGCCGCCAGCAGCGTCTGCATGGTTTCCGCATCCCGTGCCATGTGCAGTGCCGTAATACCGCGCTTACTGTGTAAATTCGCATCCGCCCCGGCTACCAACAGCGCCCGCGTCACGGCCGGGTAAGCCGCACGCATCAGCGGCGTCTCATTCCACACATTCACGGCGTTCGCATCCGCCCCGGCCGCGAGTAACATCCGCACCACCTCCGCCTGCATTTCCTGGAGATCTTCACACGCGGCGGGATCATCCGTGAATGCGGATGGCATGATAATCGCATCATCATTCGCAAAATTCTCCGAAAACGCCTTCTTCTCCACCCAAAAATGCAGCGGCGTGCGCCCGTTCCCCCGGCAAATCGCGTTTACATCCGCCCCCGCCGCGATCAGCGCCCGCACCGCTTCCGGTTCATGCCAAAAGTGCAGAGCACTCATCCCGTTTTCCGTTTTCACGCGTGCGTCCGCACCCGCCTCCAGCAGGGCCTTCACCGCTTCCGCACCGCGGACAGTACATAACGGCGTCAGTCCGCTGAGCCCTGCCCTCGCATTCACATCCGCCCCGACCGTCACCAGCAGCTGCACGGTCTTCGCGTCCTGGGCCGTATGCAGCGGATTTTGGCCCGATAAAAGCGGTTCCATCACCGCCCCGGCTTTCAGCAGCACCTCCGCCACATCCCCGTTCCGGGCCGCGAAAATCGGCGTGGTCCACTCATCATTCCGCGAGTTCACATCCGCCCCGGCCGAGATCAGCACCGCCGCGATGCGGGCACCATCCGTGTAAAACAGGGCCGAGTTCCCGTAACCGTCCCGTAAATTCACATCCACCCCGGCCTCCACCAGAACCCGCGTCACCTCCGGCGTCTCCGTGAAAAACAGCGGTGACATTTCGTCCGTCACCTTACCGCCACCAGGGCCACGGGCGCGAAAGGTCATGCTTTCATGCACATCCGCCCCGGCGATAATCAGCGCGCGAACCAGCAGCGGATCATTCAGACACCGCACCTCCCCGTCCCCTCCGCCGCGCGCTTCCATCACGCCGTGAAAGGTAAACCGCACCGGCGACGAGGTTTCCGCACCCGCCACACTCTCCGGAAAAAGCGGAACGCACAGACTCAGCAGCACGCAAAATCGGCAAATCGTCTTCATTCCGCACTCCGTATTTTCAGGGCTTTCCAAACAGTTTTTCATCAGCACGATCCAGCCAGTTGCTCACGCCGCGTTTCAGTTCTTCCTCATACATGCGTTCACACATCGTTTCCCAACATCCCAGCGGCTTGGCGCCCAGATTCTCCGCCTCAACCAAATAATCAGCGCGGCCATCCACATCTTCCTCTTCTTCATCCTCGGCGGATATCTCGTCGTCGTCATCATCACTGCCGTCATCATCTTCGTCGTAGGCCATTCCGTCCACACCGAAACGCAGGACGCACAGGGCCAATTCCCCGGCCAAGTTTCGGATGTGCGGATTTGCGCCGGCTTTGAGAAAAAGCTGGTAAACCAGCCGATTCTCTACATTAAACAGCGGCGTCTCACCGTTTATGTCCACCGTATTCGGATCCGCCCCCTGCTCCAGGAGCCAGCGTGTCCCCATATGATCATACGCGAAAAAATGCAGCGGCGTCTGATGCTGCGTGTTTTTCACGTTCACGTTCGCGCCATGCTTCCGCAGTAAATCCGCGATCGTCGTTTCGGAGTCATAACAGCTCGTTCCATACAGCGGGGTATTCCCATCGGCATCCCGCGCGTTGGCATCTGCACCACCCTCCAGCAGCACAAGAACATCCAAATCCCTGTGGTAGTCCACGGCAGTATGCAGCGCTGTCGCGCCCTGATGATTTTTCGCATTCACATCCGCCCCGGCTTCCAGTAAGCGGCGAATCTCGAAATCTCTCCGAAAATGAATCGGCAGGTCGCCGCGATTGTCTTTCATATCCACTTTCGCCCCTGCCAGCAGCAGTAAGGAAATGATACCATCGGGGCACTCGAAAATCGGCGTCTTTCCGTCATTCGCTTGGGCATTCACGTCCGCGCCGGCATCCAGAAACACCTTCGCCAGACGATCATTCTTCGCCAGGAACAGTGGCGTACGGCCCTGATTATCTCGCGCATGAACGTCCAGGCCCATCCCGATAAGCAATTCCGCCACCTCCGGCTTCGGATTCTTGTGCAGCAGCGTTTCGCCGCTGGGCAAGGTGTCTATCACAGCCCCGGCCTCCAAAAGCATCTCGACCTTCGGCAGCCCTAATTCCTCAATCTTCGCCGCAAGAACCGTCTGACCGTCCTTATCTTTCGCGTTCACATCCGCCCCGGCCTCCAGCAGCAACTTCATCACCGCCGGATTTTTCGCAGCCAAAAAAAGCGGCGTCTGATCCTGAGAATCGCGCACGTCGACGTCCGCACTCGCTGCGATCAGTAGCCTGGCTTTTTCTTCCGGACACGTTTCCGAATGCAAGGCAGTTCTTCCCCCCTCGCCGCAGACATTCACATCCGCCCCGGCCTCAATCAAAAAACGCACCGACTCCGAATCCTCATGTAGCTGCAGCGGAAAATCGGTAAACCGCGTTCCCTGCACCATAAAATTCGGATCCGCCCCCGCATCCAGAAGTATTTTTACCGATTCCGGGGCACAAATGCGAGAGGAAGTCAGGGGCGTCCTGCCGGTATTGCTCATCTGATGGACATCCACGCCCTCGTCAATCAAAAACCGCACCACATCCGGCGTTTTTTCCACAACACAAGCGCCGGAAGTTAACAGCGTCTCCTCGATATGATTCATCACGGAAAAATCCGCACCGCATTTTTTCAGCAGCGCAAACGTCTCCAGTCGTTGGATGCGAAATGCCAGCGTGTTCCCCTTGCCATCCCGCGCATTCAGATCCGCCCCCGCTTCCAGCAGCACCAGCAACATGGCTTTCATAAAAAAACCCGAGAACCGCTGCCGACATGCTGCCTTTTCGGGCTCGCTTAACTGAAGGGTGAATTCCATCCAATCCTCCATGGAATCACCCCATCCATTATCTGTCATTTCCATACCCCGCCTGCATAACGCGTGAAGCACGGTACGCTCGTTTTTGGATAATTCGTTCAGGAACACTTTCGGATCCTGCCCGGCTTCACGCATTTTTTCGATCAGCCACGCCGCTGACGGGGCGTCTTTGGCAAAGAATAACGGCGTTTCGCCTTTCGCGTCCTTCAGAGACACATCCGCGCCCGCCTCCACGAGCAGCTTCAGAGACTCCAGGTCTTGCGCGTAATGCAGGGCCGAGCGCCCGGCCAGGGTCAGCGCATGAATATTAGCGCCGGCATCCAGAAACGTTTTCGTCATTTCCGCGTCTGTCGCCAGGTGCAGCACGCAAGCACCGAAATAATTTTGCAGATTCACATCCGCCCCCGCGGCGATCATCGCGGAAATCATCTCGTCACGCTCACGGCGATTTAGCCGCACGCTCAGTAGCTGAGTATACGCGTCGAAATCTTCATCCGCGTCATACCCCAGCAGCATCATAATCTCCTCGGATTTCAGATACTCCACCGCCGACATCCCTGAAAAATATGGCATCCATCCTTCCCCTTCCATGACAAAAACGCCCGGCGTCACGAGCATCAGCGGCGTCATGCGGTATTCCCCCGCCGGGACATTCGGATCCGCCCCGGCCGCCAGCAGCAGCCGCACGATTTCCGCCGTGGCAGGGATATGAAGCACCGTCCGCCCGTCCTGCATCCGAAATTTCGCATCCGCCCCGGCCTCCAGCAGCGCCGCGGTTTTTCCCACACCCTCTCCAAAAACGAACAGCGGCGTCATCGGGACATGCTTCCCGTGAGCGTTCACATCTGCCCCGGCCGCCACCAGCAGCCGCACGCCTTTCGCGTCCAGGGTGTAATGCAGCGGAGACAGGCCGGAAGGGTGGGTATCCGCTTTCGCCCCGGCCACCAGCAACACCTCCAGCACATCCGAATACGCGGCGGCGTGAAAAATCGGCGTCATCCCGTAACTGTCCCGGTGATGTACGTCCGCGCCGTGCGCAATAAAAAGCTTCGCCACTTCCACGTGCGTCACGTAAAAAAGCGGCGTGCGTCCGTCATCATTTTCTTGATTCACATCCGCCCCCGCGGCCAGCAGCAGTCGGGCCACCTCCGCCGTCCCGGCATACTCCAGCGAGGAAGATGCCGTCTCCGCTTCCCTCGCGTAATAAGTTTCATCCGCATCCTGGCGTGGAATGACATGATTTACTTCCGCCCCGGCCGCCAGCAGCGCACGCACCAGCAGGGGATCATTCAGCACGGGATGAAAAACGGGAGACCGTTTCCGCGAATCGGACTTTTGCCGGAATAACCGGGCGTCCGTCAGTGCCGCGTAAAACGTAAAGCGGAACGGGGTTTTCGCGGGCACGCCCTGGATACCCGTCTCATCCTCATCGCCCTTCACATTTTCGGCGCCGCTCCCAGGTGCGGTAATGCAAAAGAAAAGCATCAGGAAAAGGCACGTCGGTCGTGAAAAAATACTCCAAAAACGCGTGTTCATCATTCATTCCTGAAAAGTTTTAAAAACGCCCCAGTTATTGGAGAATTATATGCTGAACCATCCATGGATCATCTTCTTCATCCTCATTATTCAGCGACTCTCCCTGCATGATTTTCCTCGTCTGCGACGTGCCTTTTTGTAGCGCGTCACGACCGTCGATGTCTTTCCGGTGGGGATCCGCCCCGGCAGCCATCAAAATCTTCACGATTTCCTCATGCGTCGCACACAGATGCAGCGGCGTTTCCATCTTCCCGTTTATGGCGTTCACATCCAGCCCATGCGCAATCGCCATTTTTATTTCGCTGTAATCCTCATCATGATACCAATAAAAACCCTGAACCACCTTATGCAAGAACGTGTTTCCCGCATGGTCTTTCGCATGGATATTCGCCCCGGCTTTTAACAGCAGCTGATACATCATCAAGTCTCTGGCGACCAGCAGCAGCGGCGTGTTCCCTTCCACATCCCGCGCATTCACATCCGCGCCGGCCGCCAGCAGAAGAGCCATGACACGGGCGTCACCACGGTGCCCGGACATATGCAGCGGCGCACGCCCGTCCTTATTTTTCGCGTTCACATCCGCACCAGCCTCCAGCAGCACACGCACACAGGGCGGATTGGCGGGCCTGCCGTAACTGCAGTGATCCATGGTAATGTAATCACTCATCAGGGTGTGCAGGGGCGTGTTCCCATTAAGATCCCTCGCGTGCACATCCAATCCTTTTTCCAGCAAAAATCGCATTATTTCCGGCGAGTCAGCCCAGTGCAGTAGCGTGTGCCCTTCCGCGTTCACCACCCGTAAATCGGCGCCTCCTTCTGCGAGTTGTTTCAGGTTCTTGAATTTCCCTGAATACATGACCATAAACAGATGCTTCACATCCTGTTCTTCATCATCCGCCGTTTCTTCCGCCCCTGCTTTGCGCAAAATCGCCGCCACCTCCGGATGCTCCTTCATCTCCTGAAGCACCGTCTTTCCAGCATCATTTTTCGCATTCACATCCGCCCCGGCCTCCACCAGCACGCGTGCCGCTTCTTCATCCGTCTTCGTGAACAGCGGGGTACGGCCCCGTTTATCTTTCGCGTTCACGTCCGCCCCTGCCTCCAGCAGCGCACGTAGCGAGTCTGGCTCACGGAGAATGTGTAACGCCGTCTGTTCATCTTCATTTTTCACATCCGTTTTCGCCCTCGCCGCCAGCAGCAGTTTCACTGTTTCCGGACGCTCCTCTCTCCCGGTTTCGCCGGAAAACCAAAAACGATGATTATCAGAGGGATCATAGGACTCGCTGCATTTTTGCTCATAAAACGCCAGCAGCGGCGGGATGCCGTCTTCGGATTCCGCGTTCACGTCCGCGCCCGCGTCCAGCACCGCTTTCACCGCGTCCGTTTCCGCACCCCGATAAAGCATGGCATGCAGCGGCGTGTTCCCCCGCGTGTCTGTTGCGCTCACGTCCGCCCCATGCTTCAGTAGCAGCTCCGCCATCTCGCCGTCCAGCACCCGGTAAAGAATCGTCCGGCCTTTATCATTCACCAGATTCGTATCCATCCCCGCCTCCAGGAGTACCTTGAGGTTTCCGAGATCGCTGTAATCCAAGTCGTCATGCGATTTGCTCCAGCGTGACCGCCGCGTGGAAAATTCCTGCTTTTCCCTATCGAATGAAAAATAGTTGTGCAAGCTGATCAACTGAAACGCGATAAACTCATCATTTCCCCGCGGCTCATTCAAAAACACCTTCGGATCCGCCCCCGCCTCGCGCATCACGTCAATCAGCGCCGCCAGCGAATTCGCCCAGTGATGTTCATCCAGCGGCATTTGCCCCGATTTATTTTTCGCAAAGGGATCCGCCCCCGCCGCCACGAGTATACGAATAGATTCGGGGGCATGTTTTCCATGCAGCGGCGTCTCTCCCTCCGCGTCCCGCTGCGTAACCAGCGCTCCCGCCTCCAGAAGAATCTGCAATTTCTCCGCGTCCTGTACATGGAAAAGTGCCGACCGCCCCTTCATATCCAGCGCATGCACATTCGCACCGGCTTCCAGCAGCAGCCGCAGGCTTTCCGGCTTCTGGTGAATATGCAGCGCACTTTCGCCACTGACGCCGCTCTGGAATTTCACATCCGCTCCAGACTCCACCAGCAGTTTCACCAGCTGCGGGTCATATGCCAGAAGAATCGGCGTTCGATCCGCCACGCCGCGGTGATTCACGTCCGCCCCCGCCTTGATCAGCAGTTCCGCCGGTAAAAAAGCTTCGTTCATTCCGGTTTCCAGCCCAAAATGATACGTTCGTATGGCTTTCGGCAGCGCTATTCTCCCTTCATCCGAATAACCATCGTAGGCCGCGCAGGCGTTCAGCGCCGTATTTTGATCCTCACTGACCGCGTTCACATCCACGCCCGCCTCGATGAGCTGCCGGACGGTATCCGCATCTCGCGCGAAAAATAGCAGCGTCTCACCGGTCTGCGTTTTATAAAGTGGATCCGCGCCCGCTTTTATTAGCGCTTGGGCCACTTCCCCGTCCCTCGCAAAAGCCAGCGGCGGATACTCGCCCACGAGGGTTTTCTCGTTCACATCCACCCCCGCCTTCACCAGCCGCTCCACCACCCCCGCATCCCGCGCGGTGTGCAGCGGTGTCTGGCCCGTATAATGCGTTAATTTTGCCCCAGCCTCCAGCAACGCTTCCACCACATCCGCATTCAGCGCGGTGAAAATCGGCGTGAACAGGTGATCATCCTCCGTGTTCACATCCGCCCCCGCCGCCACCAGCATCCGCACGGAATCCCCGTCCGGCGCGTAAAAAAGCGGTGTCCGGCCATTCCCCCGCTTCGCATTCACATCCGCACCCGCCGCCAGCAGCGCATGTGTCACCTCCGCGTTACCGGAATAAAAAAGCGGCAGTTCCAGATACCGTTCTTCCTCATCCACCCTCGCTCCCAGCAGCAGCAGCGCACCGACCAGCAGCGGGTCATTCAGGAACGGCATCAGCCGCCCATCTCCCCGTGAATAAATGCTCCGGTGAGAAAAGTCGCACTCCCCGAAAAGAAAGCGGAACCCGTCTTGCTCCTCCGGCGCAGCATCCCGCGATTTTTCATCCGCCGTGGCATGTGAAAATGCCGCCGATAAAAATAAAGCCAGAGAAACAGCCAAAAAACAAGAAAAAACGCCCGGCCAGGATAACATTTTCATGCGGGAAGCCTCCAGGATATGAGAAAAGAGTATCTGACAAAATGTCCGATAGACTTCCTTTATTTTACTCTATTTAACACGCGGTGTCAAAACTTCTGCATCATATTTCATAAAAAAGACAAAAATAGCATAAAATCGCTTCGGAACGGCACCGCGAGATGCTTACGCCATCCTCATTCCTCATTCCTCATTCCTCATTCCGTCCCCCTCCACCCGGCTGCGCACTTCCCCGTCTTCCAGCCGCGTGAGAAGTTCATCCCCCGGCGCGACTTCCGCGGCACGGCGGAGCGTTTTTCCCGTGCGTGCGTCCCGGGTAACGGAATATCCACGGGCCAGCACTTTCAGCGGACTGAGCGTTTCCAGCCGCCCGGCCGCGTGCTGAAGACCACTCTCCAGACGCTCCAGCCGGAGGGTTATGGCCGTGTCCGCCGCCAGGGCCAGCGCGTCTGTTTTCTGGACCGCTTCCTGCACGGCACGATACGGAAACTTAAAAACCGGGTGGGCCGCCAGCGCCGCGAGCTGCGTTTCCTGGGTTTTCAGCAGGTTCACCACCCCCGCCTTCAGCCGCCGGGCGTCCTGCCGGAGCCGATCACGCAGGGCCGTCACGTCCGGAGAAATCCGCTCCGCCGCCTCCGTGGGGGTCAGGGCCCGCTGGTCAGCCGCCAGATCACACAGCGTGACGTCAATTTCGTGTCCCACAGCGGAAATGACGGGAATCGTGGACTCAAAAATCGCCCGGATGAGCACTTCCTCATTAAACTCCCAGAGATCTTCCATGCTCCCGCCACCGCGGGTGACCACCAGACAGTCCGGGCGAAACTCCGGCTTCAGCGCGTTAAAAAAACGCACGCCTTCCGCCAGCCGCCGCGCCGCGCCGGTTCCCTGTACGGGCGCCGGGTAAATCATGACATCCACGCCCTGCCACCGCCGGCGCAAAACCTCCAGAAAATCGCGGATGGCCGCCCCGTCCGGACTGGTGATTACACCGACTTTCCGTATCCACGCGGGAATCGGCCGTTTCAGCTCCCGGTCAAAAAGCCCCTCCGCCGCGAGCCGCTTTTTCAGCTCCAAAAATCGGCGTTCCAGCTCGCCCTGCCCCCGATTTTCCACCTCCGAAACGATTAACTGGTACGTCCCCCGCGGCGGGTATACCTCCAGTCGGCCGCGGCACACCACCTCCTGCCCGTTCCCGATTTCCACCGTCATCCGCTCTCGCGCACTCCGCCAGATCACCGCTGCGAGCTGCGAATGCTCATCTTTCAGCGAGAAATAACTGTGCCCCGTCCTCGCCACACTCAGGTCCGTCACCTCCCCCGCCACACGCACGTCCGGAAACACCGTGCCCAGCAGATCCCGCACGCCGTGCGTCAGTTGCGTGACAGTAAAAATCGCCGGACGGTCATCCTCGCCCGTCTGCGCATCATGCCGCGCGTCCGTGCCATCCGCGGATGCATCTTCCGGTAAATCATCAAAAAGTGACACGGGCAGTGGCCTTTCGTTATTAAAATGAGATTCCAGCGGGTGTGTTTACGCAAGAAATGGCGGCCGAGGCCGAAGCGCCGCGAGACGCTATTTCGTTAACGTTTCCGCCAGCAATTTTCGCTGCTCCCAGTACTGCCAGGCGAGGAAAACGTTTCCGCTGAGGGAGAGCAGGAGCATGAAAAACGTGAATGCCAGCAAGCCCCATGGGCGTGACGGCGTTTTTTCCGCAGATGGAATCGCGGCAGAGGCCGGGGCGGTTTTTTCCGCTTTTTTCTCGGGCGCCCGGGAAGTTTTCTTCACATCACTACCGGAATTCGGCATCTCCACCACCGCCGGGGTCACCGCCGTGTCTGTCCGTGGCGGCGTCATCTCCCGCGGCAGCAGAGGCACTTCTGCCTCCATCATTTCACGCTCCGGCGGTGGAACGTCACCGGACGGAAAGTGAAACGGATCTCCCGGCGCGTCAGAAAAAATCGGCAGCTCCGTTTCCTCGGACGGCTCCACTTTCACAGGCGTTTCCACTGACTTCACCGCCGGTGCGGGCGTCCGGTGCGGCGGCGGTGCCACTTCACGACCCAAAATAGAATCGCCGTATTCGTCCCCCGCCGGATAAACCATTTCCATCGGCGGCATGACATAATTTTCCGGCAGTCGGCCCGGCACTCCATCCTCCGCCGCGTACACCGGCTGCGCAACCAAAAACATCCCGCCGAGAAATAAAACCGTAAGTTTAAACATCGCGCCTTCCTGACACATAAAAAATCATGAAAATCACACGCTTCTTCACGCGCACCCATCACTTCTGCCGATTTTTAAATTCCATCAGGTCCTGCTCACGGCTGACGGCCTCCAGTTTCAGACGTTCGATTTCGTCACGGAGCGTCTGCGTGTCCGCGTCACCATCTTTCGCGTCAAGAACGTGAACCGTGATTTCGGACGCCGGGCGCCGGGACGCGTTCATGTACGCGGCGTTATATAACAGCGGCTGCGGCGCTGCGGCGGTCGGGATGATGAGCTCCTCGGATGGCAGCAGGCCGGCGGAAACCGCGCGGACACGGATGAGCCCCGGCGTGGTGCTTGCGCGGATCAGGGCGGTGGCCACTCCTAACTCCGCTTTCATGGGGTTCACGTGCTGGGCCTGTCCGCCGATCATCTCGCCGGCGCCGTCCACGAGGAACGTAACATATTCCGGCGCAAGAACTTTCGTCATGCCGCGGGCATCCGTGATCGTCGCGCGAACCGGAATGAAATCACCGCCATCCGCCGTCACGCCACATCCGTGGTCGTCCGTCTCGAGCATGATGCGCGTGGTGCGCTGCGGGTATTTTTTCTTCTGAACGCGCACGACTTTCCCGCCGATGAGCCCTTCCGCCACCATTTCCAGCTCGTCCAGCCGGTCACGCCAATTCGTGTTAATTTCACGGAAATGGAAGACGTCTTTAAAGATCACCGGCGGGTGCGGCAGGCCTTTATAACCGTCTTCGGGACGTTGTGTGCCCACGACTTTCCCCAGCCACGTGAGTCGCACTTCCTCGCAGTTCGTCATCACCAGCACGTCGGCGGGCGAGATTTGCGTCAGCTCGTGCGCGATGTGAACCATCGGGCCGGTCTGGATGTGTGGAATTTTGCCGTCCGCGTTAAAGTCCGGCGCGTACTGGCTTTTGAACGCGTAATAGGAATATTTCGGCAGCCGGTATTCGTCCAGCAGTCCGCCCCAAAACGGGTCGGGGTGATAGCCGCGCTGGTGGTCGATTCCGCACCAGAGCGTGGCGGCGAACTGTTTTCGCGAGCCGCCGTAAATGCCGGGCAGGTCGCGGTAACGGATCATCGCCTGCTGGAGCATGGCGTGCTCGCCCCACTCGCGTTTGACCCGGCTGGCAGCGTTTTGGGAGTAAAAATTCTCCACCTCGCCACCGTCGCCGTACTCGCGGATCATGGACGTGATGGGCTCGTCGCCGCGGGCGTAATAGTAAACGTCGAGACCCGCGGGGCGTGCGTGATCGCTGTCGCCCACGGAGAACACGCCGGGGTACGGGATTTCCTCGTGCAGCGCGGCGTGCATTTCCGCCAGCATCGGCGCGGGCTGATTATCGGTCTCGTTCAGGGCCGTCTCCCAGAGCACCACGGCCGGGCGATTGCGGTCGCGCCGGGCCATGGCACGCGTGTCGGCCACGCACCGCTGCCAGAATTCCGGGTTCTTGTCGTTATAAAACTGCCAACCGGGATTGGCCACCGTGACCAGCAGGCCGAGCTCGTCGCATGCGTCCATGAACGCGGGGTCCAGCGGATAATGGGCCGCGCGGACGATCGTCGAGCCGCCCTCGCGCAGCAGCTTCGCGTCCCGCCACTGCCCGCTGTTAGGCACCGCGTTACCCACGCACGCGTAATCCTGATGGCGATTCACGCCCGACAGCCGTGGCATGGGCTTGCCGTTAATGTAAAACCCGTCGTTGCCCCGCATTTCGAAAAGGCGGATGCCGAAACGGGTTTGCATCGAATCGAGTAACGTTTCGCCCCTTACATCGTAAATTTTGGTTAAAACGCAGTATCGGTAAGGATCATCCGGATGCCAGAGACGGACATCGTCGAATGTCATGGGGTCGATGATGGTTATCACGCCGAGACGGTCATAGCGGGTGATTCTCGCGGTGGAGCGTGCTGGGGCAGGTTCAGGCGGTTTTCGCGCGGAGACCACGCCAGATCGCCGGCCGATTTCCTTCCCACTGTCATCAAGAATGACCGTATGAACGAGAACATCCTGCTCGGTCGCGATTTCGGTGCGGACTTCGAATTCCGCGGTGTTGTCCTGGGCTTTAAGGACGCCGACGAAAACACCGCCGCCGGCAACCGTCGGGGAAAGTTCCGGCAGCGTGACGTGGGTTTGTCCGTAACTAATCAGGTAGACGTCGCGGTAAATGCCGCCGAGGTAGGTGAAGTCGAGATTGCCTTGCGGCTTGCCGGGCGGGAAGGACGGATCGTCAGAGTTGTCGGCAAGCACCGCCACAGTGTGGGTTTTGCCGGGCTTGACGTGTTCGGTGATGTCGGCCGCGAAAGGCAGGTAGCCGCCGAGATGCTTGGCCACGAGTCGCCCGTCGAGGAAGACTTTCGCCTTGCCCATGACGGCTTCAAAATACAGCACGGTTCGCTTGCCATCTTGCTCCGCAGGCAGCGTGAATTTTTTACGATACCACGCGGGGCCTTGGTAATTCCGCCCGCCGCTCTGGTTGGAGCCGAGAATTTCCAGCCCGTGCGGCAGGTTGGCGGCCTCCCACAGTGAGTCGTCGAAATCCGGCTTTTCAGCCCCCGGCACGTCGCCCTTATGGAACCGCCAGCCGGGATTGAAGGACCAGACTTTCCGCGGACTGCCGGGCACGGCGTAAAATCCCGCCGTCGAAAATTGCGGCACCGCCTTGGGCGTGACCGCCAGCACATCGTCCACCGCCGCGTCGGCCCAGTCGGCCCAGTCGCCCTGCACGCCGTCGCCGCCGTCGGTGCAGACGAGCTTCAACTCCCGCACGCCGGTGATGTCGAGGCGGATTTCCTTCGCCGCGTCGCCGTGTTTCATCACGCCACTGTCGAACGCTTTCTTGCCGTCGAGGTAAACGGTGAACGCCACGGAGCCTGCCGCTTCGGCGCCGTCGTCCACGCCGATCACCGCTTTGAACGTTTTGTGATTCTTGCCAGTGAGGTCGAAAATGATTTCGCCCGGCGCGTGCGTGCCCAGCCCCTGCGTGAACACCCGCCCCGCGATTCGCAGCGGCGTGCCCGCAATGGAGACGCCGTCCTGTGTGGGCTTCCATTCCTGACGGACGGACACCGCGTCGGAAGTCCGCAGCGGTTTCCACGCTTCGATCTCGGCGGCGGAGAGGGGGGGGGTGAGGAATAGAAGCAGCGTAGCGAGGATGGTGGGTTTGGTCATGTTAGGTTTCCGATGTTTGACAGGTGTTCACTCGCCTTGGAGGGGCAGGTATATTACAGCCTAGGGCAACGCCCTGAGAAAAGATGACGACGAAAATGCGGGGCTTAAGCCCCTGAAACGGGGTGGCGTTTTCCGTCTCCCAGGGCGTTGCCCTGGGTTATAACACGCTGCCCCTACAGGGCGAAAATGGTATTGCTGGCGGTCACTCGTCGACCTGCACATTGTCGCAGTGCTCGACGACGAAACGTTTCGCGTCCTGATGCTGGGGCGGGTAAGCCGTCGAGGATTCGATCGTATTGTTGCGGAAGGTGAGGCCGTCGGTGGAGTAAAAGTTGAGGATGCGGTTATCGAAAATCTTGAAGACGTTGTTTTCGATCACGACGTTTTTATTATATCGACTCTCCGCGCGGCGGGAGGGCTCGATGCCCGGGCGGGTTTCGATCACGGCCCAGCCCCACACACCGTAATTGCAGTTGTCGAACACGTTGTCACGAATCTGCAAATCCCGCACGCCGGCCTGCTCGAACCAGTAGCGTGCGTCGCCCTCGAGCAGAATCGCCGCGCCGGGGGTGTGGAAGGTGTTGCCCTCGATGACGGTTTTGCCACGGGAGTTCAAGAGCACACCGCGGGCGCGGTTCTTGCCGATGTAACATTTGGTGATCGTTACTTCCGGCGCGGTGGTGGCGTCGCAGACCGCGTCGCCGAGTTTGACGGCGTCGGGCAAAATGCTTTGCAGCTCGACTCGCGTGATTTCCTTGTTGATCCGCGTTGCCGATCGAACCACGGGGAAGGTCACGTGGATCAGGTTCATACTCTCAGCATCGACGAATTCCAGTTGCGTGCCGGCCTTGATGAAATCGAAGCCGAGCTGCTGCAGGTGGATGAAACGGACGTCGATAACGTCGTAATCCAACACGGCGGGGTTACCGTGTTCGTCCCTGCCAGACACCATGACGGTGCTTTTGGCGACGATCTTGGCGTAAATGCCGTGAACGTTCGTGGCGTCGTCTTTCTGGTTCTCGAAAACGCATTCATTGAGGACGATCTTGCCGTGGCAGTTGACGAAATGCGTGGCGTCGGCGGTGAGGCTCACGACACGATTTTTGCCCGGCGCGGGGGTGGTTTTACATCGGTGAAGCTCCACGTTCGTGCACCGCTGGGCGATGACGCCCATGCCGCCGGAGTGGTACATCAGGACGTTTTCGAAACGCACGTCGGTGCAATCGGAGAGCGTGAAAAGCGGGACTTTGCGGTGATTCGGGCCGAAAACCATGATGTTGCCCACGGCGGCCTTGACGCCCTTGCGGTGCACACGGACTTTGCGGTCGCCGAGGTCTTCGGCCGGGAGCGTGCCGGGCTCGGGCACCCAGTAATCCCACGCGAGGAAGGCGGTTTCGCGTTTTTCGGCGTCGAATTCCAGGAGCCCGCCGAACGGGTACGTCGCCTTGTCGTCGCCACGGCCCGTGAAGATCAGCATCCCGGAGTCGATTTTGTAGGGATACGCCTCGCTGAAACGTACGTCGAAATAGTCGTCCGCCACGGCCAGAATTTCGCCCTCGCTGTGGAATGTGCGCTCCCAGTCGATGCTGAAATTTTTGAACGTCACGTTTTCGCACCGGTCAAGCACGAATGGGCACGTGTAGCCGTGAAAGACGAACTCGGAGCCTTGCCCGTCGAACTCAATGTTTTTGAGGTCCTCCCACAGGAACACGATCCGCTTCAGCCCCTCATCATTGTTGCTGACGAAAACGTAACGCTCATTGGCGTAATCAGGATAAAAATCGTAGCGGCCTTTGGGAAACACCACCCGCTTCACGGCGTCGGTGGATTTTTCGGCCAAGTCGTTCTGAAACAAAAAACGCACGGCTCGGGTCGCGTCGCCGCTGCCAGGCTGGGTGCGGGGTGTGAGAACGATTTCTTCACCCAGTGCGCGTTGCGAAATAAGTGCGGCAAGAAGAAAAATAACAGCCGGGACAAGTTTTTTTTGCATGACAATCTCCGTGATTGGGGGGAACGACGAACGGGGTGGAATAATCCGTTCATTTTACCATTTCGCGGAGAAAAACGCAAGTGACGGGGAGGCGGGGAAATGGGATGTAGCATGCGGGAGATGGGGTGTGGGCTTCGCATCCTGCCATGAACCGAATCGCTCGCCGCAAGGGTGCGTCGATTGTCCGCTGGCAACTACATCCCATATCCCTCCCCCACATCCCCCACATCCCGCGACCACGCCGCTACTCGCCCAGGAAGTGCTTATTCGCCGTCGGGTCGCTGTGGCGCACGGAGGGGTTGTCGTGGGCGTTGGCGACTTCCGTCAGGATCAGCCCTTCGGGGCCCGCCATCTGCCAGTGCCGACTGTCGACACGCACCAGCGGGACGAAATCGCCGGGGTCGGCCACCGTGCAGTGCTCGACAGTCACCTTGCCGTCCATGTGGCACGCGGGCACGACCACCTCCGGCGGCAGATTCGGCTCGCCCTCGCCGACGATGTAACTACGGCCGTAACGCACGAGCCAGCCCTCGTCCTTCTGCGGGCAGTTCGGCGTATTCTCCGGCGCGATGTGCCAGTGCTCAGGCAACATCTGTCCCGGCAGCATGAATAGATCTTGCAGCATGTAGCTGAATTGGCCGTCGACTTTATTCGCAAAGCCGACGCACGCCAGGCCGACCTCGGTGAAACGGCCGAGACCGTAATCCGAAACCCACAGCCGCTCGCGGAATTTTGGGAACATCGGGTATCCGTGATACTGGCACAGCGCGACGATGGCGTCCTTCGCCTTCTCCTCGTCGAATTTGCCGTCGGCGGTGTAAAAATACGCGTTGTCGAATTTCGGCGCCTCGCGCTTCACCGACACCGGCTTCTCAACGGGGCGAATCCGCCGCGACTGTGCATCGGCACTGGAAAGCATGACAAAAGATACCAGCGCGGCCACCAGGCCGAGCGTCGCGTAACGTGTGATGGTGGTTTTCATGATAAACTCCCTTGGGTTAAATGGACAATAGACACGGGACAATGGACAATGACGCAAACGCTACGCAAAATCATTCGATGAACGCGATATCCGAGCATTGCCCATCGTCAATCGTCCATTGTCAATTACTTGTGCAGCTGTCGGAATGCTCCGGGGCGCATGCCGTACTGCGATAAAAAGGCGTTGCTCATCTGCTGGACGTAGTTGTAGCCGCAGCGGTGGGCGATTTCCTCGGCGTTGAGGTCCGACTCGCGCAGCAGCCGGGCGACCGCCTCGAGCCGGACGGCGACGATCTGGGCGTGCAGCGTGCGGTGAAATTTCTCTTTGAACAGAATCTGGATTTTCCGCAGCGAAACGCCGGCATGCTCCGCCACGTCTTCGGGCGAAATGTTGAAGCGGGCGTTTTCACGGATGTACTCCAGGGCCTTGCCCAGCGTGCCGTCTTCGATCGCGGCCCCGCTGGTCGAGGAACGCGACACCAGCGACTTCGGCGGCACGAGCACGGACGTTTCCGGCACGTTTTCGCCGCGCATCATGCGGTCGAGCATTTCGGCGGCACGATACCCGACGGTTTCGCCATCGAGTTGCACGGCCGAGAGACTCGGGGAGGTCAGCTCGCAAACAGCCGGCTCGTCGTCGCCCGAAACCACCGCCACCGCTTCCGGCACCGCCACGCCCACACTGCGGCAAATCTCCAGGAATTGCAGCCCGCGAAACGAATTGCACGCCATGACGCCCGTCGGCTTCGGCAGCGACAAAACCCACCGCCGGATACGCTCGGTCTCCGATTCCCACACGCTGTTGCGGTACACGCTTTTCGTGTCGGCATCGGAATCCCGGAACGGTGTGCCCTCGAATTCGTTGAACGAATCGGCGAAATCCGCGACCGCCGCGCGAAAACTCCGGCAGCGCTCGTCCGACCAGAGGATGCCGCGCTGGCCGATGTAAGCGAAATGCGTGAATCCGCGCTGCAATAAATGCTCCGCCGCCAGACGCCCGACCGCCGCCTGGTCGATGAACACGTACGGTAGCTGAAGCGCAAACGTCCGCTCATTTAAATCGATCACCGGGATGCTCGTTTTGTGTGAAAAATCCCGGATTTTCGGGCTCGCAATCCGTGAAATGATGCCGTCGCCTCGCCAGTTCTTCAGCCACGGCGGCAGCTCCCACCGCGAAAATTCGTAGTCGAGCTGCACATTCCACGGGCCGTAAATCTTCGAGTAATTCCCGATCCCCGTCAGGACGTCGCGTCCGTATGTGTTCGTCATCCCCACGAGGATCGTCACCCGCGGGACGTGGCGGAGCAGATTCTTTTTCATTTCGCGCGACATTCCTCCACGATGATGGGCCGAAAGCCGACATTCATGACTTTTTGCCACGGCGCATACACCACGCGGGCACTGGCGCCGGAGACACTTGGCCGGTCTTTCCAGCTCCCGCCGCGCGCGACGACCATGCCGTTTTCCTCGCTGCCGGGTTCCGCAGCGGTCCACTCCCAGACGTTCCCGATGATGTCGTAAAGCCCCCATGGATTGGGCTGATACTGCTTCACATAATCGACGACGAACCACTTGTCGGTGAAGCGGTCGTCGCGCAACGGGAAGAGCGAGTCGGCCGGGTACATCCGCCGCTTGTGGATGACGCTACCGGATTCGTAACCCGTGGCAGTCTCGCGGACTTCCGCCCCGGCGAGGTTCGCGTAAGGCGAGAAATCCGTGTCGCGGTCGCCGTACCAGAACGGCGTTTCGCTCCCCGCACGGGCGGCCCACTCCCACTGCGATTCGGTGGGAAGTTTTACTGTCTTGCCGCATTTTTCGGAAAGCCACTCACAAAACGCCTCGGCATCCTGGAACGAAATCCGCGCCACGGGCTGCTGGGGATGATTCGCGATGTACCCCGGCGTGGTGTGATCCTTGCCGTCTTCACGCAGATAACGCGTGTCGTGATCGGGATCATAAACGCCGTACTGGCCGTTCGTGATTTCCGTGTCCGCCATCCAGAAATCCTTCGGGATGGTGACGATTTTTCGTTTTCGCACATCCGGCGCGCCGTCGCGCTGGCCCATGATATACGTCCCGGCCGGGATTCGCACGAAGGAAATACGCTGGGCATCGCCGATATCGACGACCATCGTGTTCTGCATTTTTTCGTTCGTCCGCTGCATCGCAACGGCCGTGGGGGCGTCGAAAGGCCAGGCGGGTACGGCGAGATCATCCGCCGCTACTTCCGCCTGCATGATTTCCCGCACCTCGGCCGGCGATTTTTTTGGAATCTCCGTTTTCTCCACTTTGTCCAGCGCCGCGCGGAACTCCGCCTCCGGATTCGTGTCGAGGAAGGCATACAGCGCGTAAAGCTCCTGCCGACGTTTTTCCTGCTCGGGGTTATTCCACCCGCCGCGATAAGGGACGTTGAGATCGATCCACGTGTAAAGCCGGTCCCACGCCTCGCGGTCAAGCCGCACGCCGTGATGGCCTTTCTTGAGCATCTGCACCAACTCGCTGACACTGGCATGATAATCCAGCGGCACGAGCATCTCCAGGTCGGGCTCGGGGCCGGGCCGCCAGATATACGGATTCAGGGAGGCGTAAGAGGTGTCGGTACGCCAGTTGCCGGCTTGATGGGCCTCGAAGGAAAGCAGCCCCAGCTCCTTCTTCGTTTCGTCGTGGTGGCATGCAACGCAATTTTTTTCAAGCATCGGCTGGATTTCGGTTTCGTAGCTGAACGGGCGGGCGGGGCCGTACCACGGCGTAATGTCGCGTGGGGGCTTATTGCCGGCGATGGTCTGCTTGGAGGGCGTCGCTTCCAGGGGCGTTTCGTGGCACCCGATACACGATTGGTGCTCGCCGGGCATGGAAATCGTCCAGGAACGCATCAGTTGCAGCGCGCGGCCTTCCTCGTCAAGCACCTGGATGGAGAGGGGTGTGTTGGCCGGGACGTGGAACATCGCGGAGCCGTCTTCCTCGATCGGAACGGTGCCCAGCACGCGCTTGATGTCCCAGCAGGAAACCTGGCCGACGGATTCGTGGCCGCCGCTTTTCTGGAAGCCAAAATGGTACGCGAAAATCCGTAGCGTCTTCGCCGTCCCGCGCGGAACGCCATGCAGGCCGCCGCCCTGATAAACGTCGGTGATGAACATCGTGCCCTGCGGATTCTGCGTGTCCGTCATGTCCATACGCACCGGCGGGCGTTTGCGCGGCTGCACGAGGATCGGCTGAAACACGGAATCGTCGCGCATTTCGTGGATTTTCGTCATGTTGTCGAAACGGTCGACCAGCCACAGGCCGAACGTGCCTTTGCCGTCCACGCGGATGTTGACGAGGTAATAGTTTTCGTTCAGCGGGAACGGATACGCGAAGCGGTATTTGCCCATGCCGCCCTGGTTGTCCAGCACGTTCCCCACCACATCGCGTTCGTAGCCTGGGATTTCCTGCACGCAGCCGGTGACTTCCTTCGGGTAAACGCGGGGAAAGAGGTTGATGTACTCCAGCGGCTTGCCCCATTCCTTCGACGTGGGGTCGTAACGGAAGGGATATTTGGAGCCAAGCTGCGGGTTTAAGAGCATCAGGCGCCCGGTCTCCGGGATGCCGCCGCCGTGGGTATGATGGCCACTGACCACGCCGAGAATCATGGAAGAATCCGGAATCGCCCGCGGGCTTTTGAAGGCCGTCGGAAAATACGACCCGCTGCCCCACACCGCACGCTGCTGGCGTCCGTCCGGCTGCATGGCGAACAGCATCCGGCTGGTGTAATGCGGAATGTCGGAATATTCCCACCGCAGATACATCACCCGGCCGTCGTTCATCACGCTCGGATGCCAGTCGCTGTCCTGCTCGAAAGTCAGTTGCCGGACTTTTTTCTCCGCCAACGGCGCGTCGGGCGTCCCACACTCGACACGGTACAGATTCACCATCGGCTGGCCGCCGTTCTCACACGGAAGTCCCTGCATTCCCGCCGTCGACGCCGCGATAATCACGCCCTCCTCGGGCAGATAACACGCGTCGAACCAGTCCACATCCGGCTGGTCACTGGGCGTCAGCTCCCGACAATTTTTCCCGTCGATACCCACCTCGAAAACCGCCCAGTTGCCTTGCGCGTTGATGGAGGAAAACAAAAAACGCTGCCCGTCGAAATGCATATCAAGATCGCGCATGATCGCAGCGTTCGGGTGGCGGTAGATCGGCGTAAGCCGGGGTCGCTTGCGGATTTCGGACATGACGACCAGTTCGGTGTCCCAGTTGTCGCGGCGGATGCCATGGTTCGTGTGGGAGTTCAGGCGGAGAAAGCCCCAGCCGCCTTTGGTCGTGTCGCGACGGATGAGCAGGATTTTGTCACAGTCCAGCAGCGGATTCGAAAGCGCGATTTCTTTCCGTAGCGACTCGAACTCGCGCCGCGTGTCGGGGTCGCGCCCGTTTTTTTTGAGCCTCGCCAGCACATCCTCCAGCTTGCGCATGTATTCCGGCCCGGCGGGGTAATTGTCGCCGAACGTCGCAATCATGTCCGTCAGCATTCGCATGGCCGACTCGGGCGTGTTTATCGGCACCTGGCCGTTATCGTATGCATGGGCAAACGAAACCGCGAAAATGAACGCCCATGCGAGAAAAACGCGCAACAGCATAAAAACTCCGTGGTAGGCAGGGGGAAACAACAGCCCTCAGCGTAAGCAAGGGATTACGCCAAAGGAATGGCAAATCACCCGGCGGCGATTGGTCCTCGCTTATGCTTCGGGCTGCTGACCTTACAACTTACTTCAGCAGCTCGTCGAAATCCAGCTCCGAAAGGTCGAACACACTGATCGTGTGTGGCGCGTCGGGCGTTTCGAGGTCGATGTTCGAGACGTACAGCTTGCCGTTGCGCAGGCACACTTCCGAGCAGCGATCCAGCGCCCCAGCCTGCTTCGCTTCCGCGTCGGGGTTCAGTTCATTCTTGCCAAGCAGCAGCGTTTTGCCGTTCTTCGGGTTCATCACGCACACGGCGTTGCCCACGTAGTCGGCGAAAAAGATGTAACCTTTTGGGCAGACTTTCAGGCCGTCGACGCTTTCCTGCGGGCCGGTACCGTCGTTGCATTCGCGGTGGGAGGCGACGGTTTTGCCGTCGGCTTCAAGTTTGATTTCAATGATTTTCTTGTCGCCGAAGTTCGCGACGTAGAGCGTGCCGTCGGCGGCCATGCCGATGCCGTTGGCGCCCACGGTGTGCTTGCCGTCACGCTCGGCGTCGGCCGTCTGGAAATTGAAAATGAAGTGCGCGTCGCGGCCATAAGGCAGCACTTCGACCGTATGCACGTCGACGATTTGCCGCGTGGGCCGGCGTAAAAGGCGTCCGCCGGCGTAGAGGTTGAACTCGTCCAGATCGAAGCAGAACACGCCGCTGGTCATGGGCATTTCAACGACCGCGGGCATGATCTGCGTCTCGGCGAGGTAAATTTTGTTGTTAAAAACCTCGATGCCGTTGGACTGCACGATGCCCGTGACGACGGTCTCTTCCCGCACGGGCTTGCCGCTCTCGTGCACGACCCGCAGGATGCGCGACTTGTGATTCGGATTGCCGCCCAGGCACTGGCTGTCGGCGATATACAGGTTGCCGTCCGGCCCGAAGGCGATCCCCAGCGGCGTCACACGGCCGGTCTCGGGGTGGGCCTGCAACTCGAAATATTTCGTCACGTTGTCGTCCGCATCAATCCGCAGCAGCCACGCGTTGCCCTTATCGCCGATGGTCGGAATCGCGAGAATGATGTCGCCCGTCTTGGGGCACACCGCCATGCCGTCCGGGTGCAGCATGCCCTCGGGCAGCACGATCGCCTTCGTCGGCTTCAATAACGGTTCCTGAGCCGCGGCAAACGGAACCGCCACGGCGGCGACGATGATCGCAAGGAAAGTGTAAATCGTTTTCATGGGAAACTCCTTAAGGGGTTGGGAAAAAATTGATAATTCATAATTAACTGCGTCGTGTAAATTTTGAGGCCAATGGCTCGCATGCGATAATTATCAATTGTCAATTGGTTAGCACGACGCGCAGCGCCTCGCCGGTTTGCATCAGGGCGAAGGCTTGTTCGATTTCGGAAAGCGGCAGCGTGTGCGACGCGATTTTGTCGGCGGGGATGGCATGCGACGCGAGCAGTTCGACGGCTTTGCGGACATGCTCGGGCGTGGAATCGCTGGAACCGGTGACGCGAAGCTCGCCGTAATGGATGGGCCGACTGTCGAGCGAAAGCATGCTTTTGCCCACGGGCAGCGACGCGAAGAGGCAGACCGTACCGCGTTTTCGCACCAGGCTGATGGCTTCCTCCTGCGGGGCGGCAGCCGGGGCGGCGACGATGACGACATCCGCGCCGAGACCGCCGGTTTCGGATTTCACGATCTCTGCGAGATTTTCCGCAGCCGGGTCGATGATGCGGTCCAGATCGAATTGCGCCGCCTGCTGACGCCGATACGGATTCAGCTCCGACATGAGAATTTTCGCAGCGCCCGCCGCTCGCGCGACCACGGCGTTCAAAAGCCCCATCGGCCCGGCACCCATCACCAGCACCGTGTCGCCGGGCTGGATGTTACACTGCTCGACAGAATTCACCGCACAACTGACCGGCTCGGCCAGCGCCGCGTGAATCGCCGGGACGCCCGCGGGCACCTTAATGACATGCCCGCCCCGCAGCGCCAGGGCTGGGATGGCTGTGTATTCCGCCATGCCGCCGGGATACGAAAAACTCATCGGCGCGAGGTTCGCACAAAGATTCCGCCAGCCGCGCTGACAGTAAACACACTCGCCGCACGAAACGCTGGTGGCCATCACCACCCGGTCGCCGATTTGCCACTCCCCCACCGCCGACGGCGAAATCTCTTTGATCACGCCCGTAAACTCATGCCCCATCACCAGCGGCGCCTTGATGCGAGGGTTGCCGTGATATCGGCTTTTCAGGTCCGTTCCGCACACTGCGCAGGCATCGACCCGCACCAGCAGCTCGCCGGGACCGCACGAGGGTTTCGGAATGTCTTCCACACGGATATCGCCCGGGGCATAATAAACGATTGCTTGCATAACTGGGGTTGGGGGTTAGGGGAAATTGATAATTGATGATTGCCTGCGTCGTGTTAATTATCAGGCCAGTGGCTCGCTTGCGATAATTGTCAATTATCCATTGTCAATCGTCAATTTTAAACACGTCGCGTACCGCTTCGAGGTATTTCGTGCCATGGACGGTGTCGGGTTCGAGGTAGCTGCCCTCGGTCCATTCGTTCCAGCAGTTGATGTTCATGATGCGGGGGCCATTGGGGTCGGCGAGCATTTCGTCTCTGATCATTTGCAGAGCCGCTTTGAAATTTTCGGGCGTGTTGTTGCCGATCGTGTTCATGTAAGGATAGCCGAAATTGCCGAACTGCGTGGCCTGGTTCGTGCGGGGGCTGGGGTCCCACCCCATTGAGGCGTTCGGATAATAGGGAACGCCGTAATGCGATTTTGCGTGGCGCCAGTGGCCGAAATAGACGTCGCGGACGTGATTGAAATCGGTTTGCAGCTCGCCCAGGCCGACGTGATGAATCCACACGTACGAGGTGGTCGAGTCGAACGGCAGCGCCTTGACCAGCCCCGCCACATCCGGCGGCGAGTTTTCCACGGGCAGAATCGGACTGCCCCACGCGACGAGATTCCAGTGCACGCCGGGCAGTCCCGCCGCCTTCGCTTTTTCATCCATCCGCTGCATCGCCGCGAGCGTGGCCTCGAGGGAGCCAAAATTTTCCGCGAATTTCTGGATGTCGTAAATCGAGAAATACGGCTTGCCATCGATTTTCCAGTAGTTCGGCTTCAGGAAATAATCGCGGATGACGTGGTTGCAGATTTCGTCGAATTTCTCGGGCGAAACCTTGCCGGGGAAGCGCAGTTGGTGCGGCGTGCCGACCGTGTAGGGCTGAATTTCGAGCCAGTCGTGGTTGGCCCACATCAGCGCGAACTTCAGATCGTTCGTGTTCTCGGCCTTAAGGAACCCCTCGTCCAGGCAGCGGTTGAGGAACGGACCGTCTTCGAAATAATACCAGTCGAAAATGAAAACGTCCACGCCATGGTCGGTCGCGGCCTTGATTTTCATCGCCATCACCTTCGGGTCTTTCTCGTCGACATACCCCCAGAGCGGCACGTTGGGCTGATGATGCCCCTCGAATCGCGGCGTGGCGGCCTTCACCAACTCCCACTCCGACCAGTCCTCACCCTTGCCCTCCATCGCCACATTCCGCGGGTCGCCGAGGTGATAGTTCGGGAAATAATAACACGCCACGGTGATTTTGTCCTTCCCGGCCGACGTGTCCGCAGCGGCTTCCTCACCACGGCACGGCACCGAAAAACACATCGCTGCCAGCAGCGCGGCACAAAGAAAAACAGTCGTCTTTTTCATGACGTATGTCCTTATAAAAAATGGATTGTCAATTATCGATGATCGATTGCTCAGGATCCATCGCCAACTGCCCCCACACCGGGGCGAGCGTTTCGAGCAATTTCAAATAATGGCGGTATTTCGCATCGTAAATTCCAGCATATTCCGCATTCGGCTCGAATCGGCGGTCGATCACGACCATAGCGTCGCACGCGGCTTCGTAGGTCGGATACACGCCGGAGGCCACGGTGCCGCAGATCGCCGCGCCGAAACAGCCGAGCTCCGTGCCCGCCGGGATTTCCACCGGCATCTGGAACACGTCCGCGAACATCTGAGCCCAGACCGCACTATTCACCGCGCCGCCGGTGAGGCGAATAGATTCCGGCTTTTTGCAGAACCGCATGAGCCGCTGGAAGTGCCAGCGGTGACCGAACACGATGCCCTCGAACACGGCCCGCATGACGTGTGAGCGTGTGTGCCGCCCGTCCATGCCGAACAGACACGCCTTGGCGTCGAGGCTCACCGGGTTGCCGTAAAGGTACGGAAGGAAAATGATGCCCGCGTCGGTCGGCTTCGTCTCCGCGACCAGATCGCTGCAATGGTCGTAGATGCTTTTCGTCATGCCGCGGAGTTTCAAGAGCTCACGGTCGCTCTCGAAAAACTGCGAAACAAACCATTCGAGATTGCTGGCCGAGGTGGCGCTGCCCTCGAGCATGAGGTAATAGCCGTCGATGCTGTAGCAGCTCGTCATGAACATGTCGCGGTCGGCGACGGGCGTTTTCGAGATGAACTGGTTGTTGCCCCACGTGCCGGCGACCATACAGAAGCGGCTTTCGTCGGTCATGCCCACGGCCAGCCCGCAGGCGTCGATCTCGAACATGCCCCCGGCCACCGGCGTGCCCGCGTGAAGGCCGGTTAGCGCCGCGGCTTCCGGCGTGACGTGCCCGCAAATGTCGCCCGATTTTCGCAGCGGCGGCATGATATGCTTCCAGTCGCTGAGGCCCCACACGGCCAGCACCTCATCATCATACGCCCCCTTGCCGACGTCGATCAGGCTCGTGCCCGACATGTCGGAAAGCTCCATGAACGCCTCGCCCGTGAGACGGAAGCGGATGTAGTCCTTCGCCATGAAAAGCCACTTCACGCGGGCCATCGTCGCCGGCTCGTTGTCGATCATCCACCGCAGCAGTGCGTTCGGCTGAGCGGGCCAGATGGTCTGCATCGTCTTGGGCAGAATCGTTGCCAGCACGTCATCGGCCGTCCACTGTTCGATATATTTTCGCGCGCGGGCGTCGGAGGAAATGATGCCGTTGCGAGCCGGAAGACCGTCGTCGGCCACGAGATACAGCCCATTGCCATGGCCCGTGCAGGTCACGCACGCGACGGCCTTCGGGGCGACCTTCGACTTCTCGAGAATCTCCCGCAGCACCTCGCAGACGCTGTGCCACAGGGCGTTCATGTCGTTTTCCGTCCAACCGGGATGGAGATAAATGTGTTCGATCTTCCGGGCCGCGACGGCGTGTTCCTTGCCTTGCGAGTCGAAAATCGCCGCTTTGACCATGGTCGATCCGATGTCGATGCCGATTTGCATGAGCGTGGGGATAGGGTTAGTGGATTGTGGATTGGGATTAGTGGATGGGGAAAGTAGCTCGCTTGCGTCAAACCACAATCCACAAACCCCACTAATGCATTGCCATTCCGCCGCTGACGTCGATGGTGGTGCCGGTCATGTAGCTGGCGGCGTCGGAACAGAGGAACACAGCGACGCGGGCGATTTCCGCGGTCTGGGCGATTCGGCCCAGCGGCGCCCGCTTGTTGAACCGCTCCGGCTCTGCCTCATACGCGGCGGCGATGATGTCGGTGTGCATCAACCCGGGGAGCACGGCGTTGACGAGGATGCCGTCTTTCGCGGTCTCCAGGGCCAGGGAGCGGGTGAAGCCGAGCATGCCGGCCTTGGTCATGTCATACGCGGTCTTGCCGTTCTGCGAGCCGCGTACTGCCGCCTGCGAGGAAATGTTGACGATATTCCCCGCCGACTTGCGGGCACGCAACCGACGCACCGTTTCGCGGCAAACGAGGAACATGCCCTGCAAATTGATGTCGACGCACTTGCGAAATTCGTCCAGGGACAGGGCGGCGCACTCGGGGTTGGCGCAGTAGGCGGCATTGTTGACGGCGATGTCGACCGGGCCGAGCTTCGCCTCGATTTCCTCAAGCATCGCGTGCACGTCCGCCTCGCTGGCCACGTCGGCATACACCGCCCGCACCGTGGTTGCGTATTTCGCCGACAACTCGGCCGCCAGCGCTTCCGCGGTCTCTTTCCGGCTGCGATAATTCAGGGCCACCTTCGCCCCCTCCGCCGCCAGAATGCGAACGATCGCCTCGCCCAAGCCGCTCGCCCCGCCGGTGACCAGGGCGACTTTGTTTTTCAGGTGCAAGTCCATGCGTGTGCCTTTCGTGGAAATGGGGTGGGATGTAGGATGTGGGGGATGGCATGGACGATGGACAATCATCGCAAGCGTTTCGGTGAGCTATTTTGTAAAGTGTATGACGCGAAACCCATCCACCACATCCTACATCCCATATCCTAACACGCAGTCCCGTTCAATAGCTGCCGGTGGATGCCGTGCCGCCGCTGCCGTCGCAGATGGCGGGGGAACTGGAGCCGTTGACGCCAAGGCGATGAACGCCCATGTCGACGAACATTTTCGCGCGGGCGGCATCCCGAATCCCGCCGGAGGGCTTGACTTTAATGCGACCGGCTGCGGTTTTGAGCATACATTCGACGGCCGCTTCGGTGGCGCCTTCGCCGTTGAAGCCGGTCGAAGTTTTGACGAAATCAGCACCCGCCGCGATGGACACTTCCGTCGCCCTCGCCACTTCCTCAAGCGTCAGCTGCGCGGTTTCGAAAATCACTTTCACGAGCACGTTTTTGGCGTGGGCCACGTCGACCACCGCCTTGATATCGGCCTGCACCTCGTCCCACATGCCGCTGCGAATCCAGCCGTAGTTGGCGACCATGTCGATCTCCGCGACGCCTTTTTCACAGTACAGCCGGGCCTCGGCTGCCTTCGACTCAGTGCACACGCAGCCGTGCGGAAAGCCCAGCACGCACGACACTTCCGTTTGCGTCCCACGGCACATCTCCACCGCCAGGTCAATGTCGCACGGACGGACACAAACACTCTTTACTTGATAATCAATCCCCGATTTGATCCACTCGCGGGCCTGCTGGCGAGTCATCTGGGGAACAAGAACGGCATGGTCTAAATATCGGTTAAGCATGGGAATGGTAAATTGTTAATGGTGAATGGTTAATGTAAGATACGGTGCTGGAAGTCGGTTTTAGGAATGAACATCACTTGCGTCATTTACCATTAACCATTCACCATTCACCATTTCAGCGGCAGGCGTCAGTGCATCTCCCTCCCGCCGGTAATATTAATGGCCTGGCCGGTCATGTAGGCGGCGCGGTCGGAGGCGAGGAAACAGGTGACGTTGACCACGTCGGCGATGTGCGCCAGGCGGCCCATGGGGACTTTGGCCGTGAAGGTTTTGACGATCTCCTCGAACGGCATTTTCATGTTGTTGACGTAGTCGGCAGAGACATTGTCCCACACGCCGGTGGCTTCCGTAATGCCCGGGCAGACGCAGTTGACGCGGATGTTCTGCTTCGCGACTTCGAAGGCCAGCGCCTGGGTGAGCGTGATGATCGCCCCCTTCGCGGAACTGTAGGCACTCATCAGGGCCGAGCCGGTTTTGCCCGATTTGCTCGAGAAATTCACGATCGCCCCGCCGCCCTGCCCCTTCATGATCGGCATCACTTCCTTGATGAAAAAAAACGTCCCCTTCACATTGACGGCATACACGAAATCCCACGTTTCCTCGGAGATATCCTCGATTTTCCCGCCCTTGCCCGTGACGCCCGCGACGTTCACAAGCACGTCGATCCGCTTGCCGAAATCCGCCTGGCACTGCTTCACGACCGCCGCCACCTGGGCAGCCTTCGTGCAGTCCGCCGCCAGCGCGCGACAGCTCGGGCCCAGCTCCGCAGTCACCGAGTCGAGCTTCGCCTGATCCAGGTCGGTAATGAACGCCTTGCCGCCCTCCTCGATCACCCGGCGGGCGATTTCCTTGCCGATCGTGCCCGTGGCACCGGTAATCAGGGCGACTTTATTTTCGAATTCCATGATACGTTTCTCCTTGCGTGGTTGGGGGAATGGCCGAATGTCGATACGTCTATTATGCCAGTTGGCCGCCCGCTTGTCAATCTGGTTCCACGCAAGAATTATCTGGTTTTGCGCAACAAGAAAAACGCCGTTAGAGCATCTACCGACATCCATAAAACATTTAAAACGCCGTTCAAAACCTCATTAAGGTGATACAAATGCAGGCGATGCGGACGAATCCGCGGTAGGCGACGATGCTGCGGTCGTAGCGGGTGGTGACGCGACGGTAGTTTTTCAGCCACGAATTCGAGCGTTCGACTTTCCAGCGGCGGCGGTAGCGGCGGAGTTTGCGGCGGTCTTCGTGAGGGCGGTTGACGCGGTTTTCA
>JAVBLI010000014.1:0-41977 GCA_031553595.1 Thermoguttaceae bacterium | reverse complement strand
ATCTACTGACCGCTCCTTCCCGACGCCACCGGATCCCGCCATGAAGCCCGTAAGCCTCAACCAACATTCCCCTCCGGCATCGAAGAGCAATCAAAGATCGCCACTACTACCAAATTTTATTCTTCCCAAATTGTCAAAGATTACCTTGCGAAAAACCTATTTTCATAAGCCGAAAGCTATAAACGCCCTCTGATCGTCAAGGGTTCGGACGCTGCCGAACAGTTTGCCAAGCGAAACGCCGAAGCGGTTTCCTTCAGGGCAGGCTTCTAAATATACGCCATTTCAACGAAATGTCAAGACCCTCGTCGGGATTTTTTTCGAAATTTCCCCAAAAGCCTGAAAACGGCACAAAACGCTGTGTTTTTGGGCGTTCGCCTGAGATGCGGGACAAACGTAAATGGTGTGGATGCGGTTTTTACGGATTACACCACCGGATATTTTGCGTGTTTTTGCCTGTTTTCCATTTTGAAGCCTGCACGTTGGCGAAAAATATGCTATTATATAATATTCGCTGGGATTTTATTCGTTTTAGCCAGCCCAATGGCACGATTGCGGCCCTGAATTCCGAGGTGATTTTATGAAAAATATCGTTCTAATTTCCATTCCGGCCCTGCGTCGTAAGGATTTGCAGCGGCTGCCGGCCCTGAACAAAATTTTGCAAAACGGGGCGGTGGAGGATTTGACGCCGAGTTTTCCGTGCGTTACGTGCTGTGTGCAGGCGAATATGACGACGGGTGTGCTGCCGAACCAGCACGGAATCGTTGCGAATGGGCTGTGGCAGCCGGAAAAGAAAAAAGTCGTGATGTGGACGTCCACGAACCAGGCGGTGGAGGCGCCGCAAATCTGGGATATGATTTATCATCACCCCGACAATCCGCGGGCGGCGGTGTGGTTTCAGCTTCAGGCGGTGGAGGCCGAGGCGGAGTTTGTGTGCACGCACAAGCCGATTCATAACCCCGACGGCTCCGAAACCATGTGGTGCTACACCCGCCCAACGAACATGTACGGCGAGCTGCTGGAAAAATTCGGCCATTTCCCGCTGAAAAATTATTGGGGCCCGATGACGAATAACGCCCCGGCAAAATGGTGCGTCGAGACGACGTGCTGGCTGGCCGAGAAGGAGCAGCCGGAGTTTTTCTATATTTATATGTCGCACCCGGACTGCCAGGCGCAGCGTTTCGGACCGGATTCGCCCCAGCAGATGGAGTCGCTGGACGAGCTCAACTCGGCCCTGGACGAGATCATCACCCGCTTCACGGCGGCCTACGACCGCGAAATCGTGTGGTTCATCGCGGGGGAATACGCCATCACAGAGGTGGACCACGTGACGTACCCGAACCGCGTGCTGCGGGACGCGGGGCTGTTGATGGTGGCCAACGGGGCCGACTGGAAAGGTGGCGTGCTGCACTCGGCCGCGCGGGATTACGAAACGTTTACGGGCGAGTTGCCGGACATGGATAAAAGCCGGGCGTTCGCGCTGTGCGATCATCAGTTCGCGCATGTGTATGTACCGGATCATGACCCGGAGGTGATTCGCCGGGTGGTAGAGCTGTTCACGGGGATGGAGGGCGTGGACGAAATCCTCGTCGGGGCGGATATCGAAAAATACGGCCTGAATCATCCGCGATCCGGGCAGGTGATTCTTGTCTCCACGCCGAACAGTTGGATGCAGTATTACTGGTGGCATGATGACGTCATGGCGCCGGAGTTTGCTCGCCGAGTGGAGATTCATCAGAAGCCGGGGTACGATCCGGTGGAGCTGTTTTTCGACCGCGAAACGATGAGCATTCCGCTGGACGCGACGCTGCCGAAAGGTTCCCACGGCGCACCGGCCCGTAGCGCCTCCCAAAAAACCGTCCTGGTCACTTCCGCCGCCGACGCCCTGCCCCAAGGCGAGCTGCGCGACGTGGACCTGTACCGCATCATCATGGATTACGCGTGGAAGTAATGAGGAATTAGGAATTTCGCAAGCGAGTCGCCTGCCTGTTTACTGAAACATTCCCCATTCTGCTCCATTCCTCCTCCCTCTTCATTCCTCATTCCTCATTCCTCATTCCCATGTCTCCCATCACGCTCGGCCAGATACGTTATTACCTTCTCTCCTCGCTCGGGGCGGGGTTTTTCGTATTTTTTCTGCTGAGTTTATGCAGTTTCGACCCGGCCGACCCGACCGGCATGCCCAGCACGCTGGTGTTTCCGAACCATCATGCGGCGAGGAACTGGTGCGGCGAGGCGGGGGCGTACTGGGCCCTGTGGGCATACACGGTTTTCGGACTGGGCGTGTGGTGCGTCATGCTCAGCGGGGCGTTTCACCTGACGCGCTATCTGACGGACTGTCATTCGCGGCGGCCGTTCATGCGTTTCACCGGGTGGTGCGTGGCGCTGGTGGGGCTGTGCTCGTTTCTCGGACTGGCGCTGCCGAAAGCCCTGCCGACGATCATGATCGGCTCGGGCGGGTATCTCGGCATGGCGCTGACCATGAACCTGACCGTGCTGGGAACCGTCGGGAGCATGATCGTCTCCGTGGCGGTGATGCTTTTCGGGCTGACGCTTTACAGCGATTATTTCGTTCCCGCGTTTCTTGTGGCACGGCTGGGCGGGCGGCGTGCCGAGGAGGAAACGCAGGACGCGGCGGAAGCCGAGCTGTATCCGCTTCACGGGCTTTACACCGGGTACATCGACATGGATGCCGTGCGTGCGGAACTGGCGGCGCGGCTGGCGGTGGAAACGGAAGAGGAGCCGGAAGCGGAAACCGTGCCGGCGAGGATTCCCGGAAAGCCGGCGGTGGAGGGCATGACGGCGGCAGCGGAAAACACAGCGGCGGTGGACGTGCCTTCCCGTAAAAAATCGCAGGAAGAGAAAAAAGCCGCAGCGGGTGATTCTTCACGGAGCACGCCCCCCGAGGAAGCGCCGGTGGATGCGGGTGCCAGCGTGATTGTGGACGAGAAAACACGCAAAATCACCATCGTCCGCCCCGAAGATAATAAAGCCCCGGCCATGCTTCTGGATGACGGCGCCGCGACGGCCACGGTGTTTCAGCCGCAGCCCGTGGCTGAGTACGTGCTTCCCTCCCTGGAACTTTTGCAGCAGGCCGAGAATTTCGATTACAGCGGTTTCGAGTCCGAAGTTTACAGCCGCGCGGAGGTGCTGGAAAAAATCGTCGCGCGTTTCGGCTTCAAAATTAAAGTCGAGGAAATCCAGCTTGGCCCCGTCATTACGCAGTATCAAATTTCGCTCGACGACGGTCTGCGCGTGAGTAAAATCGTGAACCTGGCAGATGATATCGCCGTGCAGCTGGGCGTGGCGAACGTCCGAATCGTGCATCCGCTGCCCGGTAAAACGAACCTCGTGGGAATCGAAATTCCGAACATCCGCAAGCAGTGGGTGTACCTGCGGCAGGTGATGGAGGAGCTAGCCGGGACGTATGCGAAAGCCAGCGTGCCGATGTTCCTCGGGAAGGACGTGGCGGGGAAGGCCATGATGACGGATCTGGCGAAACTGCCGCATCTTTTGATCGCGGGCCGCACGGGCACGGGCAAAAGCGTGTGCCTGAATTCCATCATCGTTTCCATGCTCATGACGCGCGGGCCGGCGGACGTGAAGATGATCATGATCGACCCGAAAATGGTCGAAATGAGCCAGTACGCGACGATTCCGCATCTCATGCACCCGGTGATCACGGACATGAAAAAGGCGGAGGCGGTGCTGGCGTGGGCCGTGGATAAGATGGAAGAACGTTATACGTGGCTCTCCCGCGCGAAGGTGCGGCACATGGACGTTTATAATAAACTCACGGACGAGGAACGCCTGAAGCGCATCGCGCCGCAGCCGGAAGAAATGGCCCAGGTGCCGGCCCGAATGCCGTACATCGTGATCATCGTCGACGAAATGTCCGACCTGATGATGACGGCGCCGAAAGAGGTGGAGTCCCACATTATCCGCCTGGCGCAAAAAAGCCGCGCGGTGGGAATTCACCTGATCCTGGCCACGCAAAAACCCACCGTGGACGTCATCACGGGCCTCATTAAATCCAACTTGCCGGCGCGGATCGCGTTTCAGGTTTCCAGTAAAACGGACAGCCGCGTGGTGCTGGACGAGAACGGCGCGGATCGCCTGCTGGGGAACGGGGATATGCTTTTCCTGAAGCCGGGCACGAGTATCCTCATCCGCGGGCAGGGCACGTACCTCAGTGATGAGGAAATCATTAACGTCATTGACGCGATTTCGGTGGAGAAGCCGCAGTTCGACCCGGGGATCATTTCCTCCAGCATGCCAGGCGGTGAGGGGGACATGGAAGCCATGCGCCAGCGGGACGAGCTTTACGTCTCGGCGGTGGACGTGATCGTCCGCGAGCAGCGTGGTAGCATTTCGCTGCTGCAGCGGATGCTGGGAATCGGGTACGGCCGGGCCGCGCGGTTAATCGATTACATGGCGGAGGACGGAATCGTGGGGCCGTTTAAGGGGTATACGCAGCCGCGTGAAGTGTTCATGAGTATCGAAACGTGGGAGGCGAAACAGCGCATCTCGGCCTCCGCAGACGGTGGCGGTGCGTCTGTCGGCGTGGCGCCCGTGGCGGCTTATGCGCCGCGTGCTTCGACGGAAATTCCGGAAGATGAAAATGATTATGAGGATGAAGAAGACGGGCCGGATGATGATGTGAGGGCGGAGGCACCCACGCCGGAGAACGCGGCGTATGATGACGCGGAAACGGAAGAAGAGGATGATGAGGATGCCGAGGATGAAGTGGATGAGGATGAAGCGGCATCGCGCGAGGATGTTTACGGAAACGTCGATGCCGTGGTGGACGACTTGCGGCGGCGGATGACCCGGCGGAAGAAAAATCAGGGTGAAACGGAGGATGACGGTGAAACGGATGATGATGCGGACGAAGATGAATCACCGGAAAATGAGCGTTTCTGGTACGGCGAAGAGGATGAAGATGAAGACGGCGACGACGAAAATGACGAAGAGGACGACGATGATTTTTATGAAGGCATGAACACGCCACAGCCGCCGTGGGACGATTCATCCGGCGGACGCGCATCCGGAGGCAACCGGGGCGGCAGCGATTACTCCGGCGGGAAAAATCGCCATGAACGTGACGATAAACGCCGTAAAAAGCCGAAGAAAAACCGTTTTCGTAAAGTGCCGAAACCGCCGCAGTCGCACACCTCTCCGCAGGAAGAGGCGGTTCTGGCGCGCATCGAGCCGAATCAGCCCGCGCCCTTCATCCGTCCAGGAAAAGTAACGGATATCCATGGCGCGTGATCATGGTACGTAAGAGAACACATCCATTATTTCACCTTTTTTCACCACAGAAAACACCGAGATCACAGAGAGAAATGCTCCCCGCCCCGTCTTTTTTTCTCTGTGTTCCCAGTGCTCCCTGTGATGAATTTTCTTGCTCTAAATTGGAATGACAGGGGTTAAAAAACATGGCTGACCGGTATTTTTCTTCCCGTGCGATTCCGTTTTCGGAAGGGGTTGGGCCGACGGAATTTACGCTGGACGGTGAGGGGGCACACCACCTGATTCGCGTCATGCGGGTGAAGCCGGGGGAACGGCTGGTGCTTTTTGACGGCACCGGGGCGGAATTTGACGCGGCAGTGACGGAAGTCGGCAAAAAATCGCTGGCCCTGGAGATTCTCGCGCGGCGGACGGAGAACCGTGAGCTGCCCGTGCCGCTGTGGCTGGCGGTGGCGCTGCCGAAAGGAGAGCGTCAGCGGTGGCTGGTGGAGAAGGCCGTGGAGCTGGGGGCGAGCCATTTCGTGCCCCTGCTGGCGGAGCGTTCCGTGGTGAAAGCCGGGGAGGCGGCGGGAGAACGTCTGGAGCGGATGGTCGTGGAGGCCGCGAAACAGTGCGGGCGAAATACCCTCATGAAAATCCTCCCCGCACGCACGTCGCGCGAGCTGTTTCGCGGGGCGGATGGCAGCTCAGCGGAAGAAGACGGCATGCCGCGAGACGCGGTGCGCATCCTTGCGCATCCCGGCGGGGCGGCCATAAAGACCCTCTGCGCGGAATGCAGGCTCACACAAAAACCGCTCCTGGCGGCGGTGGGCCCGGAAGGCGGATTTTCAGACGCGGAAATCCATGACGCGCGGCAGGCCGGCTGGCAGGCGGTGAGTCTTGGGCGAACCATCCTGCGCACGGAAACAGCCGCCATCAAAATAGCGGCTGTGTTTTCTGCGGAAGTGGAAAATAATTAAACCGCTCCGTTTTCCGGATCATTCCAGTTCCGGAAGCTTCTCCATGTCCAGTGCCGGCAGCGCATTCTCTCGCGGCTCCGGAGACGGCGCAGCGGCGGGCGCGTCAAGCGGCGTCAGTGCCGGCAACGATTCATGCCCCGCAGCCGGCGCGTCAGGCGTCAGCGTGCCCAGCCCGCCACCCATGATCGGCGTGTCCGGCGGAAGCGGGATGTTTTCCTCTTCCAGATCATCCTCCATTCGGCTCGTAAACGGCGACGACGAATTCTCCGCCGCTTTTTCCGGCCCGGCGTCCAAGACGCTTCGCATGCCAGGCGTTCCGGGAGCCACCAGCGCAGCATCCGTGTCTCCCGCCGCTGGAGCCTGTGCTACATTTTCCGTGAATTCACCGGAAAGTAAATAATCCAGCTCCGGCAGCAGCGCCTGGGCGAAAACAAAAGCGGGGTTATTCGCCAGCGTGTCTTCCGGGCCTTCCGGCGTGGAGAAATATAATTTCGCCAGCGGGCCTTTCCCCCACCGCTGCCTGGGCAACTCCGGCACTTCCCACCCGGAATCCGCACTTTTCCAGCCCCAGAAAACCCGCTGACGTTCCGTACCGTACTGCGATTCCCGCTCAAAAAGCGCTGTTTTGAAGAAGGCCTGTTTTGGCTGAGGCACCTCGTTTACCGCCGCTTTTTCGTCCTTCTCTCCGGCAGTCGGGGGAGCGCCGCCATAAGAAAGGTAAGCCAGCGGATTCGTCATATACCGGAACTCGACTTTTTCGATTTCCCCCACGATATGGAAACCGGCCCCGACATAACACGCGTCCGGCGTGTGAATCGCCACTTTCCGCGCGAAGCCGCATATAATATTAATGGAAACCGGCCGCGAGATCCCGCTGTGTGTGTACGTCCGCGCCAGCGATTCTTCCGCGCCGGCTTCTTTCGCGATAATGTCATCCATCTCCCGCCGCTCGGTGGAAATGTCACCCGTCCAGTCCCCGATAATGTGCGGAATGTCGTGGATCCCCATTTTTATGGAGTCCAACTGCTCATCCTTGGGGTCTTTCCACCGGGCGGTCAGACTGCCTTCCCACAGGGCCGCCCCGACGATCAGCAGCACCGCCGCCACAAAAATGCTCACGTAAGAAAGTTCTTTCTTCATTATATATTCAGTTCCTGAATCAAAATGTCCGCGCTCGACGCACGTACGTTTACTGCGCGGCTTTCACAAAAAACGGATACATCTATTTTACGTATATCTTATCAGCAAAGTGCGGCCATTTCAAGAGCTTTTTGCTGAAAACACGTGACAAAAAGCGTAAGAACCGCCGGATTCTCGCGGATATAACGTGTAAACTCACCCTTACGTTCTCAAAAATAGATTTTTTTCAGGATTTTTGCCGCAAAAATATTTTTTCAGCAGCCGGCAAGCTGAAATCTCACGGCTTTCAGAAAAATTACCGCCTTTTGCCGGCTTGCCCTAATCTTTCCTCTCCGCAAAACCGACATAAATAATGCGACTGGTATTTTTTTTGTACGACACCGTGACGGTGTGTTACCCGAGAAGACCTTATGAGGCGAAGTGATGAATTTTCACGCGAAAATGAATAAAAAATGGAGCATGCTGCCGTTTTTGGCCCGGGTGGCGGTGATGGCGGCGGTGGGGATGCCGGGCGTTTATACGCTCTCTGGCACTCCGGCTGCCGCGCAGGAGCGTGTGAATGTCCGTCCGGCACGGGGGATGTCGGGATTAAGTGTCCGAAATCCTTTGCGTCAGGAGGCCGGGTCCGTGGAAAATGTGGCGGAAAAGGCTGAAAACGAGCCGCTGAATCTGGATTCGCTGCTCAAAAATTCCGTGGCCCGGCGGGATACGGACGGTATATCCGCGCCTGCCGCTGCGTCTGTGGCGCCGACTGCCGGTAATACGCCGAAAGCGCATTCCCCGGCCGGTGCTTCTCCGTTTGCGCTGCCGGATGATTTTATGGTGGAAAATTTTGCCGATCAGGAATACCCGAAACTGGCTGGCCCGGCGGATCAGGATCCGACTGCGTACCCGGAGGTTACGGGCGTGGCGGAGGAAGGTTTTTTCCTTGCGGCGAAAGCGTCCGAAAAGGGTAATCTCACGGAACAGGAAGCGGAAGCCATTCCCGGCCCGGCCGAGAAAAGCGTGCCTTTCGCAGACGCCCCGGACGCTCCCCTCTCCATTCCGGCCGAAACGGATGAGCCTGCCTCTCTCCCGGCCTCTCTTTCCATGTTTCCGGATGAAAAATCCCTGGATATCAGCCCGGTGGAGCCTGCCGAGTCCGTTTCCCTGAAAAATCCCCAGAGCAGAGAGCTGAAAATTCGTGAAAAAGGGGCGGAGAAGGAAGCGTCTGCGGTAAATGTTCCCAAGTTGCGAAAACGTACTTCTTCATCCGGCTCCACGTTACGTAGCCGGCCGACTTTTTCGGCGGACCCGTACCAGAGCCGGCCGTATTACACCCCTTACGTGCCCACCACCGGCCCGGGTGTCCTGGTGACCCCGCGGTAATACACGTAGCAGTATGCGCGAATAAAAAAAGCTGAAAACGGCCATCGTCGCGTTCAGCTTTTTTTTGTCGTTAATGGAGTGTCTATCATATTCATTTACTCACAAGAACAGCAGCCGGGAATGCAGCGGAACGAAGTGCAGCGTAATGACCGGATCGAAGTGAGAAAACCCTTGGCGGTGCTTATCCGATCATTCCGCTTCGCTTCATTCCCGGCTGCTGTTCTTGGGGACACATTAATTTGATTACGGCACTGATGACAGTGGTTTATGATGATGGCGGTTTGTCATTCCCCTGCTCCTCCACCGGCGCACTGTGCACGTCATAAATCTCTTCATCCTCCAGCGCGTCGCGCTCCTCCGTATCTTCATTCCTCCCGAAGTCCATGTGCCACATGAAAATCCGCGGCGTCAGAGGGTCTTCCTGCATTGCGCCGGGGTACAGCAGGCGGTAAAACCATGACCACAGCACGAGCGAGGCCGTCAGGATCATCGCGATAATGCCGAAAATCACGAAAGCCACCAGCGAGAAAATCGCGATCACGCCCAGCAGCGTCAGCAGGCCGACGAACATGAAGAAAACGCGGACTCTGTGCCAAACACTCATTTTTCCGTCCAGCATGCGTTCCGCAAAAACGCGGTACTGGGCACGCATAAACCGGATAAAATAATTAAGGCTCTTCCACAGCATGACACGACACCGAATGGGTTTCTGAAATCCGGATCAGCGGCGGCGTTTTCCATTTACACACGTCCATGCAGATCGGACACCGCGGGTGAAACCGGCAGCCGGCCGGCGGGTTAATCGGACTGGGCACATCTCCCTCGAGCACGATCCGCTTACGGCGTTTTACCTCATCCATCGTCGGCACCGAAGATAGCAGCGCCTGCGTATACGGATGCCGCGGCCCGGCGTAAAGTTCTTTGGAAGTGGCCGTCTCCACGATCTGCCCCAGGTACATCACCGCCACGCGATCCGACAGATATTCCACCACAGAAAGGTCGTGCGAAATGAACAGGTACGTCAGTTCCATCTCGTCGCGCAGCTTGGCCAGGAGGTTAATGATCTGCGACTGGATGGAAACGTCCAGAGCCGAAATCGGCTCGTCCAGCACGATGAATTTCGGGTTCAGCACCAGGGCCCGCGCGATGCACACACGCTGCCGCTGCCCACCGGAGAATTCATGCGGATACCGGTACATGCACGTGTCGTCCAGCCCCACTTTCTCGAGCACGTCGCGCACCTGCGAGAAACGCTCGGCGGCGTTTCCCTCGCCCTGCACGATCAGTGCTTCCTCGACGATATTTCGGATGGTCATCCGCGGATTCATCGAGCCGAACGGATCCTGGAACACGATCTGCATGTCTCGCCGAAGCGGACGCAGGATGTAATCCGGAGCGCTGGTAATGTCCCGGCCGTCAAAAACCACCTCGCCGGCCGTGGGCGGAATGAGCTGCAAAATGGAGCGTCCCGTGGTGGTCTTCCCGCATCCGCGTTCGCCCACCAGGCCGAGCGTCTCCCCTTTTTTCAGGTGAAAACTCACGTCGTCCACCGCCTTCACATACCCCACCGTCTGCTGAAACAGACCGCGGCGAATGGGGAAGTATGTTTTTAAATTCTTTACAGTGAGCATGATTTTATCCGACACAATATTTTTCGTGGCTTCCATCCGTTGTATTTTGGGGGACAAGGCCGCAAGCTGTAAGCTACAAGTTTTAAGCCTGCCGTCACCGCCGCCGACTCTTTCGGCCAGGTGCTGCAGGCCGCGCTATTTCACGTAAACGCATGAATCACGCGCGACGAGCTTAAAGCTTACGGCTTAAAGCTTGTAGCTATTCTTCCAGCCAGCACCGCACCTGATGTCCCGGCGCAACTTCCCGCAGCTCCGGCTCCTGCGTCATGCATTTCTCGAAACAAAAGTCGCAGCGCGGGTGGAATTTACATCCCCCGGGAAAGTCCAGCGGCGTGGGCACACTGCCGGGAATCGTGTAAAGCGGCTTTTTTTCCTCGCCCTCATATAAATTCCCCAGCTCCGGGCGCGAGCGCAGCAGCCCGCGTGTGTACGGATGCCGCGGTTTTTCGAAAAGCGTCGTCACGTCCGCCTGCTCTACGACTTTCGACGCGTACATCACCACCACCTCGTCCGCCGTCTCAGAAATCACGCCCAGGTCGTGCGTGATGATCATGATGGACATCCCCGTGGCCTGCTGCAAATCGCCGAGAAGGTCGAGAATCTGGGCCTGAATCGTCACATCCAGCGCCGTGGTCGGCTCATCCGCGATCAGCAGCTCCGGATCACACGAAAGCGCCATGGCGATCATGGCCCGCTGCCGCATGCCGCCGGAAAACTGGTGCGGATACTCGCGTGCCCGCTGCTCGGGATCCGGAATCTTCACGCGGTCCAGCATTTCCACGGCCCGCTCCCACGCCTGCGTTTTCGTCACCCCCGGCTGATGCAGCATCACCGCCTCCGCGATCTGCGCCCCGATTCGAAACACCGGGTTCAGTGAGGACATGGGCTCCTGAAAAATCATCGCGATTCGCTTGCCGCGCACCTTGCGCATCTGATTTTCGGGAAGTTTCAGCAGATCCGTGGCAGTGCCGTTTTTATCATGCAGCAGGATTTCGCCGCCAGTGACACGTCCGGGTTTCGCGACCAGCCCCATGACGGACATGGCGGTCACCGACTTCCCACAGCCGCTCTCGCCCACCACACCGACGGTCTTCCCACGCGGAATACTGAACGTCACGCCCTGCACAGCCCGCGCCACGCCTTCATCCGTAAAAAAACTCGTTTCTAAATTCTTGATTTCAAGTAGCATGGTTTCGTTGTGTTAAATGATTTATTTCCCCGCTTCTCTCAGCCGCGGGTCGGTGGCCTCCTGCAGTGCTTCGCCGATGAGGTTATACGCCAGAACGGTGAGGAAAATCGCCATGCCGGGGAAGAAGGTCAACCACCACATGGAGAGGTTCGAGCGTCCTTCGCTGAGGATTTTCCCCCAACTGGCGGTGGAGACCGAGGAGCCCACGCCGAGGAAGCTAAGGCTGCTTTCGGTGAGGATGGCCGCCGCGATTCCGAAGGTAATCGGCACCAGCACCGGCGCCAGCGCGTTGGGCAAAATATGCCTGAAAATAATGCGCAATTGGCCTGTCCCCAGCGATTTCGCCGCCGTGACGTACTCGCTCTGCTTGAGTTTCATGAACTCGCCGCGGGTGAGTCGCGCGATGCCCGTCCAGCCTGTCAGGCCGATAATCGCCATGGTGTGAAAAATGGAAGGCCGTTCGATGATCGCGATGCACGCCAGAATCAGCACCAGCGTGGGCACACACATCACCACTTCAATCACCCGGCTTAAAATCATGTCCACCCATCCACCGAAATACCCCGCCAGCGCCCCGACGCAAATGCCGATCGCCGCCGCGATGCCAGTGGAGATAAAGCCCACCAAAAGCGCGATCCGTGTGCCATGAATCATCATCGCAGCCACGTCGTACCCGTAAGCGTTCGTGCCGCAGGGATTCATCACGGACGGCACCCCCGTATTACTGGTGGGATTTCCAGGCCGACCCGGGTATTCTTCGTCTTTCACCCGCCGCATGACGTCATTATACATCAGCGGATAAACGGCCCAGCTTTCCGGATCCCGCTCTTTGAGCATGGTGGGGTACCTGTTCAAAATACCGTCCGTAATGAAAATCGGGTTCTCCCAATTTTTGTTAAAGTATCCCAGGCACGGAAAATACAGCCGGCCTTTATACTTACATATCACGGGCTTCGCGCCGACGAGCACCGGTGAGAGAAACGCAATCGCGGCCATCATCACCACATACGCCAGCGCCGCCATGGCCAGTTTCCGCCGACGGAACCTCCGCCACGTCTCCTGCCAGTATCCCCGCCCTTTCGGCAGCGCTACCTTCTGTGGCGCATCCGCTTTTTCCAGCTCAATATTTTCGTTTTTCACAGTCATCGCCTGTTACTAATGATTAATTTTCATCCCAAATCCCAAACCCCAAATCCCTATTTATACGTCACTCTCGGATCCACCACCGCATACAGAATATCCGCCAGCAGTTGCCCGGCCAGGGTCAGCACCGAATACATCAGGATCATGCCCATGATGACGGGATAATCGCGGTCGGTGATGGAGTGGTAAAACAGTTGCCCCATGCCCGGCCAGTCGAAAATCTGCTCCAGAATGATTGAGCCGCCCAACAGCCCCGGCAGTGTCAGCCCCATCATCGTCACAAACGGAATCAGCGTGTTCCGGAACGCGTGATGGATCACCACATTCAGCGGCGCCACGCCTTTCGCCCGGGCCGTGCGGATGTAATCCTGGCGGATGACCTCCTCCATGTTCGACTTCACGAAGCGGCTCAGCGACGCCAACGATCCATAAGTATAACAGATTACCGGCAAAATCATGTGTTTCATGATGTCCAGCACCTTCCCGCCGAAGCTCATCGTGCTGTATGTGTCACTTTTCAGGCCCGGCGGCAGCCACCCAAGATGCTCGTAAAAGACGATCAAAAGCCCAATCGCCACGACAAACGACGGCAGCGAGTACAGCATATACAGAATCACGCTCAGCATTCGCTCCGCCGGCCTGCCCCGCCGCACCACCGAAAACAACCCCATCGGCACCGCCAGCGAATACGTAATGATCAGCGACGTGACCGAAAGTAGCAGCGTGGGCCCGATTCCCCGCGCGATGACCACCCGCACATTCTGGTGATGCTTGAACGATTCGCCCATGTTCCCCCGCAGCAGATTCCCCACCCAAATAAAATACGCCTCCAGCGCGTTTTTATCCAACCCGTACATTTTATTGAGCATCTTGAGTTGATCACCGCTGATTTGCCGACTGGGATCCGACAGCATCACCTGGGTGATCGGCGTCCCCGGCATCTTACGAATCAGAATGAACACGATAATCGTTATTAAAAACAAGGTAATCAGTGCGAGAATCAGGCGGCGACACAGATACGTAAACATCGGCTTTCCGTACTTTGATTTTTAATGAAATTTTCTGGCGATTCGACTAAAATATCTCGCGTATTTTAACATTATTTTCTATTTAACGCAAGCGTAAAAGTGAGCGGGGTGGATGTTTTTCCACTCCACACCTGCAATGAAACCGCGCAACGACGGCCGGCCTCCACGAAAAGAAACACAACGATTGTGTCCGGAAAACTGAAAATTCCCACGCCGATTTCGTTCACCCCTTGAAAATACGTAGCGCGTGTGGTAAATTAAAAGGTGTAACGTGTAAGGTGCAGGGTGTAGAGTTCACCTCCCGGTGAGGCTACCCCTTTTTCTATAAAAAACGAGTAAACCTTACACCCTTCACCTTGCACCTTTAATATTATGGAGAAAAAACCATGACCATGAAAAAATTCATCAATAATCCGCACGACATCACCGCCGAGTTGCTGGAGGGGCTGGTTATTTCGGAGGGAAAACTCGTACGCCTGGAGCAAGAGAAGCTGGTTTGTCGGACGAAGGACAAGGCGAAGGACAAAGTCGCGATCGTCACCCTCGGCGGCGCGGGCCATGAGCCTGCCCTGAGCGGTTTCGTGGGCGAAGGCATGCTGGATGTGAGTGTCGTGGGCGACGTTTTTGCCGCGCCCGGTCCGGTGCACGTCTTCGAGGCCCTGAAAATGATGGATCGCCCGGCCGGCACGCTGCTGGTCATTCTCAATCACGCCGGCGACGTCCTCAGCGGCGAGATGGCCCTGGACATGGCTCAAAATGACGGCCTGAAAAACATCCAGAGCATTAACACGCACGAAGACATCGCACCGGGCGCCGACGCCCCGATCGCCGACCGCCGTGGGCTGGGCGGGTGCATTCCGCTTTACAAAATCGCCGGTGCCGCCGCCGAGCGCGGCTGGAGCCTGGACGAAGTGTGCCGCGTGGCGAACAAGTTTAACGACAACATGGCGACGCTGGCCGTGGCCGCCAAGGGTGCCACCCACCCGCAGACCGGCGGCGTCATTGCCGAGCTGGGCGACAACGAAATGGAGATCGGCATGGGCCAGCACGGCGAAGCCGGCACCGGGCGCTGCACGATGCTCTCCGCCGACGAGACCGTGGCCCGGATGATGGGCCCGCTGGTGGATGCCGTCAAGGCGAAGGCTGGCGACAAAATGATGGTGCTGGTGAACGGTTCCGGCGCCACCACCCCGATGGAAATGTTCATCGTCGCCCGTGCCGTGAAGAAATTCCTCGACGCCAAAGGCATCACGCTTTCCATCTGCAAGACCGGCGAGATGCTCACCGTCCAGGAAACCGCCGGCTTCCAACTCGTGGTCGCCAAAGTCGACGACGAAATCATCGACCTCTGGAACGACTCGTGCAAAACCCCCGCCTGGGCGTGGTAACCCGCTTCGCGAAATGAACGAGTGAGCAAGTGAATGCGTGAACAAGTGATTTTATTGTAGACGGATCACGATTCGCCGAAATCACTTGCTCGCTTGTTCACGCGCTTACTCGTTCACTTTTTTACTGACAATCTCTCCATTTTTCAAGGACATCGCTCAATCATGCAAACCATTTCGCTTACAGACCTAACGGCTCGTTTTCGCAAGGCGTTTCAGGGGATTCGGGACAATGTGGACCTGCTTTCGCAACTCGACTCGGCAACGGGCGACGGCGATCATGGCGTGACCATGGTGCGGATCGTGGACAAGGCCGACGAGGCGATCGCGGCGAAGGGCACGGCGGACGCGGCGGCTCTGTTCAAGGCGATGGGCATGGGGGCGATGATGGCCGGCGGCGGGTCGGCAGGGCCGCTGATGGGGCAGTTCTTCATGGGCATGGCCAACGGTGCCCCGGCAAACCCCGACGCGATGACGTCGGCGGACGTCGCGAAACTCATCACCGCCGGCTACGAAGGCATGTTTAAGTTTTCGAAAGCCAACGTCGGCGACCGCACGATGATGGACGCCCTGAAGCCGGCCGTGGACGCCCTGAACGCAAACACATCCGGCGACATCACCGCCCAACTCGCCGCAGCGTCCGAAGCCGCCACCGCCGGCGCGAAAGCCACCGAGCAAATGCTCGCCAAATTCGGCCGCGCCCGCAACCTCGGCGACCGCGTCCTCGGCCATCCCGACCCCGGCGCAATGAGCTGGAGCATTATTTTTAAGGGCCTGGCAGAGCCGCAATCGTGAGATGGTGGGGTTCACTCGAACAAACAAATAATTTTCATCCTAAAGTATATGCCCATGCTTATTTCAACAGCCGATAGCATTCCCGGCCACAGAATTGTAGAAATGAAGGGGATCATCCATGCGGTAGTGCAAAAAGCATTCTCGCGTGACCCGGAGTTTGTACAGCTTGCGGAAAAAAAGTTTTCTCTCCTACCGTGGGTCAAGTTCATCAGCGATGATGCCACTGCTGGATATCTTATCGGCAAGGCCAACGACCTGCTGATGCACCGGGCAGGCGAGCTGGGTGCCAACGCTGTCATTTCCGTGAGTTATCAATTTGATGTTTTCTGGAAAATCGGCGTGACCGCATATGGTACTGCCGTGATCGTCGAAAACGTCGAAGATGAAACATCGGCACAAACGACACCGCAATCGTGAAATGGTGAAAACAACAACGCAAGAAACAACAGCCCTGAGCGTGAGCGATGGGATAAACACCATCGGGTGATTCCACGGTTCTATCCGGCCGCTTACGCTCCCGGCTGTTGTTCTTGTGCCCCAAAATGAAAAATGACTAATACTTCCGCAATCTCGCGATTGCGGCTCTGTAACCTTAACCCAAGAAAGACCTTAATCATGGCAGACGCAACTGGCAACAAAAACGCGAAAAATTTTCAATCGGACGTGGCCGTCGAGAGCGGCGGATTTTATTTGAAGGGCCTTAACGGCTACGACTGGGGCGTGAAAGACCGCATGACGCGGATGTTCTCGCAGAAGAGCGGCCGCACGGTCATGCTCGCCTTCGACCACGGCTACATCATGGGCCCGACCTCCGGCCTGGAGCGGATGGACCTGACGGTGACGCCGCTCGTCGAGTATGCCGACGTGCTGATGTGCACGCGCGGGGCGCTGCGTTCGTGCGTGCCACCGACCAGCAACAAGCCGGTGGCGCTGCGGTGCAGCACGGGGGCGACGATTCTCGGCCGCGAGATGAGTTACGAGTGCCTGGGCGTGGCGATCGACGACGCGATTCGCCTTAATGCCAGCGCGATGGCGGTGCAGGTCTTCATCGGCGCGGAGTACGAGCACAACTCGCTGGACAACTTGGCCCAGTCCATCGACGCCGGCTTGCGGCACGGCATTCCCACCCTGGGCGTGACGGCCGTGGGCAAAGACATGGTGCGTGACGCGCGCTATCTGGGCATGGCGACGCGCGTCTGTGCCGAGATCGGCTGCCAGTTCGTCAAGACGTATTACTGCGAGGGTTTCGAAGATGTGACCGCGGGCTGCCCGGTGCCGATCGTCGTGGCCGGCGGAAAAAAAATCCCGGAAAAGGACGCGCTGGAGCTGTGCTACAACTCCGTCAACGAAGGCGCCGCGGGCGTCGACATGGGCCGGAATATTTTCCAGGCCGAGTGCCCGATTTCCATGCTCAAGGCCGTCCGCGCCGTGGTGCACGATGATGAAACCGTCGACAACGCGTACCAGATGTACTGCGATCTGAAGGCCGGAAAATAAGTGTAGAGTGAAAAGTGTAGAGTGTAGAGTTCGTCTTGCGGCAGACACCCCTGGTTTTCTATGGAGAATACAGTATGCCCGTCGCTGGATGAACTCTACACTCTACATTCTACATTCAAATTCGCGGCAAAGGAGTTTTATCATGCGCACGATGCTGTTTCTTCTTTTTACACTCCTGGCCGCAACCGTCGTGAGATCGGAAGATGCTCCCGCGGAGAAAAATCAATTGCGGCTTACCGGCGTGGTGACGGATGGTGCATGGGGCAAACCGTATGCCGGCGCGAAGGTTTATTCTGCTGAATTCGCGCAGACGCCGGAAAAATGGATAACGGCGGATGAAAACGGGGAGTTCACGCTTTATGTGGACCGCGACGATCAGTGGTCGCCGACGCAAGAAGTGCTTTACGCACGGTCCGCGGATGGGAAGCAGATCGGCGCGATCAATTACAGCACTCCGACGGATCACGATGAAAATTTCGTGATTATCATGCCCATGCCCGCCACCCGCGTGACGGGGACGGTGGTCGGCGCCGACGGAAACCCGGTGCCGGGCGCGCTGGTTGAGAGCTGCGGTTTTGAATACTACTCCACCACGACCGACGCGAAGGGCGCGTTCGAAATGCTGCTCCCCGACCGGGGTGGGATTCTGTTTGCATCCCATGAGGATTTCGGCGTCGATTTCGTCGGAATAACGCAGCAGGCGACGAGTGAAACCCCTATCTACGACCGAATGTATCGTGTCGGCGAGTTGGTCAACCAGCGCACACCGGTGCGGCTGACGCTTCGTCCGGCGAAGCCGATCACGATCCGCGTGGAAACGGAGACGGGCGTTCCGCTGCCGGGAGTGGGGGTTTGCCCCCTCCGGATAAAGTTGTCGGCGGAGGTCGCGAAACGTCACGGAATCGATACGTCGTTAACCGACCCGCTGACGAAACAATTCTTCTCAACCGAACAGGACGGCGAAGCCGACGCCGATGGCAAAATCAAAGTCGCGTTTTCTTTTCAGAAGCCCGATGAACTTGTTTTTTTCCCCCCGTCATGGTATGGTGTGACCGGTGAGGACGGAACGGTCGTGTTCGATCAAATCCCCGAATCGATACTCGAAAACGCGGAGTTTTCCGCCGGTGCCAGTGAAACTGTCCGGCGACAAGGTTTTCCGATGCACGACGGCACGCGGTATTTCATTCCCTGTTCCTCACGGCTGTGGCACGAGATGAACGAATCGGGCGATGCGCGGATTTACACGATTCCCCGCGCGGGATGCCTGGCCGTGAATGTGAAGCTGCCCGACGGCACGCCCGCGCCCGGCGTGGAATTTTTTCTCGAGCACGTGGAGAGCACTTTTCCCCTCTGCGGCACCGGCGATGACGGGAAGATATGGATGATCGAGAAGCTGCCCTGCCGCGTGAATATGTATGGCCAAGGCGACCCTAAATTCGAGCGCCCGGTGCTGAAGGATCTGGACTTCGGCGACGGAAAGCGGGTGAAGGAAGTCGATTACGTTTACGACGGCATTCTCCTGCACGGGAACGTTTATCCGCCGGAGGGGGCCGCTGCCCGCGGGTCGACGATGCAATCATTCCGTTGCGGCACCCGAACATTTTATAGCGAAAAGGGCGAATACCGCTACGTCATTCCCCGCAAGGTAGCGAACTACGAAATTTCTCTGGATACGGATTCCGTCTGGACGCCCGACGACGAGGAATTCACCGAGACGCTTAAAGTGAAAGGCGATGAGAAGGATATCCGGTTCGACATCCACCTGAAACGGAGCGGGAAAAGCGGGGCGAAGAAAAAGAGACAAGCCGGCCGGTGTGGAGAAGGCACGGCGGCCCGATCTGAGGCACGAGTGCACGACGGCGGCGAAGGAAGATGCGACGATCGAGCCACATAAAATAACACACTGCGACCAGAAAGGAAAGTGATGCAAATGGACGAAATTTCCTCCCTCCGTGAAGCGCTCCGCTTCTCTCCTGAAAACATCAAATTGCGTGCGTTGATCGCCGCGAAGCTCATGGCGGCAGAGTTTTACGAGGAGGCGGAGGAGGAGTATCGGGCGGCGCTGAAGCTTGCGCCGCAGGATCATGCCATCCTGGCGGGGCTGGCCGAGGCGTTTTGCGAACAGGGGAAATTCACGCAGGCGCTGGTGATCGCGGAAAAGCTGGCGGCCGAGGCACAGTCACCGGACTATCAACTCCTGCTATCCAAAATTCTGCGGAAAAGCGGCCCGCAAAACGAGATGCAATCGCGACACGCCGACGCTATAAGTTCTGCTCAGGAGCCGGTTTACGACGACGAACCGAACGCTGACCATTTTTTGAGAGAGCCGATCGGCGGCTTTGGCGACATTCCCCCCGAGGTGTTCGCGGAAGAGCCGAAAACGGATTTCTCGCGTGTCGGCGGGATGGAAACGGTCAAAGAAGCGATCCGCATGAAGATCATTTACCCGCTGAAAAACAAGGAAATGTTCGCGGCGTACGGCAAAAAAACCGGCGGCGGCGTGCTGATGTACGGCCCGCCCGGCTGCGGAAAAACGCTCTTGGCCCGTGCCACCGCCGGCGAAATTCGCTCGAAGTTCATCTCCGTCGGCCTGCACGATGTCCTCGACATGTACATCGGCCAAAGCGAAAAGCAGTTGCATGAAATTTTCGAAACCGCGAGGCAAAATGCGCCGTGCGTACTCTTTTTCGACGAAGTCGACGCCCTGGCGGCCAAGCGTGTCGACATGCGGCAGTCGGCCTCGCGCCACATCATCAACCAGTTTCTTTCGGAGTTGGACGGCGTACATTCCGACAACGACGGCGTGCTGATCCTGGCCGCGACAAACGCCCCGTGGCACGTCGACAGCGCCTTCCGTAGACCCGGGCGATTCGACCGCATCCTCTTCGTGCCCCCGCCCGACGCCAAGGCACGCGAGGCGATTTGGCGGATCCATCTTTCCGATAAACCATGTGACAGACTGGACTTAGGGAAACTGGTCGTTGCCAGCAAAGGCTTTTCGGGAGCGGACATCGGCGCCGCGGTCGAGTTGTGCGTCGAGGAAACAATCACCGAAGCGATGCGGCTGGGGAAGCAAATTCCCCTAACGCAGAAAACACTGACCCGCGCCGCGGCGAAAGTCAAATCGAGCTGCGCCGAGTGGTTCGCGACGGCGAAAAATTATGCGACCTATGCCAACGAATCGGGCGTTTACGACGAAGTGAGTGAATATATGAGGAGCCGAAAAAATGACTGAGCAAGGAGGGATGCATCTGCAACGTGCCCAGGTATTAATCCAGACCGGGCGTTATGTCGACGCGGAAAAGGAACTGCGGAAGGTGCTTCACGATATGCCTGAGCACGCGCATGCGCACGCGCTGCTGTCGCTGTGTCTGAGTCACCGCCTTCAGCACGAGGCGGCGCTGCGGGAGGCAAGAACGGCGATTTCGCTTGAACCGGACGAGTCGCTTTATCATTATTTTTGTGCCGACTGTCTGCTTCGGGCCAAGCGTCTGGACGAGGCGACGGCGAGTATCGGCCGCGCTATTTCGATCGACCCCGACGATGCGGACTACTATTATCAGTTGGCGGCGATTCAACTGGAAAAGAACGAGCGAAAGGCGGCGCGCGCATCGCTGATGCGGGCGCTGAATGTCGACCCGGAGCATGCAGACAGCCTCGCGCTTTTGGCACGCCTGCAAGCCATCCTGGGTGAAACGCAGGACGCGGAGCATCTCGCCAATGCGGCGGTGCGGAATCGTCCGCAAAGCGCGGACGCCCACGTTTCACGGGGTTATACGCTGCTATATGCCGGTAATGCGAAAGAATCGTTCGACGCTTTCCGCGAAGCGCTGCGTCTTAATCCGAACAGCGAGGCGGCGCGGGCCGGGCTGCTGGAGGCGATTAAAAACCACAACATTTTTTATCGCCTGCTGTTTCAATTCTTCGCCGTCATGAGTCGCCTGTCGGCGAAATACCAGTGGGGGTTTATCATCGGCCTGTATATTGGCTTCCGGGTTTTGCGGACGCTGATGAAACAGCGGCCGGAGCTGACGCCGGTGATTCTGCCCTTCGTCGTGTTGTATGTGATTTTCTGTTTCGCCACGTGGTTTGCCGACCCGATCATCTATACCCTGCTGTGGTTCAGCCGATGGGGGCGGCTGGCGATGACGTCGCGGGAAAAGATGGTCGGCGTGGCGACCGTGGCGCTGGTTTCGCTGGCCGTCATTTGTTTTGCCGTGATGACCACGACGGAAGTTTTTCTGTTTCCGCTGGGCTTCGGGTGCCTGCTGCTGGTGCTACCGGTGACCCGCGGGTTGAATGCCGACAATCCCAACGAGATGTGGTCTTCCGCCATCGCCTCCGGGTTGATCGCCATGTTTATTTTACTTTCGGCCATGAACCCCGTGGGGATTATCCTCGCGGCTCTCACCCTCATCGGGTATATGTTTTACACGAATTACGCGTCGATCAACCAGTACGCGCCGCGTGATTGAATTTACGCCCATCCCCCTGTCCCGCCTCCCTCTTTCCCCATCCCTCAGGAGCGAACGATGAAAAACGCCTTCCTCAGCATTCTCTTTACCATTTTCCTCACCGCCGCGAGCCACGGTGAACAAATTCTTCATGTTTCCCCGACCGGGGATGACGCGAATCCCGGCACGCAGGAGCAGCCCATGCGGACGATTCAGCACGCACTGGATTCCTTCACGCAGGATGAGCGGTTGCTGCTGCTTTATTCCGGCCTTTATGAAATCACGGAGCCGATTCGCGTCGAGATGAAGAATAAAAATCAACGGCTGCGGGTGATGGCCTGGGCGCCGGGTTTCAGCGACGATGAATCTGGAAATACGGTCATCTCTGCCGGGCGTGCGATTACGGGGTGGCAGGAAATCGCGTCGGGCGTGGTCGTCGCCGACGTTCCTGAGGCGAAAACAGGTGCGTGGAACTTCCGCGACCTGTATGTCAACCACCGCCGTGCTGTGCGTGCCCGGCATCCGAACACCGGCTTTTTCCGCGTCGCTCAGGCCGGGGAAGACCGCCGCACGAACTTCACGTATAACGAGGGCGACCTGAAAAATTGGGACGATCTCGACGGCGTCGAGCTGATTTTCATGCACGACTGGTCGATCACGCGGTGCCCGATCAAGGAGATTAACGAAAGCGAGCGGCGGCTGACCGTGCCGGACAAAATCGGCTGCGACATCGAGTTTTTCATGATCGACAACTGGGAGCCGCACCCGCGATATTTCGTTGAAAATTCGCGAGCGTTTCTCGACGCCCCGGGCGAGTGGTTCCTAGATAAGAAAGAGGGGAAGCTGTATTACATGCTGTGCGAAGGCGAGACGGCGGAATCGCTCTCGGCCGTCGCTCCGGTCGCGAAGCAGATCATGCTCGTCACCGGTTCCGACAATGCCGGCGAAGAGGAAAAATCGAACGCCGTTCATTTTCAGGACATCCATTTCAAGCACGCGGCCGGGTTTTTCCCGAAACCGAAAAACACGTACTGGGGGATGCAGGCCGCGGTGTATTTTCCGCATCCCGACGCGAACGAACATTATCACGCCGACCCCGCCGCCATCCAATGCGAAAATATTTCCGGACTTGCATTCTGGAACTGCGATTTTTCCCATCTCGGTGAAAACGGCCTGTGGCTGGGGAAAAACACTTCTGATTGCCTTGTCCGCGAATGTAAATTTCACGACATCGGCGCCAACGGCATCATGATCGGCACGCACGGCCCCGACGGTTTCGCCACCGACTGCCGCGTCGTGCTGTGCGAGTTAAGCAACACCTGCGTCACCCTTTATGGCGGCAGCTCCATCTGGATCGGCTTCGCGGCCAGGGTGAACATTTGTCGCAATCACATCCACGACACCGCGTATTCCGGCATCTCGCTGGGCTGGCAGTGGAACCCGCAGCCGAGTCCGTCGCGGAACAACCGCATTGCGGGCAATCACATCCACGACTGCATGACGCAGCTTTCCGACGCCGGCTGCATTTATACGCTGGGCTGGCAGCCGGAGAGCGCCATTTCCGACAACCTGCTGCACGGTGTCGCCACCGCGGCAGGCCGGGCTGAGAGCAACGGCATGTTCCTCGACGAAGGTACGAAGGGTTTTACCATCCAAAGGAACATCGTCTACGACACCGGCCAATCGTCGCTGCGTTTTCACCGCGCGGACAAAAACGTGGTGAAAAATAACGTCCTTTCCAATGCGCCGGACGTACCGATGATTCGGTATAATTCGACGCCGGAAGAAAACATCGAGTTGATCGATAACGCCACTCCGGCGCCGGATTCGGATGAATTACGCGAGAAGATTGAGGCGTGGATGGAGCGTTTTTCGAAATTATCCGTCGACGCGTGTGGCCACACAACGTCTACCATGCCCGACGAAAGGATTCGGCAATGAAGAACGGAATTTACATGGGCACACTTACGCTGATGGCAATGTGTATCGCGACGTGGAGCTTCGCCGCGGAGGAAAATGCGAAAAAAAGCGTGTTGCCTCCGCTGCGGTTTGCGTCGGGAGATATGGTGGCGATTGAGGTGATGAAAATGGTACCGAAGCAGCCGTATTTTCTGGAACCGCTGGATGTTTTGCATGTGGACGTGGACGCGACGCCGGAAGAGCGGCCAATCAAAGATTTCTTTATCATCTCCATGGAGGGAATGATCGACCTTGGCGAATTTTACGGCCAAGTGAATGTGGAGATGAAAACGCTGAAGGACGCCACCGCCGCGATTGAGTCGCACCTTGCCACCAGCCTGAAAAATCCGAGGGCAAAAGTCCGGCTGGCACAAATCAGTGGGCTTCAGCCGATCTCCGGGCAATACACGCTCAATGCGGACGGATGCGTGAATTTACGCGTGTACGGCCACGTCAAACTTGCGGATTTGACGAACATGGAGGCGAAAGACGCCCTTGAGAAGCATCTGTCTGCTTACCTCAAAGACCCGGCCGTGGCGATCTGCCAGTTTACGAATCCGGCGACGCCGCATTATTATATCGTGACGCAGAATTTTCCCAACGGCGACGCAATCCGCAAGATGAAATTAACGGATAGCGCCACCGTGAAAGACGCGATCGCGGCCGTCGGCGGCTTGCCGGAAGGGACAGGGCAGGTTTATATCGCACGCCCCGGGAATTCTTCCGACAACATCCCGGAACAGAAAATCCCCGTGGACTGGAAAGCGATTACGGGAGGCATCTCGGACGTGACGAATTATATGCTGATGCTCAACGACCGGCTGGTGTTCGACACGAAGGTGCAGCCAGAGCCGGGCTTTGGGCCGCACCCATTAACTCCGTTTCAGCGAGTGATGCTTCTGAAGGAACTCGACGTACGCAAGGAAGCGACGAAAGGCGTCACTCCATAAAACTCAGCGTCGAGGAGGCTTTCTGGCCGTAAATGAGGGTCATGAATTCGGCGCGGGTCTTGGCGTCTTTCATGAACGCGCCGCGCATGGCGGAGGTGACGCAGACGGCGCCGGGCTTGCGGATGCCGCGGATGGCCATACAGGTGTGCATGGCTTCGACGATGACACCCACGCCGCGGACTTCGAGCTCTTCTTTCAGCAGATTCGCGATCGTTTCGGTCATCCGTTCCTGTACCTGCGGCCGGCTGGCGACATCTTCGACGACGCGGGCGAGTTTGCTCAGGCCGATGATCTTGCCGTTGGGCAGGTAGCCGATGTGCGCCTTCCCGATGAACGGCAGGAAATGATGCTCGCACATGCTGTTGAACGAAATGTCGCGGACAATCACGATTTCGTCATACTTTTCGGTGAAATACTTGTGCAGATGCTCGCGCGGGTCGCGCCGCAGCCCCTTAAACAGCTCGGCGTACATGCGGGCCACCCGGCCGGGCGTTTCCTGGAGACCCTCGCGGTCGGGGTCTTCGCCCACGGCCAGCAGAATCTCACGAAACGCCCGCTCGATTCGCGCGGTGTCGACCGGTTTTTCCTGATCGGAAACTTTCTTCTTCGGCATTTGAATATCCCTATCAAACGTTTTAAAGAGAGAACGCGAAAACGCGGAAAAATTTTGGAATACGCGGAATTTTTAAAGATAAGAACATTTGAAGAGGATGAACTTACTTTTTTTATAAAATTACTTCCGCGTTTTCTATTCTCCTTCCGCGTATTCCGCGTTTTATTAAAAAAATAATCGGCTCTCCATCACTCGCACAGCGCTTTCAGCGAGTCGAGCACCTTGAGCATCTCCGTGCGGCTGACGCGTGTCCACTTGGCCAGCTTGTGGTTGAGGATCGCGATTTTCATCGCCTCGAACGCTTCCTCCACATCCTCGGGCAGGGGCGGGAGGTCTTCGAACGGCCGGGAGATGGCGTCCTGCATCTGGGCTTCCATGTCGGCGGGGTGAATGGGGGCGTCTTTGGGGGTGACCACCGTGCCGGAGTCACCGTGCTTGCCGGGGTCGGAAAATTCGGAAAGGCCGTCCGCGGAAGCGCCGGATTCTTTGCCGTCTCTGGGGGATTCCCCCCGGGCGGCGCCGGTGATGACGCCGTCGGCGACGATTTTCCCGTCCTCGCCGTATTTCGGCATGACGGCGCTTAAGTCGGCGGTGCCGTCCAGGCCGGAAAGGTTGGGGGAATCCAGCGCCCCGGTGACGTCTTCGTCCAGCTCGGCCAGAATCACGTCCTCGTCCCGCGGCTTACACTCCGGCGGAGCGCCGATCGCCACCCACCGCTGCTTCCGCATCTGCGTGACACTCCACCGCTGATGGACGGCCCCCTCGAGCCAGACTTCGGCGTCGTTCCAGTCCAGTGCCGCCTGAAAATGGCTCCAGTACAGCCCCGGGTAATTTTCGTAAGCCTCGGAAAACCGCTCATACACCCGGCGGAGTCGGCCGACATGCTGGGGGCTAACATTCCCCACGCGGCGGCTCCACGCATCATCGGAATAAAGCTGGGCTGGGGCACTGGAGAGAATCATGCCCGCGCGCCACTCGGAAATCAGCAGGCCCTTTTCCCAGTTCGTCTTGCTGATGAGGCGGTTCCAGCGGCCGACATACTCTCGGGCGGCCTCCTCGACCACGTAAACGTCGTAATCGGCAGCCTCGTCGTGCACCAGCGCGTCGCTCTCCATGGCGTCCTCGTCCGTCGGGTTCTCGGCATCCATCTCCTCCATGTCCGCACTGTCGTAATGGTCGGCTTCGAACGGCGGGGTCATGTTTTCGGGGGCGGAAAAGTCGTGATTTTTGGAACGCGCATTCATGAAAAATCTCCTGGAAACCGGGGCCGCCGGGCTGTGTTCGTGCAAAAAAGACGCCGAAATCGCCGAATTCTGCGTCTGAAAACACCCATTATACCACATTTGTGGGCGGCGGCGAGGATTTCCAGCGGAATTCTTTGAAAAAATGAGGTGAGAAATTTTGGCAAATTGCGTTTTAAAAGGTATATTCCATTAGGAGAAAATAATGAACGTGGTGTGCGCTATTCACCACAGAGAGCACAGAGTCCACGGAGAACGGGTAGGGAATCAAGGAAAGGTGTGAAAATGCTAAAAGGAATTTTTTGTTTTTTAGGAATGTTAATCATTCTCTTGGGAATTCAGTTCTTTCTCACGGAGCGGGTTTTCCTGACGTCCCAGTTTACGAGGGCGCTGGCGGAGCGGCAAGATCCTTCGATCACGCGGAAAACGTGGTGGTATGAGGCGATTTATGGAGAGCCGGTAAAGATTCCCGAGAAGGAAATCATCGTGCCGGAGTGGCTGGGGTTCATTATCATGGGCAGCGGCGGGATGATGTGCCTGAACGGCGCGACACGAAAGTGATGATGAAATTCGCACGTGGTGTTTTCCGGTGAAAAAGGCCCCGGTACTGCTTGTCAGGACGGTGGATTTTTGCTATTTTAAATGGTTATGGTCGACACATAATATTTAATAGTGAAAATCACCTTTTCTTGAGAGCGAAAAATGGAGCATCCACACCCAGGCCGAGCAAGTGTCGCGACACAAAAAAAACGCATCTCCATCCGCGGCGCGCGTGTGCACAATCTGAAAAGCGTTGACGTAAACATACCGCGTAACCGTCTGGTGGTTATTACGGGGCCCAGCGGAAGCGGAAAAAGCTCGCTGGCTTTCGACACCCTTTACGCGGAAGGGCAGCGGCAGTATATCGAAAGTCTCTCGGTTTACTCGCGGCAATTCTTCCACCAGCTCGAGCGTCCGGACGTGGATATGATTGAGGGCCTGCAGCCGACGATCTCCATCACGCAGCATTCCGGCATTCATAATCCCCGGAGCACGGTCGGGACGGTGACGGAAATTTACGATTATCTACGGCTTCTGTACGCGCGGCTGGGCACGGCGAGCTGCCCGAAATGCGGGCGGACGATTCGCCCCATGCTCCCGGATCAGGTGGTGGACGCGCTGATGGCGCTGGGAGAAGGCACACGCCTGATGCTCCTGGCGCCGATTGTCCGTGGGCGAAAAGGCGGGCATCAGGAGGTTTTTGAGCTGATCCGGAAAGCCGGGTATGTGCGGGCGCGTGTGGACGGAAAAATCGTGGACATGGATAATGTGCCGGAGCTGGACCGCCGGCAGTTTCACACGATTGAGGCCGTGGTGGATCGGATTATTATTCGTGAGGCCATCCGGGATCGGATTACGGAGTCGGTGCACCTGGCGCTGAAGCACGGCAGCGGGATGGCGGTGGCGACGATCGAGTATGTGCAGGACGCGGGCAGCGTGTGGCGGGACCGGCTGTTCAGCACGAAAAACGGGTGCCCGGTGTGTAATATCGGATTCGAGGCGCTGGAGCCACGGACTTTCAGCTTTAACAGTCCGTACGGCGTGTGTAAAACGTGCGAGGGTTTCGGGTATCTGGAGAAATTTGACCCGGAACTGGTGATTCCGAATCGCGCGTTGTCGCTGGCCAGCGCCGCTGTGGAGGCGTGGCAGAAATTGTCGGAGCCGCAGCTGAAAAAGGTGCGGGCGCGGATGGCGTTGTGCCTGGCGGTGCTGGGGATTCGATGGAACACGCCGCTGAATAAACTTTCGGACGAGGAATTCGATTTTCTGCTTTACGGCTCGCAGAGCGATCTTTTCAGCATGGAAGACGCGGCGGTGAGCGGGTTTTTGAAGACGTCGCCGCTGCGTGAGGCGGGCAGCACGGTGATTAAAGGGGCGTTTAAACCGCTGACCGCGCAGCTCGTGGACGAGGAGGATTCCGTGAAAGCGTATGAGGCGCCGGAGGGAACGCTGCTTTCGGATGATGAGGAGGAAATGTCGGCGTCTCGCGTGGGCTCGGCGAAAAAGAAGCCCGTAAAGAAAGCGGCTGCGAAAAAAGCGGAGAAGGACGCGCCGGATGCGGAAGAGGACGGTGCGGATGCGGAAGATGTTTCCGTGGATCTTTCGGGAGAGGATTCCGTGCTGGGCGAGACGTCCACGGTGGAAGGGCTTTCGGATGTGATGGAAGGTTCGCAGCTTTCGTTCGGCCTGTCTTCGCTAGGCGCGGAAACGCTTTCGCGCAGCGCGGTCAGCAGGCGGATGCCTCAGCCGGGAGAGCGCGTGGAGGGGATTTTTGACATCCTGAATGACGATTATCAAAAAGGCGCCACGGGGGCGTTTCGCGCGTCGCTGGACGCGTGCCGGGGGCGGATCGTGTGTCCGGAATGCCACGGGGCGCGGCTGCGCGAGGAGGCGCGGTGCGTGAAAATCGGGAACGTGGATGAGGAAACCTCGCAAAATGAGCCGAAACAGCCGAATTTCATGCGGCCGCGGGCGATTCATGAGGTGACGGCCATGAGCATTTCGTCGGCGCTTTCGTTTTTTGAGGGGCTGGAATTTGACGAGCATGAGGAGTTGCCGATTTCGGAGCCGATCATTTCGCAGATCGTGCCGCGGATGGAGTTTCTGGTGCAGGTGGGGCTGGGATATTTGACGCTGGATCGCGCGGCGGACACGCTTTCGGGCGGCGAATTGCAGCGGGTGCAGCTGGCCGGCGGGCTGGGTTCCGGGTTGGTGGGCGTGTGTTATATTCTGGATGAGCCGTCGATCGGGCTGCATCCGCGGGATAATCAGAAGCTGATTGATACGCTGCGGAATTTGCAGCAGATGGATAACACGGTGCTGGTGGTGGAGCATGATGAGGCGATCATGCGGCAGGCGGACTGGATTATTGATGTGGGGCCCGGCGCTGGGTCTCACGGCGGGACGATCGTCGCGGAGGGCACGCCGGAAGAGATTCAGGAGCATCCGGAATCGCTGACGGGGAAATACCTGAAACTGGCGGCGGGCGGCGCAGGTGGTGAAGAGGATGAGGACGCTACCGGCACAGACACCGTGAAGAAGATGAAGAATAAGCGGCGGAAGGCGGGCCGGGGGAAGTACATCACGCTGGAGCATGCCACGACAAATAATTTGCAGGACGTGACGGTGGATTTTCCGCTGGGCGTGTTCGTGTGCATCACGGGGGTGAGCGGTTCCGGGAAAAGCTCGCTGGTGAACGAAACGCTGGCGCCGGCACTGATCCGGAAGTTGGGCGGCAGCTCGGCGAAACCCGGGCCGCACGGGGGGCTGAAGGGCGCGAACCGGGTGGATAAGGTGATTCTGGTGGATCAGATGCCGATTGGCCGGACGCCGCGGAGTAACCCGGCCACGTACATGGGCGTGTTCGACGAAATCCGGAAGGTGTTCGCCGGGACGCGCGAGGCGAAACAGCGCGGGTATAAAGTCGGGCGGTTCAGCTTTAACGTGAAGGGCGGCCGGTGCGAGCACTGCCAGGGCCAGGGGGTGCAGAAAATCGAGATGAATTTTTTGCCGGATCTTTTCGTGGAGTGCCCGGAGTGTGAGGGAAAGCGGTTTAACCGGCAGACGCTGGAGGTGCGTTACCGCGGGAAGTCGATCGCGGACGTGCTGGACATGCAGATCGAGGAAGCGGCCAAGTTTTTTGAGAATTTCCCGTCGATTGTGCGTCCGCTGGAGAGTTTGATCGCGGTGGGTCTGGGGTATGTGCCGCTGGGTCAGCCGTCGACCACGTTAAGCGGCGGGGAGGCGCAGCGCGTAAAGCTGGCGTCGGAGCTGTGCCGTTCGAATACGGGGAACATGCTGTATATTTTGGATGAGCCGACGACGGGCCTGCATTTTGATGATATCCAGCGGCTTTTGAAAGTGCTGCACGACCTGGTGGACATGGGGAATTCGGTGTTCGTGATCGAGCATAACATGGATGTGATCGTGTCGGCGGACTGGATTATCGACATGGGCCCGGAAGGCGGGACGGGCGGCGGATTCGTAGTCGTGGCGGGCATGCCGGAAGATGTGGCGCTGGTGTACGAAAGCCATACGGCGGAATTTTTGCGGGAAAAACTGGGGATTCGGGTGTAACGGCGCAGCCGGCGTGGTATAATAATGGTGAATTGGGGTTTGTGATTTGTGGATTGAAGTGAAACTGGGATAAATCACTGGGGAAAAGATGTATCCGTCACTTTTTTTGATCGCGACGGTCGCCGTGGGGATGGCGGCTCACATGTACCGCTCACAGCGGGAGGCGTGGCGGGAATTCGTGCACGCGTGGAATGAAAAAGAACGTGTGGACGGCGATTACGCCCCGAAACACCGGGAAATTTTTCATTATCACTGGCACCGGTTCCGGCGGCGGATGGGAATCAGCCTGCTGATGGGCATCGTAGGCGTGCTGCTGCCGCTGGCATGGTACGTCCTGCAGCGGCGGCCGAGTTTCGGCGTGTTTTTGTGGGCAATCGTGATTTGCCTGCTGCTGTGGATGATTGTCCTGGCAGGGATTGACGCCGGAGCGACGTATTTTTATTACCTGCACGTGCGGGACGATCTGCTGGTGGAGCGAACGAAACTGGAAGTCCGGCAGAAACGGGCTCAAACACTGATGGAAGAGGAGAGTGAGCAAGTGAACGAGTGAGCAAGTGAACGAGCGGTTTTGCGAGATGCACTCTTTCACTTGTTCACTCGCTCACTCGTTCACCTGACGCGAGGAAGACATTTTCATTCAAAGAAATTTAACACGAAGAAAGATTTTATCATGGCACTGACCGCATATTCGTTGTGTCCCGGCGGGACGGGAAAAAAGCTGAAGTTTTGCAGCCCGGGATGTCTGGAAGAGTTGGAGAAAATTTATAAATTCATGGAGGCGGATCAGTTCCTCGCGTGTCTGAATTATATCCAGTCGCTGCTGGAAAAGGAGTCGGATCGGCCGTGTCTGATGGCGCTGAAGTGCCAGGTGCTGGAGCGGATGCCGGAGCGTCAGCCGGAACTGGTCGCAGCGGCGAAGCAGTTTTATGCGGTTCACCCGGAGAGTCCCGTGGCGGTGGCGGAAGCCGTGCGTGCGCAGATGATGGAAATGGATGACGCGGTGCGTGCGGAAGCGCAGCGGCGCCAGGAAAATGGGGATTTTGACGCGTCTTTCGTGACGGCGCAACTGGCCCAGCAGCGGAAACAGCTCATCCAGTGGGGCGCGATGATGGAGCAGGCGGTGAACATGGGGCCGCTTCTGGTGCAGACGGTGGAGAAGATTCCGTTGCTGGTTCAGATGCAGATCGCCGGCGGGCTGATTCAAGCCGCGGGGGAATGGACGCATTTCCTGCTGATGTCGGAGCAGTTCCGCGCGGAAGGGCAGCGGCTGCTGAACGAAATCGTGGGGGACCGCGAATTGCCGCTTTTCGTGCGGGCGCTGCTGCCGCTGCGAGGGGCGCCGGAAGGCCGGGCGTGGTCGGAAAAATTTGTGGAGTGCGTGGCGGAAATCCGGAAGTTTCAGTGGTCATCCGGGGAAGCGGCGCTGCGGGCGCTGGCGGCGGAGTTTCCGGAAATGGAAAAAACGCCGGAATACTGGGCGAATCTCGCGCTGGTGCAGGAATGGAAGTGCGACATCCCCGCGGCCATCCATTTCTGGGAAAAATTCCTCGAAACGGCTGACGATTTCGATGAAAAACTGGAAGTGCAGACCCGAATTTACGGCATCAGCACGTTCCCGCTGGATGACCCGGTGAATGTGTACCGGGTGAATTATCCGCTGACGGAGACGGACGCGGTGAAGGACGCCCTGCTGACGGATCCGTGCGTGCGGCTGGTGACGCAGGACATTCCGCCGCGCGAAGACGGTTCGGTGGCGCTGGCGGCGTATGACATCCTGGACGGCGAAAAATTGCATTCGGCGGATGAGCTTGCCGCGGAGGATTTTTCGGTGGAAGACCTGCCCATGGTTGTCGGCACGGCGATTCTCTGGGCCCGGCAGACGGATAAAGCGCCGCGGCTGGAAGTGGTGAACGTGCTGAACCCGGCCCCGATTACGGAGCTCGTTACGGAAACGCTCGGGCCGTGGCTGGCGGGCGAGCCGACGGAGACGGTGGAGCGTCAGGCGTCCGCAACCTTCGATTCCTTCTCGCGGGATATCGACTTTCCTCGCGACACGCCCCAGGAGCGGGCGATGGAACTTTATGAGGCGCATTACCGAAATCTGCTGGTGAATCGCTGGGTGAATTTCCCGCTGGGGGTGCTGGATCGGATGTCCATCCTGAAGGCCGCGGCGGATCCGGCGTACCGACTGAAGGTGGAGGCGGTGGTGCAGATCATCCGTTTTTCGCTGGAGCGAAACGGGCTGGCGGGCGAGTTGCTGGCGGCGCTGCGGGAGAAGCTGGGCCTGCCGGAACTACCGGAAATCGCGCCGAAAAACGTGGCGACCGTGCACCCCATGTTTTATGACCGGGTGGATGTGCGGAAAATTCCGACGGATGGAATTCAGCGATTTTTCCAGCGTTGCATGATGCTGGGAATCGCGGATAAGGCCATCGTCGCGGCGCGGTTCATTATCGAAAACGTGGGCACGCTGCCGGAAAGCCTGTGGTTTCAGGCGGCCACCTTCCTCCTGCGGGCCCATGACCGCGAGTCGGATCTGCATAAGCTGGCCGACGAGGCGCGGGCTTTCTGCGAGCGCCAGGGTATTAAACACAGTATGATTGATCTGATGGAGATGGAGCTGTATATGGAGGAAGGGAATCAGTCGCAGTTCATGCGGATGCTGAATCACCTCCAGGCCGAACATCAGGACGATCCGGAAGTGATCCGCACACTGCTTTACCTCCAGCAGTCGGCCCGCGCCGCGGCTCAGCGCATGGGCGGTATGCCGACGGGGATGGATGACGTGCCGGGCGGAGGTCAGGGAAGTTCCGGATTATGGACGCCCGGCGGTTCCACATCCGGTGGCGGTGGTGGAAAGCCTGGTGACAGTGCCGGCGGCGCGTCCAAACTGTGGGTGCCCGACTGACGAATTGATCATTGAAAATTGATAATTGACAATTACCGCAAGCGAGCAACCGGCGGGAAATTTTACACTACGCAGCTAATTATCAATTATCCATTGTCAATTATCAATTAACGAAGGAGTTTCCATGTTTATCGCGTTTGAGGGCGGAGACGGTGCGGGGAAGAGCACGCAGATTCAGCTTCTGGCGGCGTATTTCCGCGGGCAGGGCCGGGCGGTGACGATTTGCCGCGAGCCGGGTAGCACGCCGTTGGGTGAGCAGGTGCGTGAGGTGCTTTTGCATCAGAACGACCTGCACATCTGCCGCTGGAGCGAGCTTTTTCTGTTCATGACCGCCCGGGCGCAACTGGTGATGGAAGTCATTCGCCCGGCCTTGGCACGCGGAGAAGTCGTGCTGACGGACCGGTTTTTGCTCTCCAGCGTGGTGTATCAGGGTTACGGCGGAGAGCTCGGCGCAGACGCCATCTGGGAAATCGGCCGTCACGCCACCGGCGGTCTGCTGCCGGCCATGACCTTCATCCTGGATGTCTCGCTGGAGGTGGCGGAAGAGCGCCGCCTGGCCGCGCCGGATCGGATGGAGAGCCAGGGCGACGCGTTTCACCTCCGGGTTCGTGACGGTTTCCTGGCCGAGGCCCGCCGCACACCGGACATCATCAAAGTCATCTCCGCCGAACAGCCGCCTCAGCGGATTCATGAGGAAATAAAAACACTTTTGATGGAATTATAACCTTAAGTTTTACAGAGAGCTAAAAATGCGAAAAATCCTTGTTACCAGCGCCCTGCCGTACGCGAATGGGCACATTCATCTCGGGCATCTGGTGGAATATCTCCAAACGGACATCTGGGCGCGGGCGCAGCGGCTGCGTGGCAATCGGTGCGTTTATATTTGTGCCGACGACACCCACGGCACGGCGATCATGATCCGCGCGAATCAGGAAAACCGCACGCCCGAAGCCCTCATCGCCGACATGAGCGCGGCCCACCAGCGGGATTTTGCCGGCATGGGCATCCGTTTCGATTATTACGGCAGCACGAACTCCGCCGAGACGCGGCTGTACTGCGAGGAAATCTGGCGGGCGCTGCGGAAGGCGGATCTCATCCGCGAGAAAAACGTGTCACAGCTTTATGATGTGAAGGCCGGGACGTTCCTGGCCGACCGTTTCGTGCGGGGGACGTGCCCGAAGTGCGGGCGGACGGATCAGTACGGCGACAGTTGCCAGTGCGGCGCGACGTACTCGCCCACGCAGCTGGTGAATCCCGTCAGCACGATTTCCGGCACCACGCCCGAAGTTCGCGACGCGGTGCACCTGTTCGTGGAGCTCGAAAAGCTGCACGCCTTCCTCGACGACTGGACGCAAAACAACAACCACCTCCAGCCCGAGATGGCGAATTATCTCGCGGGGCATTTCCTCAACGATGCCCTCTACGACTGGGACATTTCCCGTCCGGCGCCGTACTTCGGGTTCGAGATTCCGGATTCGCCGGGGAATTACTGGTACGTCTGGTTCGACGCCCCGATCGGCTACATCGGCTCGACGCTCCAGTGGTGCAACGCGAATGGCGAAAACGTCGACGACTGGTGGCGGAACGACTCGGCCGAGATTCATCACTACATCGGCAAGGATATCACCTACTTCCATACGCTGTTTTGGCCCGCAATGCTCAAGACCGCGAATTTCACGCTGCCGAAGAAGGTGCACATCCACGGATTCTTAACGGTCAACGGCGAGAAAATGTCGAAATCCACCGGCACCTTCATCCTCGCATCCACGTACCTGAAGCACCTCAACCCGGCTTTTTTGCGGTACTATTACGCCTCGAAAATGACCGGGCGCGTCGACGATCTGGACCTGAGTTTCGCGGACATCGTTAGCCGGGTGAATGCGGATCTGGTGGGGAATCTGGTGAATCTTGCCAGCCGGACGGCGAAGTTCGCGGGTCCCACGGGCCTCTCGGCGGCGTACCCCGAAGACGGCGGCCTCTTTGCCAACGCGGCGGCGAAGGCCGACGAAATCGCCGAGGCCTATGAGACCAACGATTTCGCCCGCGTCACCCGCCTGGTGATGCAGATCGGCGATACCGCCAACAAATTCGTCGAGGATTCCGCCCCGTGGAACCTTAAGAAAGACCCTGAAAAACAGCAGCAGTTGCAGGACGTCTGCACGATCGCGCTGAACATTTATCGCCAAATGGTGATTTATCTTTCGCCCATCCTTCCGGAGCTCGCCCGCGCCACGGCCGAGCTGCTGGACGAGAACGCCGACTCGTGGCGACTGGAGAGCGTCAAGACACCGCTGGTGGGCACGAAAGTCAATAAGTTTTCGCACATTCTCGAGCGGATGGACCCGGTGAAGATCGACGCGATGATCGCCGAAAGCCAGGCGATTAACGAGGCCGAGGAGAAGCAGAAGGGCCTGCTGGCGAAATGGAACGACGGGCCGGAAGCGCTGGAGAACGAGCCGCTGGCGGAGGAATGTTCGATCGACGATTTCACGAAAGTCGACCTGCGCGTCGCGCGGATCGTCGAGGCCCGGCATGTCCCCGAAGCGAACAAGCTGCTGCAACTGACGCTGAGTCTCGGCGGCGGCCACACCCGCAACGTTTTCGCCGGCATCAAGTCCGCCTACAAGCCGGAAGATTTAATCGGCCGACTCGTCATCTGCGTCGCGAACCTCAAGCCCCGCCAGATGAAATTCGGCTTGAGCGAAGGCATGGTCTGCGCCGCGGGCGCCGGCGGCACCGAAATTTTCCTCCTCGAGCCCGACGAAGGCGCGAAGCCCGGACACCGCGTGCACTAAATTGACAATTGATAATTACGCAAGCGAACTCCATACCCCCGCAGGATATTTATACTCATCTGCGAAACAAACTGACGTTTCCCAAAAACAGCAGCCGGGAATGAAGCGCAGCGGAATGACCGGATAAGCACCGGCGCATGTTTCTCCATTTCTATCCGGTCATTACGCGCCACTGCGTTCCGCTTCATTCCCGGCTGTTGTTTTCATGCAAAACAAACCGGTTCGTAACGTGTAGGAGTACACACCCGCATGGCGTATGTGTCCAACATCCTTTTTCACAGGAGACTCCAATGAAAAAGCATTCTCTCGTGTTGTTGTCGCTGTCTTTTTGTTTTTTCATCCTCCATGCCGCGGACGGGTTCTCCCAGGAATCCGCCGTGCGAACCTGGACGAGTCCGAAAGGGACGACGATTGAAGCGGAATTGATCGAACTTGAAGATGGTGTCGCCGTGCTTCGCATCGCCAAAGGAAAACCACCCGCATCAAAGTCACGCAGCTTTCCGAGGAAGACCAGGATTTTTTGAAGGCGTCGTCGGCAGCCCTCGAAGCGAAAACGGACGGCGCCGTCGGCGGACAGCCGTATGAAGTGGTCGGCATCACCGTCGCCAAGCCGCTGCCCGGCCAGGAAGAAAATTATGACATGAGACTTCGGTGGAACACCGGAACGACGATCTCCCTGATGGTTCGTTCGAGCGATCTGTCCATCATCGACATGGACAACGAAGCCTCGAAAGTGACATCCTTTGTCGATGAAAAGAAAAACGATCTCCTGAAATCCACTGGCAAGTTGCAGTCGATGCACACGGGTATGTTCGCGCCTACGGAACCGGTTTCCTGTCGGAGCATCGACGGCGAAGGGCAGTGGGCGATGGTCGCCTTCCACGCACCGAGTGTCCCCGCTGCCGGGTGTAAATCCGTCACCATCAAGGCCGACATCGTGTTGCAGGCGGGTTTGGGTTCGACGGTCGCCGAGCACAAAGACATCCCTCTTTCCGGCAAAGGGAAATTCAAAGTGGGCGATGCCACGATCACCGTGAAGAAGCAGGATGCAGTGGGGGATGAATTCAAAATGAAGATCGCCCTAGAGTCGAAAGGTAGTTTTAACACCATCAAAGATTTCACTTTCCTCAATTCCAGCGGCAAGGAAATCGAGTATAGACCTTCGGGTTCCGGATGGATGGGCGACACCAACGTCATTTGGATGACGCTCGCGGAAGAAGTCGAGACCGTCACGATCAAAACCGACACTTACGAAAAGTTCGACACGATCCGCATTCCGGTGACGCTTGAAGTCGGGGTCGGTTTTTAGAGGATCGCGGCAGTTGAATCACACACCAGGCCGGGCATGGCATCAACCGCTGTCCCGACCTGATGTTTTTTTGCGGGCCACTTACATCTCGTCGCAGATTTCCTGCACCTGCGCCCAGCGCATTTCCGGGAACGGCTTCCATTTCACTTCATACCCCTGCCTGCCGTATTTCTCCAGCAGGCAGGCGAACAGGCCGTGCACACTGCGGGTGAAATTCGCCAGGTCCGTCTCGATAACATCCACGAATCTCACGTCATCCGGCAAGCATGTTCGCTCATCATACGGCACGGAATCTTTCCGGAAATACCGCCGGATGTCGAGCCGCTGCCCGTCACGCCGCAAATGCCAGAACTTGCTGTGCGGCTCTTCCCAAAACTCGATAAACACATCCTCGTCGCCCTCGTGCAGGCAAATTACCGCCCGCAGCAGCTCGCTGAGGCAGTCGCACAGGCAGTTGGAGCCGAGAATGTCGTAAGAAATGGGCGGAGCGAGTACTGTAAACTCGACCCACCCGAAACCAAACTTCTTGAAAATGATTCGCATCATTCGTCGCCACTTGCGTGGTCTTGGTAAAGATTTTTGTCAAAAACATCTCGCCCCATCGGGCGCTCGTGAATCTTGCTTGCGTAATTGTCAATTATCAATTTGAAACCCTCGCTCCAGGGCCGGGATATTGGCTTCGTAGATTTTGTCGTTGGCGAAGTAATCGCGGACGTACTGTTCGAGTTCGTCGAGGGTGAACATGCCGGTGAGTTTGGCGAGGTAGCCCAGGACGACGGAGTTGGCGATTTTTCGGTTGCCCAGCTCGGCTGCGATGCCGCCGGCGTCGAGCGGATACACGTGCGGCGTTTTGATGTCCGCCGGGATTTCGTCGATCATCGTGCTGTTGTAAATGATGATCCCATCCTCCGGCACCAGCGGCGCGAAGCGGAACATCGACGGCTTGTTCATCGCGATGAGGATATTCGGGCGGTCGACGACCGGTGTGCCGATGTCGCCCTGGCCGACAACGACGGAGCAGTTCGCCACGCCGCCGCGCATCTCGGGGCCGTAGCTGGGCAGCCACGTCGTGTTCAGGCCTTTTTTCATGGCCGCGAACGAGAAAATCAGGCCCAGCGAAAGCACGCCCTGACCGCCGAAGCCCGCCGACTTGAGCATCACCTGCGGGAACGGCAGCTTCACGCCATCTTCCCGCCCGGAGCCGCCCTGGCTGAGCTTCACCGCCTCGGCGATCTGCTCGAAACTCGGGTGCTCCAGTTTCCGAATCTGCGGCTGGGCCTCGTCCACCTCATCCTTCAGCACGCCCAGCGGGAAGTGCTTCGTGACGGTGTCGTCGATCCACTTGCACGCGTCGATGGCCGACTTCCGCCAGTTCGTCGGGCACTGGGCGAGCACCTCGATGAAGACGTAGCCCTTGCGGTCTTTCTGGGCCTGCATGCCGCGGCGAATCACCCGGCGGGCCTCGTGAATGTTCTTCGGGCTGTTCATCGCGACCCGAGCTACAAGCACCGGCGCCTCGAGCGTTGCCATGATTTCCGCCATTTGCAGCGGCGGGCCGTCGTTCAACAGGCTGCGTCCATACGGCGACGTTTCCGTCTTCTGGTTCACCAGCGACGTCGGCGCGAGCTGCCCGCCGGTCATGCCGTAAATGTTGTTGTTGACGAAAAACACGATCATGTTCTCGCCTCGGTTGGCGGCATGCAGCGCGTTGCTGGTGCCGATGGCCGCCAGGTCGCCGTCGCCCTGATAGACTATAGTTACACCGTCGGGGTTCGACCGACTCACGCCCGTCCCCACGGCACTCGCCCGTCCGTGCGGCGACGACACGCTGGCGACGTCGAAATAATAATAGTAAAACACGCCGCAGCCCACCGGCCCGACGAAAATCGTTTTGTCCTGCACATCCAGGTCGCTGATCGCCTCGGCTATCAACTTATTCAGCACCCCGTGCCCACACCCCGGGCAATAATGCGTCGTGTTCTGCTGCGCCGGCTTGCGGTCGAAATTGTCGAAATACGCGGACGGTTTTTGAAGGATATTGCTCATGATACTCTAATTTTATAACAAGTAAAATTTTGAACAAAGTTTGTCGGGCCGCAGGCGGTTAACCGGTGGCTTCAGCCTCCGGTGGGTGAGGCCGCCACCACGCAGGTGCTTCATTGTTCCAGACCGGAAAGTCGTCCATGTTAACATCATTGTCCTCATCAGCTGGTGCAGCCTGACTTAGGAGTTCATAAGTTTGGGTACACTCCAAATACATCAGGGAGCATTCGTCTTGTGAATAAGTTGTATGCAGGCTATCCAGGTAATTTAAATATGCGGTATTGGCCGCATCGACTGCTTGAAATGCGAAATCATGTACACGAAATCGATATCCATTGATTCTATCTTGAAATCGCCTGCTTTGCTCTGCAAAACTATCCATTACATTTTGAGAGGCATCTCGCTGAACCAGTTCGGCTTCTGATTCGTTCCCAGACAATGTGCGTGAGCCTACAAATTGCATCAAAGCCGACCAAGCTTGACCTTCAGCCTGCCTCGCTGCCTGTTGCCCATCCCTTTCTAAAGCACTACACAAGTATTCTGCGCAAATTGCTGCGCTAGTAGCCCATACAGTACGTTCGACCGCACTTACACAACCTAGCAAGTTACGAATTTCTTCACCTTGAAAACCCATAATGATGCTTAAATTTAATAAATTCTGGGCATTTTGGAGCGTTATTCCGGGGTCATATCCTTCGACATTAATATATTGTCGCGATAACTGCATCCCTGTGTCTAACATATTACTATTATTGCCGTAATTACTCCATGAATACAGCAGTGGTGAGACTCTTTCCGCCGCTCGTAAAGCATACAGGACGTTTCCTTCCATAGAAATGTTGCGAAGTTTGTCAATAGTTGGCAACGACATAATTCATTTCCTTTCGATTAAACATGGTGATCGATATTTTCCTCCACCAGAGGCTAAAGCCACCGGTTAATGTTCGGAATGAATCCGGAAAGTGAGTTAAAACTCACTTGTTTTGGGTAAGCATATCCCGCACTTTGTTCTCAATTTCCTCCAGCGTGGGGAGATTGCCGCCGACACGGCTGTAAAGGGCCACGTCGTGGGTGCGCAGCGCGAGGCGGACATCGTCGACGAACTGGCCGGTGCTGAGTTCGACGGCGAGTACACGCGCGGAGGCCGGGACGGATTTTTGGTAAACGGCAGTCGGGAACGGCCACAGCGTGATGGGGCGAATCATGCCGACACGCAGGCCCTCGGCGCGAAGGCGGTCGACAACCGTGCGGATCAGTCGGCTGATGATGCCGTAACCGGTGAGGACGATTTCGGCGTCGTCGGTCAGGTACGTCTCGGCTTCGGTTTCGTTCTCGGCGATTTGCTGATACTTCGCCTCAAGCCGACGGACGTGCTTCTCCATGTCGTCGAAATCGAGGTAGATCGACGTGATGAGATTCTCGTTCGTCTCGGGCGAGGTATCAACCCGCCAGGGCTTCGCGACGGATTGCACCTGCTGCTGCTGGACATCGATGGGCTCCATCATCTGCCCCAGGGTAGCGTCGGCAAGCACATACACCGGCGTGCGATACCGGTCGGCAATTTCGAACGCCCGGATGGTCAGCGAGTACATCTCGGCGACGGAGTTCGGTGCCAGGACGGGGCATTTGTAGCTGCCGTGGCCGCCGCCTTTGACGACCTGATTGTAGTCGGCTTGCTCGGGGCCGATGTTACCAAGACCGGGGCCGACACGCATGATGTCCACAATCACCGCCGGGAGGTTGGCGCCTGCCAGGTACGAAACGCCCTCCTGCTTGAGGCTGATGCCGGGGCCGCTGGAGGCCGTCATGACCCGCAGGCCGCTGGATGCCGCGCCGTAGACCATGTTGATGGCCCCGACTTCGCACTCGGCCTGGATGAAAATTTTGTCCAGCTTCAGGAAATACTCCGCCGCTTTATGGGCGATCTCGCTTGCCGGCGTGATGGGATATCCAAAATATGCGTCGCAACCGGCGACCAGCGCGCCGATGACCACGGCTTCGTTACCTTTGACTAAAGTCTTCATGGGGGGTGTAGGGTGTAGGGTGTGGGGGGTAGGGGGTAGGGGGTGGGGTTTAGGGTGTGGGGTGGAGGGTGTAGGGGGTAGGGTGTAGGGTGTAGGGGGTAGGGTGTAGGGTGGAGGGTGTAGGGTGTAGGGTGTAGGGTGTAGGGTGTGGGGTGTAGGGTGTGGGGGGTGGGGTGTGGGGTG
>JAVBLI010000046.1:0-15874 GCA_031553595.1 Thermoguttaceae bacterium | reverse complement strand
ATCGCTTCGCCCAACGCGGCATCGATTTCATTTCGCCCTACCGTGAAAACCGCGTCAACCGCCCTCACGAAGACCGCCGCAAACTCCGCCGCTACCGCCGCCGCTGGAAAGTCGAACGCTCGAATTCGTGGCTGAAAAACTACCGTCGCGTCACCACCCGCTACGACCGCAGCATCGTCGCCTCCCGCGGTTTCGTCCGCCTCGCCTGCATTTGTATCACCTTAATGAGGTTTTGAACGGCGTTTTAGTGTCGTTAAAGGTTTATGGGGTTCGTGTCGCAATCATTTATCAAAATGGAAAATATGCGGGAGCACTAACCCGGGGGCGAAGTGATGTATCCAGCACTGTTTACGGGCTGCGGGGCGTTCCAGACACCTTGCCCGACCATGTCCCAGAAATGCTGGTGGTTTATGGTCGCGTTTACTCCCCCCGGTCGAAATTTAATGAGTATATGGCCTTGCCAGAAAATCAAGACTCGCGCGATAGTTTAGACACATTTTCCAACGTCCTAATGCACCCTGGTCGTATTGCCGCCAAAGCCCCCTATCTAGCATTTTCAGCTGATTCGACCAGTTATTGTGACACAGGTGAGTATCAGAAAGCTTCTGACGTTTTGTGCAAATTGAACGAATTGGGCTTTGAAACGCCTTTCGAGGATTGTGTTTTCGACACTTTCGAGCATGCTGCCGAATACGCGTTACGCCTTAATGAAAAAATTGACACTCTTGAGCTTTCCTCCGTATGCAGCCAAATCAGCTTGAATAATTTAGAGGCTCGCGAAATCGTAGGGTATACCTCGAAATTCCCAAAATGGGAAGTTGCTGTCCATTTTTGCCATGAGGAAACTTGACACCCAACCCAAACCTGTTACAATATCCCTTGAAAGTGCACTCCATAAACGCTTTCATCCCCGGCCGGCCAGAATCGCGCAATCTGGCCAGCCGTTTTTTTGTGCACGAAGCAACATTCAGGCAATCACTCACCCTCAACCTCCGGGGCATAACCACCATCCATCTTCACGCTCCTCGGCAAGATTTCGCTCGACCTTCTCGAAACGGTGATCGTACACGTCGGTAGTGGCGATGGAGGTGTGCCCGGCGTGGAGAGAGGCGATTTCCCGCCCGTGGGTCATGGCGGTGGCGGTGACGGCGGCGTGACGGAGCTGGTAAGGGAACCAGTGCGGAATACGCTCGCCGGCCTTGGCCGCTTTCTGCAGCGCGTAAATGATGGCGTGGCGGTAGGATTCGCTGTCGTACTGATCGCCCAGCCGGTCGAGCCGCGTGGCTTTCCGCTGCTCGGCCCGCTTCCGCTGCGAGGGCGTCAGGGGCGTTTTCCGGGCGGCCGCCTGTGCCTCCCAACGTTCCAGAGCCGCCTCTCGCGGGCTGAACACATACTCATCCGCCCCCTTGCCGGCACACCGCCGACGCAGAATCTCCGTCTCCGCAGCACCGAATGCCGTGAAGCGAATGACGCCGAAACGAGCGGTTTTATGCTTTTTCGTGGAAGTGGCCCAGAGCCGACCGGTTTTGTCGAGATCGCCCACGCGGAGATTGCAGACCTCTTTCGGCCGCATACACACCCCCCGCTGGATTTTCACCATGTCGGCAATCGTCGGCGCCATGAACGGCAGCGTCCGCTTCACCACATCGTCGTGCACCGCCTCAACTTCCGCTTTTCTTCGAGGTCGTACTCGCCGGCGCGGATGGCCGGCACGCTCCGCACCTTCGCGGCCACTTCCGGCGGCACCATGTCATACGAAACGCCCCAGTTGATGATCTGGCGGAGATGTTTCAGGGTTTTGTTCGTGTAATTCCGGCACCATAATTGCCGCTCGCCATGCTGGGCGACGTGCTGCTGAATGTTCCGGAAGCACATGGCATTAAATTTTGGAATCGGCAGCGCCGGGTAAAGCTCCATCGTCAGCCGGATGACGGTGTGAGAGTGGCCGCGGTCGGATTTCGAGAGCCTCGGGCCCATTTTCGACAGAAACGAGTTGAACAGAAACGCCAGCGAATGCACCTCCTCGGCTTCATCCACGGCATAATTCTTAAACTCCAGACACACGCGGTGATAATTGGCCTCGACTTCCGGACTGCCCCAGATGCCCAGCTTCCGCCAGATGGTTTTGCCGTTCATGCGGACATAGACGCCGGCCTCATCCCGGCACGCCCCCGTTTTAGACCGTGGGCGTCGCTTCCTACAGATGGCGGAAACGCCGTCTTTCGACACTTTCATTCCATTTATTCCTTATGTGAAATTGGTACGCCCGACGAGGTCGGGTTTATCATTTTTTCACATCAAGGTGTCAGCCTGAAATAAACGTTGTAAGTGCTTATAATATAGGGGTTTATAAAACACGCCAGGAGGGACTCGAACCCCCAACACTCGGTTCCGAAGACCGATGCGCTATCCATTGCGCTACTGGCGCAGGAAAATGGGAAAAACAGAAAAAGGCAAGTCGGAACCTGCCTTCTTTCAAGGAATCATTGTATATTTTTTGACGGAACGTGCAAGGGGTGTCACCAGCGAGGCGGCCAGGTGGGCAGCGGGGCGCCGGTGAGGGAACGCGGAGAGGACGGGACAGAGGGGGCGGCGGTGGAAACGGACGGCGTGGAAGCAGTCCGAGTCTGCGATTTTCCCTCGGCCAGCGGAAGCGTGGTAAGCTGAATGACGGGCTCGGACTCCGGCATGGTGAGTGCCATCCGGTTTCGCGGATCCTGTTTTTCGGCAAGCTGAACGCTGTCGTTGCACGGATTGCAAACGTACTGCGAGAGTTTACAGCGGTTCAGGAAGTCGTGGATGGTCTCGGCGGGGATGGAAAGACCCTCGTTATTTTCCGGGTCGGCGGCGATGCATACGCCGATCAGCTCGCCGGTCTGGGAGGCGAAGTATCCGCCGCCGCTGCGACCTTCGATCGACTGGGTCGAGACTTTCAGGATCGGGATGGGCATGACGCGGTTCACGCCGGTGACGACGGCGGTCTGGATGGTGGGCAGATTGCCTTCCGAGCAGCCGGCGGTGGTGACGCCCATGCCTTTACGCAGGGGAAAATCCTGGGGTGCCAGGGCCGAGACCTGCACGGCAGCGGTGACGGGAATGCTGATGATGGCCAGGTCGCGGCCGACACGGGTGTCGTACTCGTGGGCGAGGTACTTGGCTTCCACTCCCTGCTGACAGTTTTCGCCGAAAAGATCCACCAGGATTTTGTCGCCCCGACGATATTCACGGAACAGGTGGCCGCAGGTAAGGATCAGGGCGTGGCCGTTACGGCAGTCGATGATCGTGCCGCTGCCGCGCCAGCCGCCGGCGATGTTAATGCGGACGGTGGAGGCCAGCAGGTGGGCGTGGCTGGGGTTTTTGGTCGCAGTACCGGGATCCTTCCGCTGGACAGAAGGAATCGGCGTGATTTCCCCTCCACCGGCAGATCCCGTGATGGAACGCAAGGGGAAGGTGGTGTCCGTGTTCATGACCGCTGTTTCCGCAGGAACGGTGGCGCTTTCATAAGCTGTCGTCGTGGCGGTGTGCGAAACCGGAATGATCTCCGCACGGGGGGAATCCGAGGGGAGCCCCTGGGGGGGATTCCAACGATTATCCGCGATTTCCTCCACGGTGAAGGGCGTTTCCTTGCCACGCCATGCGGAGCGCGCGGGCTGCTGCCCACGCTGGGCGGCACGTGCTTCGGCGGAAGCAGCGGATGCGGATGCAGAAGCCACGAGCGTTTTATTCGCTGCGTGCATCATTTCCGCCAGACGCGATTCGGAAGTCGCGCCCACACAGCGGGAATGCTCTTTTCCATCCACCAGCACCACAAAACACGGAATGCTCGACACCCGATACTCGGCGGCGAAGGCCGGTTCATGGGCCGTATTTACTTTTCGAATGGTGAAACCCTGGGTACGCAGGCGGTCAATGACCGGGTTCATCGCGCGGCACGGGCCGCAGGAATCACCGTAAAAGTCGACTAAAACCACGCGTGAGCCGGGAATTTCCCGCTGGGAAGCAGCGTTTTGCGTGTTTCTCTCAAAAGGCCTGACGATTCGCTGGGTAACATGATTTCCGTCGGCGGCCGAAGCATTATTCTCCGCGTGCAGGAAAGGGCCGAAAACCGTAAGAAAGAAACTCAGACACGCCGGAGCCAAAAAGAAATTCCGAAAACGAAAGAACATCCAAAACCTCCAGAGACGGTTTTTCCAAAAAAACGGAAATCGTTCCGACACGCGTTCATGTCCCGAAATAATGCAAATTGTGTGGTGTTAGTTTGCGTGTTACGGAAAAAAGGCGAACGTGTCCTGTGCCGGAGCGATTCCGTGTTTTGGAAGTCACGCGGAGACCATCCATGGTCTCCGTAACTTGTTAAACACCAAGAGGCCGCGATGTCCGGGGAAGCGTCATCCGTGAGTTTTCCCCAAACATGTTTTCCGTTATAAAACGGGCGACTCCTTAAGTCTTCACATTCTGCAAAAAAAACCGATTTTACGCAATTCCAATTTTCAGAAAAACCGACTTTTTTTGAAGAAAAGACAAAAAAAATTAAAGATTCCGTGAACCGGGAGAGCCAGCCCATTTTTTGAAGTGAGAAAACGGAATTAAAACAGAAATGGCATGCAGAATGAACGCAGCCATAATAACAGCAGCCAGGAGCGGAGCGTTAGCGCAGAGACCGGATAGAAGTGGAAAAATTCCGACGATTCTATCCGGTCTCTGCGCGTCACTACGTTCCGCTTCGCTCCCGGCTGCTGTTTTATGGCTGCATCAATTTTGGATGCGTTCTAGCGTCCGAACATCTGGGTGAAATACCCGCCCACGCGCCCCACACCCACGCGGGAGTGCCCGCCGAGCATGTTCGCGCGATGGCCGCTGCTGTTAATCCAGGCACTATTGGCGGCGTTGCCTCTGGAAGAGCCCATGTAAATGTTTTCCGCACTGGCCGAGGCCCCCTGCTGAGCGGCGCGGGAGGTGAAACTCCCCTTTCCGCGGACGGGCGAAGTGTGCGAGAAAAATCCCATCCGCCGCATGTCGCCGCTGTGGCCGCGCGAGGCGGAGCATAACAGCAGATCGATCAGGCACGGCCGCAGCCCGCTTCGCATGCGAAAATTGTTCAGTCCGGCGATGGCGTTACACTCCTCGGGGTCCAGGCAGATGCCGACCACCTGATTCACGGCCAGCACTTCCTGGGAAGTCAGTTTCTGGGCGGAAATTTCCCGAACGCTGGACTGAATTTCGCCGGGCACGGCACCCTCAAAATAAATTTTCATCGCCAGACTCGTCAGCGGCTCGCGGACCTCGTCCCGCATGTCCGGAAACTGTTTCCGCATTTCATCACTGAGTTTCGTTTCCGCCAGGCTGGCGAGACTCAGCATGGCCACCCGCTGCGAAGACGGCAGGGTTTTCACGGTGGATGCAAAATCCGCCCCCAAAACGTACTCCAGCTCCGCCGTCTGACGCCGCTCGGCCGGGTCCGAAATCTCAGACGCGTCGACCGCCGTGACTTTTTTCATGAATTCCGGCGTCTCGGTATTCGCGGCCGGGGCCTTTTTCTCGGCGGCATCCGAAGACGGAGCCGGGGCGGGAGTGGCGGGAGCCGCCTGCTTCACACTCGGCTGATAACTCGCCTGGCGAAAACGCCGCGCATCCACGTCCGCCGTGAACAGCGCCACGGCAAAAATAAATAAGGACGCCTTAAAAAATGACGATAAAAATAATGACCGTTCCATAAATTTCCTTTTTTCTTCCTTTTTTTAAGAAAACAGGGGGGATGGGCCTGGGCCCGACAAAATGACGTATGAAATAAAATGATATGTAATAGAACGCTAATTCAATTATGGCGAAAAAAATTCTAAATATCGTACTTCTCCAGCCGGAAATTCCACATAACACTGGCGCGGTAGGCAGAACTTGCGTGGCGATGAACGCGAAACTCTGGCTCGTGCGTCCGCTGGGGTTTCGTATCACGGACAAGAATCTTCGCCGCGCGGGGCTGGATTACTGGCAGTTTCTCGACTGGGAAATCGTAGACGACTGGGCCGACCTGATGGCGAAGCTCCCGAATCACGAACGTTATTTTTATTTGACGAAAACGGCGAAACAGCCGTACACTTCCGTTCAATTTTCGTTGGGTGACACACTGATTTTCGGCAGCGAATCAAATGGCCTGCCGCCTTCCCTGCTCGCCGAACATGCGGAAAGGTGCCTGCGGATTCCGATTCGCCCGCAGGTCCGCAGCCTGAACCTGTCCGTCAGTGTGGGCATTACCGCGTATGAAGCCTGGCGTCAGCTCATGCTCGGTGGAGATGCCGAACTATTTTCAAGGTGAAAAGGAGAAGAGAAGTACCTTCGGGGGTGCTCACGCGAGAAAACCGCCGGAGTAACGAAATGGCGGGAAAGCAAACTTCGCCGGGAACGAATTCCGTCTCTCATGAAGGGCCGGTTTTTTTCGCGAACTTAAAATGGAAATAACTTATACTATAATATAATATTGTCTAAGAAACATCTTAAGTCATCATTATAGAAGTTAAAATTTAGCGATAAAAGGGGGATGATCAAGAAATCTGTACCCCCAGTTTTCATATTTTCGCCAGTTTAAAGATTATTTATTTTTTTTCGGCGTTTCTCCCCGAATTGCCGCCACGTAATTCGGATTTTCGGACTGTCCGGTCATTTCATAAAGAAACCGGCTCGGAATCGAATCCCGCATTTTCCCCCATTTCATCCGCGCCAGGGTCATGGAAAGCGTCAGCCGGCTTTTTGCGCGCGTGATACCCACGTAACACAGCCGACGTTCTTCCGCGATATCCTTTTCGCTGAACGTTTCCAGCGACCGCCGGTGCGGCAGGATACCCTCTTCCATTCCCACGAGGTACACTTCCGGGAACTCCAGCCCTTTCGCCGCGTGCAGCGTCATCAGCACCACGGCGTCCTGCGCGAGCTGCTCTTCCTTTTCGTTTCCCTCGCCCATGCTGCGGTCTGTGAGCGTCAGCTGCTGCACGAAAGCGTACAGCCGTGGGTCTTCCTCCTTCTTCATAAACGCGGCTGCCGAGTTCACCAGCTCCTCCACGAGATTCCACCGCATGAGCTGATCCGATTCTTTCGGGGCGAAACGCGTGATTTCGCTGCGGTAATCGGTTTCGGCGATAATCCGGCGTACCATTTCATCCACGGCCGTTTGTTTCGCCCCCCCCCGAAACGCGTTCATCATCCCGCGGAACCCCTGCACGGCCTGGAGCGTTTTCGGATTCACTTTCGCCTGAAATTCCAGCATTTGGGCGTCCCCCAGCACCTCCCACAGTGGGCGCCCGGCGGCCAGGGCCGTCTCCATCATCCGGATGATGCTCGTCTGCCCGATTCCCCGCGGCGGCGTGTTAATAATCCGTAAGAGCGAAACTTCGTCCCGCGGATTCACAATCACGCGCAGGTACGCCAGCAGATCGCGCACTTCTTTTCTGTCAAAAAATGACGTGCCGCCGATCAGCGTGTACGGCACTTTCTGCCGCTGAAACTCCATCTCGAACGCCCGGGGCTGCTCGTTCGTGCGGAAAAGAATCGCGATTTCGCCCGGTTTACGGATTTTCGTCATGATCCGCCGGCGGATTTCCCCCACGATTTGCGTCGCCTCTTCCTCGGCGTCCGGGTACTGCAAAATCCGCGGCATCTCGCCGTGTGTCGTTGCGCGGAGGGTTTTCGGATGCCGCTCCCGATTAAACGCCACCACACGGTTCGCCCACAGAATGATCTCGTGCGTCGAGCGGTAATTCGTTTCCAGCCGCACGACTTTCGCGTCCGGCCAGTCCTTCTGAAACCGCAGGATGTGCGTCACTTCCGCGCCTCGCCAGCCGTAAATCGACTGGTCATCGTCCCCCACCACGCACAGGTTCCGGTGCCGCAGCGCGAGTGCCTTAATAATGCGGTACTGGCTCTGGTTCGTGTCCTGATACTCGTCCACGAGGATGTGGTCGAAACGCAGGGCCTCCTTCGTCCGCACGTCCGGGAACTTCACGAAAAGCTCTTCCGTCAGCAGCAGAATGTCGTCGAAATCCACGGCCCCGCACGCCTTCATCGCGGTCTGATAGCGCCGGTACGCCGCCGCCGCGAGATGCTCTTTATCCGTCTGGGCCACGCGCGACGCCTGATGCGGCTGGATGGATGCACTCTTCCACCGGCTGATAATGCTGATGAAATCGCTGGTTTTCAGGGACGCTTCCGGGCAGGAGATTTCTTTCAGGGCGCGGGCCGCCATGTTTTCCTGGTCGCCGCGATCGTAAATGGCGAATGCCTCGGGGAAGCCGAGCTGGGTGATGTTCCGCCGAAGAATTCGCACGCACAGGGAGTGGAACGTGGAAATTTCCGGCGTAGGCGCCCCTGCCGAGAACCGCTTTCCGGACGGATTCAGCGTCTGGCCCACCCGCTGCTGCATCTCCGCCGCGGCTTTATTGGTAAACGTCACCGCCAGAATCCGCTGCGGCTGGATGCCGTGCTTGATCAGCTCCGCGATTCGTAACGTCACCACCCGCGTCTTCCCGGACCCCGCCCCGGCAAGAACCAGCAGCGGCCCTGAAAGCGTGTTAACGGCGGCTTGTTGAGCAGGATTGAGGGACATAATGCTAAATGAAATAAATCGCCCCATAGGGACATTAACGTAATAGCCCAAGGCAACGCCCTGGGAGAGGGACGGGTAACGCGCCGGCCCCCACCCAGGGTGATGCCCTGGGCTGTGGCAGTTGCCCCTACGGGGCGTTTAAAGTTTGACTTTCACGCCTTTCGACGCGAGGTACTCTTTAATCTCCTTGATGCTGAACAGCCCGTAATGGGCGATCGACGCGATCAGCAGGTGGCTGGCATGGCCTTCCGCGACGCCTTCATAAAGATGCTCAAGCGTGCCCGCGCCGCCGGAAGCGATGATCGGAAGGCTCACGGCGTCCGCAATCGCCCGCGTCATGGGGATGTCATACCCGGTCTGCATGCCGTCCGCGTCCATACTCGTGGGGAGAATGGCACCGGCTCCGAGTTCTTCAACGCGTTTCGCCCACGCGACCGCGTCCAGCCCGGTGCCCTTCGTGCCGCCGCTGACGACGACTTCAAACCCGGACGGCAGCGCCGCATTCTTCCGCGTGTCAATCGCCACCGTGATTTTCTCAGAGCCGAATTTTTTCGCCGCGTCCGCCACGAGCTGCGGGTTTTCGACGGCCGCACTGTTCATGGAAACTTTCGACACGCCCGCGTCCAACATTTCCTGAATATCTTCCAGCGAGCCGATTCCCCCGCCGACGGTCAGCGGCAGCGTAATACTGGCCACCGTCCGCTTCACGGCGTCCAAAAACGTTTTTCGGCCCTCGAGCGTCGCGGTGATGTCCAAAAACACCAACTCATCCGCCCCGGCCTGCTCGTACGCCACGGCACTGGCAGCCGGGTCGCCAAGGTCTTTGAGATCCACAAAATTGATGCCTTTCACCAGCCTGCCATCTTTTGTGTCCAGACACGGGATAATTTTACAGTAATCCGCCATGGAATTCCTCCATTCCTTTCAAAAGATCAGTGAGAAAACAATCATCGGGCCATCAGAAAATGCCCGCTAACCATTTTACCGCCCCGCCGTCCGTGCGTCAAGGATGGCACTGGGAATGAGGAGTGGGAAATGAGAAATGAGTAAAGCACGCTCGCGCCATTTCTTTATTTCTTTATTTCTTTATTTCTTTATTTCTTTATTTCTTTATTTCTTTATTTCTCCCGGGTATCATCACAAAAAAACGCGGAAGCCGAGAAGACTTCCGCGCCGTGGTGATTCGATTCAAGAGAGAAGCTTACTGGCACACGGGGCCGCAGGCGGGACCGCAAGCCGGGCCACAGGAGCCGCACACCGGACCGCAGGGGCCGCACGGGCCACAGAACGGCGGGTGGAAAATGTTATACAGCAGCGTCCGCACGGGGGCACAGCGGGGTGCACACGGGCCGCAAATCGGGCCACAGCCCACGGGGCCGCAAGCGGGTTCACAGGCCGGGGCCGCAGCGCAAGCGGGGGCGGGATCACAAGCCGGAGCCGGGGCGCAAGCCTGCGCGGGAGCGCACGCGAACGGCATGCAGGGGCTGCACGGAGCACAAGGGCCGCACGGGCCGCAGAACCCCGGATGGAAAATGTTATACAGCAGCGTCCGCACCGGGGCGCAGCGGGGGCCACACGGGCCGCACATCGGACCACAGGCGGGGCCGCATGCGGGGTCACAGGCCGAAGCCGCATAAGCACCGTCCTGGGCATACAAGCCGGACGCCCCCATCACCATGACGGCCGCGACAAAGAAACTCATCAAACTTTTCATGCTTTACTCCTTATTTTCTATGATCGGAACATGGCTTAACTATTTCACCTATTCTTTACGACTCGATCACTTCCCACCACGTCCATTTCTCACGTCCGGGATGTCGGCCACTCCCGCATCCTCTACAGACATGACACAAGAGATATCGGAACAGCAAAACATTACCTTTGACACAATCCGCGAATTTCATCCAAAACCTCCCCCATAACACACCCTTTAACCGGGTTATGGAAAATACGTAAAATTTGACGCCGAAACATTCCGTGGCGGGAAAATCGTTATAACGCTTACAGACCGAAACCCGGTAAATCAAATAGAGTTTTTAAATCGAAAAAGGCGATAATTTGGTTGTAAACCGTGAAAAATTAAAGTAAATTACAGTGAGTAAAGCGAATTCCACTCCCTGCCGGAGGCGGTTCCCTTGCCCGCGAAGATTTTTTCCAGGTTTCATGCATGGATGCCTGTGTTCGTGCGCTGGGAGCGCTTCCATTTCAGGTCGCACACAAAATTTACCTTGATTTTATAATACGCCGTACCCGCGCTAAACACGCGGCGCGGCGGAAAACGGTTTTTCAATTTTCAGGAGAAGGATTATGAAAAAATTTATAGCTTTCGCGTTTCTCGCCTCCGTGGTCGTGGGCAGCGTGGGATGCAAGTCGGACGGAAACGGGTACTGGTGCATGAAGAACCCCTTTTACCGCGCCCCGAAGTGCCCGCAAACCTGCTACTCGCCCGTGATGGAAGTGCCTTGCGTGGACAGTTGCTGCGGAATGTCCTCCGTCGGTTATGGCGGCATGCCGAGCACCGGCTGTGACAGTTGCGCCACCCCCTCGTTTTCCGACGGTCAGATCGTCGACCCGGGCCCGACTTTTTAAGAAGTTTTAACAGGCCGAAAAGATATTAACGCATTCAGAGATTTCCGCCAGAAATTTCAAGCTGTCCCCGGAGAGTAAACGCCAGTCGGCTTTTGCTCTCCGGTTTTTTTTCGAAAATCACGGAATGTGGGCTTCCTCCGCGGTGAATGCTTCTTGCTGGAAACGCTCCGCTTCTTCAATCAGCGTCCGCAGCTCCAACGCACGTTTTTCTTTTGGGTCGGCAGTGAGCGCCTTTTGGATGGATTCTTTCGCCGCCGGAAGCTTTCCATCTTCATACTGAATCGCCGCAAGATTCGTGTACGCCACCGCCGAATTTCCGTTCGCCGCTTTTTTGAACTGCAGAAACGCTTCCGGATAACGTCCCATTTTCGTAATGCAAATCGCAAGATTCATCATGTATTTCGGGGAGTCTGGCGTCATGGAATTCGCTTTTTGCAGGCAGCCGTAAGCGTCTTGGAGTTCGCCGATGGATAGTAAAAACCAGCCGAAATCATTAAAAAACGCCGCGCTGGTGGGGTTTTGCCGCATGGTTTCTTCATAAAGGGCATGAGCCATTTCCGCATCATTTTTCTGCTCATGCACGCGTGCCAGGCGGTGAAAGGCATCAAAACGGGCCGGGAACTCCACCGTCAGCAGCTCATAAATCGTGCTGGCGTCATCCAGCTTTCCCGCCTCCTCCAGCCGCATCCCCTCCGCGATTTTCGCCCGGTAATACTGCTGCGTGGCATCTTGCGTTTCCAGCGTCTCCGGCACTCCGGTTTTTTCCTCCTCCACCACCGTAAACGGGACGTCAATCGCGGCGGTCTGAGCGTTTTGGCCCGCTTTCTCCCTTTCCGGCACGCCCTGCTCCGCCTGCACATTCAGAGCCGCTTCCGGTTCATGGCCCGCATTCTCCCGGTTTTCGCACCCCGCACCAAGTAAAATTCCCGCAAAAAGGGCGAGCCAAAATCGGTAAGCGTTTTTATTCGGACGGTTCATGGTTACTCCAGAGATGGCAAACTTACGGCAACATTTTTCACAGTGTCATTTTCACTGAGGCAATAAAAAACGGTGAAATTCCAGTCGGCATCTTAACAAAAAACCGTGGGACGAGCAAGAGAAAAACACAAAAAAACCGGTCATCAAGACCGGCGCGTGATTTTAGCTTTCGAAATACCGTGCATTTTATGGCTTGGACGGCGATTCCGCACTTTTCGCGGCATTTTCGCCCGCATTTTTATTTTTGTAATCCGTAATATAAAAACCGGAACCGCGAAAAATCAGCCCCGCCCCTGCCCCCAGCAGCCGGCGCGCTTTCTTTTTTCCGCAAAGAGGGCATATTTCGACCGGCGCGGCGGCAAAGGATTGCAATTCTTCAAAATTTCCGCCGCACGCATCACATTTATATTCATAAGTCGGCATGATTTAATCTCCGAAAAACATAATAAATCATTTTATTTTCATAAACACTCGGCCCCACCCGCCGCGGCTCGCTCATGGCGGATCGTCACCGCCTTTACAGAATGGGTTACACCGCAGAATCCGCCACGCGCCTTTAAGCGTCCCCCAACAAAAACCGTATTTTTCCACCGCCTGAATGTAATAATGGCTGCACGTGGGGTGAAATCGGCATGATCGGCCGATAAACCGGCTGAGCGTTTTTTGGTACACACGCACGAGGAAAATCGCACCGTTCGCGGGCAGCCGCCAGATACATTTCAGGAGGGGTAACATGTTTCCGTCCGGCAAGGTGATTTTAGTATATGACCGCCATTTTATCCGCTTTCGTACGTCTCACAAGAGGGGAGGCGGTGAGTAACGAAGAATGCGCCCTGATAAATCTCTTCCGGAGTGTCATGCCGCGTACCTGTTTTTTCGATTCTTGCTGGGTACCCCTCGCCGCGGGATAAGCGGACTGGTAAAATGATATATAATATTATAATTGAACGGGCGATTTCCCCTTTTCGCGCGTATTTGAAGGAATTGTTTCGTATGAAAAACAAAAAAAACATCCCAGCGGGCCAAAAATCGACGCAAAATGAAATCGCTTCTCCGCATGCCCCTTCTCTGCCAAAAGCCGTTCCGGCGCAGGAGCATGGGTTTCGGTCCCGGCCGGGAAAAGTGTATCACTTCCTGACCATGGGCGCCGCCACGGTGATCGTGCTGGCGGGGGTGAAGGCGGCCAGTGGCATTCTTGCGCCCATGCTCCTGGCCCTATTTCTGACGATTATTCTTTTAGTGCCGTTGCGGTGGCTGCGAGAAATCGGATGTCCGAATTTCATTTCGCTGATTCTCGTGCTGGGCAGCACCCTGATGCTTTTTGTCGGCATCACGTATTTCGTCGGGAGGTCGGCGAACAGCCTGCTGGACATGGTGCCGGTGTATAAGGAACGGATTATCCAGAAGCTGGATGTGCTGGAAAGCCAGTTCGAGGTGTGGGGATTTGCGCTGTTTCGGGAGGAGGACGCGCGGGTTTCGGGCGGAGGCACAGCGGAGAGCGGTCTGCAGGGAGTGGAGAACGCAGTAAAAAAGGATAAAAAAGCGGACGGGGAAACGGAGACCGGGGATCCGGCACAGGGTGCGGGTGAAGAAACGCCGCTGAAGCAGGAGACGGAGGCGAAATCGCCCTCGCCGTCTGTGGTTCCGGAAGGTGCGGCGGAGCCGGCAGGTGCTGTGGCAGTGACGTCCGGAAACGCGGAGGGGGAGCGCGCGCAACCAGAGGGAGAAACGTCGGACGGGGAAGCGCTGAAAGCAGGCGAAAACGCGGAAGTGGAAGCCGGCGAGGATGATGAGAAAAAAGCGGAGGATAAACCGGCCGGGGAAGCGGAAAAAGCGGACGCGGAGGATAAGCCCGAAGAGAAACCAGAGGAGAAAACCGGCGGGTTATTCCATACGGATGACGATTATGACCTGATGAACACGCTGCTGGGGGAAGGGCCGTCGCGGAAGCAGCCGCTGATTGCGCTGGACGCGAAAAGTGTGGTGTACTGGACCACGCAGTCGCTGTTGGAGCTCCGGAACCTGGCGGGGTACAGTTTCCTGGTGATGATTTTCACGCTGTTCATGATTTTCGAGGCGGCCCGTTTCCCCGAAAAAGTCGATTTGGCGTTCGGCAAGGAAGGCCCCATCGGAAACATTCATTTTCATCACATCGCGAACGAAATCCGGCGGTATTTGTTTTTGAAAGCCATTTCCAGCCTGATGTCCGCCACGGCGGCGACGGCCGTTTATTTCGCCTTCGGCGTGCCCGCCACCCTCTTCTGGGGGCTAGTGGCGTTCTTCCTGTATTTCATTCCGAACATCGGCGGCATCGTCGCCTCCATCATTCCCGGCCTGCTGATTTTCATGACGTATGACGTGCAGGGCGTGCTGCTATACGCCGTGTGTCTGGTGGCCATCGAGTGCACGATCGGGTACGGAATCGAGCCGCGGATGCTGGGCCATGGGCTGGGCATCTCGACGGTCGTCATCTTGATGTCCCTCTTTTTCTGGGGGTGGATCCTCGGGCTGGTCGGGTTTTTCCTGGCCGCCCCGCTGACGATCATGGTGAAGATCGTGCTCCAGGCGTTTAAGGAAACGGAATGGATCGCGGTGCTCATCGGCGATAAAACCGCGCTCCCGCATGAGGCGCATGAGCCGTAAGTGTAGCGCAGCGAAACTTACGGATGGGCTTGAAGCGTCTGACACCCCCGCTTCATACGCCTGAATCCATATTTTCACAGGGTGTCGTCCCGTCCGCAAGTTGCGCTGCGCTGTACTTGCGGCTCATTATCCCTCATAATCGCATGAAAAAACATCTGAAACTCATTTCGTGGAACGTGAACGGCCTGAGGGCGTGTCTGGGAAAAGGGTTCCTGGACATCATGGCGGAACTGGACGCGGACATGGTCTGCCTGCAGGAGACGCGGATGCTGCGGGGGCAGGCGGAGGTGGATCTGGCCGGGTATGAGGAATTCTGGAATAGCGCGGAGAAGAAGGGGTATTCGGGGACGGCCGTCTTCACGCGTCAAACGCCGCTGGCCGAGTGTTACGGCATGGGGCATGATGCGCATGATCGGGAAGGCCGGGTGATTACGCTGGAGTTTCCGGAGTTCACGCTGGTGAACGTTTACACGCCGAACTCGCAGGCGGAGCTGGCCCGGCTGGCGTACCGCATGCAGTGGGAAGACGCGTTTCGGGAATATCTCGCGAGGCTCGACGCTCAAAAACCCGTCATCGTCTGCGGCGACCTGAACGTCGCGCATGAAGAAATCGACTTGAAAAATCCGAAAACGAACCGCGGCAGCGCCGGCTTCAGCGACGAAGAGCGTGCGAAGATGACGGAACTGCTGGCCGCCGGCTTTTCAGACACCTTCCGCACCCTGAATCCCGGCCTGGAGCACGCCTACACCTGGTGGAGCTTCCGCGGTAACGCCCGTAAAAATAACACCGGATGGCGGATCGATTATTTCCTCGTCTCCGATCGGCTTATGCCCCGCGTGGCCGACGCCATGATTTACCCCGCCGTCACGGGCAGCGACCACTGCCCGGTCGGTATTCTGTTGGAAATCTGAGCTTCGCGCGGTTATATTCCCACGCGTAACAAATCGGCTTTTCTGCAAGAACACAGCAGCCGGGAGCGAAGCGGAGCGTTAGCGCCGAGACCCGAAAGAAGTGGGGAAAAATACGACGATAATATACCGTCTCATCACTTCAATGCGTTACGCGTAGCTC
>JAVBLI010000001.1:0-127080 GCA_031553595.1 Thermoguttaceae bacterium | reverse complement strand
CCACATTTCGCATTGCTTATGACACGTTGTGCGATGAAAAACCACAACCGTCGCCGGACTTGCATCCCACGACCATCGTCGTTCCTCACACTCCATATCACACTCAAAATGACTTCACTCACTTCTTGTGCACATGTTGTTTTTTTACTTCCACCATATTGTCAAAGAGTTGTCGCTTCGTTGCGTTGCCGCTTGGAAGCGTGTTTCCTGCGACTTGTTGTCGTCAAGAGAATGGGATTATAACCCATCCAAGACAAAACACAAGGGGGGTAATAAAAAATTTTTAAGATTTTATTAAAATTCCGTGAAATCGCGTGTTTTAACGCATCTTTTAAATTCATTCGCTCGCAAAAACAACGGCCTGGAACGAAGAATCGCAGCGAGCGTGGCCAGATGAAAATATGGGGAAAATGCCAGCGATTCGATCCAGCCATTACGCTGCATTTCATTCCCGGCTGCTGTTCTTGCGGATGCATCCATTGGATAACGGCGCCAGGCCGATTCGCAGACCGTGAAAGGACAAAAAAGCCTCGCCGCAATCTTGTGAGTGTGGCGAGGCTGAAGGTATCCCCATAAAAAATCCACCCGGGAAATGCAAGCCTGATGACTCAAACACCTCCAGGGTGGATGCGGGAAATTTCGGTGGTTTTACAACCCTAAATCACGGTTGAAGTTCTCCATCACTTCGTCGAACTCGTCAAGACCGTTCAACTGAACTTCCTCACCAACTTCTTCGTTGCCGGAAGGATTGCTCTTTAGATAGGCATATCTGTCGTTTGCATGTTTCCAAGCAGCGTTGGCTGGCGGAAGTAATGTATCACCCCATCCAGAATAATTATTTGCGGCAAGGCATTGAAGCATCAAATCAAAGCTCACGTCCATATCGGTCGTGCTTTTAGCTGCATCGGCATCCGCGATCACCTTTGCATCATGCGTTTCGACCATATTTATATACGTCGAACTTGCCATTTTATCCAGTGGAAAACGCGTACTTTCCATGATAAGAAATACGTAGAGAGACATTTCCGATTGCTCTGTCCCGCCGCCAGAGTTATTAAGAAGGCCCGAATAACCGACGCCGTCATGCGCCGCTTTACTGGGGTTTTCCATCAATCCACGAATATTGGGTATCCCCTGCCCCATGACCTTCGACGCACACAGTGTCATGATCAGCGGAGTCGTCGCGGCCCCGATGAGCAGCTTACGACGCACTTTGTCCACTTTCTTCCCATTACTATTTTCAAGGTGATTCGTTTCCATTTATCTTTTTACGACCTCACAAAAAAGTCTTTCATTACTACCATGTTAAAATACATAACGCACTCATTATACCCTAGTTTCGTTCCGCTTCCAAGTATTTTTTCAAAAAAAAGCAAAAAAAACTGCAAATTTCTCGTTTTTTTTCAAATCAATATTCGTGCAAAATCTTTACCAGCATGAAAGGTCTTTATCGCAGTTTTAGAATCCATGTAAACCCGCCTTTACCAGCCCTACGCGTTAGCGCCGGGCACGTTTGAACATGAAGTTCTGTTGTAACCAGGTTCCGCAGGATGAGAAAACACAGGGTTTTTCGTCGTTTTGAACACTGGCTGCACACGCGGGTTTGCACTCCAGTTTGCCCGGCGCTAACGCTTAGGGCTGGTAAGTTCGATGACTCGTCCGGAAACAGCAGCCGGGAGCGGAGCGTTAGCGCAGAGACCGGATAGAAGTGGGAAAAATTCCGGCGATTCTATCCGGTCTCTGCGCGTCACTACCGTTCCGCTACGCTCCCGGCTGCTGTTTCAGGGGGGGGGATTTCCATCGATCCGCTAAAATTTCCGTCATCGGCGGGGTTTTCGCGGGGTGTCTGGAAAATCCTGCATAAATATGGTATAGTGGAGCTTGTGTAACATCCAATCCACCATCCACAAACCACCATTCCCCCATGAACACTCGTCACGACGCCGTTCGGCTTATCAGCAACGCCCCGTTTTCATCGAAAAACAAGCCCCGTCTCTGCGATTTCACCCAGGGCATTACCGGGGTGTATGCCTCGCTGGTGTTCCATGAGGGGGTGCAGCGGGAGCGGCTGCCGGCAAAGATTTTCAAGTCCCTGCAGGACACGATCAAGCGCGGCGAAAAGCTGGATCCGGCGATTGCGGACGCGGTGGCCACGGCGATGCGCGACTGGGCGGTGGAGCACGGCGCGACGCATTATTCGCACTGGTTCCAGCCTCTGACAGGCAGCACGGCCGAGAAGCATGACAGCTTCATTACGCCGCACGGACACAGTGTTTTGGCACGTTTCAGCGGCAGCGAGCTCATCCGCGGCGAGTCGGACGCCAGCAGTTTTCCTTCCGGCGGCCTGCGGGCCACCTTCGAAGCACGCGGTTACACGGCCTGGGATCCCTCCAGTCCGGCGTTCATTCTCGAAAACGAAAACGGCGCGACGCTCGTCATCCCGACGATGTTCCTCAGTTGGGGCGGCGAATCGCTCGACCGGAAAACGCCGATGCTGCGGTCTCTGGAGGCCCTGAATACGCACGCGCTGCGGGTGCTGCGAGCGATGGGAAACACGACCGCCACGCGGGTGGAGTGTACGCTGGGCGTGGAGCAGGAATATTTCCTCGTGGACATCCGCCTGGCCATGCTGCGCCCCGATCTGATGATCACCGGCCGAACCCTTTTCGGGGCGAGTCCGCCGAAAGGCCAGGAGCTGGACGACAACTATTTCGGCGCGATTCCCGAACGGGTACTGACATTTATGACCGAGCTGGAGTACGAGCTTGTCCGACTGGGCATCCCGATCAAAACCCGCCATAACGAGGCTGCGCCGGGGCAGTACGAGCTGGCGCCGACCTTCGAAACGATGAACCTGGCGCTGGATCATCAGATGCTGACGATGCAACTGCTGCAGCAGATCGCCCAGCGGCACGGGTTTATGTGTCTGCTGCATGAGAAGCCGTTCAAGGGCGTCAACGGTTCCGGGAAGCATAACAACTGGTCCATCGGCACGGACACGGGCGAAAACCTGCTTGAGCCGGGCGAAACGGATGCCCAGCACCTGCAATTCCTGGTGTTCTGCTCGGCGCTATGTCGCGCGGTGTACCGGCACGCCAGCCTCATCCGTATGGCCGTGGCCTCCGCCGGGAACGATCATCGTCTGGGAGCCGCCGAAGCGCCGCCGGCGATCATGAGTATTCATCTGGGGTACGATCTGGAGCGTTATTATCACGAGCTTTTCGGCCTGAAAGACAAAAAACCCGCGAAAAAGGAATCCATCGACCTGCGGCTGCCCATGTTCCCGCGGCTGGATCGCCACATCGGTGACCGAAACCGCACCAGCCCCGTGGCCTTCACCGGCAACAAATTCGAGTTCCGCGCCTGCGGCTCCAGTCAAAACGCCTCCGGCATGGCGACGATCATTAATACGTGCGTGGCCGAGAGCCTGGATTTCATCGCGACGCAGCTGGAAACGCGACTCGCGAAGCCGGCGAAAGGCAAGGATAAGCCGGACTTCACGCAAGTGGTGCTGGACCTGCTGGAAGAGTTGGCGACGGAGTTCGCACCGATTATTTATAACGGCGACAATTACTCGCAAGAGTGGAAGATCAAGGCGGAAAAGCGTGGGCTGCCGAACATCACTTCCTCGGCCGACTGCCTGGAAGTGCTCACCCGCGAGGACTCCGTGCGGCTTTTCGAAACCTACGGCGTTTTCAGCGAGACGGAGCTACGGGCCCACCAGGAAATCATGGCCGAAAGTTACTGCACAACCATCCTCATCGAGGCGAAAACAGCCCTGCGGATGGCCCAGACTCAAATCCTGCCCGCGGTGATGAAATACAAAGCGCAGCTCGCCCCGGCCCTGACCGTCTGCACCTCCCTGCAAAAACAGATGGGCGAAGAGCTCGACCGCAAAATCGACCTGCTCATCCAGGCGATCGACGAACTGGGCAAGCTGCTTTACATCATCGAGCCGCGGGACAAACGGCTTAACGCCCAGCGCGGCGAAAAAGCCGACCAGGAAAAAGAGGATCACGAGGAAAAACGCAAAAAATTCCTCACCAAGGCGAAGGCCTACGACACGATGTTCAACCGCGGCGCGATGCACGCCCTGCGGATGATCGTCGATTACCTCGAGCAAATGGTCGACGACGCGTGCTGGCCCCTGCCGACGTATTCGGAGCTGCTGTTTATGAGGTGAGCGGGTGAGTAGGTGAATAGATGGCTGGCGTCAGGTTACGCCCTCCTCCCAGTTCACCTGTTCACCTATCACCTATTTACCCTTTAGAAAGGAGAACCTTATGGATCGACGTAAATTTTTGCAGGCGATGACAGCCACCGCCGCGGCCGCCACAATAACGGGGGCCGTGAGTGATGATGTTTCCGCCGCCGATAAACCAGCTAAAAAGGAGAAAGATTCCATGAAAAAACTTATTATTGCCGCCGACGGTTTTGCAATCGCCCTGAAAGACGCGATCGTGGCCCATGTCAAAGAACAGGGTTATGAAGTGGTGGACGTGGGCTCCACAACAACGAAAGACGTACCCTACTGGGAAGGCTGCACGGCCGCCTGCAAACTGCTCCAGGCCGATCCGGCCGCCCGCGGTCTCTTATTCTGCGGCTCCGGCATGGGCATGTCCCTGATCGCGAACCGCTTTAAGGGCGTCCGCGCCTCCGTGGTGGAATCCGTCTTCGCCGCGAAGATGTGCCGCTCGATCAACGACGCGAATGTCCTGTGCATGGGCGCGATGATCTGGGGCGAATGGATGGCGAAAGAAGCTGTGGACACGTTCCTGAAGACGAAATTCACGGAAGGTCTCGAGCCGCTGGCCGATTTCCTCCAGGGCGCCGCGAAAACCGTGGCCGCGATCGACGGGAAGTAATTGCGTTTCACGCAAGTAAATCGCCTTCGGGGGTGAATCGGCATACGCCTGGTGAATCGCGGCTGCACCGCAGTGAAATGTGAAATGTTTTTTTCACGCTTCACCAGTCGAAGGCGATTCACACTTCACATTTCACCAGGCACGCAGTGCCGTTTCACCCGCCGAAGGCGTTTCACCTCAAAATCCCCAGCAGTTCATCCAGTGGCAGGGCGTTTGCGCGGAAGGACTGCGCGGACATGCTGACGGTGCGCCACCGCGATGACCGCGGCTTGCAGTGCGCAAGGTACGTCGCCAGCGGTACGCCGATGAATGCGTAAAGATTATCTCGGAAAGGGAAAAGCCGGGCCATTTCCAGCGGCGCGAGGTCCGCCGTGATCAGGTACGCGAAAACCAGCAGGCCGAAATAACTCCGCCCGAAAATATTCTCCCACCGCGTGAGGCTGATCAGATCATCTTCCGGCACCCAATTCGCCCAGAACTGCTTATTTTTCTGCCCCGACGGAAATTTTCGGCCTTTAATATCCACCAGCCACGACACGTTTTGCAGCGAAATCTGCGAAAGAAGCTCCCTTTTCGTCGGCTCGCCATCCGAACACGGCACACTCTGCTGCTCATGCCCGGAATCCTGCATCTCCCACGGCAACGTCACCGGGGTTTTCTTGCCGAAAATGATAAAATCCAGCGTTTTGAGCGTTTTTTCATCCGCCGCGGCGGGAAAACTGCGTGAATTCTCCCGCGTGGCGATGCACGGAATCGCGTGATGGCGGACGTATGCCTCGAAGGCCGCTTCATAATGATTCAGGCGATCCGCCATGAGAAACTCCGGGTGAGAAAAAGTGAAACGCCTTCAGCTGGTGAATCACGGCTACGCCGCAGTGAAATGTGAAATGTTTTTTCACACTTCACCAAGCACGCAGTGCCGATTCACCAGCCCCGCACGCGGCGATTCACGTTTTACTCTTCTCCTGCGGTGCTTTCCATGGAAATCCCGCGTCCCAGACGGCGGCGCAGCGGTTTTTGCGTGCTGGCCTCAATCACCCCCGCGACCTGCGTTTCGAGAGTCGCAAAACTCAGCAGGTGATCCCGAATCCGATCCTGCTCCACAGGCGTCCCCATGTGATCCACCGCATCCGCCACGCCCTGCAGCACCGAACGTTTCACCCCCTGACGAATCCAATCAAAAAAGTTCATTTTTCCATTCCTTTCTGTTAATGTGCCATGAACCGACCGATTTCCGGACGCTCGGACTTTAGCAGATTCCCCGTTTCGCGTAAAGGGCAATTTCCGAAAAACCCGCGTGGATTTTGCCGGAAAAGATCCCCGCGCGCGTTGCGGCGGCAGTGGTTTTATATTATAATGGTATAAAATGTTTCCTCTTGCAGCACGAAGGGCATGAAATAAGGCATAAAAGATGAATTCGCGTTTCAGAAATTTAAGTCGCCGAAATTTTCTGGCGGGGGCCGCCGCGGGGGTGTCCGCCGGATTTTTGCGTGAGGAAACCGTTCATGCGCAAGAATCGGAAATCGTCGGCGAGGAAAAGATGCCGCTGACGGACACGCCGCCTGTGCTTCAGACCGCGGCGGAGACGAGCATGGGCGTGGCGTGGGGCGTGACGGCGCCGGGGAGTGGTTTCGTGGAACTTTCCACCGAAAAATCCGCGTTTTTCACGGATGCCACCGAGAACGGCGCGAAATTCCGCCGCATCCCCACGGGATTCATGCCGCTGAAAAGCATCCAGCCGCGGATCCTCTCGGCCCAGATGGAAAATCTTGCGCCGGCCACCACGTATTTTTACCGCACCGGCACGTTTCCCGTGACGTACCCGAATGCGTATAACGTCCAGGCGGGCGAGACGGTTTACAGCCAGGTTTATGCGTTCACCACGTCCGGCGAGGCGGCGGATTCCTCTTTCGCGGTCATAAATGACACGCATGCGAACGCGGAAACGTTTCAGGCGCTGGATGCGAAATTAAAGAAACTCGGCGCGGCCGTCACCATCTGGAATGGCGATTTGGGTGAAATGCGGGACGTGGAAGATACCGTCCGAACCCTGCTTCACCCGGGCAGAACGGACTTCGCGGCGGAAAGGCCGGTGCTTTTCGTGCCGGGGAATCACGATTATCGCGGGGCGTGGGCACGGAACATGGAAGAAGCCCTCCTGAAACGCCTGCCCACGGAGCGGGAAAGTAAATACTGGCAGCTCGGGCGGAATTTCGCCGTCCGACAGGGCGAAATCGCGCTCATCGGACTGGACACGGGCGAGGATAAACCGGATGCGCATCCGGTTTTCGCGGGGCTGGCGAATTTTGAGCCGTACCGGGAACTCCAGACGCGGTGGCTGGCGGAGGTGCTGGAGAAGCCGGAAATAAAGTCCGCGCCGTACGTGGTGGCGTTCTGTCACATTCCGCTGTTTTCGCCGGATCCCAGCGCAAATCCCGGGGACATCCTGGAGGGTTACGCGTACTGGCAGCGGCCGGCGAGCCGGATGTGGAGCCCGCTTTTCGAAAAGCACGGCGTGCAGCTGGTGGTGTCCGCCCACATTCACCGTTACACGTATGACACCCCGTCAGAAGGCCGCTGCTGGACGCAAGTCACCGGTGGCGGGCCGGACATCCGTCGCGCGACGATTATGGAAGGCCGGGTGACGGACGGACGGCTGAAAATCACGGTGCACGCCGCGCAGGGCGAGGAAGTGCTGGGCGAGCATTTTTTTGAGAAACGGACGTAAGACTGGAGATTTTTCCATTTTAGAAATAAAAATGTGGAAATCCGTCCGCAGGACGCTTCTTAACCGCGGCTTTTAAGCCGTGGTAACGCTGCGAAAACAGAAACACACTGCGGGCTTAAGCCCGCATGTCGCGGGAGGTGGCCACTTACCCCGGACTGAAGCCCGGGATTAACACGCGTCCTTCGGACGTCCCATCCGCCAGGCCCGCCATTTTATATAAAAACATGAACAGAGGTGATCTCATCATCACTTCATCCCATTTTTTAAGGAGTAACCATGCAGAATTTTTCCTATTATAACCCCGTGCGCATCGAGTTCGGCGACAATTGCATCCAGAAAATCGGCCAGGACGCGGCAGCGTGCGGCAAAAAAGCCCTCCTGCTTTACGGAAAAGGGAGTGTCGTGAAGAACGGCGTCCTGAAACAGGTGACGGACGCCCTGGACGCGGCGGGGGTGGCTTACGTGGCGTTTCCGGGTGTGAAGCCGAATCCCGTGGCCACGCACACGCGGGAGGCCATTCAGACCGTGAAAAAAGAGGGGTGTGACATGATCGTCGCCGTGGGCGGCGGCAGCGTGGTGGATGAGGCGAAAGCCGTGGCCGCGGGGGCGTGCGTGGAACATGATTTTTGGGAATTTTACGCCCGGCGGGAAACCGTGAAGACGGCGCTGCCCATCCTGGACGTGCTCACCGTGGCGGCCACCGGCACCGAAATGAACGGCGGAACGGTCATCACGAATGAAGTGACGCAGGAGAAAATGGGGCTGGTGGTGCAGCCGCTGCATCCGAAAGTGTCTTATCTGGACCCGCGTACCACGTTTACCCTGGGGGCCGAATACACGGCGTATGCCGGCGTGGACATCATTTCCCACATGCTCGAGGCGTACCTGACGAATAGTGATCCGCACTGCACGATTCAGGACGGTTATGTGGAGGGCGTCATGCGTGCGGCCATGGAAGCCGTGGAGGTGTGCATCCGTGAGCCTGAAAATTACGAGGCGAGGGCCGCCATGATGTGGGGAAGCACGCTGGCGTGGAACGGCCTGCCACTGGCCGGGATCGGGTACGCGGGCCATCCGTGCCACATGCTCGGGCACAGCATGAGCTGCCTTTTTGACACCGCCCACGGCGCGTCCCTTTCCGTGGCCACCCCCGCGTGGCTGGACATCATGGGCCCGAAATATCAGGCGAAAGTCGCGAAATACGTGCGAAACGTGTTTCTTCTGGACATCCCGTGTGATAAAGAGGCGGCGGCGAAAGCCGGGGATCTGTTCCGCGCGTGGTGCCGGAAAATCGGCGCGCCGATCACGCTGGCAGGAATCGGAGTTTCGCGTGAAGACATCCCGGCCCTGAAGGAAAATATCCTCATGTGCGCTCCGAAATGGGGCATGGCGGAGTATGACGCCCCGCTGGTGACGGAGCTGTTGGAGCGGATGATGGAGGAATAAAGAAAATCCATGACGAAACCGCTTTTTTACATCCGGTGTACCACGTGCGAGGCGCGTCTGGGAATCCACGATAAAAATCTCGTGGGGCAGATCGTTTCGTGCCCGAAATGTGAGGGCATGGTGCTGGTGGAGCCACCTGTTCAGACCGCGGCAGGGGCGGCGTCTGCGCCGGATGTGAAAAAGGACCCGAAAGGCGGCGCGGAGGAGAAATCCGCCAAAAAGCGGGAAGTAAATCCGGAAATGGATTTACTGGATGAGCTTTCGCTGGACATGACCGCGCCGGAGAAGGCCGCGTTTTCTTCATCCGTTTCGGCGGGCGGGAATGGGAATGCGCGGGCCGGACTTCCGGATTCTCCGTCCGCGGTGAAAGCGGGGCACGGACCTGGAGTTTCTCATGCTCCACCGCCGCCACCGCCTTCTTCTTCCGCCGGAATTTCGCAGCAGGCGGGCCGGGGACATGTGAATCTTCCTCACATTCCAGCTCATCCTCAGGCACCGGCTCCGGCACATGTTTCCGCGCAGCCGCACACCATCCCGGCGGAACGTCATGCCGCCACGCAATTTTCCGGCACTTCCGCTGACGGCACCGTCGGCGTTCAGGCATCTCCGAACGGCGGAAACGCGGATGATCTGGACACCCTGCTGAAAAAGCGTGCGGAACTCAGCACCGGGGAGCTGGTCATGCGGATGGCGGGCGTGGGCGTGGGAGTTTTCATTCTGCTTTTATTGGCCGGGATGCTGTTATCCTCTCTGTTTTCAAAAAAATCTCAGGAGCAGACACCGGCGGAAGCGACCGCTCTGGAAACGCCACCGTTAAAATCTCCGGAAATGGCGGAAAATGAACAGGACGCGCCGAAAGATGCTGGGCCGAGTAAAACCGCGGATGAAACGGATGATGCACAGGATGAGGTGGAACTCATTCCGTGGAACGGGCCGGATGAGGAAGAGGAAGAAGAAGAGGATGCGTACGCGGACGGCGATGAAAACGCGGACGCCGAGGACGGAGGCGGGGAGTTCCTCAGTGATCTCGGGCGAAACATCCATCATGGCGGGGGGATGGAAGCGGATGACGCGGCCCTGACCGGTTCCCTGCTTTCTCCCGCGGATGTTACTGAGGAAAATCCATTCACGGCCGGGGACACGCCGACGAATGCTGAAAACACACAGCCGGACGCAGGGGAAACGCCGGGTGGCGCGGGAGCTTCCGAATTTATTTCGCGTCCGAAAAACGCGCATTACAGTCCGTCTGCGCAGCGAATGATTCACGGCGCGGACACGCTGGGCACTTCCCCCGAGAATTTTGATGACGGAAAAACGCAGCCGGGCGGCAAAAATTCCGCGTCCCGGCCGCCGACCGCCGGGGCTCCTTCCCCGTTACCCCCGGAAGACTCCGTTTTCATTTCCTTTCCGGAGAAACCTTCCGGTGAACATCTTCCGGCGGAGACGGCAAAAAAATTAAGCATGACCGTGCGGAAGCTGGAGGCCGCGGACACGCCGCTTTCGTCCGTGCTGAAATTCGTGGAGCAGGCGGGGGGAATAAAAATCATCGCGGACTGGAGTGCGTTACAGAGTCAGGGGGTACAGCCCGGCTCGCCGGTGAATCTGGAGCTGGAGGAAGTCACGCTGCGCGACATTCTGGATGCCGCCACGCAGACACACGCGCTGGGGTACGTCGCGCTGGGCGGTAACCTGAAAATCGTGGGAGCGGAGGCCATGCAGATGGCACAGGAGGCGGCAGCCGGGGATGAAAAAATGCAGCGGCTGATCATTCCCGTGGATGACCTGGTTTCCGCCAGTCGGCTGGCATCCCTCCAGGGAAAAGCCGGGATTCAGGAGCTAATCACGCTCATCCAGACATTCGTCGCGCCGGCCACGTGGACGAAAAACGGCGGCCTGGGAAAAATCACCGCCTCCGGCAGCGGGAAAATTCAGGTGGAGCAGCAGTACCCCTCCGTGATCCGGGAAATTCACGTGTTCTGTGATAAACTCCGCCTGGCCCGGAACATTCCGCTTCGCGCCAGTGAAAATAAAGAGGAGCTGGCCGCGCGGGTGCAGGCAGACGTGGATGAACAGCTGACGATTATTTCGCCGTTCATCGCTGCGCAAAAAACGTGTAAAACGCCTGTCACGTGTGACCTCAGTCACGCGCCGCCGCTGAGTGAGGCCGTTTTGCGCGTGGCGCACGCCGCAGGCGCGAAAATCGTTTTAGACGAAAACGCCATAAACGCCGTCCCCGTTTCGGAAGTGGTTCTGGACGCGGACATCCCGGATCTGGACGGAAAGTTAAACACCGCGCGAACGCTGCTGGATGTCCCGGTGACGTACCATTTTTCGAAAGTGCCTTTCGAGTCGGCCATGAACATCCTCCTGCGTCACTTTCCCATGCTCACGTGTTATCCTGTTTCGGAAGACACATTCGTCATGACCACCGTCCAGCAGGCGGCCCGCACCCGCACCCTGGCGTTCATCCGCGTGGATGACATTCTGAGCCCAGCGGCCGAGGGAAGCGTCATTCAGGACATTCGCCGCACCATTCAGCCGGACACGTGGGTGAAAAAAACCGGGGACGGCGGAACCGGGGAGATCTCGTATGACGCCGTCAGCGGGCGGTTCATCATTTATCAGAATCCGCTGGTCATCCATGAAATTCACCAGCTTCTGAACACGTACCGGCAAAAAAAGACGCCCGGCGGAGGCGGAACCTGATGCACGGCCGCGTTTTACTTTATTCCATCACCGCGTGTTGCGCTCTCTGGGCAGGGCACTTTCTTTCCGTATCCGCATCCGCGCAAAAAGTGGTGCGTTACGAAAACGCTTCCGTGCTTGCGGATTTCCGCCCCGAGCTTCTTTCACTGGAAGGTTCCGCGGAAATGCTGTCCTTTCAGACGGACTTTCATCTGAAAAACTGGGAGCGTGGGGCGCGAACTTTTGAAAAGGTGCTCACGCTTTACGCCGCGAAAATGGTGTCCGCGGATTCTTCGGGGGAACCCCGGCGGATAATTCTTGAGGATGCTTCTGGCAGGCATACGCCGCTTGCCGAGGAGTACATTCCCGTGTCCGCGTCCTGTGAAAAGACTTTAAACGCGTACGCTTCCGAAATGCCGGAGGAGATGTTTCATGAGTTGCGGAAAAAATGCAGGAAATTCGGCATTCCCGGTGAGTCGGGCGAGTCGGCGTCACGGGCAGAACCGCCGGGCCCGCAGAATCCGGGAACAGACGCGCATCCGGAAACGCCGCCGCCCGGGTTTCGGTGCACGCCGACTCAGGTTTTCACGCAGGATGGAAAGCTGCTTTATCAGGATCCGCTTCCGGAAAATTTATGGAAAATGCTCCAGCCGCCGGACACGCGTGATTTTTCGGGGGTGGCGACTGAAAAACTTGCAGCGGGGGATCATTTTCTTTTTTATTCCGCGCCCGCCCGTATTCTTTATGCGCGGATGGGCACGCCTGTCACGTTCTGGCCGGAGCGTCAGCGGGACGGGCGTCCGCAGGGGTATCTCGTGGCCATGGACATCCGCGCGGAGGGGCGATTAATGTGGATGAAGCGGCCCGAAACGCCGGAATGGTCTTTCGCGGGGGCGCCGCTGGCGGATGAAACGCGGGTGTATGTGCCCATGATGCGGCAGGCCGTCCCCCCGGAATTTCATCTCGCGGCCATGGACGCCCGCACCGGTGCGTACCTCTGGCGGCGTTTCCTCTTCACCGCCGTGCCCGGGGAACTGAAAAAAACGCAGAATCCCGGGAATGGCGCCGAAAATGCGAACGCCGCGAAAACCGCCTGGCAGGCCCCCGCGATTTTCTTCCTCCCACTGCGATTTTCCCAAGACGCGCTGTGTGTGGGCGGCGAGCACACCGGCGCGACCGTTTTTCTGGAAAAGCAGACTGGAAAGATTCAGAAAATCACGCTTGACACCTGGAAAACGGAGATGCTTCCTGAAGAATAAGAAAAGTAAGAAAAATAAAACGTGAAAACGCGTTTCCTCACATTTCCGCGTTCCCCGATTTTTTCTTCTCCGGGCCGAAAGCCGCCGCCATCTGCTCTTCCGCTTCCGAAATGGGCATCACGTAAGCCCGCAGGGCCTCCACTTTCTTCGCCCCGATTCCCCGCACGCGCGTCAGATCATCCACACTGCGAAACTCGCCATTCAGCCCACGTTCCGCGATGATTTTTTCCGCCGTTTTTTCGCCCACACCGGGCAAGAGAATCAGGTCATGGACGCCCGCCTGATTAATATCCACCAGATACTGAACCGCCCCGGCCGGCTGACGGTCCACCTGCACGATCCGCGGCGCACGCCCATCTTCCGCCGCCGTGTCATCCGCCTCTTCAGAAAAAGCCCCCGGCGGCGCCATGATCCCGTACGTTCCAAGAAACATCAGTACCGCCATCAGGGCCATCACCGTGATGTGCTCCGATTTCCCAAGAATCGCCCCACCGCCCTGCCCCACGGATTCTTTCTCCATCCGCGGCGAATTCTCGGCCCGGCCGGTATGCGTGACAGCCATTTCACCCTCCGTTTTTCACGGCCCGGTAATCGTACTCCACCATTTCCTTCACCAGCTGCGAAAAAGACGTGGCCGGCTCCCAGCCCAGCACCGTTTTCGCTTTCGTGTAATCCCCCAGCAGCGCATCCACCTCCGCGGGACGGAAAAATTCCGGATCCACCACCACCACCGGCCGCTCCAGGGCCGCATCCGGCACGCGCGCAAATCCCACTTCCCGCACCCCGGCGCCTTCCCACCGGATTTCACACCCCAGGCACGCGAAACTCTCCTCCACGAATTCCCGCACCGAATGCTGCCGCCCGGTGGCGATAATAAAATCGTCCGGCACATCATGCTGCAAAATCCGCCACATGGCCTCCACATAATCCCGGGCATGCCCCCAGTCACGCCGCGCGTCCAAATTCCCCAGCCGCAGCACATCTTGGCGTCCGCACATGATCCTCGCCACCGCCAGCGAGATTTTCTTCGTCACGAAATTTTCCACCCGGTACGGCGACTCGTGATTAAACAGGATGCCGTTACTGGCGAAAAGGCCATACGATTCCCGGTAATTTCGCGTGATCCAGTACGCGTACAGTTTCGCCACCCCGTACGGCGAACGCGGATGAAACGGCGTCTCTTCCGTCTGCGGCGACTGGGCCACCTTCCCGAAAAGCTCGGACGTGGACGCCTGATAAACCCGCGTTTTTTCCGCCAGCCCCGCACAGCGCACCGCCTCCAGAATCCGCAGCGCACCGAGTCCGTTCACGTCCGACGTAAAAATCGGCGTCTCGAAAGACACATGCACATGACTCTGGGCCGCGAGATTATAAATTTCATCGGGGCGGATGGATTCCACCAGGCGATTAATATTCAGCGAGTCCGTCATGTCCCCATAATGGAAAACCAGCCGCTGCCGGGTCTCCGCACTCAGTGAGCGGCACACCTCATCCAGCCGCTGCGTATTCGCGCCGGACGTCCGCCGCACCAGCCCATGAACCCGATACCCCTTCTCCAGCAGCAGATGCGCCAGGTAAGATCCATCCTGCCCGGTGATTCCCGTTACAAACGCTATTTTTTCCATATTTCCACGAATACCATTACCATTTATTTATATAAACTCAGTGCCGCCGACATTTGCCGCACGAGCTGCCCCGTGCCGACACCGCTTTCCAGCCGCAAAAGCGGTTTATCATGCTGCCGGCAATAATCCTCGGCACTTTTATTATCGGGCGGCAGCGCGCCTTTCATCAGCAAAACGATTCCCACCCGCTCCGGCAGCACGCGAAGCGCCAGCGATTCCGGCGAACGGATTTCATCCGCCTTTACGAACATCACGTCCGTGCCGAAGGTTTTCTCCAGCAGGACGAAAAAAGCCGGGTCTTCCGCGGCATCCACCACGAGAATGGCACGATTTTTAAGAAAATCCCGTGACCCGCGGGTCATGGCCTCTATTTCCTCCGCCGCCGCGGAAGCGCCGCCAACCGAAGACGGTTCCGCCGCCGAGCGGGAAAAAATTCCGCTTCCAAAAACCGCTTTCCCCGGTGAAATATCTGCCGATTTCTCTGTCTCAAACCCCGAAAGCGCCGACGACATGGCATCCCGCAGCGAATTCGAAACAAAATCCACCACGCTGGCGTTTTTCCGGGCCTGAAAACCGCCTCCCCCCGCACGAAATTCCCCGCCGGGGCTGTCCGTAAACACTTCCTGCTGATCCGATTCCCAAACAATATTCGTGTACTCGTCCAGCAGATGCGTGTGCGAGTGATTCGTAAAATAATGCATGGCCTGCAATTCCTGCCGCACCTGCGCCGCCATGGCGTTATCTCCCCAGTGATTCAGCTCCAAAAGAAGATGATTCAAGTGCGGATAATCCTTCACCGCCGGCACCGTCCCCATTCGCGGCAAAGAATCCGCCAAAAGTTCCGCAAAACGCGGGTCCGTCGCGCGAACGCCCAGCGCCATGAGTTCCTCCACCGTGGCGAAAACCCGCTCCCAGTCATATTCCGCCGCGGGCTTTTCCAGAATTTTCGCGGTGTGAAATTTAATCCGCCGGAACCCTTCACTGAGATTTTTCTGCTTCTGCAGCACCTTTTCCAACTGCTCATCCAACCGTTTTATCACGTCTGGAATGTCGTACACGCGATTTATGGACGCCAGACTGTCTTTTTTCATATGGCGGTTCACAAAAATGCGGTATTTTTTCGTCAGTTGGGTCAGCCAGCGGTGCAGGCGAATCTGATCTTGATCATCGCGCCCGCTGATTTCCGACGTAATTCGCCGCAGCACGGACTGGGCCGTGGCGGTGGTGTACAGCCCGTCTCGTAAAATGCGCACCAGAATCTCATGTTCCGGCATTTTATCCACCAGCACCGTCACACGCCGCAAAAATCCCACACACTGCGCCGCCGCCGCATATGCGTCTGAAAGCAGCTCATAATTCTGCGTCGCCACGATCGGCGCCGTCTCCGGATTATTCATCCACAGATAACAGTTCGTCAATTCGCGCGCCTTGGCCAGCAGCGCATGATCCCGGGGCTCAATCAGCGCCTGAAAATCCGCTTTCGCCTTAATCAATTTATCCCGCTCCAGCGCCCACCGCGACGCCTCAATTTTCAGCAGCAGCCGCTTTTCCAGCTGCTCCACATCCAGATCACTCATTTTCAGGCCGTCCTGCGTGCCGGAATCCCACCCACCCGCGGCGGGCGCGCTTCCGCGAAAGTCTTGCACAGGCTCGGATTTATCCCCTAAAAACGACTCCGTTTTTTGTTCAGAAACAAAAACCGTTTCCGGCACACGCGGCTCCTCCACCGCCACGGAAGCGAAATGGGCTGGCTGTTTCTGCTCCGGCATTGCCCCGCAGCGAAGATCTTCCAGAATTTCCGAGATTTTTTGTCCGGAAATATCATCCACGGCGGTATATTTCGTCAGGAATTCATCTGCAAAATTCAGAAAAGCCGCGAGATCCGGATTCCGTTCTGCAAGTTTTTCAAGATTAGCAACAAAACGCGGGCTGCAAACAAATTTAAAAAACGGATTCATCGGGCTCATTCTTCCCCCTCAATAATTCAAAAAATAACATATATGATAAACGTATAAAACGAAAACGAATCTTAATAACGCAAAAAAAACTTCGTCCGCAAATCTGAAAGTTTACCAGCTCCGTCCGCCACAAAAAAACATCCTGCCCCCATCAACCCGATCGGTGAGTCAAGCGGCGCTACAACACGTGGGTCACAAAACAGGAATACCTTTCTTTATTTTAATATACGCCCAAGAATTTTCAACAGTTTATCCGAAATAAATGGTGAAATTTGACTTTATTATATAAAATTTTATCCTATTTACCCGCATTTGAAAAATTACACATTTCATTCTTTACCCAGGCCACCTCACGCATACCTTCACTGCCCCAAAATCAGCCACAATAAAAAAATCAAAAGAATCAAAAACAGTGGAAGCCCTACAAAAAATACCAGCACCCGCACGAACAGCTTTCCCATGTCTTCATTACTCAGTGCCTCATCCTGTCCCGGCAGCGAAGGCGGCGTCAGCTGATGGCTCTGCGGCGGTGGCGGCGGCGGCGGAATAGGCGGACGGGAAGTCATCACATTCCCGGAACGCCGGCCAGGCCCCCCTTCTCCCGCGCAAATGGCCGACCTCCCAGCCGCGTCCTTTTCCCAGGCCGATTCCGGCGCCGGAATTCCCTGTTTATCCGAATTTCGCGACAACATCCCCCCTGCTGCCGGGAGCGGCGGCGGAACAGCAATTCCTGGGGACACAGACGGCGGCGCGGCCTGTGATGGCGGCGTACTGGACGGTGTCTGCCCCGGAGCCGTTTTCAGCCCCTTCCCCATCACCTCCCCCGCACCCGACGGAAACGCCGGCGGCGACACATGCGCATCATGCCTGCTCTGCGGCACTCCTCCTCCCACGGGGGTGGTGAGCACGAGCGAAGCCGGGACGAAAAACCCCTGCATTTCGTTTTTTTCCACGGAAATCGACAAACTGCTTTCACTGTCCGACATAATCAGCGGCCGGGGCGTGCCGTCCGACCAGGGCCGCAGCCGGCGAATCACCTCATTCGCCGTGGGAATGCGATCCGCCGGGTCTTTCGCCATCATGTCTCCCAGCACTTCCACGAACGCGTCCGAAAGCATGGGGTTCAGCCTCTGCGGATCCAGCGGGTGCGTCTGCGTGTCACAGTGCGCCTTCACCTTCTCCATGGACGTTCCACCCGGATACGGCACTTTCCCCGTCACCGCGTAATAAAGCGAACATCCCAGCGAGTAAATATCCCAGATGGGTTTCGGCGCCCCGGGCGATTTAATATGATCCGGCGAAATATAATCCGCCGTGCCCACGATTTTCACCTGTTTCGGATCCTGCTCCGTGTCCGCGTTCCGGGGGCTAGCCAAGCCGAGATCCGAAAGTTTCGCGATTCCGTCCATGGCCACGAGGATATTCCCCGGCTTAATATCCCGGTGCACCAGCCCGGAATCATGCGCATGCTGGAGCCCCGCCGCCACCTGCACGATAATGCTCGCCGCCGATTCCTCCGAAAGCGGCCCCTGCCGTCGAATCAGCTTCCGCAGGTCAGGCCCCGGCACATACTCGCACACCAGATAATACACACTGGCGTCTTTCCCCGCGTCAATCGCCTTCACCAGATTCTCATGATCCAGACTGGCCAACGCCTGAATTTCACGCTGAAAATTTTCGATCGCCGTGGGCGTGGACTTACTCAGCGGGAGCACTTTCACCGCCACGACGCGATTTAAAACGGTATGCCTCGCTTTAAAAACCTGCCCCATGCCACCCTGGCCGATGGAGTCGAACATTTTATAAAGCCCCAGCGTAAACCGCCGCCGCCCGGCCAGCAACTGCTGCGTCTGCCATTCATTAAGAAGCTGCCGGTCCACCAGAATTTCAGCCAGTTTGGCGGGAATCTCCTCCGGCGGAAACTCGTTCCCCTCCCGGGCGAGCATCTCTTTCCAGACGGACTCCAACTGCGCTTTCGTTATCAGGCCGCTGGCCATGGCGCACTGTTCGAAATTCGTTTCCAGCATGAACAACAAAAATATCTTCTCTCGGAAGACGCTAAAGAAAAAATCCCCCCGACCCCATCCCCGCGCGGACAAAAAGAATGCATGCGGAACCGCAGACACGCCATACTCCCCGGGCACAGACGCAAGACTTTACCGTATCCCCTCACACCTACGGCACTCTATTATATTATACATTTTCCACGCCCCGAATTCAAGACAGTTCCCGTCCATTTCCAGCTTTTTTCTAAAATCTACCGATTATATTCACCACAGATGACAGACCATATTCACCACAGAGAGCACAGGGGACACAGAGAAATCTGCTCAATTTTTTCCGGAGTCTTTTTTCTCTCATCCCGGAGGGATGAAATGTTTATAGAAAACGGCCCTAAACCAAATTTCACCGCTCCGTCTGGAGCGGAATGTGCATGCTGTGGTGTTTTTCCCCGTGCGCACCCCATCCCCCCCCCTTTTTCTCTGTGTCCTCTGTGCTCTCTGTGGTGAATTCTTTCCCGTCTGTGGTGAATATCCCCCCATTCCCTCCACGGTGAACATAATCCATCTTGACGGCCCGCTCTTTTTTCTGTATCCTCGCCCAGAGAATGTAAAAGTAGGGCCTTTGCGAAAAATTTAAGGACGGTATGATGAAAATCGGTGAGATTTCCCGAATCAGTTTTGCGCTTTTAATATTCAGTACGGTTTTCGCATCCGGATGCCAGTCCAGCCGGGGAGCGTATGTGGGGCCGGGCGACACGCCTTCCGCTGTCCGCACGGCGGATGTCCGTGGTCAGTCCGCTCCGCCGCCACCTTCCGGAACGGCCACCACCGTGCCGCTTTTTGCGTCCCGCGCGGTAAAAGAGGAAGCCCGGAACCGCCAGATGATCGAGCGGTACACCGGCCGTCCCGTCATGGCCCGGCCTGTCACCTCCGACGATTTAATGGCGTGGCGTCAGGCCGGGGTGCCGGATGAGCCCGTCATTCAGCACATCCGCATTCACGGCGCGACGCGTCCGCCGGCGCCGCAGGAAGTCCTCACCATGCAGCAGCGAGGCGTCTCCAGTGACGTCATCCGCACCATGCAGGAACATCCGCACCCGAAAGTAAACGCCCCCGTGCCGCCGGATTCCGCAGCGGCCGACGGCCGTCAGCAGTACGTGGCCCCGCCCGTGGGCAGCACCTCACGCGTCCCCGGCAGCACGCCGCCCCGAGTAAACATCACCCCTGGGCAGCAGCCCCCCATTTACCCATCATATGGCCAGGACATGACCGGCGGAATGCCCGTCATGGACGGCGGCTGCGGAATCACGGACGGTGGAACGTACATGCAGACGCCCCACGGCCTGGTGCCCATCTGCGCCCCGGTGTGTGGATGCGGATGCTGCTGCGACTGAAAACGGCGGTTTCATCACAGCGGATGGAAAAATATGGATGAATCCGCAAGAACAGCAGCCGGGAATGAAGCGAAGCGCAATGACCGGATCGAATCGCCGGATTTTTTCCCACTTCCATCCGGTCACTCTTGCTGCGCTTCGTTCCCGGCTGCTGTTCTTGTGAGTAAATTAAATTGGTAGATGCCCTTTCCTCCTTTTCCCGAATCTCATGAAAAATCAAAACATCCTCATCACCGGCGCTACTGGCGGAATCGGTGCCGCGGCGGCACGGAGATTCGCGCAGGCAGGGGCGAATCTTTTTTTGCACGGGTACACGAACCGCGAAAAAATGGAGGCCCTTCTGGCTGAGCTTCCCTCCACGGTGGAGGTGAAAACCGGTTTTTATGATCTTTGGCGGCCCGCCGAACAGGACGCGCTGTGTGACGCCGCGTGGGACTGGCGGCCGGGCGGCATTCATGTTCTCGTGCAGTGTGCGGGGGTGGACATTCTCACGGAGCCGGTGAAGCTTTTTCCGTACGAAGAAAAACTCCGCCTGCTGCTGGCGGTGGATGTGGCGGCGGGGATGCGGATCGCGCGAAATATCTCCAGCCGGATGGTGGAGCACGGTGAGGAAAACGGAAGTGCGGGCACCATTATAAATTTAGGCTGGGACGCCGCCCAGCGGGGAATCGGCGGGGATTCCGCGGAGCTTTTCGCGGCCACGAAAGGCGCCATGATGGCCTTTTCGAAAAGCCTGGCCCAGACGGTCGCGCCGCATGTGCGGGTGAATTGCGTTGCGCCGGGCTGGATTCAGACCCACTGGGGCGAAAACGCGCCCGAAACGTGGCAGAAACGGGTGGCGGCGGACACGCTTTTAGGCCGCTGGGGGACGCCGGCGGAGGTGGCGGAGGCGATTTTCTTTCTCGCGTCAGACGCCGGGCGGTACATAAACGGCCAGATTCTGAACGTAAACGGCGGGGTAAATACGGGGCGGTAATATCATTTCCTGACACCCGTCCGCGGGCCGCGGTAATGTGTGTCCTGCGGGCGAGGATGCGTCATCTTTTGATAATACCACGCAGGATTTTTTGAAAATATCCTCGCGTTTTCTATAAAATTTCCGCGTTTTCCGTGTTTTATTTCTTTGAAAAGGAAAGCCCGGTCTCTTGAAAAGCCCTTTTCTTTCGGGTATAAAAGGAGAATAGGAAAGATAAATAACCGTTTTCTGACCCGGGAGTTTTTTCGTGGAGATCATCAAGGTACGCTGTCCGTCCTGTAAGGCGGTCATGAAGGCGAAAGCGGAATACGCGGGGCGAGTGCTGAAATGCCCGGCGTGCAAGACGCCGTTTATCGTGCCGAAAGCGGATGGAGACGGACTTGAGCCACCCATCCACATCCTGATGAAGCTGGCGGACATGGAGGCCCAGAAGCAGGCCCAGGCCGAAGAAGAAGCGGCCATCCCCCACGTGGAAATCGTGGAAGTGGAAACCATTCAGCGGGTGGAGCATCCGCAAAAGCTGAACCGCATGAACCGGTACATCATCCTGGATCCCCAGCGGCTGCTGGCGTACTGGGACATGAAAAAAGGCTGGCAGCTGGCCACCACCGCCGGCTCTCTGGTGCCCGTGCGGGGAAATATGGAAATGCTGCCCACCCAGGGCGACTTCCGCCTGGTGGAGCTGTTCATGCAGGAGCAGGACGGCATCAGCCGCGTCACGGCGCTGCACATTTACCAGCTCGCGCGGCAATATTCCCTCACGAAACTCCAGGGCGACGAAAACGCCGTGCTTTCCACCATCACCACCACCGTCGGCCTGGGCCACTCCCAGAAAAAAGCCCTCATGCAGGCCCTGAAAACGAATTTTCCTCGGGCCGCGTGGGCCGAGAACAAAACCATTTACGATTACCTGCTGGGGGACGATTTCCACAGCAGCGTGATCGGGGAAAATGGTGAATGTTCAATGGTAAATGGTGAATGACACAGGCGAGCGGCCGACTTCCATTCACCATGAAACATTCACCATTTCCCCTTCCCTCCCGTTTCGTTTTATTTTAACCGATTTTAGATTTCCCCAAGAGAAAGGACCTTCCCCCATGAAAAAATGGATGCTGAGTTTTTTAGCCCTGGCGGCGGTGTGCTGCGTGGCGGCGCCGGCGACGGCGGATGTGCGTGTTTCGAAAGTGTTTACGGATAATGCGGTGCTGCAGCGCGACATCCCGGCGCAGGTCTGGGGCTGGGCGGACGCCGGCGAGAAGGTGACGGTCAGTTTCGCGGACCAGAAGGTGGAAGCCACGGCGGACGCCGACGGAAAATGGCTCGTGAAGCTCGCCCCGCTGGCCGCGTGTGTCGAGGGGAAAGATCTGGTCGTCGCGGGGAATAACACCCTGACGTTTGCGAACGTGATCGTCGGGGACGTCTGGATTTGCAGCGGCCAGTCCAACATGGAATGGACCCTTGCCGGCGAATCCGGCACGGAAGAGGAAATGACCGGCGATTACAGCTTCATCCGCTTTAACCGCGCGGCCCACATCCAGGCCTCCTCACCTCAGGAAGAGATTAACGCCACCGGCTGGCAGGTCTGTAAAGATAACGCCCAGCGGCACACGACCGCCGTGGGCTTCCATTTCGCGAATCGCCTTTATCAGGAAACCGGCGTCCCGGTGGGCCTGATCGACTCGAACTGGGGCGGCTCGAACATCGACAGCTGGATGCCCGACGAAGGATGGTTCCTGCTGCCCGAGCTGGAAAAACGTGGCGAGGACATTAAAGCGAAACGTGAAAAAGGCGAAGAAGAAGGCTGCGGCGGCATGTTTTACGCCATGCTCTCCCCCTGGACGAAGTACGCCATCCGCGGCGCGATCTGGTATCAGGGCTGCTCGAACGCCGGCGAAGGCGGATTCTATTATTATAAGCAGAAGGCCATGATCCAGCAGTGGCGGAACATCTGGGGTCTGGGTGACTTCCCGTTCTACTGGGTGCAACTGGCGAATTTCCTGGGCACGGACGAGAACCCGAACGAAAACATCGGCTGGGCGCACATCCGTGACGGCCAGACCCGCTGCCTGGACGTGATTAATACGGGACAGGCCGTGATCATCGACATTGGCGAGGCGGAAGACATTCACCCGCGGAATAAATTCGACGTGGGTAACCGCCTGGCGCTGTGGGCGCTGGCTGGCGTGTTCGCGAAAGACCTGGAGCCGTGCAGCCCCACGTTTAAGGAGCTGAAAATCGACGGAAATAAAGCCGTGGTAACGTTCAAAAACGTCGGCGGCGGCCTGGTCGTGGGCGACCGGACGTATAAACGCGACACCCCGATGAAAGTCGCCGAAAACGGCACGCTGAAGCGTTTCGCGATCGCCGGCGAAGACAAAAAATTCGTGTGGGCCGACGCGAAAATCACGGGCAAAGACACCGTGGAACTCACCGCCGTGGGCGTGGACGCCCCGATGTATGTGCGTTACGCCTGGCAAATGAACCCGGACGGCTGTAACCTTTACAGCGCCGAAGGCCTGCCCGCCACGCCGTTCCGCACGGATGAATGAGGCTTTTCGGCAAAATTGTTACTATTTTTCGGCACCGGAGGTGCCCGCCACATCAGGCCGGGGTAAGGCGACAGCCGCAGCCCCGGTAATCTGGCGGGCATTCGTTCCGCGTCGCTCCGCAGGAGCGAAATGTTTATAGAAAACGGGTAAAATACAAATACTTTCCCCCCGTCAGGGGTGACATGTTTATAGAATGTCGGCATCTCCATAAACATCCCGCCCCTAACGGAGCGGCGGAATTCATTTTGCGTTCCTTTTCTATAAACATTTCGCCCATCCGGAGCGGTTAATCGTCAAACATTCAACTTTTAACTTGTTTCAACACAAAAATGAAAATTCTTGTCACCGGCGGAGCCGGTTATATCGGAAGCGTGACGGTCGAAAAGCTGGTCGCGGCGGGTTACGATGTGGTGGTGCTGGATAATCTCTCGCAAGGCCATCGCGCGGCGGTGCATCCGAAAGCGGTGCTTGTCGTGGGCGATCTGGCGGACCGCGAGACGGTGGACGGCGTGCTGGAGGATTATGAGCCGGACGCGGTGATGCACTTCGCGTCGTACACGCTGGTGGGCGAGTCGGTGGAGAAGCCGTTTTTGTATCTGGGCGAAAATGTGACGAACGCCGCGAATCTGCTGGAATCCATGCTTGAGCACGGCGTAACGCGGTTTATTTTGTCCAGCACCGCGAATTTATTCGATCAGCCCGAGAACATGCCCATTACGGAGAATGAAAAAATCATCCCCGGCAGTCCGTACGGCGAGTCGAAAGCCATGATCGAGCGAATGCTTTACTGGCTCGACCGGTACAAGGATTTCCGGTACACGGCCCTGCGTTATTTTAATGCCGCCGGGGCCACCGAAGAGCGCGGCGAGTCGCATCACCCCGAGTGTCACCTGATTCCGCTGGTGCTGCAAGTGGCGCAAGGGAAGCGGGATAAAATTTTCGTTTACGGGAACGATTACCCCACGGATGACGGGACGTGCGTGCGGGATTACATTCACGTGGCGGATCTCGCGCAGGCCCACATCCTGGCGCTGGAGGCGCTGTTGGCCGGCGGCGAAAGTCGGCGGTATAATCTGGGGAACGGCCAGGGTTACTCCGTCATGGAAGTGATCGAGGCGGCAAGAAAAATCACAGGGCACACCCTCCCGGCGGAGTTCACGCCCCGCCGCGCCGGAGACCCCGCGGTGCTGGTGGCAAGCAGTGACGCCATCCGCCGTGATCTGGGCTGGAAGCCGGAATTTCCGCAGCTGGAAGCGATTATCGAAAGCGCGTGGAAATGGCACATCGCGTTTCCTGACGGATACACCTAATGCTAAATGCTAAATGCTTAATGCTAAATGGCGCAAGCGAGTCGCCCGCCTGATTTATGGATGGAACATCATTCCGCATTAAGTATTTAATAATTTAGCATTTAGCATTAAGTCTTTAGCATTTTTTTAGGGAGAAATTTATGAAAAAATTCACATTTACGCTGACTTTTTGTGCCCTTCTCATGCTGGGCGTGTCTGTCCTGCGGGCAGAGAGTTCCATCACCAAGGCGCCGTGGGGGAATCTCCCGGACGGGGCGGAGGTAACGCTTTACACGATTCAGAATGATGCCGGCATGACGATGCAGGTCTCGGATTACGGCGGCCTGATCGTCACGCTTTCGGTGCCGGACAAAAACGGGAAATCGGAAGATGTGGTGCTGGGTTTCGACTCCCTGGAGGGTTATCTCCAGGAGGGCGTGCCGTACTTCGGGGCGCTGATCGGGCGTTACGGAAACCGGATCGCGAATGGCGAGTTTAAGATCGGCGAGAAAACGTATCACACCACGAAAAACGAAAAAGGCGTCACCACGCTCCACGGCGGCAATAAAGGTTTCGACAAGAAAATGTGGAAAGTGGAAGAGGTGAAAAGCGACGAAATGCTGGGCCTGAAAATGACGTACACCAGCAAGGACGGCGAAGAAGGTTTCCCTGGAAATCTGGACGTGACGGTCTGTTATTTCGTCCCGGTGAAGGAAAACGCCGTGGTCATTCTTTACGGCGCAAAAACGGATAAACACACGCCCGTGAACCTCACGCAGCACACGTATTTTAACTTGGCCGGGGCCGGGAATGGCACGATTCTGGACCATGAGCTGACGCTGAACGCGGATAAAATCACGCCGGTGGACGAAAAATTGATCCCCACGGGCGAATTCATGGACGTGGAGGACACGCCGTTCGATTTCCGGAAAGCCGAGAAGGTGGGCGCGCGGATTGACGCGGATGATGATGAGCAGATTAAACTCGGCGGCGGTTACGATCATAACTGGGTGCTGAACATCCCGGAAGACGGCGGAATGGTGGTCGCGGCGGTGCTTTATGACCCCACCAGCGGGCGGAAGCTGGAAGTGAAAACGCTGGAGCCGGGCGTGCAGTTTTACGCCGGGAATTTCCTGGACGGCACGCTCACCGGAAAAGGCGGCGTGAAATACGAAAAACGTTTCGGCCTGTGCCTCGAAACCCAGCATTTCCCCGACTCGCCAAATCACCTGAATTTCCCCTCCACGATTCTCGCGCCGGGTGAAACGTATCAGACGTCCACGATTTTCCGCTTTTCGGCGGGGGAAAATGAAGAAAAATAAAATCGGTCGGACGCATACCGATTTCATTTCGTAAACAGAAGCGGGGGGCGGTTCAGACACTCCCGCTTTTTTATTTGCACGGGGCGGTTTTGCGAAAATCGTCACTTGACGCCCAGGCCGATTTAAGTATACTCAGGGAAGCGCATTTTTTGTAACACGTGACAGAGAATGGCGGATATTTTTTTGTATTTTTTATGAGACGCGATAATGAAAAACTTTTTTACGAATCACGCAACTTTTCTTCTGTTTACCGTGGCGATGACGGCTTTTTTTCTTTTCCCGGCCGGCGAGCCGACCGTTCATGCCGCGGACAAAAAAACTGAGGAAACAGTGAAAGACGCGGAAGCGGCGAAGCCTGACGAGGCGGCAAAAACAGAGTCGCCGGAGGATTATTTCGAGCAGTACCGCCTTTTGATCGACACAATCGACCAGGTGGACCGCAATTATGTGGATAAATTCAGCCGCCGGGAGTTAATCGAAGCGGCCATCCGCGGCGTCATGAAAAAGCTGGATCCGTATTCCGATTACATTCCGCCGGAGGAAATGGAAAAATTCCGCACGCACGTGGACTCAAAATTCGGCGGAATCGGCATTCAGGTAAACACGGACGGGCGGCGATTAATCGTCGTTGCGCCGCTGGCCGGCACACCCGCGTACGACGCCGGGGTCTTTTCCGGAGATGTCATCCTCGAAATTAACGGCATTCCGGGAAACACGCTTTCGGTGGATGAGGCCGTGAGCGTCATGAAGGGGGATGTCGGCACGCCGGTAACGCTCAAACTCCTGCGGCAGGGCAATCCGGAGCCGTTCACGGCCGAGGTTTTCCGGGAAATCATCCACATCGAGACGGTCATGGGTTTCGACCGGAACGCAGACGACACGTGGAATTACTGGCTCGACCCGCGCAACGGCGTCGCGTACGTTCACATCTCCACGTTCAGCCACGCCACGAGCAAAGAGCTGAAAAAGGTGCTCGAAACGCTGAAAGACAGTACCGACACCGCGTTTAAGGCACTGATTCTCGACCTGCGTTTTAATCCCGGCGGCATCCTCCCCGTGGCCGTGGACGTGTGCGACATGTTCGTGCCCGAGGGGCGAATCGTGAGTATCAAAGGCCGAAACACCGAGGAACAGGCGTGGGACGCGGCCCGTGAGAAAACCGTCTGCGACGTGCCGATGACCGTGCTGATCAATCATTACAGCGCCAGCGCCAGCGAAATCGTCGCGGCCTGCCTTCAGGATCATCACCGCGCGACCGTCGTCGGCGACCGTTCCTGGGGGAAGGGAAGCGTGCAAAACGTCATGGAAATGGAGAACGGCACCAGCGCCCTGAAGCTGACCACGGCCGGGTATTTTCGCCCGAACGGCAAGAATATTCACCGCACCGAGGACGCCAGCGAGTCGGACGAATGGGGGGTCACGCCGGAGGCGGCGAATGTGGTGCCCATGACCGCGAACCAGATTTATCGGCTTATGACCGACCAGCGCCGGCGGCAAGAGCTGCTGACGCACAAGTCGGCGGCCGGGCGGCAGGCGGCGGCAGCGCAAAACGCGTTTTTTGAAGACCCACAGTTGCGCCGAGCCCTGGAGTTAATGCAGCGTGCAGTGGGCAGCCGGGACACGGCCCAGAACGTGCTTCGGGAGCGTATGCGGGCCGTGCCGGGAACGGTCAGCGCGGCCGCCGGGCGTGAAACCCATCAGCCTTCCGTCAGCACCTCCACGAATACCCCGCCGAAAGCCTCTTCCGCTCCGCCATCCCGCACGGAAAGCACCCGCCCCACCAATTCCGGCTGGAGCGGCCGCGGACGACGCTAGCGCACATCCAAAAACGATCCATCCTCAAGAACAGCAGCCGGGAGCGCAGCGGAACGCAGAGACCGGATAGAATGGCAGAAATTTTTCCCACTTCCATCCCGTCCCTGCGCTAACGCTCCGCTCCCGGCTACTGTTTTTTCGCGAATTCATTCACCTGACAACCGCTCAAATCTCCTCCACCCCCAATCTACAAACCCCAATCCCCCATCCACACACATGCTTCCAACCCTCGTTCTCGGCACGCACAACCACCACAAAAAAGTCGAAGTCGCGAAAGTCCTCGCGCCGTGGGGCATTACGCTTCAGAACCTGGCCGATTATCCCGCGGCGATGGAGGTCGAGGAGACCGGCAGCACCTTCGGCGAGAACGCGTGCCTGAAGGCGGCGGAGCAGGCGAAGCATCTCGGCCTGTGGGTCATCGCCGAAGATAGCGGCCTGGAGGTTGACGCTCTGGGCGGCAGACCCGGCGTGTTCTCCGCGCGGTATTCGGGCGAGAATGCCACGGACGCGAAGAATAATCAGCGGCTGCTGGAAGAACTCGCGGACATGCCGGAAGAAAAACGTGGGGCGCGGTACGTGTGCCACCTCGCGTTGTCCGACCCGCAGGGGAACATCCGGGCCCAGGCCGAGGCGTACTGCCGGGGGCGGATTCTCACCCAGCCACACGGCACAAACGGTTTCGGCTACGACCCCCTGTTCGAAATCATCGAGTACCACCGCACTTTCGGCCTGCTCTCCCCCGAGCTCAAAGCGTGTATCAGCCACCGCGCCCGGGCGCTGCGAATCTTCGCGCCGCTGTTGGCGATGCTGATCGAATAGCATTTCCAACAATCAGGAGGAACATGACATGAAGAAAATCCTTTGCGTCGCGGTGTTTATCGTTCTGGGGTATTTCACGGGTGTTTCTTACGCAAATGCCGGGGCGTGGGCGCCGCATATTTCGGACGCAGCCGAGGCGGAGGCGAAAGCCAAGAGGGAAGCAATTCAGGCGGAGATCGAAACGCTCGGCGAGCACCCGTGGGCCGGGCGTTATTATGAAGGCGATGGGCTGGGCTCCAACCGCCATCTCACGTTGGCGCCGGAAAACGGTTTTGTCTATACCGTACACGGCTGCCTGGGACTTTACAACCTGAGTTCCGGAAACGTCGTTCAGGAAGGTGGCCTGGTCAAACTTACTTTTTCTGTCGAGAACGATCAAAAAGAGGCTCGGGAAATCACGGTCGCATTCGTGCCGATTCCGTGGGGTGATCGCCATTACCTCGTTCCGTCGGAGAAAATGGTGGAGTTTTGCAATCAGGTCAACCGCGGCGAACGCATTCACCACTTTCTGCGTTTCAGCGACAAGGAGGGGGAATCCCCCTATCGTTCACGCCACAAAATAGCGACGCCCGGCCTGCCCGACGTCCCCGAAAAATACAAACCTTACCTGCGGCGGCATCATCCGATTGAAGCCGAGATTACCGCCATGGGAGAAACCACGAATGATCCTCGGCAATACTTTCCGCAGAAAACCGTCGTTACGCTGGATAAAGGCACGAAAGACGGCCTGCTGCCCGGCATGACGCTGGCGGTTATCAAGCCGGAGGCGACGGACCTCAGCAGCGCCGAGGTAACCGTTACCGACGTCAAAGAAACATCCGCGGAAGGCATTTTAGCCTGGCAAAAAAGCAGTGCAGCCCCGGCGGTCGGCTGGAAACTCTCGACGCGTTCCCGCTGGGCCGCCCCCGTGGAGACGACGCAGGATACCACGGACAAACCGGCATCCGAGCCATGAAAACAACGTGATAAAGAAGTTATCCAATGGGTGTGTCCGCAAGAACAGTAGCCGGAAGTAAAAACCGTGTAAATCTCCCCGTAAACGCTGTGTAAAAATCATAAAACGCGTAAAACTCCCGTAAAAAAACGTTTTTCCAGGCATTTCCTGCTGTCTTTTTCTTCGCAGGCGAGGTACAATATACCGAAGAAAGAGAAAAAGGCGGAGGAATCCGCGGAAAAGGAGACGGAAATGAAAACCGCGAAAATACACGAATATTATTTTAAGGAAGAGCTGGCGAACGTCATTTCGCACGGCGTGGGCATGGTGCTGGCGGTGGCGGTGCTGCTGGCGCTGGTGGTGAAGGCCGTGATGGTGGCGCCGGAGGAATCGCGGGTGGCGGTGGTGACGGGGTGTGCCGTTTTCGGGGCTTCGCTGGTGCTGGTGTATTTATGCTCCACGCTTTATCACGCGTTCATGCACACCACCTGGCGGGGCGTATTCCAGACCATCGACCAGGTGGCGATTTTCCTGTTGATCGCCGGGTCGTACACGTTTTTCTGCCTGGCGCTGCTCGACGGCCCGGTCGGCCGACAGATGCTCTGGCAGGTGTGGGCCCTGGCCGGGGTGGGCATTTTCATCCACGTTTTTTTCCAGAAACGTTTCGCCTGGGTGTGCCTTGTGCTGTATCTTGTGATGGGCTGGCTGGCCCTGACGCAATTCCCCGCGATCATCGCCATGACGCCGACCCACGTGTTCGCGCTGATCGTCGGCGGCGGCGTGGCCTACACCGTCGGCTGCATCTTTTACTCCGTCAAGCGGAAATGGATGCACTTCGTGTGGCACCTTTTCGTCCTAGCCGGCAGCGGACTGCACGTCCTGGCGGCGTTCTGCCTGGTCTGGGGCTGATGGCTTGTTACACTTAAAAGATGGATACGTGTCAGCCGGTGAATCGTCGCATTCGCGGCTGGTGAAACGCCACTGCGTGTCTGGTGAATCGCTCTGCGGCAGGTGAAAATTATTTCGCCGATCTCCTTCACCAGTTGCGCAGCAACGATTCACCAGTCAGCAAGTAAGCGGAACAAGAAACAGCAGCCGGGAACGCAGTGACGCGCAGAGACTGGGTAGAATGACCGGGGTTTGTCCCGCCTTGATCCGGTCTCTGCGCTAACGCTCCGCTCCCGGCTGCTGTTTCCTGCCCCACAAAATTGTGAAAATACACATTTCCCATTACGCGCCCCCCCGTCCCCCCGCGAGTCTGCCATGCGTCAAATTCTCATCGCCGTGCTTTTCGCTGCGCTCATGCCGCCATTCGTTTTCGCCGACGAATCTTCTCCGCCGCCCAAGCAAATTCTCTGGATCATCCGCCTCAACCGCGACTTCGCGCAGGTCAAGAAACTCGTGGACGCCGGCGTCATGCGGGCGTATCTCGAGACCGAGCCGGGCGGGCTGGGCTCCCTGGTGGCCGTCGCCGCCGGGCAGAACAAGCATCCCGAGGTGCTGGAAATGCTGCTGGACGAAGGCTGGAACACGACCGACGTGATCGCCGACGGGAACACCGCGTTTCATTTTGCCGCGATGCATAATCCGAATCCGCAAATCCTTCGGACGCTCACGGCCCGCACCCCGCCCGAGGCCCGCCTCGCGGCTTTTGCCGCCCGGAATCAAGCGGGTTACACGCCGCTGGAGGCCGCCATTCTCTACAATTTCGACCCCGCCATCATCCGCTGTCAGATGCGTCTGGAAGGCATTCCAGCCTGGTACATCCGCGAAGACCTGGCCGCCATCAACCAGCCGCCGACACACAACCCCACGCTACGAAAACAATCGTCGGCCGAGCGGTTCTGGCTCGCGGTCCGTGCCGGCTGCCCGCTGTCCGTCGTGGAGCAGATTTTTGATATGCAGTACCTCCGCGTTTTCGATTACCTGCCCACGAAAGACGAACACGCCGATGTCCTCCGCCACACGCTCACCGCCAGGCACCCACAGGCGTATTTTCAGTACCTGCTGCGTGCGGGGGCGGATTTCACAGGCCGCGACCAACACGGCGACACGCTGCTGCACGCCGCGGTTTCGCTGCCCGCGCCGCCCATGGAGGCGATTCCGTTCCTGGCCGAGCGGTTCTCCAGCGTCAATCTTCCGAACCGTGACGGCGACACGCCGCTGCATCTGGTACTTTTTGCGGAGAACGACGCCGACGCCCAGGCCCTGCGGTGTCTGCTGCGTTACGGGGCGAATCCGTTGCTGAAAAACAAGGCAGGACTGACGCCGATGGACCTGGCCGTGACCGACGCCCAGCGCGAGATTCTGCGTACCGTGAAGCCCGACAGCGAACTGACCGTCCGCCGCAAAGCGCGCCGCAGGGAACTGACCGCCGTCAGGCCTACCACCAACAACACACCGGCCTTCGACCGCCTCCTGGCCGCCATCCACGACGGCTGCGACGGCGCGGCATTCAAAGCGCTGGCCGCCAAAGAAACCATCACCGTCAACGAGGCGAAGCTCCTGCTGCAGGCCGCCGCCGAGAGTGCGACCGACCCGCAAATCATCCTTACCCTGATGCCCCGGGCCGCCGTGCAGGCCAACACGCCCGCCTTTCAGAGCCTCACCAACACTGCCCTGGCAACGAACCCGAACGTGGATTTCGTCCTCGCGCTGCTCGCCATGCGGGACGAGCGCGGCGACCAGCAGACGCTCCTGAACCAGCATCTCCGCCAGGCGATGGGCCGCAAGGGCAACATCCCCGTGATCAAATATCTTGTCGACGCCGGCGCGGACATTACGCCGCACACCGAGCCTGCCGCGTTCCTCCAGCTCATCCGCGACGGCGCCGGGCGGGAGCTGGTGGAGTACCTGGTTTCGCAGTGGGCCGACCTGCAAGCCATGACCCCGCAAGGCGAGACCGCGATGCACCTGGCCGCCCAATCCCTCACCGGCTGCGACGCCGCCCTGCTGCGTTACCTCAGCGAAAACGGCCTGGATCCTCACGCCCGCGCCGACGACGGCCGCGGCTTACTCGAAATGCTCATCGCCAACCCCGGGAGCGAAGACGCGCTGCGTTTTCTTCAGGAGAAAGGTTTCGACCTGCAAAAAACGGATGCCGAGGGTCGCACGCTGCTGCACCTGGCGGTGACGAAACCGGAAAACAGCGCCATGGTCGACGCCCTGCTCTATCTGGGCATGGACATCAACGCCCACGACCAGCTCGGCCGAACGCCCCTGCACATGGCCTGCAACCCGCTTCAAGCAACACACTCCAACTATCTCGATCAAAACATTTTTTGCCTGCTGGCACGCATGCCGGACGTGAACATTCAGGACGCCGCGGGGAACACGCCACTGCACCTCCTGTTTTCGAGTCTCGTCAAGACGGACCCGCACAACTTCCGGGACGGCACAAGGGCGATTCTCAGCGAGCTGGCCCGCTGCGGTGCCGACCCCACAATCAAAAATCACGACGGCGTCCCGGCCCTGAACCGCAAATTGCCGCCATACCTCAGCAAAATATGGACGCACGGGATCTTTCCGCGCCATGCGCCGCAAATGTCGCCGGATGTTTCCGAAGCGCGCAAACGCGAGTTGGAGCGGATGCTGGCCGCGATGCCGTACCAGCCGCAAGCGCCGCAGGAATCGGCGACAAATGAAAATCACGTGGCCCTGCTGTGCGAAGCGCTCGAGCTGAACGTGGCGCACCATCTCGTGAAGCGGATCATCACGCCGGAAGTGGTGCGCACTTATAACAACGGCCTCCGTGAAACCGACCGCCGCACGCTGATTCACCGGGCCGCCGCGCACTGCACCGACCCGCGGACGCTACGTCTGCTGGCAGAGCACGGCGCGATGGCGTACCTGCTGGATCACCGCAACCGCACGCCGCTGCATCTCGCCGCGGAGGAAAATCCCAGTCCCGAAGCGCTCCGCTGCCTTTACGAACTTTCCGGCGGGGACGCCCTGCAAGAAACGGACAGCCTTCCGGACGCCGACGGCCTGACGCCCCTGGAATGCTGTGCCCTCCGCGGCAAGTATGCCGAGACCATGGAGGCGCTCATGGGCCTGCGGGGCGTCTTCACCGAAGACGACCGTTACCAGTGGGGCGTGCTGGCATGCGGCCGGAATCCGAACCCCGCCGTTCTGCGGGCCCTGGGGTTTTACGCCCATCTGAATCAGTGGTACGCCCGTCAGCCGCACCGCGACACCCGTGCCGTGCTGGCCGCCGCCGCGCTTCCGTACACCCCCGCGTGCAGCGCCGACATTTTCGACGACCAGTGCGATTTCCGTCTCCGCGACGCATCCGGAAGCACACTCCTGCACCTGGCCGCCGCCGGCGCCACCGACCCTGACCGGATTTCGCTCTTCCTCGACCATAAAATCGACGTGAACGCGCGCAATCATCACGGCCGCACGCCGCTGCACCTGGCCGCCGAAGAAAACGCGGATCCGAATCACGCGGCGCTAAAAACCCTGATCGCCGCCGGTGCCGACCTCCATGCCACGGACGCCGACGGAAAAACGCCGCTCGACTTGGCCTCTACCCCCGAAAAACGTGAAATCATCCTCGCCGCGATGACCCGAAAGTACCTTAACGCAGTCATCCAATGGATGCATCCGCAAGAACAGCAGCCGGGAGCGGAGCGTTAGCGCAGAGACCTGATAGGAGTGGGGAACCCCCCGGCGATTCTATCCGGTCTCTGCGTGTCACTACATTCCGCTACGCTCCAGGCTGCTGTTCTTGTGAGTCCATTAATTTGATAGATGCTCTAACGCATTTTCAAAATCTCCGCCCGCATCCACCGCGCCTCCTCCAGCGTCAGCCCTCCGGCCAGCGTCTGCGAATCTCCGTCCGCGTCCTCCGCCGTCAGCGCATACGACGGGGGCTCCATCACCAGCACCATCTCATGCTCCGTCCGCCACGCGGGGCTTTCCTCCCGCCCCTCATTTTTAATCTTCACCACCACATACCGCCCGCGCGGCCACACATCCTCCCACCGCCACCAGAGCATCTTCCGCACTTTCCGCAGCTCCCACCGGTCAGCCGTGACGCAATCCGTCAGCGTGCACAACGCGAAATGCATCATGTACAGCGCCGCGCTCCACAGCGTGATGAGCCCGCCCAGCACCGCCGTGCCGATCATCACTCCCTGCGGCGAAATCCGCGCATTCCCAATTTTCTCCGTGTTCCGGAGCATCCCGCAATCATTCATCAGCCACAAAAACGCCGCGATCAGCGCCACGATTCCCAGCAGCAGCGTGGGCATGACCATCCCGCCCCACGAGACGCCCTGCGTCCACCTGAACTCCGCTTCCTTCTCTGTGTGCCGCATTTTCCACAGGCTTTTCTCCGGCCGCGCGGCTTCTCGCGCATCCTCCGCCGTTTCATCATCTTCCGTCACCGCCGTCACGTCCAGCCCTTTCAGCTCTGCCAGCACACGATTTCCCGTCTCGGCCGCGCGGCGAAAATCCTCCGAGAACGGCCCGTCCGCCGCCAGCCGTTCATAGGCGTCCTGCGCCAGCGGCATCCGCCCCGCCGCCGTCTCCAGCACCAGCCACTGCCGCCACTCGGTGCTCGCCTCATACGTTTCCACCCGAAAACGCAGCACCCGCGCAAGCGGCACTGCAATCCGCCTCCGCGAAAACACGCTGCGGAACGTATACCGAAATCCGTCCGCGTCCAGCCGCCACGTGTCTCGCCGCCGCCACATCCCGAGGAACATGCACAAAAACGCGCCCAGCAGGACGACGAAGAACAGCACCGCCATGACCACCGGCGCGACCATCAGCACCAATCCCGAATTCCACTCGGCAAGCGGCGTCTGCGCGACGCTGGCGATATTCTGCGTCAGCCGGCAGCCGTCATCTTCTCCAGTAAACGGGAGCAGCGCCAGTATCCCGCCAAAAAACAAAATGGCAAGCAGCGCCCCCCACTGCACCGTTTTCCGGTCATACCCCACCCAATCCGGCCCGAACTTCAGCTTTTCCAGCGGATTCTCCGATTTCTTCGGCGGTTTCTTGTTCGATTCACCATCCGCAGCTTCCACCGCCACTGTTTCCTCCACCGGCATATCCGCACCCTGAAAAAACCGCAGAATTTCGCCCCGCATCCACACCGCCTCATCCCGCATAAGCGCCGTCATCTCTCCGAGACACTTCCCGTGCGCATCATAAAACGCCAGCCGCCATTCCTTTTTTTTCAACTCCCTCGGCCTGTTCCGCCACCCCCGCGCCGGCCCGACCGACGCCCGCTTCACCCCGCATTCATACATCTCCACCGTCGCGCAATCCGCCACCGCCACCGCCTCCGACTGCCCGCGCCCTTTCAAAACATAATGCCGCCACTCAAGTTCCCGCCGCGTGATGAGATAATGTTCTTTCGCAAATCTCTCGACGAAACAAATCAGTGCGCACATGCACCCCAGCACCGCGCCCATCATCAGTGGAAAGGCGAGAACTCCCAGCGCCCCCGCCGCGACGTCATTCCCCTGGCGTTCCACTTCCCCCACCATGGCCATCATGGGAATACCCAGCGATCCACCCACCGCCGCCACCGCCACACAAATAATCACGCCCATCCATGACGGCGCCTTCCGCCAGAACCGCAGCCCGCCCTGCTCCTTCTCCAGCTCCCACCGGCACGACTGCGGCCGCGCACACGCCCCCGTAAACCGCGTATCCACCGGCGTGAACACTGAATCCCATTTCGGCATCTCCGCATCCGCCTCCCGCACGCTCCCGATTCCCGCCTTTTCCTTCAGCCGCCCGAGCACCGCGTTCATGTCCGCCGCCGCACATTCCATCCACTGTCGGCATCCGCACGTCCGCCGCACCAGCCGCTCCCGCACCACGCCCGGCCGCACCTCCACCCGCGCATACAGCCGTTCATGCCTTTTCACCCGGCTTTCCGTATGCAGCCGCGTGCGAAACTCCAGCACCCGTTCCAGCGAATACCGCCACCTCCACACCGGCACGCCAGCCACCCACATCCGCTTCCGCAACCCTTGTTCATCCAGCGTAACGCGGCTCCAACTGCATGTCGCCAGCACGCCGAAACCGCCCAGCCCCACCCCGAACAGCCCGACCGCCACGCCCGGCACGAGATGCCCTTCCCACAACAGGGCCGCCGTGAAGATCAGAAACAGCAGCCCGTGCACCGCGAAGATCATCACCACCGTCAGGCTCTGCGACGCACCTTCCCCGCGAAACGCCGGCTCCGTCTCCAGCCGCACCTCCGTTTCCGTCTTCCAGAACAGCCCCGACGCTTCTTTTTTCTCACCGTCCGTCATCCCACACCTCCATGAGTTTCACGCATTCACCAAAACTCAAAAATTCCGCAAAATTTCATCCCGCATCCACCGCGCCTCATCCAGAGTGAGCCACGTAACTTCCGCCAAAATATTTTCATCGGCATCCCGCAGTGCCAGGGTATATTCTCCCCAGTAACCACGCATCCATTTATCCTGCGGCCGGGCGTTATGAATTTTAATCTCCGTCCACCCAGCGATGGAGCAGTGCTGCTCCTTTTCCTCACTTCCGGATTTTTTCCAATAAAATGTTTCATCGTCGAAGGAAAAAAATCGATATTCCCCCTCGCGGATAAGATTTCTTAATATAAAAAGAAGAAAGGAAATCGTCACAGCGAGAAAAACAATCAGCCACATCAACCGCCGGGCATATCCCACCCATCCTTCGCCGCCATAACCAGGATCCATTATTTCGCACGCTGTAAACACGAACAACAGAAGGAAAAAAAACAGAACAACCATGCCACAGGATGCCGTACACCCGGAAGGCTGCTTTCCATAAAAAAACGTAAGCCTGCCATTCCGCTTTCTGAGCCGCCATCTTGTTTTTTCAGGACGGGCGGAACACACCGGCGACTCGCCGCGTGCCTTCACTTCCATCTCCAACGGCAACTCATTCAGGCAATAATTGACATACACCGTCTCCGCATCATAATGCGGCGTTTCCATTCCCCGCAATCGGCCAAGCGTTTCATTCAAGTTTTCCGTCAGCGTGAGCGCTTCCGCGCATTCATCATCCCCAAACGGCCCGATATGCCACCGATACCCCTGTGGATTATCTTTCAAGTGCACAAGGATACCCAGCCATGCAAACTTATTCCGCGCATCCTGGTCATCCTTCCTTCTCTGCGTTTCATTTTCCGGCGGCGGTATGCACATCTCATACTGCAACTGAAACCCCGAAATATCTTCCAGCAGATGCCTCTCCCTTATCCGCCACTTCCCTCTAAATTTTGTCACATAACGAAAGCCATCCTGATCCAGAATGAGATGTTCCGTTTGAAATTTCAAGTACGCGTGCCACGAAAGCATGAACAGCGTGACCAGCAGAATCAGCCCGGTCAGCACCGCGGTCAGGATTAACGTGGGCTGCAGCGCTAACTGAAAAGATACGCGCACCTGAATACTCCGGCAAGTGTCGATAAAAATAGAACCACAGACAAATGTCCAGAACAGCGTTCCCAGCGAAAATAACGCCTCATCCTGCCGCCTGATACATTCCACGGAGGTGTCCGTTTTCACGATTTCCGAAAATAACGCCATGTTTTATCTCCGCCTATCCCCGGTGTCACCCGATTTTACTCATGATCTCATCCCGCATCCACCTCGCCTCGTCCCGGGTGAGATTCGCGACTTCCGCCGCCGCGACGCCGTTTTCCTTGCACACCTGCACCACGTAACTGGGCACTTTTCCGGCTTTCCACCACGCGGCGGGTGGGCCCGTGATGGCGAGTTCATCATCATCGAAAACCACCAGTTCCTCGCATTTCGCCACCGCCACCGTGTCCTCCCGCGTCTCGCCCCACAGCGAACCGCCCCACCGAAATCGGCCGTCCTCCACCCCGAAGTACGCCCACCGGCACCACCATTTCATCTGCCAATAAACGGCAATCGCCGCCAGCACCGCCAGCACGAACACCGCGATCAGCCAGCAGGCGGGCAGCAGCCGTCCGAGGAGGCGAAATAAATCATGCGCGGAGACAGGTTCCTCACAAATCACGTAATACCAGTAAATGAAAAACCACCGCCCCAGCGCCGCCAGCCCCACGACCAGCCCTACTGCGGCCAGCCGTAACAGCCACGTTCGCACTTCCCGATTCCCCAGCCGGAACATCACGCCGCCCCGCGTTTCCGTCATCCGCCACTTCACCCCTGACGGCCGGTCCGCATGCTCCGCCGGAATCCACGGCCGTTCCCCGTCCAGATGCGCCACTTCCGGCTTTTCCTTCAGCCGCAGCCGCACTTCCTCATCACTGGCCGCCACCACACCGCGTCCTTTCAGCCGGGCCAGCACATGATTCCCCGCACGCATCACCTGCCGCAGCGCCTCCGCCGTCTCCTGCTGCCGACCGGTGCACAATAAAAAGCTCCCGAACATCCGCACCGGCATGCCCGACGTCCGCAGAATCAGCGGCGCACGCCGTCCCTTCTTCACCGGCATCATCCAGAAGAACCGCGTTTCCTCCACACGCACGTACTTTCGCCACAGCGGAATCTCCAGCACTTTCAGCACATACCGAAAGCCATCCTCATCCACCCGCACGGACTCCTGCGAAAAAAACGAAAGCACCAGCAGCAGCATGCACGCCGCGACATACGCCGCCATGACCGCGGAATGAAAAATCGCCGTCTGCTGCGGCGCATTCCCACCATTCCCCGGCAGCAAATACATACACCCCGCCAGCAGCCCCGCCCCGGCGAAAATAATCAGCATAAACCGCCAGAATCGCGACCAATTCAAATTATTCCGCCGCCGCACACACAGCGAAAAGTTCGTTTCCTCCCACGCCGACCAGAACCCGCCGCCCGGCATGTCTGCATGCATCATCCCGCTCATTTATTCCTCCGCCGTTTCACTGTTTTTTTCACCGCGCGTGAGACACGCAAAATCTCATCCCGCACCCACCGGGCTTCCTCCCGCGTCAAGTCCCCGAGGTACACCATCTCCCGCTCCTGCATTATACTCATCTGCGTAACAAACTGAATTTTTCCCAAAAACAGCAGCCGGGAATGAAGCGCAGCGGAATGACCGGATAAGTACCGCCGCGTGTTTCCCCACTTCGATCCGGTCATTGCGCGTCACTGCGTTCCGCTCCATTCCCGGCTGCTGTTTTCATGCAAAACAAACTGATTTTGACATATGGGAGGTTAATCCGTGAAAATCTTCGTGGCCGGTCACTCCGTTTCCGCATCCGCGTCCGTTTCCACCTCCCGCCCCGTCAGCCGCCCGAGCACTTCATTACAGTCATCCGCCAGCCGCTGAAGCGTTTCCTTGTTCTCCGACATGTCCAACCCCGCACTACGAAAACATATGCACCGCCCCTCACCCGTGCTCACCATAACGAAGTACAGCGTCTGCTCATCCATTTCAGGATACTCCAAGGCACGGAAAAATTGCACATTCGCCAGGGGGATTAACTGTGTCCGCAGCGGAATCCCGGACACCCGGCATTCATACCGCATGCCGTCCTCATCCAACAACAACCCTTCCACAGAAAATAATTGCGCGCACCCAATGCAAAGAAATGCGATAATGACTGCCGTCAGCGCCAAGGCGACCCACCACGCGGAATAAAGCGGTGTCTGATCCCCCGGCCAAAGCACCACCGTCCATGCCGCGGCGCACAGGCTAGCGAGAAAAAATCCAAGTGCCGCAACATTCATAAGATTACCGATAAGTGAGTATCTCCCGTTAAACTGGCACAACAGGAAGCCCATCCGTGACGCCATCCGCTGAAAGTTTTCGATCCGCCGAGCGTACACCTCAAAATACTTCACGCGGCAACACACCGCGTCATCCGTTTTTCGATAATCACTTAAAATAGTCATGCAGCACCTCCTTCATCCACCGCGCCTCCGCCAGCGCCAACTCCGGCACTTCCATCAGCACAGCCCCATCCTTCCCGTGAATTTCCAGCACACACGCCGTCTGGACATCCAAACAAAACGTTCTCGGCCCGATACCCGCCCACGGCGCCTGCCAGCGGTCCGTAATCGTGATCTCCGCACACTCCGTCAGCGGCACTTCCTCTGTCCACCGCGTCCGCCGAAAGCGCCGCCCTTTACAGATCACGCCGTTCCGCACGCCGAAAACCTCCCACCGAAACCGCTGTGCCAGTTCATTCACCAGCGAATACAGCGGCCAAAGCGCCGTCACCGCCAGCATAGGCACCGCCACCACCCGCAGTGTCAGATACCCGATTTTTTCCTGTTTCGCGATGCCCCCCTCCGCCGGCAGCGACGCATTCAGCATGCACACCCCCGCGATGAACACCCCGATAAGCAGAACCACCGCGGACATGAACACCGTTCTGAAAACGTCAATTTTCCGGCGTTTCCCGAAGAGCATGCCCTCCGTGTCCTGCATCCTCACCCACCGGCTCCACTCCGGGCGTTCAGTTTCACAAAGCGTCTCCGCGCCCGCCGGTTTCAGCCGCGCAAGCACCGTGTTTCCCTCCGCCGCCAGTGCGTGAAACGCCGCCGCGAATTTCCGCCCTGCGAAAAGCTGACTGAAGTGCTTCATCCCAAGAAGTAACTCCCCGCGCGATGTTTTCAGCACCAGCGCATCATACCCCGCGCCGGGATGCGTCTTTTTTTCCACCGCCCGAAACACCAGCACCTCCGCCAGCGTGAAATGATATTTTCTCAGCGGTATCAGCGCCCGGCGGACATACCGGAATCCGTTTTCATCCAGCGTCCACGACTCGCGATACGTCAGATATCCACACGCGACAATCAGCATGAAAATCGGCATACCCAACACTGGCAGCGTCATAAAACCGAGGATGACCAGCGTGATATACGCCGTGCCGTCCCAGTGCGAAACGGGCTGCCACAAAAACGGCATCTTCTCCGAAAACACGAACTGCTCACTGCCGCCCGGCCCCCAGGCCTGATAAAAGATGGTCACGAGAAAAATTGTCAGCCCGGCAGCCATGCACGCGGTGAGCACGTCCGCCCACGTTTTTTTCGTTTTCACCAGCCGCAGCGAGTTCTCCGTCCGCCGCCACACGCCCAGCGCCGCAACCGCCGCTTCCGCCACCTCAGCCGGTGTTTCCGCCACCACCGCCGCCACTTTTTCCTCCGGTGACGGCGCACACTCCGTCAGCACGCGCGAACTCAAAATCTCATCCCGCATCCAGCGTGCGTCATCCGCCGAGAAGCCCGCCATTTCCGCCAGCCGCTCTTCCGCCGCACTCCAAAACGCCACGCGGAATTCTTCTCCCGTTCCGCTATTTTTCCCCGGCCCGACCGTCGGGCAACTTCCATCACACGCGTAAACCTCCACCGCCGCACAATCCGCCAGCCCCAGCGACTGACCCGAGATCATGTCCCACTGCTGCCATGCCCACACGAGCCGGTTTTCTTCCACTACGTAAAACGTCCGCCGCCACCGCGCCGTGACCTTCCCAAGAAACCCGCACGCCGTGTAAAGCGCCACCGGCATCAGCCCCAGCCCGATCAGCATCAGCGGCAATTTCACCCAATCATACGGCGCAATCGCGCCCTGCAAAAACAGCGTAAACACGGCAAGCGTCCACATTGAGGCATACGCCAACGCCATCAGCGTTTCCTTCCCATCCCACACCGCCGGCCGCGCGAACACCAGGCCCCCATCCTTCTTCCGCACTTCCCACCGCGAACCGCCCGGCTTCACCGGCACGTCCGCAACACCCTCCGCATCCGCCAGCCGCGTCATTTCCGAATCCCGCTTTTCGCGCGAGATGATTTCCTCCAGCGGGTCACCCAGCCCAAGCTCCATCCGCAGCGTCCGCAGCACTTCCTCAAAATCCGCCACCCACCGCGAATTCTCATCCCGTTCCCAGCCGCTCAAATCCTTCCAACTCAGCCGTCCGCGTCCATCCAGCACCGCCACCGCGACTTTCGTCAGCTCCGTGTTATAATACCCCAGCACCGCGCACCGCACCACCCGTTCCACCGGCCACCGCCGCCGCCAGACAGTGAACCAGTATACCATTATATTCAGGCACAACCCGCCCCGGTTCAGCGTAAACCCTCCCCGAAAGGTAATCATGCCCCCGGCAACCGCGAGTATCGAAAGCAGAAACGTCAGCGCACCCAGCGCCTCACCGATCCCCTCCACCGCAACCTTCACTACAGCCATGGGCACAACGACCAGCAGCAATATCCCGACAACGAGATACAGCAACGTCCAGATTCCCCGATCACTTTTCGGGCGAAACTCCACCGCGTGCTCGTCCCGCCAGTACCCCCGCGCGTCCGCCGTCCCGTTCATGTGCCATCTCCTTTTTTAGAAAATCCACCTTAACGCAGCGCCATCAGCGCATCCCGCATCCACCGTGCCTCATCCCGCGTCAGCCCTTCCATTTTCAGCAGAGACGCCTTCTCCGGATCCCTCAATTCCAGATAATACGACGGCACCGTCCGCCGTTCTTCGAACAGCAGCGTCAGCGGCAAAGTCGCGTCCTCCCCGGTGTCATCAAAATCCACACAGTACCACGCCTCCCACGGCAATTTTTTCTCCACTCGCTTTCCGAAAACCGAATGCCCGTGACAGAAAAACGCGCCGCGTTTCCCGAAATATTCCCACCGCCCGAAATCCGACACATGCACCGCGGCGTAATACATCAGCCCGACGCCGATCCACAGCATCAGCCCCGCGCAGACCGCCATCAGCCACGTCACCGGCGCCGCCACCCCCGCCTGAATCATCACCGGCACGACCGTCACCAGCACGAACGCCGTCACGAATCCACCCAGCACCGCGATGATCGCCGCGAAGAAATTCACCAGGAGGGAAAACCCGGTTTTCCGGCGAAAGATCAGCGTCTCCATGTCTGAATCCACCACCCACGCCGACCATTCCGGCCGGGGCGTCTTCTCCGCATCATCCCACGCATCCTCCCGCGAAACCGATTCCGCACGCCACTCATACAACTCCCCCAATTCTTCGACCAGATCGGCTGCGACATGCTGCGACTGCAAGGCGACCACCACATCATTCAAGTCCTGCACCAGTTTCACCACCTCAGCCACCTCATCCTCCACCACCAGACACGAAATCAGTGGCAGCGTCCCGGAAGCCGCGAGCACGTGCATCTTCAACGAGTCGCTGCGATTCTTCCCCGGCACCTCCTCCCCGGCGTAATCAAAACACACGATCTCCTCCAGCGGGATGAAATAACGCTTCAGCGGAATGAGAACGCGGAAACGATAATGAAATCCATCCTTTTTCAATTCGCCCTCTGTCCGCCCGAAAATCGCCCACAGCGCCGCGCCGACGGTGACGCCGACGATCAGCAGCAACACGGAAATGGCAACCACACCGAACATGATCACGATTCCCTGCGGCAGCGGATCCTGATTCTTCACCACGGAATGGTCCATCTGAAAAAAACTCCGCATGGGACGGGACATGGTCATGATCAGACCACCGAAAACCACCGCCAACCCCAAACAGCCCCACCTCCCGCGATGCAAAAACCGTACCGAGTCTTCCGTCTTCTCAAACTCAGGGAAATATTTCATGCCGATCATTCCTTCCACAAGTTACGCTGCGCTGACGGCCCATTATCAATTATCAATTCACTTCTGCTGTTTCGGATCCAGCGCATCTCTTAACCCGTCCCCCAGAAAGTTCAGCGCGAACAGCGTCAGCGCCAACGCCAAACTCGGGTACACCACCAGCCACCAGTCGATACTCACCGGCGTGATCACGTCCAGCCCGTCCCGCGTCAGCATCCCCCACGAAACGTCCGGCGGCTCCACCCCCAGCCCGATGAACGACAAAAACGCCTCGAAAAGCATTACGCTGGGAATCGTCAGCGTCAGATAAATCACCGCCACGCTCATCAGGTTCGGCACCAGGTGCGAAAAGATAATCCGCGCCGGACGCGCGCCCACCACCCGCGCGGCCTCCACAAACTGCTCATTCTTGAGCGAAATCACCTGCCCCCGCACCACCCTGGCCATGGTCAGCCAGTAAATCGCCCCCACCACGAAAAAGAACACCGTGATACGGTTAAAGCCCCACGCCGAGAGCGCTTCCCGGAACTCTTTCGCGTCCAGCACCGTGATGAGAAAAATCACGATAAAGAAAAACGGGATGGAATACAGCACATCCACGCCGCGCATCATGAGGTTATCCACCCGCCCGCCGCAATACCCGCTAATGGCCCCGTACGTCACGCCGATAAACAGTGACACAAGCGTGGCCACCAGCCCCACGACCAGCGAAAACCGCGAGCCCCAGAAAATCCGCGAGAGCATGTCGCGCCCGAGTTTATCCGTCCCACACAGCGAGTTCAGCGACCAGCGTCCGAACACTTTTACGCGCGCAGACAAAAGAAAGCCGCTCACTGGGCCCAGCTTCCCGAAACCCTCCTCCAGCGGATTCCGCAGCGCCTCCACGCCTGTGTCCCCCGGCAGCGTCAGCGTTTCCAAAAACAGCGGCGAGCACTGCCCCGCGAGTTTCTGGCGAGAGGTATCCACCTGTCGTGGCGCCTGCAGGGGCAAAAACGGCGTCAAAAATGACAGCACCGCCACCGTGCATAAAAAAATCATGGCGACCAGCGCCGCCCGATTCCGTTTCAGCCGCCGCCACGCGTCCTGCCAGAGCGAAACCCCGCGGATATGTTTCGCCTCGGCCATCATTTTTTCATAATATTTAAGGTCATGCATTTTCGTAAATCATCCGGTTTCTGCGGTTTACCATTTATAATTGATTATACTCGTTCACATCTTTTTTTGCAAGTCAATTACGAAGCCATAATAGAGGATGCAGGGAAGGGGTGCGGCGAGGAAACAGCAGCCGGGAGTGCAGCGGAACGCAGTGACGCGCAGAGACCGGATCTCGGTGGAAACCAATTCGACAATTCCTATCCGGTCTCTTCGCTAACGCTCCGCTCCCGACTGCTGTTTCTTGCCCTCCTCCACCCCGCAACCCTTGACGGCTCCCGCAAAATGTGTTTCAATAAAGAAAACTTTTTTTGTCGCTCGAAATACAAGAAAAACCCATGAAAACCCGGTTAACCAAAGAAGGCCTGTATTACACCGGGATTATGCTGTGTATTTTTGCCGCCGGGGTCATGCGGGGAGTGAATCTGCTGTTCATCATTTCCGGAATGATGCTGGGGCCGCTGATTTTCAACTGGCGGATCGCCCGTAGCGTCATGCGGCATGTGCGGGTGAAACGGCTTTTGCCCGAAGTGTTCCACGCCGGGGAGCCCTTTTCATTCCAGGTCGAGATGGAAAGCGTTTCCCGCTACCGTTTTAACGGCCTGACCGTGGAAAACGCCTGTTCCGCGGCCGACGTCACCCTCAAAAGAATCCAGGAGAACACTCCCCGGGCGCGCCATTTTTCGCGGCACCTGATATACACCGGCGTGATTCCCCACCGGGGCGAGTACGTCCTGACGCCCGTGCGGCTGGTGTCCGACCATCCGTTCGGCTTTTTCGCTTCCCGGGCGGAAATAAAGCCCGAAACGATCATCGTGTTCCCGAAACTCGTGGAATTGCCGCCGGGCTGGCGCGACCCCATCAAAAATCGGGATGGCGACGAACTCACCCGTGCCGGGCTTTTTGCCCACCCCACCGGCGAGTTTTTCGGCCTCCGCGACTGGCGTTCCGGTGACACCCGCCGCATGATTCACTGGCGCAGCAGCGCGAAACATCAGACGCCGCTGGTTCGCCAGTGGGAGCAGACCTCGCTGATACAGGTACACATCCTCGCGGATTTTCGCCTTTCCGACCCGGCGTCTTTCGAGAAAGCCGTCTCCCTGACGGCCTCCATCCTCCACACGCTGTGCTGTGCGCCGTGGAGTTTCCCGACGGGCGAGGCCGGCCGAACCGCGATTCCCTCCATAACGCTCAAAATTTTCGGAAAAGAAACGCTCACGCTCACCGGCGGCGCGAATTACGCTTTTTACGCCGAGTGCATGACGCATCTGGCAACCGTCGAGATGCAAACCGAGGCGGCGCCGCCGCAGGACGACGATTTCCTGCTGCCCATGCCCGGCGTGGAGACCATTTTCATTTCATCCCTGATGCAATCGGGGCCAGGGGCTGGGGGCTAGGGAACAAGGCCTGCGTCTGATCCGTTTTTCCCATGCCCAATTCCCCTTTCCCCTCCCTAGTCCCGGGCCCCGATCCCCAAACCCCTATTCAAAGGAGCTTATCATGTCCCTATTTTCAGAATTCAAGAAATTTGCCCTTAAAGGAAACGCCATCGACATGGCGGTGGGTATCATCATCGGCGGGGCGTTCGGCACGATCGTCAACTCGCTGGTAAAGGACATCATCATGCCGCCGATCGGAATGCTGATTGGAAAGGTCGATTTTTCGAAGTTACAATACGTTCTCCACGAGGCTGCCAAGCCCGAAGACGTCGTCGCGATCAAGTACGGCACATTCCTGAACAACTGTATCAGTTTCCTGATCATTTCGTTCACGATTTTCATCGTCATTCGCCAGATGAACCGGATTCACATTCCGTTTATGGGGGAGGAAAAGCCGGCCGCTCCGACGACAAAAGACTGTCCGTTCTGCTGCTCGACGATTCCGATCCACGCCACGCGGTGCCCGAATTGCACCTCCGAACTGCCGGCCGAGGCGGAGACCAAGCAGGCTTAAAACGCCACGGCCACATTAAAACAGCAGCCGGGAATGAAGCGCAGCGGAGTGACCGAATGAGCATCGCCGAGCGGTTCCCCACTCCGATCCGGTCATTGCGTGCACGCTCCATTCCCGGCTGCTATTTTCCTGGACTCACATCATTTCCGTCAGAATTCGCATTAATTCCAGATCGGACAGTTCGCGCGGGTTTCCGCTCATGCTGTTTCCGCGCGCGTCGGCGATGATGGCCGGGAGCTGTTCCTGCCGGACGCCCAGTTCCGAGAGCCGGCGGGGGATTTTTATCGCGTTACAGAGCATGTTTATCTCGTAAATCAGCGTCTCGACGGCATCTTCATAATTCGCGAAAAAACTGTCCGGGAACAAAAAAGAGGAGAGGATGGCCAGGCGGTCCCGACTCACTTCCGCGTTTTCCCGCAGCGCCACCGGCAGCAGCACCGCACACGCCAGCCCGTGTGAAATCCGGCAGTGGATGCCCAGCGCCGGCGCGATTCCATGCGCCATTCCCAGGCCGGAATTCGCCAGGCACAGCCCGGACAAGAGCGCCGCGTGAGCCATTTTTTCACGTGCCACGCGGTTTTCGCCGTCATTATACGCCGACTCCAGACTGTCCAGCGCCAGGCGCAGCCCCTGCATGGCCAGCGCCTGAGGAATGGGACGGGCGCTCCGGGAAATGAAGCTCTCCACCAGCTGCGTCAGGGCGTCCATGCCGCACGCCGCGGTGAGTTCCGGCGGGTTACTGACCGTCAGCTCCGGATCCACCACCGCCACCCGCGGCACAATATACTCGCTGCGCAAACTCTTCTTAAACGGCGGATCATAAGACGCGATCACCGCATTCCGCGTGGCCTCCGCCCCCGCCCCGGCCGTGGTGGGCACCGCAATCACCGGCAGCGGAAACCGCGTAATCCGCATCCCACGCCCCACGCCCTCCAAAAAATCCTGAACCGTCGCACGCTCATCCTGCGGATCCATATTCGTTACCATGCCCGAAACGGCTTTCGCAAGATCAATTGCCGCGCCGCCACCCACCGCCAGGAGAATATCCCCCCGGTCGCGCGAAACATTCTTGCGGCGCAGCGAGGCCGTCAGCCGGTCCACATCCGCCACCGTGGGCTCCTCGCCCTGAAACGTTTCCGTTTCCACCGAAAACCCCGCCGCCCGCAGCGAGTCCATCATCCGATGAATCTCCCCGGAGTCATACACCGTCCGGGATCCGTAAACCAGATGCACACGCTGGCCCCAGATTTTCGCGTGCACCGCAATTTCCGCACGCCGCCCCCAGCCGAAAACGATTTTTCCCGGCGCAATAAAATCATAATTTGGCGCGATTAACATGACAGAACCTCCTTTTTCACAGAATTTCGCAGAAAAGATGCGTGTCATGCAGACACAATATATATTATATCCCGGAGAGTGCGCCGTGTCCAGTCATTAAAATTTCTGCTGAAAAATTTGCCATTACACGAGGCCCCGTTTAGAGCATCTATCATATTAATTTACTCACAAGAACAGCAGCCGGGAGCGGAGCGGAACGCAGTGACGCGAAGAGACCGGATAGAATAACCGGGGGGTTCCCCACTTCGATCCGGTCTCTGCGCTAACGCTCCGCTCCCGACTGCTGTTCTTGCGGATACACGAACTCGGTAACCGCGCTGAAGCGGCTAAACGCGGTCAAACGAAATGGCAAAATCCGCCGCTGATTTCACGTAAAACAAAAAAGATGGCCGAACATCTTGCGACATCCGACCATCTCTTGGTTTATTTTCATGCAAAACGAGTGCCCGCAACGCGGCACGGCCCATTTCATTCGTGCGGAAGCACGCAGTGGGGTGCAGCGTCCTACGCTGCCTTAATCCGCGAATTCCGGCAGCCGCTCGCTGAGCGTGCCCTGAAGCCGCTGCACGATACTGCTGTGAATCTGACTCACCCGGCTTTCGCTCAAATCCAGCGTCGCGCCGATTTCCTTCATGGTCATGTCCTGATAATAATACAGCAGCAGAATCAGCCGTTCATTACGTTTCAGACCTTTCGTGACCAGACGCATGGTGTCGATTTTTTGCAGTCGACTGGTAGGGTCTTCCCCGCGCAGGTCTTCCAGCACGTCCAGCTCGCTGACTTCTTTCGAGCCGTCCGTCTCGCACCATTTTTTGTTGAGACTGGTGACCATCGCGGTGTTCGCTTCCTTGGCCATCTTCTCGTAATCTTCCATGGAAATCTCGAGATAATCCGCAATTTCCTTTTCGGTGGGCTTTCGTCCGAGGCGATCATCGAGAATTTTCGTCGCCTCATTAATTTTCTTCGCCTTGGTCCGCACCAGACGCGGAACCCAGTCCATGTTACGCAGCTCATCCAGCATCGCGCCGCGAATACGGGAAGCACAGTACGTTTCAAATTTTACATCACGATTCAGGTCGAACGCGTCGATGGCGTCCATCAGCCCGAAAACGCCCGCGGAAATCAGGTCGTCCAGATCCACTCCGTCGGGCAGGCGGGACCACACCCGCTGTCCATGATAACGCACCAGCGGCAAATAATGCTCCACCAGGCGGTTACGCAAGCTCATATCCTCCGGATTATCGCGATACGATTTCCAAAGATTCGCGATCTCTTCGGGACTCGGCACAGCTGCTACCATAAAAATCCTCCGTTAATTCAGTTTCCGTTCCGTGGGGAGCCGGGATGGGTAAAATGACGCACATTCACACGCAGACGCAGGGGACGCCGGCGCAACATCATTTCGGGGAACATCCTGGCAGAGATTCCTTGTATAAAATATCTAAAGCACCTGTTTTCACAGATGAAACCCTCTATCTCCGGCATCCTCACGCCCTCTTGGCGTAAAAATTCCGCGAGGCATAATCAGTAAAAATCAAAAAGCACGCTTCGCCCGCGTATTTTTTCCATGAAAATTCCTCTTGAGGCAATGTTCCCTGCATTCATCAGGCCACACCGCCCTACCCGGCCGCGATTTATTCATTTCGCCCGCCAAATGCGCATAATGCCACACGCAACGGAGTCCGAAATTCAAAACCTGACCTTACGGATTTCCCGCCGACTTTCCTTGCCGTCCGCGCAGTCCGTGAAAATGGGCTTTTAATGATTTTTACCTTATAAATTCGGTGCGACGCGCATACAGCATGCGTTCCCATGCCGGCAAGGCCCGCCAAACGATTCATGGACGGAAATTTGTCACGGAGAGATACCCCGCTTCCGCCGCCGGTCGCATTTTCTCCGCGAGGAAAAAACAGGCACAGCGCACTTCCCGCCCGACATCTTTCACCTGGTTACACAAAAACGCTCCACCGCCGCTTGCGCGGCAGTTCCGTATTTTCATCCAGAGGTACGTGTCTGCACAAATCGCCTCTCGCCGTCCGCGCCGAAATGGAAAAAAAGGGCATAATACGCCTCATCTCCACACGTATTCAGCCACGATCATGCTGCAGCCCGGCCTGATTTCCATGCCATTCCACTCTCCGGCGACTCCGCGAAAACACGGCTTCGCGACGAGATTATCTCTGGCATAAGGAAATGCGTACCGCGAGGACACGCCATGGCGGACTTTCCGGACAAATGCGCACGGAGATTCAAACACATACACAAAAACGGCATGAAACGCGAAACCACGGGCTCCAATGTCAGGAAACGGAATCATGCGACAAGAAATGCGCACAATTGCCGACAAATACCTCTAGCCCCAAACATCAAACAATGATAGGGGTATTAATGGAATCGGCAAAATAACGCTTCGCAAATGAGAATTTTTTGATGTTTTTAGATTTTTTCCCTAAAATACTTTTCGATTTCCATCGAAAAACCGTTCAAAATCCTTTTTGGGAGTAAAATCGAGGCCACCGCGGAATTTTTCCGTGAAAGCGCCGGGCCCAATCCAAGTCGGCCCGCTGTACCCGTTTTCTCTTGCTGCACGAGATATATCGGTCTTTGCCCCACGCGACTCAACCTCAACCGCCGCATTTTCTCACTTCTTCGGAAAAAACACGGCCAAAAGCGCGGATGGAAATTTTTTAACGGTTATGCGGCGAATCAAAAAATATTTCAACTTTTGCCGCGTGCCCGCCGGAAAATCGCCTCAGGCTTTTCATGCTTCTTCGGTGGACCGCGGCGAAAGTCACGGAAAGATTTTTTTCGCGGGGGTGATTGACGAATTCGCGGCAGGGGTTAAAATGTTAAATTCATAAAAGGTAATTTTTCACAAAATAAAAGATATTACGGAGGAAACGAAAGTGCCCAGTAACGAACGTGGTAAGGAAATCAAACGCCGTCGTCATCGCAAGGAAAAATTCGAGCAGCTGAAGAATCGTCTCAGCAAGGGTGCCATCTCGAAGGAGAACGCTGCCGAGAAACTGCGTAAACTGACGATCGGCGCGGAAAAAGTGATCGAGGACTGGGGTCTGGAAAACTAAGGTTTTCGTTTTCGCCGGATTTCTTTTCGGAACATGATTAAAAACACCGGGGCTATGTGCCTGCGGTGTTTTTTTGTGAGTATTTCGCGATTTTCATTTTTTTCCGTGCGGTTTTACGTAAAAATGAGAGGCGGGTTCCGCAGAGCCAGCGCACGTATTTATAGATGATTCTGGCGATATGTTATGGTTGACAAATTTTATCCACGAACCACACGAAAAAACGAAAGACACAAAATATTATTCTTTTTAATAAAAAAATTCCCGGTTCATTTTCATTTTTATGAAATTTCTTCGTGTTTTTTGTATTTTCGTGTGGTTCGTGGTAAAAATCGTCTCGTGATGGCGGAGAATAACGGAAAAATACCTGCGTTGACCCTGGCTGGTTCCGGGAGAATAAAACGGAAAGAAATTGACATTCCGGTGAAAATCGACTATTATATAATAAGGTGGGGTTATCGGCGAACAAAACGCGGCCCGCAACGGCGTGCGTGAAATACATATTTATACTTTTCCAAACATTTTTTTCAAAAACGGGGGTTCCGATGGACATTAAACTTGTCGTGACAGAGGGGAAACTGGCAGGCCAGGAAATTCCGGTGAGCAAAGATGACTTTTTTATTGGGAAATCGCCGAAATGCCATCTTCGCCCGGGCGGTTCCCAGGTCGGCGAGAAGCACTGCGTCATCCGAAAGCGGGAAGGATCTGCGAGTGTGAAGGATTTCGGCACGCCGGGCGGAACATTCGTCAACGATCAGCGGGTGGAGGGTGAGCAGCCGCTGAAAAATGGCGATAAATTGCGGATCGGCTCCCTGATCTTCGAAGTGCAGCTCACGGTGGAGGTCAGTGGGAAAAAGAAGCCGAAAGTGACCTCCATCAGCGAGGCGGCCACGCGTGTCAGCCAGAAAGCCCAGACCGCCAAAGCGGATGAAGAATTGGACATTTTCGCGATTTTCGACGAAGAAGTCCCCAGCGAGGAAGACCTTCCATCCTTCATCGGCAAAAGAAAACGCGGGGAAGAAGGGGGGCACGCCGGCGGCGAAAAAGACGAAAGTGAGCTGGAAAAAGAAAAGAAAATGCAGGAGTCCACGCGGAATGCCGCGGCGGATACGATCAAGGCGATTTTGAACCAGACCAAGCGGTGAGCGCCGCCGCGGCGCAGAGCCGTGGTGTGAGGAGAAAAAGTAAATCGGCAGACGACCGTTCAGGAGGTTTTTATGAAACGCGAAAAAAAGCCCTCGAAAAACGAGCCGAAAATCGCGTCCATGCTCGGAATCGGTTTCGATAACGAGGATGGGGAGGTGCGATTAACCCGCGGTGAGAATTTTTCGCTCATCGGCGGCTCGCAGCAGACGCATGAAGTCATGCAGGAGACCGCGATGAAGGTGAATGAGCATCTCGAAAAACGGGGAAAGCGGCTTCAGGACACCACGCGGGAGGAGTTTATGGACACGCTGCGCGACGTGATGGACTCCATGGGGACTGAGGAATGAGAAATAAAGAAATGAGCCGCATGGGGAGCGTAGCGCAACTTGCGGATGGGGGAATGGGAGTTATAAGGTGAAAATGGAAAACGCGGGCACGGTGAAAGTCGTCATCATTTCGCTGTTTTTGGGTGTTTTGCTTGGCATGGGCGTGGGACTTTTGCGTTTTTACGCCTGGGGGCAGACGCACGCGGACCTGGCCGCGAATCTTGTGCCGGTGCAGGATGTTTCGCCGGAAACGCTGGCGGTGAAAATCCCCGCCGTGGAGGTGGACGGCGTGAAGGATTTCGGATATCTCCCGGAGGGGAAGACGGAAGCCAGCCACGATTTCGTGGTCCAGAACACGGGCACGGGCGTGCTGCAGCTCCAGGAAATTTCCAGCTCGTGCCAGTGTACGGTGGCCAGTCTGCCGAAAAAGGAACTGGGGCCAGGCGAGTCGATGAAAGTGCGCGTGAAGGTTTCCCTGCACGGCACTTCCGGGGACTTTCATGAAACGGTGACTTTTTTCACGAATGACCCGAAAAAGCCTGAAATTCAGCTTCAGGTGCGCGGAATTATCACGGTTCCGGTGTGGGTGGATGCGCTTGAGGTGAATGTGGGACGCATCTTGGAAAATGCCCCGGGGTACGCGTCCGTGTGTGTGTATGACCGGGCGCCGGAGCCGGTGGAGGTGACGGACATCCGTTTTCGTGACACGGAGCTGGCGGCGTTTTTTGAGGCGAAAACGCAGGCGCTGACGGAGGAGGATGTGAAGAAGGCGGACGAGGAAGCCAGCCACGGGACAAAAATTCTCATTACCGTAAAGCCCGGCCTGCCGCAAGGCGCGTTTCAGCAGGTGATGCTCATCCGGACTTCCTCGCCGGACCAGAAAGACCTGCGGGTGCGCATTCACGGAATCGTGGGAAACCAGATTACGATTTTCGGCCGGGGCTGGAATGAAGACGCGGGCACGCTCACGCTGGAAAATATTCCGCGGGGAACGGAGTTGACGCGAAAGCTGATGATTCATGCCCGGGGTGCAGATTTCGCGGCCTACCATTTTTCGCTGAAAGACGTTTTCCCGGCATTCGTGAACGTGGAGGTGAGCCCGCCGCGCATCATGGAGGGGACGGACATCAGTGTCACGGAGCTGACGATTACCATTCCCGCGGACGCGCCCGAGTGTAATTATCTCACGGGTAGCTTTCAGGAGATGGGGTACATCGTGCTTGAAACCGGGAAAGAGGAGCCCCCGCTGCGGATTTATCTGCGGTTCATGGTGATTCAGGCTGCCGGGCCGGGGACGTCCATTTCGCCTGAGGGTACCCATTCATCTTAATTCGTCTTGTGAAAAAACTAAAAAAGGCTTATAATTGCCGGGTCTGATGCCTTGCCGCGGAGTGCGTGCCGGGTGGGATTTTAAAAAAAGTGCGGATAAAAAACATAAAGCGGGATGCAGTAATGAAAATGAAAAAAGCCCTGGCATGCGGCGTTATTTTTACAGGAATCGTCCTCGCGGTGGTGGCGGCGAAAGCTTTTTCTTCGGAATCGCCCACCGTTTTACCGCGCCCTGCGGTGACGCGTGCGGCGGGTGAAACGGCCGGGGAGGTTCCGGAAGCGGAGGCACTTCCGCTGCTGCCCGTGAAGACGGTGGCCAGTGGAAAAGCGGGCGGGGAGAAAACGGGTGGCGAAAAAACCGCCGCGGAGCAAAATGCGACTGCCGGGCAGGGATGTCCGGAGGGATACCGTCCGTCGCAGCGAAATTTCGGCGCGGCGCCGTTTGACCCGGTGAAAGAAAATGGGAAAATTTTTGTCGGCTGGAAAAAACCGGAAGTGACGCTGGTGTTTACGGGCCGGCTGAACGGGTACATGGAGCCGTGCGGCTGTGCGGGGCTGGACCGGATGAAGGGCGGACTTTCGCGGCGGGCCACGCTGCTGGATTCGCTGCGAAAAGAAGGCTGGGATCCGGTGGTCATGGACACCGGCGGCATCAGCGTGGGATTCAGCCAGCAGGCGCGGATGAAATATCAGGCCACAGTGAATATGTTCCGCGAGATGAATTATGACGCCATCACGCTGGGTACCAGTGACCTGAATTTCCCAGCGGGTGACATTCTTTCGGAAATTTCCACGCCAGCAGCCAGTGGAAACATGTTCGTCAGCGCGAACGTGGGCGTCTTCGCCGTGGACCAGAAAACGCTCCCGCCAGTGAAAATCATTCAGCGTAACGGCGTGAAAATCGGCGTGCTGGGCATCCTCGGGGACGCGGAGCAAAAAACGGTGCGGAATGATGAAATCGTTTTTCAAAAATCCCTGGAATCCCTGCAAAAAATCCTGCCGGTGGTGAGAAAGGCGTGTGATTTCGTGATCCTGCTGGCGCATGCCTCGGAGGCGGAGTCGCGTGCGTATGTGAAAGCGCTGCCGGATGTGGATATTTTCGCCACGTCGGCCGGGCCGCCGGTTCCGCCCGCGGTGATGGAAGTGATCCCGGAGACGGGGCAATATTATATTACGGTCGGCGAAAAGGGCACGCACCTGATCACGCTGGGGATTTACCGTGACGCGCAGAATCCGGTGCGTTACCAGCGGGTGGCGCTGGATTCCCGCTTCCCGGCTTCCAAAAAATTCGTGAATTTAATGGCCCTGTACCAGGATCAGCTGGAGCATGCGGGGCTGAAAGGGCTGGGCATTCGTCCGCTGCCGAATCCGTTTTCGGAGACGCACGGCGATTACGTGGGTTCCGCGCGGTGCGAATCCTGTCACGAGGAGGTTTTCATCCACTGGCAGAAAACGCGGCACGCGAAAGCCTGGCGGCCGCTGGCGGAAGCGGTTCCCCCGCGCACTTCGGACCCGGAATGCGTGGTATGTCATGTGGTGGGCTGGAACGTGGAGCATAAGACGCCGTACGCGTCCGGTTTTTTAACGCCGAAAGAGACGCCGCAGCTGATGAATGTGGGGTGTGAGGCATGTCACGGCCCCGGCGCGAAGCACATCGCAGCCGAGCTGGGGAAGGACGCCGCCCTGCAGGAGCATTACCGGAAAGCCTCCCGCGTGACGGTGGAAGAGTCCAGGAAAACGCTGTGTGTTACGTGTCATGACCTGGATAACAGCCCGAATTTCGATTTTGACCTGTACTGGAAGTGCGTGGAGCATAAAGAGGACAGGGGAGAGGAGTGAAAATGAGGAATTAAGAATGGCGCCGGAGTGGAGGGGCAGACGCTTTCCGTGTTAACGAAAAAAGGTTTTCACCCATGAAAAAGACGAAATGGGGTTATCTGTGGATTCTGCCCCTGCTGTTCATGCTGATGCCCATGGCGTATGCCATGATGGTGGGGTTCTGGGTGATTTACCGGGACTGGAGGCTGATTTTCGTGCTTCTGGTGCTGGTGCTGACGTGCTCGGTGCTGACGTGGGGCCTGAGTGTCTGGTGGGTGCGGCGGCGGATGGCGCTGGTGGAGGTGCACCTGAAAGAGGAGGCGTACTGGAGTCGGCTGGAGAAAACGGCGGCCGCGGAGGTGGAGCGTTATCTGGAGGAGGTGGACGTTCAGGGGTTGGATCTCGCGAAAACGCAGACCCTGCTGCCACATTTTCAGGAAATTCTTCATCGGGTCGCGCGGGTGTATCATCCGGAAAAAAAATCGCCGGAGCTGGACATTCCGGTTTCGGACGTGCTGATTATCGCGGAGCGGGTGACGCAGGACGTGCGGGAGTTCATCACCGAGAACATTCCCGGCTCGCATCTTTTAACGCTGCATGACCTGAAGTACATCCGCACGGCGGTGGGGTGGTCGCAGCCAGCGTATAACGCGTACCGGGTCATTTCCGTGCCGATTAACCCCATTTCGGCGTTTTTCCGTGAGACGCAGGCGTATTTCACGCGGAAATTTACGGAGTCGGTGCTGGAAAAAGGACGCGAAACGCTCATCCGTTACGTTTTCTGTCAGGTGGGGCGTTACGCGGTGGAGCTTTACAGCGGTCGGCTGCGGATGGAGTATCTGCAGGAAAGCGGGCAGTGGACGTCTGCCACGGCGGAAAAAGGCGATTTGCGGAATCTGAAGGAAAATCAGGTTTCTCCGCCTGGGACGGCGCTGGCCGGCGGTGCGCATGAAGACGCCATTTCGGCCGTGGAGCCGCTGCGGGTACTGGTGGCCGGGCAGCCGAAATCCGGGAAAACGAGTCTCATTCAGGCGCTGTTTCCGCTGAAAAGCGCGCTGCCGGATCCGGTTTTGCGAGAAACAGGCGTGCAGCGGTACCTGATTTCGGAGAGGGATGAGCGGGTGCTGGTGTGCGACTCGGCCGGTTATGAAACGCAAAATACGGTCAAAAAGCGGGTTTTTCCGTTCCCGGCCACGGAAAAAGTCACGCCGTTCGAGATGCTTCGCGAGGAAGTGGAGCACGCGGATGTAATTCTGCTGGTGTGTGACGTGAACATGGCGGCGCGGGAGGCGGATCGGCTTTTCGTGGACGCGCTGCGGGCGTGGGCTCAGGAAAATCCGCAGAAAATGCCGCCCCTGCTGCTGCTGGTGATGACGGGAATTGACCGCCTGAGGCCGTTTTTGGAGTGGAATCCGCCGTTTAATGTGAAAACGCCCGCCACGGAAAAGGAGCGAAATATCGCGCAGGCCGTGGAGGTGCTCACGCAGGCGCTGGCCCTGGATGACAGCATTCCGGTGATCCCGGTGTGCCTGAATCCGGAGCGGGTTTATAACGTGGAAGAAACGCTGCGGCCGATCCTCGCCGACATTTTCGAGAACGCGAAATGCGTGCGCGACTCCCGCCTGCTGTCCGGTTTTTACACGGGCAGACGCTGGAAGGAAACCGCCTCGCAACTTGCGGAAATGGGCGGGCGATTATGGAATCACCTGCGGAAAAAGAAAGGCGGTGACGGAAAATGAACATTCGGGCAAAACGTTTTCGCAGAATGGCGCTCTTTCTTTACGCGTTTTTGGGCACGGCCGGTTTCTCGCTATTTTCGGCGCCGGATGTCGCTCGCGGACAGTCGGAACGCGTCATGACCGAGGCGCGGCGGCAGCTGGTGGATCGCGAGTTAATCGGCGGCGGCATCAAAAACGCCCGTGTGCTGGACGCCATGCAGGTGACGCCCCGTGAAAAATTCGTGCCCGCAAATGTTCGGGCTGAGGCATATTTTGACACTTCGCTGCCGATCGGGTACGGCCAGACCATTTCCTCGCCGTTCGTCGTGGCCAGCATGACGGAGGCGATTAACCCCCAGCCGGGGGATAATGTGCTGGAAATCGGCACGGGGAGCGGTTATCAGGCCGCGGTGCTTTCCCCGCTGGTGAAAAGCGTGTACTCGATCGAAATCGTGGAGCCGCTGGCAAAAAAGGCGGAGAAAACGCTGAAAACGCTTAAATATAATAATGTGTATGTCCGCGCGGGGGACGGGTACGAAGGCTGGCCGGAGGCGGCGCCGTTTGATAAAATTATCGTTACATGCTCGCCGGAGTCTCCGCCGCCGAAACTCGTGGAGCAGCTCAAAGAGGGTGGCCTGATGGTCGTTCCGCTGGGGGAGCGGTACGCGCAAAATCTTTGCCTGCTGACGAAAAAAGGTGGGAAAATGGAGTCGCAGCCCATCCGGCCCATCCTTTTCGTGCCCATGACCGGGGATGCGGAAAAGACGCGGCAGGTGCAGCCCGACCCGCGGAATCCACAGCTGGCGAACGGCGGTTTCGAGGAAATTATTCCCGGGCAGGGCGCGGCGGCGCAAGCAGCCCCCGGTGTTACGCCCAGTGCGACCACCGAATCCGACTCCGTTTATCAGGAAGCCCGGCAACTCACCACCCGCCAGATCGGCGAAATGCCGGCGGTGTGGTGTTATTTGCGGCAGGCTGGAGCCGTGGGCAGTGAAGATGTGGACGTCCCGGAGGGGAAATACTGCATGAAATTCGAAAACCAGACGCTCGGGCGCTTCAGCCAGGCGTGTCAGGGAATCGGAATCGACGGCCGGGCGGTGAATCGCCTGAATATCACGCTGGAAATTAAAGGAAAAGACATTTACCCGGACGTCGATAGCCGCGGCTTCCCCGGTGTGTACGCTATTTTCATCGACGATAAACGAAATTCTGTCAAAAGTTCGCTCGTCGGCGGCTGGAAAGGCACCTTCGGCTGGCGAAAAGCCACGCTCTCGCTGACCGTTCCGCAGTCCGCGCGGGAGGCGATTCTTTATTTCGGTCTGCATGGCGCGAAAGGCACGCTGTGGGTGGATAACGTGCAGATTCAGGGCGTGCGGGAAAAGTGAGAAAGCAGAACCGCAAGAACAACAGCCGGGAATGCAGCGCAGCGGAATGACCGGATCGAAACGCCGGAATTTTTCCCACTTCGATCCGGTCATTCCGCTGCGCTTCATCCCCGGTTGCTGTTTAAAATCACCGCTTTTCATAAAATTCTCCCCGACTCTTGTTAAACCGCTCTTTGCGTGTTAAAATAACGGGAATGTCCCATTATGTCCCGGCTTGTCCGGATTTCTGTGAGTTCCATTCAATTTCAGAGGTAATCCAATGAAAAAAATCATTCTCAGCGCCGTTTTACTGGCCTGCCTGACGGCGTTTTGTGTTCCCGCTGCCCGTGCGGGAGACGTGGAAGAGGGATTCGTGTCGATCTTTAACGGCAAAGACCTCACCGGCTGGACCGTCAAGGGCGGCTCCGGGAAATTCAGTGTCGTCGACGGCGTGATCGTCGGCGAGTGCGTCCCCGACACCCCGCATAACACTTTCCTGTGCACCGAGAAGGAGTACGGCGACTTCATCCTCCGTCTGGAGTATAAGATGGAAGTGCCCGGCAATTCCGGCATTCAGTTCCGCAGCCATGTTCGCCAGGACGGGGATCAGCAGCGCGTCTTCGGATACCAGGCCGAGATGGACAGCCATAACGGCGGCTGGACGGGCAAGATTTATGATGAAGGCCGCCGCGGCCATCAGCACGGCGTCACATTCCTCGACAAAACGCCGCAGGAAACCGTGGACAAGGCGAACGCGACGCTCGACCTCAGCCAGTGGACCACCCTGGAAATCCAGTGCGTGGGCCCCTCCATCCGCACGTGGATCAACGGCGTGGCCGTCACGAACATGTTCGACTACTACGACCTTTCCGGCATCTTCGGCTTCCAGGTTCATGCCGGCAAAGAGGGCAAAATCCTCTGGCGCAACATCCGCATCCGCGACCTGGGCAAGTCGGAATGGAAATCCTTCTTCGTGAAAGGCGAGGACGGCAAAATGCAGCTCGTCGACGCGCGCTTCGTGCTCCCCGAGGAGTGGTCTTTCGATGAAAACGGCGACCTGCATGGCGTGCATAAACAAGATCAGCCGAAAGACGGCCTGGTGGTTACGAACGACGAGTATGCCGATTTCGTCGCGAAAGTCACGTACCGGATGACCGGCGGCAACAGCGCCCTGTACTTCCGCGCACACGAAGTGAATACGCCGTGGCTGCTGCGCGGCTTCCAGAACGAAATCGCCGGAAACGCCCGGGATTCCGCCCTCTGGCACACCGCCGGCGACACCACCCCCGGTCGCGGCTGGGTGGCCACCAACGACGACCTGATCGCGAAGGTTCGCAACAAGATGGAAGACTGGAACACCACCTGCACCGCCGCGTACGGCGACCGCCTGGTGAGCATCCTTAACGGCTTCACGACCGTCGACATCATCGACCCGGAATGTGAAAAGACCGGCAAGCTCGGCCTGCAGCTCCACGGCAATTCGGACGTCGAGATGTGGTTCAAGGATTTCGAGGTGATCGAATTCACCGAAGAAATGAAAGAGCTCATCAACCGCGAGTAAATGCCCCATGCGCCGCGAGGGCGGCGTTTTAACCGGTGACCTTCATGGTGCTATTTCGTCCCGAAGGGACGGGATGTTTATAGAAATACCGCTTTTCTATAAACATCCCGCTCCTACGGAGCAACACCCATCCCCATCCATCCCACCTCAAAGGACTCTAAAACATGAAAAAACCTTCCCATTTTAATCGACGAAACTTCCTGAAAACCACAGCGGCGGCCGTGGCCATTCCCTGCGTCATTCCGCGTCATGTGCTGGCTGCGCCGGGGCAACTCGGCGCGAACGACACCGTCATCGCCGCCGTGGTCGGCCTGGGCGGCCGCGGAAGCCACATGTACGCCTCAAGCATCAAACCCGCGGCGGGCATTAAAGTCGTCGCCGCCTGTGAACTTTTCCGTCCGAAACTGAACCATTTCATGGGAGGTTTCGCCAAAGACGACAATCTGGCGGCTTACGAAGACTTCCGCGAGATGCTCGGCAAAGAAAAACTGGACGGCGTTTTCGTCGAGACCACCACCCACGGCCGCGCCCGCGTGGCGCTGGAGTGTATGATGGCCGGGCTGCACACGTACATCGAAAAGCCCATGTCGCTGACGATCGCCGAGGGCCGGCTGATGTGTAACGCCGTGAAGAAATATGGCATCGTCGCCCAGGTCGGCTCCCAGCAGCGCTCGCTGCCGCTGACCACGTGGGCCTGCCAGCAGATCAAAGACGGCGCGATCGGCAAGGTGAAGACGGTGCTTGCGCCGAATTTCGTCGGCCCCTGGAAATGGACGCGCAACGAGGAACAGCCCATGCCCGAGACCGGCGGGCGTGCCGACTGGTGGGACCGCTGGCTGGACCAGGCCGAGGCGCGCCCGTACCACGGCTCCCTGTTTTACGACTGGTCACGCTGGTGGGATTATGACGGCGGCGGCCTGTGTTTCGGCGTCACCGGCTGGGGCACCCACTCCTTCGATCAGGTGAACGCGGCGCTTGGCACCGATGACACGGGCCCCACCGAAATCCTCCTCGAGGAGGAGCCGCGAATCGAGTCGTCCGGGAAATTCGCCCCGCCGAAATATTCGGAGGAAGAGCCGGAAGAGTCGGACACCGGAAAGCCGTATTATGGCATGGCGAATGTGGAAGGCCCGCGCGGCAAGATGAAGATGACATTCGCCAACGGCGTCGAGCTCCGTCTGCATCTGGACGGCGACCGCGGCCCGGGCCTGGGCTGCATCGTCACCGGCGAAAAGGGCAAAATCGAAATCAACCGCCACAAGCTTTCCAGCAACCCGCGCGAACTGGTGGCCGACGCGCCCCAGAACACGCGGGACGAGTCGATTTATCACGTCGAAGACTGGCTTGACTGCATCCGGACGGGCAAAAAGCCGAACGCGGATATCGAAACGGGCCAGCGCGGCACGACGCTGTGTTATCTGGTGAACATCGCGCGGGAAGTCGGCACGGTCGGCGAACCCCTCTTGTGGGACCCGCAGGCCGAACGCTTCACGAACTCCGACGCCGGCAACGCATTATTGGCCCGCACCCAGCGCGCGGGGTATGAGTTGCCGAAAATCGAGTGAGCAAGTGAGCGAGTGAGCGAGTGAGCAAGTGAAAGGGGATGTAACCTTACGCCAGCCACTCTTTCACTTGCTCACTTGTTCACTCGCTCACTCCATCCCCCATTCCCTAACCCCCCATCCCCTCACGCATGGATCCGAAAATGGATACTTCAATTCTCCCCGATAACGCGGAAGAACAGGAATCGGCGTCTGACGTGGATGTGGCTGCGCTGAAGAAAGTTGCGGCGGGAATCGGATGGCTGCTGGTAGGCATCTTCTTGTTGGCCTTCGCGACAATAACAGCCTTTGTTTATTCCGCCGGAAAAATGGAGACCTTTGATACAGGCCAACGCCGGGAGGAAGCCTATTACACGGTATCCTGTCTGCTGGGTACGCCAGCTCTGCTGGTGATGTTGTGGGGTTCCTTGCAGTGTGCGAAATGCCCGAGAGAAGTCGTGCCCGGAGGGGGAAGGCTGATTTTTTCCAGTTGGTTGCTCATGCTGGCGTTCTTCGCCATGGTCGTGCTTGCGGAATACGGTTTTTCAGCGTCATTGGCAATGATTGTCGGCGGCGTTTTCCTGGCGTTCAGTTACCTCCAGTGGGGGCGTTTTTTCGTGCGATTGTCCGAGACGCTGGAGGACGACAAGTGCCGCCGCAGGGCCATGCGGGTAATCGTTGCCAGTGTGATGATGACAATTTTTATGACAATCTGCCAGTGGGCGATGGCGTCGACCGGCAACATTGGCGAGGGGCTTGCAGCGGTTGGGCTGGCCGGGCTGATTTGCTGGCTGATTTTCGCCGTTAATTACCTGTTGCTGCTGTTCGGCCTGCGACGTCACCTTCGACGAATGTTGTGAAAACAGCCTTAACGAATCTCCTTCACTTTTTCACTTTTTCAAGCTTATGGATCCTAAAATACGAACTTTCATCGCCCTGGACATCACGCCGAAATCCCGACCGCTGGCTTACGGTTTAAGTCAGAAGCTTGCGGAGGCCGGGGCGGATGTGAACTGGGAGCCGCAGGAAAAGATGCACATCACGCTGAAATTCCTGGGCGACATCCCGAACCCGGAGGTGTACGACATCTGTCGCCTTGCGCAGCAGGCGGTGGCGCCGTTTGCGCCGTTCATGTTTCGCCTGTGCGGCGCGGGGGCGTTTCCGAGGGTGGACAAGCCGCGGACGGTGTGGATGGGTGTGGAGGAGGGAAGCCGGGAGATTTCGGAAATTGCGAACGCCCTGGACGCGGCCATGCAGACCCGGGGCTTTCCCCGCGAGCTGCGGAAGTACGCCCCGCATTTAACGCTGGGGCGCGTGCAGCACGCCACGCCGGTGCTGGCGAAACTGACGGAATTAATCCAGCAGTATGATGCGTATGACGGCGGAAAGACATTCGCGCAGAGCGTCACGATTTACGCCAGCCACCTGGCCCGGACGGGTTCCTCATACACCGTGCTGGCCACCGCGCCGCTGACGGGGAAGGCGAAATGAATCTTCACGATGACATCCGCTCCCCGCGAATGCTGAAAATGAAAGGCGTGCTTTTCGCATTACTTGCGGCGATGGCGGGTGGCCAGGCGATCACGGCGGAGACGCTGTGGCTGCGTGCCGCGATGCTTCTGCTGTGCGTGTGGGCCGCGTGCCGGTTTTACTATTTTCTCTTTTACGTCATGGAGCGGTATGTTGGCGGCGAAAAAAACGCGAGCATCTTTTCCATGATAAGCAAGGCGGCGGGGCAAGGCGGGCATGACGTGTCCGAGTCGGCCCTGGCTTCTTCCGGCAATCTGTTTTCCAGCCTGCCGAAATCTTCGCCGGAAGAAATCTTCGAAACACTCGCGGCCGCAAACGGCGTGCGAGTGGAGCGAATCATCTCCACCGGCCAGGCCAGCCCGGACGACTTCTGGTATGACCAGCCCGAGCACGAGTGGGTGGCCGTGCTCTGTGGCGAGGCCGTGCTCGAGTTCCGCGAAAACGACACCTTCACTGAAACCCGCCCCATGCGGCCCGGCGATTACCTCTTCATTCCCGCCCACCGGCAGCACCGCGTGAGAAGTACGGCGGCGAACGAAGTCACCGTCTGGCTAGCGATTTTTTTCAAGTGACGCGGCTGGCACGCCGCAATGATGGACACGATTATTTTACAACGAAAGCGGTATTCCCATGATTGACATAACCTGTACCTGTGGAAAAAAAGTTCAGCTCGGCGACGAAAAAGCGGGGGGCGAATTCCGCTGCGAGGCGTGCGGCAAGGTAAACGCCGTGCCCACTGCCGAGAATGCCGCGGCGATCGACGTGACGCATGAATTCACGCCCGCGCCGCCGAAGCCGGAATCCAAACCGGAATTAAAGTCAGGCCAGGGCGTGTCTGCCGAGAACCCTTCCGGCGAACCAAACCAGAACGATTACGGCACGCACCGAGTGTTGCGCGAGCACGCGCGGGGGGGAATGGGCCGGGTGAGTATCGCGCGGGATGAAAATCTTCATCGCGAGGTGGCCCTCAAGGAGCTTTTCGCCAACGGTGCCGACAACGACACGGTCGTGCGGCGATTTCTTGACGAGGCCCGCATCACGGCCCGTCTCGAGCACCCCGGAATCGTGCCCGTGCACGCGTTCGGGCTGGACGCGCAGGGCCGGCCGTTTTACACCATGAAACTCATTCGCGGCAAAACGCTCCAGGAGGCCATCCGCGAGTACCACCGCATGGCGGACACGGCTCCCGAAAAAACAGCGGCGCTGCGGGAACTGCTGCGACGTTTTGCGTCCGTGTGCCAAACCACGCAATTCGCCCATGACCGCGGGATTCTGCACCGCGACCTGAAGCCCGCCAACATCATGCTCGGCGAGCACGGCGAGACGCTGGTGATGGACTGGGGACTGGCGAAGCCGCTTGCCGAGCCGGACGACGCGACCCTCGGCGACCTGGGTTCCGACGAACTTTCCCAGCGCCCGGCATACACCCAAAGCGGAAACGTCATCGGCACGCCAGCCTACATGTCTCCCGAGCAGGCCTCCGGCGACGCCGCGGCGGTCGGAACACAATCCGATGTTTATTCCCTCGGCGCGATCCTCTATCAGATTCTCACGGACAAAACGCCACACACGGGGAAATCGTCTTACGAAATCGTGCAAAAGGTACTCACCGACGCACCGAAGCCGGCCTCCGAGATGAAAAAGTCCACCCCCCGGGCGCTGGAGGCGATCGCGATGAAGGCGATTTCTCGCGACCCGCAGGCGCGTTATGCCGACACCGCCGGGCTTTACCGCGACGTGATGAACTGGCTCGACGACGAGCCGCTTTCCGCTCTACCCGATACGCGCCACGCGCAGATGTGGCGATGGATGCGGAAAAATCGCGCGCTGGCCACGACGCTGCTGACCGCCGCGTTTCTTTTCATCCTCATGCTCTCCGCCACCGGCATCCTGCTGGAGCGTGCCCGGACGCAGACCTTCGCGGCGGAAAAAGTCCGCGACGAAATGAAGCTCCGCGCCGAATCGGCACTGACGCAGGCGAAGCTGCTTGAGTCCGACTTGCGCACGAAGGAAGACGAGCTTTCGCAGGCCAAAGCGGCGCTGGCGGCTTCTCTCCATGGCGACGCCGCGGAGCGTGAACGTCTGCGAAAACGCGTCGCGGAGCTGACCGCCGAAGCCGCCGCACTCCGCACGAAGATATCCCGCCTGCACGTCCTGGCCGCCGAGCTTTCCGAGGACGAAGTGCCAGAAATTTCGCTTCTTGCGCCGCCGCCGCCACTGGGCGACGATTCCCTGCACTGTGTGCTTTTCGATATCGGCGAGATGCTCAACCGCGGACAGGTTGAAGTGATCGGCTTCGAAACAAAGGAAAGAAATATTAACGAAATCCTCGATATCAACTCCTTACAGATGAATCGTCCGATCATCAGCGACGCCATTAATCCGGCAAGCGTCACGCTCGTTCTTCAATTTCCGCAAAAAATCAGCGGACTGATGTTCTCGTATTGCGCCTCGCTGGACGGCACGTTTCAGGTCGAGACGGCCGACTCGCTGGACGACCTTCAGCGGCAGAAAAATACGTACCGCCTTCTCATCTCCGAGACGCCCATCATCGCAACGGATGAAAACATGGCAAACAACAACGTGATTAATTTTCCACAGCCACTGTCGTTGAAAGCGATTCGTCTGACTGTCCGACGAACTTCCTACGACGATCTGGTTCACCTGAACAACCTGCGATTCTGGGGTGTTCCAAACCTGGATGACGTGCCGCTGGAGGGTGAGACGTCGGCGACGGATTTCGAGATCTGGATATATAACGATGGCGTGAGAATTACGAAATACACCGGCGCCGAAGGCCGGGTGAATATCCCCCGTATGATCAGCGGCAAGCCGGTAGTCAGTATCGGGAAAAACGCGTTTGATCGAACTAACGCCCGAATCGTTTCCACACCGGACACGCTGGTGTCGATTGATGAATACGCGTTCACCGGCTGCGCAAATTTACGGAAAATCTATCTTTCGAAAAGCGTGAAAGACATCAATAAGCTGGCCTTCGGATCAGGGCATCCGTGGCTTGTTACATGCGAAACCGATTCGGAAAACCCGTTTTTCACATCCGTCGACGGTGTGCTTTATACGAAAGACATGAAGGAACTTCGTCTTTACCCGGCGAACAAACCCGGTACGCATTACACGACACCGCCGGGAGTGGAGCGAATCGAAAATTTTGCGTTCCGCGACAGCCGGCACCTCGTTTCGGTTACGGTTTCCGAGGGCGTCAAGCATATCGACTGGCATGTATTCTCCGGCGCGTGGAGGCTTGAAAAAATCAACTTGCCGGAAAGTCTTTTGACGATTAACGAAGGAACTTTCGCCGGTTGTGGCAGCCTGAAAGAAATCCGGATTCCGGATAAGGTGTCGCTGATCGGCCGGGGGATGTTTGGGGGATGTACATCGCTAAAAACCGTTCATCTCGGGGCCGCTATGCAGCACATCAGCGAAATTGCTTTCGAAAACTGCCCGTCGCTACAGGAATTCACCGTTTCACCGGAAAACCCACGCTGGACGACCGTCGACGGCATTTTGTTTACCAAAGACGAAAAAACGCTTTATCGTTATCCGGTCGGTAGAACCGCGACAACATACATGATTCCAGATGGGGTTGAGACCATCGGCGAATTCGCTTTTCTATTCTCGAAGCACATGAAAAATATTCAAATTCCGGATAGCGTGCATTCATTGAATCGCGACGCTTTCTCTACCTGCGAAGCCTTGGAGTCGATTACGATTCCTGACAGCGTCACGTATATCGGTGGAGGAGCATTGCGGACGTCAAAAAATTTAAAATCGGTAACGCTTCCCGCCAACCTCACCAACATTAGTAATGGGCTTCTTGGTGGAAATCCTTCTCTGCACGACATTCGCATCCCGGAAAAGGTGGAGCTTATCGGAGACGGCTCATTCGAAGGATGCAGTGAACTTACATCAATAACCATCCCAAAAAGTGTAAAACAGATCACGTCACACACCTTTCGTAATTGCCAAAAACTCGCGGACGTCACCATCCTCGGCGAGCCGGAGATGGGGGATAACATTTTCGAAAATTGCAACCTCGCCATTCTGACGATTCATGGAAAAAAAGGCTCGAAGGTCGAGGCGTTCGCGAAGAATAAGGGAATTAAATTTGTCGAACTGAAAACCGCTGCAATGAAATGAGCAAACCATGATTACATTACCATGTCCCTGTGGGAAAACATTATCGCTTGACGACAAGCAGGCGGGCCTGCGTGTGAAGTGCGACGCTTGCGGGCGGGAGATTCCGGTGCCGACGCCGGTCACGAAACCGTCGCCGAGCATGGCATTGCCGCCGAATATGGCCATGCCGCCGGGCTTTTCGGATGCGGAAAAAAAAGAACTTCCGCAGAATGAAAATCCGAAAAAGGAAGACGTGCCGACTGGCGAAAAGGCGGCTTCGTTGGCGGAAGAAAAGAAACCGGCCGCGGCGAGCGAGCAAACCGTGGACATTGCGCCGGCGGTCAAAGAGCTGTCGAAATCGGCCCCGGCATTACCACTCGGGATGGCGATGCCTCCGGAAAAGAAAACGGGTGCGGCAGCCGAGCAGACGCTGGACATCACGCCGACGGTGAAGGAGGCGTCTGAAATACCACGAAAAACGCCGTCGAAAGCGCCGCCGCCTCCGGAGTCGTCGCGGAAGGTGGAGGCGTCGGACGTTTCAGGGAAATCGGGGGTGATGCAGCGTGCCGCAAAAGAAGACACGTACGGCACGCACCGGGTGCTTCGCGCGCACGCCCGCGGCGGCATGGGGCAGGTGAGTGTGGCGCGGGATGAAAATCTTCGGCGGGAGGTGGCCCTGAAGGAACTTTTTCCGAAGGCGCTGGAGAACGAGAGCGCGGTGCGGCGTTTCGCTGACGAGGCGGAGATCACGGCCGGGCTGGAGCACCCGGGGATCGTGCCGATTCACGCGTGCGGCACCAGTGCGGACGGCAGGCCGTATTATACGATGAAGTTCGTGCGTGGCAAGACGCTCCAAGAAGCGATCAAAAAGTATCATTCGCTGCCGGAGGCGGGGCCGGAAAAGCCCACCATGCTCCGCGAGCTGGTGCGGCGGCTGGCGTCGGTCTGCCGGACGATGGCGTTCGCCCACGAGAAGGGCATCATTCACCGCGACCTGAAGCCGGCGAATATCATGCTCGGCGAGCACGACGAAACGCTGGTCATGGACTGGGGGCTTGCGAAGCCGTATGCCGTCCCGGACGAAACGCTGGGCTACATGGCCGCGGAGATGCTCGACTCGCGCCCGGACATCACCCTGGTCGGCAGTGTGGTCGGAACGCTTTCGTGCATGTCGCCGGAGCAGGCGTCGGGCGATTCGAAAACGGTCGGCCCGAAATCCGACGTTTACTCGCTGGGGGCCATCCTCTACCAACTGCTGTGCGACTCACCGCCGTACACGGGGAAGTCGTCGCTGGACACCGTTCAAAAGATTCTTAAGGAAAATCTGCCGCCGCCGTCGTCGAAACACAAGGACGTTCCGAAGCGGCTTGAGGCGATTTGCCTGCGGGCGATGATGCGTAAGCCGACCGATCGTTATCGCGACGCTGGGAAAATGGCCGACGACCTCATCCACTGGCTGGAGGACGAGCCCATCGCGGCTCAGCCCGACACCCGCGGCGACCGGGCGTGGCGGTGGATGCGTAAAAACCGGACGCTGGCGATGATGATTTTCGCCTCGGCCCTGCTGTTCCTGCTGGTTTTCGGCGTCGGGGGGATGACCGTCCAGCAACTGCGTATGCAGACTGTCGCGGCCCGCATGACCGCCGACGAAATGAAACGGCGTGCCGAGGAAGCGCTTGCGCAGGCCGCGAAACTCGAAACGGAACTACACGCCAAAGACGCCGAGCTGGCCGAGAAGCAAAAAGAGCTTGCCAACGCCAACCGCACCTCCGACGAGCGCAAGGCCCTCCAACTCCAGATCAAAAACCTCCGGGCCGAGAAAGAAACGCTGCGTCTGGAGATTCACCGCCTTCGCGTCGCCGCGAGTGTTTACGCCGGTGAGGAAACCATGCCTGGCGACGACGATGCCGAAAAAAACACCCAACCCCTGCTGTTTAACATCAACCAGATGGTCAAGGATTTTCAGGTGAAGGTCGACGCGTTCGAGCCGACCCTCGAAGGAACGTCTATCGAAAAAATGTTCGATCTGGAAACCAACGGCCCCGCTGAAATCGACGCCACCCAGGCAAGTGTCACACTGGCCTTTCCATTTTTCCAGACGATGCATGGCGTGCGATTCTGGTTCTCCAATACGGATTTTCCCGGCTATTTCCAGATCGAGTCGGCAGACACCGCCGAAGACCTCGAGAACCAAACCGGCTCCTATGCCCTCCTCATGCCCCGCCGCGAGTCCATCGCCGGCCACGGCTATCAGGAAACCATCGCCGAGTTTTCACGTCCGACCGAACTTCGCATCATCCGCTTGACATTCTGGCGCGACAAAAACGTCGGCGTTTGTGCCCTGCGAATCTGGGGCGTGCCGAATCTCGACGTTGTCGAGCGCGAGCCACCGCCGGAGGATTTCGACGTCGTCGAAGTCGAAGACGGCGTGGAAATCACGAAGTACAAAGGCGATTACCAAGGCATTATCATCCCCAAACGCATTAACGGCGAGAAGGTGGTGGGGTTGGGTGGACACTTTCTCGAAGGTAACAGACGAGTCGCCTCTATTGTTACTCAGGATACACTAAAGCGGATTCAGGGAGACGCGTTCTACATGGCATGGAATCTAAGGCGTGTCTGGTTTTCCCGTACGGTGAATTCGATAAATCCCTGGGCGTTTCACTGGTTTCCCACACCGCAAACCATCGGCTTGGCGGAAGATAATCCCCATTTCGTCTGTGACAATGGCGTCCTTTTCACTAGAGATAAGACAAGGTTGCTCATTTATCCTTGCTCAAAGATGGAAACATCGTTCACCTTTCCCCCCACGGTGGAACAAATTGATGTCCAGGCGTTCCGCAACAGCAATGTCACCATCATTACTTTTCCCATAAACCTTCGGGTGATCGAACATCAGGCTTTTTATCATGCGACTTCACTCAAAACGGTGCACATTCCCGCAGAAGCGACGGAAATAAATTTCAATGGTTTCGCTTGGCTTGGCGGTCATTGTTGTCCCTTGTTGGAAAATTTTATCGTCGATTCTGAAAACGAGCATCTCAAAGACATCGATGGTGTACTATTCAGTAAGGATGGCAAGGCACTCATCCGCTACCCGCACGGTAAAACCATGACTGAATACACCGTCCCTACCGAGGTAGAACAGATTATAGACCATGCGTTTCTGAGTAGTAATCACCTCATCGCCATGACCATTCCTCCCAACGTGCAAGCGCTCCATCAGAGAGTATTTGGTGGGTGCAGTTCACTGAAAACAGTTCACATCGGTGCGGGTGTGTCGGGAATAAATCGACTTGCTTTTGACGACTGCATTTCGTTGGAAGAGTTTACCATTGATCCAAACAGCAAACACTTTGTGGCCATTAACGGCATATTGTTCAGCAAAGACCAAAAGGCCATTGTTCGCTATCCGCCCGGCAAGCTAGCGGCGACCTACACGATTCCCAATGGCATTGAATACGTTGGGGATGGCGCCTTTGCCTGTTCTCAACACCTGAAAAACATCCGTATTCCCAACGGTGTAAAGGGACTTGGAGAGTGTGCGTTTGAAAAATGCCAAGCTCTAGAGTCAATGGTGATCCCAGATAGCGTCACTTCAGTCGGCGCGATGTTGTTTTTTTGTTCAAAACGCCTGAAATCAGCAACGATTTCTGTAAGTATTACTAATATGGAACACATGATGTTTATGGGGTGTGACTCTCTATCTTCTATCCGACTTCCAGAAAGTATAGACCACATAGGATGGTCGACATTCGATAGCTGTTATGGGCTAACATCCATAGTCATCCCGAAAAGTGTGACAAAGATTGATACCGGAGGTTTCTCCTCCTGTGGAAACCTTGCCGACGTCACGATTCTCGGTAACCCGGACATCGTTGACCATGCATTCGATCACTGCAATCATAACATCATGACCATCACGGCCCAAAAAGGCACGAAGGCGGAGGCGTATGCGAAGGAAAAGGGCATTAAGCTTGTGGAGTTGAAATGACGGAAGATATGCCAGCCATCGAGCATCTACCGAATTAGTTTATCACAAGAACAGCAGCCGGGAATATAGCGGAACGAAGTGTAGCGCAATGACCGGATAGCAGCGGGGAATGATCAATTATTTTAATCGGTATTCCGAAAGCGGGGAGTGAATTTCCACTTCCATTCCGGTCATTCCGCTTCGCTTCTTTCGCGGCTGCTTTTCTTGTGATAAATTGATTTGATAGCTGCTCCAGGGCTGGTAAGTTTGATCGTAAGGAGTAAAATATGAAGCGGAAATTGACGGGGGCACGGGTGATTTTGACCGGGGCCAGCAGTGGAATCGGACGGGAGTTGGCGATTCAGTTGGCCGACGAGGGGGCGAAACTGGTGATCAGTGCGCGGCGTGAGGAGCGGCTGCGCGAGGTGGCGGTAGAGATTCACGAGAGGGCGAAAAAGGCGGGGCGCGAGGTGTTCGTGGAGGTAGTGGTCGGGGACATTACGGATCCGGAAACCCGCGCGGCGATTATCGGTCGGGTGCGCGAAACGTACGGTGGGCTGGACATCCTGATTAATAATGCCGGTGCGGCGGCGTCCGGACTTTTCGAGGACAGCACGCCCGAGACGCTGCAGCGGGTACTGGACCTGAACGTAGTTTCGCTGGTGGAAATGACGCGGCTGGCACTGCCGATGTTAAAACGTGTCGGCGAAACGCAAGCGTCGGAGGTGGCGCCGATGATCGTGAACCTCAGCTCCATCGTTGGCATTCACGGCGTCACGCATTACAGCGAATACTGCGCGGCGAAAGCGGCCGTGCGGACGTTCAGCGAGTCGCTGCGGATTGAGCTGCGGCGGTATGGAATCGATGTGCTGACAGTATGCCCGGGTTCGACGGAAACGGAGTTTTTCACGCGGTACATCGAGAACACCAGCGAGCCGGTTTTTCCGCCGCACAAACGTGTATCGGCGGCGTACGTCGCACGGCAAATGGTGGCGGCGATGAAGGCCGGAAAGCGGGAGATCATTCCGTTTCCGCTGGGAAAGGTGCTGCTGTTCATGGATTATTTCGCGCCGGGCGTGATGGAGAATTACATGGCGGATTACGCGGAAAAGGCGTGGCGGAAACAGAAGAAAGGTTAAGCTGGATGAAAATACGTTTTCCTTATGGAGCGGCGGGAGTGCTGAAGCTGGAGACGGCGGCGGGCGCGGAGGTGTTTGTGCCACAGTCGGGGCGGAAGTCGGTGCCGGCGGCGGAGTTTACGGAACTGATGCGGCGGCGGCTGGCCAGTCCGCACGGGTATCCGGCGCTGGGGGCGTGTCTGATGCCGGAAGACCGCGTGGCGGTGCCGCTGGCGCCGGGGGTGCCAGAGGTCCAGCGTGTGCTGGCGGGGATTCTGGAGTACCTGTTTTCCGGGGCGGACGGTGAAATTTTTCGCGGAACAGTGACGGTGTTGCGATCGCCGGAGGATGTGGCAGCGGGAGGTGTTTCGGATGCGGCGTTCTTGAAGCGTGTGCTGGATGGTCTTTCGGAAACGGCGAAAATTTTCGCGGCCGAGACGGTTCACACGGAAGTGGAAACGGCAGAGGATGCGGAAGATGCGAGCGCGTGCGGGTGCGGCCACGATCATGGGCAGGCACATAAATCGGCATGTGGGTGTGCGTCCGAGCGTCCGCGGGTGACGGTGGTGACGCACACGCCGCAGCGGAAAGAACGGCACGCGCTTCTGGGTGCCAGCGCGGCGGGGGAGTCGCTGGTGGTGAGCCGGGAGCTTTTCGACGCGGATTTTATTTTGCCCGTGGGGGTGCTGAAGCCGGATGGGGCGGCGGGGTATGACGGTGTGCACTCGGGCGTGTACCCACTTTTTTCGGATGAGGCCACCCAGACGCGGTTTGCGGGGGAGACGCTCACGCCTCGCGAAAAACGACTGAGGGCGGCCCAGAACGCTGAGCTTTCCCCCGCCCAGCGGCGTGCGGCGGAAGCCAGAACCCGGCAGGAGGAGACGCGGGACGTGACCCGGCTGCTGGGGATCATGCCGGCGGTGATGGTGCTGCCGAACATTCCCCGGTGGTATGCTGGCGCGAAGGAGATGACGGACGTGGCGGACGTGCTGGTGGGAACGCATGAGGAGCTGGATGTGCTGGGAGCGGCACGTTACCGGCGTATATGGCGGGTGAAAAACAGGCCGCGGGTGCAGACGGTGGTGGCGTCCGTCACGGGCGGGCCTGAGCAGCAAACGTGGGAGAACGTGAGCCTGGCGCTGGCGAATGCCGCGAAGTTCGTGGATGAAGATGAGGACGCGACGATTTTTCTGGCCACGGACATTACCGCGCCGCTGGGCCCCGCCATGCAGGCGTACCGCCGAGTGCAGGTTCCGTGGATGAGCCTCCAGATGATTCGGGCGGAGAAAAACCTCCCGGACGCGGACGCCGCGCGGCGGATGATTCCGCTTCTGCACCGTTATCAGGTGTATTTCATCTCGCCGCTGGACAGAGATCTGCTGCACGAACTGAATATCTCGTGCCTCGAACGCCGTGGCGACTTGCGACGGCTGGTGGCGCGAAGCGCGTCGTGCGCGTTTTTGCCGGATGCACAGAGAGTGAGCGAGTGAGTGAAGGAATGAAAAAGTGAGGGAGTGGCGGCCCTGACGCCGTTTTCTCGCAAAAAAACACCCCCGGGATGCGCATCCCGAGGGTGATTCATGTGAAAACGCGTGGTTTTCGAGAGGGAATCCTCGAATGTCGGTGTTTTCTGCGTCAGTTCATGTCGCCGGGCACCACGTTCCCCACACGGTGGAGGTGATCCAAGTCGATCTTGATGACTTCCAGCCGCTCTTCATTCTTGATGGTATGCGGGTTCGGCCAGCCGTTACGAATGATCTCGGTGAAGTACACTTTGCACTCCCAGTGCGAGTGATGCAGCTGAGCCATGCCGATGACGGGATACATACGCGGCTCGTCCACCAGGTCCTGGAGTTTCTTCATCACGATCCGCACATCATTGTGCTGGACTTCATAAATCGCGGGGAAGTTGCCCGCCACGGGGTGCATCTTGAGGAATGCACGCATGACCATGTCCTCCGACGGCGCATCTTCCGCCAGGTGAGGCTGGCCGGCCGGGATCGGGTCGAGAACCTTCATTTTCTTATAGCGATCATCCTCGAACGCCTTTTCTTCCGAGGCATACTGGAAATACGGACTGACAGGCATCGGAATAGACAGAATTCCTAGACTGGGCCCCAGGCTGGTGAGCATACAGCCGCTGGATGTACTTAACAGCAGCGCGGCCGCGAGTAATCCCCATTTTCGTAATGACGTTTTCAACATGATTTTCCCTCTTGCTATCCTGTCGAGGTTTAAACTTTCCGGCGATCATCCCCGGAAGCCTAAAACAGATTTACGCTCCGTAAGAAATGCTTATGGACATATTCACCTTATCGGCGTTAAAATATACCGAACTTGCGGATAATTTGGATTATGCGGGATTTTTTTAGGAAAAAGTCTCTGACGGTAATATGGGATAAATGGGTTGGCGTATAATGAGGGTAATCTCGATGAAAAAGCATATTTTTTGCATTCCCCTGACTGAAAGTGAAAAAGTGTGCTAATTGCGCAGTTTGCGTGCGAGGTGGCGTTCTACACAAAAGAAATCCCGGCCGGATGACGAAATTATTAACAGTTGCAGCGGAGAAAAATGGCTTTTTTGCCGGGTTCTCCACACGCTATTTTGAAACCATTCGTGAAAAAACCTGTCACGCAAGCGAGTTTAAAATGCACAGTTCCACGGCCCATCTGGATGTCCTTTCCCACCATTACGGTAAATACGCCGTGACGGGGGAGGTGCAGCCCATGGGCGCGATGGGCGGTTTCAGCGGGGCGCAATTCTGGAAAGTTCCCGGCGTGCACACCGATTACTGCCTGCGGCGGTGGGCGAAAGAATATCCCACCAGCGAACGGCTTCAGTTCATCCACGCCGTGCTGTGGCACCTGCATCAGGAAGGGTTCACGCGGGTGCCGCTGCCCATGACGACGCGCGGCCATGCAGGCTTCGTGGCCGAGAGTGGGTATTTCTGGCAGCTGGAATCCTGGATGGAGGGGAAAGCGGATTTCGCCGAAAATCCCTCGCGCGGCAAGCTGTTTTCCGCCATGACCATGCTCGCCGAGATGCACCAGACGCTGCGAACGTTCCCCGTGGAGTATAATCGCGGGGCGTGCACGACCGTCGCCGTGCGGCGGAGCCAGTTATCCGACTGGAACGAAACGCGCATCGAAGCCATTTATGACCGCGTGTGTCTGGCGGACTGTATGCATGAAAAAGGTATGCTCGTGGCGGGGGACATGTTCCTCGACGCACTTTCCGACTCGGATTCCAGTCCGATTCTGGGAGCGTTTCATAAGGAAAACTGTGGAGAAACACCGGAACTTCAGCCCGGGAGCCCCGCGTGTGAAACACTGCCCGTGGATGCGAAAAATTTGCATGAATTAAACGCGCTGACACGGAAATCGCTGCGGATGCTGAAACGTTGCTTGCCGACGGTCGCGCGGCAATTATGCCACTGCCTGGTGTATGACGTGCCCCTGATTCCCTGTGTGCGCGACATTCACCGCAGCCATATTTTTTTCCAGGCGGAACACGTCACCGGGATGATCGATTTCGGGGCCATGCAGCTGGATAACGTGGCGGTGGACGTTTCACGACTGCTGGGGAGCCTGGCCGGGAATGACGTTCAGATGTGGGTGGACGGCCTGACTGCTTACCAGAGCGTCCGCCGACTTTCGGATGAAGAGTTGGAACTGGTCCGCGTTCTGGATCGCGCGTACACCATCCTGACGGCGTTACGGTGGATGGAGTACATTTACATTAAAAACCGCGTCATGGAATGCTCGCCGCGGGTGCTGGAACAGATGAAACATCTCACGCAGCGACTGGAGTGCTTTTAAGGCCGTAGGTTTTTCATAACGGATAAAATCTGACACGCCCGGGGGTTCTTTTGCCGGGCTGAAAAAGGTATAATAGACGCGTTCAGCGATTTTTTTTGCCATTTTTTTCCTTTTCCCGGAAAGCGGTGCGTCATGATGCGTTTTTTCATCCCGTTTTTATGCGGCATTTTTTGCCTGTTTTGCGTAACCCCGGTTTTCTCGCGTGGGCTGATGCTGATGGATACCACGTATCATGGCATGAGCATGGGAACGGGGTGGCGGGCGACACTGCCGCCGGAGGATGCTGGAAAAACGGTGACGCAGGAGGAAATTCAGGCGGTGCTGGACGCGGTGGACCGCCGGATGTCCACGTGGAAAAAGGATTCGGAGCTTTCGCGTATAAACGCCACGGAGGATATTTCGCAGGACATTCCGCTCTCGCCGGAACTGGCGAAAGTGCTGACGGCGGCGCTGGAAGTTTCGCGGAAAACGGGCGGGGCGTATGACGTGACGGTGGGGCCGCTGGTGAATGTGTGGAAATTCGGGCCACGAGAAGAGGAGGAAGATTTCGTGCCGCCGGCGGATGCGAAAATTGCGGCCGTGAAGGAAAAAATCGGGTGGAAGTTCCTGGAAATTTACCCGGCGAAGGACGGCACGCCCCTGCTGAAGCGGAAAAAAGCGGGGCTTTATGTGGATCTTTCGAGTATCGCGAAAGGGTATGCCGTGGATCAGGTGGCGGAGGCGTTGCTGGCGGCGGGCGTAACGCGGTTCATGGTGGAGGTCGGCGGGGAAGTCCGTGTGGGGGAGAAAAAGGAGGACGGTCGGCCGTGGCGAATCGGAATCGAAGATCCTTTACACCCGGACGGGCCGCTTTACGGCGCGGTGCAGCTGGAGAATGAAAGTCTGGCATCTTCCGGCGGGTACCGGAATTTTAAGGCCATGAGCGGTGGAAAACGGGCGTCTCACATTATTGACCCGCGGACGGGCCGGCCGGTGGAAAATCAGCTGCTGGAAGTTTCCGTGGTGGCCGAGACGTGCATGGAGGCGGACGCATGGGCCACGGCGCTGAGCGTGCTGGGGGAGGTGGAAGGGCCAAAATGTGCCGCACAGCAGAATCCGCCGCTGCGGGTGGCGTTTCTGATGAAAAATACGGAAAAACCGCTTCCGCCGGACGGGCCGGAAGTCAGCGCGATTTGCCAGAATTTCCCGCTGGTGGCGCTGCCCCGGGAAACTTCGGACATTTACGGAGAACCCCGCGTCTCGGCCACCGGGCATGGCGGCAAAATATTGGGCGTGGTGATCATCAGCATCCTCTTTTTCGGACTTTTTTTCCTCGCCGTGGGCCTGAATCATCTGCTCGGGCGGCGAAAAATGATGTGCGCCTGTAAATCCGCCCGTGCCATGGAAGCGGAGCGCGAGCAACTCATTAAAACCATCCGCCCGGTGGAGGAAAATGAGGAATTAGGAGCGAGAGATGAGGAATGATGTTCGTTCCGGCTCCTTCTTTCATTTCTCATTTCTCATTTTGTAACGCCTGCCGCCACGCTTTTTGAGTAAGCGTCGGCCTGCTCGGCCCAGGCGTCCGGCGGAGGGACACGGAGAGCGCCGCGGACGTCCGGGCGTTTCGTTTCCGTGTACGTTCCGGCCGAAAAAGTGGCGGAGGCGGGCGTCAGGCCGAGATTTCGCAGGGAGCGGGAAAGCGTTTCACGGGATTCGTCGCCGCGGGTGCCGGTTTTCTCCGCGCTGCGGTGCATGGCGTTCCATTTTTTGAGGAAAGCCGCCGCCTCTTCGCGCGACCAGCCGAGATTTCGCAGTAAATCGGAGTCCTCCTCCTGAATCTCATGGCGTAAATGCTCCAGGGCAAGGATGGTCTGCTTTTTCGCGTATTCCAGATTGGCCGCGTCCGCCGCCGCCACCTCTTCTGCGGAGGGAGGCGTCCGCCCCGCATCCCCTTCATGACGCATGCCCATGCCGGTTCCGCCGGAAGGGCGATTTCCTTTTTTCTGGTCCGGGGAAGTTTCCGGCGCAGCGGACGTGTCCGGCGGTGGCGCCGCGCCAGTGGTGGGTTTATCCGGGCTCTGCTGCGAGGAACCGGAATACTCGCCGGCTTTATTCGGTTTCGTCTGGGAGCCGTCCCCGGCACGCTGCTGGGGATCCGAAACGCCCGTGGGTTCATCACTGAGCGTGCCCTGCCCGCCTTTCGCGCCCGTGGGGCCCTGTCCGCCGCTGCCCTGGGGCGCACCCTCCTCATTCGGCGTGTTACTCCCGTCCCGTCCCAGACCCTGCCGATCCGAATTTTCAGAGCCGCCGCTGCGATTTCCGCCTTTATTTTTGTTGCCCGCCGCCTGGGGCTCACTTTCCGCCGAGTTATCAGCCCCCCGCTGGTCACGGGCTTTCATGTCCTGCCCGGAATTCGTGGAATCCTTTCCGTCCCGATCCGAGGATTTTCCGTCCTCCCGCGTCCCCTGATGCTCATTTCCCTCGGCGGAAGGAGAAGCGGGGTTTTCCGCGTCCTGAAGCTCGGCGTCCGGAGGCATTTCGCCACCCGGTTCCGGTTGCTGGGGATTTCCGGGATTTTCCTGCTTTCCGCCGGCCTCCGCCTGACTGCGGTGACGCAAAATTTCTTCGAAAGCCGCTCCCGGATCCGTGGAGGAGTCAACTTTCGTGGGCACGGCGTCCGGCATACTCTCCGGGCGTGTGCCTTTTCCGCCGGAAGTTTCCTGGCCAGGCGAATTTCGTTCCTTTCCGCCTGCCGCGTCAGAGGGGGAATCGCCGGGCCCTGCGGATTCACTTTCCGGCGTTTCGGAATTTCCGGAATCTCCAGAACGTCCCGTTTTTCTGGATTCACCGCCACGTGAATTTTCAGAACTCCCGGAATCCTGTTTTTCACCTGTCCCGGTCTGATTTTCCTGTGCACCGGAATCACCGCCGCTGCCGCCCGTGTTTTTTTCTCCGGCTTTCTCCGGCATTTCGTCCGCAGCATTTCCAGCACTTCCAGGCTCACCCTGACGCCGGCCATTCCCGTTTTTTTTCTGGTTTCCACCCGGGTTTCTTTCAGCATTTCCTTCGCCGGTCTGCGGATCACCTGTACCGCCCGCGTCATTTTTCGGTTTTTGCCCGGCTCCATCCGCCTGCGTATTTTCCCCTGGATTTTCTCCGGAATTCTCCGCAGAACCTTCCTCGGGCGGCTTTCCGGCATCCGTGTCTTTCCCACTGCCCGCGTCTTCCCCCGACTTTCGCGGCGCCAGCGGATCATAACCTTCCGGCGCCAGCGGCGGTTTATTTTTGTCTGAATGACCACCATGATTTTTGCTGTTCGCAGGATTTTCTCCGGAATTTTCACCCAGCTCGCCGCTTTCACCACTTTCATTTTCAGAAAGCTCCGCGGTCTCTCCTTTCCCGCCTTTTCGGCCTTCCCGGGCTCCCGCGCCCGATTCTTCGCCGTCATCCGCCTCACGCCCTGTATTTTCACCAGCTTCCGCCTCCCCCGAACCTAAAAGCGTGTGCGCTGCCTCCGCGCCGGGCTCCGGACGCGTATTTTCTCCCCCATCACCGGGTGAGCCCTGCGGCTGCGTTTCCGGAGATTCCGGGCCTCGCATTTTTTCCTGAGGTTCCGGCGTGCCGTTCCTGCCCGGGCCGGCGGAATGCTCCATTCCCGGCGGATTCTCTCCACCATCCGCGTCCGGCGTACGCCCCACCGCGGCGGGATTTTTCGCTTCCTCCCCCTCATTTTTATCCGGCGTCAGCGCCGGCGCGGGCCCCGCCGTTTCATTTCCCGGCGCGGCGATTTTCAGGATCCGGGACTCCGTGCGGGCGCGATTCGCCGCCGGCTGACGATTATCCGCCACCTCCACCCACCAGAGAATTTCATCCCCCGGTTTCAGGTGGTACGCCGCGGGCGACCACTGCCAAACGGTCTGAAATGGCGTTTTCATCCCCGGCCGGTCCAGTGGAATGTTCAAAATCGGCGGAATTTTCAGCAGCCGGCCATTCCAGCTCGCGTAAAACGCCACGCCCCGCAGCGCATAATCCGTGTCCTCCGCCCGGATGTGAAGCGTCATTTTTCCGTTCACGGGAAAAACCGCCCCGTCCTCCGGCGCATCCAGAAGCGTGACCACCGGCGGGACATCCGGCGTCACCTGAATCCAGTGCCGCACCGCGTTCCCACTCCACGCCCCGTCCGGCGTCTGAAAACGGATTTCGTACGCGGCAAATTCCGGCATCAGCGGCTGCTGGGGGGACATTCGCAGCGTGAATTCCGCCTCCACACGCGTGCAGCGTTCCGGTTCCGGCGTGCTGGGCTGTGCCGCATTCCCGGAACTGCCGGAAACCGGCTTCATGAGCAGAATCTCCTCCGGTTTTTGGGCGTCTGCGGAGTGAAACACCAGTTGCGCCTGCCGCACGGGCTGATTTGCGCAGGCCGTCAGACGCACACGTGTCCCGTCCGGGGCTTTTATGTCCCCCATTTTTTGCTCGGACGGCGGAATGTCCGTGTAAGCTGGCGGGATGAGCACGATTTTTTCCGGCGTGATACTCAGCGGCGGTTTCACATAAACCCGGAACGTCTGCGAAACACAGTCCCCGGCCGAAATCCGCCACGTGAGCGTCTGCTGAATTCCATCCGTCCCGCCCAGCACGGCGTGAAACGCGTTTTTCGTTCCATTTCCACCGCGCCCAGACTCCGTTTCTTCCGTGGCAGGCTGCATCATCACCGCCACATCCCGCACCTGGCCGTCCTGTGTGCTAAAATAAAGCGTCACTGGCTCCGCGTCCCGGAGATGCTTCATGCGGACGGAAACCGGGAGCGTTTCCCCCTGAAAAATCGTGGCGTCCCCCGGCGTGATTTCCAAAAACACCACACGCGTGGGAGCCGGGATATTCGCCCACGGGAAGAACATGCGCCCCAGAGACGCAAAAGAACTTTTCGGGGACAGGATGAAGTAAAAAAAACACAGCAAAAATACCGCCGCGAAAACGTATCCCGTGTGCAACACCGCCGCGTGATCCACAGTCGCGCCCAGCTCCACATTCCGCACCCGCCCGGCGGTCTGCCGTTCCAGGGATAAGAGCACGCGCTGATTCATCACCTGCTGCGGATCCTCACGCTCCGCGGCCGTCAGTGGGGCCAGCTCACGGCGCAAAAACACCAGATTCAGCAGGGCATTTTTAATTCCCGGAAGATTTTCCTCCACCACCGCCGCAGCGTAATACGGATGCACCCGACTTTTCAGCAGCGGTAACACACGGCGGCGGACGTAAATGGCCGTGCCCGCGAAAAATCCCAGCCACAGAAGCACGCGGCCGAAAATTCCCAGTCCGCCGGGCATCACCCAGTGATCCAGAAGCACCACCAGCAGGAAAAATGCCAGCGCCCCCGTCAAAAAAAGCAGAACCGCCACCGTCACCTCCACATTCCACACCTTTTTCTGGGCGGCGAAAAGCGTCTCGTCCACCAGCGAAACGTGTTCCGCCGCGGCGTGCGTTTTCGGTAAGGACGGGGGAATGGCGCGGGACATGAAAATGAGGAATTAGGAATGAGGAATGAGAAATGGAGATAATATTTTGACGCGTAATTCAGGGAGAAAGTTCACAAGAAAATCGGTGACGGGAAAAGGTTTACTGAAAATATTTCGCACGCCGTGCTGCTCCAGCCACCGCCAGTGCGCGATACGCGGAAATTCGCAAAAAACGTAAAAAACAGCGTGGGGATACCGGCGTTTTAAAGCCAAAAACGCGTCCCGGGACTCCGCGTTAAATTCCACAAAATCCGCCAGCACGAAATCCGGCGGCGTCAGCGCGGCGTCATGAAAATCTGCAAAATGCGTGCATTTTAACATGTGCCGGAGCGTTTCATCTTTCCGAAACAGGTTCATCAGGACGTCCGCCTGCTCCACCTCCGGCGAATACACGAAAACCGAGAGTGGCTCCTTCTTATTTCGGCAAAATTCGGCCGCTTCCTCGTGCAAAAAACGCTCCGGTGCCGCGTCATTCCGCGTTTTTTCCAGCGTGTCGCGCCACAAAAACCGCTCTTCCAGAGAAAGCGTCACGGGCAGGGAAAAAACGGAAAGCTCGCCGCGGAAAAACGCCTCCAGCTCGCGCGGCCCGCCCATCACCCACTGCGCCCAGTGAAACCGCGGCACATCCGTCACCGGCTTCCCCGTCCGCTGTTCTCCCTCACACCAGCTTCCGTAAATCACGGCCACCGGCGCAAGCGGAAACCGCCGGCGCAACAGCTCCACTTCCTCCTGCAAAAACTCACCCGGGAAAGACTGGAGAAACAGAATCACGTCCGGAGCCGTCATCTCCGCGGACTCCGCGTTTCCGTCCGCTTCCGGAAAGTCCGCCAGAACTTCCTGAATATCCATTTTTAAAGCGGCAGCCGTCTGAAAATATTCCGACAGCCGCTCCCACACCAGCTGGAATTCCTCGCGCTGGGCGTCCCCCACGAAAAGAATGCGCAGCTGGTGCTCATGCATACGATTTTCCTTTCACTGCCGGCGGCGGGGCACTCACGGCCCATGCCGCGTTCATTTTACCTGGTACACGAATAACTTATCCGCGTGACGCAAATATAATTTTCCGTCAGACACCAGGGGATGCGCCCAGCTGTTTCCGTCTCCGCCCTCCGGAACGCGGAAATTTCCGGTCACATTACACGCTTTCGGATCCGCGACCGCCAGGCCCATCTGATTTTTTTCGCCCCAGAGGAACAGCATTCCGTCCGCGTACGCCACCGAGCCGCGCTGAATCGTGCGGTCCGCCCAGCGTTTTTCGCCGGTTTTCCAGTCCAGACACACCCAAGCGCCGCCGTTATGATTCTGGCACGCGCTATAAATATTTTCGCCCACGCGCACCACGCCGCCGTGCTGATTATCCATTTCGCGTGTGCCCCACACTTTTTCCACGCTCGCCGTCTTCCCTTTCACGGTCAGCTTCACCATTTCGGATTCCATTCCGTACCCGGACGTGAGGAAAATCATGCCGTCATGGTAAACCGCGTCCGTGGCGTTCACACCGTAATTCGTTTCGCGGGGGTAAGCGAAAAGTTTTTTCCCGGTGTCCGCGTCATAAGCGAGGAATTCTTTTTCGGAGAAGGTCAGCAGCATGTTCAGCTTCCCCACGGTCAGCGGCACGAGGGACGAATACGCGGCATTATGCTCCGCGGGATCCGAAACCCACGCTGTTTTCCCGGTGAGTTTATTTAGGCCGACGATCATGCCTTTTTTGCCGCCGGGCGTGCAGATGAGCGTGTTTCCTTCCACCAGCGGAGATTCCGCCATGGCCCATGTGCTGAGGCCGCCTTCAAAATCTTTCAGGATGTTCCGCTGCCAGACGATTTTCCCGTCCTTCACATTCATGCACGCCAGATCACCTTTCGGAGCCAGGTAATACACGCGGTCAGCATCCACCGTGGGTGTGCTGCGAACATGCTCGAAATGGCCCGTCCAGTCCTCGCCCGCATCCGTTTTCCAGACCAGGGAGCCGTCCGAAATTTTCCTCGCCTGCACCACCGCCCGGCCGTCCGCACTTCCCGCCGTGAACAGTAAATCCCCGGAAAGCGTCACGCTGGCGTAACCTCTCCCCAGCCCGTCCACCTCCCACAGGAGTTTCGGCCCACCCTCCGGCCACGCCTTTAAAAGGCCCTTCTCTTCCGCAAAAATATTTCCCTCACCGCGGAGACCGTGAAAGCGAGGCCAGTCCGTTTTCGCTGTTTTCCCAGCCGCCACCGTCTTTTCCCCCGCCGCCGCCTTTCCGCCGGATGCCGGTTTCTGCTGCGATTTAATAAACGCCTGGTCCGCGTCACTGAGCTGCGAAATCTGCACCGTGCGCGTCTTTCCCTGCGTATCTTTCAGAGTGACTTTCTCGGCGTCCGCACTGACGAACTCCGCGTCCAGAGAAAAACTGCCGGATTTGGACTTCCACACCCGCCCCGCTGCAGGCAGCGCAAACATAACCAGCACCAGAAACACCACGGACAAAAATGCGTATTTTTTCATAAAATTTCCTTGAAATACGAAGTTATATAAAAACGAAATACTATTTGCGGTTAACACTCATTTAGAGCATCTATCAAATTAATTTACTCACAAGAACAGCAGCCGGGAATGCAGCGGAACGCAGTGCAGCGCAATGACCGGATAGAAACGGGGAATGTCAGGCTATTTTAATCGGCCTGCCGGAAGTGGGGAGTGGGTTTCCACTTCTATCCGGTCATTGCGCTAGCGCTTCATTCCCGGCTGCTGTTCTTGCGGATACATTAATATAATAATTGCTCTAAAACGGGTAATTCTCTCCCAGGCATTCGCGCTGCAGGGCGGTGAGCTCCCGGATTCCTTTTTTCGCCAGCCCCAGCATGTCCGCCAGTTGCGCATCATCAAAAGTCGTTTCTTCACCGGTGCCCTGAATTTCCACGAAACGCCCGGCCCCCGTCATCACCACATTCATGTCCACTTCCGCCGCGGAATCCTCCTGATAACAAAGATCCAGAAGCGGCACGCCCCACACCACGCCCACGCTCACCGCCGCCACGGTGTCGCGCAGCGGATACGTTTCCGGCGCGCGGTTCCCCGGCGCAAACGGCGCATGGGCCGCCAGGGCATCCATCACGGCGATCGTCGCGCCGGTGATGGAAAGCGTCCGCGTCCCGCCGTCCGCCTCCAGCACGTCACAGTCCACGGCCACCATCACCGGGCCCAGCTTTTTCATGTCCGCCACCGCCCGCAGACTCCGGCCGATAAGCCGCTGAATCTCGGACGTCCGCCCGTCCAGCTTTCCCTCCCGGTCACGTTTTTTCCGCGGCGACGTGCTTCCCGGCAGCATGTTATACTCCGCCGTGATCCACCCGCGGCCCTTCTCCGGATCCATCCACGGCGGAAGTTGCGTGGAAACGGACGCCGTGCACAGCACCGTGGTGCCGCCCGCCTGGATGAACACGCTTCCGGGGGCCGTCCGGGTGAAATGCCGCTGAATTTTTATCGCCCGCAGGGCGTCCGCCGCGCGACCGTCGTAACGTGTGTCCATGAATGGTTCATTGTTAATGGTGAATGGTTAATCGGGGATTATGCGTGGGGGAACGCGTCCCGGTTTCGTTTCGCGGCGTCCAGGAAACGCTCTAGCGCCCCGGCATCCGATGCTTGCAGGGCGGCTTGCAGGGCGTGAAGTTCCGCCGCGGCGTCCTGAAGCACATTCTGCACCGCGTTCGCATTCTCCAGCAGGATGTCGCGCCACACGTCCACGCTGCCGCGGGCCAGTCGGCTGGTAGTGGCGTACCCCGTGCCCGCATACGGAAACAGCTCCGGCGGCACGATTTTCGCCAGCACACACGCCAGCGCATGCGGCACGTGACTCGTCCGCGCAAGCACCGCGTCATGCGTTTCCGGCGGCATGCACTCCACCCGGCTGCCCACCGCCTGCCAGAACGCCGTCAGTTGCCGCACATCCTCCGCGGGCGTGTCCTCCACGGGCGTCAATACCGTCAGCCGGCCGTCAAAAAGCCCGCCGTCAGACGCCTCCAGCGAGTGATCTTCTTTCCCCGCCACGGGATGCGCACCCAAAAACCGGCACGCGTTTTTCAGTTCCATTCGCTCGATTTCCCGCGCCAGGCCGGCTTTCGTGCTCCCCGCATCCGTGAGGAGCGTCCCCGGCCGGGCGTGTTGCGCCGCCTCGCGCACGAGCTCCGGAATCATGCCCACAGGCGTGCACACCACCACCAGATCCGCATCCCGCACTGCGTCCGCCAGCACCGTGGTGCCGTCCGTGATCGCTTTCAGCTCCACGGCCCGCGCCAGTTTTTCCGAATTTCGGCCCCAGCCGACCACCCGCCGCACGCCTGTTCGCGCAATCAGCCCCCGTCCGAGGGACGCGCCGATGAGCCCCACGCCGAGAATGGTCACCGTTTCCGGGAAATCCGCCATGTTACGTTCCGCTAAACCCCTGAAAACCACGCTGTTAATATGCGAAATAATATTATAGACGCTGGCGGGTAAAAAGTCAAGAAGCAGGCACGGCCGGCGGTCATTTTTCTGGTTTTTCCACTTTTTCCGGTTTTTTTAGAAAAAGCGCCTTTTCTTTTTTGTAAAACGCCGCCTCGTCCGCAAATTTATGTTTTTCGAAAAACGCGATCAGAGCGTCAAAACGCTTCGGCAGGTCCACGCCCGTGGCCAGTTTAACCTTCCCCAGACACTCGGGGCACAGCCACAGCGGCGTGGCGTCCGCCTCTGGCAGGTGATTCACGCCGTTCAAATTGCACCGCCAGCGCGTGCAGTGCAGCATGGAGAACATGTGCAGCGTTTCGTGCGTCGCGATTCGCAGCGTCCGTTTCAGGCACAGGCGGTATTCCTCGTCCGATTTTTCCGGCTCGCCGTTACGATAAATGGACCACACGCCCACACGGGCTTTATAAGACGCATATCCGAACACGAAATTCCAGCCGTCGCCGGGGTAAAGGTCGTGGGCCGTGAACGCGATGTACGCACAAGCATCGGCGGGCAGCCGGGGGTAAAGGACTTTTTCCAGGATGTGTCCCGTCAGCAGTTGGTGATTCCCCCATTCCGGGTGGTTCCGCTGGGCGGTTTTCGGGAAGTTTTTCACGGAAATCGCGGGCTGAATCTTCACCGGCAGGCCAAAATAAATCTCCGTGTACTCGCGTGTGATGCCGATGATCTCCGTCTGTTTCGGGGTCATCTCGCCCAGCACCTGGATGTACAGCGTTTTGCGGGCTGGCACGGCTTTCACGTATTTCGAGCCGCGGTACTGCACAAAAGTCTGGCCCGGCTCTTTATGTTGCGCCAGCCAGTCACCGGGCTGAGGGGCGGGAAGCGTTTCGTGAAGCGGCGTCAGTCGCGCGTACATTTCCGGCAGCCGCGTGTCGCCGGGCTTCTTTTGCGCAAGAACACACTGCGGCGAAAACAAAAAAAACACCGCCGCCATCATGCCGCACAAAACGCGTCCATTTTTTCGTCCTACAAAATACCTCGCCATTCGCTCCTCCTCTGTGCCACACAAAAAAACCCGGCCACCATCGCGCAGCCGGGTTTTCACGCATTTTTTTCACAAAACACTGCGGCGTCAGCCAGCCGCGCAGCTTCTGCGCCGCATGAAAAACACCCCCAGCCCCGCCATGATCATCATCACCCACGTCGCAGGCTCCGGGGTCACCGAGTACCCGGTAAGCGTAATACCCCAGTAGCCGTCCGTGTCCTGGGCGGTCCAGGTCAGAATCACGCCGCTAGGAAGATCGCCGATAAAACTGAAATTGTCGCTCGTCAGCGTCGAATTCAGCGTGGCATCCTCGAAAAGGGAGAATGTCTGCCCGATGAGGTCATCAGGATTGCTTGCCGTAAAATAGAACATCACATCCGCGGCGTCCGTAAACGTGACCCCGGCGGTCAGGCCGCTCCAGATTTTATGATCCGCCGTCCAATCAGAGAGGTTCAGCAGGTAATCCACGCCGGTGCTGATGAAGGTGCCGCCGCCGGTGAGGCTCCCCGAAAATAGCGCGTTGGCGCCGGTCGACGCGTTAAACGTCAAGTTTCTTCCGTTGATATCCACCTCGTTGGCGATGGTACGCGTCGCACCCGCGGCGGCCACAAATGTAAGCGTGGTCGGGCCTGCGTTATTGAGCTTCAGCGTCCCGGTGCCCAGCCCGGAATCGTTCCCAACTTCCACGGTCGTTCTGGACGCGTCGGATGTGCCGCCGAGCTGGATTCCTCCGGAGAAACCGCTGTTGTCGCCGTTAAGAACGAGTTTTTTCGCGTCACCACCGCCTTCGCCGTTGTTTAGCGTCAGCAGGCCGGTGCCGGTGATGTTGCCGTTAAGCGTCAGCGTCGACGCGCCGCCGATGCGCAGGTTACCGCCGGTGGCGTCGACGACGAAATCGTTCGCCAGCGCCGTTGTCACACCGGTCATGAACGTGGCAGCGTTCTTCAGCGTAATCGCGCCGGTTCCGACTTTGATGTTGTTCGTCACATAAAACGTGCCGGCCTCAATACTCGTGCCGCCGGTGTGCTCCAGGTTTGCCTCGAATCGCTGTCGGCCGGCGCCGATACTCACAAGTCGAATGTCTCCGGTAATCGTTCCGCGATACGTCTGTTCGGCGCCGGTATCTTGTTGATTGATCGTCAGCACGGAGCGCGTGTCGGCAGCGTTGACGATATTCCCTTGGCCCGCCGCACTGATCAGGGCACGGGTTGAGAGATTTCCGCCGCTGAGATTAATGGTCCCGTTGTTAGTGAGATTAGCGGTGTTGGCGAAGTTGCCACCGTTGACGTTCAGCGTGCCTCCAGTGGCGATCGTTATCACATTGGAAATGACTTGGGTGGTCGCGTTGCCGCTTTTGATTTCCACCACGGCGCCGTTGTTGATCGTCAGGGTACTGGCCAGCGTGTTGTTGATGGTTTTGTCAAAAATCAGCGTGCCGGAATTGACGGTGATGTTTGTGCCGCTGGCATTATTTCCGCCGCCGATGGTTTGCGTGCCGCCGGCGCCGCTGATGTTGATCGCCCCGGCCGCGGTGAATGTTCCCGTAAATGTGTGGGATGCGCCGGAAGCCAGGGAGATGTTCAGCGTGCCGTTACCGTTGAGGGTTCCCGCCCCGTTGAGGCCCGTGGTCCCGACGGTTGCGCCGTTGAGATTGAAGGTGCCGGTGGTGATGGAAAAGGCGCCGCCGATGGTCTGCGCGGCGGCAGTGTTCATGACCTGGAAGGTGCCGCCGTTGACGGTAATATTATTGCCCAGGTAGTTCGAGCCGGCATTGGCGGTGTTGATTTGCAGCGTGCCGCCGGTGACCGTGAAGTTGGTGTTTTGCAGGGATGTCGTCGGGGAGAGGTTTTGCGTGCCGTTGTTGCTTTTGTTGATCGTGCCGACGGTCAGGGCGCCGGTGAAGGTTTGCGTTCCGCCGCCGGTGTTGATATCCATCGTTCCACCACCGGTGACCGTACCATCGCCCACCAGACCGCCGCCGGCCGAGAACAAGCCGCCGTTGATGTTCAGCGTGCCGCCAGAGTTCACGGTGACCAGACCGCTGACCTGCTGCCGGGTTCCGTTGTTGTTGACACGCACCATGCCGCCGTTGTTGACCGTCAGCGTGCTCACCGCGGTGACACCCGTCGTCTTGGCCAGCTCCAGAGTGCCGGAATTGACGTTCACGTTGGTGTTCGTGGCGGTGTTCGGGACGGTATCGGTGCCACCGCCGATGATCTGCGTGCCGGTGCCGTCGAGGTTGATGGTGACGTTGGAGAGCAGGCCGGTGAAGTCGTAAGACGTTCCGTTAGCGGCATTGATATTCAGTATCCCGTTGCCGCCGACGATTTGGCCCACGCCATAAAGCCCGGCGATGGTCTGCGTTTTACCGTCGAGCTGTAATTGCGACCCGGCGCTGGTATAACCGTAAGCCGATTTCGACGATTTTCCGAGTTCCACGACCGTCGTCGAGGGGAGGACTTCGTTTTTGCCAAGCTTTAGAAAGGCGTTGGTGTTGCCGCCGCCCTGCACGGTGCCGATGCCGGTGACGCCGGTATAGGTGTTGGCGTTGGTGCTGTTGAGTGTGAGCGTCGCACCGTCGGTGACGACGATGAAATCGCCGCCGCCGCTGATGGAACCGGTCACCGAAAAATTTTGATTGCTGGCACGCAGCCCGGCCCAGGAGCCGTTGGCGATGACAATCCCCTGGGTGATCGTCGGGGCGGCATCGGTCATGATATAGGACGCATCAAGATAAAGCGTGTTGTCCGCATGCCCCAGACCGCCGGCGTTGTTCAAATAAAGAATGCCGCCTTTGCCGGTGATGGTGCCCTGAAAGGTATTCGTCTTTGTAAGCGTAATCCGGCTCTCATTATTTAATGCCGTGCTTGGAAAACTGTATTCGATATTGATATTGTCCGAAATGGTATTGTCGAGAATCACACGCCGGCCGGTGGCGCCATTAATAATAATCGTTCCCACCGGAGAACCCACAGGCGTATTGGTGAACGCGTCGCCGACCGTCAAATTCCCGGTCGTCAAACCGTCGATGGTGTAGGTGTTGTTCGGCTGATCGGCCAGATTGACCGCCGACGCGTCCTCTGCCATCTTTGTGCAAAACAACAACGTCCAAATACCCAGTACTGTCATCAAAATTCTATGATTCATCATTCGCTTCATCGCGGCTCTCCGACAAAAAAGACACCCGTTGGCACAAGAAATTCCACATTATATGTATTGTATCCCGGCCTCTAAAAATTTCAATCAAGAATAACTAAAAATGACGGTTTTTTTACAAAATTTCACGCATATACCTCAGATTTTCAAAACGAAATTTCGAGGTATATGAAATTGAAATAAATAATAGTGGTCGCTAGATTTTGTTGAGGCAAGAGATGGCGTAATGACCGGATGAGAGCATCTATCAAATTAATTGACTCACAAGAATAGTAGCCGGGAGCGGAGCGTTAGCCCAGAGACCGGATCGAGGTGGAAAAAATCCCGGCGATTCTATCCGGTCTCTGCGCGTCACTACGTTCCGCTCCGCTCCCGGCTGCTGTTTCATCGCATCACCGCAGGCTCCTCGCTGGATTCCACTTCCGCTTCCGCCACCACAGGCTCCGCTTCCGGTGCCTCGCGATATTCGTCTTCCATTTCCGCCTCCAGCACCACCGGCGGCGGCACGGGCTGCGGGTTTTGCCGCGTGTCCAGATCCCAGTACCAGAGGCTCGCGCTGCGTAAGAGTAAGCCCCGCTTATCCGGAGCATTCGAGAAATCCACCTCGTTTTCCAGGGCACAAAACATCAGCATGAACTTCGCATCGGTGTAAAAAACATCCCGCCAGGAGTGGAATTTCGAACTTTCCCGCTGCCATGCCAGCTCCCTCCGCCGGCCGTATTCTTCCACTAAAAGCGCGGCGGCCCCTTCCCGGATGACGGAATTTTCAGACTCCAGCAGCGGAAACACCTGACACCACCCCTCCGGCGAGATGTTTTGCATGAACAGATGCAACGTGGGCCCGGGGTTCCCCGCGAGGATGATGCGGGTATTGTAACCATACACCAGCGTGTCCACGGGCGCGACGCTGAAGAGATAAAACAGCCCGGCCACGGTGACCGCGAAACGGCGGATGAGCCACGGCAGATCGTAGCGCCGCATGAGTTTCCAGAGCACCCAGAACAGGCCCAGCGCCACCGCCGTGACGCCCAAAAAGCCCACGATTCGCAGCCACGTCAGCCCGTTTAGCATCACGTACACGCACAGGCGGTTATAAATCACCCCCACCAGCAGGAAATTTTCCATGGTCCACAGCACCGTCCAGCGTTTCAGCAGCGAAACCCGGTCGTCGCGGTAAATGTCCCCGCTGAAAATGAAGGCCTGCACGACGGTCGTCAGACACAGCGCGAACGTGATCCACGCGGCCCCGTGATGGCAGTACGTGCCGTAATCGAAATCCTCCGCCCGGGGAATAAAAAAGATGCTGAAAAACTCGAAAATCAGGTTCGCCGCGAACAGCACGCACAGCGCGACGAGGGTGTTCAGGCCGATCTGATAATAATCGGAGCGTTTCGGCGTGGGGTCATCCACGCGGGGCGGGAATAAATTCAGCGTCTGCAAAAAATTTCGCGGCATCAAAAAACCCGCCAGCAGCCACCCGGCCACGCACCACAGCACGAGCTCCGAGAAGGGCGGCAAGTACGTCAGCCAGTTCTGGAGCCGGAGCCCGATATCCAGGAAAAATCGTTGCAGCAGGGGATTCGCCATGACGAAAATAGCGCCGAAAACCAGCACCGCGGCCAGCGGAATGAGCGTCGCGGCGAGATTCATGCCGGTGAGTGCTTTCCACACATGGCGCAAAGATCCGAAATAGCGCAGCACGCGTTTTCCGCCGTCCGTCAGGGAGGTGCACACGTACTGCATCAGGGCCAGGATGTGAAAGGTAACGCCCGTACCTTCCGCGCCGAGAAATATCAGCAGGACACCGGCGGAAAAAACCGCCAGAGCGGATGCGCTGAACCAGATTTTCAGGGCCGCCAGCCAGATGCCCGCCGTCAGGAGAATGCGTGCGCCGCTCAGGGCGCGATTCCGGCTTCCCAGAAAAAACACGGCCGGCATGATGGCGAAAAATGCCGCCCAGCCACTGGGGCCGAGAAAAAGCCGTCCCCGCTCACCAAAATACGTGCCCTGATAACAGAAAAAATCCACGCAAAAGATGCCCGCCAGCACCGCGAGGATTTCCAGCAGCCGTACCGGAAAGGTTTCATAACCGCTGAACAGCGAAATTTCCCACGGCACCCCGGCGTCAAACGCCGCCCCCTGAGATTCCGGCTGTTTACTGCCCTGATCAAGATATTTCCCGAAAGCCGACTGATACCCGGCACTTCCCGCTTCCGGCGCCGCACCGATCGCGGGCTCTGCCTTTCCGTCCTGAGGTTCTCCGTCTGCCTGCTGATGGAAATCGCGATTTTCGTCCGGCGCCATGCTGCGTCCCCCTGTGTTTTTTCGTGTGCCTGTGGTTCATTCTTACGCCACTTAAAACGGCGCGATATCATATGTACGGACGCGAGAGGGTTTCCGGTTCATGAAATTTTTTCGCCTCATTCCCCAAAAATGTCGATTTCCTCCAGTTGTGTATCCACCTCCACATCATCACGCAAAGAAGATTTCACCCCCGTGGCGGAAGGTGCATCTTGCAGCGGGGGCACATTTTCAGATGCCGCGTCTTCCGGTTTTTCACCGTCCTGAATTTTCTTCGCCCGGCGGAAAATTTCCAGATTCCGGCGAATTTCCAGCGCGCTGGAGTTATCCTCCATGGCCTGCAACTGATGCTTGATAGCGTCATCCAGATACCCGGCGGCGAAATAAATATAAGCCAGCGTGTCACGGACACTGCCGTTATGCGGCATTTCCTTCACATTCGCCTCGGCGTAAATCGCCGCCTGTGCCAGATGACGGTGCGTTTTCCCGGCCAGCCACGCATATAGATTCCGGTCATGGATACCGCCGTCATAAGGCAGAACGCCATCTTTTCCGCCGTTTTCCTTGATCCGCACGTCAAACGTTTTCAGCAGTTTTTCGATTCGCTCATCCGTTTCCTTCTGCCACGCTTCATCCCCCGTGGCCTGCCCGATTTCATACGCCAGGATCAGGGACTCCGTGTCTTCCGGCCAGAGTTTGCCCGCGTTTCGCAGCAGGTCTTTCGCCCGCGGAACGTCCTTCTCCTGCCACGCCTCCCCGGCCTGGTAATATTTCATCACCGCCGTAAATTGGTCCTCGGTTCGGTCGAGTCTCACGAGCCCCTCTTTTTTCAGGCTATTCTGGGTCATGATGTCTCCGAGGAGCTCCGCGGCCCGCTTATCTTTCCGCAGTTCATGATAAGTATTCGCCAGATCATACGCGACGAACGCCTTATCCGCCGTCCGGCAGTACTGGCGGAGACGCTCTCCCTCGGCCAGCGCCCAGTTAATGCGGCCGCGGCAGAGGAGCTTCTCGTTCCAGCCCATGCGCAGCAGCAGCCACCAAAAATCGGCGTCGCTGGCGCCGCCGGCGGCAGAGGTCTGATTTAAACGGCTGATGCCCTGGATCTTTTTCATCAGGGAATCCGCCTCGGCGGGAAAACCCATGCGATCCATGAAATCCATGGCGTAATAGCTCAGGCCGAGAATCCCCAGCGTGCCCAGCTGACGCTGCTGCGCGGTCATCGGATTTGCCATTTCCTGAAGGATTTCATAATACGTCTGATCCAGCGTTTCCGCAAGAAGCGGCTCGCCGGGCGGATTTTTTTGCTCCATTCGGCGGAGGATTTCGTCTAGGCAGGCTTTTTCCATTTCCAGGAATTTCGTCAGCTGTTCCACCGCGGGTTTCATGCGGCGGAGCGTTTTTGCCTGTTCCAGCACCTCCGTTACGGCGGCTTTCCGCTTTTCCATCCACGGCTTCTCACTGGCCCAGTAAGCGGCCTGTTTCGCTTTATACTCCACACTTTTCACAGGCAGACCCTGCAGGGCCCGCACCGCCGGAGACTCCAGACTCGCGTCCGTCACATTCATCATGGACGGAAAATGAATGTCCGCCGGCAAATTCCATAACAGCATCAGCATCCCGTACCGCGCGAGGGAGACGTCCGTCTCCGTATTTATCAGCCGCAGCAGACCCGAGGCGGCTTCTTCCGCTGGCAGACGCCTCATCCGCTCCAGAAGCCGCATTTTGTCCGACATATCACACGCTTCATACTCGTCCAGCAGCAGACGCAGCGCTTCGGAGTCGGTGGCACGGACGAGTTCGTTGGCCACCAGCGGGTAAAAGAACGCGGCGGCTTTCGCGGTGGTCAGGTCCGTACTTTCCATGGCCGCCATCAGGGCTGGCTCGGCGTCCGCCCCATATTCCATCAGTTTTCGCCCCGCATCTTCACGGACTTTCCAGGACGGATCCCCCAGCTTGCGGATCAGTGCGTCAATTTTCTGCTGCCGCGCTTCCAGTGCCGCGGTTTCAGCCGCCGTGCTTTCCGGTTTTTTGTCATCCTGAGCAGAAAGAGGGGGGGAAAGCAGCATTCCACCGCCGACGATCACCGCTAAAAGCAGCACAGCCGGTGACATAAACCATTTTTTCAAAAAATTCACCGTCATTTTCATCTCTTCCGCGTTTTCTGTAAGACTTCCGCGTTTTCCGCGTTAAAAATTCTAAAAAATCGGCCTGCCGTTCCCTCACACCCACCGCTTCACCCATTCCGCCAGCACCAGCAGCGACCACAGAAATCGCCCGTGATGACCGGTTTTCGCGCAGTGGTGCGCGTATAATTTTTTTGCCGCCGTGAGGTCCACCCATTCCGCCAGCCGACTGTTTTTGTGAAACACCTCTTCCATGAACGTCTGCTTCAGGGGCCCGCGCATCCACATGTCCGTGGGCAGCTCGAAACCCTGTTTCGGCCGATTTTTCAGCTTATCCGGCAGTTGCGGCTCAAAAATTTTCCGCAAAATCCACTTCCCCATCCCGTCATCGATTTTTAAATCGGACGGCACTTTCGCCGCCACCGCCAGCATTTCGTGATCCAAAAACGGCGAGCGCACCTCCAGGCCGTAATGCATGGTCGCGCGGTCCACTTTCGTCATGGCTTCCGGCAGCGCGAAATTCACCTCGGCCATCAGCATCCCCGCCAGCGTGTCATCCGCCGGCGCACGCAAAAACTCATTCACGTACCGCGCGGTCACATCCGACGGCTCATAACCCGGCATGCGGAACAGCGGGGCCAGCAGCTTTTTTCGTAGCGGATTCCGGCAGTGGCAGGCGGTGTTCGCGTATGCCTCGGCGGCGGAAAGCCCGAGGTTCGTCAGCGTATTCTTCGCACGCAGCCACCGGGGCAAAAAATCCGTCCTCGGCCACAGCGTCCCCAGCCCGCCCAGCATGCGCTGAATCCCGCCGGGCAGCATCCGCCGCACCTGATCCTCGCGCAGGTCATGAATATGCCGGGTGTAGCCACCGAAACTTTCGTCGCCGCCGTCTCCGGAAAAAACTGCGGTAACGTACTTCGCCGCCAGCCGCGAAACGAGCATCATGGGCAGGGCCGCCGGGTCACCGAAAGGCTCATCATAACACTCCACCAGCCGCTGGATTTCGCGCACCGCGTTCGGCGTGACGATTTCTTCGTAATGATCCGTGCCGAAACGCTCCGAAACCGCCTCGGCATACTCCAGCTCATTAAATTCGGACTCGGAAAATCCGATGGAAAACGTAGAAATCGACTCGCCGCCCCATCGGCTCTGCATCGCGACGACGATACTGGAGTCCAGGCCGCCGCTTAAAAACGCGCCCGCCGGGATGAAGCCGCCTTTCATGTAATCCACGGTGTCTTCCAGCGTGTCAAGAATGATCTGCTTCCACTGGGGCTCGGTTATTTCATCCACCGAGTCGTCCGCCGTGATCGCGAAATGCCAGTATCTCCGCGGCGTGCATTCATTCGAAATCCACGGCTCCCCGGCCTTCAACTCCTTCCCCCACTGAGGGCGAAAAACTTTCCAGCTCGCCGGCGGGATCTTTTCCACATATTTATAAATCGACCGCGGCGCGGGGATGCTTTCCATGATGAAATAATCCTCGATCGCCGTCGGGCTGATATCTTTCTTTACGTTTCCATGCGCGAGAATGGCCTTCAGTTCCGATGCGAAAATCAGTTTTTCCTCGTCCTGATACACATAAAGCGGCTTTTGCCCCGTCCGGTCGCGCGCTAAAAGAAGCGACTGCCGTCTCGCGTCCCAGATGGCGATCGAGAATTTTCCCCGCAATTTCGGGAAAAGCACATCCGGCCCGTGAAGCTCGTAAAGATGCAGGACGACTTCCGCGTCGTCCGTCGTGTAAAAGTCGTGATCTTCCGCCTCCAGCTCTCGGCGGAGAACGTCGATGTTATAAATCTCCCCGTCCATAATGACCGCCACAGAAGCGTCATTATTAATCGTCCGCACTACTTTCCCGGCATACTGGTCGTCAGGCGGAACATATTCCGAGTGAAGAATGTCGGCCGAGATGATCTGCTCCGGGTTCCAGTAGCAGGCGGCCAGGCCCAGCCCCGCGGCGACGTAATACGCCTGTCCGCACGGGCCGCGGTAAGCCACCGTGTCCGCCATTTTCGACAGCCGGGAAACTTCCACAGGGTGATTCGGATTTCGATAAAGGATTCCGAGAATTGCGCTCATGGTGTGAATGGGATGGGGGGTTAGGGAATGGGGGATGGGGGATGCGTTTTTGCGTCCATGGGCGTTTCGCTTTCGTTATGCGTTTCGCTTGGGTTTTGTATTTCGCTTGGGTTTAACAGTTCTTTTTCGTTTTCATTCCGAAATCGGATGACTTTCGCGGGCACACCCACGGCGATCGCGTAATCCGGAATCGGCTCCAGAACCAGCGTCCCCGCTCCTATGATACAGTGTTTTCCGATATTTGCAAGAACGACCGCCCTCTCGCAGACCATGGTCCCCTCGCCCACGATGACGCGAGGGTACTCACCCGGCTGCTCACGGATAGGGATGTCCAGACGCTCCGTGCCGTGCTGGCGCGTGCCATTCAGGATGGAAACGCCGGTGCCGATGAGCGTATCCTTGCCCACGATGACGTCTCCGATGACGGTATACGGGCCGATATACGCGTTTTCGCCGATTTCGGCCGTGGGGTGGGTGAAAAAAGTGCCGAAACTCACACACGCGTTCTTCTCGCACCGCGGCAGCACGGCCCGATAAAACGCCCGGCGAAAAAATTCCCCGATCAGCCCGGGGAAAAGGCACATCAGTTGCGAAAAATCCATGAATGCCCGGCGCGTGCCTAAAATCAGGCAAAAAAAGTAATACGCCAGGATCATGGGCAGCATCAGCAAAAACGCGATGATTTCACACAGGAATTTCATTTTCGCCGTCATTCTCCCTTTAAATCATCCATTTCCATCACCAGTACGTCCACCTGCATTTTTACCGGCCCGGCCGCCTTCAAGTCGATCGCCTCGCCGTCCGCCAGCGTAATGTGGACATCCACAGACAGGCATTTTTTCGCTCCGTCATCCACGCGGTACCTTTCCAGCCATAAAGCCGTGGGCTTTACTTTTTCAGACGTTTCCGTCTCGCGCAGTACCATGCCTTTTTGCGTTTTCCGGAAGAAATTCTGAATCTGCACCCAGCGTGCCTCGCACGTGAAACGGACGAAATGGATTTTCAGGCTCTCGCCCCGCGCGGCGGCATCTTCCGGCTGCCACGTTTTCCGGTACACCGCCTGAATCTCCGCGCCGGCAGGAAGGGAAGCTGGGAAATCGGAAAGCGTTCCGCCGGTGGACGATTTTTCTCCGCCGTCTTCCGCGTCCGTGTCCGCATCCGCAGCGGAACCGGCGTCCGCACGCCCCGCCGTCACCGTCTCCGGCGACTCACCGCTGAGCTCCATCTGTAACTGCCCGGCCAGCGCGAACTGATCACACCACGTTTTCACCTGCGCTTCACACGCTTTCATCCAGTCTCCGGCCGTTTTCTGTTGCGCCTCCCGCTTTACCACACTGGCGGCGGGCTTCTTGTCCGTCCGGGCCGTACTGCCGCCGCTTTTCACTTTCGGAGGATCTTTCCGCTCCAGGGATTTCAGCACCATCAGGAATCCCGGCTCCGGCTCCGCTTTCCCCAAAATCCCCAGTTGCTGCATCACCGCGGGCCCGAAACCCCAGCCCAGCGTCAGAATGCGGAAAAACACCTTCCGTGACTCCGCACGCGGCGAAACCACCAGCATTTCCAGCGCCCGCGCGGCATTTTGCCCGGAACGGAAATCGGCGGCCGTTAATCCCTCACTGCCCGCGTTTTTGAGGATTTTTTTCACTTCATCCGAAAGACGGCCCATCTCCACTTTCAGCACTTCATTCGCCCACAGCCGCCGCGCGTAATCCTCTCTTAAATCGTCATCCAGGATCAGCTGGACAAGAAAATTCGGCTCTCCCGCCGCGTTTTTCGCCCCGCCGGACGTGTTTCGCTGCGGCGTTTCTCCCGTTCTGCCCGCGCCGCCCATCAGAGACCAGCCGCCGGCACCCGCTTTTTCATCTTCATCCGGCGTTTCCGCCGCGGCACTGCGGGCCTGCTTAACGGCGGTAATCGTCTTCGCGTCCGCCAGCAGAAACTCCGCCCGCAAAACATCCTGCATCAGCGGCAAAAGATTTTCCTCCAGCTTATCTTTTTGCTGGGCCGGCAGCGAGGGAAGGAGGTATAAAGCCAGTTGCGCGTCAAGATTCGCCGGCTTTTTTTCCATGACGTAACGCAGCATGTTCTCCAGAAACTGCTGGTAATCCCGCTGGGCCAGCAGGGTTTTATCGACTTTCGGGTTCATCAGAAACAGCGCAATTTCTTTCCGGAACGCCGGGCTGAAACGTTCCCGCCCCAGATTCATGACGGAATCCCGCATTTCCCGCGCGGTGATGTCCGTTAAATTGCGCGACCCGCCCACGGCCATCACCGTCACCCGTCGGCCTTCCACATTCTTCTTTTCCTTCCCGCCCATCAGACGCAGGTTCATCGCCGCTTTTTCCTCTTCAGGCCACGGCTGACGGATGGACTCCGCGTCTGTCAGGATCCGGAAAAGCAGCTTTTCATTTTCCGGCGTGCGCGTTTCCGAAATTTTCTCGAGCATCGTCTGCACCGCGTCCCGGTCCTGATCTGTCTGGGTTTTCCGCTGCAAAATATCCATCACACCCTTCCAGGCCGCCGGGCTCCCATTTTCCAGCAGCGCGCCGGCGCCCGCTTTCACTTCATTCGGCGTTAAAACCACCAGAAGCACTTCCAGCGGCGGCATGTTTTCCGGCTTCACTTCCTCTTTTTCTTCATCCGCCGGCGCGTTTTCCTGGTCATCCGCATTTTCCGCGTCCTGGGGGGCGTCCTCTTCCGCGTCCGCATCCTCCGCAGCCGGCTTTTTCTTCGCCTTTTTTCCCTTGTTTTTCTGTGACTTTTGCGCTTTTTGGATTTTCTCGGCCTCCGCCGCCGCCAGGGCCGCAGCGGCGATTTCCGCGTCATAATCCGGCGGAAGCTCCATCCGCATCAACTCCGTCAGGATTTCCGCGTCTTCACCCGCCGCACTTCGGCCGTGATTCCGCGTCCCCAGAGCCGCCAGCGCGGGCGTTAAATCATATTTCGCATCCGTCCGCTTCATGGCTTTCGCGGCAAGAAAATCCTCCCGCGTCCAGCGTGCCACATCTTTCGGCAGCGCTTTCGCCGTTTTTGCCGCCGCGGCGTCCACGTCCTCTTCCCCGGCTTCCTCCTCGCCCGCTTTTTTCGTCTTCTTTTTCGTTTTTTTCGCGGACTTCTTTTCCGCCTCTTTCGCCGCGTTCTTTTTCTTTTCCGGCTTTACATTTTCCTCACCGTCATCCGCGTCATCCGCATCATCTTCGGAACCCCCGGAAGTGCCCACGCCACCGCCCGCCGCAGGGGCAGGCGTTTCAGAAGCCGCGGGCTGCGGGGCCGGCGACGATTTTTTCGCGGAACCGCCACCACACCCATTCCCGGAAAAAAATAACACGAAAACAAGAATCGCACTCAGCCAGAAAAAAGAAACGGAATGTTTCAGATGTGTCATGCTTCTGCCTTAAACCACACTAAAAGATTTCATGAAAAACGAGTCCCCCCGCATGCGGACGCCGCGTTTCGCCGAAAACGCTGCCGCACGTTCCTTTATGGTACTCGTTTCGCCGCGAAAATGCAAGAAAGCACACGCAAAAGTTTCCATAATATTATAAAGAAAACGAAAAAATCGGGCGTACGCAGAAAAATTCCCCAAAAAAACGGCAAAATTTACAAGAATCCCCCATCCCCGCGCTTCACCATTCACCATTCAAAAAACCGTGGGCCGAAACACATGACAGTGGATTTTCCCCAGCGTTTCCCGCAATTTTTGAAAGGTTTTTTCATCTTCGCACATACCGACGATTGCGCCGCCGCTGCCCGCAAATTTTGCACTGGCCCCCGCCTGCCTCGCCACCTCCACCATCTCGAGCTGTTTCGGCGCAATCTGGCAGATGGAACGCCGCAAGTCGAAATTCGCATCCATAATCCGGCTCAGCTCCCCCCAGTCACGCCCCAAAACCGCCGTTTTCGCCGCCTCCGCAAGCTCTGCAAAACGCACCATGGCCGCATGCACCTGCGGGTCTCCCTCATTCCACCGGTGACGCAAATTATTATGCACCACCTCCGTGGGCTCCCCCGCGTCATCCTTAAACGCCACGTAAAGCGGCGGCTGAATCTCCGCCGGCAGCGCCTCATAACGCCCGTAAGGCAGTCCGTGCTCCTCACACATCCCGTCGCGCGAAAAATCCATGAACACCATGCCCTCATACACCTGAATGACACGATCCTGGAGCCCGGCCGTAATACCCAGCTCATGCTGCTCCACCGAAAGCGCCAGGGACGGCTGTAAATGTAGCGGAATATCCACCCCGTAAAACGCCATCAGGCACCGCAGCGTGGCCACGATAATCGCGCTGGAACCCGCCATCCCCACCTGCCGCGGAATATTAGACGCGTAACGCACCGAAAACGTCCGGTCATGCAGCGGAATCCCCGCCGCGGTGCAATATTCCACAAAACGCTTAATCGTGGCCTTCACCAGACGCACCCCGCCGTAATAACCGTGAAGCTTCACGTCATGCACCAGCTCATGCACCGACCGAAACCGTGAGTTATCCAGTTCCGTCATCACGATTTCGATTTCGTCCCACTCATAAAGCGTCACCGTGGCATAATACTCCCGCAGCAGCACGGAAATCGTCTTCCCGTAATACCCGTCCGAAGGATTCCCCACCAGGCCCGCCCGCGCAAACGCCTTTTTTCGAATTATTTCCATTTCACCAATCAAAATTAACCATTATCAATTATTCAGCAGTTCCTGCATCTTCCGCTTCACGGCCGGCCCAAAATCCGCATCATAATACGCGAATTCCAGGAACGCTTCAAAATAACTCTCGAAATTTCCGATATCGAATCGCCGATCCTCGTGCGAAATACAGATGCCCAGCACTTTCCGCCCGTCCGCGAGCATGGCCTGGATGGCGTCCGTCAACTGAATTTCTCCGCCTTTCCCGGGCTTCAACTTTCGCAGATAATCAAAAATATCCGCGCGAAAAACGTACCGACTCGCCACCGCCAACTGACTCGGCGCTTCTTCCCGCGACGGTTTTTCCACAATATTCGCCAGGCGAAAGAAATTCCCCTCCGAAATATCCTCCCCCGCCTGCGGCGCCGCGATTCCGTAACGGTGAACCTCCTCCAGCGGGACTTTCTCGAAAGCGATTACCGCCGCGGCTTTTCGCAATTCGAATTCCGCAATCATCCGGCTGACGATTTTCGACTGCGCGTGAAGCCCCAGCACCGAATCCCCTAACGCGACCAAAAACGGCTCATTCCCCACCACCGGCTCCGCACACAGCACCGCGTGCCCCAGACCCAGCTGCTGGCGCTGACGGGTGTAAAAATACTGGAGATCCGCACGCTCAAAATTCAATTCCGCCAGTAATTCCTCTTTCCCGGTCTTCCGCAGGTGCTCCGTCAGCTCCAGGTCCAGGTCGAAATGATTTTCGATCGCGGTTTTTCCGGGGCCGGTGATGAACAGCATTTTTTCCAGGCCGCAGCGGTACAATTCTTCCACCACATACTGCACCACAGGCTTACGCCCCACCGGAAGCATCTCTTTCGGCTGACTTTTCGCCAGCGGCAACAGGCGGGTTCCTCGTCCCGCGACAGGAATGACGGCAAGTTTAACGGTCATAATGAATTTCTTGATTTTTTCAGTTAAAATTTCTTCGGGAACTTCGTTCGATTCACGTGCCCATTCCGGACGATAAATCATCCGAATGTAACCACATAATATCATATCCTACCTCATGATCCCGCGATAAGCAAGAGCGCAAAATCAAAAACCCGAAAAAGAAATTTTTCACAGTGCCACCATCTCATGTGCACAGATATCTAATCTAAAATAAATCGGATGTTTTCAAAGACGGAACTTCCTGCATTTTAATCAAAAAACGCGGTTTAGTCGTTTTTTTTAAGAAAAATACCTTTTTTTTCCATTTACCCCATCATCATTTTCGGGTTTTAGAGTAAAATATAAATAATTATTGAGTTTTTACGCGCCCGCTCGCGTAAAGAGGAATGACATTTCCCACGGAGGGCACGCTCTCCGCATAGAGATGTTTTTTCCCGAGGCCCCTGCTGGTTTTAGTTTAAGAAATATCCATTATATAATTATGTCCGGATGCAGTTTCGAAAATAGTAATTCCATGGTTCAGCTCCTCCCACTCCTTTCACCGGAACAGGCGAATGTGATTCTTCCTTCGCGAGGAAACGCCCCCAGTCCCGCGTCTCTGCCGGAACTCGTGGCGGAGCCGGCGCTGGAAGTGCCCACCATTACCCCTTCCGCTTATTTCGCGTGGAGAATTTGGCTTGACCGCTTTCTCGCCATTTTATTACTCCTGCCCGGCCTGCCCATCATGCTCGGCGTCTCGGTGCTTCTGTTCCTGACATCCGAAGGCCCGATTTTTTACCGCCAGCGCCGCGTGGGCCTGCGGGGAAAGGTCTTCACGCTGCTGAAGTTCCGCACCATGATTCCGGACGCCGAAAAAAAGACCGGCCCGGTCTGGACCAGTGTGAATGACCCGCGGATCACGAAACTCGGAAAACTCCTGCGCCCCACCCACCTGGACGAGCTGCCGCAGCTGTTTAACGTGATTTTAGGCCAGATGGCGCTGATCGGCCCGCGTCCCGAGCGTCCGGAATTCACCGTGCATCTGGAGAAGGAAATCCCCGGATACATGAACCGCAGTCTGGTGATTCCCGGCATTACGGGGCTTGCGCAGATTAATCTTCCCCCGGATTCGGACCTGGAAAGTGTCCGCCGAAAGCTGACGCTGGATCTGGAATACATCCAGACGGCCACATTTAAATTGGATGTGCAGCTCTTTTTCTGCACCTTTCTTCGGCTTTTCGCCTTTCCCGGCTATTTATGCGCGAAATGGACGAAAGTGGAGCGTTCCGTCGAAGTTCCTGCGTACATGCAGGTACTGCTGAATCCAGCGGAGTTCGTTCCCGCGACGTTCGTGGATCAGGAAAGGGCCATGGCCCTGAGTGAGGCGAAAGAATCGTCCGGTGAGTGAGCGGGGCCGTCCACGGGACAGGAATCTCAAGTGAAGTCGGAAAAAGAAATACGAAACGCGCTGACCGTGGATGTGGAGGATTTTTATCAAGTTTCCGCATTCGAAAAACACATTCCCCGTCACCGGTGGCCGGAATATCCGCAGCGGATTCTGGACAGCACGCGCACGATTCTTGAAATTATGCAGGAAACGGACACGCGTGGCACGTTTTTTATTCTTGGCTGGGTGGCGGCGCGGTATCCGCAGCTGGTGCGGGAAATCGCTGAGGCCGGGCATGAAGTCGGCCTGCACAGTGATGCGCACCACCTGATTTATGAAATGTCGCCGGAAGCATTCCGTGACGATCTGCGCTCGGGAAAGTCCATTCTTGAAGACGTCACCGGGCGGGCGGTGGACATGTACCGCGCCCCGAGTTTTTCCATCACTCGCGACTCGCTCTGGGCGCTGGAGATTATGGTAGAGGAGGGAATTCGGTATGACTCCAGCATTTATCCCATTCTCCATGACCGTTACGGCATTCCTGGCGGCAGGGTGGATATCCACACGATTCAGACACCGGCTGGGCCGCTGCACGAATTTCCGCCCGCGGTATTTCGTATGATGGGGAAGAACCTGCCGATTTCCGGCGGTGGTTATTTTCGCCTGTATCCGTACCGGTTTTCGCGATTTTTTTTGCGGAGCGTAAACCGGAAAATGGGCAGGCCGTTCATTTTTTATATTCATCCCTGGGAGGTGGATCCCCAGCAGCCCCGGCTTCCTTTCGGCTCCCGCGCCACGCAGTTCCGCCACCGGGTGGGGCTGGGGCGAAATGCCGCGAAATTCCGCCGTCTGCTCCATGATTTTCGCTTTACGGGAATGCGTGAGGTAATGGACGAATTTCTGACAGAAGGAAAGGCCGGCCTGTGAAAATCCTTTTTTTGACGCACCGTTATCCGCACCCGCCGAACCGCGGGGACAGCATCCGCTCCTTTCACATGCTGGAGTGCATGGCGGAAATGGGAGACGTAACGCTGGGCACACTGTATGAGCAGCCGCCGGCGGAAGAATCCAGAAACGTGCTGGACTCCCTCTGCCAGGAGGTGATTGCGCTGCCGTGGCACCCGCGACGAAAATGGTGGCGGGCCGGGCGCGCGATTCTTTGCGGAAAAACCATGACGGAAGGGCTTTTTTATGACCGGGCGCTAAAAAAACGCCTCACAGCGCTGGCAGAACGGGAGCATTTTGACGCAATTGTAATCTTTTGCTCCAGTATGTTTCAGTACGCACGCATTTTTCTGGATGCTGAAAAACGGAAAAATGCCAGAGCGGATAAAAATGTAGAAAATAATCAGCAAAAAAAGAATCGCCAGACGAAAATCATCGTGGATCTGGTGGACGTGGACAGCCAGAAATGGTACGATTACGCGAAAGTCAGTTGGGGCCCGTCGCGGTGGCTTTTTCTGCGGGAAGGGGCCCGACTGCGGCGGCTGGAGACGAAAATCGGGGACGTGGCGGACGCCGTCCTGGTGGTGACGCCGGAGGAGGCGGAGCTTTATAAGCGGTTCCACTCCGCCGGGAACATTATTCCCATGGCAAACGGCGTGGATACGGATTTCTTTAACCCGGACGCGCCGGAACTGGTGGACGTGGCTGAAATTCCTTACCGGTGTGTGTTTCTCGGGGCAATGGATTATCGTGCAAACATTGACGGTGTCCTGTGGTTCATGCGCGAGGTTTGGCCGGCTGTACGCGAGCGTTTTCCGGAAGCGGAATATGATATCGTGGGCAGTAATCCTTCGGAATCGCTGAAGGCAGCGGCTACAGGGGTGCCGGGCGTGAACGTGGTGGGGCGCGTGCCGGACGTCCGCCCGTATTTGAAACGTGCCAGCGTTTCGGCGATTTCGCTGCGGGTGGCGCGTGGGATTCAGAATAAAGTGCTGGAATCGTTAGCCATGCGCTCGGCAGTGATCGCGTCTCCCCAGGCGGCGGAGGGAATCGAGTTGGACTCCGGCGAAGAGTTGCTCATCTGCGATCGGCCTACGGATTGGGTGGAACAAATTTCTGCTCTTTTCAAAAATGCGTCTTTACGCTATAAACTGGGACAGGATGGTAGAAATCTTGTGGAAGAACGCTACGGATGGCGTTCGCGCCTGGGGCGTCTGCGAGCATTGTTGGCTGAATAGAAAGCAGGAAACCGGATGTACGGGAAGGGACCACTTTTTGTTTATATGATGACGATTTTGGGCATCGGCTGCGCGTTGCCTTATCCGTTCGTCTCCGTGGTTGTTTACATCATGTTCGCCATTCTGGTGCCGAATGCGCTGTGGTATTATTCGTTGTCTCCGACATTTTTCAATTCGGCGTTCGGCTATTCGGCGGTAGTGGCTTACCCGATGATCTCGGGGTGGGTTTTCTGCGGCTGTGGAAATTTCAAAATCGGTAAAGCGGAACTGCCGATGTGGCTGCTGCTGGGGTATTTGGTCTGGGCCACGGGTTCGTCGTACATGACGGGCTGGACGCCGCTGGGGCAGGAAACGCTGTTGATGCTGCTGCGGCTTTTGTTGGCGATAACGATCGCCCTAACGCTATGCGAGTCGATGTTTCACCTGCGGATTATCGTCTGGACGATTGTATTCTCTGCCGGTTTTGTGGCGTATGAATTGAACATGGCCTATCTCAGCGGTTTTAATCGCCTGCAAATGGTCGGGTACGCGGGAATGGATAATAACTTTTACGCCGTGTGTATGGTGGCGGGGGCGACGATCGCTTTCTTCACCGGCATGGTGGAAAAAAACATTATCCTGAAAGTTCTCGCGTTTTTTGCGGCCGTGATGCAGGCGCACGCGATCATGTTCTCCATGTCGCGCGGCGGGATGCTGGGGCTGTGCGTCGTGGGGCTGGTAACATTCCTGCTGCTGCCGAAAAACATGACGAATGTGTGCGTCTTTCTTGTCGCGGTCGCTGTGGCGTTGTCGATGGCAGGGCCCGGCGTACGGGAGCGTTTTTGGACTGCGTTTGATAAAACGGAAAACCTGGACGGCTCGGCTCAGTCGCGTATCCAGGCCTGGGGCAACTGTCTGGAAGTGATTAAGGACAAGCCGCTGATGGGGGTCGGAATCCAAAACTGGGTGGCCTACTCAACAAGCCGGTTTGGCTTGTTCCTGGAGGCACATAACACGTGGCTGCAGGCGGCGGCGGAAACCGGTATCCCCGGGGCAGCGATGCAGTTGGGGTTTATCCTGGTGACCATGTGGCGTCTGTTGCCGTATGCGCGGGACAAGATACGGATGGCCCACCCGGATATGAAAACGTATGCCCAGATGGTGTTGGCGGCGATGTCCGGGTACGGTGTGTCGGCATTTTTCGTCTCGCTGTACTTCATGGAGATCGTCTATTACATCTGCCTGGTCGGTCTTTGCTGCATGAAGCTGACGGATATGATGCTCCGGCGCGAGGAAGAAGCCAAAATGCAAGAGGAGGCGCAGCAGCGTGAAGCCCGGCGTCTGGCGTTGGTGGCCCAAAAGAAGAAAGCCCGAGAGGCGAGTGCCGGGACGTGAATCGCGTCGAAGAGAATATTTTCGGAAAGTGTGAAATGAATATGGAAAATGAGAATGTCCCGCAGAGGGAGTTAACAGCGGAGAGCGGCATGCCGGCGCGGTGCGAATGGGTGGAAATGTTCGTGGAAACCTTTCGTTACCGTGAATTATTGATGCAGATGGTTTTGCGGGACATTCGTTTGCGGTATAAGCAGGCAGTAATGGGGTTCGCGTGGGCGATTTGCATGCCGCTTTTGATTGTGCTCAGCGGGTTCCTGGTGAAGTTCGCCATGGCACATATTTCCGGGAAGGCCGTCGAGTTGTCGAGTATTGCGGGGATGGCGGTGAAGGCCATGGTGTGGTCTTTTTTCGGCGGTTGCGTCAGTTTTTCAAGCGGCGCTCTGACGGGAAACATGAACCTGGTGACGAAAATTTATTTCCCGCGCGAAGTGCTGCCTTTATCGGCGGTGCTGACCCAGCTTTTCGATTCGTTTATCGGCGCCACGGCGTTATCGCTGATGCTGGTGCTGTTCATGGGCGTCACGCCGTCGCTGAGCATGCTGTGGGCGATTCCGCTGGTGCTAATGCTGTTTTGTTTTACGCTGGGGCTGGTGCTGTTCATCAGTTGCGCGAATGTGTTTTACCGCGACGTGAAGTATCTGGCCCAGGTGATCATCATGTTCGGGATTTTCTTTACGCCGGTGTTTTACGAGCCGATCATGTTCGGACCCACGGGAAGCCGGCTGATGATGCTTAACCCGCTGACGCCGATCATGGAAGGCCTGCGGCTGTCGACCGTCGGCGTGCTGAAATCGGAACATGAGTTGATGTCCCCGCCGGACGCGTCCGCCTCCGGGAATGCGGCAGAAACGCCGTTTCGCTCCGTCGGCGTGAACCTCATCCACACGCTAAAGACCGCGGACGGAATCGTGATCTGGAGTCCGTATTATCTGTTATACTCCGCCCTGTGGGCCTTCCCTGGGATGTTCCTGGCGTGGCTCTATTTCCATCGGATGGAGTTTATCCTGCCGGAATACATTTAGAATGCTAAATGGTGAATGAAGTTCAGCGGAATGGCCGCCCCGGTTGTGAGTGAACGAGGCAAATGCCGTTCCGCTGTAACGTCGCGAAACAGAAACTCTGTCACCGAATGATATACCACGTGCATCCGCCGGCGGGGACGGTTACGGGCAACTCGATTTCCCAGCGGCGATTGAGTTTGTACTGTGTGCAGGCGGCGGCGTCACGGTGCGAGACGGCGGCGGTGTCGGTTAACCCCGTGTAATACAGCGGGACACACAGTGTTCGTGTCACCTCACTGTCCGTCGGGTTGTAAATCATCAGCAGCCCTTTCTCTTCCAGCAGCGGATTGACGTGCAGCAGGTAGTCGATATCCCGCGCGTCGGCCCGCCGCAGATGCAGCGCGTCGGAGTCGAGGATGTCGCGGTGTCTCTTGTAAAAATCCACCCATTTCTTCACTACGGCCTTTGTTTCGTCCGTGTCATACAGCCGCGGGCCACGGTAGCACGCCTGGACACCGGCGCCGAAATTATTCGCCAGGTGACGCTCGTAATCCGCGAGATTTTCCGAAAGCGGCTCCATCGTCGCGGCAGGCCCGCCGCCGTGGTATTGCGTCAGCGGCACGAACATCCAGCCCATGGAAGCGGTCTTTTCCCACGTGCCGTCGTAAATATTTTGCCGTCCGTGAATCACCTGCTCGGCCCGCGGCAGCGACCAGTTCGTCTCGCGGTAGCCCATGCCGGTTTTACTCGAGCCGTTGAGAAAATACCAGTCGGGAACGTTAAGGTAAATCCCCTGCCCGCGGCACCACCGGTAAAAATCGGTGATCGTTTTCCACTGTCGGTACTGCGAATCGGCCAGGCCTTTATGCCCCGGGTGCGTCGTCGATCCACAGTAATCGCCTGGGTAAGAGCCGTCGTGCTCGAGCAGGCTGAAACCTGTTTTTTCGTAAAAATTATAGAGTTTTTTAAAGTACCCCTGGCACCATTCGCTGCCCAGGCAGGGGGAGTTGCCGAAGCGCGCGAATCCGCCGGGCGTGCCGGTGGCGGGGTTGATGACGTCGTCGGTTGGGCTGACGCCGCGCGAGGCCAGCAGCGAGTAGCCGCCCAGTTCGACGCCCTTTTCGTTGGCGTATTTCACGAGATTGCCGATATATTCCAGGTACTGCGGCGCGTCGTCCTCGATGTTGAATCCGCTGCCGAAGGTCATGATGACCATCTCGAATCCCACCTCGGCACACTGGTCGACGGCCTGTTTGACCGACGCCTCATCGGCGCCGCGGACGTGCATAAGAATGGGGTTTTCACACGCCCACGGCGCGATCGTGCGGTACATCCGCTGCACGGACAGCCCGCGGCGCTGGCGGTCGGTGGAGTCGTAAATCAGTTCGTAGGTCCACGGCGCTTCGAAGGTTTCACCCGGCGCGAGGTCGTAGTCCAGACGCATGAGGCCGGCCTTCAGCAGGCAGGGCGTGACACGTTCGTAATTGACCTGCGTGCCGAATTGCGGGTCGGGCTCCCAGCGGACAACTTCGTTGGCGGAGGCGGCGTCCATGCCGATGCATTCGTATTCCGACTCGAAATGGACGTTCGCCAGGGCCGTGCCGGAATACACACCGGTGCTCAGGGCCGTGTGGGGCACGAAGGGAGTGGTGTGCCGGACATGGCCGCACGGGTCTTGCGCGCTCCACGCGTCGGTCATTTTGTTCCGCGACTCCACGCTGCCGCCGACTTCGACCATCGCGAGGATTTCACTGTCGAAACGGTTGAGCGTGATCGGCGTGGCAGAGTTGTTGGTGATCGTGAAGTACTTCGCCATCAGCGGGATGCCGTCATACATTTCGTAATGGACGGTGACCTCGATTTTCATGAGCTGCTGGGCTAAATCGGCATCATTCTCTGCAAGTCGCTTGGCGGCGTCTTCCGGGAGTTGATACCGCATCGCCAGTGCCACGCCCGCCGGGGGCCACGACTTTTCGGCCATGTCTTTCGGCAGATAGCGCACCCGCTTCCAGGCAAAACGCTCTTTGGGCTGTGTGATTTTCACGTCCGCGAGCTGAAAGGTGTTCGGGTCGGGGTTCATCGTGCCGTTCGTGAGCCATTCGTCTTTCATGAAAGCGTGATTCGGCTGGCCGAGCAGCCCGCCGACCGTGATCGGTTTGCCCGCAACCACCGCCACCACCTCGGGACGCACACCCCGCAAGAGCGTTTCGCCGGTGGCCAGATTATCGAATCGCACACACGCGGCGGCGGGGGTCGTGACCCATGTCCGGCGAATGAGGCCGTTTTGCATCACGATTTCGCCCGTATCCGCGTTCTGCACGGCTTCCGACTTAAATGCGCCGCGGTACAGCAGCCAGTCGTCGGCGGGCTCCGCATATGCCAGCGTGGAAAGACACGTGAATACTGCCAGGGAAAGTAACATTTTTTTCATGATGAACCTTTCATATTAAAATGAAAATTTAAGGGGGGATTTATTCAGGATGGGAAGGACTGTATTTCAAAATTTTCGTGCTGGTGGGCAGGGAATCGCGTCCGTTTTCACCCAGGACGCTGACGGCGGTGGCCCAGATGTCGGCCGTAGCGGTGTCAGCGGCGGAAACAGTCACGGCGGTGACGTTTTCTGTGGGCCAGCCGGTGCGCGGGTCGATAATCTGAGCGTATTTTTTACCGTTTATCTCGAAAAACCTCGCGTAATCGCCGCTGGTGCAGACGCCACCGGAGCCGGAAAGTGGAAGCTCCTCGGCAGGAACGCCTTGGCACGGGCTTTTAATCCGCAGCATGATCGGTATTTTCATTTCCGGCGTGCAGAAAAAAGAAAGGTCGCCACCCACCTCCACCACCGCGGCCAGTACCCGGTCACGCCGCATGTGTTGTAACGCCCGGTCGGCGGCCATGCCTTTCGCGATTCCCCCAGTCACCACGCGGACGGTGTCCACGGTTTTCGTCACAGCCCCGTTTTCCAGGCGAATATACTCCCAGCAGGACGCCTCTCGCGCGGCCTGAATTTCCGCCTCCGTAGGCATGACGCCCGTTTCCGCCGCCGTTTTCCAGAGATTCCAGACCCGGCCGCAGGTGATGTCAAAAGCGCCACCGGTTTCTTCGTACGCCTCGCGCGAACGGCGAAAAAACGCTTCCGTGAACGGCGAAAGCGGAATTTTTTCACCCGCCCTGGCCTGATTAAACCGGCTTACCTCGGAATTCTCCAGCCACGTGCTGGTCAGCGCCTCACAGCGGCGCAGCTCGTTCTCAGCCTCCGCCAGTAACGCCCGCGCATGCTCGGCGTCCGCCTCTTTCACATAAAGCGTCAGCGTGCAGTCCGTGCCCATGATGCCCGCCGGCGCAACGGTGATAGCCCGCATGCGCGGCGGAATTCGGCCGATCTTCCAACACGAAAACCCCACCACGGCGGCCAGAATCACGAAAATCGCCAGAAAACGCCGTTCCGGAAGCATGAAAAAACCTTTTCGTTCTTGTAAAAAATGCGGATTTACATTATAATTCGCTGGGAAATTTATATTTTAACCGGAAACCGGAAACCCGCAAGGCGCGACTTCCGGACACGTAAAATGCGGAAAGGAAATGAAAATGGAAAAATCGGTGGTGGGAATTTTGATGGGCAGTGACAGTGACTGGCCGAAAATCCGGGCAGCGGCTGACGCGCTGAAAGAATTCGGCGTGGCATACGAAGTACACGTGATGAGTGCGCACCGGACGCCGGCGCTGGTCGAGGATTTCGCGAAAAATGCGTATGACCGCGGAATGCGGGTGATCATCGCCGCGGCGGGCGGAGCGGCTCACCTGGCGGGCGTGGTGGCGTCTCACACCGTACTGCCGGTGATCGGAATTCCGGTGGCCACGGAGATGTGCGGCGGGCTGGATTCCCTGCTTTCCACGGTGCAGATGCCGGGCGACATTCCGGTGGCGGCGGTGGCGGCAGGCGGTGGCGGGCCGAGAAACGCCGGGCTGCTGGCCGTGGAAATCCTGGCCGTGGCGGATGCCGGGCTGCGAAAAAAGCTGCTCACGTTCCGGAAAAAGTTGGTGGAAAAAATCGTCGCGAAAGATAAAGCGCTGCAGGAAAATTTGTAAATTCCGCATCACCGCGTTCACCCCACAAAAAAAAGGACCCTCGCATGAACCACCGAAAATTACTCGCTGGGCTGGCACTCCAGATTTTCCTCACCGCGGCCACTCCCGCGCTGCGTGCCCAGTCACCGCAGGAGTTTTTCGAGGAAATCGGCCGTAACGCGCCGCCGATTCAGACTCTGGGCGGCATGCACTTCTGGGGGGATGTCTATTTTTACGGCGAGTGGCGGATTCAACACAATTACATGACCGATTTTTACCGCCTGCTGGACCCTGTTTCGCAGCAGTATGCCCTGGGCACGCGGCAGCACTGCGAGGCACGGCTGGAGCACCTGAAAAAGACGCTTCCGATTCAGCCGCTGAAGGGGCGGGTGCTGGTGATGATGCATGGCCTGGGGGCGAATCGCCTCGCCATGCAGCGGATGGCCGGCTGGTTCCGGCAGCGCGGGAATTACGCCGCCGTCATTAATATCACGTATCCCTCCACGTTTTACTCCGTCCGCCAGCACACCCAGCGGCTGCACTCCATCATCAAAAAACTGGACGGCGCCACCGAAATCGACATGATCGGCCACAGCCTGGGCAGCATCATCATGCGGTGTTACCTCGGCAGTCCGCCCGGCGGTCAGCGGGGACAGCTTCCGGATCCGAGAATCCGGCGTTTCGTGCAGATGTGCCCCCCGAACGGCGGCTCGGATTACGCCAAAACCGCCAGCGATCTGCAAATCACCCAGAGCGTGGCCGGCGGCCCCGTCCAGGACCTGGCCATGACATACGCCGAGATGCTCAAAGAATTCGGTGTCCCCCCCTGCCCTTTCGGCATCATCGCAGGCGGAAGCGGAAACGCTTACGGATACTCCCCCGCCCTGCCCGGAGATGATGACGCCATCATTACCGTCCAGTGCACGCTGCTGGAAAACGCCGCCGATTTTGTCCTGCTGAAATACACCCACGCCGTCATCCCGAACTGCGAGGAAGCGTTCCAGCATGCCGAGCGTTTCCTCCAGCACGGCTACTTCCGCACCGCCAACGATAAACGCCCCATCACCGCCGCCGACATCCCCCGCCAGCCGTGAGTTTTTTTATTCACTTGGACACAAGAACAGCAGCCGGGAGCGCAGCGGAACGCAGTGACGCGCAGAGACCGGATAGAATCGCCGGGATTTTTCCCGCTTCGATCCGGTCTCTGCGCTGACGGCTGCTGTTTCGTGCCCAACAAAATCTTAAAACCGCCCTCATCCGTATCCATCACGCAAAAATCGCGGAACCCACCCGGATAATCGTGGCCCCTTCCATGACCGCCGCTTCAAAATCGTCGCTCATGCCCATGCTCAATTCCTGGAAAATTCCGGCTTTTTCCGGCGAAATCTGCAAAATTTCATGCCGCAGCGTGTCGCGCAAACGCCGTAATGACGCGAATTGCGTCCGCGCTGCGTTTTCATCCGCGTCCAGAGCCGTCATACCCATCAGCCCGTAAATTTTCAGGTGCGGAAGCGCGAGAATTTCCGGCAGTTGCGGCCCAAGCTCCGCCGGACGGAAGCCGTGTTTCGCTTCTTCGCCGGAAATGTTCACCTCCAGCAGCACCTTCGCCCGGACGTTTTCCTCCCCCGCCACGCGATCCAGCGCCCGGAGCATGGCCAGGCTTTCCCCGGAGTGGATCATCCAGGCCGTCTGCACCACCCGCCGCATTTTATTTTTTTGCAGCGGGCCAATAAAATGCCAGCGGATGTCCGCCACGCCGTTTTCCGCCCACATTTCTGCCCGCCGGGTGAGCGACTGCTGCCGACTTTCGCCGAAATCACGCAGCCCCAGCGCCACCAGCTCCGCCACGGATTCATCCTCCGCGTACTTCGTCACCGCCACCAGCCGAATTTCCTCCGCCGCACGCCCCGCCGTCACCGCCGCACGTGTGACCCGCCGATGAATTTCAGTTAAATTATTCTCAATTTTCGAATTCAGCGACATTTTCCCACCTCCACTGCTCCGCGAAATTAGATTTCCCATTACGAAAAATTATATGCCACCCGGCGAGAAAGTCAAGTTGGTACACAAACCAGGACAAAAACGGCCTCCGAAATTTTTTCCGTTTTTTTCTCTAAAAAGCGTTCAAGGGCGCAATTTCTTCCTCTCACATTACGTCTAAACGAATAGAAAGACGGAATCACCGACGGCTCACCATACGAAATGCACACCCATGAAAAACCGCCTGTTTTACGCAATTTAATTAAAAACACAGCGAATTCTGTTTTTTTGGTGTAAAAAGCGAATGAGGCACTTGTATTTCCGACCCAGACATGAAATACTTGAGTATATATAATGTGTATATATACATAGTAGCGTGTGTAATGATCCGATACCCGCACAATTTGAAAATTCCATTCTCCCGTCCTCGGGAGCCCGATTTCCTGACGGGGAATGGCGGACAAGCGAAAAATTCAACCGTTTCGAGTAAAAATACACAACGAAGCAAGAAAAAAAGAGGGTGTTACAATGAAAAAGTGGAAGAAAAACATAGCCACGGGGTTCCTGGTGGCATTTTTCACAGCCGGCTCCGGGATTTTAGAGCAGGTTGTGACGGCAGCAGACCGTGACGGCGGAGATAGTGCCGTTGCGATGCGTGGCGGAGGAGGCGGAAGTTCTGGATCACGCGGCGGCGGCGGCGGAAGTGTTGGCGCATCGCGTGGTGGCGGCGGAAGTGTCGGCGTGTCGCGTGGCGGCGGCGGAAGTGCCGGCGTGTCGCGCGGCGGCGGTGGAAGTGTCGGTGCATCGCGCGGCGGTGGAAGTGCCGGTGCGGTGCGTGGTGGTGGCGGTAACACATCCCGTTCATTTTCTCAGCCGGCCACCTCGCGCCGTGCCGAGCCCGCGAGGACGCAGACAGCGCAGCCCACACGGACACAGACCTCGCAACCCACGCGTGTGCAGCCTGCCCAACCCACACGGACACAGACCGCGCAACCGACGCGTGTTCAGCCTACCCGGCCCACACGGACACAGACCACGCAACCCACGCGTGTGCAGCCTGCCCAACCCACACGCAGTATGGTGGCCAAGCCACCGATTAGCGACAGCGGGCGAAGCGACAACCGTGCTGCCGTCAACACCGGCGGCGGGCGAAGCGACAACCGCGCTGCGGTCAACACCGGCGGTGGACGAAGCGACAACCGTGCTGCGGTCAACACCGGCGGCCGAAGTATCTTGCAAGATGGAACCGGGCAAACAACCAGACCGGCTCCGAACACCAACGCCCGCGGCAACGTTCAAAGCCCCGGCCAAACGCGCTCCGACGGTGGTAACATCAACCGACCCAACACCGGTGGACGCACACGTCCCGACGGTGGCGCCGTTACCCGGCCAGACACCGGTGGACGCACACGTCCCGACGGTGGCGCCGTTACCCGGCCAGACACCGGCGGACGCACACGTCCCGACGGTGGCGGCCAGGGAAGCCCCGGCCATATGCGACCTGACGGCGACCGTGGCTCGCGTGGTCCGGACAAAACGCCCGGTTACGTTCACCGGGATCGGCCTGGCGGCGGCGACCATCACGTAAATCGCCCGCCGGATTATCACCGTCCGCCGGGAATGCGGCCGCCGCATCCGGGAGGGCACCCGCGCCCGATGCCGCCGCGTCCGCACTGGTATTACCACATGCGACCGGATTATTATCCGTTCTATTACAATCCGTGGTATTATCGTCCTGGCTGGCTGCCGGTTTACGACGCGATCATATATCCGTGGTGGATCGTCGGCGGAGTGCGAACGGGAACGTGCGTTTACGTTTACAACACGAATACTTACATCCCCAGCGACAGCTATTATCTTGAGCCCACGGCGGGCACGGGCCAGGCCCAGTTGCCGCCGCCGGATCCGGTGGATAACAGCGCGCCGAACATCACGAAAGAGCAGATTCAGGATGCCTGGAAGAAGATTCAGGCCGCCGACACGACGTTCGCGGAAGGCAAGTATGAAGACGCGATGAAGCAGTACCAGGCCGTGGCCGACGCGATTCCGCAGATGCCCGACCCGTGGGTGCGGATGACGATCGCGGCGCTTGCTGAGGACGATTTCGAGTGGGCTGTCCAGGCGAGCCTTCATGGCATGACGCTGGCCACCGGCTGGCCGTGCAGTCCGTTCTCGCTGGATTACATGTATCAGCAGAACCGTGAAAAGAAGGCCGACGACCTGAAAATGCTCAACGCCGTGGTCGGCGCGAACGCCCAAAACAGCGACATCATGTTCCTGGCCGGGATGATTTACTATTTCGACGGGCAGAAGGACGAAGCCACCCGGCACCTGAACCTCGCGAAGCAGATGGAGCCGGATCTGAACGATTTCGTGGAGCCGATGATCAAAAATCTGGACGAAGCGAAAGCGAAACAGCCCGCGGCGAACTGACGTTCAAAGCGTGAACCCATGACTCAGGCGAGTCGCCATCCGACAAATGGCGGCTCGTTTTTTTATGCGCCCACCTTTCATTCCTTCCCCGAAAACTTGACACCGCAGGCCGAATCTGATACGATAAACCGGAAGGGCCGCGAGGGCTTTTATCTTTTAAACACAACCACAACGGAGTAAAATCATGACGAAAAAAACGCTGAATGTCGGGATGCTGGGCTGCGGATTCATGGGGCGGACGCACTCGAACGCGTATTGCCAGGTGAATCATTTCTTTAAGACGCCGTACCAGCCGGTGCTCAAGGCGTGTTATGGCCGAGAGGAAGACATGGCGTCGCTGCGGGATTTTCAGGAGATGTGGGGTTACGAGTCCATCGAAACCGACTGGCGGAAGCTGATCGCGCGGGACGACATCGACGTGGTGGATGTGGTGGCGCCGAATTTCCTGCATAAGGATATGGTCATCGCGGCGGCTCAGGCCGGGAAGATGATCGTCTGCGAGAAGCCGCTGGCGATGAACCTGGCGGAAGCCGAGGAGATGGTGGCGGCGGTGGAGAAGGCCGGCGTGAAGAACATGGTGTCTTTCAATTACCGGCGAGTGCCCGCCGTGTCACTGTTCAAGCAGATCGTGGATGAGGGGCGGGTGGGCCGTCCGTTCCATTACCGTGCCACGTATCTGCAGGATTACACCATCAGCCAGAACGTCCCGGCGGGCGGCGCGGCCCTGTGGCGTCTCTCCGCCAAAGTCGCCGGCAGCGGCGTCACCGGCGACCTCCTGGCCCACTCCATCGACACCGCCGAGTGGATCAACGGCCCCATCGCCCGCGTCTCGGCCCACACTGAAATCTTCATCAAAGAACGCAAAAACGCCGAGACAGGCCAGATGGAACCCATCACCATCGACGACGCGTGCATGTTCATGGCCGTCTTCGCCAACGGTTCCGTCGGCACCTTCGAGTCCAGCCGCTACGCCCGCGGCCGCAAGAATTTCAGCACCATGGAAATCAACGGCGAGCGAGGCGCGGTGTATTTCGACCTCGAAAAACCCGAATATCTCGAGTTTTTCCGCTACGCCGACCCCGACACCGGAAAGAAGATCGAAGACCACCTCACCGGCTGGCAGACCATCCTCGTCACCAACGGCGAGCACCCCTACATGAAAAATTACTGGGTGCCCGGCACGACCATCGGCTACGAGCACACCTTCATTAACGGCCTGGCCGACTTCCTCCTTTCGCTGGACAACGGCCCCGCGTTCCAGCCCGACATGCGTGCCGCGATGCGAACCCAGAAAGTCTGCGACGCCGTGATCCAAAGTGCCAAAGAGCAGCGCTGGGTGGAGATTTGAGCGAGGCGGCCTCCCTGTAATAAACAGCAGCCGTTAGCGCAGAGACCGGATCGAAGTGCGGAAATACTTGGCCACCTGATCCGGTCTCTGCGCGTCACTGCGTTCCGCTCCGCTCCCGGCTGCGGTTTTTTGCTTGTGGAACCCCGGCTTGCATTTTTCGTCGCATCCGGTATACTGGACGAATCCAAGTGCCGGAGTGGTGGAATGGCAGACACGATGGATTCAAAATCCATTGTCCTCGCGGACGTGTGGGTTCGACTCCCACCTCCGGTATTTGATTTTTTTGTGGTTATGGTGCGTCACGAACGGGTTCTGTTCGTGCACTAACAGGGAACACCGGTGTAAAGCCGGGACGGTCGCCGCCGCTGTAACCGGAGGGTGTCCAAGACGGACGCCGAAAATCGCCTGATTTCTGTTATAATTCCTCGCGAATTTCTCAAATCGGCCATTATCGCCGACACACACATGTGTCGCGGCGGTGAGAAGGCCCCAGGCAATTTCTCCGGGAGTCAGAAGACCTACCATAACCGGTTTTGGATGCGCTCGCGGCTCGATGAGCGGTCTGAAAATCACCTTTTCGTTTCGCGCATAGGCGAAAGGAGGCGTCTGATGAAGGGTTTATCGTGGACGAGGAATGTCCGTCCGGGTTTTGGCGTGTTGGCGGCGGTGCTGGCGATTTTTGTCGCCCACGGTGGGTACTCGGCTGACATCTCCGGGAAAATTACGTTTGAGAACATGGCCGGCGCGAAGCTGGATTACACGCAGTACGAGATGTACGTCCCGGTGCCGGCGTCCTCCTTCAGCGGCGTGTCTTTCGGCAGTTACTGGCCGAACGCGAACCGCTTTTACTGGGCTACGGCGAATCTTCCGCTGCCGAACATCACTGGCGGGGTCTCCACAATTCACTATAAGGAAACGACCGACGCCCCCGTCACGCTGACGTTTTCCGGCGGATCCGACAGTTATTTCGGGCCGGAATGGTACATGACTTACGGTTTCGGCGTTTCGTCCATGTTCATCGACAGCACCACCTCCGCGGAATATCAGGCGATCAACCCCAGTGCCCCGTCGCTGACGCTCAGCCACCTGCCCGCCGTTTTCGCATCCTCCTCGGCCGACAACAAAACCTTCCTCTTCGCGTACGACAACAGCGAGTGGACCGACGAGACGTACTCCACCCCGACGTTGTTTTTCAGCGACGCAATCGACCTGAAATCCATCGACTTCGCCAACACGGCCTACACTTTCAAAACGCTGCAGGAAGGCTCGACTTACGGCGCTACGCCTTACCCCGCCAAGTTCGGCATCAACATTTACGGCCTGGACGCCGACGGAAATAAAATCGCCGGCGCAACCGCACAAGTCGTGCTCAGCGAAGGGCGGAACGTCGTCGACGACTGGCTGACGTTCGATTTTGAAACCGAAGCGGCAGGACTTTTCGAAGACATCAACGGCCTGCGATTCGAAATGTTTTCCACGGACATCAACGGGTTCGGAATCGCCACGCCACTTTATTTCGCGCTGGATAATATCGTGTTCGGCACCTCGGGGCTGGACCCCACCGAACCCGGCGTCCCGGAACCCGCAACGTGGGTCATGCTGCTGATGGCGGCCGCGTGGCTGGGGTGGCGGAAATTACAGAACGCTTGACTTTTTGGGGGAAATCATGCGAAATAACAGAAAAAATCATGGTTTTACGCTCGTCGAGTTGCTCGTGGTCATCGCGATCCTCGGGGTGCTGCTGAGTCTGCTGCTGCCCGCCGTGAATTCGGCACGAGAGGCGGCCCGCCGCACCGGTTGTCAGAATAACCTGAAGCAGATGGGCGTCGGCCTGAACAGCTTCAACTCCACCCAGGGCAAGTTTCCGTGGGGCGGCTACAAGCACCCGAACGTTTATATTAGCGGAACGAAAGTCGACGGCGAGAGCGCCCGGGGATTCGCGTGGTCGGCGTTCATCCTGCCCGAGCTGGAGCAGCAGCAGCTGTTCGAAAAACTCGATTTGAACACGATGTACTCCATGGGCGTAAATCACGAATTGGCCCAGACCCGCCTGCCGATTTTTGTGTGCCCGTCGGCGAAAAAGAGCGAGCCGGAAGAGGCGTCGGTGTATGAGGCGTCCGGGAAGTCCATCCGCCTCAAACGCGCAACGTACGGCCTTTCGCATTATGGCGGCATTTATGGCGAGCGCATCGCGTGGCCCGGCAGAACCACCCCCGTCCCGAATAACCCGCCCCGCGGCACGATGCTTTATACGCAGCAGATCAAGGCCCGCGACATCCGTGACGGCCTGTCCCAGACCCTGATGGTCGGCGAAGACACTTCCTGGACCGACGGTCAGTGGATTTCCTCGCTGAACGTCATGGATCAGTGCGGCGCGATCAACGATCCGTCCATCACCGAAAACGAAATCCGCTCCGACCACAGCGGCGGCGCGAATACCGTGTTCGCGGACGGCCATGTGGCGTTCCTCGGAAATCACCTCGAACTGCAAATCCTCGCGGCCATCTGCACTCGCGCCAGCGGAGAAATTATTCCGGAAGAGTATTAACGCATTTTCGAAATTCTTCTGGACGCAAGAAACAGCAGCCGAAGACGGAGCGTTAGCGCAGAGGCCGGATAGAAATGGAAAAAATTCCAGCGATTAGATCCGGTCATTCCGCTTCACTGCATTCCCGGGCTGCTGTTTTTACGCAACGTCCATGATGTAAATGCACTCGTGAAAACACATCCGCGCAAAAAAAAGCAGGCACCCCAGCGCCTGCTTTTCGTCGACGAGGTTCATGCAAAAACCATTTTCTTCACTTCCAGCCCGGTTACCGCGCTGAGTTTCTGCTCCAGTTCTTCACATTTCGCCATGTCGCCGCAGAGTTCCAGCAGGATCAGGCCGTGAATCGGGCACTCGCCCTCCACCACGTGGTGCAGGCCCAGCCGCGTTTTGATTTGGCAGCCGTATTCCGTCAGGATTTCCTGCACCTTGCAGGACTGCGTCAGCCGGTTCGTGGCACGAATGCCGAGAATAAAATAAGTGTTCATGATGTTCTCCTTCTAAAAAAGCACTTCGGGCGTCAGGCGAAAACACATGCCGTTCGCCCTCTCTTTCGAGCATAACACATTTTTCATGGGATTTCAAGAACCTCGCGCCACTTTCGGGAATTATTTTCAGTGATTTTTGTTTTTAAACATATTCCCCGGGAATTTTATCACGGCGCACAAAAAAGGCCGGCGGGGAGCACCTCGCGCGGCCTTCGTCGGTTATGGAACATCATTCCTCTTCCGCCGCCTGGTGCCGGGCAGCACGCCGCCACTCCATGTTCGTTTTTTCCTTCAGCTGCTTCAGCCACTCGGTGGCCACGCCACGCATTTTCATGGTGGCCACGGGCTGATAACTGCCGGCCCGGTCGAGCGAGAACAGCTGCTGCAGCACTTCGTCGCTAGGCGAGAAGGATTTCGCCTGCAGGACGTAAAGCGTGGAGCGGTCCATGGAGGGCGCGATATCGCATTTCGTTCCGGTCAGGCCGAACGCCACGGCCATGAAGTCCGGCCCGGCATTTCGCTTTATCGGCGTGTCGATGCCCTCCACCATGGAAAGCACCGGCGTGGTATGACGCATCTGCATTTCGTTCAGCTCGCCGAACGTGAACCACGGGAAGGAATTCGTCGTGACGACCGCGTCGCCCAGCTTGCTCATGGAGCCGGCCGCGGTGCATTCCTCGGCGGTTTTCTTCGCGGCAACTTCCGCCAGCGGACGCGCCTTTTCGAATTTCCAGGCCCTCGCCACTTTTTCCGCCATCCCCGGCTCATCCATCGTCGGCACATAAGCCGCCTTCTGGCTGATCGACCATCCGAGGAAACGATTGCCTTCCTCGTCACCCGTCAGGAACGGCGTATATTCCATGTATTCCGCGGATCCGGCGAACAGCGTTTCCGCAAAAGGCCTGTTCGAATTCATCGCGCGGGAGTGGCCCAGCGGCTCACCCATCAGGTCGACGATATCGTACGATTTCAGCGGCTCGACGATCAGGAAACCATAACGTTTCGCACACGCGGCGAAATCGAATTTCGGCACTTCTTCCTTAAACTCCGTTTTCATGGTCGCCGCACGCTCTTTGCTGATCAGGTACGCCTGATGGGCACGGCTGAACGCGTCTAATTCTTCGTTCGCCTGACGCAGTTTCTCGTCCAGCAACTGGCTGGCTTTCTGGAGGGCCACCTGCTGGCGGACGTCCTCAAGCACCTCGCTCAGCGGGCGATATTCCATCGCCGGCGGCGTGTAACTGCCGAGATTCGGTGGGACGGTTGGAACCTGGTCGGCCTGGACAAAAGCCACCTGGCGGAAAACGGATTTTTTGCCAGTCGCGGTGGTTTCTTCCGCCGGGGCCGGAGCCGAAGTTTCTTCCTCGGGAGTCACAGCCGGGGCTTCTTCCGCCGGAGCAGGTGCGGATGTTTCTTCCGCGGGAGCCGGAGTTTCCTCAGCCGGGGTGGGCGCGGGTGTCTCTTCCGCGGGAGCCACAGCCGGGGTTTCTTCCGCCGGAGCGGGCGCCGGAGTTTCGTCCGCCGGGGCGTCGACTGGAATTTCGATTTCCTCAATTTTGATTTCGTCGACAGCCGGGGAGGTTTCCGTGCCGGGGAGCTCGTCCTGAATCTCGCCTTCCAGCGTCAAACCACCTTCCGGCACCTCACGCTCGCGATTCTGGAACAGGTTCGGCATATCGGGGATCCGGACTTCCGGCACATCGATTTCCGGCATTTTAATATATAATTGTTTGTTCTGATTGTAAAAAGCCAGGATTTCCGCTTCCGTTACGGCGTCCACATCCACGAAATTATCCACGTTGGCCATCATATATTCCAGCTCCGCGTGACGGCGAACCTTGAATCCGGGCGCGCCGGTCAGCGGATCGGAGAAACGCTCTTTATACTGGTGGAAAAATCCCAGCAGCTCGGGCTGCGAAGGTTCCGGCACGTCGTCCACGAAATCCGCCACCCGCACCGGATACGCGTCCAGCGTAACGAAACGGTTGACTTTCGTGAAATTGTCCCACTGGTCGGCGATGGACAAATTATTGAAATTCCCCTCATAAATCCTGCGGTATTCCCCCGCCAGCAACAGGAACGACAGCGATTTGTCGATTTCCGAACCATTATGAATAGCGGCGTTTTCTTTCGCCAACTTATAATCGCTTTTGGTCATGAGGTTATCCACCAGGCCGTTGACGAACTCGCTGATCATGGCGTCGTTGACGACGATCCCCTCTTTTTCCGCAAGTTTCGCCTGCAGCCATTCGTAAACGAGCGATTCCTCGTTCACGCTGCTCTCCAGACGGCGGGCCAACATGGAGGCCTTCCCGCCGGCCTGGGCGCGCTGCTGGGCCTTCATAAAAGCGTCCATGTCCTGCAAACCGTCTTTCAGCAGCCGCTGATATTCCTGGTCGGCGCTGTTCTGCATGACATTCCCCAGGCTGGAGAAAAAGCGGATGGCGCGGACGCGCTGCTGATACAGCTCCTGGATCTGGAACTCGTCCAGATTACCCACGCGGGAGGTCACGACCGTCGTCTTCCCGACGTTCCCACCCTGATTCTGCATCATGATGGGAATGAAAACGAAGCACAACATGGCAAGGACGCCGAGCGTGGCCAGCCAGACTTTTTGATTTTTACGAATTTTGCGAAAAACTGTAGACATAATCGATTTCTAATAATGGGTTAATGAACCGAAATAATTGCGTGGCGTTTGGATATGCCTTACCGGCGCAGATGCCGAGGGCGGCGGCCGGTGCCAAAAAATACGTTGACCATATATTGTAAAAAACACTGCGTTTTATGCAATCCCACTTAGAGGAATTTTACGCATATTTTAAAAGAAATTTTCGAAAATCGGGTTCTCGCACATAAAACGCAAAAGAAAATCGATATTTTTTCATTATTTTCCCGTTATCCGTCTTGCAGGAAATTAAATTTATAAAATAATAGAAGGCTGCTGAATGAAGGTGTAAGGTGAAGGGTGCAGGGTGTAAGGTAAAAATGTGAAACAGCGGAACCTTGCGCCAGCCCGGCCCCGAACCCCCAGCCCCTAACCCCTAACCCCAATTCCCTATATGCCAGCCAAATATCTTGTCATTGTCGAGTCCCCTGCCAAAGCGCGGACGATCAGTAAGTTCCTCGGAAAAGAGTACGCCATCGAAGCGAGTATCGGCCACATCCGCGACCTCCCGCAGGGGGCGAAGGAGATGCCGGAGAAGTACCGTTCCGAGCCGTGGGCGTACCTCGGCGTGAATGTCGAGGACAATTTCGAGCCGATTTATATCGTGCCTAAAGACAAAAAAAAGCAGGTCGACAAGCTCAAGGGGCTTTTGAAGGATGCCGAAGAGCTTTATCTGGCGACGGACGAAGACCGCGAAGGAGAGGCGATCAGTTGGCATCTGTGCCAGGTTTTGAAGCCGAAAGTGCCGGTACGGCGGCTGGTTTTCCATGAAATCACGAAGAACGCCATCCTCGATTCGCTGGCCAATCCGCGAGAGATCGACGAATCGCTGGTCCGGGCGCAGGAAAGCCGCCGGATTCTGGACCGGCTTTACGGGTACGACGTTTCGCCGCTTTTATGGCGGAAAATCGGCCCGAAACTCTCGGCCGGGCGCGTGCAAAGCGTGGCCGTGCGGCTGATCGTGGATCGCGAGCGGGCCCGCATGGCGTTCCACGCCGCCACCTACTGGGATCTGGCCGCGACGTTCCGCACCATGGAAGGCCAGAATTTTGAAGCCTCCCTGGCCACCGTCAATGGAAAACGCATCCCCACCAGCCGCGATTTCGATTCCACGACCGGAAAACTCAAGAATCCCGACTGTATCCAGATGACGGAAGCGGAAATCCGCGACCTGCTGGCCCGGCTGCAAAACGCCGCCGACTGCCGCGTGGCGAATGTGGAAGACAAAACCTTCACGCAACGTCCGCCGGCCCCCTTCACCACCAGCACCCTCCAGCAGGAAGCGAACCGCAAGCACGGTTTCTCCGCCCGCCGAACCATGCAGGTGGCCCAGAGCCTTTACGAAAACGGACGCATCACCTACATGCGTACCGACTCGACCACGCTCTCGACGGAAGCCATCACCGCCGCCCGGAATCTCGTGAAAACGCAGTACGGCCCGGAATTCCTCCCCGCGGGCCCGCGCCAGTATCAGACGAAAGTCAAAAACGCGCAGGAAGCCCACGAGGCGATCCGTCCCGCCGGCACGGTTTTCGCCACGCCCGAGCAGTTGCGTCTGCACCTCAGCGAGGAGGAGTACAAACTTTACGACATGATCTGGAAGCGAACGATCGCCAGCCAGATGCTGGACGCGGAAGGCCGACGGATGACGATTTCCGTGAATCTGGAGAACGCCCAATTCTCGGCCACCGGCAAAACCATCACCTTCCCCGGCTATTTGCGGGCGTACGTCGAAAGTTTCGACGACATGGAAGACTCCGACGGCGAGCGCATCCTGCCGCCGGTGAAGACGGGCGACGCGCTGAAGTGCCAGCAGTTGGAGCCCAAAGTGCACACCACGCAGCCGCCGAACCGGTACAGCGAAGCCGCTTTGACGCGGACGCTGGAAGAAAAGGGCATCGGCCGGCCGAGCACGTACGCCTCTATTATCGACACGATTCTGGCTCGAAATTACGTCTTTAAGCGCGGCAACGTGCTCATCCCCACGTGGATGGCGTTCGCCGTCTGCCAGCTCCTGGAGACGCACCTGCCGAACCTGATCGACTATCAGTTCACGGCCGAGATGGAAGACGAGCTGGACGCCGTCAGCCGCGGCGAGCAGGACTGGCTGGAGTACCTCCACATGTTCTATTTCGGCGACGACACGGGCCAGCACGCGAATACGCCGGGCCTAAAACAACTTTTGGCGAATAAGCTGGACGAAATCGACGCCCGCGCGGTGAGCACGATCGAAATCGGCACGCCGGAAAATGGGGGCGAGTCGCTTTATGTGCGCGTGGGGCGTTACGGACCGTATCTTGAGCAGGGCACGCGGCGCATCAGCCTGCCGGACGGCATCGCGCCG
>JAVBLI010000051.1:0-24434 GCA_031553595.1 Thermoguttaceae bacterium | reverse complement strand
GCCGCATTTCCTCCGGAATCGCCCTCATTTTTCTCTCCATCGCCCATGTCTATTACCCATCGACGGCACACTGACTCGCCTATATTATTTATCGACATTTAGAAAGAAAAAGAATAGATTAATTAGGGAAATGATCTAAAGAGGCTGAAATTCCGTTTAAGCTTGTCAGGCGGAACGGGTGCATTGCCCTGATTCGGGACGGTGAACCAGGGCAAACAACCGAGGCGTGAATTTTAAACTTGGTGAAAAGGCGATAAAATTTGCCTTATTTTTACCTAAAATTTAACCTTTTTATAAACGACACATTATCCCGTGTCGGGTAGAATCACGAATGAAAAACGGAGGTCACGAATGATCTGTAAAGCAACGCCGGAAAAGCACACAATCACGGTGGAAGAATTTGACAGCGTGTTCATTGAAGACATCGGGTATTACCACGGCGTCCTATACCGTCGTTTTGACATTCGCGACATAAACGAAAGGCAGGATATTGTGCAGTCGTTTTATATATACGGCCGTCAGTATATCGCCGAAAAATGTAAGATTCAAGTGGTAAACCTCCACGGTATTCTTGTCTACTGGCTTAAGAAGTTTGCCGTCGAGTATTTTAAGAAAAATCGAATGCTGCGATTTCTCGACACGGAAGTGATGAAAATTCGCCGCGAGTTTTCCTGCCCGGCACCCCGCGAAAAAGAGGATTTTGAGATTCGGGAAGAAGCCCAGCGGACGGCGACGATAGAGAAAATCATGGAACTTGCCCAGTGGCCCGACATCATTCGCTGCTATTATCTGGAAGGCTGGATGGCGGATGAATTGGCGGAAGAGTACGGCATGAGTGATCAGGGGATTTACAATAAAATCAAGCGTGATTTCAAGCGGATAACCACCGCAATGGGACTCCCGGATACCGGCAAGGTCATTCATTGCCAGTTTGACACTCAGGAAAAACGGTTTTCAGGCCGTCCGAAACATAAACGAACGGGCGAAAAGAAAGGGCTTTCCGTGGTGTGTGCCGGATGTGGGGAGACCTTTATCACCACGATGACCAAACAAAAAACCTGCTCCCAGCGGTGCCGTAATGACGTGGACAACGCGCGTCGAAGGAAACCTGAAAGAATAATCGCGTGCGAACAGTGCGGCAAGACCGTCACGACGCACAATCCCCGGGTTAAGTTTTGCTCGGATGAATGCCAAAAACAGTGGTGGGGTCAAAAAGCCAGAGAAAACCATCAGGAGCTTCGTAGCCGCGATGTTGTATGCCAGGAATGCGGCAACGTGTTCACCACCACCAACTCAATAAAAAAGTTTTGCTGTCGAGCATGTGGCTGCAAATACAAGAGTCGCAAGGCATCACGCGAGGCCGCGATGGTTTAAGTTGTCGCCGCACGTCTGGGCAGGCTCTCTCTCGCGTCATGCCCGGGCGTGCCGGCGGATGGTGAATTTCGAAATTCATGGAGGGGTAGATGTCTCATTTTAGAAATGAATTCATGGGCGAATCGGAACCTGAGGAGATGATTGAATGCCTGAAAGCCGCCAACGATGCTGGAATACGGGCCGAGCGGCAAGCCAGGGCACGCTGGCCAGCGCCGGATATTCACCTCCCATCCTCCAAGGAAGACCGTGAAAGATTGTCGCATATCGCCGCCGAACGCAGAAAAATTGTCAACCGCGCGGTGTTTGAGGCAATGGCCAAGGTGATTTTGGAAAAGTATGAGGAGCGAAAATAGCCCCATGCTTATTCCCTTCGGCTCACGCTTCAAACAACGCCGCGACAACCCGCTGCCTTGCGGGCCGCAGGGGACGTGCTGGGTGTGCCTGCACGATTTTACACACGTGGGCGAGATCGTTTTCGACGTTCACGCGCACCTTGCTTTCTGCTCGGAAGAATGCCTGGCCGAGTACCGGAAGCATTTCAGGGGGAAATATCAGGCATACAGGGCAAATATTATTTAGGAGCTGAAATGAAAGGATAAAATGGCGCGTCCACTCAAGCCGGGAATCGGCAGTTATTTGATGGACGTGGACTTCCTGCACAATCGAAAAATTCGGAGAATCAAACAAGCCTGCGACTCGCGGGGGATTGAGTGCCTTATTTATCTGCTCGGTAATATCTATCAAAAGCACGGGTATTACATGCGGTGGAATGACGATTTGCTGTTTGACATGGCTGATTCAGTCGGCCTGTCCGATGGCGCGGCACGCGACCTCATCAAGAAAACATTGCAGGTGGGATTTTTCGACAAGGCCGTTTTCGACCGCCTGGGGATTCTCACGTCCGGAGAAATTCTATCCCGCTTTTTGCTGGCCACACAAAAGCGGAAAACCGTTCCCATCCGGCGGGATATTTACGACCTGCTGGGCGAAAAACCGGATTTGTACCCGAACGTCGAATTAACCGCCGACAGGATTATCGACCCCGGAAACGGGGTTATCGACACTCAAAACGCGGTTTGCGGGGTTGATAATCCAAGAAGTGAAGTAAAGCGAAGTAATAAGAATGCTGCTGACGCAGCTAGCGCCCGCGTGCGCGAGGCGGCGGCAGCGGCGGCACCGGAACAGCCGGAAGTGTCCCATTTGGGACAGCAAGCCCCGCCGACTGCGTTGCCGGCGTATGCCGAGACGATGATTTCGGACGAATGCCTGGAACGTTATCGGGCGTATTGCGAGGCGTGGAACACGCTGGGAACGCCGGTGCGGGCGTCGCCGTGGATTCCGCACTATGCCGACTGTTTCGTCCGTGCAGAGCACCAGACGCAAGACACGGCGCTTTTCAGCAAGGTGATTGCCCATCTGCGCGCGAACGCGACGACGACAATCCACACCGGGAAGGTGCGCATTGCCCCGGACACCATTTTCACGGCTACGTTTGCCGAAAAGGTCTTGTCGGGGTATTACGACATCGATTACGAAAAACGCAAAAACGCCGCAAAGCCCGACCGCCGCAAATTGCCGGCGCGGGACGATTATTGAAACCCAAGGGAGAGGAAAAGATGATTTACGATTTGGGAGATATGCTGAAGCGTTACAACCGCCGGCGGGTGACGGAAGCCGATGGGCTGGAAGCGGAACGCGAAAAAGTCCGGTCGCTATTTCAGAAGTTTGCCGTGGACGTCTCCCGGATGGAAGGTTGGCAGAAGGTGGTGGAATTCGCCGCCGTGTGGCGCAAGGCCAAGACGCTGAACGGTGCGATTGAATCGCAGCGTTTGGACGAACCGCTGTACTGCCTCCCGGAAAAAGGATTGCTGTTTGTCGGGCCCACCGGCACGGGAAAAAGCACCGTCGCCAAGCTGCTCTCGGGCATGACCGGGATTCACTGCTTCCCCGTGCTGTCGATGGAGATGGATTACGACCACAAGGGGTTTGAGATTTTCGAAAACGATTACGCCTACAAGGCCATGCGTTCAGGACACTGCATCCTGGACGATCTCGGCGCGGAGGGCCAGCGGAAGCATTATTCGAATCCCTCGCCGTTGCCGGACATCCTGACGGAACGCTGGGACGCGTGGCGAGACTGGGGGCGGCTGACCATCGTCACAACAAACCTCAAGATCAGCACCCCAGACGCGAGAGCGGCAACGTCCGGCGAGAGTGAAGACCCGTTGACGGTTTACACCCGCTACGGCGAGCGGATCCACAGCCGGCTGATGCAGATGTGCGATATTGTAAAATTCAAGGGTGACGACCGTCGCCTGGATTAAGTGTGTTTTGAACCGAAAGGAAAAGAAAAATGAGTCAAAAGGAAACTACGAAAATGAGCGTTGCAACCGGCGTCTGAGAAGTGCAACGTGTGGTCGATAAAAGTGCAACGCAAGGAAAAAAAGATTCATCCGGCAAGTGCATACCTGCCGTAGCAGGCAGAAAAAAATGTCTCTTGGAATGGCAGGCGTTTCGAAGCTGCTTTTGTTTCGCACAAAGGCACAAAGGCACAAAGGCACGAAGACGTTTTCGCCGGAACACACCGCATTTTGACATAGCAAAACACTTTTTATAAAAAGTTATTCACTCTGGGGAAACGGGTATTTTCCTGTAAAACTTCTTTGTGCCTTCGCGACTTTGTGTGAGATAACCGGAAGTGCATGGCCGTATGCCATGACGAATGTTGACGCCGGGTACGCATTTGCCGGATGAATCATAAAAATAGCATTTTGCCAAAATTATTTTTGCGTGTCACCACGCCGCGGCTTCTTCTTCCGGCAGCGGAATGATTGGCGGGTCGATCTCCGTGTATAGCACACGCCGGATCGTTCCGTCGGGATATTTCAGGATCAGGCGGAAGAATTTTTCCGTGTTCTGGATCGGGTCGCCGAAATCGTCGTTGTAGGAGGAGACGCGGATTTGGCGGGAGCCGTCGTAAGCCGCGCGGACTTTTTCGGTCGCGTCGTGCCAGGTTTCGGCGGCACCGTAAGCGGCGTACACGATTTCCACGTCCTGCTTCGCGTCGGCGTATTCCGGCATGCGCTTGAAGTGCAGGAAATCCAGCCGATTGAGATGACGCTTCAGTCCGGGCATGAGTTCCACGGGGCCCAGCGCGACTTTTTCGGAGTCGCCGTCCTGCCGGATGTTGAAGCGGTTGATGACGGGGGCCGTGCGGATGCGCGGGCGGACCGGCGGGACGGTTTCGATTTCCGGCGAGTATGGGTCGTACATGCTGCGCACTTCTTTGTCGCCGAGGTACGGGCCGTTGCAGTCCACCCAGGCGATGAGCCGCTGGGCGTCCTCTGGCGGGATGCTGACATCATGGTGCTCGCCGCTGGTGGCGTGATGGATCAGCGTGCTGCGGGGCGACCAGGTCGTGTAAGGCGGCAGGGTTTTCAGGGGGGCCGGGTCGAGGGTGTCGTAACCTTCCACGACGAAAACGCCCGCGAGATTGACAGGCACGTTCCGCTCGTCCTTCACTTTGCCGGCACCGTGGCCCCAGCCGCAGTCGCCGGAGACCAGCGTCAGGTACGGCTCGGTGAACGGGCTGACGTCGTTCGGGCTGGCGTAGACGTTCCCCCACCAGCCCTTGGCCGACGGGCGCTCGGTCATGTTCAGCTTCGTGTACGCCTCGTGCTCGGGGTTTTGGTGGCACTGCGCACAGTTGCGGTCCAGCACCGGCTGCACGAATCGCGCGTAGCTGATGCACTCTCGGCCCCACGCGGGCGGGGTGAGCTCGGCGGCCGGCTTGCGCAGGGCCAGGCTCATGTTGCCGCCGGACATCATCATGTTGCCGCGCGTCTGGAGGCTCATTTCATGACAGCCGAAACAGCCGCGGACTTCGCCGGGCATGACGTACGTGAACGTCCGCATGACGTGGATCGCCATGCCGTTTTCGTCGAGCATCTGGAAGAAAATCGCTTCTCCCGGCGGAACGCGGAAGTTCACGCTTCCGTCGGCCTCGATCGGCACCGTGCCGAGAATGCGTTTGACGCCGTCGGCCTGGAAAACGCTCACCGCCGGCCCGTCGTGCTGCACCGTTTTGTGCCACGTGGTATACGTCTTCGGATCCATCTGGATGACGCGGATGTATTTGCCCTTTTCACGCAGAATTTCCGGGGCGCCCTCGAAAACGTTGTTGCTGTAAAGGATGCCGTCTTCGGGGACGATATTTTTTCCGGGGTCGATTTCCGGCCACTTCACCACGTCCGGACGCTCCAGCGGAACGGTCCGCGGGCGGAACGGCACGGCATGATACGCGTTGTGGTCGCCCTGGTAAACCAGTTCTTTATTTCCGTAAACATCCTGAAAATAGAGCTTGAAATAGGCGAAATGCTCACCGCCGTGAACGAGATGGCCGCCGGCACGGGCCGAGACGAGCATGTACTGCTCGCTCAGCGGATGCGGCGTTTTGTAGGCGTAATAGCGGCCCGCGGCATGATAATCATACTCCGGCGCCGGCTCCTGCGGCCCGTTTCCGACTTCCGGCCACGCCACCTCGCGCGTGATTTTGGACAGCCCGTGCGGGTAATCCAGGCCCTCTTCCGGGTTAATCACGCCGATGCAGCCGTCGAACCACGCGTGATGGCCCACGCCGGTGAACATCACTTTTTTGCTGCCGGGGATGGGCGTCGCTTCCGTCAGAACATCCGGCCAGACGCTCTGATTGCCCCAGAAAATCTGCGGATTCGTGCCGTCCGGGTTCGTCGTCCAGAGGCTCTGCACACGCCAGAGGGATTTGTCGGTGTACTCCCAGCGTGTGAAAATCACCCGCCCGTCGTGCAGCAGGTGCGGCAGATATTCCGGCTCGCCGTTGGCTGAAATGACGTATATATTATGGCCGTCGGCGTCACAGCGGGCCAGCGCGAAGGAGTGGATGAACGGGCCGCAGCGGACGTAGGAGTGTTGCCGGGTGGTGCAGAAAACGATTTTCCCTTCGGGGGTGTAGATCGGGTCCAGGTCGTCGTAGTCGCCGCGGGTGAGCTGCACGAGCCCGGTGCCGTTGGCGTTGACCTCGTAAAGATGGAAGGAACGCTCGCCTTCGGGGCGGTAGCTGAGCAGGATTTTTTGGGCGTCGAAGGAAAGGTCGGGCCGCCAGAAACTACCTTTCTGCTCGGGCAGGAGATTGCGTTTGAGGTCGCCGGGGTTCAGGCCGGTGATTAACAGCTTGCCGCCGTCGGTGGCCATGAAGCCGTTGCGGTGGAGTGCCTCGTGAATCCATTCGCCGCTGGCGTGGCCCTTTCCGGAATTCGGGTACGGGTTGTCGATCAGCAGAATCTCGTCGAAATCCAGCAGCGGGTTCCGCATGACGATTTCGCGTTTGACACGGCGGACGGCGAGGTAAATTTCGCGGGCCAGCGCTTCGGTGGCGGGTGTCTCGGCCAGCCGCCGCTCAAGCACTTTCAGCTCGGCGAGATACGGCGCTAAATCCGGCGCGCCGTCCATTTTTTCGATTCGCCCGGCCGCCTCCCGCGCCCAGCGGATTTCCATCTCCGCGATCTCGAATGTCGGATTGCCGTCACACTGGAACAGCCAGTCGGCCTCCAATTGTCGCACGCCTGCTTCCGTCGCCGGCTGATAACGCGGTGCAGCTTCCGCCGCCACGCCGCTGGAGCCAAGCATCCATCCGGCATACAAAACCGTCAAAAAAACAAAAAAAGATCGTTGCAAGGCACACCCCTCTTTCAAAAATCGCAAGAAAATGCCGGTGGGAAAATAAACGTGCGTATTCTGTAAAGCGAAACACACATACATTCAGAATAACACCAGTCACTGCTGATGTCAACCTTCTGGGCAATTTTTCGGAAATTTCCATCCATTCCCGATAAAACGATATTTGTTCGCAATCCGTCTTGATGTTAAAATTTGACAATTTTCCGGATTATGCTTACTTTATCGAATTTTCCGGCCGATAGGAGAGATGTGAGTGTATTTTCATTTCGTTTTCATCAGGTTAGCAAAATGAGTGCGAAAACCATCTGTTACGCGGTTGCGATTTTGTGTTGTGTGATGTTTCCGTCCGGCGTACGGGGGGAAAACCTCACCGAGGCGTGGTCGGTTGCGACGCAGGAGAGTCGGCAGTTGGCGGCGCAGCGGGCGGGTACGGAGGCGGCCACGGCGGGATGGCAGGCGGCGAGTTCCGCGCGGTTACCAAAAATCACCCACACCACCGCGTACACGGCCCTGTCCGAGCAGCCACAGTATAATCTTCGCACCCCGGAGTTGTTCGGCGGGCTGATTCCGTCGTTCACGTACCCCATGCCGCTGATGGATAAGGATTTCGTGGTTTCGTCGACGATGGTCAGCATGCCGCTTTACATGGGCGGCAAGATCCACAGCCTGATGGAGCAGGCCGAGGCACGGGTCGAGGCGGCGCGGTCGGGCGAAGTGACCGGCGTGCAACAGTTGAAGATGAACGTGGCCGAGAATTATTTTCTCGTGCTGCGGCTGCAGGGTCTGGTCGAGGTGCTGGCGGACAGTGAGAAGGCGATCAGCGCCCACGCGAGGAACGTTTCGAAGATGCTGGAGACGGGGCTGGTGACGCGCAACGCGTTTTTGGCCGCGCAGGTGGCGCACGCGGATATTCAGCAGAAGCTGATGCAGGCGCAGAACACGCTGCAAGTGGCAGAGTCGGCGTATAATCGTTATCTCTGGCGGCCGATGGACACCCCGGTGGAGCTGGAGGCGGAGAATATCGGGGCCTCGCCGGGCGACCTGGAAAATTATCTTCAGGATGCCATGGCGGCACGCTCGGAGCTGCGGCAAATGGCGGCCGAGTCGCAGATGCTGGACGCGCAGGCGAAAGAGTTCCGTTCCGCGCGGCTGCCCCAGGTGGCGGCGACCGCCGGGCACACGTACATTCAGAATGATTACCTGGCGGAGAATAATTACTGGAGCGGCACCGTGGGCGTGACGTGGACGCCGTTCGATGGGGGTGTGAGCCGTTCGCGCGAGCGCTCGGCCCAGATGCAAGCCTCGGCCGTCATGCAGGCACGCGAAGAGGTGAAGTCGGGTATCCAGTTGGAGGTACGCAAGAATTGGCTGGAAGAACAGGACGCGCGAGCACGCGTGGACGTGGCGAAGAAAGCGATTGAGCAGGCGGAGGAAAATTTGCGTGTCGTCGACCGCCAGTTCCAGGAAGGCCTCATCACGCACACGGAAGTGCTTGACGCGGTGGCCCTTTACACCCAGGCACGCACGAATTACTGTAATGCCGCTTATGACGCGATTCTGGCTGGGTATCGGCTTAAACGCGCCGCCGGACGGCTGTGAGTGGAGCCGCAAAAAAACAGCAGCCGGGAATGGAGCGCAGCGCAATGACCGGATTGTACCGCCGAATGTTTTCCCACTGCGATCCGGTCATTGCGTTGCGCTTCATTCCCGGCTGTTGTTTTCGCTCCCGCTCATTCTTCGGCGAGTTTTAATTTTGCTGCCCTTTTCCGGTCGGAGGTCGCTTTCGCCTTCTTTCCGAGTTTCTCATACGCCTCCGCACGTTTCTCATACGCCACCACGTCCTCCTCATCCATCATGATGATTTTCGTGAGGTCGGCGACCGCCCGGGTGTAATCTTCCTTGTCCATCCAGAGCATCGCGAGGATTCGGTACACGTCGACATAATGCGGGTCGATCGCCAGGGCCGCATTCAGGTCGGCCAGCGCCTCGTCGAATTTTCCTAAACGGTAAAACGCCTCGCCGCGGTAACGCATGGGCACGTCCCAGTCTTTGAGCACCGCGAGAACTTCGGTAAAATCCGCGACTGCCTGCTCATACTGCTGGAGTTCGACGAAAATCATCCCCCGGCACGAGAGCGTTCCCGGCATTCCGGGCTTCAGCCGCAGCGCTTCGTTGATGTCCTCCAGCGCCCACGAATAAAACCCCCGGTTACATTGCGCCTCGGCCCGTATGGCGTAAAGCATCGCATGTTCCGGGGCCAGCTGGAGGCCTTTACTCGCGTCGGCGACCGCTTTTTTCCAGTCGCCCTTGCGTAAAAAAAGATGGGCCCGAAGGCAGAACACTTCAGCGTTTTGCAGCCCCAGGCGGATCGCCTTGTTAAAGTCCGTCATCGCCTTGGCCGGTTTGCCCAGCGCGTTATAGAGCTGGCCGCGGTTGGCATACGAATCGGGAACATCCGGGTGCAGGCGGATGAGCGCGGAAAAATCCTTCATCGCCTTTTCCAGCTCGCCCATGTGCATCAGCAACTCCGCGCGATAATTCATGGCGGAATAATCCGTCGGATTGATTCGCAGCATCTGCGCGTAGTCGGCCAGGGCCTCTTCCCGCCGCCCCAACTGCCGGTACACGTCCGCGCGGAGAAAGTATGCCCGCGAGTCGTCGGGCTCTCGCCGAATATTTTCATTGAAATCTTCCAGCGCCTCGTTGAATTTCTCCAGCCGGGCGTAGGCATCGCCGCGAATTCCCCGGGCGTCGAGGCTTTCCGGGTCCAGACGCAGCGATTTATTGCAGTCGGTCACCGCCGCCGTGTAATTTTCCTGGCAAAAATAAAACAGCGCGCGCGTGTCGTATAACTCGGGATCCTGCGGATCGAGACGAATCGCCTGCGTCAGGTCGGCCACTGCCGCGTCGTAATTTTCCAGATCGCCGTACGTCTCGCCGCGGAACTGATAAAACTCGGGCGTGTCCGGCTCCATGCCGATTGCCTGCGTGAAATCGGCCAGGGCCGCGTCATGATTTCCAAGCGCCGAATGCGCTTGGCCGCGACAAAAATAAAACCCAGCAAAGTCCGGCTTGAGGCGAATCGCCTGCGTACAATCCTCCATCGCCCCCGCAAAACTTTCCAGCTCCATCCGCAGAAAAGCTCGCAGCCCGTACGCGTCCGGGAGCTCCGGGGCCACGCGGATCGCCTGCGTAAAATCCTCCAGCGCCTGTTGCGTGTCGCCCGCCTCCATATACATATTCCCCCGGCTGATATAAAACATCGCCTCCTTCGGATGCTGTTTGATCATTTTCGTCAGCTGCGAAATCATCAGATTCGCCGACGGCGCGTTGGGGAAAGAATTGTCGAACATCGAGAAATCTTTATCGATCATGCGAGAACCTGTAAGCGTTTTGGGGGATTGGCAAAATCGGGCAACAACATTCGATCATTATAACAGCGGATAAAGGGTGTGTCAAGAAAAGAACAGCAGATTGGGATGTAGAAAAAAAGCGATGATGTAATCGTGCGTTTACGGGAGAGGCATCGTAAAATTAAGAGATTTTTACAGATGTATGCATGGGAAAACCGATTGCACTCCATTTTCCGGCAGGATGAACAGGATCGTTTTTAAACATTGCCAAGATATTTGCGGATACACAAGGATTTCCGCATCGCGTGAAACCCTCTGGCTTTTTCAGCGTAAAAGGATATAATAGAGATGTTCCCCGCATTTGTTTTGGATTATCTATATTATCATAGAGAAGGAAGCGTTTTATGCCACTGGACCCGGTTTACTTTCTTATTGTCGGCCCGTTTTTATTGCTGGGCATGATCGCCGGCACATGGGTTTCCACGGCCTTCGCAGCCGGGAAGAAACACGCCACGTCCATTAGCGGTGCGGAGGCGGCCCGGCGGATTCTGGATCAGGCCGGCCTGATCGACGTGCGCATCGAGCAGATCGGCGGAATGCTCACGGATCATTATGACCCGTCCGCGCGGGTGCTGCGTCTGAGTCCGGAAGTTTACGGCGGGTACACGGCCTCGGCCGTCGGTGTCGCGGCCCATGAAGCCGGGCACGCGCTGCAACACGCCGCGCATTATAAGCCGCTGGTCATCCGGAATTTCATCGTTCCACTGGCGGGTTTCGGCAGTAATACCGGCATTTTGATGTTCATCCTCGGCCTGGCGCTTTCCCTGAAGCCGCTGATCCTGGCGGGCATCATCCTGTTCTCCGCGACCGTGTTTTTTCAGGTCGTGAACCTGCCCGTGGAATTTAACGCCAGCACGCGGGCCCGGGCGCAACTGGCGAACATGGGGATCTTCACCCAGGACGCCCTTTCCAGTGTCAGCCGGGTGCTGACCGCCGCCGCGATGACGTACGTCGCTGCCACGCTCCAGGCGGTCATGACGCTGGCGTACCTGCTCGTGCGGGCAGCCGGCTCGCAGGGCGACCAGCGGTAAATCTCACCGCACATACACCGCGCCGTGCGGACAAACATTGCGGCAGGTGTCGCAGCGGACGCATTTTTCACGGTTGATTTCGTGGCGGACGTACGGCGTGGGCGTGATCGCGGCAGTCGGGCAGCTCTGGGCGCAGAGCGTGCAGCCGGTGCAGTTGCAGGCGATTTCGTAACGGATCAGTGCCCCGCATTTTCCGCCCGGACACCGTCCGGACAGGTGCGCTTCGTATTCGTCGCGGAAGTATTTCAGTGTGGACAGCACGGGGTTCGGAGCCGTTTTGCCCAGCCCGCAGAGACTGGAGGATTTAATGGTTTTCGCCAGCGTCTCCAATTCTTCCAGGTCTTCCTGCACACCGGTACCGCCGCAGATCCGCTCCAGGATTTCCAGCATCCGTTTCGTCCCCACGCGGCAAAACGTGCACTTCCCGCACGACTGCTCCTGCGTGAACTGGAGGAAATAGCGCGCGATGTCCACCATGCAGTCGCGCTCGTCGAGCACGACCAGCCCGCCGGAGCCCATCATCGCGCCCACGCTCTGAAGCGCCTCGAAATCGATTGGCGTGTCGCACATCGCGGCGGGAATGCAGCCGCCGGAGGGGCCGCCGACCTGCACGGCTTTCAGGGCCCGCCCGCCGGCCACGCCGCCGCCGATTTCTTCCACGATCTGCCGCAGCGTGATGCCCATGGGCACTTCGATCAGCCCGCCGCGCGCGACTTTCCCGGCCAGCGCGAAAACTTTCGTGCCTTTACTGCGCGCTGTTCCCAGCGAGGAAAACGCGGCCGCGCCCTGGCGGAAAATCCATGGGATCATGGCGAAGGTTTCCACGTTATTCACGAGCGTCGGCGCCCCCCAGAGGCCTTTCTGGGCCGGGAACGGTGGACGCATCCGCGGCATCCCCCGCCGGCCCTCCATGGACTCCAGCAGCGCCGTTTCTTCGCCACACACGAACGCCCCGGCGCCTTCTTTAATCTCGAATTCCACGCCGTCCAGCAGGCCCTCCGCCTCACAATTTTTAATCGCATGCCGCACCCGCGCCAGCGCCAGCGGGTACTCCGCGCGGATATACAAAAACGCCTTTTTCGCCCCCACGGCCCGCGCCGCGATCAGCATTCCCTCCAAAATCCGGTACGGAAAAGACTCCAGCAGCATGCGGTCCATGAACGCCCCGGGGTCACCTTCATCCCCGTTACAGACGATGTACTTCACGCCGTCCGCCGGATTTTCGGCAGCCACGCGAGACCACTTCACGCCCGTGGGAAAGCCGCCGCCGCCACGCCCGCGCAAGCCGGAGTCCGTCAGCGTCTGAATCACTTCCGCCGCTGTCATTTCCCGCGTCTTTTCCAGCCCGAGAAACCCCGCGTGATTCCGGTATTCCCGCATGTCCAGCGGATCCAGCGCCCCGCAAAATTCCGTGGCCACGTGTTTCTGCGGCCCAAGAAACTCGCAGATTTTCTCCTCCTGCGGATTAAAAATCGGCTTTTGGGGTGTTTTTTCGGCAGGATTTTCTGCGGCATTACCATCCGCCAGACGTTCTCGCCATTCCGGAAATTCCGTGCCCGCCGCATCCACCCGCGCTCCCGTGGGCGTGAATTCATCCGTAAAAAACCGGTCTAAAAACGCGTCCGCCTTCAGTGCCATCCGCTGCCAGAACCCCGCTGGCGGAAAATGAGACGTGATGATCCGCTCGACGCTCTGCGGCGTAACCTGCGTGTAAAGATGCTTTTTTTCAGGCGTTTCCGGAACGTGATTTCCGCCCGCCGGTGTCTCCACTATTTCCAGCAGCGGCGCCTGATGACACATCCCCACACACCCCACGCGCTTAATCCGCACGGGCAATTTATAATCGGAAACCGCCTGAAACACCGCCTCCCGCACCTTCATGCTCCCCTGCGCCTGGCAGCATGACCCCAGCCCGACATACACTTCGCCACGCATGGCCGACTCCGGGAACTCCACCTGTGGGAGCGTTTTCTCCCCCCGCGCATCCCCGCCAAGATTCCCCGCCGAAAGCTGCTTCCGGAAATCGTCCAGCATCTCCGGCACCGTGGTCGGCGTCAGATGCCCGTACGTCAGCGACGAAATCTGCACCACTGGCGCCAGCGTGCAACAGCCCAGGCACGCGACTTTCTCCACGGTGAACTTTCCGTCCGCGTCCGTGTCCTGGCCGTGCTTGATGCCGAGCTGATAAAGAATGGCGTCCTGCACCATCCCGGCCCCTTTCACGTGGCACGCCGTGCCGTGGCAGACGCAGATGGTGTGCTCGCCGCTGGGGCGGTGGCGGAACTGGCTGTAAAACGTGGCCACACCCGTAATCGCGGACGGCGAAATGCGTGAAACACGGCACACACGCCGCAGCGCTTCCGCGGGCAGATAACGGTAATGCGACTGAATCGCCTGGAGAATCGGAATGATTTTATCTTCGTCCCGGCCGATTTTTTCGACCGTCGCGTCCACGAAATTCAGGTCGGGAAGGGAAGGGAGTGTCATATGTGGGATGGGATGTTCTATTTTTTTGTGAAAATTTTCTGATGGCGGCAGGCTGCAAGCTATAAGCCGCAAGCTTTAAGCTTACGATTTCCGCTGCGCAATCACTCTGCCACGTATGGGGGAAGCACACTACAATTGATGAGCCTATAGCTTATGGCTTGTAGCTTACAGCTTCTCATCATACCACCTTTACGCGAAAAAATCAAGTTTCGCCTCCGCCTCCGTGCTTGCATTCGACAAGAAAATGCGGTAAAATGTAAAATAGATAATAATAGAGTAATTTTCCCATAAAAGGAACGCGGAATGTCTGCACCCACTCCCGAAAAACAGGAATATCAGGTGGTCGCGCGGCGCTACCGCCCCCAAGTTTTCACCGACCTCGTGGGGCAGGAGCACGTGGCCAGGGCGCTTTCCAGCGCCATCCAGAACCACCGGATCGGCCACGCTTACCTCTTCACCGGCGCCCGCGGAGTGGGAAAAACCTCCTCGGCGCGGATTTTCGCAAAATCCCTGAATTGTGTGCACGGCCCCACACCCACGCCGTGTAACGTGTGCGAAATCTGCCAGGGAATCAGCGTCGGCGAGGATATCGACGTACTGGAAATTGACGGCGCCAGTAACCGCGGAATCGACGAAATTCGGGCCCTGCGGCAAAATGTGAACGTTCGCCCGACTCGTGCACGATTCAAAATTTACATCATCGACGAAGTTCACATGCTCACGCGGGAAGCGTTTAACGCGCTGTTAAAAACGCTCGAGGAGCCGCCGGAACACGTGAAGTTCATTTTTTGTACCACGGAACCCGGGAAAATTCCGATTACGATTCTTTCGCGGTGCCAGCGTTTTGATTTCGCGGGGATTAATACGCCGGAAATCGCGACGCGCCTGATGGAAATCGTGACGGCGGAAGGACTTACGGCGGAGCCAGAGGCGATTATGCTCCTGGCGCGACGGGCGGCTGGCTCCATGCGTGACGGGCAGTCGCTTCTGGAGCAGCTTTTGTCATTCGCGGCGGGAACAATTACTGTGCAGGACGTGCACCAGATGCTAGGCACGGCTGGGGAGGATGTGCTGCTGGACATGCTGGGAAATATCGTCGCGCGAAACACCGCTGGTGTGCTCTCGCAGGTGGACGCCCTGGTGCAGCACGGCAGTGACCCGGGACTGATTCTTGAGCAGCTTTTCGGATATTTGCGGGACGCCATGGCGCTGTTGTGTGGGTGTGGGCCGGAAAGTCTGCTTTTTGCGTCCGGCGAGAGTGAAAAGCGGGTGCGGGAGTATGCCGCGGCGCTGGGAATGGAGACCATTCTGGCGGCTATGCAGATTTCGGATCAGACGCTGGGCCGTCTGAAGCTCAGCACACAGGCCCGGCTGCTGGTGGAGATGGCCCTGGTGCGAATTTGCGCGTTAAAAGACCTAGATCATCTCTCGGAGATTTTAGTGCAGTTTCAGGAGGCGGCGCCGCAGGCGAAAACCGCCTCCCAGATGGTGACGCCTCCTCAGGCAACGCGACCTGTTTTAACTGAAACTAAAGAAAGTGGCAAAAATACACAAAATGAAAATTCCATACGGGAAGTTCCAGAGCGAAAAATAACCGAATCGCCTTACGTGCCCACGCGGAGTTTCTCCCAGGAAGTGAAGCAGACTGATGCGGAGCCGTCCGAAAAGCGGGCAGATGCGTTAAATCAGGAAGACGCGGTAAAAAAAAACGAAAATAGCGGACATGAAGCCCGGCTCTCAGCCCCCGCCGGGCTCCCAAAAGCTCACGTAAAGGAGGCCAGGGAAGAGGACTTACCGCCGGATGATGTAATGGCCGTGCTGCGGGATGATTACAGTCCCAAAAATGCAAAAACGGACTCCCCTGCAGTGGTTTATCAGGATGGGTTAAGGCGTCTGGGTGGGCGGTATTTCAGCGATTTAGGGGAATTTGAGGCGATTCATGCGGACACAGCGGCGGGGACGGTTACCGTCAGTTACCCGTTTACGCAAAATTTCGCGGTGAATTTTTTGAAAATGAGCGAAAGTTTTCAGCAGTTGCAGAAAGATATTTCAGCACAGCTGGGTTTTTCGGTGAAAATTATTTTTGCCGTGGCCGAGAATCCGGAGATTCCGCCGCCAGCAAAAGAGAATTTCGCAGAAAATATCATTCACACGCCGGTGGATCACCCTCTGGTTACCGCGCTGGAGACGTTTTTCGGCGGTACCGTGGTGCGTGCGGAAAATATACCGCCGGATGCCGAGAATTAATTTCTGATAAACATAAACCGCGCGACACGCGCACATAATATTATAAGGAGTAAAAAATGTTTGGTGGTCTGGGGAATATCGGCAGCTTACTGAGTCTTGCTATGAATATGGAAACTCGTTTGAAAGCGCTGATGGAGGAGCTCGCGCAGGCGGAACTCGCGGTCAGTGTGGGGGAAGGTGATGAACTTTCCGGGATGAAGTACGTAAAAATAACTGCGAACGGACTGGGTGAAAATGCGCAGGTGAGCGTCTCGGATGATTTATGCGCAGCGGAAAGTAAAGAAGAATTGGAAACCCTGCTGGAGGCGGCTTTTGAGAAAATGGCCAAGGAAACACGCTCGCTTTTCATCCAAAAAATTTCCATGATGGCGAAAGACGCCGGGATTCCCGGTCTGGACGGCCTGCTGGGCGGCAGTAAGTGATTTTTCCCGCAATTTCAGTGTGTGTGCTTCCCTGGCTGTAAAAATTGTATTTCCTACTTCATTTTAAGGTTTTCGCATGGCGGATTTAACGGAATCTGTGAAAGATTTGACGGAACGGTTTTCGAAACTCCCTGGTGTGGGAAAGAAAACTGCCGAGCGTTTTGCGTACCACGTTTTAATCGCGAAAAAGGACGACATTCTTGGCTTGGCGGATGCCATTCGGAATGTGAAAACGAATATCCGCTACTGTAAAACGTGCTTTAATCTTGCTGTGGGTGAATTATGCGACATCTGCCGTGATCCGCAGCGGGATCGCAGCTCGCTGTGTGTGGTGGAGCAGCCACGGGATATCGTGGCGCTAGAGCAGACGGGGGTGTATCACGGGCTTTATCATGTCCTGCTGGGTCGGCTTTCACCCACGGATAAGATGGGGCCGGACGATTTAACGATTTCCGCACTGGAAAAACGGCTTGAAGCTGGGGAAATTAAGGAAGTTATTATGGCAACCAATCCGAATATGGAGGGGGATGCCACGGCGTTTTATATTTGCAGTCTGCTGGAGGACATGCCTGTGAAGGTGACTCGGCTGGCGCGCGGCGTGACTTCCGGCAGTGTGCTGGAATTTGTGAACAAAGACATTTTGCGTGACGCCCTGGAAGGCAGGCAGGGTTATGCGAAAGGCGGATGATCCTGGTTTTTTCTGATAAAAAATGACTAAAACAGAATGAGAGGTGTCCGATGAAAACGCGATTTATCCTTAAGGCGGGCATTTTTTCCTTGCCGGCCGTTCTGGTGGTGCTTCTCATGCTGACGTCCGCGGCGGCGCAGCAAATGACAAACACGACCACGCAGCATCGTGTGGGCGACAGTTACGGGGAGAGCATCGGCACGCAGTGGGGTCTGTCCGGCAAAAACTGGTACTTTAATTACGGCGGGGCGGCCAGTACGCCGCAATTCGGCAATTATAATCCTGCGGCCGGGGTTCAGACGGGCACCACGTTTAACCGCCGTGGGGTGCAGGGGTATTTTAACGCCTGGGCGGGCCAGAGTACGGAGCGGTATGCCGGTTCCACGGCGGCGTCGCTGACCACGATGAATGGCGAGCAGGGGTATATCGGGGCTGTGACGACCATGCCTTTCGTCATCGGCGTCACGCCGGTGGTGGGGGGGTGGTATGGCGCGGGGCCACCGATGCCCGGGCCGTATTATACGAACTATATGAATGTTCCGTCGCCGCGCGGGAACCAGACGGTGCGTGAGGCGCTGGAGCGGGTGCGGGCGGCGGAGGCCGATGGGATGAACGTTTCGTCCGGGGACCTTTATCGCGCGGCGGTGGGCAGTGCCCCGAAGCGGAAAACGGCGGAAAACATCTTGGCGGTGAATGCGGATGCTGCCGGTGCGGAAGCGGTGAAAAAGTCGGTAAACCGCGGGACGAATCCCATGACGGCGGAGACGCCGACGCTGAGTGTGGCGGAAATGCGGAAAATGCGGGCAGCCGAGCAGTCCCTGCAGTTTCAGGAGGCCCGGGAGCTTGTGGAAAAAGGGAAAAATGCCGAAAAGAATGGTGACCGGCGTCTGGCTCGCAGTTATTATAAGCAGGCCATTCCGCTGGCGGAGCCGGAATTCGGGCAGAAAATCACCCGCCATCTGGAAAAGATGGAATGACCGCGGCCGACGCCAGAGCCGCTTCAAATTTCCTGACTTTTTTCATGAACATGCAGGGAATATAAGTAAAAATCAAAACCGAATCAAAAAAATATGCTTGAAAATTCAGAAGCCGCGAAGAAGATTCTCCTGAAAAAAGAAACGGTGAAGGCGGTGCGTCACGAGTACTCGCTGGGCATGCAGCGGATGATGCGGCGTTTCTTTATTCTTCTGTTGCTGGCAGCCGTGGTGGCGGGGAGCATTTACTATTATCCTCGCCATAAAAAGGTCGTCAGCGTGGACGTTTCGCTGGAGGCGACGAATGTCATTTTGGTGGCAATCCTGAATTATCGCGAATTTCACGGAGAGTATCCGCCCGCATACGCGCGGAACGTGCTCGGCGAGCCGACGGTCAGTTGGCGGGTACTGGTTCTGCCGTTTTTTGATGACGCGACGAAGAAAAAGTATAAGCTGGACGCGCTTCATAAGGAGTTCGACCTTCAGAAGAAGTGGGATGGGGAGCATAACGGCCGGCTGGTGGAAAAGATGCCGCCGTTTTATCTTTCCCCCGCCAGTGAGCATAAGGTGAAGGAGGGCCTGACGAATTTCCTGACGGTTCGCCATGAGGACTCGGTTTTTCCGGGGACGCGGTCGGTGAAGGAGGACGAGGTGACGGACTTGCCCAGCGAAACCGTGGTGGTTTTCGAGGCGTCCGACGCGCAGAGCGTGCCGTGGTCGAGTCCGCGGGATTTCGATTACGACCCCGATTTCCCGGCCAAGGCAACCCCCGATTACACGCATTTAGGCGGGCTGGCATGTGGAAAATGCAGTGGGACGGTGTCTTTCGAGGTGGAGCCCCAGGCGGCCCAGAAGCTGATGCGTAAGCCGCAGACTATGCGTCAGCGGGACGGCTCGGTGGTGGAGCTGACGCCGCGGTTTTTCTCTCCCTGGCTGGGATTTTTTCTACGCAACAGCGACCAGCGCATGGAGGAGGAAAACGAGGAAGAGGTCATGAGGATACGTCAGGAGATGATCCAGCAGATGGAGGCGCCGACATTCCAGAAAAAGAGGCCCGAGAAGAAGCAGGAATCCCAGGAGGATGCGGTGATGCTGGAGCGCATCAAGCAGTCCGACTTTTTGCGTTCCTCGCAAGGCGGTTACACGCCGGACGAGGCGGATGCCCAGAACGACCCGATCGAGGCGCTGAAGCGGAAGCAGACGCAGGAGCGCCAGCGGAAGGCGGACGAGGAGGCGGTGAAAGCGGCGGCTGAGGGTGCCGTGACGGGGGCGGCGATGGACGTTACCCGAGAAGCCATCATGCCCAGAATCGGGGAATAAAGGTGGAATTTCGCATGCGGACGGCGGTGTTCGCGTTTTTCAAAATTTATCATGGCGGCGTGGCGGAGGGGCTTCTCTCCGCCTTTTTCTTTGCCCGGACGACGCTTTTTCGCCCGGATTCCATGCATACTCCTTTACGCCGGGGAGGCTTTCGGGTATAATAATTCCCCATGTGAAAATTGTATGCAAAGCGGGAGTGTGCCCTGCGATTCCGCTTCTTTCCCCCTTTTCCAAGTGAACGAATGAACGAAAACATATCCAAAATCAGAAATATCGGCATCGCCGCCCACATCGACTCTGGCAAGACCACGCTCAGTGAGCGGATTTTGTATTATGCCGGGCGGATTCACCGCATGGGGGACGTCGCCACCGCCACCGGCGCGACCATGGACCACATGGATCTCGAGCGCGAACGTGGCATCACCATCCAAAGCGCCGCCACGACGGTTCACTGGCAAGGCCAGCAGATCAACCTCATCGACACGCCCGGGCACGTCGACTTCACGGTCGAAGTCGAGCGGAGCCTGCGGGTTCTGGACGGCGCGGTGCTGGTGCTGTGTGCCGTGGGCGGCGTGCAGGCCCAATCGCTGACCATCGACCGCCAGATGCGCCGCTACAAAATCCCCCGCCTGGCCTTCATCAATAAAATGGATCGCACTGGCGCGAATCCATTCGAGGTGGTGAAGCAACTCAAGGAGAAACTCGGCTGCACGCCCGCGCTGATGCAGTATCCGATCGGCAAGGAGCAGCACTTCGAGGGCGTCATCGACCTGGTGAAGATGGAGGCGATTTATTTCGACGGCGACAACGGCGAGAAGCTCCGCCGCGAAGCCATCCCCGCCGCGATGCAGGCGGAAGCGGAGGCCGCCCGAGAGGAGATGCTCGAGGCGCTCTCGATGTTCAGCGACGAAATCCTCGAAACGCTCCTGGGTGATTCGCCTGTGGTGTCCGAGGAGCTGATTCATCGCGTCATGAAAGACGCGGTGTCCGAGGGCCTGCTGACGCCCGTTTATCTCGGCACGGCTTTCCGCAAAAAGGGAGTGCAGCTGCTTTTGGACGCCGTGGTCGACTTCCTGCCCTCCCCGGCCGAGCTGCATCCCACGGCACTGGAATTCGAGCCGCCGCACCGCGAATTCCCGCTCAAGCCGGAAGTGAACGAGCCGACGGTGGCCATGGCCTTCAAAATCGTCGAAGACCCCTTCGGCGCGCTGGTGTTCATGCGGATTTATCAGGGCTGCTTCAAAAAGGGCGAGACCTACATCAATCAGCGAACGGGCAAAAAAGAGCGATTCGGGCGCATCGTGCGAATGCATGCCGACCAGCGGGAGGAAATTGATTTTGCGGGCCCCGGCGAGATCGTCGCGGTGATGGGCGTGGAGTGTGCCAGCGGCGACACGTACTGTGCGCAGTACCCGTACTGCACGCTTCAAAGCATGTACGTCCCGGATCCGGTGATTCGCGTGGCCGTGGCGGCGAAGAAACATGAAGACGCCGACAAGCTGGGTAAGGCGCTGGCGCGGTTTCGCCGCGAAGACCCGACGCTGGTGGTCACGTCCGACAACGAAACGTCCGAGACCGTCATTTCCGGCATGGGCGAGCTGCACCTGGAAGTGTACATCGAGCGGATGCGGCGGGAGTATAAAGTGGACGTCGACGTCAGCCCGCCGCAGGTCAACTACCGCGAGGCGCCGACGAAAGCGATTTCGTTCGACTACCGTCACCGCAAGCAGTCCGGCGGCTCCGGCCAGTACGCCCACATCATCGGCGAGATGAAGCCCCTGCCCGAGGAGGGCGTGGACGAGTCATTCCTGTTCGAGGAAAAAATCGTCGGCGGCAAAATCCCCCGCCAATACATCCCGGCCATCGAAAAAGGCCTGCGGCGATCGCTGGAAAAAGGCCCCGTCGCCGGCTTCCCCGTGGTGAACCTGCATTACCTCGTCACGGACGGCTCGTACCACGAAGTCGATAGTTCCGACATGGCGTTCCAGATCTGCGCCCAGGGCTCGATGCGGGAGTACTTCAAAAAGACCGAGCCGTGCCTGCTTGAGCCGGTGATGAAGATCACGATCGAAACGCCACCGAATTTCCAGGGCCCCGTGGTTGGCGACTTTTCCCAGCGCCGCGGCGTTATCGTCAGCACCGACACCAAGAGCGACCTCACCCGTATCGAGGGTGAAGTGCCGCTGGCCGAGACGTTCGGCTACGCGACGGCGCTGCGCAGCATGACGCAGGGACAGGGCACGTTCCTGCTGCAATTTTCGCGTTACAAGCCGCTGCCGTCTTACCTGGCCGAGGACATCATCCTGGCCCGAAAAAAGGCCCGCGAGGAGAAGTAACCCATTGGGCGTGTTAAATCAAATGTAACCGGCGGCTGAGAAGTGCAGCGCGTGGTCAGCAAAAGTGCAGCGCAAGGAAAAAAGAAAGGGGGAAGTGAGAGAGGTTGACTTGATTGGAATGGTTTCGATGGTAGAATGGGAAGAAAACGCGAGTTTTTCGAATATTTTACCCGGAATCAGGACGATCCCAACCAGGGTCAAGAATAAGAAACGCTGGACGGAGGTGCGGCAGACGATTTTCGTGGAGGGAATCTCACGGCGCGAGGCGTGTCGCCGGTTTGGATTGAATTTTCGCACGGTGAAGAAGATGGCGGAGCATGGGCAGCCGTCGGAGTTTTACCGCAGTGCACAGACGTCGCCGAAGTATGAGAAATTTGTGTCGGCGATCCGGGAGTTTTTGGCGGAAGAGAAACACCTACCGAAGAAACAGCGATACATGGCAAAGCGGATTTTCGAACGTCTGCGGGATCAGGTGCGGAGGATGGTGGTGGAGTTACAGGAAAAGCAGAGCAAAAAGCTGTTCATTCCACTGCATCACAAGTCGGGCAAATCGCAGTTCGATTTCGAGCCGCAAGGTGCCGCGGCCACTGCGGGCTGTCGCTCGAACGACATGGCACGTGTCACGTTATCAAGCGTAAATTGTTGCAATATAATGACATGCAAAAAAACAGGTGTCGGCAACGCGACGCGGATTTTCCACTCGTGCGGTAGCACGGCGCGGCAGCGGCACCTTGCCGCCATAAACCCTTGTGCCATCGGGAGATACGTAATGTCGGTCGCCCAACCGTGATTCGGTTTTTCGATCTCCAAATCGCAAAGCAGGTACGGATACGTGACGTGTTTTTGACATATCCGCGTCGTTTTCCGCTTCGGATAAATCGCCAAAATTCCCATTTTTTTCATCAGCCGATTCGCGTGATCCTTGTCGATTCCGAGCAGCGCCGCGATCTTCCGACAGCCCAGCGTCGGGTGTTCCATGTGCCAGTGATCAATCTTGATCATCAGCGCAAGTTTCTTCTTCGACACGACTTGAGGCAAATAAGAAAACGTCGAACGCGGCAAATTCAACAGCTCGCACTGTCGGCGGATCATAAAATCCTCATCGTTTGCATCGACCAGCTCACGCCGCTTTTCACTCGCACTGGGCAGCTTTTTTTCAACCAGTCGACCTCCATCTTCAGCCGACCGATCTGCTCGAACAACGCCGCCTTCGCCTTGAACGCAGCCGCATAAATCTTCCGCTTCCGGGACATGTTTTTCTCCTTTTTTCGAATTTTAACATATCCGCAACGCCCCCACCACCCCCCGGTTTTATCCCCTATTCACGCGCCCAGTTTCGGCGGGACAGTATAAAATTTGAGCGGGGTGTCAAAAAAGTTTGCCAGACGTATCTCGACGCGGCGGAAAACGAGCGTCTCGACGTTCACACGGTTTCGCTCGACGAAAAGACGAGCATCCAGGCGCTTCAGCGTGCGGCCCCAATGAAGCCGATGCGTCCAGGGAGGGTCGAACGGCGCGAGTTCAATTGCCTCCGTCACGACACGACCTGTCTGTTTGAAAATTTGAACGTCGCGACGGGCGAAATCCTTTCGCCGCTGCTTCAGGAAACGCGAACGGAAGCAGATTTCGCGGAGAATATCCGGCGGATTATCGCGACGGCTCCGGCCGACGCATGGGTGTTCGTCTGCGACAACCTAAACACGCACCAGTCCGAAACGCTGGTGCTGCTGGTTGCCACGCTGTGTGATATTTCGCCGGACACACTGAACCAAAAATTTCCACTGTGTGGAGCACCTGAACGAACCGATATTAAATTACATCGCCTACTCCAACACAGCCGCCCACCCCATGAAATGAAAGTACGACGGAACATCAAAAAAAACAGCTAATGGGAGCGTTGGTTAGGAGACTTTGTGCTAGCGCATTTTCGGAGTAGTTTTGGACAAGAACAGCAGCCGGGAATGCAGCGAAGCGGAATGACCGGATAAGTACCACCAAGTGTTTTCCCACTTCGATCCGGTCATTCCATTCCGCTCCATTCCCGGCTGCTGTTCTTGTGAATGTCTCCCCCGTTTGATTTCCGTTGTTAAACGAATCACTGCGCGAAAGACTGAAATTCGACTTTTCCGGATTTCCCGGAAACTTTTCTCGGCCGACGGCGTCTAAATGGCAAGTGGAGTTTTGATTTTCGAATCGCCTTTTTGACTCCAACCATCTTTTTTGCTCAACAGGAGGATATCATGAGAAAAACGCACGCGAAAACGTGGGCAGTGTTGATTTTTGGTCTGATTTTAGGTGGCGTGGCGTGTTTTGCTGTCGCGCAGGAGGAACCCGCGCCGCAGTCGGCGGGGGATGTGGTGGTGCCGATCACGGTGACGGTGCAACTGACGCCGGAGGAGAAGGCGAAGGCTGAGGTGGCGGAAGCGG